>JAGDZO010000006.1:0-763596 GCA_049115815.1 Cyclobacteriaceae bacterium | reverse complement strand
TTTTTGCGTGTCATATTCGTAAATTTAGTTTTCAAATCAGAACTAAACTCACTGCCCCATTTTTTGGGGTATCATCAAATCAAGAATATAACCTGAATGAATTCCACTTCAGTATTTTAACTTACTAATGTTTTAGTGAGGTTTTAGTTTTATGAAAAGAGTAGGAAATATGATTTTACAAATATCAGGAGAAGTAAATGAAGGGACTCTTTCTAGGTCACAACACGACTAAACATTAGATTTTTGGAGTTGAGTCAAATCATTTAGGCGAAATTTTAAGGCAAGAGTATTATGTTGCGTTGCGGATTCATTCAACCTTTTCTCCCTTGCGTTGTGTCGAAGTATGGTATCATTGTTAGTGATGATTTCTTATAATGGTTTAAATTCAATAAGGATTAAATATCTTATTAGAATTAATGACCTTGACTTTGAAATGGTTGAATACGCTGAAGCCAAGTGAATTGATTTTTTATCAGAGCTTACAGCTTCAAGCGCAGATTTAGTGAAGCGTAACTTATGATTTTCAATGTTAAAAAGTAATTGAACCTCTATGAGAAGGAACAAAATTTAATAAAAAGAAGAAACTGGTTTAATTCAAATAGCAAGAAGGCACAAGTTGCAGACTTGTTTCAGATATAGAGCATTTTCTTTCTATACAATATGAGATTAGTTTTAGTTTTAACATCCTTCATAATAGCTGATTATTGTTTTAGTCAAGGTACAGAATGCGATAGTTTGATAAAAGAACCAAATAAGATAATTAGCACTTTGGCAACTGAAGCAAGTGACATTGCATTTGGGGAGATTGCAGAGTTTAGATTGGATTCTTGTATTTTGCCATTTCTTCCTTTGTCTATGGAAGCCGAAGATTTCTTTGAGGAAAAGGTACGCCGGAATATTGCTTGTTCACAACTAGAAAGATTAATTGCAATTCCTTTGATCGTAGGGACTGATTCTATTGATCGATTCGTAAGATTGATTATTTTTCGAGTTAATACTGATCCAACTTCTCATTTGCTGTATGAAATAAACTCCGATTATTTTTTTATATCAAAAACTTTCCATGCTGATAGTAATATGTTGATATCATGTTCAAGAGAGGTAACGGTTAAAGATTTTGTTTTTGTTTTCGATGCTTTAGATAAATTTTTCTGGAAACATGATGGTTTTATAGAGAATGATGATGAATATTCTTTTTATCACGATCTATCATATGTGATTAAGGGGTATCAAGGGGGTGAATATAATGTTGTTGAAGGATCTTAGCGAACTCAAGAGATTTTTAATTTTCTGGAAAGAGTTGAAAAATTAAAAATCAACTAATTATCCGGCCTCAGATTTAAATACAACGTATCTGAGATTTGATAGACGTTGATATTCAAAACCAATCAAAAGTCTTCTTAGAGTAGCTTCGGGTTAGAATAGCTCTATTCTTTCAAGAGGATACCTTATAGGCACAAAAAAGCCCTCAGAAATTAATCTAAGGGCTTTGTAGTAGCGGGAACAGGACTCGAACCTGTGACCTTCGGGTTATGAGCCCGACGAGCTACCAACTGCTCCATCCCGCGATATGAGCACAAAAATACGAAGACTAGTGACATAACCAAAGTCTTGTGAGGATAAATTTAAACTTCTATAGAATTCCTTCAGTCTATGAATTTTTTACTGAATAATTGGGACATTTTTTTGCTGTCAATTCTCCTAAATACCCTATGCATGGTATATTAAAGGCTCAATCAGCAACTTAATTTAGCATTAAAATTAAAACTGTACATGACTATGATTCGAATTAGACTATTCGCCATTTGCTTGACCTTATGTGGACTGCTGTATGTCAATCCTACAGAAGCCCAGAAAATCCCTTTTGGGAAGAAAAAAAATGATGATACCACTCAAAATGACGATCCTTCTGGAGAGGAAAGTAAGCTAGGAGGGTTCGCCGGTAAGATGAAAGCCAAGGCCAAGAACTTCAATGTAATGAAGTCTATTGGTAAACTAGCTGGTAATCTATTGACAACCACTACTGCGGATCTTTCAACCTTATCCATGCAAGTGATCTATATGCAAAACCTTTACCCAAGTGAAGCCGAAACCATAGAAACTGAATACTTTGGTTTTTGGACTCCTGGTATGGATATGACTGGGGTTATGTTCCTGAAGAAAGAGGGTGTGGGCATGAGCAAGATTGATGGCTCTGTGAAAATTGACGGAAATGAAATCGAACATGTGGCCAATGGTTTCTACGGAGGACTAGTAGATGAAAATAGCGGTGCTCATACAGTGGATATATCCACTGTCAATGGAGACGTGGCTAACATAAAGGCCGAGCCAATTGAGCCTATCGAGATTATTTCAATCAATGGTGTGCCAAGAGGAGAAGTAGTAGACATCAACATGGATGAAGATCTGGTACTTGAATTGAAACACCCAGAAGGTGGAACCGCAGATTTTTACGTCTCTATTTTAGGGAAAGTTATGGGCATCAAGGGTTTTAATGAGATAGGCTTTTTCAAAAGTGTGGATAAAATCACTATACCAAAAGAAGCATTTAGACATACAGGAACACCTGCCTATAAATTTGAGCAAGGTGCCAATTATCTTTTAGTGCAACGTACTAAAGAAACTGTTGTAGACCTTCCAGATGTAGGTGCCACTCAGGTCATTTCCGGGGCGATGGACTGGTCACCGATAACTTTAACTGGAGACCAAAAAACTTTTTTGGGAATTGGGGTTGATGATTCCAACGCGATCTATCGTGCTGAGACTGAAGATGAGTTCAAAGTGGATGTTTCTAAACCAAATGCATTTTGGGGGCCTCCACTTTCATACCCTAAGAAGCTGGCTATGGCTTCATTTGTTGTAAGAGCTACAGGGTTGGATCAAAAGCAAGTTGAGACAAGTTCGTCATCTTATACCTCAGGAAATTATAAGTATACCACCACCACCACAACTACAACGACAAGTACATTCCCAAAAGTACCTGATGCTTATTGGGATGCTCTTGTTGAGGAGTTTTATTCTAAGTTCGAGGCGGCTCTTCTATCTGAACTGAACGTTGAGATAGTGCCAATAGAACAAACAATGAAAGCTAGGCAGTATGCGAATCTATTCAGTACTCCAGATACGGTTTCGACAGAATATGTAGTGAAGCCTTATAAGGACTGTAAATTACTCCTCCCGACAACAGTTGGTGAAATGTGGTCAACAAGATCTTCAACATTTCCAAATGACAACCCACAGGTGAAATTATTGAAAGAGCTTGGTGTAGATGGAATTATTTCGGTCACGGTAGATTGCTCTATGGATTTTGAAACACAGGCTTTAAGTCCTCGCTTTTCTTTCAAAATAGATGGACCTACTAACGGATGGAAGGTCGGGCCAACTAACTACGCTTCGGGACTAATCACAGGGCCTGGTCAGGGTGTTGACGAGGCTGGAAAATCCGCATCCGACGTAGTAGATCAGTTGAATAAAATTATGAATGTAGATCGTCAGATTGAATTGTTTAAGACGGGAATTTCTGAGTTGAAAAAATCTGAACAAGGCAAAGGCTACGAGAAAATCTGGTCATTGAAATAAAAGACTAATCAATGCTCGAAACAATAAAGGGTGACCAACTGGTCACCCTTTATTGTTTGTAATCTTGCGATTCTTATGAGAACATTTCGCTGACTATCAGGTCTTTAGATCCTTTGGTGTATTTGTAAAACCCTTCACCGGTTTTGACTCCCTTATAACCAGCAGTGACCATATTGACTAGCAATGGACATGGTGCGTATTTTGAATTTCCAAACCCAGCATGCAGGACTCTCATGATGGAAAGACAAACATCTAGCCCGATGAAATCAGCTAGTTGTAATGGACCCATTGGATGAGCCATTCCTAATTTCATCACTGTGTCTATTTCTTCAACTCCAGCTACTCCCTCGTGCAGCGATAGTATAGCCTCATTGATCATAGGCATCAAAATCCTGTTGGCCACAAAGCCAGGGTAGTCATTTACCTCCACTGGAATTTTGTCTAACTCTTTAGAGATATTCATGACCAACTCAGTAGTTTCATCAGAAGTAGCATAACCTCTGATTACTTCCACCAATTTCATAATAGGTACGGGATTCATGAAGTGCATACCAATCACTTGAGAAGGACGACTGGTCTCTGCAGCTATTTTCGTGATGGAGATAGATGAGGTGTTGGTGGCTAGTATGGCACCTTTCGGTGAATGATCATCCATGCTCTTAAATATCTGAGACTTGATGCTATAATCTTCAGTGGCAGCTTCTACTACCAAGTCAGCTTTTTCCACACCCGCTTCCAAGCTGGTGTAAGTCGTTATTTTTTCCAGAGTGGCATGTTTGTCGGCCTCAGATATTTTTTCCTTGGCTACTTGTCTGTCTAGATTTTTGGAAATGGTAGCCATAGCTCTTTCAAGAGCGTCTCCTGAGATATCTACAAGAGCTACATTAAATCCATTTTGAGCAAATACATGGGCAATCCCATTGCCCATAGTTCCCGAGCCGATTACAGAGATATTTTTCATATGCTTATTGATTTTTGGGTTGTGATAATATCAAACTCTTGTATGGAGGCAATAGAATCTGATTGTTGTTAAAGACTGATGTTGTTGTGTTTTGATAAATGATAGTTGAGAACTCTATTATCGGTAGCACCTTCTCTGATTCGCTTAGATTATGTATTATCAAATACTTTTCTCCTTCAAAAGATCTGGTGAAGGCCAAGATTTCTTCATCATTGACATCTGCCGTCATCAGATCACCATAAGTCAATACCTCAGAAGCTCGTCTCAGTCTTATCAACTTTCTGTAATGATGATACATTGAAGTTGGGTCTTCGATCTGCTGTGCAAGAGGAACAAGAGTAGAATCTGTGTTGTAGACGGCTTTTATCCAAGAAGTCCTTATCGTATCAGATTCTTCTTTATCCCATAAATAAGGCTCCCTGATCAATGGGTCAGGTTTCATTCCTCTCATGCCTAACTCTTCGCCATAATATATATATGGAGAGCCGGGCAAAGTGAGAAGTATGCTGGCAGCTAATTTTGCTTGCTCTTCGTTATCATTCAAAAACGACATCACACGATTCTGATCATGATTGGTGAGAAAGGTCGTATTTATGAAGTTGGGGTTGTATGATTTGAAAGCTGATTCGCTTTCGTTATATAGCTCTGTTGGAGAGCTTCCTTCATTGATCTTCCATGCGCTCTCGTGTATAGCAGCGCTGACTACTCGTTTGTTTTTCACAGTTTCGAGCATAGAAAACGACATGTCAAAGTTGAAAAGTGCATCGAATCCTTGAGCAAAAGGTGTTTGAACTTCTAAATCTGACCAAACTTCACCCACTATGTATACATCAGGTTTGATGGCCTGCATGGTTGATTTAAATTCCTGCCAAAAGGCGTGGTTATCTTCAGCTCTATTATCTGGGTATATGTGCTTAGCAGCGTCCATCCGAAATCCATCTACTCCGATTTCTTGAAGCCAATATTCTCCTATCTTATAAACTCCCTCTCTAACCTTGGGATTGTCATAATTCAGGTCGGGCATTCCACTATAAAAGAATGAAAAGTAGAGTTCTTTCTGGCCAGGAAGCTTATTCCATTGCTTAATGTTGTCGCTATCACCAGTCTTTTCTTTTTCCAAAATGCCTTCAGCCTCTATTTCCTCCATTGTTTTCCAAACGAAGTAATCACGATATTCATTACTTGGATCAAGTGCGTCCTGAAACCATTGGTGCTGGTTGGAGCAATGGTTGATGACCAAATCCATTGTTACCCGAATGTCGCGTTTATGAGCTTCCTGCAAAAACTCCTTAAAGTCATCCATCGTGCCATAGCTTGGATGAATACCATAATAGTCAGTTACATCATACTTATGGTAGGAGGGAGAAGGGTTGATTGGCATGAGCCAAATATTTTCAATGCCTAGATCCTGAAGATAGTCAAGTTTTAAGGTCATGCCCTTGATATCTCCAATGCCGTCCCCGTTGCTATCTGCAAAAGATTGCACGAAAATCTCATAGGTCACAGCATTCGGCCAACGGACCGGGAGTTCGTCTGGGTCAAGCATTTGGGTAGATTCGTTTTGTGGAGCGCATGAGAATAACCATACTAGAACTCCTATTATCTGAACTGAGTGGGGTATTCTCATCATTGTCAAGTCACTTCAGTTCCAATATTTGATAGCTAATTGGCGCTAGGTTGATAGAGATATCTGAGGCTCCATCATAGCCCTGAGTGGATGCTCTATTGATAGAGAATGTGCGGTTACCTTCAAGACATTGTATCTCGTCTTTCAATAAACCGAATGTTTGCCACGCCGGCTCAGGTATCTTGATAGAAGCAGCCTGTTCGTTTGAATCAAAATTGATTACTATCAGCAATACCTGTTTTTTGGTATGACGTACAAAAGCATAGACCTTATCAGAATAGCCAGTGAATTGCTCATTTCTATTGTAATAATGGAGGTCATAAAATGCTCCTTCGCGCATAGCTTCCATTTCGTTACACGCCTTTAGGATATCTGCATAAGCGTTTTGTAATGCTTTTTGTTCTTGAGATAAAAGTCCTCCGTCAAAAGCGCCATTGTTCACCCATTTGATATGCTCAGGTACGCCCCAGTAGTCAAAAATGGTCGTGCGCCCATCATCTCCTGCAAAACCAGAATCACCAGCCCCTGGCTCTCCAACATCCTGTCCAAAATACATCATCACTGGGCCATCATGCATGAAGCATGAAGCGGCCATCATCGGGATGCCCTTGTTCATATCTCCTGTAAAGTCGGGAGAGGCGATGCGCTGCTCGTCATGGTTTTCGAGGAATCTTAGCATATTGGTGCCGATTCCATCTTGCCTTTGCCAAATGGCGGTAAGACCATCTGTGCTACCGTGCCCTTGAATGATGTACTTCAATGAGTCATACATCTCTACTTTGTCATATAGGTAGTCGAAACCGCCCTTGAAAATATAATCTCGATAGGCATTTGGGTTGTAGATCTCAGCGATGAAAATGATCTCGGGGTACTGTTTTTTTATTTCTTTCGTCACCCACTCCCAAAACTCAACAGGAACCATCTCAGCCATATCACAGCGAAAGCCATCTACACCTTTACTTGCCCAATAAAGTAGAATGTCTTTCATTTTGAGCCAAGTATCAGGTACAGAATCAAAATAGGTACGACGGCCGTTTTGATAGTCTACTCCATAGTTCAGTTTCACTGTTTCAAACCAGTCATTAACAGAAGGCGAGGAGCTAAATACATCGTTTCCGGTCGCCTTGGCTGGGGACTCTTGAAATTGACCATTTTTAGTAGGGAAGTCATTGTTGCCCAAAGAGTTATAACCCTCTGGAACTACAAAGGATTCATTCGGTAAGTAATAAAAGTTGTTATTTGGGTCGAAAGCCTTGGATTGATCGTCATCATCACCAAAATCAATGACCCCTTTTGGTTTGCTGTCCGACATATATCCACGTGCCACATGATTGGGAACAAAGTCAAGTATTACTTTCATACCCGCATCATGCGTTCTTCCCACTAGGTTTTCAAACTCTTTAAGCTTGTTTGGTACATCAACGGAAAGGTCGGGATTCACATCGTAATAGTCCTTGATGGCATATGGTGATCCAGCTCTTCCCTTTACTACATCTGCATCATCGAGCGGAATACCGTATTTAGTGTAATCCGTCAATAGGCCATGCTCTATGACCCCCGTATACCAGATATGTGTATATCCAAATGCCTTGAGAGCATTCAATGCTTTTGTGCTGATATCATCAAATTTACCAACACCATTTTCTTCTATTGTGCCCCATGGCTTGTTAGTCTGGTTTGTATTGCCAAACAGGCGAGTGAACATTTGATAAAGAACGATTCGTTGTTCTGATTTTTGCATGGTTTCAATGCTTTCTTTTGGTGATGGACTACATGCTCCTATAAGGAGGAGGATTAACATAAATCGAATGGGGTAGTTCATGTCAGTTTCTTAGGTAGTTGCTAATCTATTGGTTTTTAATATGGAGCTCAAGCAAAAAAAGCCATCAAATGATGGCTTTTCTTGATTTGGTCAAATACCATATTAAGCATTGGTATTGATGTTGTTCAAATCTTCGAATGATGCTTTCAGACGAGTAACAAAACTTTTTTCTGCTTCTCTTAACCACACACGAGGATCATAGTGCTTTTTGTTAGGGACATCCTCACCATCAGGATTTCCGATTTGCGTTTGAAGATATCCTTCTTTGCCTTGGTAGTAATTTCTGATTCCATCCCAAAACGCCCACTGCAGGTCTGTATCAAGATTCATTTTGACAGCTCCGTATGAGATAGCCTCTCTAATTTCCTCAGTTGTAGATCCTGAACCTCCGTGGAATACGAAGTTGACTGGATTTTTACCTGTTCCGAATTTCTCTTGAATGAAATCCTGAGAATTCTTAAGAATCTTCGGAGTAAGCTTCACATTACCTGGCTTATATACTCCGTGTACATTGCCAAATGCTGCTGCGATAGTGAAATTAGGACTGATCGCGTTTAGTCGTTCATAGCAATACGCTACTTCTTCTGGTTGTGTATAGAGCTTGCTACTGTCTATGTCAGTATTATCAACACCGTCTTCTTCGCCACCAGTTACTCCAAGCTCGATTTCTAGCGTCATGCCCATTTTAGACATACGTTCTAAATACTTGCAACAAGTGTCGATGTTATCTTCAATTGGCTCTTCAGACAAGTCAATCATATGAGAGCTAAATAGAGGAGAGCCAGTTTCTGCAAAATGTGCTTCATTGGCATCCAAAAGTCCGTCTATCCAAGGAAGTAGTTTTCTTGCAGCGTGATCAGTGTGAAGAATCACACTAACTCCATACCTTTCAGCCATTTCATGAACATGCTTTGCTCCAGAGATGCCTCCGGCTATGGCAGCTTGCTGGCCGTCATTGCTCAATCCTTTACCAGCAATAAACGCAGCACCTCCATTGGAGAACTGGATGATCACTGGAGAGTTAACATCTCTTGCAGTTTCAAGCACCGCATTGATGGTATTGGTACCAATTGTATTCACAGCTGGTAGTGCGAATCCATTCTCGTTTGCATAGTTCAGAAGTTCTGTAGCTTCTTTCCCGGTAAGTACGCCCGCTCTAAATTTCATATGATAGTTATTAAGTTGATTTCTTTTTTTGAGGAAGCAAATATAAGTGGTTGTTTGCATACCTCACATCCTCTTTTAAAATCTTCCATTATTAGCTGTATTTATTGATAATTCTATATTTTAAACTCGATAAAAAGCTAAAAAATAGCCAAAAACGCAATTTTAGAGCCAATTCAGACATTTAAATCGTTTGCGTAAAAATTGCGGAATTTGCGAGTATTTAGCGTGACAATTGGCCCGTCAGAATTCTGATAGGATAATAAGGAAATTTTTGAATGTCGTGATCATTCATTTCTTGAAAACATAGATTAAATGAGTAATAAGCCAAAGTTAAGTGTAGCCCAGATCTGGAATATGAGCATGGGATTTTTAGGAATTCAATTTGGTTTTGCCTTGCAGAATGCCAATGCGAGTCGAATCCTCCAAAATTTCGGTGCAGATGTAGAGCACCTCTCGTGGTTTTGGTTAGCTGCTCCAGTTACAGGACTTATTGTTCAGCCAATTGTCGGTCATTACAGTGATAATACCTGGAATAAGTTAGGCAGAAGGAAACCTTATTTCTTAGTTGGAGCAGTATTGGCTTCTATTGCACTGTGCTTGATGCCCAACTCAGGGACTTTGGCAAGCGTAATACCACCGATGTTCATAGGGGCGGGCATGTTGATGATCATGGATGCCAGCATCAATATTTCAATGGAGCCCTTCAGGGCATTGGTCGGGGATATGTTGCCATCCGAACAACGAACTCATGGTTTTTCAGTTCAAGCGACACTAATCGGTATTGGAGCGGTGTTAGGTTCATTTTTGCCATATATGCTGGCGGAGTGGTTTGGGGTATCAAAAGTAGCAGGAGAAGGCCAAGTTCCCAATAATGTTATTTTGAGTTTCTATTTCGGTGCGGTGGTATTTATCGCAACGATCTTTTGGACACTCATGAAAACCAAAGAATACCCTCCGGAGGAATACGCCAAGTACAATGGCGGATCTGTAGATGATCCCAAGGGTTCCATTATGGACATATTTACTGATTTTGCCTCCATGCCCAAAACCATGAAGCAACTTGGGTTGGTGCAGTTTTTTAGTTGGTTTGGATTGTTCTCAATGTGGGTTTTTTGTACTCCTGCTATCGCGCAGCATGTATATGGAGCATCATTGGATGATACTAATTCATTGGCTTACAATGATGCTGGTAACTGGGTTGGTGTCATGTTTACGGTATATAGCGCCGTGTCTGCAGTGTTCGCACTCACTCTTCCAGCCATTGCAGGAAAACTCGGAAGGAAGCGAACTCACGCGCTCTCTTTAGCGCTAGGCGGTTTGGGTTTGATCTCCATTTACTTTTTCCCTTCACAGCCAGTTACGTTGATGGCGATGGTGTTTGTAGGATTAGCATGGGCAAGTATATTATCTATGCCATATGCCATACTCGCAGGAGCTATTCCTGGCGGCAAAATGGGGATATATATGGGAATTTTTAATTTTTTCATAGTTGTGCCACAGATTGTAAATGGAATTTTGGCAGGACCTATTATTAAAAGAATGTTTGACTCTCAAGCGATTTATGCTATCGTACTAGGAGGGATTTGTTTCCTAATTGGGGCATTGGCCGTGAATTGGGTTGAAGATAAAGATGAAGTAGTCGAATGAAGATAAAGTTTGTTGTAGGGTATAGAACTCAGGTAGGTCAGAGCCTTTATGTGACCGGCTCATCCAGAGATTTGGGAAGTGGTAAGTACGAGCTGGCTAAAAAAATGGAGCCTAGCAGTGGAGAACTCTGGGCTTGCGAAATAGAAGATTCGGAATCAGCCGATATTACTTATCACTATTTTTTGAAAGATGAATCGACTGGAAACATTTTTCATGAATTTGGTGGAGATAGGGAATTAGAAATCCCTACCAATAAGACTCATCTGATTGTTAGGGATTTTTGGAGGAGTGAAGGGCTTCCAGAGAATGCACTATTTACAGCTCCATTTACTAAAGCTTTTTTTGCCAGAGATAACCGGCAAAATTCTAATGCTAGGAAAAAGTTCAATCTGCAACTAGCTATCAGAGCACCTCGTGTGAGCAAGGATTATTCTCTAGGAGTCATTGGTAGTTCATCTTCACTAGGAGCTTGGGACGAATCCAAAGTTGTTTTGATGAATGATGAGGGCTTTCCGTTATGGACTTCAAAGCTTCTACTTAAGAAAAACGAAACACCTTTCGAGTATAAGTATGTCATTTACTCTCATAAAGAAGAGCGAATAGTTACTTGGGAAGAAGGTGATAATAGATATTTTCCCTTGGCAGATCTGGATGCAGGCAATAAAAGCCATTTTCAAACAGATGAGAATTTCAGGTATCCGGTAGGTCAATGGAAAACTGCAGGAGTTGCAATCCCCGTATTTTCACTTCGTTCTGAGAATGGATCAGGAGTAGGTGAATTCCCAGACATAAAGCAATTGATAGACTGGTCTGAAATCACTGGGTTTAAAGTGGTGCAGATCCTTCCGGTCAATGATACCATAGCCACTCACACTTGGGTAGACTCATATCCATATGCTGCCATATCTGTCCAAGCTTTGAATCCCATCTATGCCAATTTGGATCAGATGGGTAGTTTGAAGGATAAGAAACTGTCTAAGGAAATAAAGCAAGAAGCGAGTAGGCTCAATGCACTTCCAGAAGTAGATCATGAAGGAGTGATGAGTCTGAAATGGAGATTTTTCAGAGCGCTTTTCAAAGAGCAGTATGAGACATTTTTGAAGAGCAAAGCCTTCAAGGAATTCTTCAAGAGGAATGAAATATGGCTTCCTGATTACGCGGCTTTTTGTTGCTTGCGAGATAAATTCGGAACACCAGATTTTACTAGTTGGGGAAAATATAAATCACTGTCTAGTAATGAGTTAAAATCATTTGTTTCAACTAAATCTGAGCATTATCTCGATATAGCACTTCATTATTTCATACAATTCCATTTAGACAGACAGCTTCAAGAAGCGACTTGCTATGCCAGGTCAAAAGGTGTAGTGCTGAAAGGAGATATTCCAATTGGGATTTACAGAAACTCGGTAGACGCCTGGAGGCTCCCAGAACTATTCAATATGGGAACGCAGGCCGGTGCTCCACCAGATGATTTTTCTATCTCTGGACAGAACTGGGGTTTCCCTACTTATAATTGGGACGAGATGGCTAAGGACGGCTATATGTGGTGGAAGGAGCGAATGGTGAAGATGTCCGAATATTTTGATGTGTTCAGAATAGATCATATTCTTGGTTTTTTCAGAATATGGGAGATTCCGTGGGATGGTGTGGAAGGTCTGCTTGGAAGGTTCAACCCGGCCTTACCATTTAGCATTGATGAACTAGGCCATCGAGGAATTACCATGAACCAATCAAGGTTTTGTGAACCTTATATTAGGCACCATATGATCTTCGATATTTTCGGAAATCATGCGGAAGTTGTTTTCGCAGAGTATTTGGAAGACCAGGGCGAAGGAGTTTATTCATTGAAGCCTGCGTTTGATACCCAGCGAAAAGTAAAAGAACATTTTGATCAACTCAACATTGAAGAACCACACAATAAGGACTTCAATAACTGGCTGAAAATCAACTTGTATAGGCTTCATGCCGAGGTGTTATTTATGGAGGCTCCCGATCAGCCGGGATACTACAATCCAAGGATTGGGTTTCATAGTAGCTATTCTTACGCTGAGTTGGATGAATATACCAAGCAGCGACTCAACGAGATTTATACGGACTATTTCTACAAGCGACACAATGAATTTTGGCGCGAAAGTGCCATGCAGAAGCTACCTATGCTAAAGGATGCTACAGATATGCTTATCTGTGGAGAAGACTTAGGTATGGTGCCAGCCAGCGTTCCTGGAGTGATGGATGACTTGCAGATTTTAAGTCTCGCTATTCAGCGAATGCCTAATGATGATCGCGAGTTTTGGAACCCAGCAGACACACCATATATGAGCGTGACCAGTACTGGGAGTCATGATATGTCCTCCCTGCGTGAATGGTGGCAGGAAGACCCAGCCAGATCTCAGAGATTCTTCAATAGCATTCTCGGCCACCATGGGCAAGCGCCTTATTTTTGTGAGCCATGGATAGCCAAAGACACCATTGACCAGCATCTCAATTCACCAAGCATGCTAGCCATCATTCCGATACAGGATCTGTTAGCTATGGACAGTTCATTGAGAATAGGTGAGCCTGAGAAGGAGAGAATTAACATTCCTGCCAATCCACAACATTATTGGAAGTTTAGGTTGCATCTTAGTATGGAAGAATTGTTGGGAGCTGAAGGGTTCAATGGATTCTTGAGGCAAATGATCGATCAAGGGGGCAGGAGCTCGGATTATTGAGGTTTTTGTTGCGGCTGACCAACGGTTTTTGAATGAGGTGTGTCATATATCAAACATCATAAACCTACATGAAATATTTTCTGATTTTTCTTACCCTGATATTCGTTGGATGTACCTCCGATGAGTTTCAGCCAGACTTTGATCTGGAGAATGTGACAGGATTTCGTCCAATCTACGCGCAAGCGGACGAATTGGATATAGCTGTCGAAAGCGCACGAAGCATTGGCACTGCTGGAAAGATTTATAGCTATGGGGACATCCTGCTAGTCAATGAACGTGGACTTGGCGTTCATGTGTATGACAATACCGACCCTAAAAATCCTGAGAACAAATTCTTTGTAGCCATCCCAGGCAATAATGACATAGCGATGAAGGCTGGCGTATTGTATGCCGATAGCTTCGATGATTTGCTCACCTTAGAGTTTTCTGCGGATACTGTGATACTTCTCAAGCGACTGGAGCATGTGATGGGACGCTCTTCCAATGGAGCACCAGAACAGCGAGGCGTTTACTTTGAGTGTGTAGATGAAAGCAAAGGAATAGTGGTAGCGTGGGAAGAAGCAGAATTGAATCAACCTAAATGTTACAAGCCATGAAAAAGCTAAGTTTGATATTGCTCGTTTTTGGAATTTGGAGTTGTGGAGATTCTAATGGAGATATAGAAGTAAGCGAAGACTTCAGAGGTGAACCAATAGGAATCGGAGGATCCACGGCCAGGTTTACCATTTATCAAGACTACTTGTACATTGTCAATGATACAGAACTGAAGGCAGTTGATATAGCCGATGCAGATGATCCTATTTTGTCTTCCACTACTAACCTAGGAGGTGGGATTGAGACCATTTACGGATACAAAGGCAATCTTTTTATTGGGAGCCAATTTGGAATGCAGATTTTTGGGATAGCTGAAGATGGTTCGCCATTTTACCAATCAGAATTTAGACATCAAACCGCGTGTGACCCTGTAATAGCGAATAGTGAATATGCCTATGTGACTATACGTTCTGGTATTGGCTGCAACAATTCCCTATTCCCCGTGGATCAACTTATCGTTTTGGATGTCACTGATCTGAGAAATCCATTCGAAGTTCATAGAGAGCAAATGATCAACCCACGTGGATTGGCGTTTTTCAAAGGAGATTTGTTTGTGGCTGAAGGTAATAATGGATTGAAGCAATACAACTTGGATGACCCAGCGCATCCAGCGCTTATAGAGTTCCATCAAGACATAGCAGCCAATGATATGATAGCGCTTGAGAATACCATGATAATTACAAGAGATGAGGGTATCTTTCAATTCGGATGCGAGGAGGAAGACATCATTTTATTCAGCACTTTATGATCAGAGTTTTAGTTTTTGCTTGTCTATTGATGGTTGGCGGATCTGCCATAGGGCAGGAGATCATAGCTAATGACCCAAGCAATACCACTTCCGATAAGGGAGGATTAATTCTAAAAGTGGATGTTGGAAACATAGTGAATCCTATTGATCCTACTTTGCTTTTGGCGTTAGAAGTTCCACTCTCTAAAAGTGTCAGTTTTAGTCAAGAACTGGGGCTTGTTACGGGTTTTAGATCTGAAGTCAACATTTTTGATGAATTTATTGGCTTCAAAGTGCGTGAAGAAATGCGGGTTTATATCGATTGGATGTCTAAAGAAAATGGAAAAGCTTTCATGTCCATTAATGCGATGTATCGTTTCATGGATTTCACACCAGACGGTAATTTAGGAGTTGGCTGTGCAGATGGTGATTATTGGAGTTGTCAATATATCAAGCAGATTGATGGCCCCATCCGCTCGCATAAGATTGGTGGTGAAATCAAGTTTGGGTATCAGATGAATGTGACTCCCAGAATGACCCTTGAGGGTGATGCTGGTTTAAGAGTGAGTGAATTAATCTACAGTTCAGATTCGGGAGAAGATGTCATCTTTTTCTTTGATACGAATTACCCTACAGAGCAAGAAACCGGATTTTCTACCACACCTGTTTTTTCGATCAAAATAGGCTATAAATTATAGCCTAGAAGCCTTTGACAATAGGGGCCGTTCGATCAAAATGAGCGAGCAGCCAATTCCAGATTTCTACAGGATTGTATTGCTTTTGAATACCCGGAAATTGTCGGTTGAGTCTGACAATGATGATGTCATACTGAGCACTGTCTATTTCATAAAGTCTCTGCAGTTTCTGGCGCACCGAATCCTGCGCGATGAATCGCTGATAAGTAATGGTCTGTCTTGTTTCTTCATACGCTTCAGCAGCTTTTCGTTTTTCTACTTCGTCTTTAGAAAAGTATGTCAAGGGTCCAAACATAACTACGCCAGGTAGCGGGATACCATCAACCCCAGTTACTCCAAAACCAACATCTCCAGCCTTGATGGGTGACTTAGTAGATCTACGTTCCATACCAAAAAGCTGCATCGGCCCGCCTTGAGTGCTGAGTGGAACTCGATAATTAGGATCTGCATATATCGTGATAGATGGTAGGAGAATGCTATCCTGGGGTAATACAACTTTCAAAAAGTTGAGTTGGTGTTCTGGTTCAATTATTAAAGCTACGGATTGATAACCTACTGACGAAATAAATACAGTGTCTCCTCTCTCGGCAATAAGGCTAAACTTACCATGCTTATCGCTGACTTTTCCCATATCCAAGGTGCTGTTGTATACATGACAGAATGGGATTTTTTCATTCTTATCGTTCAGGATTACACCATTGACGGCATGCTGCCCGACAGACAAATAATGAAGGATAAGAAAAAGGAGGGTTATGAATATTCTCACTTGACAAAGTAACGTACTAAAGCGCTTTTGATATTTGGAATACAGATGTATTTAACAATTATTATGAGCATCTACTCTGAGGTATCTGTTGTAACTTTCTATGAAACAACTGTGCCAATAAGATGATTGATTCTTCCTATTTCGAAAATAAACCAGAGCTACTCACATTCCTACCAATATTCTACATGGTGTGGGCAGATGCCATTTTGACTCCAAGTGAGATCATTAAACTGCAAGAAATCATCGCAAGACAGGATTGGATTACCGAAGATGAGAGAGCCTTTCTGCTCAGTAAATTGGATCCGAAACATCCACCCAAACCCAAAGAACTCAAGGAGTGGTTAGTCAAGATTCGAAGTGTGTCGATGGGGCTGGACAGGGATATGAAGAAGAATCTAGTGGATATAGGTATCGAATTAGCTCGTCTCAATGCCCGAAATCAAGATGATATTAGCCTTGCCAATGCGCGTAAACCTTTGACAGACTTGGAGGAAGCTCTAGGGGTTATCTCCAGAGAAGCAGCATATCATCTGCGATCTCAGGCAAGACACACCCAGGCAGAGGTGCACACCACCAAGCCTTCATTTGACGCCAAATCTATGGCGTTGCTACTGGATGGGGACCAAAGAGAGATAATTCAAAAAGTGAAGACCGTATTGTCAGACCCAGAGTTTGAGTATTGTCAGGTAGATAATCTGAATGACTATAGGGAGCAAGTATTGAAATGGTGCACTTTCTTGGCCGACCAGGGTTTCGGAGCGATTGGATATCCAAAGGAAAATGGAGGAGGTGGTGATATGAAGGCTTATTTCACCATTATGGAGACTCTGTCTTATCATGATCTAAGCATGGTCATCAAGTTTGGTGTTCAATTTGGTCTTTGGGGCATGAGTGTCTACTTTCTTGGTACAGAAAAGCATCATGCAAAGTACTTACAGGATATTGGTTCGTTGACCTTACCAGGATGCTTCGCTATGACGGAGACAGGCCATGGTTCTAATGTGAAAGGACTGGAAACCACCGCGACTTATAATCATGATAGTAAGACCATTACCATCCATACACCGCATAAGAACGCCTGCAAAGAATATATCGGCAATGCTGCGCTGCATGGCCAGAAAGCAACAGTATTTGCCAAACTTTTCATCGATGGTGTGGACTATGGCGTCAATGCATTTGTGGTGCCTTTGCGCAATGAGAAAGGGGAACTTAACCCTAGTGTCACCATAAAAGACTGTGGACGGAAAATGGGACTAAATGGTGTCGACAATGGGAAGATTTGGTTTGATCACCTAGAAATTTCATATGATGATATGTTGGACAAATTCGCTTCTATTGATGAAGAGGGTGCCTTTCAAAGTGCCATCACGAGCGATAATAGGCGTTTTTTTACCATGCTTGGTACTTTGGTGGGAGGAAGAATTGGTATCCCTCGATCTGGATTGAGCGCGATGAAATCGGGTCTCACCATTGCCATCAAATATGCTAATTCGCGAAAGCAATTTGGGCCAGAAAATGGGGAAGAGGTACCGATACTTAATTATAGAACACACCAAAGGCGTTTGATGCCGTTGCTAGCGCGGACTTATGCCTTACATTTTGCACTGAGACACCTCACGGAGAGATTTCTTCATAGAAGCGAAGAGGATATGCAGGAGATAGAAGCGATGGCTGCAGCGCTTAAGGCTCATACTACCTGGCACACTACTTCCACTTTACAGGAATGCAGGGAGGCTTGCGGAGGCAAGGGCTACCTTTCCGAAAATAGAATTGAAAGGCTGAAAAATGATACCGATATCTACACCACTTTTGAAGGTGATAATACGGTATTGATGCAGTTGGTTGCAAAAAGCAGGTTGTCTGAGTTCAAGAAGGAATTTTCAGATATCAATTTGTTTGGGGTGCTTAGCTACGTGGTTGATCAGGCGAAAACTAGCCTTGTGGAGATGAATCCCGTCACGGTGCGCAATTCAGATCCCGTTCACTTGTTGGATTTAGAGTTTTATCTCAATGCATTCAGATATCGAGAGCGAGACGTGTTGACATCAGCAGCCAGGCGAATCAAGAAACACATTGACAATGGAATGGACTCGTTTGATGCATTCAATCAAACACAGAATCATATGGTAGAAGTAGGGAAGGCCTTTGCCGAAAAGCTTGTACTCGAACAGTTTGTCATCCAAGTGAAAGAATCTCAAGATGATCTGAGGGGTCCATTGGAGAAGTTGTGCCAGCTTTATGCGCTATCTACTATTGAGCAAAACAAAGGCTGGTACCTTGAGCATGGATATATGGAAGGAGTTAAGACCAAGGCCATCCGAGGTATTGTCAATCAGCTATGTCTAGAAGTGCGAGAAGATGCTTTACCTCTGGTAGACGCATTTGAGATTCCTAAAAGCTGTCTGGGTGCAGAAATTCTAAACAATTTGGATGGCTAAAGCGATGCTTCGAATTTGTCGAGCAGGCTATTGGTCGTTTTGTTGATTTTGCTTCTGAAGAAACCAGACCAACCGATCATCAGACCTGTCAAGCCCATGGCTTGACGAGACCAGCGGTACAGATCGAATTGATCCTTGTGCTTGATGATCTTACCATCTTTGAATTCGAATGAGGCGTCTATCTTATTATGCACTCTTCTGCCTGTTTGGCTAAAAGTATAATGAGCCTCCCAATGCGCTTGACCACTTTCTTCAGTTGCTTCAATGTCTGAGGATTCAATTTTGAAATCTTTCCCTTTTTGACTTTTGCAGAGCATGCGCCACATGTTGCCCGCTCGAGCACCCTTCAGTTCTCCAAATGCGGGATCCCAAAATACGATATCTTCATGATAGCAGTTCGCCATTTTTTCGGCATCCAAATCATGGAATGCTTGGTAAAACTCTTCAATCAATTCCTTCATCTCAATAAAGATAACTCCAAATCTACTAGCGGCATCTCTTTAGAAGAGTTCACCTTGCTTTGCGATTGCACCCTCAAGCTCCAGAAGGGCTTTCTTTCTCCATATTTTTCCTCCATAGCCTACCATCTCGCCATTGCTCCCGATCACTCGATGACAAGGTATGACAATGGCTATGCGATTGTCTCCATTGGCCTTAGCCATCGCTCTGATAGCCTTTGGGTCACCCAAGATCTCAGATTGCTGGGCGTAGGTTCGGGTTGCGCCATAAGGAATTTTCAACAATGATTCCCAGACTTTCTTTTGAAAGAACGAACCTGGATAAGTGAGCGGTACTTCAAAATTTTCAAGCGTACCCTCAAAGTATGCTGTTAGTTCTTTTTTGAGCTGAACGAAATGATTATGATCCTGCTCGATGAGCTCACTTTCAAAATACTTCTTGACACGTTCTTTCTGTGTGGGAAGCATGCGCCGATCATGAAATTCAAGCAAACAAATACCATCATCGGTGGTGCCAGCAATCATTTCACCCAAAGGCGTGTCGATCGATTGAATACTTACTTCCATTTTGTTGGGTTAAGGGTGTGTCATTAGATACTTCTAAGTAACTTCATTCTGATGGAACTAGAAAACATTGTCAAGATCGGTTTAATGGTTATTTCCATTCCGCTGTTTTTTTGGTTGAGAGTGCGCACAATCAATAGACGTAAAAAAGGAGCGACCGTCAGATGCCCAGAGTGCCAGACAGATCAGAGACTGGAGGTTTTGCGCAATTATACCTGTCGCAATTGTGAAGCAGAAGTTAAGTTTTTCAATAACAATGGGGATATGATAGATCATATCCCCATGTACACCTGTGCAGCTTGTCAAGCAGAGAATTTCAAAGGCGTGCTCACATGTCAGGCATGTGGTCTAGCCAATCCTCAAGGAATACCCGATTAGATTATTCAGATCTCAAAGCCTCCACAGGGTTATTAGACGTATTTTTCCACACCTGAGAAATCAATGTAACTCCTACTATAATGATTAGTATCAGTATAGCAGGGCCTACATTCATAATGGAAATAGGTGCATGCACAGCCATTTGATTGATCCAAAGTGAATTGATCACAATAGACAGTGGAATAGCTATCAATGAGGTGATTCCAAGCATGACTAAGAATCCTTTGGTCATAGAATAGGTAATAGAACCAAACGACGCGCCAAGCACTTTTCGGATTCCGATTTCTTTTGTCCGAGTCTGCAAATGAAAGCTGACCATTCCCAGAAATCCCAACCCTGTGATTGAAATAGCTATAACTGAAACCAACGTAAGAATACTCCCAAGGTCATAAAGAAATTGATAGAAGTGGTCTGTTTCTTCACTTAGAAAACCTCCCTTATATGTTCTGTTAGGATCTAATTCTGACCATTTATCTTCCATTTTCTGATTGATAGTGGCCTTGTCACTACCGCTTATATTGAAGTATGCCATTTTGTAAGCATCACTTTTTATTCTCAGTGCAAGAGGTTGGATACTCTTCATCAATTGCTCCCAATGATAATCCTTGACTACTCCAAGAATGGTCACCCTTCTATCGTCGTTCAGGACCACTATTTCATTGACTGCTTCATTCGGTGTACCATAACCAAGCCTTTTTACGGCGGTTTCATTGAGTAACACAAATTTCTCTTGATCTCCAATAATTGTTTCTGGAAAGTCATTTCCAGCAATGATTTCTAACTCCATGACATCTACATACTTGGAGTCAACATAGAAATAGTACAACTCAAGAGGTTCTTCCAGTGTATCCCTCTTTAAGTCAACACTATATGACCTTCCTACAGCAGGGTGATGCGACGCAAAGGTTACCGATTCTATGCCTGGGATCTGTGAGAATTCTTGAGCGATCCTATCCGGCTCATGATTTTGCAGCTCCATGAAATAGAGTTTCTCATCTGCAAATCCAAAACTCATATTAGTCAGGTGATCTGCCTGTGATTGAACTAAAAAGATAGTGATGAGCAGTATGATCGATAGACCGAATTGCAAACTCAACAATGCCTGTTTGGAGAATAGCCTTTTCAGGAATGATCTTTTTACGGTATTTATATCCACAATACCTCCTCTCAATGCCATGACAGTATCCAATCTGGAAATATACATAGCAGGTCCAGCGCCGCACAACGCTCCAAGACTCAAACTAAAAACTAAGAAAAAACCATAAGCGTATATAGTGTCTTCCAAGCTCAAGCCAATAAGGCTGAATATGTAGATGGTATTGAATTGCTCAATAAGATTCCTGTAAATGAACACCGCAAAGACCAGAGAGATCAGGGAGATAATCACTGATTCTATGATGAATTGTAGAATGATCTGACCTCTAGTTGCACCATTGCTCTTACGGATGCCTATCTCTTTGACTCTGGTTAGTGATTTGGCTATAGAGAGGTTGGTGTAGTTGATACTGGCGGTGATGATTACTATCAGCCCTAAAAAGGCAAAAAACACCAGAATAAATCTTGGAAGGGTATTGGCCAATTCATTGCTCAGCATTCTGCTTGGGACTATTTCTGTGATAGGTTGTAGTTCATATTCATAGCCCAGTTCACCTTCTTCCACTGTAGTGTATTGATCTCCCAGTTTGTTGATGATTTGTTGCGCTTCTGATGGAGAGGCACCCTCTTTGAGCACCAGATAATTGTAATTCATCCATTGGGTTTCCCAATCGTCATAGGTGTCTTTAAATAGACCATCATTCACTAAAAGTGGGATAGAACTAAAACTCGCCAATATATTGAATCGAATATGACTTTTACCTTCTATATCCCTTGCAACCCCAGTGACCGTGTAGCTACCCTTGTCTTTCACATTCACTATACCGTTCATGTGATCACCTTTCGGAAATAGAAGACTAGCCATTTCTTCACTGAGCACCATCGAAAAGGGTTGTTTGAGAGCTGTCTCTTCATCGCCTTCCAGCAGCTCGAATCCAAACACTTCAAAGAACCTCTCATCTGCAAACAACGACCGTTTGCCTGAGATATCTTCTTGATTGAGTATTTGATATTTCGTTTCTAATTCCCCTCTAAGGACATGATTAAGATTGGAGTAGTTTTCCACCATCTCAAATTCCTCAGAGAATTGTCTAGCTACAGGGAGCGGTGAAGTAGCATAGCCCAACTCGAAGAAATTTCTTTCACCTTTCGGGAAGGATATCACTCGATACGTTCGATCTCCAGCAGGATGAAAGTTGTCATGCGTCAAGTGATCGTGTACAAGCAAGATCAAGAGCAAGCAGATTGACATACTAAGCGAAAGGCCTATTACATTAATAGCCGTAAAGCCCTTGTTCTTTTTTATCCCTCTCCAGGTGACAAGTAGGTAGTTTCTCCACATGATTTCTAACCTTTATTCCTTATTCAAGGTCTTCACTATCAGGAAGTATGATAAGAAGCCAAGGCTTAAACATGTCGCAAAGATGCCGTATGGTAGCGGGGAGTCAGGCCCATAATTAAATATAGAAACGACCATTAGACCGATACCAGCGGATAATACTAGTAATCCCCATTTGAGTGATCCATACTTATCTTCTGCTTGTTTTTTGAGCAATTCACTGGCATCATCACCCAGAATTCCTTTTTCAACCATCTTTTTCCTTAGGTAATAATCTGTAAGGGTCTTGATTGAGATAAATAACCCAAACGCAAAGGTTCCCAATACGCTCACCGGAACTAATACTTCTCTTAAATTGTCATCCATAATTTCGTTTTTAATGTTTGGGGGGTATGACATCACTTGGGGTGATAAATGTTGCAACTGTTAGAAAAATTTTTTCATTTAATTTTTATTGTGGACTTTGTGCAACATCCAATCGACTTTGGTTGTCTAACTCAATCTGAATGGAGGATAGAGATCTCGTCAAGGCTATACTTAGAAACAACAGGCATGCGTTTGCCCAATTGATTGATCAGCACAAGCAGCTAGTGGGTCATATGGTGGCTAAGCTCATCGATGATCCACAAGAGCGAGAGGAATTGTGTCAGGATATTTTTGTGAAAGTCTACCATAGTATAGGCACTTTCAAGGGTGACGCCAAGCTGTCTACTTGGATCGCTACTATTGCTTATAGAATGGCTATTAATAAGCTGAAATCACTTAAAAGGAGTCCTGAAATTGATGAGCTGGATGATATTCCTGTAGAACTAGCCGAATGGAATAGTGAGTTCGTTGATCGGGATTTCTCCAAATTTATTCACCACCTGATTGGTAAAATGCCGGTGAATTATCGAACGGTAATTACTTTGTTTTACTTAGAGGGATTCAGTTATCCTGAAATAGTAGAGGTTACAGGAATGCCGGAGGGCACAGTGAAAAACTACCTGTTTAGAGCTAAAAAGAAGTTGAAAGAGATTGTGACCCCTTATATTGGGTCGGAAATTGTAAGATAATGGAGGAAAATAAAGACTTAGACCAAAGAATTGAAGAGGTACTTTCTACACCGGTTTCAATAGATTTTGATGAAAACTTCAACGATAGGATTTTCCTTAAAATCGATCGCCTTGAGGCAAAGTCCAAACGAAGCGAATGGCTGGCATACGCCATGCTCGTTGGTCTTTTTGGCCTAGTCTTTTTGGCTGTTCTTATGTTATTTGTTGATAGTGTTTCTTCCAGACTCTTGACCAATGTCATCCCTTGGATACTCGTTGTAGGGGGGGTTTTTGTCGTTTTTCAACTCATAGAAAACCGATTCATCAAGCAGCAAGGAGGTTAATCAGCCATACTTAGCATTGTAGTCTAGGATTGATTTCTCTACGATCTCAATCGCCGTTTCTCTACTTTGGAAATCTTCTATGACCACTTCCTTATTCTCCAGTTTCTTATAGTCCTCAAAGAAGTTTCTCAGCTCCTTGATGAAATGAGGAGGTAACTCTGAGATGTCATTGTAATGATTGACACTCATGTCGCCTGAAGCCACGGCAATGATTTTATCATCCTTTTCGCCTTGATCTAGCATCTGCATTGCACCTATAACTTTAGCAGGAACTATACACAGAGGATCAACTACTATCTGAGTCAGTACCACAATATCCAATGGATCACCATCATCACAATAGGTGCGCGGAATGAAGCCGTAGTTGGCAGGGTAGTACATCGACGAATAGATCACACGATCTAATATCAACAGTCCAGAATCCTTGTCTAATTCGTATTTGGCCCTGCTTCCTTGAGGGATTTCTATTATTCCATTTACTACTTCTGGGGAATCAGTACCGATACGTACATTATGCCAAGGGTTCATCATATGAGTGCGATTTTTAATTTGCTCAATGTTAATGAGCCAAGCGGAATCATCCTACGTGAAACCAATAAAATCATTGAATTAGCAAAAAATTCTGAATTTCAGTTTCCTAATGTCTACTTGAGAGGAATTGATTAACTCAGACAATCAATTACAATAACCTGGATGAATTGATGAGGTAATAAAAACCTTTGTCATACAAGTCAATATGAGATATTAATATAATCTTCATAAATTATTCAGTCATCCCATTCTCGAACTTATGCGCATATTTATTTATCTAATGTTCTCCTTTGGTTGCCTAGCACTTTGTCAAGGACAAAATATTAATCCAAAGGAGATCGAAATCATTCGAGATACTTTTGGTGTCCCACATATTTATGCACCCACTGATGCTGGAGTAGCGTATGGCCTAGCTTGGGCACATGCCGAGGATGATTTCAAAACCATTCAACTCACCATGCTGGCAGGTCAAAAGAAGCTGGGTTTACATCTCGGCAAGGACGGAGCGGCTGTTGATTATGTCGTGTCATTGTTAAGATGTCAGGAGCTTGCGAAAGATCAATGGGATTCACTATCTGTAGAGTATCAGCAAGTCATCACAGCATATACAGCTGGTATCAATTCTTATGCGAAAAAGAATCCCGAAGAAGTTTTGGTCAAGGGTTCATTTCCTGTTTCTGTGGAGGAAGTTTTGGCAGCTTATGTGTTGTCTCTTTCTGTGATTTCAGGTGCTGATCAAGTGGTGAAAAAACTGGTGAATGGTGATGTGGATGAGGTGCCAGATTTGAGCGGAAAAGGCTCTAATGCATTTGCTTTCGCTAGGCGCAAAACCAAGGATAATTACGTATACCTAAATATCAATTCTCATCAGCCATTGGAAGGTCCTTCAAGTTGGTACGAAGCTCACCTTGTGAGTGACCAAGGTTGGAATGCGATGGGAGGGTTGTTTCCCGGGGGCGCTACCATTTTTCATGGAACCAACGAAAATCTTGGGTGGGCGCACACCGTCAATTACCCTGATAAGATCGATATTTTCCAGCTTGAGATGAGTTCAGAAGATGACTTAAAGTATAAAATCGATGATGAATATAAATCCCTTGATATACAGTCAGTTAAATTATCAATCAGAATAATATTTGGTCTAAAAATAGGGGTCAAAAGAGATGTTTTGTGGTCAGAATATGGTCCTGTGGTCAAAAATGACAAAGGTTATTTCGCTTTCAATTTAGGATCGCTACACGATCTCCGAGCTCCTGACCAATGGTACCGAATGAACAAATCCAGGAATTGGAAAGAGTTCAAATCAGCACTAGATATGATGGCACTTCCAGGTTTCAATATCGTGTATGCGGACAAAGATGATAATATTTTTTACGCAGGAAATGCTAAGATCCCACTTCGAAATAGCGACTATGATTGGAGCAAAACGCTACCTGGAAACACGTCCAAAACGATGACGAATTCCTATCATTTATTTGATGATCTACCACAGGTTCTTAACCCGAAATCTGGCTATGTTTTCAACACTAATAATTCCGCTTTTAATGCAACGGCAAGTGAAGACAATCTGAGTCCAAAAGACTTTGATCATACCATGGGTTATCGTGAGTTTGAGAACAACCGAAGCACAAGGTTTATGGAGTTGATGGATCGTTATGATCGAGTCAGTTGGCAAGATTTTTTGGACATCAAATATGATGACACCTTACCAAGTCAATTGAATTATCCAGTAAATCTGGATCTGGTTTTCGCATTAGATTCTATCGAGCATCCTAAATACGTCGAACTCATTAAAATTCTTGGGGAGTGGGATAGAAGCTCTCATTATAATAATCTAGGCGCAGCTCAGTTCATGATACTCTATAAACACATTATAGAGGTTCATCGACATAAATACACAGGGGAGACTTACCAACTGACTAAGCCGGAAGCATTAGAAGCACTGGATTATACCTACGGTTATCTGAAGAAGCATTTCAAGAGGCTTGATATCAGGTTAGGCGATTATCAACTCTTGTTGCGTGGTAATGTGGAAATGCCGGCAAATGGTATACAAGACGTAATTACAGCAATGGACACTAGACCCTACCGCAATGGCAGAGTTCGTGCATATCAAGGGGAATCGTTGATCATGCTTGTGCGGTATCCTAAGGAAGGCTTACCGATCATTGAGACGGTGAACGTCTACGGTGCTAGCAATAATCCCGAAAGCAGGCATTATGATGATCAGATGCTTCTTTTCTCTACGCATAAGAGAAAACCAATGACACTGGATATTCAAAAAGTGCGGGATACTGCTGAGGCTATCTATCACCCAGAGTGAAGATCAGGCTACTTTCTTGATGGCTTGCTTAATTTCGGCTGATTGCGCAACTCCGGCCTTACGCCAAAGGATCTTTCCATTCTTGAATAGAAGCAAGGTAGGAATACTCTTAATGCCATATTTGGTAGCTGCCTTATTGTTTTTATCAACATTGACTTTAACAATATTG
Source organism: Cyclobacteriaceae bacterium (assembly GCA_049115815.1). GTDB lineage: Bacteria > Bacteroidota > Bacteroidia > Cytophagales > Cyclobacteriaceae > Marinoscillum. The sequence continues at coordinate 736,627 of JAGDZO010000006.1, read as the reverse complement.
ACACCATCCCCAAGTTTAGATTTCACCTCATTGAGAATAGGAGGCATCATTTTGCAAGGGCCGCACCAGTCAGCGTAGAAGTCTACAAGTGTTGGTGTATTTCTGTTGATTAATTCGTGAAAGTTTGACATAGTGAGTTAGAAACCTGCTTTGAAATCAAAAAGTTTCAACTCAATCGACAAACTGCCAATGAAGAATGTATGAAGCAGTACTACCTTCTTCCTTTAGCGCCATGCTTGTACTGAAACTACCATGCGTATCATGCCCCAATCTGATATCAAAAGTGCCCAAAAAGTCATTTGGACTCAGATAATCAAAATCCCATAGTTCGATTGTAAGCACCTTGTTTGGATCGCTATGATTGACAGTTACTCCTAATTCAAACGTTTCCGAATTGTCAATCCCCTTATATATCCCATCTTCAGGCCAGATCTTTTTGCCGTCATATTTTAAATAGACTTCATCTTCATCAATCTCATCATTGACAATGCATTGGAGTTTTTTGAGCAATATTTCTGGCATAGTGTGTTGGTTTTGCTTGATGAATTTAATGGATTTTCATGTGCTTGGAAATGTTTTGATCCATTACTTGGTTGTATTGCCATTGAGCATTTCAGTAAAAACATGATCTACAGGCTCCCAAAGCTCTAGCTTGTTGCCATCTAGATCCATGATATGCACGAATTTGCCATAGTCAAAAGACTCAATTTCATCACATATGGTCACTCCTTGAGCGCGCAGCTTCTCTACTAAGCCTTCAATGTTTTGAACCCTGTAGTTGATCATGAATTCTTTTTGGGAGGGCTGAAAGTATTTAGTATCCTTCGTGAAAGGGCTCCATTGTAGGTAGTTGATCTCCTCTGGTCTGTGAGTGTTTCGAAACTCAATACAAGAACCGTATTGGTCGGTTGCTAAACCTAGGTGTCGGTTGTACCAATCCTTTGTGGCGTTAGGATCTGAGGTTTTGAAGAAGATTCCACCGATTCCTGTTACTTTGGGTTCTTTGTCCATTTTTTTGTGTCTTAAATGATTATCTGAGTTTAGAATTCTCCCGATTTGATCTCTGTAGCTGGATTGACAGGCTTGATATATTCATACACCCAGCATTCGAGAATGCCCTGTGGAGTCTCTACAGGCCTGATTCTGCGCTCATAATCTGGATTAAGTTGAACCAATGGCAGGGCATTTTCATACATATCTAGCGTATGAAGCAAAGTCTCCGGGTCTTGCATCTTAAATACTTCACCCTTTATTTCTTGATCGCAGTTCGGGTCATAGATGACACCAGGGTAGATATTGACTCTATAAATTTTTCCTTTGAGCGTACCTGGAGAAACCAGATCTACTAGCATTTCTGGAGTTTCGGTTTTCTCACTTCCGTGAAATTGGCTTTTCAGAAAGCCATATGCGAATAGGTACTGCGTCATGCTATTTACATTTTTCTAAAGCTAATTTAAGTTTTTCTGCCTCATCCAATGCTCTTTCAACAGCTCTTTGGGCTTCTGCTTGAGCTTGTTCCGCCAACTCTGCTTGCCTTTTAGCATCTTCTGCATTTCGTGTGGCAAATTCTGTTTGAGCCTTCACTTCTTTATGGGCTTTCTCAGCCTCACCAGCTTTGATGTATCCAAAAAATATCAAAAACGCGATGATTGGAATGTAGATGATATGCGGGAGTAGCTTTTTCATTTCATTTTGTTTTTGCACTTCTCTAGTTCGGCAAGAGCTTCGTGAGCTCTTCTTTCTGCCATTTGGGCTTCACCAGCAGCCATATCTGCTATTTCAACTTGTTTTTTGGCATCTTCAGCATTTCGATCAGCAATCTCAGCATTAATTTCCGCTTGTATTAAGGCTTTTTCAGCTTCACCGGCTTTGATATTGGCATATACAACAAAGAATGCAATGATCGGAATGTAAATAATATGTGGGAGTAGCTTTTTCATTTGTTTTGGCATTTTTCTAATTCCTCCATCGCCTTTAGAGCTGTACGTTTGGCCTCTCGAGCTTTAGCAGCTTCTATATTCGCCAATTCTGCTTGTTTTTTGGCATCTTCAGCATTTTTTTGGGCTAGTTCAGAATTAATAATTACTTCATAAGAAGCTTTTTCAGCTTCATTGGCTTTGATATTGGCAAATACAACAAAGAATACAATGATCAGAATATAGATGATATGCGGGAGTAGCTTTTTCATTTTATCAAGATATTAAAATATCTTTTGATAATCACGCTGTTTATCATTAAAAAATCTGTGCTCTTATGAGTGATTGAGACCTCTTTGAAAGGGGTTTATTTGTTGATCTACATATATTTGAGTCTTCACATTTCTTTAAGCGCTAATCAGATTATTACATGTCAAAGAAAGTAGTCATAGGAGTCGATATAGGAGGTACCTTGACCAAGCTAGGGATAGTTGATCGGGAAGGTAACTTATATGCCCAAACTGATTTTTCCACAGCAAAATTCAAGGAGTTTGATGATTTCTTGGTTGAGCTGAAGGCTCAAATTGAGCAACTACAAACTGAAATTGATTTTGATTATGAAATAGCAGGTGTAGGCGTAGGAGCTCCTAATGCCAATTACTTTAGAGGCACTATCGAGTATGCCCCTAATCTTAATTGGAAAGGCATTGTGCCATTTTCCGATGGACTCAAGAAGATATTTGATCTGCCCGTGTATATCACCAATGACGCCAATGCAGCAGCTATGGGAGAAATGATCTATGGTGAAGCATCGGACATGAAAGACTTCATGGTTATCACATTAGGTACCGGGTTAGGTAGTGGTATAGTCGTGAATGGCGAATTGGTTTACGGCCATGATTCTCAGGCTGGCGAATTGGGTCATGTCAAGGTTTATGACGGTGGTCGCAAGACAGGATTTGGTAATAGAGGGGGCTTGGAAGCATATGTATCCAGTACAGGTTTGAAGAGAACTGTATTCTTTCTGTTGAGTGATTTGATGGACGATAGTGTTTTAAGGAGTTATTCTTACCATGATTTGCACGGTGAGACGATCACCAAAGCTGCTGAAGATGGAGACCCTATCGCATTGGCAGCATTTGAGATGACCGGTAAGATTCTCGGCGAGCAATTGGCCAACTTCACTACCTTTTCACATCCAGAAGCATTTTTCCTTTTGGGAGGATTGGCGAAAGCGGGAAAGTGGATTTTTGAACCAACCCAGCGTCATTTGGAAGCCAATTTGTTGCCTATCTACAAAGGAAAGGTGAAGTTGTTACCTTCTGGAATGATGAAGAAAAATGCGGCGGTGTTAGGTGCTGCAGCTTTGGTTTGGAATAAGCATCAATAAAAGAACTTCAAATCGAGTATTCTCATTGATCGTTTGATTATTTTTAAAATGGCCTTTGGACTTCTTAAAATCTGTTAAATCCTAGCGCAGCTGAATCGTTGGCATTAAATATGCGTTGGAACTTATTATCTATGAATAAATCACTTGTATTAACCGCAGTATTACTCGTCTCAGTTGTTTTTCATTCGTTCGCATTTGTCGCGGATGGTCAGTCATTCAAGGCAGACAGTCTCGTAGAGCTTAAGCCCAAGCCCGAGCACTTCAATGAGACATTTGTTATCATCAATCTTCTCAATAGATATCATTACCGCAAGGCGAGTTTAAATGATTCCCTTTCTTCAGTGGTATTTGATAATTACTTCAAATCTCTGGATCCCAATAAGTCATATTTCCGAAAGGCCGATATTGAGTATTTTGAAAGGTATCGTTCCGAACTTGATAACCAGTTGCCGGAAGGAAATCTTAGTTTCGGATATCAGGTTTTTTCAATTTACAGAGATCGATCGTTGGAGCGCATTTCTTATGTATATGAATTGCTGAAGACCGAACCAGATTTTAACGCTAAAGACGAATTTGAGACTGATCGAGATAAGTTGCCATGGCCAGAAGATTTAGATGAGCAAAATGATGTTTGGCTCAAAATCATAAAGAATCAGGCCATGAGCTACAAGCTTGCAGGTAAGGAGTGGGAAGAAATTTCGGATTTACTAGAAAAGCGTTACAAAAGGGTAGAGAAGGCACTTTATCAATACAATAGTGAGGATGTTTATCAAGTATTCATGAATGCGCTTACAAGTGCCTATGATCCTCATACGGATTATTTCTCTCCTATAGCCAAAGAGAATTTTCAAATAGATATGAGTCTTTCCTTACAAGGTATTGGGGCGCAGTTGACGCAGAGATTGGATTATACTCAGATAGCTGATATTATACCTGGTGGACCTGCGTACAAGAGCAAGAAACTACAGAAAGACGATAAAATCATAGGTGTAGCTCAAGGCGATAATGAGGAATTCGTTGATGTGATTGGATGGAGACTCGATGAAGTAGTCCAAAAAATCAGAGGGCCGAAAGGAACTGTCGTAAGACTTCAAGTACTTAAAAACGATAAGGATATCAACGCTTTGCCAGATACCATAAGGCTGGTGAGAGATAAAATCAAGCTTGAAAAATCCGCGGCGAAAGGAGAGATAATACCATTAAAAGAAGGTAATGAGACTTATTCATTGGGAGTGATCAATATTCCAAGCTTTTATCTCAACTTCGAAGAGCTCAATAGCGGGGTGAAAGACTACAAGAGCACCACGAGAGATGTTCGTAAAATTATCGACAGCCTGACCAATGAAGGTATTGATGGGTTGATGATAGATCTGAGATATAATGGCGGTGGTTCATTGCAGGAGGCCATAGAATTGACCGGTTTGTTTATCCCTGAGGGGCCTGTGGTGCAAGTACGAAACACGGACAATAGCGTGGAGGTAATGGATGATAGAGATCATGGTAAGGTATTGTATGATGGGCCATTGGCAGTTCTTACCAATCGCTACAGTGCATCAGCATCAGAGATTTTTTCTGGAGCTATTCAAGACTATTCTCGAGGAATCGTGCTGGGTGAAAATACATTTGGTAAGGGCACTGTTCAGAATCTAATAGATATTGGGAGGTATATGCGTGAAACGGAGGTGGACCTAGGTCAACTTAAAATGACGCTGGCAAAATTCTATAGAGTCACGGGTAGCAGTACTCAGAAACTTGGTGTAGCACCAGATATCAGTTTTCCATCACCTTATGATGATGAACCATTTGGAGAAGGAAGCAGACCAAACGCTTTGCCTTGGGATGAAATTTCATCTTCGAAATTTCAACCAACCAATCAAATCTCACCGAAAATGTTGGCTCAGCTTAAAAATCTCTATTTGGAGCATCTAAATGAAGATAAAGATCTAAGAGAATTGGTTGAAGAAATAGAAAAGGCTAAAGCTCAAAAGAATAAAACGTCGATCTCACTCAATTTCGAGGAGCGCAAAGCTGATCAAATGAAGGATGAGGAATCTAGCGGTGACATGTCTACCACCATAGAAACAAGTGAAGTCTTGGGAGAAGATGATCAGAGTAAGAGATTTTCAGAAGATCCATATTTAAAAGAAGGCCTAAGGCTTTTGGCAGAGCTCTCGAAATCTAAAATTGGTTAAAATGAGCGTGCTTTGAACTCATTGAGGGGATTAAGATACTGGTTAATCCCTTTTTTGTTTTTAGGTTCTAAATCAGCATTTTTGTTGCTCCTCATCAAACCCGTTCCATGAATCAATCAATCAAGCTGCTTAAAAATAGCCTTCAGAAATCGTCAGGTTTTGCGTTTGGGATTTTATTCCTCGAAGGTTCAGGATTAGATTCTGAAGTTATTTTCTTTCAGCGCTGATGATGGCTAACAAAGAAGAGTTTAGCGATAGATGGGGGATTATACTAGCATCATTAGGCATGGCCATAGGTGCTGGAAACCTTTGGAGATTTCCAAGGCTAGCAGGGCAATATGGAGGGAGTTTTATACTGCTTTGGATTCTGTTTTTATTCATTTGGTCAATCCCTCTTTTGTTGGCGGAGTTTTCAATCGGAAAAAAATACAAAAATGGGGTTATCGGGTCTTTTGGAAGTCTTGCAGGTGAGCGATTAACCTGGATGGGTTTCTTTATCACCGTCTGCACCTTAGGAATTGCATTTTATTATTCAGTTGTGACCGCATGGTCCATCGAATATCTTTTTATCTCAATAAATAATTTGTTTAACTCTCTTTCATCAGGAGTTACCTTAGAGCAAATCTTAGTCGGGAATCCTAAGTTCTTAAACAATCAATGGGAAAATCTATCCAATGGCAATTGGATGACTGTAGGTGTTTGCATTGTGGTTGTTTTGTTAGGCGTTTTTGTGGTGAGTAAGGGAGTGAAAGGAGGTCTTGAGAAGGCTAACAAAGTGCTGATACCAAGTCTTTTTGTTTTATTGATCATCGTGGCATCAGCAGCGCTAAATATGGAGGGAGGAATAAAGGGGCTCGAGTACATGTTCGCCATTGATTGGAACAGTTTCTCTAATCCCACTATATGGATAGAAGCGCTATCGCAATCTGCATGGTCTACAGGTGCTGGATGGGGCTTGATGATTACCATATCGAGTTATTCCCGAAACAAGGAAGATGTAACATTGAATACCTTTATTGGAGCCTTTGGTAACAATTGTGCTTCTTTAATAGCTGGCATTGCCATTCTTCCGGCTGTTTTCGCCATGTCTGCTAACGAATCAGAAGCTATTGGATTTCTACAAAGCGGGAGTCAAGCATTGACCTTCACCATCATACCAAAATTGTTTTCTTCTATTACAGGAGGAGCGTTTATGACGGTAGCTTTCTTTCTGGCGCTTACATTGGCTGCCTTTAGCTCGTTCTTGCCCATGCTAGAACTGCTTAAAACCAATTTGACCGCCTTAAATCTGAATCAAAGAGTAATTGTTGTTTTATTAGTTGCTTCATTCATTCTGTTTGGGTTTCCTTCAGCGTACTCATTGGATTACTTTAGCAATCAAGACTGGGTATGGGGATTGGGACTGATTGTAAGTGGTATATTTATTTCAATTGCCACGGTTAGTTATGGAGCTGATAAGTTTAAAAATGAACTGATAGATATTGATTCCAATCTGATTATTCCAAATTGGTATTTCAAGTATGCTTTGCTTATGAACGCTATCCTTGGATTGATCCTTATTGGTTGGTGGATGTCACAAGGCTATAGCGCTGAACCGTGGTTTACCTCAGAAGGTAAATGGAACTGGATAGACACGTATAGCAATGCCTCCATCGTCACACAATGGGGTGTATTGATACTTATTGGTTTGATTATCAATAAAGGATTATATAGAAAATTTTGTAACTCATAAGAAAATGACCTTTACGAGCATAGTTAGTATGATTATATGTTGTGGATTGGTATTCGGAGGATTCGTTTTCTTTTTGAGGTTAGCAATACAACATGAAAAAAATGTCAAAGAAAATGGAGAAGATTGATTCACTAAATCAAGTAGCTGAATTTCATAAAACGTTCAAACACCCAATTTTGGATGAGCCAACTATACCTAGCAAAAAGAGGAGTGAATTGCGTGTTTCGCTCATTCAAGAAGAACTCAATGAGCTGAAAGAAGCTATTGATAATGATGACTTAGTAGAAGTAGCCGATGCACTATGCGATATCCAATACGTATTATCCGGAGCTGTTTTGGAATTTGGCTTGGGAGATAAGTTCGTGGAATTGTTCAATGAAGTACAGCGCTCGAATATGAGCAAAGCTTGCAAAACTCAACAAGAAGCTCAAGATACCGTGGACTACTACCAAAAGGAGAAAGGTACATCCGCTTATTATAAGGAACAAGATGGTCTTTACTTGGTCTATAGAAAAGAAGATGATAAGACACTTAAGTCCATCAACTACTCTCCAGCTGACTTAAAATCAATTATAAGCCGGTAATAGCCAAAGACAAGGTAGAAACCAGGCTTCCTTGTAGGTCAAGAAAATTTCGAATAATTTTTTCATCACAGCCAAGTCCAAACATTAAGATCAAATAGGCGGTGATGGAAGAAAGTAGTTTTATAGCTGTTTTGTTTTTCATAACAAAATGGTGATTGTGTTGTAAAATTACTCAATAAAACGAGTAATAACTATTACAATTCACAAAGTAAACTATACTTTCTCGAATAGGCAATACCCAAAACAAGGTATATTTCTCAATCTACCTTGCGCATATAAACTTCAGTTTTGTCATCATCGTCTTCATTGATCAGCACGAGTACATTGCCATCGCGCATCCATAAGTCTGATAAATCTGTGGAGAAACTATCGCTATCTTCAATATGCAGTCTCCCTCTGCTATCGATTGACCATTCTGTATATTCTGTTTCTCGCTCGCCAAAAGCTTCAACAACTACTTTGACTTCTCCGCCTTTTCTAAATTCAAGAGATATGTCAAGGCGATTCAATAATCCTGAAACGGCACCTGATACTGTATTTAATATCACTGATTCAAAAAGAGACTCTGTTTCTCTAGCTTCATCTTCCATTTCTTTGAGTTCTTCATCAATGTCAATGGTTAAGTCCCAAGTACCTAAGAGAAACTTTTCAGTCACTTTAGTTTGGGCATTTAGTTGAGAAAATAATGTGACTAATAGGAGAGAAAATACTGCTTTGCGAAAATTCATATTATGTGTTATTATGTATTACAAGGTACTGATAGATGTATCATACTGAAATTGGACTAAATAGGTTACAGAACTTTTAACTTTATTAGCTTTGCGATTGATAATAAATAAGTTCAAAATATGTTTGATAATCTCAGTTCGAAGCTTGATAGAGCCTTTAAAACGCTTAAAGGCCAAGGTAGTATTACCGAAATTAACGTTGCGACTACAGTAAAAGAAATTCGTCGTGCATTAATCGATGCTGATGTTAACTATAAGATAGCGAAGGAAGTAACAGATACGATCAAGGAAAAGGCACTTGGACGAGATGTGTTAATCGCCGTATCGCCAGGACAGTTATTAACCAAAATCGTAGCGGAAGAGTTGACGACTTTGATGGGTGAGACCAATACCCCAATCAACTTGGACGGCAATCCTAATACGATACTTATTTCAGGGCTACAAGGTTCTGGTAAAACTACCTTTAGTGGTAAGCTGGCTAGTCAACTCAAGAAGCAAGGACGTACTGTTCTTTTGGCAGCATGCGATGTATATCGACCTGCAGCGATTGACCAGCTGAAAGTTCTTGGGGAGCAGATAGGAGTGGAAGTCTACACAGAGATTGATGAGAAGGATCCAATTAAGATTGCGAAGAATGCAGTCAAGTACGCTAAGGATAACGGCAAAAAGTCTCTTATTATAGATACTGCAGGGCGATTGGCCGTAGATGAAGCCATGATGGCTGAAATAGCTTCTATAAAGTCTGAGATTCAACCATCGGAAACATTGTTTGTAGTGGATGCTATGACAGGACAGGATGCTGTAAATACTGCTGCAGCCTTCAACGAGCGTCTAGACTTTGACGGAGTGGTTCTAACCAAACTTGATGGCGATACCAGAGGTGGAGCTGCACTATCCGTACGCAGAGAGGTAAGCAAGCCTATCAAGTACATCAGTACAGGTGAAAAGATGGAGGCGATAGATCTGTTTCACCCAGATCGAATGGCTAATAGAATTCTAGGAATGGGTGATGTCATCTCATTAGTAGAGAAGGCACAACAGAATTTTGACGAGGAAGAGGCTAGACGTATCAATAAGAAGATCAAAAAGAACCAATTTGGTTTTGACGATTTTCTTTCGCAGATGGAGCAGATTAAGAAAATGGGGAATATCAAGGATCTACTAGGTATGGTTCCGGGAGTAGGTAAAGCGATTAAGGATGTTGATATCGATGAAGATTCTTTAAAGCCAATCGAAGCAATTATTAAATCGATGACACCAACTGAGCGTGAAAATCCTAATATGATCAATGGTTCTAGAAGACAAAGAATTGCCAAAGGAAGCGGGACTTCAGTAAACCAAGTCAATCAGCTTATGAAACAATTTGAGCAAATGCGTAGGATGATGAAGACCATGAATAAAATGGGAGGGGCAAAGTCATTGTCTAAATTACTTCCTTGATGGTTAGTTCATGATGGAATAAAAAAAGGCTCATCAACATTGTTGATGAGCCTTTTTGATTTTTACGTTAGCTGATTATTTCTTGTAAGAAACAGCTTTAATAGCCTCTATTGTACGCTTTACATTAGGAAGAATCTCCTCAATCAACGTAGGAGCATATGGCAATGGAAGGTCTCTGCTATTTACTCTGTGTATTGGTGCATCCAAATAATCAAATGCGTTTCTCTGGACATGGTGACTGATATCGGCAGAAATTGATGCCAGCGGCCATGCTTCTTCCACTATAACCAGTCTGTTTGTTTTCTTAATAGAGTTGATGATAGCAGGGTAGTCTATAGGTCTTACAGTTCTGAGATCAATTACCTCAACACTGATTCCTTCTTTCTTTGCTTCTGCTGCAGCTTCGATTGCCACTTTCATCATCTTACCAAAAGAAACTAGGGTAACGTCATTACCTTGCTCTACAACTTTAGCCTCTCCGATAGAAATAAGGTACTCTTCCTCAGGAACCTCGCCTTTATCTCCATACATCAATTCTGATTCCATAAAAATAATAGGATTATCATCTCTTATGGAAGACTTCAATAAGCCCTTAGCGTCGTAAGGATTTGAAGGTACTACAACCTTTAGTCCAGGAGTGTTTGCGTACCAATTTTCAAAGTTTTGGGAGTGTTGCGAACTCAATTGTCCAGCATTACCAGTCGGTCCTCTGAAAACTATTGGCGAATCAAATTGTCCTCCGGACATGGATTTGATTTTAGCTGCTCCATTTATTATCTGATCAATCGCTACCAAGGAGAAATTGAATGTCATGAATTCGATGATAGGTCTCAAGCCATTCATAGCGGCACCAACACCAATCCCTGCAAAACCCAATTCAGCGATAGGAGTGTCTATTACCCGATCAGCTCCAAACTCATCTAGCATACCTTGACTTACCTTGTAGGCTCCGTTATATTCCGCCACTTCTTCTCCCATCAAAAAGACTTTACTGTCTCTTCTCATTTCCTCACTCATCGCTTCACCTAAAGCCTGTCTAAACTGAATTTCTCGCATGATCTTTCCTTAAATTTTATTGCCGCTAAATTAAATTATTCGATTGATATAATATGGGTTAAAACAAAAAAAGCCTTCCAAAGGAAGGCTTTTTAAATCAAGTTTCTGAGATGCTTATTTTACAGCTTTTGCAACTGCGTCAGCATACTTATTGAATTCTAAATCATTCAATGCTTTATCCTTAAGAGCAGGATCTTTGTCAACTGCCGCTTTCAAGCTACTAGCTACGTCAGCTACGTTATTTTCCCTTGCAGAAGCAATGGCGATTAAGTAATGAGCCTCAGCTCCCAGCTTATCATTTCCAGTAACCTCACCTAGAGTGTTTTTAGCTTCAGAATAGTTTCCATTCAACAACTGAGCAAGCCCAGAATCGAAAGCAACTACATCACTTTCAGCAGCAGAAGCAAATGAAGCACTTGCACCTTCGTAATCACTAGAAGCGAGTTGAAGAGCACCTTTCATTCCACTGATATTGCTGGCAGTTGTGTTATCTGGTGAAGCAGACTCAGCTGCAGAGATAGCTTCCATAGCCTTATCATTATCTGATTGCATTGAGTAAGCTGCAGCCATATTTGCAGAAACTATCGCAGAAGATTTTTTCTTTGCAGCAATTTCCAATTGAGTGATTGCATCTTGTACAAGTTTAGTTTTGTCTCCACCTTCAGCACTCATTGCTTTTTCTATGTAAGCAGCACCTAAGTTGTTGTGAGCATTCCACTCACCACTTTTAGTAGCAGCTTGATAGATTGCTATTTTCTCATCAATTGAAGGAGTAAGCGTAGCTGAGAACATAAGTTCCTCAATGCTCAAAGTATCCATGCTAGCTTCTTCGCTTACAATCTTCTTAGATAACACAGCGATTTCAGCATTAGATTTCTTCTCCTTCACAGTCAAGATTTCTGTTTTAGCTGTTCTTAGTGCAGGGTATATGTCCTCAAGAATGGTTGAATAAGAACTCAATTTTTGGATTTCTTTTTCTTTTTCTTCGAATGTTCCTGTTCCGCTCAGAATTCTTCCGATTTGATTTTTATCATCCATTGAAAGCTCGCTAGTTTGGATAGCTGCTTTAAGCGCCCTCCAATCTTCTACCACAGGCTTGATGATGAATTTGATAGAATCAGCAAGACCTTTGTAGTCATAACGTCTCATTTGCTTACGATAGAAGTTCTCGATCGCTTTTGCTCTACTTTCAGAGAGACCTTTGTTGATTCGCTCAGTACCTTCTGGTGAGTGAGTACCAGTGATTGTTACCGTCTTAGTTACGTTTTTCTCTGCAATGAAGGCGGAAAGATCGTTTGACTTTGATCTGTTTGATTTACCATCAAAACTTAAAGATGGATTCAAAGAACCAACACCTTGAGCAAAATAGAAATTAACATTTGTCGGGATCAACTCTTCTTTGTCATTGTAACCATGGTCAGCATAAGAAGCCAAAGCAATAGGCTTTACGAATGCAGAAGTGCTTACAAGTCCTTGAGCAACAGCCATTCTTGGAGAAGTAGCAGACTTACCAGACTTAGGATCACTAGCAACACCTTCTACATAAAGAGTTCCCGGGCTCATTCCATCTTGATATGGGAAAGTGAACTCAGCACTCTTTCTTGAAGTAGTAGAGCTACTATTAGGAAAGTCATCAGCTTTAAATTCTATTGAACCAACAGCAACTTCTTGGTCGCCATACTGATAGATAGTGTTCACTGTGTAAACCTTACCTGCTGGAAGCATTTTTGGAGGAAGTACTGCAGACATTTCGAATGGTACGTTTCCGCCATGAATCTCAAGAGGATTCGGGGTTACTTGTAAATCTTGGTCAGCTGCTAGTTTGATCATTTTACTTAGCGTGCAACCAGAAAAAATGATTGCCCCAGCTACAAAGCCTAAAGCAAATTTAAATTTTCTCATGTGGATCATTTTTTTGAATTTTCGATTGAAATAATGGTCTAGTCCAATTATTTGAAGATGCAATAATACTCAAATTATTGCATTCAATTTAAGGTTTTCAACAAATCTAAGTCGGTTTTGTTATCTTTGTTTTTAATATAAAGAATTTGTCATGCAAGAATTTCTAGAGAAGTATGCTTTCGGGGTTTGTACTCGTTTAGGAGAAAAGTTTAGAATTCCAATTTCAAGTATTCGACTTTTCTTTATCTACGCCTCATTTTTGACTTTTGGGTCGCCAATCATCGTGTATTTGGCTTTGGCATTCATTATGAATTTCAGGAAAATTCTCAGAAGAAGAGATAACTCTATTTGGTATTATTGAGTTGATCGAATGTCTTTACTTTTCTGATGAAGTATTGAAAGACGATTGATTTTACGTTATTGTTTTCAATATTGATTTTTGAACGGGGACTATTCTTTAAATCTCTTACAATAAACTTCAACACATCCCAATAAGCTTGATATACAGCGAAAAAATGCTGCCTTGATTGAGTTATTAATAATTGGAATGAAGCCAGAAAATCCAAAAATGCTCTTAGAGGAATTTTAAAAAGCAATTGTTCAATAGGTAAGTTCTTGACTAACAACCTCATCCCATTTCGAAAATTCAAGTAAGTCTTACGAGGGTTTATTTTGTTTAGAGTGCCTCCGCCCACATGGTATACTTGGGACTCGGGAATACACGCGATGTGATACCCAATACTTTTCAGCCTCCAGCACAAATCAATTTCTTCCATATGAGCAAAGAACGAAGAATCAAATCCTCCAATCTGATGAAAAGCTTCCGAACGAACTAAAAATGTAGCACCACTTGACCAAAAAATATCCAACACTTCATTGTACTGATGCTCATCAGTTTCCAAATGGTCGAAGATTCGGCCTCTGCAATAGGGATAACCTAAGGAATCAAGAAATCCTCCTGAAGCTCCTGCATATTCAAACCTATGTCTTTCTTGGTAGTCGAGAAGTTTAGGCTGCACAGCTGCGTACTTGGGATTCTGATCTAGATATTCAACAAGAGGAGCGAGCCAATTTGCAGTCACCTCGACATCCGAGTTGAGCAGTATATAATATTTAGCACTAATTTGCTCCAAGGCCTTATTGTAGCCTCCAGCATATCCAAAGTTTTCTTCTAGTTGGATTGTTTTGATTTCAGTAAAAGCGTCAAGCACTTTCAATGAATCGTCTGTTGAGCAGTTGTCGGCTACTATAAGATCAGCATCGGGGGTATGTTTGATCAAAGTTGGAAGAAAAGTCTTAAGAAAGTCACTTCCGTTATAGTTAAGAATGACAACTGCTACTTTGGTCATTTCATCATGCTATTGATGTCAAACCCGGGAATGTTTGGCATCATGCCTTCTGTGGCTTTTTGTAAATGAGCCTTGGAGGCTACTTCAGCTTCTTTTATGGCTTTGTTCACCGCAGCAACGATCAAATCCTTCATCATTACGGCATCTTCCGTATTGATTAGGGACGGATCAATGTCTAGTGAAATGATCTCTTTATTCCCATTGACCACCGCTTTAACCATTCCAGCTCCTGACTCGGCCTCTGCAGTAATATCTTTTAGTCCTTCCTGGGCATGCTTCATTCCGTCTTGGACTTCCTTCAGCTTCCCCATCATTTTCATCATGTCAAACATCTCAATAGTGTTTATTTTCTCAATAATGTAAAAGTACCAACTTGCTCTTTAAGCACCCCGTTTTCTTGTTCAAATGATAATTGATACAGATAGGTTCCTTCCGGTGCTAGTTCCTTTCTGGTGAAGCCATTCCAAACAGGATTGTTGCTAGTTGTAAGGATATTCTTTCCCCATCGATCATAGATGGTTATAGTGAAATTATTATTGGGTAAGCCAAATAGAAACAATTCATCATTTACCCCATCCTGATTTGGCGAGAATGCGGTAGGTACAAAAACAACTTCCTCATAAGGAGTCAATATCTCATTAGAAAATAATATGAGATCATCATACCGGTAAACTGCTCGTACTCGAATGGTGCTGCCTAATCCACCTGGAAGTTTATATACCTCTTGGTAATCGTAAGATATTTCCGAATCACTTAAAACAGAGGAAAGGACGAATTCTTCCTGGTAGTTACCATTCAAATTCATGGGAGGGAAGGCATCGAAAGAAATCGTATTCAAATAGCGATTGCGGTCTGTTAATTTGATATAAGGTGGCGCTACCAACACCGTATCTAGGAAATTCTGGCAAGTATCAAATTCGATTAGTCGGTATTCATATTGTCTGGTAGAGACAGCAGTGCTATCCAAATAACTGGCTTCATGGGCACCCAATGAGATGAATTCAGAACGTCCCAATATTCTTCTGTCTATCTGAACATTTTTGCCCCTCAAAGTGTCGAATGAGATTAACACATCATTAGAAACGTAACCAGCATGGGCTTCTGCTAGGTTGGCACTATTTTCATTTACCGAGTCGCAGTAGTTTGCGGTAGATAATATGCTAAGATCACAAGCATTAAGTACACTCAGATCGATACAATAGGCTTCACTTTCTAAATTTTGACTGATAGGGAAACTGACGATAGAATCAGAAAGAGTTCCTGTGTGAATAGTTTGGCGATCATTATTATTGATTAGATCAACTTGTAGAAATGAAAGTTCGCTGTGATTGGCTAGCTCCATATTGAGATAATAGTTGTCTTGACAAACTTGGATTAGTTCGCTCGACTTTATTTGTTCAGCACCTGCTTGGCTAAGGTCTAGCGAATAAGTACTTGAGCCGCAGGTAGGATAGGCGCTCTCGTAAAAGCCCTTTACTCGAACTAGACCTGTTGATTGACCAAAGTCATAGCTTGCATTAGAATTATTGCCGCTTCGGATTTCAACTGAATCAGTTTCACTAAACCAAACTATATGATAGTCATAGGGATCTTGCTCCTCTATGATAACTTTTGCTTCAGTATTTGAACATTTTGCTACTGAATATTCTGGCAGGTAGCTTTCCAGTACTTCGAAAATGAGTGTGTCTGTTTTAGGTACGATATCTTCCCCCAGAAATTGGACAATGGCGTATGTGCCCGCATTGCTATATGTGTGGAAAGTGTCAGGCGTCTCGATAAGGCCTTCTTCATAGAAATATTGTCGGCTAATATTTCCAAAAGAGTCATGCTCTTGAATGGACACTGTGACGGGAAGGCAACCGGAAGAATATTCTATCGAAAACCGTCCTAATTGACTACTATGCTGCGAGTAGCCAAAGTGAGATATTAGGGTCAGTATGAAGAAGAGTCTTTTCATTTTGGTAGTATACCCCAATCATAACGGTAGTTTGAGTATTAAATTTTGGATTGAAAATATGATATTATTTCATTGATAGACTTATTTTCTTGTGTGCCATCTAACATGTTTTTAAAAGCATATTTTTTCGATTCGATTTCATCAGAGCCAATCACCAAAACATGTTGTATTTTCATTTTATCGGCATAATTGAATTGCTTCTTAATCTTAGTGCTGTCAGGGTATAGTTCTGCTCGGATATTGGCTTCTCGAAGTGCGGACAATACGCTCATCCCATGAAGAAAACTGGGTTCATCAAAATGTGCAATTAATACTTGAGATGAATTTTCAGACGAGGAGGGGAAAATCTTCCTGTCTTCCATTACATCATATATTCGATCTAGCCCAAATGAAATACCCACTCCTGAAATGCCATTTAAGCCAAATACACCCGTGAGGTCGTCATATCGGCCTCCGCCAGAAATACTTCCAATTTTGACATCTGTAGCTTTTACTTCGAAAATCATCCCAGTGTAATACGTAAGCCCTCTGGCTAGACTTAGATCCAGATCAATCTGATAGTTTGTATTTTGGGAAGTCTCCAAATATCCTTGAAACTGTTTCAATTCTTCAATTCCTTTATTGCTCCCGATTATCTCCGCGAGCGCATCTATTTTCAAGGAAATTGAGTTGCTGTTTTCAAAAAGTGAAAAAAGTTGACTCAATTTATCTTGAGTTGCTCCCAACTCAAGAAGCTCAATTTCAACTTTCTCTCTTCCAATTTTATCTAGTTTGTCTATTGAAACACAGAAAGGTATTTCCCGACCAGATAACCCCACGAATTCAGCCAATCCGTTCAGAACTTTTCTGTGATTAATCTTCAATTGAAACTTGTGATAGCCAAGATCGCGGAAGACATCATGGATAAGCATAGTTAGCTCAGCCTCGTTCCACAGTGAATCCGAACCTATAATATCGGCATCACATTGATAGAATTCACGATATCTCCCTTTCTGTGGTCTGTCTGCTCTCCAAACTGGTTGAATCTGAAATCGTTTGAAAGGAAAAGTAATCTGATGCTGATTTTGAACAACAAATCTTGCGAAAGGCACCGTCAAGTCATAGCGCAAACCTTTCTCTGAAATCTTTGGTAATAAAGCACTGCTTCCGTTCTCAAAATCGGATGTTTCCGATTTTTTTAGAAAGTCTCCAGAATTAATGATTTTGAAGATTAATTGATCTCCTTCATCTCCGTATTTGCCAGTAAGGACCGAGAGCTGTTCCATCGTAGGTGTTTCAATCTTTTGAAAACCATATTTGATGAAATTCTTTGTGATGATACCTATGATATAAGACCTTTTGGCTGATTCCTCAGGGCCAAAATCACGAGTTCCCTTTGGTATGGAAGGTTTTGAGTTTGACATATATTTGTTTTGGACAAAACTAAGTAATCCTCTAAATTTGCACCTCGTTAAAAAGAAATGATCAGAAGATGGCTGTTACTAGACTAGAAAGAAAAGGTAAAAGAAATAAATCAAGAGCAAAGAATAGAGTGAGTAAGATTAAACTTCTCAACTCTGTTCCGGTAATCAAGAACGTAGATGTAGATGAGCTGAAGAAGTCATTCGAAAAACCTGCGAAACCTGCTAAAAAAGAAGCTCCAGCAAAGGAGGAGGTTAAGGAAGTTGCTGCTAAAGAAGTAGCTGCAGAGGAGAAGAAAGAACCTGCTGCAAAAAAGGAAACAGTCAAGAAGAAGCCAGCTGCTAAGAAGAAGCCTGCTGCAAAAAAAGAAGACAAAAAGGACGAGAAAGAAGGTTGATACCTTTTTCCTGAGAAAATTAAAAGCTCTAGCGAATTCGCTGGAGCTTTTTTAGTTTAGGCGTACCCCAAGGTTTTATAAACGAGAATGCCCACCCATTCTTTGATAAGAATATTCCAAAGAGTGATCGATGAGTTATCAGGAACTAGTTGAGAGAATTGAAAGCTCTGGTCAGTTCCACGATAATCAACAGGAAAAGGAATAGCTACGATTCCTTGCTTTTCGAAGCATTTGAGAGCGCGAGGCATATGGAAAGCCGACGTAATTAAAAGTATGGGTTGTTCTTCCAAACCAATTTCAGAGAGAATGGCAGAAGTGTTTACTGCATTTTCATAAGTGTTTTTAGACAAGCTGTCGATCAGTATTTTGCTCCTCCCAATCAAGTCCCTTGACAGGTTTTGTAATACCAGACTTTCGGGATCACCTTCTTGATCCATTGATCCATCGCCACCGGAGATAATTATTCTTCTCACCACTCCAGCTTTATAAAGTATCAGGGCCTCAATTAATCGTTCGCTACTGGAGTTTAAACGTACTTGATCTTCCGGGAGGCTATTTTGATTGTCAAGTATTCCGCCAAGGACAACCGCAGTTTTAACTAAAGGGATTTCATCTTTTCGAATAGGACCTGTTTCCCAATCGTTGATCATGCGATTAGCTAGCCAAGGATTTGTAATAATAACAAGCAGAATAAATCCGATGACTCTGAACGTCTTTGCTTTAGTCGCTGATTTGCTTAAGAAACTCAAGATAAAAAGCAGAATTACCCAAATTAGGGGCTTAAGAAAAATAGCCAGAAGCTTCGAAAAAATAAAAAACACAGGTGTGATTATCTACTGAATAGGTTTAGCAACTTTCTAAGTCCATCAAAATAGAGGAGTAAGAAGAGCGATAGACTCATCATCCATATAATGAATATGTTAAAGCTAGTTGTGTTGTACCAAACTCCTGCAAAATGCTTTGTGGGTTGATAGAACTGAGCTCGAAAATCAAGCGCGTGCTTTGGGAACTCCGGTTCATGATAAATTGGGTAAAGCTTCTGTACATATTGATTGTTGTGCTCCAATATCCTATGTTCTGTGGTTAAGTTTTTCACCATCATGTTGATCGCGTCATTTGTATGATCAATCTTCAGCTTCGTAAGCGCCGCTCTGTCCTCAGGAGTATTAGTCAGAGACTTGAGAATATCCTGTCTTTGTCGGTTCGCATTCTTGTATAAGACATTGTAATAAGCCTTTAGCTTGTCCGTAAAAAGAATAGTAGCTTCAAATAATTCTTGATTCCATGATTCTAATGACAGTTGATCAAATTCGGGAAACTTATCATACCCGATTCTCGAAAGCTCTTTATCTAATGAATTCTTAATTGTCAGAAGCCTATAAGCGGCATCTTCTTTCGCACTGGCGTCTGAACTTTGATAGTTTTTATTCACTATCTCCAAATCATCCACTAATCGTGGAATCAAATAGGAATTTTTAAATTCAGACTGCCCCATTGCTTTGTCTTGCTCGTAGAACATTGATTCATAGGCGTTGTTGGTGTATTGCTCCACAGCCAGGGCCTCAAAAGCCCACCTTGATGCCATTACTTCTCCAATAAACGGTACTTTATCTTCAGTAGTGATGGTTGGGTTTAGCTTATCAAAACTCACAACAACACCACTTAGGATTAGCTGAGGTATAACTAAAAGGGGTATTAGAATATAAACGGTGATTGCAGATTTAAATGCGCTACTGATATTCAACCCTAGTACGTTTGCAAAGCAAGAAACTGAGAATAGAACTCCCCAGAATGGTATAAACATCCCGCTGATACCTAGAATCCAATTACCAATGAGCAAATAGGTACATGTCTGAAAAGCAGAAATACCGAAAAGAATAATGATCTTGGAAAAGAGATAACTTGATCGGCTCAGATTGAGAAAACTCTCGCGCTTCAAAATTTTTCGATCCTTGATAATCTCTTCAGCACTGACGGTAAGGCCCATAAATAGAGAAACTATCACACTCATAAAGAAGAATACGGGGATGTTTAAGTTCTCTTTGAAATGATAAGTAGTAGTATCTTCTGGAAGGTATCTTACAATAAATGCCAACAATATAGCTAGGAGTGGAGCCTCCAGTAAATTGATAGTCAGGTATTGTTTGTTGCTGAGTTTTGACTTGAAGTCTCTGATAGCAAATATTCCCAGCTGCTTGATTCTACCGGGAATGCTTAATGTTTTGTGCGGCAAAACGTCAGCTTCATCAACTTTTTTGATCTCTATTTTCTCCTTGAAATGATCATACCATTGCTTAGGAGTGATTTTTCGTTCTTTGGTGAAATTTCCGTATTCGTTCACCACTTTGGTTTCGATGATATTGAATATCTGCTCGGGGTTGATTGTACTCGATTGATCAACCATTTTCACTATTTCCTTGAAATATGCGATTCCATCTATCGGATTACCATAGTAGACCTGATAACCCCCCACATCAAGAATGACCAATTTGTCAAACATCTTGAAGATGTCCTCCGAAGGCTGATGGATAACCACAAAGATCATTTTGCCTTTTAGCGAAAGTTCTTTGAGCAAATCCATGATGTTTTCAGAATCTCTGGAAGAAAGTCCACTTGTAGGTTCATCTACAAAGAGTACCGAAGGTTCCCTCAAAAGTTCCAATCCAATATTGAGACGTTTTCTTTGGCCTCCGGATATGGTTTTATCAAGTGGCGATCCTACTCGGAGCTTTCTGGTTTCATATAAACCGAGCGCCTCCAAAGTTTTACTAACCAGTTCTCTGAGATCTCCTTCGCCTAATTCTTTGAAACATAGTTTCGCAGCATAATAAAGGTTGTCAGAAACAGACAGCTCTTCGATCAGCAAGTCATCCTGAGGCACGTAACCTATCACCCCCTCAATTTTCTTTTTGTCTTGATGGATGTCTACAGCGTTAATTTTTACTGTACCCTCAGAAGGAGTTTCATTTCCATTAAGCACGTTGAGCAGGGTCGATTTCCCGGCCCCACTACCACCCATCAGAGCGATCAACTTGCCTGTTTCTTCTTCAATATTGATGTTTCTTAACCCGAGTTTACCATTTGGAAACTTGAAGGAGACATTTCTAGCTGTGAAAGTAATATGATGCTCAGAAGAAACCGTACTAAAGCATTTGACCACCTCACTGTGGTAGATGGTTTCAATCCCTTCCATTTTGAGAGCACTTCCACTCGCAAAATTGTAAATGGAATTGGTACTCATGGCTGCACCATTCAGCATGACATTGCCTTCACCTACATGCTTAGCCAAATAAATGTTTAGTTCTGGGATTTTCAAGATCATAATGAAATCCTCAAAACCGTGTCTGATGATTCGTCTACATTTCTCAGGGAGACTATACTCGCCATTGTCAATTACGAGCAAATGCCTGGAGCTAATCTTACTTCTCTCCTGAAATATGACAAAAGCCTTCACCAAGTCGGTGATTGGCTTCTCTATGTTTATTTTTTCAGAAATGAGGTATAGTAATTCTTTCTCTCTTGCAGAGACTCTTCCATCCGCTGCGATAAGGATGATTAAGTCTAGAAGAATAATGATTTTCTGCTGAACTGACTGTTCGCTATTGATTTTAGTACAAGTCTCATTGATCTTCTCTTCCTCCTGAGTACCGTCATACTCCTCGATCATCTGATCGAAATATGCCAAATAAGTCTTAGCTTTTTCAACTGTCAAAGTGTTGTTTAGAAACTTTTCTACTGAGTTTCTTTCGTCAGAGGTGACATCATCCTCTCTAGCGACAATGGCTAGCAACTGCAAAATGGAGTGGAGAATTTCTTCGCTCATAGTAAGGTATTAATGTTAGGCTGGCTAAAAATACAAAAAGCATTGGAGACCAATGCTTTTTGAAATGCTAAAAGTGGAAAGTGTTGATTATCAGAAATCAACAATGTCTCCTCTAACTCTTTTTACTTCTGTCGTAATGTCGATGAGCATATCTTGAGTCAAGATAAAATCTCCTGTGTTGTTTGAGATTTTTTCTTGGATTTCAGCAAGATCACCTTCGTAGAATATTCTTAGGATGTTCAATTCTGTAATCATCTTAGCGATAATATCATCCTGCGGAAGATCATTGAGCATATCGATTACATCCATCAATGGTTTTTTCTGATCTAATACTACTTTCACCATTGGCTCCAGAATAAGATTTCTTGTTTGCTCGTCAAGGATATCAGTAGGATAAGTTTCGATCACCTTCACAGCAAGATAAAGGCCCTCAACAAAACTACCTGTTAGGATTAGCGCTGCAACAGATACTCTATCAGACTCCTCAAGTTTAGCTTCTACATCTACTATAGCTGCGCTCAAAAGTGAATTAAGCGAATCAGAATTGTTAAGATTAGCTTGAAATTTCTCTATAGTCTTCACATCAAAAACTGATGCAATGCCCAACGCCTCAGCTAGTTTTTGACAAGCTTGAAGGTATTCGCGAGAATCTGACACTTTCTCATAGGATAGGAGGTACCCCATGTCAGTGGCATAAACTCCCAAGTTCAGTGCAGACTCATCTTCATTGGTTTCATAGTTTGATAGTTTATCAAGACCATTAATGAGTGATGCATCAAAATCTGATCCTGTTGCCTGAAGTAAGTATGGCACCTCTGTTGGACTTGGAAGATCTTTGATTACTTGATCTAAGTCGGAAGATATTTTTTTCTCAGCTTGTTCAAAAGCTGCTTTTTCAGCCTCTTGGCGATCTTTTTGTGGGTTGCCACCACACGCGGCTACCAAAATTGCCAAAGTGAAGACCGTTAAAAGGTTCGAAAACGTACGAAACGAAAAGCTCATATTTATTGTGGTTAGGTTATTCTAGATCAATTTTAATGCATTTTTGACTTGCATAGAAATATAAGCGGCATAATTTCGTATTTGATCAAAATCAATTCGCAGAAATCAAATGTCAGGATTAAGCTATAGCAGCCTAAGAGCAGGGAAGAAATACTGGTTGGTAAATTTTGGTGACAAGCATGAATTTGAAATCATGGAGGTGATGTCCCACAATGATTTCAAACTCAAAGACCTGCACACATTGGAGTCTTATACGCTTTCAGATCTTACTAGATATGGAAAGGGCAAAGACTTTGAAATTCGTGACTTATACTAATTCGTAGTAAGATTTTGATTTGGATGGCAATGATGAGCTTCCCTCAAGAAACTCGTCAACGGATTTAGCTGCTTCACGTCCTTCAGATATAGCCCAAACCACCAATGACTGACCTCTTCGCATATCTCCAGCCGCAAAAATACCTTTTACGCTCGTAGCATAATTCTCAGTTTGAACATTCCCCCTATTATCAAGGTCTAGTCCAAGCTGTTCGAGCATACCTTCTTTCTGAGGGTGTACGAATCCTGCTGCTAATAGCGCCAATTCGCAAGGGATGGTTCTTTCGGTATCAGGAATCTCTTCCATGCCGTTAGCCCCCCATTTGATATCGACTAACTTAAGCCCTACAAGCTCATTCTTTTCATTCCCTACAAATTCTTTAGTCAGTATGGCCCAAGTTCTTTCACAACCTTCTTCATGTGACGAAGAGGTTCTCAAAGTCATTGGCCATTCTGGCCATGGATTCTCAACAGTTCTATCAGTAGAAGGCTTATTCAATAATTCTATTTGAGTAATTGATTTCGCCTTATGTCGATTCGATGTACCTACACAGTCAGAACCAGTATCACCACCACCAATGACCACTACATTTTTATCTGTTGCGAATATTTCAGCTTCCATCTGAGCATCCTGATGACTTACTAAGACGTTCTCATTGCCAGCCACTCTTTTGTTTTGCTGACTAAGAAAATCCATAGCAAAGTGGATTCCTTTCAAATCTCTACCTGGCAAGGGAAGGTCTCTAGGGGTAGTAGATCCACCACAAAGTAGAATCGCGTCATATTCGTCCTTCAATTCATCCACAGAAATATTGACTCCCACGTTGGCTTTAGTCTTAAACACGATGCCTTCTTGCTCCAATACCTTTACGCGTCTTTCAACCACCCATTTTTCTAATTTGAAATCAGGAATGCCATACCTCAAAAGACCTCCAATGGCATCAGCTCGCTCATATACTGTTACATTATGACCAGCTTTGTTTAATTGATCTGCTGCTGCGAGCCCTGCAGGGCCTGAGCCTATAATCGCGACAGATTTTCCTGTTCGCTTAATAGGTTTTTGAGGCACAACAAGTCCTCTTTCATAAGCTTCCTCAGCAATTGACTTCTCGATATGCTCAATCGCCACAGGATCCTTATTGATGCCCAAGACACAAGAGCCTTCGCAAGGAGCTGGGCAAATACGACCTGTGAACTCAGGGAAATTATTGGTAGAAGAAAGTATGTTATAAGCTTCTTCCCAGTCTTTGTTGTAAACCGCGTCGTTAAAATCAGGTATCTGATTACCTAGCGGGCACCCGCTATGGCAAAACGGAACCCCACAATCCATGCAGCGCGCTGCCTGTTTGTTGGTTTTTTCTTCCGCAAAAGGCTCATAAATTTCTTTGTAATCACCTTTTCGTGCTTCTGCATCTCTTGATGAAGGAAGTTCACGATCAAATTTTAAAAATCCATCAACTGCTCCCATTATGCTGCTTTTTCTTGTGCTTTTCTTTCTTCTAGTACTCTTTTCAAATCGTTTGGCATAACCTTGATGAAAGTCTTTTTCACGTTATCCCAGTCTTCCAGTAGTCTTGTTGCTATCTGGCTGTTTGTATGCTTTTTGTGTGCTTCTATCTCTTCCTTCACATAGTCCAAATCTTCCTGTTGCAGTTCCTCGAGCGCTACCATTTCTGGATTCAATTTTTCCTCGAAGTTCTTTTCTGGATCCAGTATGTAAGCAATACCACCACTCATACCAGCTGCAAAGTTTTTCCCAGTTTCACCAAGAATAATTACTTTTCCACCAGTCATGTATTCACATCCATGATCACCAACGCCTTCAACTACTGTTTCTACACCAGAATTTCTTACGCAGAATCTTTCACCAGCATTTCCATTGATATAGGCTTTGCCAGATGTTGCTCCATAGAATGCCACATTTCCGATGATGATATTTTCTTCGGGCTTGAATGTAGCCGCTTCAGGTGCTTTTACAATGATGTTACCACCTGACAATCCTTTGCCACAATAGTCATTGGCTTCACCTTCTAACTTGAAAGTGATACCAGGAGCTAGGAAAGTTCCAAAACTCTGTCCAGCTGATCCTTTGAATGAAACTGTCACAGGTTTAGCTCTGAGTCCTGCACTACCATGAAGTTTAGATACTTCGTGAGAGAACATTGCTCCAGCAGATCTATCTATATTGATAATGTCGTAAGTCTTGTTGTTTTCGCCCTTGTTGAGATAATCTTCAATAATTTTCCTGTCTAGGACTTCTTCCAATCCGTGCTCTTGATCGATTTGGTGATAAGTACCAAAACTTGATGGAACTGATTCCATGTTGAGAATAGGAGAGAAGTCAATGTTTTTGAGCTTCCAGTGATCAAGATCACTACGAACTTTGAGAACATTAGACTGACCAACCATCTCGTTGACAGTTCGGAAACCAAGCTCAGCCATGATTTCTCTAAACTCTTCTGTGATGAATTTAAAGAAGTTTACGACGTGATCCGGATTACCAGTAAACAGTTTTCTTAATTCAGGTCTTTGCGTAGCGATTCCCACAGGGCAAGTGTTGAGATGACATTTTCTCATCATGATACAGCCCTCCACGATCAATGCAGTGGTACTGAATCCGTATTCTTCGGCTCCAAGTAAAGTTGCGATAGCTACATCTCGGCCAGTCATCAATTTACCATCCGTCTGAAGTACTATTCTACTTCTAAGATTATTTTTCATCAATGTCTGATGAGCTTCAGCCAAACCTATTTCCCATGGAAGACCTGCATGTCTTATAGAGCTAAGAGGAGATGCACCTGTACCTCCATCAGCACCTGCAATCAAGATGACGTCTGCTTTAGCCTTAGCCACACCAGAGGCAATTGTACCTACACCAGCCTCAGAGACCAACTTTACGTTGATTCTCGCATGCCGATTGGCGTTTTTAAGATCATAAATCAATTGCTTAAGATCCTCGATAGAGTAAATGTCATGATGTGGAGGTGGAGATATTAGACCTACACCTGGTGTTGAATGCCGCACTTTAGCAATCCAATCATCAACCTTATGACCTGGTAGCTGTCCGCCTTCTCCGGGCTTAGCTCCTTGGGCTACCTTGATTTGAAGCTCAGTGGCTTCCTTGAGGTAGTTGCTGGTCACTCCGAAACGACCAGATGCAACCTGCTTAATTGATGATCTTTCCCAATCGCCATTTGGTTTCTTCTCAAAACGTGCTTCATCTTCTCCACCTTCTCCACTATTACTTTTTCCACCAATTCGATTCATGGCAATAGCCAGAGTAGAATGGGCTTCATGAGAAATCGATCCAAAAGACATAGCCCCAGTCGCAAAACGTTTCATAATGCTACTGGCAGGCTCTACCTCTTCGATAGGAATAGAGGAACGCTTTTTGAACTCAAATAAACTCCTAATTGTGATATCTGCTTCCTGAGAATCAGTAACACTCTTGCTATATTTTTTAAATAAGTCATACTTATCAAGTGAAGTTGATTTCTGGAGTAAATGGATCGTTTCTGGATTCAGTAAATGAGCTTCTCCATTTCTTTTCCATTGGAAATATCCTCCAACTTCCAGTATTTTTTTATCAGCCTTAAATGCTGAATTGTGCTTGATAATTGCCTCTTTTTCAAGGTCTTCGAAGGTTAATCCATCCAAGCGACTAACTGTTCCTTTAAAGCACTTGTTGACCACTTCAGAACCCAAGCCAACGCACTCAAAAATTTGCGCTGATTGGTAAGACTGTAGTGTTGAAATACCCATTTTTGAGAGGATTTTCAGCAAACCACCGCCAACTCCTTTAGCGTAATTTTTGAAGTAATGTTTTAAGCTCTTTGAATTATCAAGCTTACCTTCTGCGTATAAATCTGAGATACAATCATATACCTTGAAAGGGAATACAGCACTTGCTCCGTAACCTATCACCGTAGCATAATGATGAGTCTCCCAGACGTCTCCAGCCTTTGCTATAAGCCCAGTTTTGGTTCTTAAGTTCTTGTCCACCAAGTGGTGATGAACTGCTCCAATAGAAAGTAGTGTCGGAATAGGAACACGCGATTTACTGATGTTTTTATTAGAAACGATCAGAATCTTCTTTCCTCCCTTAATGGCTTCAGTAGCATCTCTGCAAATTCTATCTAAAGCCTTCTTAAGGGTGGTTTTACTTGGCTCATAGGTAGCGTCAATTACTTGATGATCAAACCCAATAGACGCTTGATTGGTAAGCTTATAAAACCCTTGTCTAGATAAGACAGGCTGAGAGATGTGAATTTGCTTGGTATGTGCAGCGGTCTCTTCCAATATATTCAATGATTCACCTACGCGGGTGAACAGTGACATAACCAATCTCTCACGAATTGGATCAATTGGAGGATTACTCACTTGAGCAAAATATTGCTTGAAGTAATTGGAAATATGCTGGCTCTGACGAGAAAGTACAGCCAAAGGAGCATCAGCACCCATAGAACCAAGAGGTTCTTTGCCCAATTCTGCAAGGCCTGTAACTGTAAGTTTGATATCTTCCTGAGTGTACCCATAAGATTTGAATTGCTTCTGAAGCAAGTCTTTCTCAATAGGCTCTTCTACAATTTCTGGATCAGGAAGCATTCGAAGCTTGATTCTTTCTTTTTTGATCCAGTCGAAGTAAGGTTTGTTTTCTACTACCTGCTTCTTGATCTCTTCGTCTCTGTAAAGCTTTTTGTTTGGTAGGTCTAACCAGAGCATCTTTCCTGGCTGCAATCGTCCATTCTCAACTACATTGGCAGGATCAACAGGTAATGCACCCGTTTCAGAAGCCATAATCAGTCGGTCATCTTTGGTGATCGTGTATCTTACTGGTCTCAGGCCATTTCTATCAAGAGTAGCGCCTAGTTGCTTACCATTGGTAAAGAAGAGGGCCGCAGGACCATCCCATGGCTCCATAAGTGATGCGTGATACTTATAGAAGGCTTTTTTCATTTTCTCCATCTGAGAATTGTCTTGCCAAGCTTCAGGCACGAGCATCATCATCACATGAGGTAAACTTCTGCCAGCTAGTACCAATAATTCTATTAAAGCATCTAGGTTAGAGGAGTCAGAATTATTTTTATCTGTTACTGGCAACAGCCATTTTAGTTCTTTTTCACTGAAGTAAGGAGAAGACATGTTCGCTTCCTTAGACTTCATTTTATTTACGTTTCCACGAATGGTATTGATTTCACCATTGTGGGCTAGAAATTTGAAAGGCTGTGCAAGCTTCCAATTTGGGAATGTGTTGGTAGAAAATCTCGAATGCACAATCGCAAAAGCAGATTTGAATGCTTCATTTCGCAAATCATGATAATACTCTTCTAACTGATCGGTTTTTAATTGACCCTTGTAGATGATAGTCCTAGCTGATAGGCTACAAGCATAAAAGTCACCATTCTGTCCTTCTACCTTGTTTCTGATTTCGTGTGTAGCGTAATTATTGAGTACAAAAAGCTTTCGCTCAAGTTCTATCTCAGTAAGCTTCTCGGTAAGACCGATAAAAATCTGCTCAATGTAAGGCTCAGCTGCCTTTGATTCATGACCCGGAACCTGATCATCAACAGGTACAAGTCTATATCCAATAAGTGTTAGACCTAAATCCTTGAGACAATCATTGAAAATTTGGCGGCATTTTTCTCTTACCTGATAATTTTTTGGGAAGAATATCATCCCAACACCATATTCACCCGCTTTCGGGAGTTTGATGGCGAATTTATCTAGCTCACTCTTAAAGAATTGGTGAGGTATCTGAACAAGTATACCAGCTCCGTCTCCTGTATTTTCGTCACTTCCAGTTGCTCCACGATGTTCCATGTTTTTCAACATGGTTAGAGCGTCTTTTACATTAGTATATGATGCTTTGTTTTTGATATCAGCAACACATCCAACCCCACATGAATCATGCTCTAATTCTTTGGTATATAGTCCTTTATTGTTCATTTATATTCAAATATTATCGTAAAATCAGTTGTTAAAATACCGAATAAACCTCTTTAGAAGAAAGGACATTATCGCTTTTTCAAAGAATAATAATCGCTACTTTGGGATTGCTAAAATACTAGATAAATCAATAATATGATTGCAATTCGAGAACAAATATATTCAAATGGTTGCGAATATTTCAATAAAAATATAGTTACGTTGTTAATCAGATAAAGGAAGTTTTCTGGTATCATATTAGCATTGTTGAACGTATAAATAATAGTTTTACAGCAAATCTTTTCGAGCGAATAATTGATCAGAATGAACAGAATAGTATCCTTATTATTTACGGTAGTTTCTTCATTTCCGGTGCTTGTGGTAGGGCAGTCAGTTGCCATGAATTTTCAAATAGAATCTTTTGAAGAAGACACCATTTATGTCGGTAATCATTTTGGAAAGAATAAGTACTTGGTAGATACTATAAAAGTGGAAGGTGGTGCATTTTCTTTTGTCAAGGAAAATCCCAAACCTGGGATTTACTTTCTGTATACTCCTAAATACTATTTTGAATTTGTAGTTGACGGTTCTTCGTTTGATATGCGCTATGATAAGAGCGCTCCATACGA
Organism: Cyclobacteriaceae bacterium; assembly: GCA_049115815.1. Taxonomy (GTDB): domain Bacteria; phylum Bacteroidota; class Bacteroidia; order Cytophagales; family Cyclobacteriaceae; genus Marinoscillum. The sequence continues at coordinate 706,889 of JAGDZO010000006.1, read as the reverse complement.
AAGTATGAAGATTGAAGGCTCTGATGAGAACGTATTTTTTAGAGACTTTCAGGTCAAAATGGGTAAACTTCAAAGGGAGCAAATACGGTTTGCCGAGCAACTAAAATCAGCCAACCCCGAAGATTCTATCAAGATCATAGCCGAAATGCGAATATTGGCCGACAAGGTAAAATCCACTAGAAGGGAAATTATACAGGATCAGCCTGATTCGTTTGTAAGCTCATTCTTGAGTTTGTTAGATGAGCCCGTGGTGCCGACCATGGAGGGTATTGATGATGAAAAGGAGAGAAGCCTAAGTAGATATCTTTATTTTAAAAGTCATTTTTTAACTGCAGAACAGGTAAGTGATTTTCGTTTGTTGCGCACTCCATTGATTCACGAAAAAGTCATGAAGTACTTTGATAATGCAGTTGTTCAGCATCCTGATAGCATAATTCAAGAGGTTGATTGGTTTCTGGATTTGGTAAAGGATGATGAGGAATCGGATCGTTATTGGTTGGTGACTTTGTTTCAGAAGTATTCGGAATCCAAACAGATGGGTATGGATGCTGTAATGGTGCACATCATTGAAAACTATTACCTCACAGGAAGAGCACATTGGATCACTGATGAATACACTGAAAAATTGAGGGATGAGGTGGCCTTTGTTAAACCAAACTTGATTGGTAAACGTGCGCCAGAGATTGTAGCTGTAGATATTGACATGAATCCATTTGATATTGAAATGTTAGCCGCGGAGCATTTTCTTGTTTTTATCTACGACCCTGATTGTGGTCACTGTAAAAAGACTGTAAAGAAACTAGAGGAGGTAGAGGAGAAACTAGCTAATCTTGGAGTAGAGGTAATAGCCCTATGCACAACTACTGATGTAGAACGATGGAAGACCTTTGTTGAAAGCACCAATCCAAACTGGAATCATTGTATTGATCCTACAGGGAAAAGTTACTTCAGGGTATCCTATAATGTGCGTAGCACACCTAAAATCTATTTGCTGGACGAAAGCAAAACCATTATTGCGAAGAAGCTCGATATTGATCAGTTCATAGAAATAGTTGAGAGCAGACTTAATCGCTAATCATAGTTTTGGTTGGGTTATGAATCAGAATTATGTTGCCCTTTGATGGGTATTCAGAGTTACCCCAAGGAAGTTAACGTTAAGTCATTTTGGCAATTTGCCAAGGCACAAAAAAAGCCGTCCTAATGGACGGCTTTAAATTTTACTAAGGCTTTATTTTTTACTTAACCTGCAACAAACACCAAAGTGTAAGTTCCGATACCACCAATTCTTGCGTTAGCTTCAGTAACGTTAATTACTATAGTAACTCTAGTGTTATCAGGGTTAATAGAAATGCTAGATACAGTAGCTGATAAATCAGCATTGGCTACATTAGCTACTTCACTTGAGATAATTCCTTCTTCGCTAATAGCGAAAGACCCACCTAATATGTAGTCAGCAACAGCTCCAGACAGGGTATAATTAGCTCCCTCTGTAGACGCTGAAAAAGTAATGCCAAAAGTACTTGCATCTGGTGATCCAGTTACTCCTTGAACATCTGTACCTGTTACGTCAATCGACCAGCTGCCAGACGTCAACGCATTTGTGATAATTTCTTTTGCCGTTTCGTCAGGACCGCCATCTCCACCGCCATCTCCACCACAACTGGCAAGAATAGATACAGACACAACTGCTAATAACATAAAGGCATTTTTGATCATTTTCATCTCCTTAGTAGATTTAGTTTAAAATTGATTGTATTTAATTGAATTGTAAATATATATGGTTCGAATAGAAAATATAGGGCTATTTGTTGACAATTGGACTTAAACACTATAATTCAAGACTATTTCACCTATTTGTATCAGTGTTCAAACGTCATGCAGATATCAATTATTGCGACATTCTTCAAAATATATTGATAGCTCATGCAAGAACCTTCTCCAATGAACAAAAAAAAATGCGCCATTTCGGCGCATTTTTATTATAAGTGGGCCCACCTGGGCTCGAACCAGGGACCACCTGATTATGAGTCAGGTGCTCTAACCAACTGAGCTATAGGCCCTACAGTTTTTTACTATCCGAGATGTGAGCTCGAACCAATACTTTCATGCTTTCGGCAGGATGTACTGTGCAAAAAACAGACTTGCGTACTGCTTTTGTTTTGGAGGTGCAATATTAGATATTTGAGCCTAATTAAACAACCACATGAAGTACAGTATCTCGGAATTTGACACAATTATTTTTGACTTGGGAGAAGTCATTGTAAATCTGGACACTCAAGCTGTAGTTAATGAGTTTGCACGTTTACTAAAATTACCTTCTGTCGATCTGAAATCAATCTTGGTTGGTTCTGATGAACTCTATTTATATGAAACTGGACAGATCGATAAAGGACTGTTTATAGAAAGAATTGTTGATCTTTTAGGAGCGCAAATCTCTGTTCAAGATTTTGAGAATGCATGGAACCTGATGCTGGCAGATATTCCTATAGAGAGGCTACAGTTTATGAAGGAACTTATGAATACCCATGAGGTGCTGATATTGAGCAATACTAATGGTATGCATGAGGAACGATTTGATGAGATGGTCAAGATCCAAACTGGCAAAATCATGAAGGATTTTGCTCATAAGGCCTATTACTCTCACCGTATAGGTTATCGAAAACCCAATCAAGATATTTACGAATTTGTAATTAATGATCGAGGGCTTATTCCTTCTAAGTCATTGTTTTTAGATGATAAGATAGAAAATGTGCTGGCTGCTCGGGATGTGGGTTTGCGATCTGAGCAAGTCTTGAAGTCTAATGATATCTTTCAAATACTGGGTAATGCCTAAACTACTTAAAGGTTACTTGTTACATATTGGCTTATTTATAGCCGCATTGCTGAGTACCACATTGGCTGGAGCCGAATGGATGTTTGGAAAGTATTTATTCTGGGTGGAAGAGGTAGCCTTGATGTCTTGGGGTGATTTTGTTAGCGGATTTCATTTTTCCATTCCCTTTCTGCTCATTTTGACAGTACATGAGTTTGGGCATTATTTCACAGCGAGGTATCATAGGATAGGAGTGACGCTCCCTTATTATATCCCCATGTGGTTAGGTTTTATTTTGATGCCCTCATTTGGTACGATGGGCGCTTTTATCAAGATTAAGGATCGTATCTACTCTACAAAACATTATTTCGATATTGGAATATCAGGACCACTAGCTGGTTTTGTGGTAGCATTAGCGGTGATTTGGTATGGTTTTGCCACTCTTCCAGAACCAGAGTATATCTATCAAATCCATCCGGAATATGAGCAGTACGGCCTTGAGTATGCACAATATGTATATCAGAATGAGAATACTATGTCATTTCGCTTTGGCAGTAATTTGATTTTCGCATTCTTTGAAGAGTATGTAGCAGATCCCATTAGAATGCCTAACCCCAATGAGATTATACATTACCCGTATTTGTTAGCTGGGTATTTGGCCTTGTTTTTCACCGCACTGAATCTATTGCCAATCGGACAGCTGGATGGTGGTCACATACTTTTCGGACTTTTGGGCCATAGAAGGCATCATCAAGTTTCTAAGGTGCTATATACTTTGTTTTTATTCTATGCTGGCTTGGGATTAATCTCGGTAGAAGATTTGAGAACTGCTGACTTGGAAAGTGGACTTGAATTTGCCTTGATTATGGGTGGGTATTTGTATTTCCTTTATATCTGTGCTACTTCAATGTTTATTAAAAAGCAAGATAGATGGCTCTTTGCGTCCATAATATTTGGGTTGCAGTTTGGGCTACATCACTTCACTCATCTTGAAGGTTATAGTGGTTGGTTACTATTTGCGCTAATTATTGGAAGATTTATTGGGGTGGAGCATCCTCCGGTTTTGGTTGAGTCCAATCTCAGTATTCAAAGAAAAATATTGGGTTGGGTGGCATTGGTGGTCTTTGTGCTGTGCTTTAGCCCAGAGCCATTTATCATTGAATGATTAACTGTCCAGAATGAACCACTTTATGGAGTTCATGATCAAAAACAGAAACCAGATAGATTCCGGAGTAAAAACCTGATAAATCAAGCGTCGTTAACCCAGGGTTCAAATCTTCCTCCATCACGACTTTTCCGCTTATATCCCTTAAAGTGAAGGTCGAATTCTGTTCGTAGTTTAGGTTTATCCTGTCAGAAGTGGGGTTGGGATAAATAGTCAACTGGTGAGATTGGTGTACGTCCAAAAGGTTGAAAGAAATCGTTTTGGAAGTTCTATCTACACCACAAGGGGCAAAAGCAGAAAGTTTCACGCTGATATCAGTTTCAATTCCAAATGTCATAGTGGGATTCTCATCGGTACTGCTACTTCCATCACTAAACTCCCAGAGGTAACTTGTAGCATCAGTGCTTTGATTCGTAAAAACTACTGTACCGGGTGAGTCACTCAATTCATAAGTGAAATCAACAACAGGTACTATTCCCTCAAAACCTGCTAAGTAAGAGTAATGAACGTTATTATCTTCATCGGTGATTTTGCATCTGAATAATAATGTGCTGTTTTCCTGATCAGCTTCTGCTATCAAGAGCGTGTCATTTACTCCTGCATATCTATGGTCGTTTACAAGATCCCTATACCGCGTTCCATCTAGTACCTGCCATTGAAAAGCATTATTCTCCGGCTCATCTACCGATACATAAAGCTCCATCAACCCGCCACTACATGTCGATTGAGTTTGCGGGTGTGACTTGATGGGGTCTTCAACTAAATCTAGTCGGAGAAGAAAAAGGCCATTATTCATGTCAGAAGCTATAATAGTACCGCTTGAGAAATAAGGATAGTTGCTCCAATTTCCTCCAAAATGAATTGAATTGGCTGTAGGGTATGTATCGAAGAATGCTCGCTCTCTTAACTTACCTTCAGACACATTAGCCGCATCTAATATCCTTAAGCCAGTGAGGTAATTCGATTCATAGACGAGTCCTTCGTGAGTGTAGAGGTTATGGTCAATTCCAGATTCTGTATTGTAATATTCTCCTATCAGTGTAGGATTCTCTAGGTCTTCCACATTCCATATCAATGTCCTTGGATTCTTGATTCCTCCATTTTGTTCATCCAGTTCATCATTAAGCAGAAAAAAACGATGATCCTCGGTCAACCAACCTTGGTGCGCATAATTAACATTAGCATAAGAAGACCTGCCAACGACATTCATTGCAGCTTTATCATCCACATTGACAATGGTTAAGGTGTTTTCATTGGAATTGAAGCAGACTTCCTTACCAGCATATCGTGAGTCTGGGCCTTGATAAATGACACATTGAGCGTCATGCGTATATCCATCCTCCGAAAAGCAGTTGACATATTCGGGTTGTTTTGGCGAACTTATATCTACCACATGAAGTCCGCCTCTGCAAGTCCCACTTCTTGTAGTTCCTACGATGTAGGCATATCCAGTTTCTTCATTGATCACAATATTGTGTGCGGAACCTATCTCGGTGTAGTGATAATCATGGCGGAATGTTTGCACAGAGCTGCCATCTAGTCCCCTAAGATTATGTAGGTCAAATACTTGCATTCCGTGTTCTCCATTGATATCACTGACAATGAATGCATGATCTTTGTAAACCTTTACGTCCCGCCAAGTAGATTTTCCGTGCATAATTCGAGCATTCGCACTGGAGGGTTCGGGTAATTTTCCTAAATATTTCGGGTTGATTGGATCGGTGATATCCACAAAAGAAACGCCATCTTTTAACCCTACAATGGCATATTCTCGAGTATTGGTGGTGTCGCTCCAGCCCCATATATCGTTGAGATAGAAACCATTGTGCAAGGTGGCACCAATCTCCGATGGTTCCATATGACTAAGCAGAGTCATTTGATTGCAAGGATAAAGATCATCGGCCAATCCATTGATGCATGGCGATTGAGCAAGCAGATTTACATGGATGAGCACAAACGTTAAAATGAGTAATAGTAGGTTTTTGCTCATAAGATAATTTGGTAAGCTTCTATGCCGCCGAGTAATGACCGCACATTAGAGAATCCATTTTTTAGCAACAGCTTTTTGGCCTGACTACTTCTTGTACCAGACTTACAGTGTACAATGATTTCAGAATGTTGCCAATCAATAAGTGAGTTGATCGAATGTGGCAAGGAGTGGAGTGGAATATGTTGAGCGTTGATATTAAACTCCTCATATTCCCAGTCTTCTCGGACGTCAATGATCAATAGGTCTTCTCCTTCACTTGATCTTTTTAATAATTCTTGGGGTGTGATGTCGTTCATTTTCGGATAACTACTTTTTGCGATTTGATAGGGGTATCGCTTGATAATAGCAGTAAATATATGCCATTATCCAAAAAAGTAACATCATGAAATTCACGGTATTCCGATTGATAAACCAATTGGCCGGTGAGGCTATATAATTCCAAAGAATCATATAAGCCATCTATTTTCAAAACCCCTGATGAAGGATTTGGGTAAGCCTTGACTGATTTTATCTCCATAGGGATATTGAGCTCTGAAGATGCGAATATAGAATCATAACCAAACACAGGTCTTATCATAATCGCTCCGTGTATGGTACTGTTTTGCACCCATTCTCCCGTGACATTTGAATAAATATGTTGTCCTGCATCCGTATTGTTTCGATCAAATCCTATGCCTATATAATTGTCCGTAAACTGCTGATAACCTATGAAAATACTGTCTCTGGTAACCACTGGTTTGCTTAGTTTGATTCTCTTGAATTCATTTAAGCCTGTAGGACCCTCAATAGTATAAGTCTGACGTGTACGAATGTGATTGTCATCAAGTCGATCCCAAATCAAAATATCCACCGAACTGCCAGCTGCCTCTGGTGCGATACTTGGAAAATAGATATCAATATCTGTAATCGTGTCTGGTTCAATCAAATCAAACTTGACAGCCAATTGGCCTCTGAACGCGTTGATTGCCACTGCAAATTCGGCCGAACCATCGTCATATGCATAGTGGTTCTGCAACAGGTACTGTGTTTTGATTTGATCGTTGGTATTTAAATGAACGGGTAAAAATACTGTATCACTGCCGTTGACTTCTTCGAATAGGGGCTTGTCATTTGTTAAATAAAAGAAGCTGGATTCGAGTACAAGACTGTCTGGCTGAGATGCGAAGTTCAACGTCAAGTTATCTGGGCCTTGAATGGTTCTAATCTCCGAAGGTTTTAAACCTCCCAGTCCACCATTGCCTAACGAAACGGAATCTAATAGCACATCATTGGATAAGTCTCTTAGCGTATAGTAATACTCTAGTGGATGACCTACTAGCGTGACTTGATCTAAGTTGCTAGCCTGGATGGTTTGTGAGGAGACTATGGAAGTAGGGTCTGTATAAAAATGTTCCGCAGGAACTTCGTAATATGGTTGAAATAACAGCGAAGGACTACCCGTCAGAGACCTGTCAAAGTGTGAGAGGTCGTTTGCATTTCTATTTTCATTGATATAGATGTAATCTATGTGCCAAGTATCGAAAGGACCTGTTTTTCCTCCATAGCTAACGAATTTGAATTGAAACTCCGAGAAAAAATAACTGGGACTATCCAATGGTAGAATAACCTGCGTGAAGTTGCTATCAACTGCTCCTTCGCCACCTGTCTGAACCCACACTCGATCCCAAATAGTTGTGTTTCTGATGGTGTCAGGGTTGAATTTTGAGAAGTAGAGGACAAGGGAATCGTTAGCCTCGGGTATCTCACCATTGCCTTTAGCTTGCCAGTAGAAACTCAGATAAGTAGTGGCCTGATTGAATACGCTTACGGAGGATAGATCAATAGGAAGAGACACTAAGCTATCGCCTGGACCATTGAAGCTGTTAGCGATATCATGTGCATTTCCATCTTTGCGCAAGCCATCAAAAGTTGCCAATTTATAAGTTGGAGGATTGATACCTAAGCTGGTGTTGATAAATACATCAGATCCTGAAATCCACTTGGCAGTATCCGGAGAATTGCTCGAAGTGGAAAAGTCTTCCCAAAAAGGCAATGTTAGTACTGTAGTATCAGCCGAAACTTGCAGATTGCTACTATTTGGCTGAATTCCCTGAATTAAGAACTGACCTTGGGCAATAATTGTAATTGCGAATGAAAATATAAAAAGTATTCTTCTCACTGCTTATCTAGAAGCGTTGGGTTGGTGTTGAGAGAATCAGGTCTGTAAACCCATAAGTCTACTTTTTGTCCAAGCCGCATGGTGGTGCCTACTTTTGGTTCTTGTTTGAAAATTGCACCTGGAGATACTTTTACGTTTTGAGTATACACTATGCCTTCATCATTCTCTTGCTCTACAACGGCGATTCCTTCTTTCTCGTATGTCATATTGCCAATCTTTAGGCCTGAGCCAACTATTGCAAATTGAGCACTTTCCACATCAAGGCCTATTAGGTTTGGTGATGCTAAACTCTGCTGGCCCAGTCCATCACCAACGATCAAGTCAATGACAGAACCCTTCGGGATCTGAGTTCCCTCTACGATGATCTTGCCATCATGCCTCTGCTCCAAAATATAATTGAGGGCCAAATCGGACACATATTTGATTTCACCTAGATTCAGGTCAAACGTCTTCAATACAAGCTGTGCATTTTTAACTGAACCACTCGTAAGCTTGGGCATACGCACCAATGGAGCATTCTCCGCATTCAAACTCACATATATTTTTCTGTTTTCCTTTACCTTGGAATTTGCAGCCGGAAACTGTCTAAGAACAGAGAGCGGAGGGAGGTTGGCCGAAAATCCAGAATCTGGAGTGACTTCATATCTCAGTTTACGTTCCTTCAAAAACTCATCGAGATCAGCTAGCGGTACACCCTGCACGTCTGGTACTGTGATGGTCTCGCCATGATTGGTGACGATAGGGAGATAGATATAGAAAAACGAAAAAACCAAAGCCAAGGACAATCCAATTAGCACTACAATGTGTACTGCCAAATCTTTCCATGTGTTGATCTTGAAGAAAGCCATGTTTTGCTGATATTAAAGCTTTGATATAATAGATTCGAAGATAATCAAACTAAGTTTTACTCTTAGGAAATCACGAGGATTGCCCAATCTTCTTACGTAGAAAACCGAACGCTATGATCTTATCAATGAAATCGTAGGGTCGCATTTCGCTAAGTGCCGCCTGATGAAAAATGGCGGTAGCTGGGGTCATTCCTGGCAAAGAATTGATTTCGATAATGACTGTTTCTACTTTGTCAGGATAGATTCTTACGAAGGCATCAATTCTACAGTACCCTTCAACTCCAATGATTCTTGCGGTTTTCTCCAAAGTTTCTTTGACAGAATCAGCTATACGATTGTACTCCTTTTGGGAATTTGCAAACCGGGCAGGAGTTATGTTTTGGCCTTCTCCGGCCAGGAATTTTTCTTCTAGTGACAATACTTCTCCGCTAGCCAATGCTTCCGATGGTTCGAATACCAAATAAGTAAGTTGCTCAGAATCATATTGAGTCAACATTCCTCCTGTGATTTCAAGAAACTTGTCTGCTCCATTAGGGCTAATCAGTGTTTCTATCAAAAAGTAGTTCTTTTGGGGGAATTCCTCATTGGGCTTCAAATTGAGTACGCCCATTGGCCCATCTGGGAATTCAGCAGATGAACGAAACATCATCTGACAAAATGCCTCTAACTCTTCACGATTTTTGATTTTCTTCACAGCTGAAGAGCAACCATCATCGGCCGGTTTGGCTATCAGAGGAAACTCAAACTGCTCAACAATACCGTCAATAATTTTACCAGGGTTTTCTTCGTAAGCATCTTGAAATACTAGCAGATGATCTGCAACTAATATTCCATTTTCTCTCAATATTTTGTTTGTTTCAAACTTATTGATCGATGTTTTGGAGCTTTCGATCCCAGATCCATTGTAGGGAGTTCCTTGTTTTTCTAATTCTACCTGAATAGCACCATCTTCTCCCGGTCTACCATGTAGTGCTATGAAGGCAAAATCTACCAATTCACCTAGTTGCTGATAGTTTAACCGCTGAAGTACCGATTGATCACCCACGGTGAATTGCGTGTGAATACCTTTTGCTTTTTCCTTTATCTCGTTGATGATGGGATGCTGCTCATCTCGATGATGGAGAATTTTCTCCTTAATATCATCGGCATTATCTTTCAGCATAATGTTGATAGGCAGCTGATAAAGCTGATGTTCGTTTTCGTCACCTGTCAGGAATATGGGGATAGGTAGGTATTTGGAAGAGGAAGCCAGTTTTTCATAAATGTTTCTTCCGCTTTCTACACTGATATGCCGCTCTGAAGAGAAGCCTCCCATGACCACAGCTACTTTTGTTTTCTGAGATAGTTTGGTTTGGACTTCTGTCAATGCTTTATTCAGGTCGTCACCAAGTTTTTTCAGACGGTATATGTTTTTACCTGAAGTAGTCCGTGCTGATAGACTTTTGGCAATGATGTATGTCAAAAACTCTGAGGGATTCAAACCAATCTCAGCCGCCTGATGGAAGAAAAAGGAAGATGGCAACATGCCTGAGGTGGTGTTCGGATCATTTAAAAAGATCGATCCATCTTCGGTAATAAAGCCATCCAGTCTGGCATAAACTTGACTGTGCAAGGCTGTGAAAAGTTCTTCAGCTTTTTGAATGATTCTGTTGATGTCGTCTATTGGGAGATCAATTGGGGTGATTTTTCTGCTGATTCCCGGAAGGTACTTTGATCGATAATCAAATAACTGGCTACTTTTTCTGATTTCAGTAGGAGGCAGTGCAAGTGGTTGGCCATTTTCATCTTCTATCACGATGCAGGAAAATTCTCGCCCAACGATAAAAGATTCTACCAACACTGCTGACTCCCCGTTTGGAGATTCGAGACGCATGGTACTGTCTGTGCTTTCATCTAACTCACGCCAGAGATCTTCGGGATGATAGATCGTCTTGCCATTGGCAAACACAGGAAATCCTAATCCCTCTCTTATATCTGTAAATGATACCAGGAAAGCTCTCTTTTGATCTTCAGTTTTAGATTTCCAGGTGTTGATGTCTATACTACTAATGAAAAATGACTGATTGATACCTGAGAGAAGGCTGGATCTATCTTTGGCTATGTTGACTCCTATGGAAGATCCCTGATGAGGCGACTTTACCACAAGCGGATAATTAAAACTATCCTCTAATTGATTCAGGATTTGCTCGGGACTATTTTGCCACGAAGCTCTTTTAATCACTTGGTAATCAGGTGTTTCAAAACCAGATGCCTGCAATACAGCTTTTTGAATCTCTTTGTCAATGCCTATACTGCTAGGCAAAATACCCGCACCTGAATAGGGAACCCCGTACCATTCCAAAATGCCCTGTATGTTGCCATCCTCACCAAAAGGCCCATGTAGTGCCAAAAAGGCAAAATCCATCAATGAAGAGAATTCTTCTGGAGCAATTTTTCTTCCTATGGATTGGATACTTGATTCTATCAGCTCCTTGTTTTCGGCTAAGGATTCGGCATAAACCTGAAAAAAGTGAGGACTATCAGGCGTGTGTTCTGCTGCCGGATAAAAGTCCCTAATGGTGCCTTTGTAAAGATATTTCCATTCCAATAGAATGAAATTTCCCAAGCTGTCAATGAAGATAGGGACGGGGGTGAATAATGCTTTGTTTAAATTGTCATAGACCGTGCGTCCTCCGGCGAATGATATTTCTCGCTCCCTCGATTGTCCGCCAAAAAAAATTCCTATTCTCATGTAGGATAAAATTAGTTTGATTTAGAAAGAACTAACGCTTTATGAAGATCCTTTTGATCTGATTTAGATTATTTTCTCCGGTGACTTGAAGTAAATAGAAGCCACTTTGAGAAGGAGCTTCGAAATTGAGCGTTTGATTGATGCTGTTGGCAAATGGCTTGTCGAATATGACATGTCCAGTCATATCCATTAGCCGAATATTTACGACCTGTTTATGTTGAAGATTTAGGGCCACCTTGAATGATCTAAATGCCGGATTAGGATAGACCATTACTGGATTTTCAAATTCAGGAAGGTCAGGATCATTGGTGGTTAGTACATCAATATTATCTAGATAGAGTTTGTTCCCGTTTCCATTGGTGAAAACAAAAGCTATTCTCAATTCTGGCCATATCATATGCTCGCTAAGATCAATGAAAGCTTGCTTCCAATCATCGTCGCTCTCTGGAATCCATTCCTCATTGCTATTGGTCACGGCTAGTTGAGCGGCGTTTAGGCTTAAGAGTTCTTTGTCGTAGGTTTTGCCACAGTTCACTGATAACATCACTTTAAGATTATCATTGAATCCAAGCCTCTGTCCATACGAATAATCAAACCTCAATCCTCCAGTTTTGTAATCACCCGTGAGTATGGTAGGAGAGACCAGTATACTCTGACCGACTGTGTCATTGTCGAAACTTTTGGTTGCTAATACATCATTCCTGTCAAGATCGACAACTTCCAGGAAGCTAATTCCTTGTGTGTTTACAATCTGCCAATTCATCGGCTCAAAATCCTCTCTTAAGGGGATCAATTCTTCAGAATCTTCTATAAGACCATAGTGTGTCCAAACATTGTTGCCGTCAAATCCATCGGTCTGTCCATTAATTTGGCCGATTTCAAATATGATCTCATTGGTGCCAAACGTTAGTTGGTCTGATATCGAAATGTTAATAAATTCGGTCTGACCTGATCTTAGAGAAAGTCTATTGAAATCATAGGACTGTGAAACACCATTGATGGTGGATTTGATGTTGATGGTGTTGATGGTTTCATACCCAAAATTTTTCATCTGCAAATTCACTCTGGATGAGGTGGCGCATGATGCCAACGGTAAGTTATCTATTGATTTGATTCCTATATCGTAAGCCAGGAGATTGGCAGAGGTCAGTGATATTTCATCAAGATAGATATTGTTTCCACCAGCATTTACCCCCATAAATCCTATCTGCACATTTTCTTCTCCTGCGAACTCAGTCAAATTCAAACTGATCTTTTCCCAGTCATCTACTCTGGTTGGAACAAAACTAAAATCAGAAGCACTGCTTGTTGCCAACGACCTGCCGTATCGCTCAAAAACAATATTTCTTTTTGGGAAAGAGGCACCACAGTCAGTTGATACTACGACTACTAGGCCATCCGGCAGCTCATTGGGTCTGGAAGCATAAGCAAACTCAAAATCTAACTGAACAGAAGTAAGCGCTGACAAATCAAATGTGGGAGTGATGAAGATGTCGCGATATCCGAAGTTGGTTTCTTGGTTGTGGAATGGGAGGTAGGCAGCCATGTTCCCAAGATCATCAGAGGGAGCGGTAGTTTTCATCCATTTGGATGAGGTACCATTTTCCATGTAAGAATAAATTGGCTCATTGCTTTCAAAATCTTCGTAATAAGGAACTACACTCTGTTCAAATGGATTGATGACAATAGTCTTTATATCATTCGCATTGTTTTGATCACTACTTCCATTGACTTGTTCAATTTGTATAGATAGACTGTCACTTGAGTTTCCCGAAAGTGTCAGAGCGTCGAAAGTCAAAACGGTAGTTTCTCCAATGTTCAAAGAGTTTTCAACGTTTAAGGTCTCTATCGAAACACCATTGACAAATAGATTGACAGAGTAGCTTTCTATTACATTAGTCCCATAGTTTCTTACCTCTACGCTCGGAATGATGGCCGTTTCACAGTTCATTTGATCCGGAGAAACTATCGATCTGATGCCAAGATCGTTTGATACCATAATAGGTTCTTTTAGTCCTGGCGATGTGAGTAATGACGCTCGTCTCGGACTCATTTCCAGTACGGTGCGCATTCTTTCCTTCTGACAGACGGTAAAGAGATTCATACAGACATCATCTGTATAGTCCATGTAGTTTTGGATCATGTCGTTTGATGAACATGAGAATTTTGTGCCTGGGCAGTCAAATGTCGCATTTTCCGCTCGAGGGGTATCCTCACAGAAATCATCAAATGAGCACCCTCCATCTCCCCAGATGTGCTTTAACCCAAGGTAATGTCCCATTTCATGGACTGTAGTTCTTCCATAGCTATCAAAAGATGGTGCAGAAGGATTTATTCCTACGTACTCATAATCCAACATCAAACCATCGCTGGATTTGTAATTTTTGGTTTCTGATCCATCAATTGTCGAGAATGGAAACTGAGCTGCACCTAAGAATCCGTTAAGATCCGTTACCCAAATATTGACGTAATAATCTTGATCCCAGAAGCTCTCGGCGGTTAGTACTGCTTCATCGTTTACAGGATGATATGAGTCTTTAGAACCTCTCTGTCTAATTATCCCAGTGGTAGGTAAGCCTTCAGGGTCTTGCTTAGCCAATACAAATTCTATTTCAGTGTCTGCAGCAACAGGAAGAAATTCAGCCGGAGTTTCACTAGCATCAGTATTGAGCCTTCTAAAGTCGTTGTTAAGTATTTCTACTTGCTCCATGATCCGTTTATCAGAAATATTGCTACCATTTCCTATACTGCTACCATCATGGATGATATGAAACACTATGGGGACACGGTAAATCGATGCTGATGAATTGTTAGTTTGTGAAGTTTTTAACCGACCATTTTTGGCAACTTTCAACCATTGCTCAAATTCTTGAAGTGATTCTTTACGGTTATGATTTGAAAGGAGCGACTCTGTAGCGCAACGGTTCTGTGTCCAGCCCGGTAAGGTTATTAACCAAAATAAACACAGATAGAATATTCTCATATTTAGATTACAGCATTAGGCAATTTGGCATTTGGATCATCATGTGCTGTTAAATTGATTGCCTCTACATTGGTAATCTCTGGAGCCACACGCTTGATTGCTTCCGCTACACCTGCTTTTAATGTCATTGCAGACATTGGGCAAGAGCCACAGCTTCCAAGCAATTCCAAAGAGACGACCATCTCATCATTCACGTCAAGTAGCTTCACATCACCACCGTCTGCCTTCAAGTATGGTCTGATACTATTAAGAGCACTTTCAATTTTTTGCAACAATTCTTGACTTGCCATAGAGCTAAACGTTGATTTCTACCTTTTTAGTTTGTTCGGACGAAGCATTTCTTATAGCTACCTTTTGAGCCAGTGTTTGTGCCAATTCATTGAAAGCCTTCGCCGATTGGTCATCTTTAAGCGCAGCAGGGTATCCTGAGTCACCACTTTCTCTAATGCTTTGTACGATTGGGATTTGACCTAAATAATTTACTTCAAACTTCTCAGCGAGGTTCTTACCTCCATTTTCTCCGAAAATGTAGTATCTATTATCCGGCAATTCCGCAGGAGTGAAGTATGCCATATTCTCTACCACGCCAAGAACAGGCACATTGATTTGGGGCTGCTGAAACATCTGAATTCCTTTTTGAGCATCAGCCAAAGCTACTTTTTGAGGGGTCGTTACCACAATGGCTCCTGTGACTGGCACACTTTGTACCAAGGTCAAGTGGATATCACTAGTGCCAGGGGGCAGATCTATCAAGAGATAATCTAAGTCACCCCAGATCGTGTCTCCAAGAAACTGCTTCAAGGCAGAACTAGCCATAGGTCCGCGCCACACCACAGCATTTTCTGGTGGTGCTAGAAACCCAATTGACATGAGTTTCACACCGTATTGAAGAATAGGAAGAATTTTATTCTTTCCATCTACTTGAGTCACTCCTGGTTGTTCGAATTCACAATTGAACATGGTAGGAACTGATGGGCCGAAAATGTCTGCATCAATAAGTCCCACAGAAGCGCCAGATTTAGCCAAAGACACAGCCAAATTAGCTGCTACAGTAGATTTTCCAACACCACCTTTGCCAGAAGATACCGCAATGATGTTTTTCACGCCGGGTAGTAATGGAGCGTTTTCTCGTATGGTGGTTACTGTACTAGACATTTCGATTTCCACCTTGATGGAATCTCCAAAATGCTTGGCTATTGCTTTTTCACAATCCTTTCTAATCAATTCCTTCAAAGGACACGCTGGTGTGGTCAATACCACAGTGAACTTGATTACGTCCTCCGATGGCAAGATGTTTTGAATCATTCCCAAAGTGACGAGATCCTTTTTCAGATCAGGGTCTTGTACTTCACTGAGTGCAATTAGTATATTTTCTTTGGTAATTTTCATGTCCTGAGATTGTTCCTGCAATGTTAATCAAGGCGTACTTCATAGCAAACTTAAAGTACTCATGAATAAGTCGTTAATGGCGCAAATAGTTTTGACTTGTTACTAGATTTGTGATTTAGATCACAGCATCAGATCTCGAACCAATTTTATGATAAGCCCTGCTACTATTGAAGAAATAAAAACCCGGATGGATATCCTGGAGGTGGTTGGCGATTATCTAACATTAAAACGATCTGGATCAAGCTATAAGGCACTCAGCCCATTTGCCTCAGAAAAGACCCCTTCGTTTTACGTGGTGCCTTCAAAAGGGATTTTCAAAGATTTTAGTAGTGGCAAGGGAGGCGATTCGATCACATTTGTCATGGAAATTGATGGGCTTTCTTACGTGGAGGCCCTGAGGTACCTGGCCAAGAAATATGGCATTGAGGTAGTTGAGGATCAGCAATCGGATGAGGCTCAAGAAGCTCAAAACAAGCGCGATTCACTTTTCATACTGATGAACTATGCGAAGGACCTTTATAAGGATCTTCTATGGGAGCACGAAGAGGGTCAATCCATCGGTCTCAGTTATTTTAAGGAAAGACAAGTTTCCGAGGAATCGATTAAAGAATTTGAGCTCGGTTACACCTTAAGCTCTTGGGATCATTTGTTGACCAAAGCCACAGAAAAAGGATACCGTCAGGAATTGCTTGAGGAAGCCGGCTTGATTATCAAAAAGGAAGAAGGGAAGGTCTACGATCGCTTTAGGAATAGGGTGATGTTTCCGATCCATAATGTGTCTGGCAAGGTGGTCGCTTTTGGAGCGCGAATCTTGGTCAACGATAAGAAGCAACCAAAATACCTCAATAGTCCCGAAACTGACCTTTACAATAAGAGTAAGGTTCTTTACGGTCTCTATCAGGCTAAGCAACAAATAAGGAAGGATGACAATGTCTTTCTTGTAGAAGGCTATACAGATGTGATTTCGATGCATCAGGTAGGCATTAAAAATGTGGTTTCCTCCTCGGGAACAGCACTTACTGAAGATCAAATCAAATTACTAAAGCGATTTTCCGAAAACGTTACGGTGATTTTTGATGGAGATGCCGCAGGAATCAGAGCTTCGATTCGTGGAATCGATATGCTGCTAGCTGGTGGTCTGAATGTCCGTGCTGTTGCTTTGCCTGAAGGTGAAGATCCTGACAGCTATGCTAAACAGCTGGGCGCGAGTGGGTTTGCTCATTATATCGAAAGTGAGTCACAAGATATTATAAGATTCAAAACCAAGCTTTTTCTCAATGAAGCCAATCAAGACCCTGTAAAAAAAGCTGCCCTCATAAAAGATATTGTTCGCACCATTACCAAGATAGATGATCCTGTAAAGCGTACAGTCTATCTAAAGGAATGTAGCGATCTCTTGGGTATTAATGAATCTGTCTTAGTTGCGGAGCAAAACAAGATTTTGATTCAAGAGAATCAAGATAAGGCAAAGCCAGACTACCAAAGCTCTTTTGTGTCTACTCAAGACATTGTCATAGCGCAACCTACAGATATTGAAGGAGTTGATATTGTTAAAATCATAGAGCTGCAGGAGAAGGAGAGCATTAGGGTATTGGTCAACTATGGTAAGAATGAAGTAAAGAATCAGGAACTGGACAATCAAGAATTGATCTCCTATTTTTTGAAGGAAATAGAAGAGGTGCAGTTTACCAACCCAATTTATAAGGAGATTCTTGAGGTATTTAAAACCAAACTTAGTGAGGGAGTGATCATCGACGGAACTTATCTGCTCGAAAATGGTTCTGAAAAAATAAAACAAGAAGTAGTCAATTTGATGACTACCAAACATGAGGTCAGTGAGAACTGGGAAAAGAAATTTCAAATACTTGTACCTAAAGAGGTTGAGCATTTGCGAGATGTATCTTATTCCAATATTCTTAGACTGAAATTCCGTATAGTTCAACACCTAATTGAAGTAGAAAACGGAAAACTCAAGGAATTGAAGGATGAAGACGAAATAGATGAAGTGCTGGACGAAATCAATGGTCTCAAGGGCATTGAAATGAGCCTCGCCAAAATACTAGGAAACGTTACTGTGAAGTGACAACAATAAAACTGTAAATAACACCCTAATGAATCAAGATCAACTATTAGACCCCATAGAAGAAGCCATAGAAGCAGTTAAAAACGGAGAAGTCATCATTGTGGTGGACGATGAGGATCGTGAAAATGAAGGCGATTTCATCTGTGCAGCGGAAAAAATCACGTCCGAGATAGTCAATTTTATGGCCAAGGAAGGACGAGGATTGATATGTGCTGCGATACTGGAAGAACGATGCGAAGAGCTTGGACTCGAACTGATGGTGGGCAAGAACACGGCACTCCACGAAACCCCGTTTACAGTATCTGTGGATCTGATCAGTGAAGGAACCTCCACAGGAATCAGTACTTCGGATCGTTCAAAAACCATACAAGCTTTAGTTGATCCCAATACTCGCCCTGAAGATCTAGGTAGACCAGGGCATATTTTTCCGCTAAAAGCGAAACAAGGAGGAGTGCTGAGAAGAACGGGACATACTGAAGCAGCAGTAGATTTTTCTCGTCTTGCTGGATTACAACCTGCTGGTGTGTTGGTAGAGATATTGAAGGAAGATGGCAATATGGCCCGCTTGCCTGATCTTAGAATCATAGCTGATAAGTTCAATTTGAAATTGGTATCGATCAAAGATTTGATCGCTTATCGGATGGAACAGGAGTCCTTGGTGACAGAAGAGATCACTGTGGATATGCCTACAGAACATGGTTTGTTCAAACTGAAGGCCTTTAAACAAGATAATACAGGAGAGACCCATTTGGCGCTGTACAAAGGGGAATGGGAAGAGGGAGAGCCAGTAATGGTTCGGGTGCATTCATCGTGTGTTACAGGAGATATCTTTGGGTCCTACAGATGCGATTGCGGCAATCAGCTTCACAGTGCCATGCAGATGGTAGAGGATGCTGGCAAAGGAATAGTGCTTTACATGAATCAGGAAGGTCGAGGAATAGGACTAGTTAATAAGCTAAGGGCATACAAGCTACAAGAACAAGGAATGGACACTGTTCAGGCCAACTTAGAACTTGGGTTTGATATGGATCAACGTGATTACGGCGTAGGAGCTCAGATCTTGCGTAAGATGGGTGTGACTAAATTGAAATTAATCACCAATAACCCTAAAAAGAGAGTAGGATTGATGGGGTATGGCTTAGAAATTGTAGAGAATATAGCTATTGAAGTGACTCCTAATGTTCACAATAAGAAATATCTCGAAACGAAAAGAGATAAGATGGGGCACGAGATTCTTAAATAGCCATATATGAGAAGATTTGTTTTCTTGGTTGTCGTTTTGTCATTCGCCGTTAAGGCTCATTCTCAGGAGTTTTCTTCTGAAACATGGCACGATGGATATTTGGTCAATACTGATGGTGATACGATCCGAGGATTGTTGAAGTATGATTTGGAGGCCAATATCGTCCAATTGATCAGATCTAAAGTAGTCCAGACTTACAGCAGCCATAAAGTATTTTACTTCCAGATCTTTGACAATGTAGTAGACAACTACAGACAGTTTTACTCTATCCCTTACAATGTATCCAGCGACTATAAAGTACCTGTGATCTTTGAAGTGCTTTATGAAGGGCCTCTATCATTGCTATCTAGAGAGTCTATAGTTCAGGAGACAGTGAATAATACTTCTGCCTATTGGGGAGGAGGAGGATATGTACGAAGCAGCGTGAAATATGTCTTTTACTTTTTAGACAAGCGAGGAAATATCAAACGCTTCACGGGTAAAAAAGCAGACCTGATGGTGATCATGTCTAAGCACCAAAATGATGTCAAGAAGTTTATTAAAAATAACAGAATGCAGATCGAAGATATTCGAGATTTGATTCGTATCACTGCATTTTACAACTCACTATAGTTATGTCCCAACCACTTATTTTAGTTACCAATGATGATGGTATCACCTCCAGAGGAATCAGAAAACTTGTAGAGCAGATGGAGAAAATTGGGGAGGTACTGGTCGTAGCGCCAGATTCTCCACAGTCTGGAATGGGACATGCCATCACTGTAGGAGATACCCTGAGGTTGAAAGAGAATAGAATCTTTGGTGAAGAAATATCGGCTTTCGAATGCAGTGGGACACCTGCCGACTGTGTGAAATTGGCAAAACATCACATCTTGAAAGACAGAAAACCTGATTTGGTGGTGAGCGGAATCAACCACGGAAGTAATACTTCCATCAGCGTATTGTATTCAGGTACCATGAGTGCGGCTATTGAAGCTGCTATAGAAGGTACCCCGGCCATCGGTTTTTCTCTTTGTGATTTTGATACTGAGGCTTCACTGGATCATGTGGATGAGTATATTCAAAATATATGTAGGGAAGCACTTGATAAAGGAATCCCAAAAGGAATAGCCTTAAATGTAAATTTCCCAACAGAGCAAAAGGCACCATTGAAAGGGGTCAAACTTTGTAGACAAGCCAATGCAAGGTGGGAGGAGGAGTTTGATCAGCGCATAGACCCGAATGGCAGGAGGTATTTTTGGATGGTGGGTAATTTCGTGAATCACGACAAAGGTGAGGATAATGACGAATGGGCCATTGCCAACAATTACGTCTCAATCGTTCCTTGTCAATTTGATCTAACAGGTCACCATGCTATTCGTCAAATCAATGATGAATGGAATCTTTAATTATTCTTGGGTAGGGGGTTGATTACTTTCATTCTGAGCAATCAATTTATCTAGTTTGTCACTCAATTCGTCAACTTTACTTTCTAAGCCTTCATTATTATCCATCACCATTTCATCCACGAAAATGGCATTCATGATGGACATTCCGAAGATACCTCCAGTCAATACAACCACGAAGAAGAAGAGCCTAGTGAGTAGGGGCTTCCAGCTTTCCGGATCTGCATTGGCGATTATGGTGGAAGGAATCTCATTCCAACCCTCAAGAGTAAAGACTTGGAAGATAGAGTAAAGCGAAATGAGCGGATCCCCGAACATCTCAGGGGCTTCATTTCTGAATAAGTGGCTACTCAAAACAGCCAAAAGAATATTGTAAATCACTAAAGCCGCAAACACAAATATTGAAGCTCTAAAAGCCCTTGCAATTCCTTCCATCATCCTGGTGATGTTAGGAATGAATCGCATAAATCTCAAGATTCTCATCACCCTTAACAGTCTGAATACCAACAAGTAAGACATGTCAGGAATATGAATTATCATTTCAAAAATCGAAGGAATCGAAATGGCAACTAGGATAAAATCAAATTTATTCCATGAATCAGAGATGTAACTTTTCCAACCATTCAGAGCGACTTTTACCAATACCTCCAAAATGAAGAAGATGGTAAATCCGTGATCGATAATTGCTAGTAAAGAATTTGAATGAAACTCCTCATAGCCAAGAATAAATAGTAGGACAGAATTGCCTAAAATGGCTGTGATTATGAGCCATTCGTTGGTAAAAATTTTGATTATTCTTGAAATCATATGTATCCTTTATGCTAGCTAGGAACTTTATAATTTGATTCTGCTAATATATTTCAATTCATTTTTTGAAACCCGTTGAGCCTAGATTTCTTTACCGTAATTGGTGAATTAATTGCTGAATGGAGGAATTATCTGAATGGATTGAACTTGATATAGAGGTTCAATGCCAGGTTGGGGGTGTTGGAAGTTCTACCATATCCTGGGATGGCAAAGATTTCATTGTCTGAGAACCTGTCATAAGTAGCGAGGAATCTCATTCTTAGATGAAACCCGAGGGAGAAGAGTCGATTGATTCTTGCTTGAGGATTGCTTCTGTTGAGTCGAAGGTCGCTTTCGGAATGTAAAACTAACTCTACCCATCGTGCCTCTAAGTTTGTTCTTTTGAACTGAGTCGTAGGATCTGACTGCACTCCACTTGTGCTCGTAAATCTGCCAACTCCTTCGTCCTCATACTGGCATAGCGCATAGCGTGCCCCAAAGCCCAATCGACTATTGGCAGTGATCTCACCTTGATATCCCCCTCCAGCTCTGAAGTAGTCTCCCGCTGATGAATACGAACCGTTAGTAATGGCTGTTCTGGGTTGCAAATCAGCTGTGCCGGCTTCTGCTATCAGATAGTAATGATCGAAGAAAACCAATGCCAGACCGGCCTCAAGTCTTTTCTCAATGTTCAATGCCGTTAGAGCACCTTTTCCATAGTCAAAACTAACTTCTGGTCTTACAAACTTGGCTTTCTGGGGAACCTCACTTTCATCGAAAGCCAGTGTATCTGCCGCAGATACCACAACTGTATCCGCTTGAATCATAAGCGAATCAGTCTGAGCTAAGGCGTAGGTAGCCAAAAGCAAACTAAAAATATGCAGTAACAGTCGTTTCATCGCTGATGCATTGTGATGTGGCGCAAGATACGGTTAAGGAATCGAAAGTATGCGAAACGGTATCAAGGTTGAATGCTGTAATTCGTGCTCGTCTATATTCGTCTATGCTTTCTGACCTTTCGTAAGCAAAGGATAAATTGTACTTATTACCGTCTATGGTAATTTCAAAAGTAGTTTGAGTCAATCCATTTTCAAATAACAATGGTAGGGAAAACAAAGTCATAGAATCTTCGAAAACAGCAACTGCTCCGTTTTCTAATAAGGTGACATTTTGAAGTTGAACAGATCCATTATTAATTGTTGATAACGTAGCTTGATATTCGTCATCTATGGAATCCAATAGGATTCTGATTGCTTGTGCAGCAATCACGGATGTCTCAAATTCTAAGATTCGTTCATTGAAGGTTGATTGAACTGGGATATACTCAGATAGCCCTGCGGCTACCAATGTGTCTATGATTTCAAGCGAGTCTTGCATGACCTTTATGGAATCGCTATAGTAGGTAATCAAGCTATTGGTTGAGTCTATCGAATCATTGAGTGCGCTTGATAGCGAATTCAGAGCATTGGCGCTATCCTGATTGATGAACTTTACCTGCACTGTTGGGTCGTAGGAGAGTGGTTCTCCACAGTCATCGCAAGGATCACAACTACTGGCTAAGATTAACCAACCAAATACGATGAAAAGACTTTGTTTCATTAAACCGGATCTACATCAAATACCAAGCGGACTCCTTTATACAACCGCTGAGCCAATAATATATTACGCGAAGTAACGAGGAATTCCTTTAAAGCTTTAATATTCAAACCCTCTTTTTCAAATTTCACCGTGATATCAAATAAATATTGATTTCGAATTTTGCCAATGATAGGTTCTACGGGACCAATTACCCGGTGTGAACCTAACTGCGCGGTGATTTCCCTCGCGTAAAAGCGCGCTGCATTACTAGCAATTTGTTTGTCAAAATCTTTGATCGTTATCTTGATTATTCGGAAAAAAGGAGGGTATCTGAAAGCTTCTCTTTCGATCATTTCAGAACGATAAAACGCTCGATAATCCTGATTTTTGACATACTGAAGGATAGGCTGATCTGGGTCAGTAGTTTGTATGATCACTTTTCCTTCGTCCACTCGCCGACCTGCCCGGCCGCTTACCTGATGCATTAACTGATATGCTCTTTCGTGAGACCTGAAGTCTGGAAAATGAATCATTCTATCAGCATCAAAAACACCCACCAAGTTGACAGATCCAAAATCTAAACCTTTCGACACCATTTGAGTGCCTATCAAGACATTGATGGCTCCTGATTCAAATTCGTCTATAATCTTCTGATATCCATACTTGCTTCTCGTTGTATCCAGATCCATCCTCCTGATAGAGATTTCAGGCATAAGGGCTTGTAGCTCTTCTTCCAATTTCTCGGTTCCAAAGCCCATGCTTTTCATTTCTTCCGAGTTGCACTGAAAGCAGTTGTCAGGGTGATCCGATTTGTGACCGCAGTAGTGGCAAGCCAAGAGATTTTGATAGCTGTGAAACGTGAGACTCACATCGCAATGCGGGCATTTAGGAATATATCCACAGTTGTAGCAAGTGAGGTAAGGTGCATAACCTCTTCTGTTCTGAAACAAGATGACTTGTTTGCCGGAAGCAATCGTTTCGGCGATCGCATCGAGCAATACCGAAGTGAAGTTCCCTTTGATTTTCTTTTGCTTTCTTTCCTTGATCAGATTGGCAAATTCTACCTTGGGAGTAGGTGCATTGTTATATCGTTCATTAAGTTCTACCAAACCATATTTGCCGTTCATGGTGTTCTGATAGCTTTCCAATGAGGGCGTAGCTGTGGCCAACAGGGTTTTGGCATGAAACAAGGATGCTAGGTAGATAGCTGAATCCCGAGCGTGGTATCTCGGAGAGGGCTCATATTGCTTGAAAGATCCCTCATGTTCTTCATCTACTATGATCAATGACAGATCATTGAATGGCAAAAAGATCGAGCTTCTCACTCCAACAATGAAGTTACATTCACCAGATTGAACTTTTTGCCAAACTTCAACTCTCTCGTTTTCAGAGTATTTGGAATGGAAAACAGCAAATTGACTACCAAAAACCAGAGCTAAACGCTTAATGATCTGAGTAGTCAATGCGATTTCAGGAAGTAGGTAAAGCACTTGCCCACCCGAACCTATTATGTCCTTAATCAAGGATATAAAAATCTCCGTTTTCCCACTTCCTGTTA
Source organism: Cyclobacteriaceae bacterium (assembly GCA_049115815.1). Taxonomy (GTDB): domain Bacteria; phylum Bacteroidota; class Bacteroidia; order Cytophagales; family Cyclobacteriaceae; genus Marinoscillum. The sequence goes on along the minus strand of JAGDZO010000006.1, from coordinate 682,180 downwards.
CCCCGTGAAGCAGTACCGTGTTATGCTTTTCAAAAGATGTGAGAATGTTGTTTCTAGCTTCCTGCTGAGCTTTCGACAATTGAATATTTAAGGATTGTTGTTCATCAAAATCACCTAAACGGGATATGGTTTTTTTCCATTCAATCAGGACGCCCTGTTTTACTAAAGCCTTAAAAGAAGAAGTGCTTACCCCTTTATCGAGAAGTTTCTTCTTACTCATCCCTATTTCATTGAGCGAAGGAGTCTCATATATTGGCACAACTTCTAAGTAAGCAATCAATACCTCAAGTTGCTTTTTTTTGGTCGCCAATGACTGATTAAGGTTATCTAACTCGGCTTCATCCAAGTATTGATCAGATATGCTCACCCAAGTTTCTGTTTTAGGCGTGTATTTGTCCTTGACCAACTCAAATACTTGTATGGCTTTCTTCTCTTTCAGATTCTTGACGTATGCATATGGAGACTTGATATTTAGAATGTCGTTAACCTCACTCATTTTGATATCTCCGGATGCGAGGTGATTGATGATTGTTTGCTCCTTTTCAGATAGCTCAAGGTCTTCAAGATCTATTTCGGGATTGAGTGCAATAATTGATTCGCTGGATATTTTCATTCCGGCAGGTAGGGCAGCTTTTATCACCTCACCAATACTGCACATATAATAACTATGAATCCAAAAGAAGAACTGAAGTTGAATAGGAGTGATGACTGGTTGCTCATCTACTAAATCAATTATTTCCTTGGGGTGATAGTCTGAAGGCGAGATGTCGTGAATATTGGAGATGATGCCTGTATACATCTTCCTTTTTCCAAACTGCACAATAACTCTACAGCCAACAGCTGCGTTTGGAAATAGAATTTCGGAAAACTTATAAGTGAATGTGCCGGCAAGGGGCAGAGGTAATATGACTTCCAGATATTTCAATCTGACAAATCTAAGCTAGAATCTATTGTCTGGGGATAGAAGATTCACAAAGGAATGCCCATGATAATTATTTTGCTTGTCGATTGCGAAGTAAGTCGTAATTGATCATCAATCTATCAATCATCTTCATGCTTACGGCAGCTATCTCTACAAGGTCCTCATAGCTATGGATTAGCTTGAGAATATCTTCTTGACTAAGATTTTCTTTATTAGCGATTTTGGCTTTAAAATCTTCGACAAAAACCCGTTCTTCTTTATATTGATTCATAGATCACTTGTTGGCGATTTAAAATTATTTCAATTAAATCGGCTGGGTCTTAATTTTCGACTAACGTAGTATTATCCACGCTGAATCAGTCCATCTGTCGACGAACTTCGTCGATTGCCGCTTTGCTCGAGAATAAAGGTTGTTTACAAACTTTCTCAAAACAGACGTAAATAGTGCTTTGAGAAGGACTGTTCTTATATGTGAATAGCGGTAGAACACTTTTTTCTTTTGCTGCCATTATGATCTTATTGTTTTCAAAATAACCATTGATCTCATGAGCCAAATCAAATGCTTTTTCACCTAGTATGATGATTTCTGCAGTAGGGTTCTTAGTCATTAGGGATACTCTGGCCCAATTGGAAAGGTAAGCAGGTTCTTGTTTGATGAGTTTATTGACTTTGGCTACCATAGCCATAGCTATATCAGTATATTTTCTCTCATCCAGCATCAGTCCAAGTCTGTATAGATTTTCGGCCATAATTGAATTTGATGCTGGAATAACATTGTCAAAAAGTTCTTTCTTGCGAGCGATAAGATCCTCTGACTCAACGCTGGAATAGTAAAACATCTGCTCTTCAGCATCATAGAATTGTTCAATAACATGATCTGTTAGCTCATGAGCATGCTTTAGATATGATTCATCAAAGAATGTCTCATAGTACAAAATAAATGACTGAATAACAGCACTATAGTCTTCTAGAAATGCTTCCGTTTCTTTGTCATAAACACGTACCAACTTGCCGGATTTGATAAGGCTATCTGCAATGAATGAAGCATTTTTTTGTGCAAGATTTTCAATCAACGCTGATCCTGTGGCTTGATAACTCTTACAAAGACCGGATAAAACCAGACCATTCCACCCCGCGATGATTTTGTCATCAAGTCCGGGTCTAACTCGTTCGTTTCTTATGGCAAGAGCTCTTTGATTGTAGGAAGAAACTATCTGAGTGAGTTTTTCGGGTTCAAGATTTAGTTCTTGAGCGAGAGTTTCATGTTGCTCCAATCGCCTGAGAACATTTTTGCCTTCTTCCCAATTTCCATTTTTTTGCACATCATAGTATTCCGCAAGGACTGATAAATCAGTACCTGCTAATTCTTTAATCTCTTCATAATTCCAGACATAGAACTTGCCCTCTTCACCTTCACTGTCAGCATCTAGGGCACTATAGAATCCTCCATTTTTATGGAGCATTTCTCGCTCAAGCCATTCTACTGTTCCGTTTATCACGTCAAGAAATCTCCGATCCTTCGTTAGCTTAAAAGCATCTGCATACAGACTCAAAAGCTGACCGTTGTCATAAAGCATTTTCTCGAAATGAGGAACATGCCATTCACCATCTACAGAGTACCTGGAGAATCCTCCACCCACTTGGTCATATATGCCTCCATCAACTATTTTATGCAGTGTAAAAAGAGCGTGACTCTGAGCAGCTTGATTTTTATTGGCCTGCGAATATTCTAATAGGAACTGCCAAATAGATGGCATTGGAAACTTAGGAGCTTTATCCAATCCTCCCCATTTAGTATCAAATTTGCTTTCAAGTACGGAATAAGCAGAATCAAAATCTTCATTTGAAAGAAGTTCATGAGCATCAGCAAGACCATATTTTGCCGATTCGCTTTCATTGATTCGCGCAGCGAATTTGTCTGCAGACTCAGTGAGTTCGTCGTATTTATTGGCGTAAGCATCATTGATAGATGTCAGAAGGCTGATCCATTGTTCCTTTGGGAAATAGGTGCCACCATAAAATGGCTTCTTATCTGCGGTAAGAAATACGTTTAATGGCCAGCCACCTCTCAAGCCCATGGCTTGTACGGCATCCATATAGATATTATCAATATCAGGTCGCTCTTCTCTATCCAATTTGATATTGACAAAGTGTTCATTCATGATGGCCGCCACTTGCTCATCTTCAAAGGATTCATGCGCCATCACATGACACCAATGGCAAGAAGAATACCCAATGCTGAGTAGGATGGGTTTGTTTTCATTTTTTGCCTTCTCCAACGCCTCATTTCCCCAAGGGTACCAATCCACAGGGTTATTTACATGCTGTAATAAGTAAGGGCTAGTTTCATTGGCTAGATGATTGGTGTACTCTTGATTGGTCATATGGCTACAATTTGTCAATAATGGTACAATGAACAAACCTGTGATTAGCTTGTTCATTGGTCTAATTGTTTTTCAATAATGGCCAATTCCTTCTCTATGTCGATTTGAGAGGTAAGGCTAACTAATTGAGATTTAATTTCTTTGAGAAACCGTTGATGTGCTTCTGATTTTGGATGAAAAGCTTTGTGATTAAGTGCTCGCTTGATTTTATCCCATTTCCCCAAAAAACTAATCGATTGCTCATCCAAGTAGGTTTCGCAGAAGCGATCCCAGATGTATTCCACCGCGTGATCACTAGGGTGAATCATATCCCTCTTATAGAACCTGTAATCACGCAATACATCGATCATCAGTTCATAAGCAGGGAAATAATGAATATTTGAATGCGCGGAGGTGATCCTATTAACCGCATTTAATAGAACCCCTTTACTCATATTATTTTCAACCAATCCATCTCTGATATGACGCACTGGACTCACCGTTAGTATGATATTGATATTCGGATTATGCTTCTTTATTAAATGATGAGTTGATTCGAAGCTTTCTACGATCTCCATCTCGGTCATCAATCTTGAATCAAATTGTTTCTGAGGTATTTTGTGACAATTGGCCACTATTTCATTACTTGATCGGAGGCTATAAACTTTGGCTGTACCTAGTGTGATGATTAACCAATGCGATGCGAGTAATTGTGCTCTTGCTGTTTTGCTCGTTTCTAGTAGACGTGACTTCAATCGACTTAGGTTGGTCTCGGAAACCTCGCTGTGCGCATCCCAATGATAGTAGACGCCACTATTTTCGATGATGGCATCAGCATTAAAGTCGCTTGACAAAACTGTGCGGATAACCTTGAAGATAGAGTGCGGGTTGTAAATAGTACCGAATGGATTGGCCAATGCCTTAAACTTATTTTCAAGCAAAAGATGACTCATATTCTCTGCGAAGCAAGAGCCCATGCTGAAAATAGAATCACTCAAACCAATTTTTGAAGATGACTTGGGTATCTGAAAGGGTAGGGTAAACACTTATCGAAGTTAGGTAAGAATCCAACAAAAAAGCCCTGACTTGTTACCAAATCAGGGCTTTTCAATAGGGTAGGAATGATTATTCTCCTACTACATTCAATTTGATTTCAGGATGAACTTCTTTGTGCAAATCGATTTGCGCAGTATGCTCACCTAGTTCTTTAATGCTTGCCAAAGTGATTTTCTTACGATCAATATCGAATCCTTTCTCTTTCAAAGCATCAGCAACCTGAAGCGCAGTGATGGCTCCAAATATCTTACCAGACTCACCAGCTTTGGTTTTGATCTCCAAAGTAAGGTCTGCCAATTTTGCACCTATTGCTTCAGCATCATTCTTAAGTTTTTCAGCTTTATGAGCTGCTTGTCTAATATTCTCAGCAATCATCTTCTTATTGCTTACGCTAGCAATGATCGCTTTTCCTTGAGGTATTAGGTAATTTCTACCGTATCCTGGTTTTACAGAAACAGTATCATTCTTGTAACCTAATCCTTTTACATCGTCTCTTAGTATAACTTCCATCGGGTGCTTATTTTAAAGAGTCAGTAACATATGGTAACAACGCAATGTGTCTTGCTTTTTTCACAGCTTGAGACACCTTTCTTTGGTATTTCAGGCTAGTTCCAGTGATTCTTCTCGGAAGAAGCTTTCCTTGCTCATTTACAAAAGCTAACAAGAAATCAGGATTCTTGTAGTCTATGTATTTGATACCACTCTTCTTGAATCGGCAGTATTTGTCTTTTTTCTGCTCTCTGTTGATAGGTTCGTTCTGTAATGTCATGATGCAGCCTCCTCTTTTTTCTTGTTAAACGCTCCTTTTCTTCTTCTCTCATTGTACAGTATGGCATGTTTGTCAAGTACTGTAGTCAAGAATCTTAAGACTTTCTCGTCTCTTCTAAATTCAATCTCTAGTTTGCTGATTGCCGAAGGGTCTGCTTGAAATTCAAAGAGGTGATAAAAGCCAGTGCTTTTGTGATCAATAGGATAAGCGAGTTTTTTCAAACCCCAGTTTTCATCATTAATGATGTCCACTTTATTATCCTTCAAGATTCCTCTAAATTTTTCAACAGCATCCTTCATCTGAGCTTCAGACAAAACGGGAGTTAAAATGAATACTGTTTCGTAATCTCGTTTCATAATAATAATTAATAAGAACTATTTTTTTCGATCTGCAAAATTAGGTAAACAATGCCTAATGCACAATATAATTTGAACTATTATAGCTAGCTAAATAGTGGACTATCGCACTAAGAAAGATCCTTTACCCATCAAGTAGTCATCGGTGTATACTTCTACCTCATGCTTGCCTACCACATATTCACTGCCTTTGTCATAAAACACAGTGACTTGTTGACTGTTTTTATCATAAAGGATCTCTTGCTTGGCAGAATAAAACATCTCTCTACCCTCAAAAATGAATGATCCAGAACCTCTAGTCACATCAAACAATACATTACCATCAGGTGAAGTGATTTTAATGAGTAATTCTTTTCCTTCGATAGGCGCCACCTTATTATCGCCGACAGTAAACGTGATTTTTAATTGGTCAATATGGCGAACTCTGAATTCATTTTCTCGTTCTTTTCCCGATTCGCTTACCGCAACGACCTTCATGTCTTCCACCTTGAGTCTTGAGGCAAATGCTACCTTGGCGGCTAATTCTTCTTTGGCCTTATTGATTTCCTGAATCGACTCGTTTAGTTCAGCCTTTTCAGTCTTGAGCTCCACATTCTCTGAAAGCAATTCTGTATTCAATGCTTGCAGTCTTGTTATTTCTTCATCTTTGGCCAGCAGTAGCTCTTGATAGCCATCTACCTTATCTCTCAAAGAGACTACTAGGTTTCTTTGATTCTTTTGATTGACTAAGAGTTCTCTTTTTTCACTTTCCAATTGTTCTTTGATCTTCACCAAAGTGTCGATTTCTCCGCCGAGTTCAGATATGGTCCTTATTCTATCTTCCAATTGATTTCCAATGCTGTCAAGAGAAAGTAACGTTTGGCTCAATTCTTTCGCCTGAGCTTCATTTTCTTCCTGAAGATTCGAATTGGTATAATAGAAAAATATCAAGACGCCCAAAAGCGCCACCATGATCCCTATAAATAGAGGGGTTCTGTCTTTACCTTTTGGCTGTTCCGAATTTGATATCTGATTGTTTTGCTCTTCCATAATGTGTCAAATTGGACGCAAAAATACGTGAATGTCAGGGAAACTACTAATATGAAAATGGATTACAAAGCCAAGGTGAAATGCTGTTTGGTCATGGGGTAGTTTGGGAAAATTATCCCGGCTTCAAAAATATCAATAGTTAATTGATAAGCCGGATCACTGACAATCTGCTCCCAAACCGCACGCATATCCTTTGACCAATAAATATCATGAATGATGATGCATTCTACTTCAGCAGAACTATTATGTATGCTCTCCAGGTAAAACTCAATGGTTTGAGACCTGTGATCTGCGTCTAAAAATACCAATTGAGGTTTGGCAAGTTCTAATGCGGGTATAAATTCATCAACGACCAAGCCTTGAATCAGTTCGATGTTCTTTAGATCAAGTTGGTCAAAGTTGGATTGGGCGCATCGGGCTATTTCTTTAGAACCCTCGATTGTCCAGACTTTCACATTTGGTGCAGTGGCTATGCATGCCGTGTTGATTCCTAGAGAAGTTCCGGTCTCGAGCACGCGAGTGTAGCCCTGATTTTCGATCAGTCTTTTAAGAAACAACGAAAATAATCTGGATGAGGATACTCGTTTGGCGAGTGACTTTAGGCTGGATTTTTTGACTTTTTCCGACTTGGGATCTACAAATTCTATCAGCTGAGGAGTTTTTACTAATCTTTCAATTTCTCTCAAATGCTCCTCTGATGAAGGATCCTTCTTCTTTAGCACGTCATAATAAAACTGATAGAGGAAGGGAGAATGTAAATCGTGTGAATTCTGAACTTTTAGCCTGTGCAGAATGAACTGGGTAAAAGTGAAAATAGGAGAGGCCAATCCTACTAATTCAATTTGAACGGGACTACCATATCAAATGCAGGTATTTTCACATCAAACCGCTTGCCGTCTACCATTCTTTCCATAGTGTAATAACCAAGCATTTTACCAAAGCCCGATTTTAGATTGCAACCAGAGACATATTCATGGCGCTGGCCAGGCTCAAGTATTGGCTGCTTACCTACAACCCCTTCGCCATCTACACTTCTACTTGGGTTGGTGCAATCAATAATATCCCAGTGGCGGGATAAAAGCTGAATGGTCTTATCGCCAAGATTTTCAATGGTGATCTGATATGTAAATACATAATGACCCTGAGCAGGATTGGAGTATTCTTGCTGATACTCTGTATCTACAGTTACTTTTACTCCTTTTGTAGTGTCTGTGGTCATCGTCTGCTGATTGTAGAAGAAATTTATACGATTCTCTTTTATATTACCAACAATACATGAAAAGATTATTGAGAGAACTATGAATGTGCGTATTGAGCAATCTTGGAAGCAGGCATTGGCCGATGAATTTGAAAAGGAATATTTCAAGAATCTAACTCAGTTTGTCCGAGAAGAATATCAGCATACCATTGTATATCCACCCGCTAAGTTGATTTTCAATGCCTTTGATAAAACACCTTTCGATCAGGTGAAGGTCGTCATTATTGGCCAAGATCCATATCATGGTGAAGGTCAGGCGAATGGTCTTAGCTTTTCTGTCAATGAGGGCATGACTTTTCCTCCATCATTGTTGAATATTTTCAAGGAGATCAAGCATGATCTTGATAAACCCATTCCACCGCATGGTAGTTTGGAGCGTTGGGCAGAACAAGGAGTGCTGATGCTCAACGCGACCTTGACTGTAAGAGCCAAGTCGCCTGGGTCACATCAAAAGAAGGGATGGGAAGAGTTTACAGACGCTGTGATAAGATTGCTTTCAGATAAATGTAGTGAACTGGTTTTTATACTCTGGGGCGCGTATGCTCAAAAGAAAGGAGAAGTAATAGACGCTTCCAAACACAAAATTATCAAGTCAGCGCATCCATCACCGTTTGCTGCTCACAAAGGTTTTTTCGGAAGCAAGCCGTTTTCTGAAACAAATGAATATCTTAGTAGCAAAGGAAAAAAAGGCATTGACTGGTAAGAGATAATTAATGAGCTATTACGATCACCTCGAGTCTTCTCGGGAAAGAAAAAACACATTGCCAGGTTGCTTTATGCTAGTCGGTTTTATTATTGCTGTGATAGGCTTATTGAAACTTGCGGTTTATCTACTGGACAAATACTATGTACCTGCTTCAGAAGCTTCTTCTTCATCGTTCTCCTCTATTGATTCTATCTCAAATTCTATCTTTTTGATGTAGACCAGTTGCTCAGACTTGGCGGTGTTAGTCGTAAAGCCTGTTATGATTTCGAATTCTTCATCTTCTCGTTTTAAGAATATAGGGATGATTTTCTTGCCATACTTAGTCATGAAATCATCATGGTAGGCTTGATTTTCAAATGACTGCTCCGAGTAAGCATCAGATTTTCTGAGTAACTGTACCATGGTTACAAAATCAACACGCGAATTGAAAAGCACGTTTTTGGGCAATGGTAGGTTGACATTGTCAGACTCTTCTTTACTGGCTAGTCTATAGACATTGTGTTCACCAAGCTCTTTTTCAAACCATTTGCAAGCCAGATCATTCAAGCCAGAGTTGGATGTGGTTGCTATTAGCTTTCCGATTTTTGATAGGTCAATTTCATCGAAAATGGAATCTGAGAGAATGTTGGATTGTAATGTTCTTAGATTCAATTTTTTCGCCTCATCGATACTTGGAGATGAAGTGTCAACGAGCAGTACATAAATACCGAACTCTTTCATCTTAAGTGCCAATCTCCGAGCCAGCTCATTGGCTCCAACTATTAACACTCCTTTAGGCTCTGCACGTTTCACGCCTAAAAAGGAAGCAACCATTTTAGCAGATGATCCCTGAATTACCACAGTTCCAACAATGATAAGAAAGACAAGGGGAAGCAAAAGTTCTGCTTCTTTAGGGTCCACAGGCGAGTCTGGTTTGATGAGCTCAAGAGAAAACAAAGAAGCCACAGCAGCGGCCACAATTCCTTTTGGCCCTATCCAAGAGATAAAAGCTATTTCTCTCCAATTCAAATTGGATTTGAATGTGCTCAGGATCACGCCGATAGGTCGTACCAAAAGGATGATTACGGCGAATAACACACCACTTGCCCATCCGAGTTTTTCTATCTGCACAAGATCAATTCGAGAGGAGAGGAGTATGAAGAGTACGGAGATTAGTATAACACTGATATCTTCTTTGAAAGAAATGATCTTTTTTAGTTCTTCGAGCTTCACATTGGCTAGAATGATACCCATCACTGTTGCCGCCATCAATCCGGCTTCAGCGTGTATGAGCTCCGCAAATGCGAATGTGAAGATCACTAGGGCAAGGGTGAAAACATTCTGAAGGTAATCAGGTAGAGCGTTTCTCTTAATCAAAGAATAAAGAAAAAATGCCCCCAAGCCTCCGGTCACAATTCCTGCAGAAATGGTTATGAAGAATTCTTGCATCACCTCCATAGGGTAGTCTGTACCATGTCGTGATGACATGATGAACTCATACATTAATACAGCCACCAATGCTCCCAAAGGATCAATCAGTATACCTTCCCATTTCAGAACTGTATTTACGTTAGAATTTGGCCTAACATTTCTAAGGATAGGAATCACTACAGTTGGGCCCGAAACGATAATTAATCCACCAAATAGAAATGACATAGACCAACTCATTCCCATAAGGTAATGAGCAGATACACCTCCACCTATAAAGGTGACCAGAGAGCCAATGAGTAAAAGATTTCTAACCGTCCCTGCGAGGCTTCTGATTTCCTTGAGGTTTAGCGTTAGCCCACCTTCAAAGAGAATCACCCCTACAGCGATTGATACAAAAGAGAAAAGCAAATCGCCGGAGAAAATAGCATCTCCATCGATTAGTTTGGTACCATCAGGAGTCAGAAATGTAGAAGCTGGACCTATGGCAAGCCCTATCAATATTAAAGGTAATATGGCCGGCTGCTTGATTTTCCAAGCGAGCCATTGAGCGAATATTCCCAGTACAAAAATGCTTGCTAATTCGAGCATATCAGAATAATTAGTTAATTCAAATCCAATATAATACGAACCTTAGAAAGCTTTTTAGTTTCTAAGACTTACTTGATCACATTAAATAATCTGCTCCAACGAATTTTACCTAAGAAAGATCCTTTTTCGTCCATAGACATCCATATAAAAGATGCTTCCCCAACGATGTTGTCCTCAGGAACAAAGCCCCAATAACGTGAGTCTTCAGAGTTGTGGCGATTGTCTCCCATCATGAAGTAGTAATCTTTGGTGAAGGTGTATTCTGATACAGCTTCCCCATCAATTATCAATTGCCCTTCGTTGATAAGTACATCTTCAAGGCCTTCATAGTCAAGAATAGTTGAGCCATATTTATCCACGTTCTCTTGAGTCATTTCAACTTTTACACCCCTGCCAGGAATCAGTAAAGGGCCGAAATTATCCGCGTTCCAAGGGAAAGTTCCCGTGTTGGGAAATATTCTTGGCTCAGCTCGTTCTTTGCTCATGAAGACAGGTTCTGCCGATTTCACGAAATCCAAAAGTGCCATTTGCTTTGCATCTTCGGCAGTTGTCAAAGCGATATATCCTTTTTTACCATCTGCCGTTGCTGATTGCCCATATTCCCAGATGTTGTAGTTAGCAAAGACACGATCTCTAATAACTTGGTCTGTTTCGATAAAATACTTGTGCTGCATCATCTCCGGGTCAGTACCTCTCTCACCATTGATATATACCTCACCTTGTCGAACTTCTATTACATCCTCCGGTACAGCTACGCAACGCTTGATGTAGTGAGTCTTCAGGTCCAATGGGAAATAGCCGCCATCAGATCGGCGGTTGTACATGTCATTGACAGGGTAGTTAAACACCACCACATCGTTTCTTTCCACTTTTCCTAGAGACGGAAGTCTAAATTGAGGCAACTCGAAAGCTTCTATATAAGATGGAATCTCTGTACCCCAAATCTTGGCATGGGTTAGAGGGATTTGAAGTGGTGTCTTTGGAGTCCTCGGACCGTAGTTGATCTTACTTACAAACAAGAAGTCGCCTACAAGCAATGATCTCTCCATAGATGGAGTAGGGATCACATAAGCTTCCATAAATATCCATCGAATGAATGTAGCAGCAAAAACAGCAAAGACGATAGCTTCAAACCATTCTTGGCTAAAGGTTCTTTCTCTTTTAGGAATCTCCGTGGCTTTACCTACGTAAGTGGCATCACTAAAAGCAATGTAGGTCATGTAGAAAGGCGCCAAAATCACACCGAGCGATTGATCAACATAGCTGAACCTCCCAAAGCTTTTGAGCAAATCAAGGTGAATGGTGAGCGCAACAAAAAAGTTGACTACTGGTACAAATAGTAGCAGAATCCACCATCCCGGTCTACCAATTATTTGAAGATGAGTGTAGTAGTTGTAAAAAGGAACAAAACCTATCCAGGCGGGTTTCTCAGCTTTTTGGAAAAACTTATAGTAGGAAATGGATTGTAGTAGATACCACCCTATGACTAAGATGAGTGCAAAACTTAAACTAAAATCGTTGAGATACATTAATTAGCTATTTATAAAATCTTTAATACTTAAAACACCTGTCTGGTGAGTCGCCCACTCAGCGACGATTATTACACCTTCAGCAAAAACTTTTCTATCATGTGCAGTATGCTTTATTTCTATACTCTCAAGAGGGGATGCATAATTCACTGTATGTGTGCCAGGAACTTGCCCTTCTCTCTTGGAAATGATAGGTAACACATCTACGCTATTCGTGTTCTCATTGACCCAAGAATTAATCTTGTCATTATTATGAATGATTCCTTCCGCAAGGGTAATGGCTGTACCGCTTGGCGCGTCTAGTTTTTGCGTATGATGAATTTCTTCCATACTCGGGCTGAACTGGTTGAGTTTTCTCATTTTCTGAGCAAGCCATTCGTTTAGCTCAAAAAACAAATTGACGCCAATGCTGTAATTGGAAGCATAAAGAAAGGTACCGTTGTAACTTCTACATAAGTCAACCACCTCATCGTAGTGTTCTAACCAACCCGTCGTACCAACCAGCGTTTTCACCCCATTATTAAGCAGCACCTTAATGTTATTTAAGGCCGAAATTGGTTGTGAAAATTCTATGGCTATATCCGTGTTTTCAGATGCTATTTTTTGGATATCCAAATGGTTGTTTTGGTCAATGATAAAACTGATCTCATGGCCTCTTTGCTTTGCCAATGACTCGATGGTTTTACCCATTTTTCCATAACCTACAAGTGCTATACGCATGCTATTTGATTCTGAATGAAAGTGATACACCGATATTTCTTGAGTTAAGCGGTGTGGATTGTATAGTAGGAGAGACCTTCATGGTGAGATTGTCGTTCACCTCAAATTCATGAAGATGAGCTGATACATGAGCATCTACCACATTGAGTAAGTAAAAAGCTCCTGCAATGAGCATCAACAAATCCCGGTTTCTTCTAAAATAGTCTCGGTTTCGAGTTAAAGCTGTTTCACTAAAATTGGTATACGGGTTGATAGTGGAGGGATCGCTATCTGCTTGCGCAATTAGTGAATTACGCATTTCATTATAGATCTTGTTGTTGTAGTTGATATAATGCCCTATGATGATACCACCACCGTAAATCAGTGGCACCTTCCAGGCTTGATTGTTATAAATCTGGCCTAGACCGGGTAATACTGCGGATAGCATAGCCGACTTGTTTGGATCAAGCCCAGATACCGTACTTATAGTTTCAATATTGCTTAGATCCGCGTTCAGAAATAGGGAGTCCTCTTTCGTGCGCTGCTGAGCATAGCTACTCAGTGATATCAATAAAAAAAAGCCAACAAAAAATACCTTGAACGAAGATCTATATGTCAAGGAGTTCGAGAATTCTTTCGAGCTCGTCTGAAGACATGAATGGAATTTTGATCTCTCCTTTGTTATTGTCATCCGACTTGATTTGAATCTTAGTTCCAAAGTGGGAAGTTAATTTGCGCTGCAAATTAATGATTTCAGGGTTGATTTCTTTCTTATTCTTTGGGCTTTCTTTTGCGCCGTTTGTCAGTTCTCTTACAAGCATTTCCACCTTCCTTACGGAGAGGCCTTCACTGATGGTTTTTTTGAAAATGCTAAGTTGCTGCTCTATATTTTCAATACTGATAATGGCTCTTGCATGACCCATTGAAAGCTTACCATCTCTCAGTGCAATCTGAATGTCAGGTGGAAGCTTCAAAAGTCTCAAATAATTGGTAACAGTAGATCTGTTTTTGCCCACACGTCCACCAAGTTCCTCTTGCTTTAGGTCACATTCAGATAGCAATCTCTGATAACTTAAAGCTATCTCTATTGCATTAAGCTGTTCTCTCTGGATATTCTCGATCAATGCCATTTCTAGCATTTGCTGATCATCCGCCGTTCTGATGTACGCCGGAATATTGATCAATCCAGCTCTTCTACTAGCTTGAAGTCTTCGTTCTCCTGAAATCAGCTGAAACTCATTTTCGCTTAGCGCCCTTACCGTAATAGGTTGAATAATGCCCTGCACACGAATAGATTCGGCCAACTCTTCCAATGCTTCTTCATTGAAATCAGTCCTAGGCTGAAACGGGTTTACCTCTACACTTGCAATCGGGATTTCACTTATTGCACCTCTGATGGTGGCACCTGAGCCACTAATTGTTTCTTTTTCTTCAGAATCTTCAAGCAAGGCACCTAGTCCACGACCCAATCCTGATCTCTTTTTCCACTTCTTCTCTGCCATGGTGTGATACTTAAGCTGCTGTTACTTGATTCTTTTCTATGATTTCGCGTGCAAGGTTGAGGTATGCTAATGATCCTTTACTATCTGCGTCATGTGAGATGGCTGGTATTCCAAAACTTGGAGATTCACTAAGCTTGATATTTCTAGGAATCAATGTTTCAAACGCCATAGTTTTGAAATGAGTCCTTACTTCAGACACGACCTGATTGGAGAGATTCAATCTAGTGTCATACATAGTCAACAAAATCCCTTCAATTTCTAAATCTGGATTAAGTCGATTCTGAATAATCTTTATAGTATTCAATAGCTTCCCTAATCCCTCTAGTGCGAAGTATTCACATTGTACAGGCACTATAACCGAGTCAGCGGCAGTGAGTGAGTTAACGGTAATCAGACCCAAAGAGGGAGAGCAGTCAATGATGATATAATCATACTTTTCTTTGACCTCTTTCAAAGCATCTTTCATTCGACCCTCACGCTTGGCAACACTTACCATTTCCACCTCCGCACCCACTAAGTCAATGTGGGAGGGTAGCAAGTCTAAGAATTTGATTTCGGTTTGCACAATACTGTCCATGGCATTGGCACCATCTACCATACATTCATAGATGCTTACTTCAACCTCTTTTGGGTTGACACCCACACCTGAGGTTGCGTTTGCTTGTGGATCTGCATCCACTATAAGTGTTTTTAGTTCTAGAGCTGCTAGACTGGCCGCTAAGTTGATGGCGGTAGTGGTTTTACCTACTCCACCTTTCTGATTCGCTACTGCGATGATTTTACCCATAATTGATTGGTTGTGACTTTGCTTCCAACGAAAGCCCACAAATATATTTAACCTTATGGACAAGATTTGTAGCGACTTAGAAAGATTCTAAGCACATACAAATCAATTAATTACTAGTCATTGATTTTCAGCTAATTAACAATTTGAATGTGCATAAGTCGTTGATTACTTCACGAATTCGGTTAAAACGCCTTTTATCAGAATGAAGCAGTTCTTATTTCTTCTTAGGTGATTTTTTTTGCTGATCCTTGGCTCTCATGGCATCTTCAAGTCTTTGCTGAAAAGAAGACTTTTTCTTATTCGCGTTTTTCTTCCGATTTTCATCTAAGACCTTCTTGATTTTGTCTTCGTCAATGAATTTTCTAAAGAGCGCAATCTGACCAAATGAGACAATATTCGAAACGAAGTAGTAAAATGTAAGACCAGAAGCATAGCTATTCAAAAAGAACAGAAACATGATTGGCATTACATATTGCATGGACTTCATTGGCCCTGTCACGGTTGTCATTTGACTATTTGACCATGTGTATAGAATGGTGGAGGCAGTCATCAGCAATGTGAAAAGGCTAATGTGATCACCATAAAAAGGAATATCAAAAGGCAAATCAAGGATACTATCGTATGTGGATAAATCCGTTGCCCAAAGGAAGCTCTCTTGTCTTAGCTCTATCGAATTTGGAAAGAAATAGAACATGGCAAAAAGAATAGGCATCTGAAGTACCATAGGGATACATCCACTTAATGGATTAATACCAACTTTTGAATAGAGGGCCATTTGCTCTTGTTGAGCTTTTTGAGCGTCATCTCCGTGCTTTTCTTTGAGCTCATCTAACTCAGGTTTCATGACACGCATCTTAGCCATTCCCATGTGGGATTTATAGGTAAGTGGCGCAAGAACTATTCTAAGAATGATCACCATAATGATGATGATGATTCCGTAGTTGCCAATGAATTTTTCTAAAAAATGAAATATTGGTATGATCGCATATTTATTGATCAGCGATAAAGGTCCCCAACCAAGCTCTACATTCTCTCCAAAGTCAGGAGCTACCTCTGAAAGTATTGCATAGTTATTAGGTCCATAATAGAACTTGAAATTCGTTTTGTTGTTGACAAATTCTGAATATGGCAATTGCATACTCATGCTCATGTTTTTGACAGAGCTAGAGTCATCAAAATTGATAAAACTAGACACATTCCCAGCGGGGAAAGGATTAGCTGAAATAATCGCACTTGTAAAGAATTTTTGTCTGAATGAGACCCAATTCGATGCTCCTTCTAGAGTTTCTTCTTCCTTATCTTGTGATGTCGCGGATAGCTCATCCACACCATCTTCCGTCAGTCTATATTTTACTGTAGTTCTATTCCGAGCATCTTTAAAATCCTTCTCAAGTCTATTCGCTTTCTGATTCCAGTTAAAGGTGATTTGATCACTGATGATTGATTCTAAACCCTTTTGACTTACTTTCATCCCTATCTCATAGCCATTACCTGGGATGGTGTATTTGTAGTTGATTTGACGACCTTCTGGTAATGAGAGTCTGAATTCCAAAATCGAAGTATCACCAGCTGTGATTACTTTATCCGTTCCTCTTTGAGTGAAGTACAGGTCAGAGAGATCTATTTTTCTTGAAAGATGATCTAAGTAAATGTGCTGGTTGACATGTTCATCATCTACAAGAACCAAAGGATTTCCTTCAAAATCATAAAAGTCCTTCAACTCTATGCGGCTGACCATACCACCTTTGGATGAAAATGAAACTTTCATTTTTTCATTTTCAATGGTAGTAACTTTAGCGTCTCCTTCAGAAGCAGTCGAGAAAAGACCGTATTTTAGTTCATTCAGCTTATTCTTAGCGCTATCTGAAATTACCAACTCTTTTGAAGCTGAAAAAGCCTCGCTTGTTTGATTGTCTAATACTTGAGTGGAGTCAGATCCATTCAATTCATTTACCTGATTCAAGCTAGGCTCTGGAGCAAAGAATTGAAAATAGATGGTGATGAACACCAACATTAATACTAAACCTGTGATTTGATTTCTATCCATTGTTATGGCTGATTCAATGATTGATTTTATGAGCTATTGACTATTGCTTATTGAGAATAGCTGCTTTGATAAATTTTACAAACAGGGGATGAGGATTAGCTACAGTTGACTTTAGTTCCGGGTGGAATTGTGCACCAATAAACCAAGGATGGTCCTTGATTTCCATCACTTCTACCAGGTTAGTTTCCATGTTTCGTCCTGATGCTATCATGCCAGCACTTTCGTAAGCTTCTAGATATTCATTGTTAAATTCATATCTATGTCTGTGCCTTTCGGAGATCTTAGCATGTCCATATACGTTGTAGGCTTTAGATCCTTTGGTCAAGGAGCAATTGTACGCACCAAGTCTCATGGTTCCACCCATGTTTTTAATAGTCTTTTGATCTTCCATGATATCTATGACCGGATACTTCGTTTTTGGATTCATTTCGGCACTGTTCGCACCTTTTAGCTTCAGTACATTTCTAGCAAACTCAATTACGGCACACTGCATTCCTAAACAAATCCCGAAGAATGGAACCTTATTTTCACGAGCATATTTGACGGTGTTGATCTTGCCTTCAATGCCTCGCTCACCAAATCCTGGAGCTACTAAAATACCATCAAGGTTACCTAAAAGTCTTTCAGCATTTTCTGCTTCCACTTCTTCAGCGTGAATCCATTCCACATCCACTTTGCATTCGTTAGCTGCACCTGCATGCACAAATGCCTCCGCAATGGATTTATAGGCATCTTTAAGCTCCACATATTTACCGACCAATCCGATTTTCACCTGGCTTGTTGGGTTCTTTAGTCGGCCTAAAAACTCTTTCCACGTATCAATTTTTGGTTCACGCTTATAAGAATGTTTAAACTTAGCAAGCACACGCTCATCGAGCTTTTCCTTTCGCATTAAGATCGGCACATCGTAAATAGTGTCAGCGTCCAATGCTTCAATGACACAATTCATGGGCACATTGCAGAATAGTGCCAGCTTTTTTCTAATGTCTTGTGTAAGAGGATACTCAGATCTACATACCAAAATATCCGGCTGAATACCTGCTTCTAAGAGTTCCTTGACTGAATGTTGAGTAGGTTTAGTTTTGAGTTCGCCAGCAGTCTTAAGGTAGGGGACTAAGGTAAGGTGGATTGAGATACAATTGGTCGGGCCCAATTCAAATCGTGCCTGTCTAACTGCTTCAATAAAAGGTAGGGATTCAATATCCCCGACACATCCACCAAGTTCCGTAATAATGATGTCGTAGTTGCCAGTTTCGCCGAGCTTATAAATATTATTCTTAATCTCATCAGTGATGTGAGGCACTACTTGAACAGTCTTCCCTAAAAACTCTCCTTTTCGTTCTCTCTGTATGACATTGTCATAAATTCTACCGGTAGTAACATTATTGCTCTGAGACGTTGCTGTCCCTAAAAATCGCTCATAATGACCTAAGTCTAAGTCAGTTTCAGCTCCATCATCAGTTACATAGCACTCACCGTGCTCGTAAGGATTGAGTGTACCCGGATCAATGTTGATATACGGATCAAATTTTTGGATGGTTACGGAATAACCTCTTGCCTGAAGTAGTTTTCCTAGAGATGCGGAAATGATTCCTTTGCCTAGCGATGAGGTAACGCCGCCCGTAACGAAAATGTATTTGACCTTAGACATTGATTGATTGGATGTAGATAATGTTACGGGATGCAAAGCTATGCTTTTTCAGTTCAAATAATAAGAGGTATAGTGTTTTATTGGATGAGAAAACAATATCCAATTCACCACAATGACTTGTTATCTGCTCAGGTCGATGACATGTAGATTTCCATCGGATTCTATTTGGAGAGAGTGATTTGAAATACAAAAAATAAGTAGGAGTAGAATGAACTTACTAAATTTGATGTTGTTACATGAAAGAGCAATAAGTAAAAATTATGGGCATTTCGGAAGATATCAAGCAGAGCAAGTTCAAAAATGAATTTAGCAAAGCCTTAATCAACATCATTTACACCAACAACTGGTTGTGCGACAAGCAAGTCAAATTTTTTAAGCCACACGATCTCACAACTCCTCAGTATAATGTGCTCCGAATCCTTAGAGGTCAGAGTCCTGAGCCCGCCACGATCAATTTATTGATTGATCGAATGCTTGATAAGAGTTCGAATGCTTCCAGAATTGTCGATAAACTGGAGTCTAAAGGCTTGGTAGAAAGACGACAATGCAAGAATGATAGGAGAGCTGTAGATGTTGTGATTTCTCAACAAGGACTCGACCTTCTTACTTCAATTGATGAGGAACTACAGACATGGGAATCCTCTATCGATAAGCTAAGTGAATCAGAATGTCAGCAGTTGAATGAATTGCTCGATAAGTTAAGAGCTTCTGATTCGAAATAGAACTTATAGCTCTTTTAGGTAATCAATGATTCCAGCATTTTTCCCTTTGGGACGTATGACCAAAAGAGGAATATCTGCATTGACTTGAATTAATTTTTCGGCTTTACTTCCAATAAATAGGGCAGTGGTTGCAGTTCTACCTTTGGCTCCAATGACTATTAGCTTGACATGCTCTTTTTTTCCTACTCGATGGATGTCAGAAGTAATATCTTCATCCTTATCCAGTGAATAGATCTGTTCTACCTTGAGATCAGATAAGTCAATGCTTTTAGAATAGATTTTGAAATCCTTTTTCGCATGGTCTTTCATTATTTCAGAAAATTCTTTGAAAGATTTTCCTGTATAATGATAGCCTACGGGTACTTGATAGACATTTTGAATGAGCAATTCTCCTTCAGATTTGGATTTTCTTAAGAGAGAAGCAGCTTTCTCCAATGCATGCTTAGAATACTCCGAGAAATCCGTTGGAATCAAGATTTTGTCTACACTTAATTTTTTACCCTTCGGAATAATCAACAATGAACAGCTAACTCTTCTTGCCAGCCTGTTAACCAACACGCCACCACCTTTCTTTTCATTTTTGCGTCCTAGTACAAGCAAATCAATTTTCTCATCACTAGTGTGCTTTAGAAGGGCTTTAGTAACCTGACCTTGATCAACAATGACGTTAACAACCACTTTAACTTCCTTATTGTTAAAATGCTTGTCTACAAGTTTATTCAAATCCTTTTTCCTGTCTTCAACTGCTTGAGTCAAGAGATTAGGAAATTCCTTCAACAGTTTATCAGGAATGTTTACTTCTCGGATGATATTGACGAAATAAACCGTGCTTGAACCCGCAAGTTCACACATGTAAGACGCGCCCTTGATTAAATCAACATCCGTTTCGCTGTGATCAAGCCCAACCAGTATCTTGTTAAACTTATACATATTCTTTATTTAAGAAAGTTTCGCAAAGGTAACTGCATTCCAATTTACAAAATCTTATCAAAGCCGATTAAAGTTCAAAAAACTTTAATCTATAGCAAATTGATTTCAGTTATTGCTAGTTGGTCGGATGAATGCTTCGTTTCAACAATATCAATAACACTCAATAGAGTCTGAGAACGTCCGCTATTTGCTCTATAAGTTCTTTGCTATGAGTTGGGAAATTGGCTATTCTGATATGGTCATTTTTGAATTTCCCATATCCCTTACCTACGATCCACCCTTTATTGGCCAGCAGTTCTAAGATTTCGGAATTGCCATTTTCACAATGAGCTACTACCACAGTTTTGGATTGATTCTCTTTTTTCTCAATGAATGCCTTAAGGTTTTCACTTTCTGCTATTGCTTGATAGAGCAATGCTGCTTTGTAGATGGTATCGTTTTGAATGAGCTTAGCAGTTTTAAATATCATATCATTAGCAACTTTACCCAACAAGTAAATCCCTAATGTGTTAGGAGTTTCTGGCGTTTGATTCTTTTCTGCTGATTTTCTTAGTGTCAGGAGATCGTGGTAACTGCCAGTTATATGACCCTGATCCTTTAGCTTTTGAGCTTTTTCGTAGCATTTTTGATTAACAATCCAAACCCCTAATCCGGAAGGAAGCCCAAAACATTTTTGAACAGAGAAATAGGCAGTGTCCACTAAGTTAAAATCAAAATTGACGCTAGGAAAAGTACTTACTCCATCTAACGCAATAAGCTTATCGGGGTGTTCTTCTCTAATTTTGGCGATTTCTTTCTGATCGAAAGAGTACCCTATGCTCGTTTCATTCAAAGTGATAGAAATCAACTCTGCTGTATCCGGTATAAGAAAATTCGAAAAAGTATCGCCGTAGGCTAGGGTCTCAGAGGTGGAGTCTTTCTGATAATCCTTACTAAACTGAAAAAACTTCTCAGAAAATGATCCATTGACAAAATGATGAGAATGACTCCCAACTAAATTTTGAATAATCCTTTCCCAAACTTCATTGGCAGATGAGGTGAAATAGATATCATACCCATCTGGCAGGTTTAGTAATTCTGCTACTTTGATTCTTGCAAAAGCAAAAATCTCTTCAAACTGTTTGCTTCGATGAGAAATTGACATTACATCCTCACTGAATGCTGATTTCATATGATCTTCAACCGTATAGAATAACTGAGACGGTCCAGGAGTTAAAAATACTTGATGCTTCATGTTACTGTGGGAAAACAAATCGTTAGTTTAGTGGTGCTGATTGAAGGGGCTGTATTTAAATCGAGACTATATACTAAGCCGAGTGAAGTTGGGTGGCAAAATTGGGCCTCATGTCTTTCATTATGACTGGCACCTCGTTCGTAAGAGCAGGATAACTGAGGATCTTTGACCCATTTGACAGCTCAAATCCTTACACTAAGGGTTTAAATATATCCTTTGATTGGCATTTGGCTTTCGGTTTCCGAAAGCCTTTTTTTATGCCCGAGTCTCCATCCATTTAAAGGTTCTGTTGACTATTTTCAGGGCGAGTTTAATCTTCTTTACGCTGATCATTTCATGTGATTCGTCGTACATGGTTACACCATCGGCAAACAACACTATTTGCGGAAATTCTTGGCTAATTCCAGCTAAATCTGAAACCTGATAGGAAACATCCTTTGCCTTAAGGTCATCTACTAGATATAAATCCACCAAATCATTGGAGATTGACCAATTGCTTTCTAACTCTGATTTTTTCTCTAGACTCTCAGGAGAAGAAGATCTAAACTTAAACACCAATACAGGCTTCTCCTTCGAATTTTCGATGACTAGATTCAAATGGTCAAGATTCTGGATGCTTTTCCAGTTACTAGATTGAGTATTCATTTGGCGGAATAAAGTACTAAAACGTAATGTTAATTATTTGTATATCTGAGGTTTAGATACGTTTTGGTATCAGCCTACCTAGATACAACTTGCTAAATTTAAGAACAAATTATGGAATAAGTCATAATTATAGAGCAAAACAAAGAATTTGTCTTAGCCTAATTTTTAAAATTAGGTTATTGTGTTCTCCTAAGAAATAATTGAACTTAAAGAATCATCTTCAGTACAACACTCTAAAACGAATCGTCTCATCAATGGATTTCAATTCCTTGATGATTTCATCGTCGTAATCTTTGTTGATGTCAGTTATGACATAGCCTACAATTTCATTGGTCTTCAGGTATTGACCAACAATATTAAGGTTGTTCTCAGCCAGGACTTTATTGATTCTTGCAAGTACGCCAGGCTCATTTCTATGAATATGAATGAATCTATGAGCCTCTCCCAATCTAGGTAATACGATGTTTGGGAAGTTTACACTGTTATTGGTAGAACCTGTGTTGATGTATTCCATGATTTTGTTAGGTACAAAATCAGCAATATTTTTTTGTGCCTCAAGTGTACTACCACCTATATGTGGTGTTAGAATAGTATTGGGCAATCCTCGCAATTCAGATATGAATTCATCAGCATTGCTCAGTGGCTCTTCAGGGAAGACATCCACACCAACTCCACTTATTTTTCCTGATAACACATGTTTCTTAAGGGCGCTCACATCTAATACTGGTCCACGACTTAAATTAAGGAATACCACTCCATCTTTCATTTTTGAAAAATGGTAGTCGGTAAGGAAGTTGACATTTTCTTTTCTTCCATCTATATGAAGTGAAATCATATCAGAAGTGGCAAGGAGCTCCTCTATACTTTTACATTGTACGGCATTTCCTAGTGCCAATTTCTCTTCTAGATCATAAAACTGAACTTGAATTCCCAATGACTCAGCTACCACTGATAGCTGTGCTCCAATGCTGCCGTAACCAATAATTCCTAAGGTTTTGCCACGCACCTCGAAACTTCTAGAGGCAGATTTATTCCATTTACCCTCATGCATCTGAACAGATTTGTCAGGAAGATTCCTCATGAGCATGATGATCTCGGCAATGGCTAACTCTACAACTGATCTTGTATTAGAATAAGGGGCGTTGAAAACAGCAATTCCTTTTTCCAGACAAGTTTCAAGGTCTATTTGGTTCGTTCCAATACAGAAAGCACCTATCGCCAATAATCTTGGTGCATTTTCCAATACTCTTTTTGTGATTTGAGTTTTAGAACGAATACCAATAATTGATACATCTTTGATAGCTTCAATAAGCTCATCTTCATCCATACCCGCAGCATGAACTTTTACATTATATCCTTCTTCTTTTAATTTATTGATCCCGTGTTCGTGTATGTTTTCTAGCAACAAAACATTGATACGACTTTTGGGGTAGGAGAGTGCTCTGTCCATATTATTTACATATAGAAATTCGTCAAGATTCGGTGCTTCATGATCTGCATTTTGAAGTACATTTTCCCTTCTAACATTTTCAGTGAAAGCATAGAATTTGTGGGCTATTCCTGCCTTTTTTATCTCATAGTCAGTGTATCCATCTCCTAGAACATAGACTTCTCCATTCAGGTTCAGCGATTGTATTTTTTTGGGTTTCCCATTGTTTTCAGAGAGGACATTCGTCTTGTCAAACCCAATAATATTTCCATCAGAATCATATAAAAACTCATTGGCAAAAACCTGAGATTCCTTAATTTCAAAATGCTCCACTATTGGGACAATAAAGTCCTTGAAACCATTTGAGAGAATATAAATTTGACTCGAGTATTGCCTAACGAACTCCTTATTTCTCATAAAAGACTCAGATACCTGATCACTTAGTCTAGCAATAAGTTCTGGAAGATGAGATTTCTTAGCTTGGAGGATTTCTAAGCGCCTTTCTAATGATTCACTTAAGGAAAGCTTTCCCTCCATACCCAAATCTGTAATATCTTTGATTTTCTGCAATCCTTCTGCAGCATTGTCTTTTCCCCTTAATGAAATTTCGCAAAGTACGTCCAATGCTTCCACTCGTGTGAAGGTGCTGTCAAAATCAATTACAAAATGTTTCTGCTTTTCCATAAGTTCGCTTAATCAGGGCTTAAAATTAATGACCTAAATGTCATATCTAAGAATCAATTTGGTATTATTCTCAATTTTTTTTCATTTTTCATGGAATGTCCAAGGGCAAAACCCTGATTTGTTGATAAAAGCACAAAAAGAGGTTGATACTATTATGAATAATGCAATATCTAAGCGTGCATTTCCAGGTGCCGTGGTATATGCTAGTTTAGGAGATAGTGTCATCGTCAATAAGTGTTATGGATTCCATACCTATGATAGTTTAAATATTGTTGAACAAGAGGACTTATATGATTTAGCATCGTTAACCAAAGTAATGGGTGCTGGATTGGCCGTTATGAAATTGTATGAGAATGGCTTAATTGACCTGGATCAACCACTTAGAAGATATATTTCTGGTTTACGCTTTCGCAAAGTTGGGCGAGTGCCGGTAAGAGCTTTTTTGGCTCATCAATCCGGAATAGAAAGTTGGATAGCTTTCTATAAGGACATAATTAAGAAGGACGGAAGTTTTAATCGGTATATAAGCACTGAACGCACCAAAAAACATCAATATGAAATAGGTGAAGGAATGTTTCTTTCGGATGATTTTGATCAGAAAATTAAAACATATGTCAAAAGGGCATCGATAGATAAAGAACCTGTTTATCGGTATTCTGGATTGTTTTTTTACTTGGTACCAGAACTGGTACATAATCTTTCAGGAATGGAATATTCTGAATACTTGAAGGAACACTTCTATGAGCCAATTGGATCTCCTTCTCTTACTTTTAATCCTACCTCCAAATATTCCTTAGATCAGATAGTGCCTACAGAAATAGATACTTTTTTTCGAAACAGCCCAATTCATGGAAGAGTCCATGATGAAGGAGCCATTTTGATGGGAGGTGTGAGCGGTAATGCAGGTTTGTTTGGCAATGTCAATGATGTTGCGAAGATTTGGAAAATGCTTTTGAATGGCGGAGTTTATGAAGGAAAGCAATACCTCAATCCCGCGACAATTCAATTATTTACCAGTTATCAGTATCCTCAAAGTGGCAATAGGAGAGGTTTGATATTTGATAAACCTCTACTAGAATATGATTCAACGATTAGTAGCGTGGCAGAATCCAGTTCCAATCTTAGTTTTGGTCATACCGGATATACTGGGACTCTAGTTTGGGCAGACCCTAAAGAAAATCTATTATTCATTTTCCTTTCAAACAGAGTTTACCCAGATCGAAACCAGAAGGCTATTTATGAATTGAATGTTAGGCCATCCATTCATCAGACGTTATATGATTTGTTGGATAGTGTGAAATGCGAGCTCTAAACTGAATAATTGAATGATTATTTAGTCGAAAACTTTGATTGTTATCTTAGGAATAAGAAAAATAGGTGAATCGTCTTATTTATATTCTTTCTAAATAATTTACTTCCCCATGATTTTAATCACCTAATCAACTGAGAATCAGCACTAATCTTCTAATAAGATATTCCGATTACGTAATATTCAAAAATAGGTTCAAAACCACCTTTGAAATGCGTTCTCACGGTATTACATTTGTGCCTTCTGATAATAAGATGGTAACAAAATACATGTTGACTAAGAAACAATCCATGTTTAGAACACCAAGATTAGTTTTAATCTCCTTCGCATTACTCTCTTTTAGCTTTTCTTCTTTATCCCTTTTTGCTCAAGACGCAGAAGACGCACTTCCTACTGATGAAGCTGTCGTAGCGGCTGGAGCGTCATTATTCAAAGCTAATTGTACTCAATGCCACGCTGTTCATGAAAAAGTAATTGGTCCTGCGCTGAAAGGCGTGAGCGAAAGACGATCTAAGGATTGGCTTATTAGCTGGATTAGAAATTCTCAAAAAATGATTCAAAGCGGTGATGAAACCGCGGTGGCACTTTGGGAAGAGTACCAAAAAACGGCAATGCCGGCTTATCCATTCTCCGATGAAGAAATAACTTCTATTTTGGCTTATGTTCAAGTGGAAACAGCAAATCCACCTCAAGCAGAGGAAGTTGCAGTTCCAGGGGCTCCTGGTGGAGGTGGAGGACAAGGGGATGGTGTTTCATCTAGTTATCTCACAGCCATTCTGGTTGTTTTGATTTTTGTATTGATATTAATCTTAGTTGTTCTAGGTCTCATTGTTTCTGTGTTAACTAAGTATCTGAAAGATCAGAAAGAACTTGACGCAGAAGATGTAGAGGTCGTTAATCAGAAAACAGATCTTCAAAAGTTATTGACTTCAGATTTCGTTATTGGGTCTGTTGTGTTCATTTTCGTTGCTCTATTATTGAAAACAGCTATTGACGGAGCATTTACAGTAGGTGTACAGCAAGGTTATCAACCAAATCAACCGATAGCATTCTCACATGAGATTCACGCGGGTCAGTATGAAATAGACTGTAATTACTGTCATACTGGAGTAAGAAAGTCTAAAGCTGCGAATATTCCTTCTGCTAATATTTGTATGAATTGTCATACAGCTATTAAGACTGAGTCTTCTGAGATTCAGAAGATATATGCAGCTATCGATTACGATCCTTCTACAGGCGAGTATGGAGAGGATACCAAGCCGATTGAATGGGTTCGAGTTCATAATCTGCCTGATTTGGCATATTTCAATCATTCACAGCATGTGAAAGTGGGTGGTTTAGAATGTCAGACTTGCCATGGTCCTGTAGAGGAAATGGATGTGGTATATCAATATTCAACTTTGACTATGGGATGGTGTATAAACTGCCACAGAGAGACAGAGGTGAATTCTAAAGACAATGAGTATTATTCAAATTTGGTTGAATTGCACGAAGCACAGAGCAAGGAACCAATGAAAGTTGAGGACATTGGAGGTTTGGAGTGTTCTAAATGTCATTATTAATCAACGAGCCTAAATAAAGGATTATTCCGGCACTATGAAAGAAACTAAGAAATACTGGAAAGGACTAGAACAGCTAAACAACAAAGCTGAGTTTCAAAAGTATGCGAATAAAGAATTTCCTGAGTATTTGCCTATAGCAGGCGAAGAAGGCGAGCCTTCAAGAAGGGATTTTCTAAAATTGATGGGTTTTGGAATCGCAGCAGTTTCTTTGGCTGCATGTGAAACACCTATCAAAAATGCTATTCCTTATGTAAAGAAACCGGTTGATGTAGATCCTACACTACCGAATTATTACGCATCCTCATATATCAGTGGTAATGACTATTGTAGCGTATTAGTTAAAACTCGTGAGGGTAGACCAATTAAGCTTGAGGGTAACAAGCTTTCTAAAATAAGTGGAGGAGGAACAACACCACAAGTAGAAGCATCGGTATTGTCACTCTATGATCAGCAAAGACTTGATGCGCCTCAAATAGATGGATCCAAAGCTTCATGGGATGAAGTGGATAGCAAGGTCATTGCGGGCTTAAAAGCTAATGCAGGGAAGGTCGCTATTGTTTCTAATAGTATTGCTTCTCCATCTACTCAGAAGGCTATAGATGGTTTAGTCGAAGCTTATGGGGCACAACATGTTTCGTACGATCAGCTGTCATTTAATGGATTGTTGAATGCTTATGATTTAGCATTTGGCAACAGAATGATGCCTTATCATGATTTCTCAAATGCCAAAACGATTGTTTCTTTTGGTGCGGATATATTAGGCGCATGGCCTAACAGAACATCCATAAACAAGCAGTTTGCTGCTGGTAGAAAATTGTCGGACGATAATAGAGACATGTCTCGTATGTACTCTTTTGAGTCTAATCTTTCGCTTACCGGATCGAATGCTGATTATAGAGTTGCTATTAAGCCTTCACAGGAGGGCTTGTATGTGGCTAATCTCTATAATGCGATAGCATCGAAGGTTGGTGCTCCTTCTCTTAGCGTAGCTAAACTCGAGGATAATGCAGTAGTTATGAAAGCTGCCAACGATTTAGTCGCATCTAAAGGCGCATCTGTTGTTGTTAGTGGTTCTTCTGATGTTAATGTTCAATTAGTGGTTATTGCTATCAATGATTTACTTGGAAGTTTTGGTGCAACTATCGATACAAGTAGAGCGGTCAACTTGAGAAAAGGAAGTGATCAAGCATTTTCATCTTTTCTGTCGTCTGTTAACTCCGGTACCACAAGTGCTGTGATTTTCTACAATTGCAACCCGGTATATGATCATCCACAAGGAGAGGAATTAGCTAAAAGTATTAGCAGCTTGTCTTTATCCGTTTCAACGAGCGGTATAGCTGATGAAACAGCGTCATTAACAAGTGTTGTTGCTCCAGATCATCATTTCTTGGAGTCTTGGAATGATTTTGAGCCGGTAACAGGTTCGTTTAGTTTATCTCAGCCTACTATTAAGAATATTTTTGATACAAGACAAGCTCAAGAGTCTTTCTTGACTTGGGCTGAATCAGAGACTAACTTTTATGATTTATTAAGAAGCACGTGGGAGGCCAATGTTTTTGCTAAAGCAAATACAGTTGAATTTTTCAATTTTGATGCTTTCTGGAATAAATGTCTCCATGACGGTGTATTTGATGCTGAATTTGAGAGCACGAGCGCATCACCTGCGGTTGATTTGAATGTTGCGGCTTCCTCAATTTCAAGTACTTATTCACTTTCTAATAGCGGTTTAGAGCTAATTGTTTACTCGAATAACAGTGTTGGTGATGGTACTCAGGCCAATAACCCTTGGTTGCAAGAAATGCCAGATCCTATCACAAAAGCAACGTGGGATAATTACTTAACCGTTTCTCCAAAACAAGCAGAGGAGTGGGGGATCGAAATAGGCGACATGTCTACACAGACTGTCAACTTCACAGCAAATGGTAAAACCGCCGAGATACCTGTACTTCCACAACCAGGTCAAGCATACGGAACTGTAGGTTTGGCAACTGGATATGGAAGAACTAAGGCTGGTAAAGTAGCGGATGGAGTAGGCGTTAACGCTTATCAATTTATTACTACAGGTGATTCACTGAATTTATCTGTGTTTAGCGGAGTAAGTGCTGAGCCTACAGGAAATGGCTATAGAATAGCTCAAACTCAAACCCATGAGACATATATGGGCAGAGAGACTGTTATTCAGGAGGCTTTGCTTTCTGAGTACCAGAAAGATACTCAGGCTGGGCGTAGTTTCCCGAAAATCGCTACATCAGAAGGATATAAAAAACCTTATGCCATTTCCCTATGGAAAGGCCACGAATATGCCAATCATCATTGGGGAATGATGATCGATCTAAACTCATGTACTGGGTGTGGTTCATGTACGATAGCATGTCAGACTGAGAATAACATTCCGGTAGTAGGTAAGCAAGAAGTCTTGAATAGACGTGAAATGCACTGGATCAGAATCGATCGTTACTACAGTTCGGATGCTGCGGATGGAGATTTGGAGGCAATGGAAAAGGCAGCAGAAAACCCTGAGGTCACCTTCCAACCAATGATGTGTCAGCAGTGTAACAACGCTCCTTGTGAGACGGTTTGTCCTGTTGCGGCTACAACACATAGTTCAGAAGGACTAAATCAAATGACTTACAACAGATGTATTGGTACAAGATATTGTGCGAATAACTGTCCTTATAAAGTAAGAAGATTCAACTGGTTCAAATATCATGACAATAAGCAGTTTGATAGTAATACTGCAATGAATAATGATCTGGGTAAGATGGTACTAAATCCTGACGTGACCGTAAGAGCACGTGGTGTGATGGAGAAATGTACTTTCTGTGTTCAAAGAATTCAGTCAGGTAAATTGGAAGCCAAACGCGAAGGCAGACGTCCCGAAGATAGTGACGTGACTACAGCATGTGCAAGTGCTTGTCCTTCAGAAGCATTGGTTTTCGGAGATATGAAGAATCCTGAGAGTAAAATTTCTCAAATGCTACAAATACAGCAGAATGATAAAGGAGTGGAATCGAAAGAGCCACGTGCTTATCATGTATTGGAAGAGCTAAGAGTAATGCCGAATGTTTGGTATTTGACTAAGATCAGAAATAAAGATGAAGTATCTAAAACTGAAAACGCAGAAGCATAATATCCTATGATAGCAGAATCAGCACTTAGAGATCCGTTAGTTACAGGCGGAAAAACTGTTCACGATGTTACTGAGGACATTGCAGGGCGAGTAGAGGAAAAACCAGCTAAGCTTTGGCTTTTAGCTATGGCTATCTCATTAGGTACACTTACAGTAGGAGCATATGCAGTAGCAATGCTTTTGTGGGAAGGTATCGGAATGTGGGGGCTTAATAAAACTGTTGGCTGGGCCTGGGATATCACCAATTTCGTTTGGTGGGTAGGTATTGGTCATGCAGGTACTTTGATTTCAGCCATACTTTTACTTTTCAGACAGAGATGGAGAATGTCAATCAACAGAGCGGCAGAAGCGATGACCATTTTCGCGGTAATCTGTGCGGCAATGTTTCCTGTACTACATATGGGACGTCCGTGGTTAGGTTTTTATTGGGCATTGCCACTACCTAATACATTTGGTTCCTTATGGGTTAATTTCAATTCACCACTACTTTGGGACGTTTTTGCGATTTCAACCTATTTCTCAGTGTCATTGGTTTTCTGGTACATTGGATTGATTCCAGATTTCGCAACTATTAGAGATAGAGCAACTAATAAGATCTCAGCGGCTATTTATGGAGTCTTAAGTTTCGGTTGGGATGGTGCTGCCAAAACTTGGTCTAGATATGAAACGGTAGCATTGATCCTTGCTGGATTAGCCACGCCACTAGTATTATCTGTACACACGATTGTTTCCTTTGACTTTGCAACTTCAGTAATACCTGGATGGCATACGACAATATTCCCGCCATATTTCGTGGCTGGAGCTATATTCTCAGGTTTTGCAATGGTATTAACACTATTGATAGTCACTAGGAGGGTTTATAAGCTTGAAGACTATATCACTATTCAACACATTGAGTTGATGAATATCGTGATCATTATCACTGGTTCTATTGTTGGTATTGCATATATCACTGAGTTTTTCATTGCCTGGTATTCAGGAGTAGAGGCCGAACAGTATGCTTTTATCAACAGAATGTTTGGACCTTACTGGTGGGCATATTGGTCTATGATGACTTGTAATGTTATTTCACCTCAGTTATTCTGGTTTAAGAAGATTAGAACCAATATCGCAGCAACTTTCGTGATTACGATTGTGGTAAATATTGGAATGTGGTTCGAACGTTTTGTAATTATAGTAACATCACTACATAGAGATTTCCTTCCTTCCAGTTGGGCTATGTTTTATCCAACGATGTATGATGTAGGAGTTTATGTTTTCACTTTTGGATTGTTTTTCACTCTGTTCTTCCTTTTTGCGAAGTTCTTCCCAGTGATCAACATGGCAGAAGTTAAGAGTATTATTAAAGCTACAGGAGAAAAGAAAGAAGCATAATGGCACACGAAAGCAACTATATAGTAGGCGTTTATGATGATGAGGATATTCTCCTCAAAGCGATTACAGAAGTCCGAGGTGGTGGCGTGAAGATACACGAAGTGTATTCGCCATTTCCAGTGCATGGAATTGATGATGTGCTTGGTTATAAGCGCTCTAAATTGGCAATTGTAGCATTTATGTTTGGTCTTCTTGGTACGAGCTTAGCGCTTACTATGCAACTGGGAATGATGACTGTGGATTGGCCAATGATTATTGGAGGTAAGGATTATGCTCCTATACCGTCTTTTATTCCAGTGACTTTTGAGTTAACAGTTTTGTTAGCATCGTTTGGGATGGTAGGAACATTTATGATAATAAGTAATCTAAAGCCTTGGGGTAAGCCGAAGCTATTTGACAAAAGGATTACAGATGACAAGCACGTTGTTGCGATAGCTTTAGATGCCAATTCGATAGAAGAGGATAAGATAAGTGCGTTGCTGACAAAAAGTGGAGCTTCAGAAGTGAATAAAAAAACACTCTAACTACAATGTTTAAAAAACACGAAAGAATATTATTGATCGCATTAACGGTTGTTTTATCCGGCTGTGCAGCAGGTGTTGATAATACAGGGTTGGAATATGCTCCACAGATGTATCACTCTACACCTTATGAGCCTTTGACTCAAATCAAGGATAAAGAAGTTGGTAGCTGGTTGGATTCTAACCCGGATGATAATCATGGTGAATTTTACAATTCGAACCCATATAATGAGTTTGGCATGACTATGATAGAACCTGTTGAGAATACGGTAAAAAGAGGTACTTATCTCGAATCTATAGGCATTGCTACTGATGATTATGCCAAAGCTGAAGAAGTTTTGGTAAGTCCTTTTGAAGATTCCAAGGAAGTTTTGAAGGAAGGAAAGGCTTTGTACTTAAGATTTTGCGAACACTGTCACGGAGAAAAAGGTGCAGGTGATGGTTTGGTTGGTCAAGTTTATAAAGGAGTAACTGCCTACAATTCAGCTACTGTTAAAGATAAAAAGGCTGGTCATATATATTGGGTCATTACAAACGGTAAAGGTAGAATGGGTGCTCATGCATCTCAAATCAGTGTCGAGGATCGTTGGAAGATAGTTTCTTACGTACAAACGCTTCAAAATCAATAAGTCGATTATGTCCGAAATAAAAATATCTGAGGAAACATTCGAGTTTTCTTCCAAGGCGAAGAAGAATTTAATAATCTTCATTGGGGTAGGTGTATTGCTGACCATCATAGGGATTGCATCTCTAGCTATGGGAGGTGGTCACCATGAGGCTGAAGAGGCTGGAGGTCATGGTTTTCGTTGGATTCAGCGTGTATATGCTAATCTTTGGATCAACAATGTGTTCTTTACCGGTATTGCTTTAGTTGGCGTATTGTTTTTTGCTATTCAATATGCTGCACAAGCTGGATGGTCCGCAGGTATTAAACGTATTAGCTTGTCTTTTGGAGCTTGGATACCTTTCGCAGGTATCTTAATGCTAGTGACTTATTTTGTTGCAGGGCATGATATCTTTCACTGGACTCATCATGACCTATACGATGTTAACTCTTCAGATTTTGATTCGATTATCGCTGGTAAAGGAGCATATTTCTTCTGGCCGTTGGAAGCAGGAACATTCCCTATCTTTTTCTTGGGCAGAATGGTGATCTTCTTTGCTATCTGGTATTTGCTATTCAACAAATTGAAGCAAGTTGCCTATTCAGAGGACTTAGAAGGTGGAACGGAAAAATGGTTCAAGTTGAGAAAACTTTCAGCTATATTCATCATCTTTTTTGGAGTCTCGTCATCTATGTCTGCATGGGATTGGGTGATGTCTATTGATACACATTGGTTTAGTACCATGTTTGGTTGGTACAACTTTGCAAGCTGGTGGGTTTCTGGATTAGCTCTGTTGTCTCTAATTGTTGTATTGCTGAAAGATAAGGGCTATTTAAGTATTGTAAGTAGCGAGCATCTACATGATCTTGGTAAGTTTATGTTTGCCTTTAGTGTATTCTGGACTTACATATGGTTTTCTCAGTTTCTATTGATTTACTATGCACACATTCCAGAGGAGACGATCTACTTCATGGAGCGATGGAAAGAAGGGCCATACACATCTTTATTTTATTTGAATCTTATTGTAAACTTTTTCTTTCCATTCTTAGTCTTAATGACAAGAGATGCGAAACGTCATTCGAGGTTTATAAAAGTAGTAGCGCCAGTCATCATTATTGGTCATTGGCTAGATTTCTATTTAATGATTACACCGGGTACATTGAAAAGTCACGGAGGATTTGGTTTCTTAGAATTAGGTCTCATGTTCGTTTATGCAGGGGCATTCATCTTTGTTGTCCTGAACCAATTATCTAAGGCGCCTTTATTCGCTAAGAATCACCCGATGTTGGAAGAAAGTGTTCATCATCACGTCTAATCAACTTAAACTGATAAGTAAAAATATATGTCAAGTTTGATAGTAGTTTGTGCAGTTGTCCTAGTCATAGCGATTCTATACTCAATATTTAGAGTAGCTACGCTAGTAGGGATAGTTAAGGGAGATAGCAAGAAGCAAGTACCAGCTAGTAATGGTATGCAAGCTTCACTTCTTGTGGTGTTTTTGGTTTTAGGAATTATTGGATTTTTCTATTACTCATTTGGTGGTTTGGATGATGATTTCGTTCAGCCTGTTGCCTCTGAGCATGGAGTAGTGACAGATCAATTGTTTTGGATTACCATGGGTATTACGGGATTCGTCTTTATCCTCACCCAGATTTTTCTTTTTGGTTTTTCTTATATGTACCAGTACAAGGAAGGAAATCAAGCAGATTTTTATCCTCATAACAACAAATTAGAGGTTATTTGGACAGCTATTCCAGCGATTGTTTTGGCGTTATTAATTGTTTCAGGTTGGAAAGCATGGGTAGATATCACAGGTCCTGCTCCAGATGATGCAGAGGTGATTGAGGTAATGGGTTATCAATACTCATGGGGAATTAGATACGGAGGATCTGATGGCAAGCTTGGTGAATATGACTACAAGAAAATTGATGTGGTAAATCAAGCTGGTATCGATTTCTCTGACAAAGCATCATTTGATGATTTTATTCCAACTAAGCTTTATTTACCAAAAGGGAAGCCAGTTCTGTTGCAGATTAGAGCACGTGATGTCATTCATAGTGTATATCAGCCTCATTTTAGACTTCAAATGAACGCTGTGCCAGGTATGCCTACGAGATTTTGGTTTGTGCCTACTAAATCAACTGCTGATATGAGAATTGAAACAGGTAATCCTGATTTCAATTATGAGTTAGTTTGTAATAAGATTTGTGGAAAAGGTCATTTTGCTATGAAATACCTCATTGAGGTTCTGGAACAAGACGAATATGATGAGTGGTATGCTTCTCAAGATTCTTGGCTAAAGCAAAATTCAGATTACCTATCGCAAGTTCCTGAGGAACTTCAGGAAATGGCCAGAATTGCCTCAGGTATTGAGGATTCAAGTGAATTATCAGAAGCGGGAAATACGCTAGTAAGTAACATCCAATAAAAAATAATTAATATGTCAGTAGCAGACATTCAGATAGAGGAACATTTGGCTAATGATGATCATCATGATGATCACCATGAACAAAGCTTTATAAGTAAGTACATCTTTAGTACTGACCATAAGTTGATTGCTAAGCAGTTCTTAATAACTGGTATTCTATGGGCAATCATAGGTGGTGCTTTATCTATCATATTCCGATTGCAATTGGGTTTTCCTGAAATGCAACTAGAATGGTTAAGACCAATTCTTGGTAAATGGATAACCGAAGGAGGAAAATTGGACTCAGAATTTTATCTGGCTCTAGTTACCATGCACGGAACCATCATGGTATTCTTTGTACTCACAGCAGGTTTGAGTGGTACGTTCAGTAATTTCTTGATTCCTCTTCAAATCGGAGCAAGGGATATGGCGTCAGGATTTATGAACATGTTGTCCTATTGGTTCTTTTTCCTGTCAAGTGTTGTGATGTTCATTTCACTGTTTTTAGAGACAGGTCCTGCTGCCGGTGGATGGACTATTTATCCTCCTTTAAGCGCATTACCACAGGCAATTCAGGGATCAGGTGCAGGGATGACAATGTGGCTGGTGTCAATGGTATTCTTTATCGCTTCCACATTACTAGGAGGGATCAACTACATCACTACGGTTATTAACTTGAGAACGACAGGTATGTCATTCTCTAGATTACCACTTACCATCTGGGCATTCTTTGTGACAGCCGTTATTGGATTGTTGTCATTCCCAGTATTATTAGCAGCGGCTTTACTTTTGGTATTTGATAGATCATTTGGTACTAGCTTTTATTTATCCGAGATATATATTGGAGGAGAGGCCTTACCAAACGTAGGAGGAAGTCCGATACTCTATCAGCATTTGTTCTGGTTTTTGGGTCACCCGGAAGTATATATTGTGATACTACCAGCTTTGGGTATAACATCTGAAATTATTTCTACTAATTCTCGTAAGCCAATTTTCGGTTACAAAGCGATGATTGGTTCTATTCTCGCTATTGCATTCCTATCGTTTATCGTATGGGCTCACCATATGTTTGTAACAGGATTGAATCCTTTCTTGGGATCGATATTCATGTTCTTAACTTTGATTATTGCTGTCCCATCAGCCGTTAAAGCCTTTAATTATATCACCACTTTATGGAGAGGTAATATTGTATTTACACCAGCAATGTTGTTTTCTATCGGATTGGTGTCCTTCTTTATTTCTGGAGGGTTGACTGGATTGTTTTTAGGAAATTCTGCTGTTGATATTAATCTTCACGATACATATTTTGTAGTAGCCCATTTCCATCTGGTAATGGGAAGTGCATCTTTCTTCGGTCTTTTGGCTGGGGTATATCACTGGTTCCCGAAGATGTTTGGTAGAATGATGGATAACAGATTAGGTTATTTGCATTTCTGGTTGACGTTTGTAGGAGTCTACTTGGTATTTTTCCCACTTCATTATATCGGAATAGCAGGATTCCCAAGAAGATATTATTCGTTTACAAGCTTTGATGCTTTCAGCTCTTTTGCTGATCTAAATGCTTTTGTGAGTATTGCTGCAATCATCACATTTGCTGCTCAGTTTATCTTTTTGTTCAACTTCTTCTATAGCATATTCAAAGGAAGAAGAGCACCAATGAACCCATGGAAATCTAACACTCTAGAGTGGACGACACCAATAGAGCCAGGTCACGGTAACTGGCCAGGAGCTATACCTGAGGTTCATAGATGGCCTTACGATTATAGCAAGCCGGGAGCTAAGGATGATTTTATTCCTCAACATATTCCATTCAGTGAGACTCCTGAATCGAATTTTGAGCATGAGAGCGATTCAATAAACTGAAGGCTTCTCGAATAAATGATATCAGAAGCAAACGCTTTAAAAGTTAATCTTTACACAGTCATTGCCGTCTACTTTTTAATCTTAGTAGGCGGCATTGTTCGTAGTACGGGAGCAGGAATGGGATGTCCTGACTGGCCAAAGTGCTTTGATTCCTATGTTCCGCCAAGTACAGAAACGGCTTTACCAATCGGATATGAGTCATATTACGTTGAGGCTAGGCAAAAGAAAAATGCTCGACTAAGTAGTGTTTTGAATTCGATAGGATTTAGTGATTTAGCTGATAAAGTAAATAATGACCCAACGATATCTGAAGTGACTAAGTATGATGTCACCAAAGCATGGATAGAATATATCAATAGGTTAATTGGAGTACTTATTGGGCTTTTCATAATTCTCAACGCGGCACAGTCTTTTAAATATTGGAGTAAGAACAGGGCTGTTACTTTACTAGCGTTAATCAGTTTTATTCTAGTGATTTTTCAGGGCTGGTTGGGATCGTTGGTAGTTTCTACAAATTTGCTACCTGGTTTCATTTCGTTCCACATGATTTTGGCTCTCGTGTTGGTTGCAACCTTACTATGGCAGAGGTATTTGATGTTGCCGAGAAATGAATCGAGCTTCGTAGGAAGTAAAGCAGTATTAGTTCTGCTTGTGCTTTTTCTTATTCAAATTGTATTGGGAGTAGAGGTGCGCGAGTCAGTTGACCTCATAAAGAACTCTATGATAGATAGGGGAGAATGGATTGAGTCTCTAGGCTTAACATTCTATATACACAGGTCTTATTCTCTTGTTATTTTGTTTCTTATTGGTTTTATATACTATAAAAACAGATTGGTCTGGAAACAGGTATTCGCTTTGAAAGCGTTGACACTAGTTATTTTATTGGAAATTATTTCGGGAGCCGTGATGGCATATTTTGAAATTCCAGCATTTGTGCAGCCCGTCCATTTGATCTTAGGATCATTGGCTTTCGGCGCTATTTTTTACTTATTTTTGGACTCCAATTTCAAGAAAATTAATTCATAGTGGATAGCGCCATTTCTAATCAACAAAGCACTTCTAAAATGAAGGCATATTTTGAGCTTTTGAAGTTCAGATTATCTTTTTTAGTAGCTTTTTCTTGTGGCTTTGGGTATTTATTAGGAACCTCTGGTAGCATCAATTGGCCACATTTTATTGCCGTATTTTTTGGAGGTTTCTTGATTTCAGGATCTTCAGTTATCATCAACCAGATTATCGAAGTTGATTTAGATAAAATGATGAATAGAACTATGAATCGGCCTTTACCAACAGGAAGACTTTCTATTGCCGAAGCAAAGCAATTTGCAGCTATAGTTGGGCTGATTGGATTCGCAATATTGTTTTTCCAAACGAACCTGCTGACTGTACTTCTTTCAGCTGTTTCTATGATTCTCTATTCGTTTGTTTATACACCATTGAAAAGAGTAGGACCTATTGCTGTGTTTGTAGGAGCAATTCCAGGTGCTCTTCCTCCTTTACTTGGTTGGGTAGCAGTCACGGGAAGTATCAGTCATGAAGCGCTAATTATTTTTGGTATTCAATTCATATGGCAGTTTCCTCACTTCTGGGCAATAGCATGGGTCTCAGATGAGGATTATAAGAAGGCAGGCTTTCGGTTGTTGCCGGGAGGTGGTAAGCAGGATTTGAATACGGCTATCAACATCATGGTCTATACGCTTTTCTTATTGCCGTTGGGTTTGTTACCTACTTATTTTGGTCTAGTTGGTATTACTAGTGGTGTGATCGCTACGATATGTGGTGCTTTGTTTTTGGCTCAAACATTTTCGTTGATGAAAGATTACTCTAGAAGATCGGCGTTGCGAATCATGTTT
The DNA here is from genome assembly GCA_049115815.1 of Cyclobacteriaceae bacterium. Taxonomy (GTDB): domain Bacteria; phylum Bacteroidota; class Bacteroidia; order Cytophagales; family Cyclobacteriaceae; genus Marinoscillum. The sequence goes on along the minus strand of JAGDZO010000006.1, from coordinate 643,240 downwards.
GGTTCGTTCATTTATTTGCCAATCGTTCAGATAGCGTATTTAATTGACAAAGTTGTATGAGTAGTATTTCGCCAAACATAGAATCATCGGCAGTAGGAGTAAGATCCATGCATCCAAAGAAATTTGCGATGTGGTTGTTCATGATCACAGTGACCATGATTTTCGTTTCACTTTCGAGTGCGTATATTGTGAAACGAGCTGAGGGTAATTGGCTGATTATTAATTTCCCTGAGCTATTTAACATTACTTCTGCGATAATTTTATTGAGCAGTGTGTCGATGCATTTGGCATACATTTTTGCTAAAAAGGATAATATCCTTGCGATGCGACTGAGTCTGGGAGTTACAGCTCTTTTATCTATTGCATTTATTATTGGACAATATATGTCATGGAATGAACTGGTGGCACAGGATATCTTTTTTGTAGGTAATGTGGCTGGTTCGTTTGTTTATATTTTTACTGGCTTACATGTGTTGCACTTAGCAGGAGGAGTGATTTTTCTCCTTGTTGTTTTGGTAAATGCTATGAAATTTAATGTCCATTCAAGAAGTATGACTCAAATTTCGATTTGCACCACATACTGGCACTTTTTAAGTGGACTTTGGTTGTATTTATACTTATTTTTGATCCTATCTAATAACTAAACAGATTATGGCAAATACGGCAGTACTTGTTGATGAAAGTAACTCCAACGTTTGGGGCGGAGGAGTAGAGCCTATGAAGGCAAGCTATGGAAAACTAATGATGTGGTTTTTCTTGCTTTCGGATGCATTCTCTTTTTCAGCGTTACTTATCACTTATGGTTTAATCAGATATAGTCATCCTGCTTTTGAGGGGGCGTTCGCTGATTTTGCATTTTCTCAGGAGTATTGGCCGATACCAGAACGAGTATTTGAAGCAGTACCATTTTTGCATGGAGTGCATGCTCCTTTGGTATTTGTTGGAATTATGACCTTCATCTTGATCCTAAGTTCCGTAACCATGGTTCTAGCTGTGGAAGCAGGCCATAGAATGGATCGAAAAGGTGTTGAGAAATGGATGATTTGGACGATTGTGGGCGGATTGACTTTCTTGGGATGTCAAGCTTGGGAATGGTCACATTTTATTCATGGTGCTGATATGTCCAACAATGTTGGGTCAAATCTACTTCAGGGAGCTAGCCTTACTGCTAATCAGTATGGGCCTTCAAATTTTGCGGCGTTATTCTTTTTTATTACAGGATTTCACGGATTCCACGTATTCAGTGGAGTGGTGATCAACTTCATTATATTTTACCAAGCAGTTGTTGGAGTTTTTGAAAGGAGAGGTCATTATGAGATGGTTGAGAAGGTTGGGTTATACTGGCACTTTGTTGATCTAGTTTGGGTATTCGTATTTACATTCTTTTATCTGGTATAATTTTTAAGAAAGCAAGCATGCAAGAAAACACGTCAAACGTCCAGGTAATTCCTGAAGACAAGGAAAAAACAAAAAAGATATTAAAGGTTGCTGTGATTCTTGGTATTCTGACTGCCATAGAGTTCTTGATAGCCTTTACCGTGGATGCAGGAGGTCTTAAGACATTTATTTTCATAGCCATGACGATTGTTAAGGCATATTATATTGTTTCGGATTTTATGCATTTGGGCCATGAAAGAAAGTCTTTGATTTGGTCAATTCTATTGCCAACGATTTTCATCATATTTTTCATTTTTATAATGATATATCAGGGAGCAGCTATTTTCGAGTTGCTTTACTAATTATAGAAAAACAAAAAGCTTAAAAATCATGTCTGATAAGGACATGATTTTTTTTTGATTATGAAAAAGAATAAAATCTTAGTCACATTGTTTTTTGTGGTAGTATTTGGCTTTCCTGTGACGTGGTATCTGTTCCTGCAAACGTTCGGTGAAAATAGGTTTGACCTTCCTGTAATAGGTGAGTGGAATTCATCTTGCTATCAGACTATGGAACAGGTTTATATTAACGTAAGTGATTCTGGAAAATATACGAATGAATTGGTTCGTGTTCGAAATAAAATGGCAGAAGTATCTGATATTAAATACCTTGAAGTTGTCAGTGATTCCTGTGATTTGGAGAAGGAAATTTACCTCATAGATAACCAAGGAAGAGTAAGAGGATACTATGATTTGAGCAGAACCGATATAGATCGATTCGCAGCTGAGTTAGACATATATTTATTGAATAAATCTCTGGAGAATGAATGATAAAACCTTCCTGCGTGTCATAATTGGATTATCTCTTTTGATACCAATAGCTGTTGCTATTCTGATCTTCACGCCCTATAAAACTAGTTTTGGTGAACTGGATTGGATTAGAGCACTTCCGGGTTTTCACGCATTAGTCAATAGTGTCACAGCTATTTTATTAATTGGCGCTGTGATTGCAATAAAAAAGGGTATGATCACTCTGCATAAACGTTTGATGCTCTTGTGTTTTTTTATGGGTGCTCTATTCTTAGCTTCTTACATCCTATATCACTCATCTGTTGATACAACTATATATGGTGATTTGGATCATAATGGTGAATTGAGTTTGCAGGAATTAGAAGCTCTTGGTGTTTGGCGATCCGTTTATCTCTTCACGCTTTTTTCACATATTTTACTGTCTATAGTAGTGGTACCGTTTGTACTTCTTGCATTTTACTATGCCTTGACGAATAAGATAGAGAAGCACAAAAAAATTGTCAAAGGAACCTTTCCAATCTGGCTTTATGTTTCCGTTACAGGGGTGTTAGTCTATCTAATGATTTCTCCTTATTATCTTTGAGAACGAATGAATGGGATGAAATTTAAAGGAGTTTTATTGTTATTTGTTTTCCTCACGCTAGCTTTAGTGGACGCTACAGCTCAATGTGCTATGTGTAGAACCCAGGTTGTTAATAATGTGAGCCATGGTGATACAGCTCTAGCTGCAGGGTTGAATTTCGGGATTATGTATCTGTTTTTTGCCCCATACTTGATCATAGGTGTAGTAGCTTTTTTATGGTTTAGAACTGCAAAGATTAATGAGCGAAAGAAAAGCATTATCAGCCGTATTAGAGGGTAAATGTCCGCAATGTCGAGAAGGGGATATGTTTAAGTATTCGCTCTGGAGATTTGGTAAGTTCAATGCCATTCACACAAATTGCGAAAAATGCAATCTTAGATTTGAAAGGGAACCTGGCTTCTTTTATGGAGCTATGTATGTAAGCTATGCATTGTCAGTGGCATTATTTATTACAGCCGTAGGTCTGTTGTATTTCGTATTTGACGATCCATCACTGACTACTTATGTCGTATCTATATCGCTGGTCTCTATTTTGTTTTACCCTATCACATTTAGGTACTCAAGAATATTATTTATGTACGGTTTTGGAGGTGTTAAATTCAAGCCACTAAAAGACAATTAATGTATATTGAGGTAGTTAATTCGCTTGCATGAAGGGCAAACTGCTACTTTTAGGGTCACTCTCATTATTACTTATTTGCGCATTGTTCGTCTTCAATAGGAGCAAAGATGCTGGAGCTATTCATAGGGAAATAGAATCCAACATTGAGAAACTTATCCAAAGACAATATCAGGACCTTGTTGATTTTGAAGAAGAGTTAGGGGTATATAGCAATCCTTTTGGAATCTCCGATAACGGCCTTTTCACCAAGCGTGTCTTTCTGAATGGTGGTTTGATCTATTGGAATAATGATGATTATACTCCGAGCTATAGTTATCTCAAGAAGCCAGACTCAGTCTATTCCGTTAAGGATTCTTGGGGGATCAAGTTAGTTCAACGAAGACAGGTTTGGGCTGAGAATGATTTAATAGAAATCTACTCTATAGAAACGATCAGTTCTACTCCTAGAATTATCAATCAATATCTGGAACCATCGCTCAATGATCAGGTATTTGGCGAGTATGCCGTGACATTCATTAATTCAGGTAATTGGGAGGTTAAATATGCAGATTCTTTACTGTTTAAATGTAATATAGATAGTCAATCAACGAGTCTTCATGAAGTGGGGGCTATTTTCTCCTTCATTCTGTTATGCCTTTTTCTGCTAATTGGTTTTTCAATTAATCAAAAGAATTCCCGGTCATGGAAGTACTATGTGAGTCTAATTTCTGGCTTGCTTGCTATGAGAGTTTTTGTTTCATTTTATCTAAATGAATTTGTAAAAAACTTACCTCTATTTAATCCGGTTCATTTTTCTATGGGTTGGATAGCCAACTCGTTAGGAGAATTGCTGATGAATGGTTTGGTACTCATGGGCCTTTCTTTGGTATTGCATCGCTGGGTTACTTATACATTGGTACAGAAGGACAAACTGAGTACCAGTTGGAATTACCCCATAGTCATTTTGACATTGCTTTTTCAATTAGCATTGGCTTACAGCATTTATCTCAGCGTATGGGTGCTTTTGGAGAATTCGCAATTTAGTCTTGACATTAGTGAATCTATTTCTTTTGATCTTTTTAGAATGGTTTCATTCGCCTATCTCTTATCTGTGGGCTTTTTAGCATTCATACTTTTTAACTGTTCCCAGCGCATTTTAAGAAAAGTCAATCTGAAAAACATCCAATTAGTTGTCATAGCCGGCGTGTTCATAGCCTTGACCGTTGTTCTTTTTCAGGAGGATGTAAGTATTACTTTCCTAAGTTTAAGTATCTCGTTTTGGCTGGCATACTGGTTCGGACTGGACCAATCATTGGCTCGATTGAAATATGAGAGCTTTCTATATGTAGTCATGGTGTTTGCCTGTATATCTTTCATAGTTGCGTTTAGTATATATAGGCATTCTGAGAAAGATGATTTGGTATCAAAGCAAAAGTTTGCTAATCGACTTTTGATTTCCAATGATATCCTTGGAGAGTATTATCTCAGTGATATTACTAAAGAGATTTCGAGCGACTTATACATACGAACGAGGCTTTTAAATAAGGTGCTGGCTCGACAAAACATAAGAGACAAAATTCAAAGGCAGTTTCTCTCTTCTTACTTTAAAAAGTATGATATAGACGTATACCTGTATGGTGCTGACGGTCAGGCGCTTGGTGTGGATAATTCTGTACCAACACTGTCAGATTGGAAGTCGGAATTTGCTTTACCAGAAAACGCCACTAACTATGAAGGCATTTACTTTATACAAGAGAGGGATGAAAATGCTCGTAACAAGTATGTCTGTTTTGTAGATATTGGCGCCTATGGTCGGCAGGTGGGTAGCATCGTTTTGGAGCTGACCCTCAAAAAGTACATTCCTAAAAGTGTGTTTCCAGAATTGTTGCTGGAGAGTAAATACTTACTGGGCAGCAAAAAGGAATTCGATTACGCTGTTTATTCAAATGGTGAACTAGTTTATAAACAGGGCCGGCATGATTTTGAAAAAATGATTACCAATGTTGATCTAGTTAGGCCGGAGCTACTGGTAGGTGGTTTTGAGAAGGCTGAGAGTCATTATTTTGGATTGCTGACTGATGAAGATCGACTAATTGTGATCGTATCTCCGACCTATGATACGCAAAAACTCTTAGCTAACATGGCTTTCATGTTTTTGCTTATGGTCTTTCTCTCAGGCTTTCTATTTCTGATTAGTAGGTTGTTTGTGTCTACTAAGACCATCACCCTTTCTACCAAAATTCAAATTTATCTTGGGCTGTCATTTTTAGTCCCTATGATTATCGTGAGCATTGCGCTGATCAATACCTTGAATACATCATACAAAGAGGAAATTGACAGGAGTTTTTCTAAAAGGAGCTACAATGTAGCTGAAACTCTGATAGAACATACAGAGGCTTTTTTCTCTAACGAAATCAATGTAGACGAATACGCCAATGAAATAGCTAAAGCTGCAGCATTGGTTCAAGGAGATATCAATATTTACAATGCAGAAGGGCAGTTGGTCACGAGCAGTCAACCTGAGATTTTTAAGCTTGGGTTACTTTCACAATTGGTAGACCCTCAAGCCTTTTATACTATTTCGCAGCAGATGACGCAAAATGTGATCACTGACAAGAGAATTGGTACGCTGGATTTTAAATCATCATATGTGGCATTGAGATCCTATAAAAACGGAAAATTATTGGGGATACTTTCTACCCCATATTTTGATTCCAAGAATCATTTGAGGAGACAACAAGTAGAGGTGTTCAACAATCTGATTGTCATATTCTCATTCATTTTTCTTATTTCCTTGATAGGAGGGAATTACATAGTCATGGGACTGGTCAGTCCACTTAAGAAGATTGGGGCACGGATTAGGTCTATGAGCCTTCAAGAGCAGAATGAACCAATTGCTTATGAGGCCAATGATGAAATAGGGAGTTTGGTAAGTGAATACAATGCCATGCTCATAAAGCTCGAACAGAGCAAAGAGGCCCTGGCCAAAAGTCAGAAAGAGTCAGCGTGGAAGGAAATCGCGCGTCAGGTAGCTCATGAAATTAAAAACCCACTGACGCCTATGAGGCTCAAGATTCAGCAGATGATGCGTTCGTTTGAACGTGAAACTAAGCCCTATGAAACTTGTCTGTTGTTAATTAATCAAGTGGATTCATTAAGTAGCATTGCTGATTCTTTTTCAGAATTTGCTAAGATGCCTGCTCCTCAAAATGAGCGAGTGGAAGTCAAGGATTTGCTAGACCGCACCATCAACCTTTACCAAACGCGTGATGTGACGATCACCAAAAAATATGAGGTAGATAGTATCAATGTGTATATAGATCCTAAGATTTTTAGTCGAGTACTAACCAATCTAATCCTCAATGCTATACAAGCGAGTGAAGGGCGTGACCAGAAGATCAGTGTAGGCATCAAGAAACAAGCTTCCAAAGTATTGATCAGTGTAACTGATACGGGTGTTGGTATTCCTGAATCTCAACAGGAGAAAATTTTTACTCCCTATTTTAGTACTAAAACTAAAGGGTCTGGGATTGGATTGGCTGTAGCCAAAAAAGGAATTGAAAACGCAGGAGGTAACTTATGGTTTGAATCGAAGGAAGAAAAAGGAACCACCTTTTTCATTGCCCTTCCTATATATGAAGTTTAGCGTATTTATATGCATCCTGTTGACCTGTCGTATTGGTGTTTCTCAGTCACTCAATTGCGAAAAATTTCGGGCAGAAAGCATTATTGAGCTTGACAGCTTTCCAGTAGAACCATCAAGTATTTCCATTTCGCCAAAATTGGCTTATGAGCTGGATGAAAAGGGAACTAACATTAGATTCCGTGAAAAGGATTTGCCGGATTCTATAGAGATATGTTTTCGTCCCATATCTCCAGTAGCCAAAACGCCTATATTCTATAGAGATATCTCTAGATACGAGGCTGGTCAATTAGCGAATCTTTCTAAATCCAATCAGTTAAAATCTATTGCAAAGGATGATGTCTTCTCTTTTGGTTCCCTGAATTCTTATGGCGCCATTACACGAGGTGTCAGTTTTGGCAATAGGCAGAATGTGTTTGTAAACTCAACTTTGAATCTGCAAATGGACGGTGAACTCGGCGATAACCTGAAGGTAGCAGCCATGATTACGGATCAAAACATACCCTATCAACCTGAGGGAAATACTCAGCAGATACGTGATTTTGACAATGTATTTATCAGGCTTTATAATCAAAATCATTCGCTAACAGCAGGAGATATAGTTTTGACCAACCCCGTGGATGATGGATACTTTTTACAGTACTACAAAAACGCGCAGGGCCTTCAGTTATCCAATAAATGGAAATCGGGTAAGTGGCAAAACACATCGAATATTTCTGCTTCACTATCAAAAGGTCAGTTTACTTCAGCGGTAATTACTCCTATAGAAGGGGTGCAAGGTCCCTATAAACTTAGAGGTGCTAAAGGAGAGCGATTTATTATTGTTTTGGCCAATTCTGAGAAGGTTTTTTTAGATGGAAAAGAGCTCACACGTGGTTTTGATCGGGACTATGTGATCGATTACAATTTGGCAGAAATAACGTTTAGCAACACTACGGTGGTTACTCGGTTTTCGAGAATTAGAATAGATTATGAATACGCCAATCAATATTACAATAGAACCAATTTGGCAACCAGTCAAGAGTTCAAAAGAGAGAACTTTCATGCCTATCTGAATTATTATCAAGAAAAAGATAATCCAGGAAATAGCTTAGCTTTTGAGTTGTCAGAAAACGATCTGATGGAGGTTCGCAATGTGGGCGATGGTGAAAATGGTACGGCAACCATTTCTGGAGCAGAACAAATCCCTTTTAATGAGACAGCCATACTTTACGAGAAAATTGACACTATAGATAGTCAAGGTAATACTCTATCGGTTTTTGGATTGAGTGTCAATCCGAACGCGATAGCATACCAGGTAAGCTTTACACAAGTTGCTGTTGGTTCATATGCTCTGCTCAAAACCACGTCTAATGGAAGAATATACGAGTGGGTTGGTGAAGGCAATGGGAGCTATGAGGCTATTCAAGTGATCCCTTTACCCAATAGGAAAAGTATGCTGGTAGCAGGTGCTGGACTTAAGGTCAATGCGTTTGAGACAGTCCATCAAGAAGTAGCATTCTCCAATCAGGATCAGAATCTATATTCTAAGCTAAGTGATGACAACAATAGGGGATTGGCATGGAATGGTGGAATATCCTCTAATGGACGCTCATGGAATTTTGCACCAGACTATCTAATAAGTGCTGAATCCAATTTTGAATATAACCATCAAAATTTTGCATTTATCGATCGGTTTCGATCATTTGATTTTGATAGAGACTGGGGCTATGATGTATTCGCTGACACAGCAAGATCAAGACAAGATATGATTGCATCTACTCAGCTAAAGATGAGAAAAGATGCCGAGAATGGTTGGGACTATACATTCAAATGGCGAAATAGGACGGGTGTGATTGCCGGAACTCAACATGAATTAATAATTGATAAGGAAGTCTCCGGGTTTTCATTCAGTACCGAAAATTTTCTATTAGAAAATACCAATTACGCAAATTCAACATCATGGCTAAGATCGAGAAATTCTGTCCAGTGGACGAGGGGAGAGATTCGTCCAGGATATGAGTATGCGGTGGATCAAAACCTGATACGATCCATTAGTAGTGATAGTGTTCTCAGTACTTTGATGAATTTTCAGCAACATAATGTGTTTGTGAAGAGTGGAGATTCATCAAAGGTGTCTTATCGGTTTGATTTCATCACCAGGCAAGATCATCTGCCGGTGGCAGGAGAATTGATGCCATATACTCAGGCAGAGGAATATCGTTTTTCTTTTAACACCTCCAAATTTGAGAATCATAGACTCTCCGGACAGATCAATTTTCGTCAAGTAGATGAATTAATTAATGTAGAACCAATGGATAGAAATGTAATTGGAAAGGTTGCCTACCAATCACGATTTTTAGATGGTCATATTACCAATAACCTGAGCATAACCACGGCCAATTCGCGTGAGTTAAGAAGAGATTTTGTATTTGTTGCGGTGCCTACCGGTGAGGGAACACATACCTGGAGAGATGAAAACGAAGATGGTATACAAGATATCAATGAGTTTTATGAATCGATCAATCAGGATGAGAAGAACTATATTAAAATCTTTACACCGACTGATGACTATTTGGAATCATTTCAGACGGCATATATTCATTTCCTGGAAATCAAAGCTCCCAGAAAATGGAGAAAGTCAGAAAACGCCCTTAATAGAGGTTGTTCTAAACTTTCGTTGGTCAGCAATCTTAGATCAAACTATAAAACAACCTCCGATCAGTTTTTGGATAGACTGACGCCATACCCATTGAAACTGAACTCTGAAGAAATCATCTCTGCTCGAAACCTCTACCGAAGCTCAATTTTTTATAATAGGAACGCTCCAGGATTTGGAATAGATCTGACCCGCTCACTTAAGGGCAGCAAGTCCCTGCTTACCTCAGGGTTTCAAATCAAGAATACCTCCGATTGGCAGGCTTCTTACCGAACGCCTCTCAATCCTCAACTCACTTTTAGAGGAAAGCTGGGAAGTAGTAATGTGGTGTTTGATTCAGATTTTTTGGAAAGTCGAAATTTTGAAATTCATCAAAGCCTCATTGAAAACGAATTGGTCTTTCAACCATCAAATCACTTCAGGGTTATTTCGTCTTATTCCAACAAGATAAAGAAGGTGCTACACACAGAGACGGCTGCCCCAGAAGCTTCAGTGAATGAATTTAAATTAGAATCTACTTGGACTAGGGCATCCAAAGGCAACTTGAATGCAACGCTAAGTTGGGTAGATATCAACTATGATGGAGCTACCAATACGTTCTTAGCATATGAATTATTGGAAGCGCTTCAGCCGGGTAGTAATCAACGCTGGAATGTTAACTGGCAACAAACGCTGGGTAGGGGTATGCAACTCACATTGCAATATTTCGGAAGGAAATCGAGAGATCAAGACCCGATCCACACGGGTACTGTACAAGTGACAGCATTTTTCTGATTATCTGAAGTTCTTCATCATGCGATTGGCGAACACAAAATCATCTAGCTCTTTAACTCCGCTTTTTGTGATTTCATTATTGGTGCCTTCCCAGAGCTTGTTTCCTTGGAAAAGATAAATCACCTTTTGGCCTATCTCTATCACGGAATTCATATCATGAGTCACTACGACCGTGGTAATCTCATATTCTTCAGTGATCTCTTTGATCAAATCATCAATCACCATACTTGTCTGTGGATCTAGGCCAGAGTTTGGTTCATCACAGAACAGGTAGTTCGGCTTATTGACTATCGCACGAGCAATTCCAACTCTTTTTTTCATCCCACCACTAATCTCTGATGGCATCTTTTGGTTCACATTCTCCAGGCCTACACGCTTCAATACAAAATTGACTCGCTCAATTTTTTCTTCATAAGCTTGCTTAGTCAAGACATCCAGCGGAAACATGACGTTTTGCTCCACATTCTTGCTATCAAAAAGTGCGCTTCCTTGGAACAGCATCCCGATCTCACGTCGGATTTCAGTCTGTAATTCCTTGTCGCCATGCGTGAAATCACGACCATTGTACAATATTTCTCCTTCGTCAGGAGCAATTAGGCCTACTATATTCTTCAACAGTACGCTCTTGCCGGTACCACTTGATCCTATGATAAGGTTGCACTTCTTTCTTTCAAATACGGCATCTATGCCTTTCAATATTTCTTTATCTCCGAATGACTTCTTAATTCCTTTTACTTCTATCATCCTAATAACAATTGAGCAAGTAAATAATCAGCCAGAAGAATCGCGATACAGCTATTGGTTACGGCGGCTGTAGATGATTTCCCCACTTCCAAAGCACCTCCGGTAGTGAAGTAGCCTTTATAAGCAGATATAGCTGCAACCAAAAAAGCAAATACGAACCCCTTGATCAAAGCAAAGAAGATGTTGAATTCGAGGAACTCATATCTGATACCATATATGTAGTCATACCCTGAGATGATCCCGGTGGCTAGACTTGTAAGATATCCACCATAAATGGAAAGAAATGCCGAAAGCACCACAAGCATAGGGTACATGATCATGGAGGCAATGATCTTGGGAAGTACTAGATAGGAAGTAGAATTAATCCCCATAACCTCCAGAGCATCAATCTGTTCTGTGATTCTCATAGTGCCCAATTCACCAGCAATGTTGGAGCCTACTTTACCTGCATAGACTATGGCCATGATAGTTGGAGCTAGTTCTAATACGGTCATATCTCTAACCACAAGGGAGATGACATAATCTGGTATGAATGGACTGACCAAGTTGTAGGCAGTCTGAATGGTGGTGACAGCACCCATGAATACAGACACGATGGTCACGATGAACAATGAATTGTATCCTACTTTGATACACTCATCTATTATCAATGAGATATAAGTAGAAAAACTTTCGCGCCTTACGAAAAGTTGCCCAGCAAATATCAAAAACTTACCTAGTGACTTCATGAAGTATTCTCTTGAATGAGATGTATTAGCTTTGCCGAAATTAATAATAACACATCAAAAGGAGACCTTTTACGCTATTAAAGAAATGAAAACAGTCAAGACAGTTGAGAGTCCTAAGCCTCTAGTGGTAGTCACGGGAGGAACGAAGGGCATTGGGAAAGCGATAATCTCCAAATTTTCGGAAAATGGTCACGATATAGCCACTTGTGCTAGAAATGAAGACGATTTGGATCAGTTGAAAGCCGAACTCGAAAAGAAGTACGGCAATAAAATATTGATCCAAAAGGCAGATATGTCTAAGAAATCCGAAGTTTCAGACTTTTTGGAGTTTCTAAGATTGAGTGGCAGAAATATAGATGTGCTTGTGAATAATGCTGGCAAGTTTGTGCCGGGCGAGGTTCATAATGAAGAAGAAGGTATTTTGGAAGATCAGATAGAAACTAATCTTTATAGTGCATATAGGATGAGTCGTGGTGTAGTTCCTGGTATGAAAAAGGCTCAATCAGGTCACATTTTTAACGTTTGCTCTACCGCAAGTACCATGGCTTACAGCAATGGAGGTTCTTATTGCATTTCAAAATTCGCCATGTATGGCATGAGTAAGGTACTTCGTGAAGAACTCAAAGCAGAAGGTATCAGAGTAACAGCGGTGTTGCCTGGAGCGACATATACGGCAAGTTGGGAAGGAGCAGACCTTCCTGAAGAACGCTTTATGAGTGCGGAAGATGTAGCCGAGATGGTTTATGCCACCTTCAGATTAAGCGATCGAAGTGTTGTAGAAGACGTAGTGCTGCGGCCTCAATTAGGTGATTTGTAATCGGCGTAACTTTTATAGGTATCAAGGGTTATTACCTTGAATAAGTAATAGATCAGAAGTAAAGTGCTAAGATGAAGTATTGCGAAAGCTTGATAGCGTACAATAGGAGAAAAACTCACGAAGTAAAAATTGGGGAAGTGCCTATGGGTGCTGAGCACCCAATTCGCGTACAGAGTATGACTACTGTGGATACTATGGACACACAAGGCTCTGTAGAGCAGGTGTTGAGAATGGTGGAAAGTGGATGTGAATATGTGCGTATCACCGCACCAAGTATGAAAGAGGCTGAGAATCTTCGAGCTATTAAAGAAGAATTGAGAAAGCGGGGATGTGATGTGCCATTGGTAGCTGATATTCATTTTACCCCCAATGCAGCTGAATTGGCTGCCAAGATTGTAGAGAAAGTCCGTGTGAACCCGGGCAACTATGCCGATAAGAAAAAATTTGAGGAAATAGAATATACAGATGAGTCTTATGATGCTGAATTGGCAAGGATTCGAGAGAAGTTTACCCCGCTAGTTGAAATCTGCAAGGAGCAAAGTACGGCCATGCGAATAGGTACCAATCATGGGTCGCTCTCCGATAGGATCATGAGTAGGTATGGCGACACGGCGCTTGGCATGGTGGAGTCAGCGTTGGAGTTCATCAGGATCTGTGAAGACTTGGAGTATTATGATTTGGTCATTTCCATGAAATCTAGCAACCCTCAGGTGATGGTCTATGCATATAGATTATTGGCTGAGAAATTGATAGAAGAAGGGTTAAAGTCTTATCCACTGCACCTTGGAGTAACAGAAGCAGGAGAAGCAGAAGATGGACGTATCAAAAGTGCTTTGGGAATTGGAACCTTGTTGGAAGATGGGTTAGGTGACACAGTGAGGGTTTCGTTGACCGAAGAACCAGAAGTGGAATCTCCGGTAGGTAAGATTTTGGTGGATCGTTTGCTGTCCAAGAAAAGTGGAAAAGACTCCAATGATGATTTCGACTTTTCGAATTACAGTCCATTTGAATATAAGAAACGAACCACTATGGAAGTGGCGAATCTCGGGGGTAGTAATGTCCCAAGAGTAATAGCCGATTATTCCAGAATCAAGGAAGTTCATGTTAAGGACTTAAAGGCTATCGGTCATTTTTACCTACCGGAATTGGACAAATGGACCATGAATGACTTGGGTGCTGACTACATATATACTGGTTCAAGTCCTGTAGGCTTTATGCTGCCTAATGGCCTTAAACAAATACTTGATTTCGAGGCTTGGAATAAGTTAGAAGATCATTTAAATAACTATCCTTTAATTGCTGTAAATCAGATAGATAAGGAATTAAATAGCACTCTTATTTTTCTTCGAGTTACTTGCGAAGAGTTAACAGAATCTCTTATCCAGAAAATCAAAAATCGCCCTGAGCTTTGTATCATTCTGAATTCAAATGAAGACTTTGCAATGGCAAAAATGAGAGCTGCTTTCATCAAGTTAGGTCAATTAGGGGTTAAGACTCCAGTAGTGATCTCACGTGCCTTTCCAGAGTTGGTAGAAGATGCTGAGATGATGTTTCCTGCAACCGATATTGGTGGATTGCTGATTGATGGTTTTGGAGATGGTGCCATGTTGTCAATGGATCTGCTCCCAAACAATAGAGAGCTATTGCAATCGAAAGCAAAGAGCTACAATACCACATTGTTCGGCATACTACAGGCGGCTCGAACCAGAATCACTAAGACTGAATACATTTCGTGTCCTTCTTGTGGACGTACGTTATTTGATCTGCAAGAAACAACGGCTATGATCAGAAAGAGGACAGACCATCTGAAAGGTGTCAAAATAGGCATTATGGGCTGTATTGTGAATGGACCAGGTGAGATGGCCGATGCTGATTATGGCTATGTAGGCTCTGGAAAAGGAAAAATAACCTTATATAAGGGTAAGGAGGTGATGAAACGAGGTGTACCTTCTGTCAATGCACTTGATGAACTTATCGAGCTGATTAAAGAAGATGGACGATGGACAGAGCCACAGGCGGTTCTGGTGTAAATTGCATGATTATGAGCGAATCAACAGAAGATAAAGAAAAGAGAGACGTTGGGTATTATTTCAACTTCGGAGAAGTGTTTGGTTATTTCTTTAGAAAGAAGGATCCCAACAGACCATCCAATATCAGCCTCAAGGCGATGCATGGTGTTAACAAGTTTTCCATGCTAATGTTTTTGATCTGTGTGATAGTAATTGTCACAAGATGGATTATGCGATCTTAAAATAGGGTAGGAGGTGGATATCGAAGCATATAGAAATTATTGTATGGCTAAACCTGGAGTTACTGAAGGGTTCCCGTTTGATAGCCAAACACTTGTCTTTAAAGTGATGGGTAAGATGTTTGCCTTAGCTGATGTTGATTTATTCGTTAGTGTCAACCTCAAATGTGATCCCGAGTTGGCCATTGAGCTGAGAGAGAAATACGATGGAGCAGTACAGCCGGGATACCATATGAACAAGAAGCATTGGAATACTGTGCTGATGAATGATGCAGTCTCTGATCAAGCATTCAAAGAGATGATTGATCACTCATATGAACTTGTGGCGGCTGGATTGAACAAGGCGCTCAAAGAAGAACTTAGACAATTATGAAATACTCATTGATACTCCTTTTGTTTGGTTTAGTTAATTGCGCTCAAGTAGCAGTAGGTGAGGGAGTTAATGTGGAAGAAGATATGAAACTAGATACTTTGACAAATCAAGCCGATTCGACTCAGTCTATCAATTTTTTGGCATTGGGTGATTCCTACACCATAGGAGAAAGCGTACCACAAAACGAAAGGTGGCCGGTTCTATTGGCCAAAGCCCTAAATGAGAACAACATTCTAACCAATGATCCAACCATTGTGGCTATCACGGGTTGGACCACAGACGAATTACAAAGAGGAATTGCCAATGCTGCATTGGCAGATTCATACGATCTTGTTTCGCTTTTGATAGGGGTGAATAATCAGTATCGAGGATATCCTATCGCTCAGTATGAAACGGAGTTTACGGTCTTAATAGATAAGGCAATAGCCTTCGCTGGAGGCTCCAAAGGTACATTTGTAGTAAGCATTCCAGATTATGGTGTGACTCCTTTTGGGCAAACGAAAGATCCGGAAACCATCGGAAGAGAGCTGGATGAATATAACGCGATGGCAAAGGAAATTGCAGAAGCCAAAGGGGTGCTATTCATTGATATCACGCCTATCTCCAGAGAAGCGTTAACTGACCCAACTTTAGTAGCTGGAGATGGACTTCATCCTTCCGGAAAAATGTACCTTGAATGGGTGGAATTGATGACTCCTAAGGTTTTGGAAATCTTGGGAGAGTGATATATCACTTCACTCTTTCTAGTCGTTAAGCTTTTAGTATCGTTAAAATAGTCCTATTTTTAAGGCATCATCCGCCGTAGGCCGATTTATGAGGCATTTTTTAATCACCATTATTGTAATAATGACACTATCCTCGTGTGTGGATAAGGTGATCTGTCCGGCGTTTCAAAGCACTTATATTCTCGATGATTCTTCCCGCATGGCGTACTATTCACCGCTGTGGAAGATAGACAAAGAAGAACGCCTCAAATATCTAGCAGAGCAAAAAGCCAAAACCCAGTCTTACGATTCTGCTGGACCTATAGTGGCATCTGTGGGTAAAGGCAATGATTACTTTGCACATGTAGAACCATATGTGGTTACCACTAAAGAGGTCAAGAAGACCAAGTACGGCATAGTGAAATACGAACCATACTGGCTTAAAAAGTACAATATGCGTACTGCACCTATGGAAAACCTCTTAGCTCCTGATCCAATCAAAGTACCAGAACCAATTGATTATGGGGAGTTTATCGTTAGTGATTTTACCGATTCTGTGAGTGATAGTACGGCTATTGCGATGGTGGATATTCCTTCAGATACTTTTGAAATACCGAAACTAGCTGTAGTAGAGCCGCCAAAGCCTAAAAATGAAATCAAGTATCTCTATCGATATGACCCTGAGGATGAGATGCTTAATGTAGAACAGGCGTATTACAACAAATACTTTGGTAACCAACTCTACGCCTATGTGCCTATCAAGGAAAAACCGGCACCTTCTGCTTCAGTTAATAATGCCAACGAAGAAGCAAAAGGCGGATTCTTCAAAAACATTTTCAGTGGCAACAAAATCAACAAGCAGCAGAACCTCGTTGATGAACCAACAGGGGACATACCAGTAGAAGAACCCACTCCACTTAATGAAGAACCTCCTGCGGAAGAACCTACCGTAGATGAAGAGACTGTTGATGATGGGTTTTAGTTCGCTCTATAGGGTTTAAATTCCTCCAATTTTCAAAGATTATAGCATTAATTGAGACGTTCGAGACCTTCAAGGTTTTCAAAACCTCGGAGGTCTGCTTATCCCCGTCAATCGCGAGGAACGAAGCGATCTATTGAGCTTATCAAGAGATACCCCGGTATTTGTTCGTGCCTCACAAATCCGTGGAATGACGTTTATTGTGAGCGTCATTCCAAGACCAAAGGAGGGCAGCGACTGAAGATCGGGGAATCTTATCTACAAGGTGCTCATACCCGGAACGCAAATTCCGTTTTAATATATTACTCTTTATATTTGATTATCATGAAAGCTTCAGAAAAATTAACTGTAAACCCTCGTTTAGATAAAGATACAGGCCTTCCATTGGAAATTTTGAGAGATGAGCTGTTGAAAGGCACCGATTCGCCAGTCGTTGAAAAGGATATTTTAGATATAATGTCTGATGTCAAAAATAAAGGTCGTGAGTATATCAAAACTTCTGCTTAATAGGGCTGACAATGTTTTCATACAAATTGTCAGAACAGGCAAAGGATGACCTCATTGAAATATGGATTGATATTTTCGAGTTGACGAAAAATCAAGAATTCGCAGATGACTTTGTCGATAGTTTTATACCATCATTTCAAAAGATTTCCAAGAATCCAAATATTGGAGAATCGCGTGATTACCTAGCGCCTATGTTACGTAAATGGACGCATAGAAAATATATTATCTATTATACTGAGCAGCAAAGTTTCATCAGAATCGAGCGTATTCTTTGGGGTAGAAGAACTCAAAGGATGAAATAAATGAATTTTTGAAAGGCTACTGAAGCTAGATTCCCCGGTATTTGTTCGTGCGTCACAAATCCGTGGAATGACGGTATAAAAAGGCAGCTTCACGAATCCCTGAATCGATGATAATTAACGGCAGTCATTCCACGACGAAAAGAGCGCAGCGACTGTAGATCGGGGAATCTCTATTGCGCCTTATACTTGTACTTACTCAATTAGAGAAACTCGAAAACTTATAAGAAACATCACATCCTAAACTCCTCAGTATAATCAATAGGGACTGTCACAGGGTATCCATGAACTGATACTTTGATAAAGCCCTTGTACTGGACTTCTACTTTTTTGCCTCCAAGAATGCTCAGGATTCCATTGAGTAAGCCAATCTCAGTCAGATCAAAAGAAGCTTTCAGTGGAACACTGAAGTCTGAAAGCGCAGGGATTTTAGTAGTCAATTCTTGATTGATTGTACCAATCCTTTTGCCTTCTAGTTCCACATTGATAGCTACTTTTCGCAATTTCATTTTCACGTCATTGGGATTGTGAAAAATCGCTTGGCCAGTCAATATGGCCTCCGTTCCGGAGATCTTATCCACTCCGATATTGTCAACTCGCAAAAACTGTGGTTCTTGATCTGGTCTGCTACATCCGGATACAGCCAGCACCAGAAGGGAAATAATTATGAATCTATACATGAGTCTGTCTTTATCACAATTAGTGCCAACAATTAGACCACTACGTTCACAATCTTCTTAGGAACGACGATGATTTTCTTAGGCGTCTTGCCTTCAGTCCATTTGGCCACATTTGGCTCAGCCAAGGCAATCTCTTGTATTTCGTCCTTAGACAGATTAGCGGCCACTTGAATCTTCGCACGCATTTTACCATTGACCATGATCGGGTATTCGATGGTGTCTTCCACGAGATGAGAAGCATCAAACTCTGGTAATTGAGCATTGACAATACTCTCATCATGACCAAGAAATGACCAAAGCTCTTCCGAAATATGCGGAGCGTAGGAAGCAAGCAGAATCGTCATTGGCTCTAGAATAGCCCTTTTGTTGCATTTCAAGCTGCTCAACTCGTTGGTAGCTATCATGAAATTACTCACCGAGGTATTGAGAGACAATCGATCTACATCGTCATCTATTTTTTTGATTAAACCATGAAGCACCTTCAACTCATCTTTGGTAGCTGGATCATCGGAAATAGCGAATTGATCATTGGAATGAAACAATGCCCAGAATTTACGCAAGAACTTCGCTACACCTTCGATACCATTGGTATTCCATGGTTTACTCTGCTCAATCGGCCCAAGAAACATCTCATACATTCTGAGTGTATCCGCTCCATACTTTTCTACAAGGTCATCAGGGTTGACCACATTGTATTTGGACTTGGACATTTTTTCCACTTCCCAGCCACAGATATACTTCCCATCTTCCAATTCAAAAGCGGCATCTTTCGCGTCTTTGATAGATTTTTTGAAGGCTTCTACATCCAAAATATCATCAACTACGATATTGACATCAACATGAACAGGGTAGGTGTCAAATGAATTTCTTAGACCATGCGACACG
Organism: Cyclobacteriaceae bacterium; assembly: GCA_049115815.1. GTDB lineage: Bacteria > Bacteroidota > Bacteroidia > Cytophagales > Cyclobacteriaceae > Marinoscillum. Next base: position 623,851 of record JAGDZO010000006.1, on the reverse strand, counting down.
TATTTGTTCTCACCCTTTACACGATAAACAAAATTGGATCGTCCCTGAATCATCCCTTGATTTACTAGCTTATTGGCATATTCATCTACTTCGATGAATCCCATATCGTACAAGAATTTGGTCCAAAAGCGAGAATAGAGTAGATGGCCAGTGGCATGTTCGCTTCCACCCATATAGAAGTCCACTTGCTTCCAATACTTCAATGCCTCTTCAGAAACGAACTCTTGATCGTTGTTCGGATCCATATATCGGAAAAAATACCAGCTAGACCCTGCCCATCCAGGCATTGTGGTCGTTTCGTATTTCCAATCCTTGGCTCTAGCCAAAGGTGGCTCACCATCTTCGGTAGGTAGGTATTTGTCCACTTCAGGAAGCTCAAGCGGCAATTCATGATCATCTAATAGGTAAGGCACACCATCTCTAAATGCTACCGGCAAAGGTTCCCCCCAATATCTCTGTCTACCGAAAATGGCATCTCTCAATCTGAAATTAACTTTCCGTGTTCCTATGCCCAGCTTTTCTACTTCTTGAATCCCACGCTCCATTGCATCTGCAGGAGTCAGGCCATTTAGGAAGTCTGAATTGATAATAGTTCCTTCTTTGGTAGGATCAGCTTCGGTTTCGGTTACTTGCTGCGCACTATTTATTTGAGTTATTGGTAACCCAAAATGCTTTGCAAAATCAAAATCCCTTTGATCTCCACTTGGTACGGCCATCACTGCGCCTGTTCCGTATCCAGCCAATACATAGTCAGCAATCCAAACTTGAATCTTCTCACCCGAGAAAGGATGAATGGCATAGCTACCAGAGAATACTCCCGAAACAGTCTTCACGTCAGCCATACGCTCGCGCTCAGAGCGATTCTTAGCCATTTCTATATATGCGTCCACTTCTGCACGTTGCTCGCTTGTAGTCAATGTCTGAGCCAATTCTGACTCAGGAGCAAGCACCATAAACGTCACACCGAAGATGGTATCTATTCGGGTGGTAAATACTCGGATTGACTCTTCCGAATTTTCGACTTTAAAGTCAATCTCAGCGCCGTAAGATTTTCCGATCCAGTTGCGCTGCATGTCTTTGATAGGCTCGGGCCAATCGATTTTGTCAAGTCCGGAGATCAATCTATCCGAATAAGCAGTGATTCTCATACTCCATTGAGCCATGGTCTTCTTCACTACTGGATGTCCACCGCGCTCAGAGTAGCCGTCTTTTACTTCATCATTGGAAAGTACCGTTCCAAGCTCCGCACACCAGTTGACAGTGGTCTCGGCTATATAGGTGAGTCTGTATTTTAAGAGTATTTTTTGTTGCTCTGTTTCTGACCATCCGTCCCATTCATCCGCGGTGAATATCTCCGTATCTTCATCACAGGCGGCATTGATTTCACTATTTCCGCTTTTCGCGAATGCGGAGATCAACTCATCTATATGCTCTGCCTTGTCTTTATCGTTGTTATACCAACTATTGAATAGTTGCTTGAAAATCCACTGAGTCCATTTATAATAACTCGGATCAGAAGTACGTACTTCTCTAGACCAGTCGTAGCTGAACCCTAGATTATTCAATTGCTCCTTATAGCGGGCAATGTTGGTCTCTGTAGTAATGGCAGGATGTTGACCAGTCTGAATGGCGTATTGTTCAGCCGGAAGTCCAAACGCATCAAAACCCATCGGGTGAAGGACATTGTAACCCTTGAGACGCTTATATCTTGAGACGATATCAGACGCGATATACCCCAGAGGATGACCTACATGAAGTCCAGCACCAGATGGGTACGGAAACATATCCAAAGCATAGAATTTAGGCTTATTTTCATCTATCTCTACCTTATAGGTCTGGTTTTCTTTCCAGTACTTTTGCCACTTTTTTTCTACTTCCGAGTGCTTGTAATCAGCCATGTATTCAATCCTTCATTTTGAGATCGCAAAGGTATAAGAACGCAGTAAAACAAATTCGAGATTATCAACTCAATATATTGGTTGAAATAATTTTCTAGGTCAGTTAGATAATCCTTGTATTACGCAGAAACTAGTTCGTTGGTCTGCTTAGCTTTGAGGTTTTAATTTCTATCGAATAAAATGGTTTCACTTTTCAGAATTCTTTTTTGTGCCGTTTGGAGCATATTCTGGATCTCCTCTTCGCTGATCATCTATCTATTTACTTTTCAGAATAAGATTCCTGTAGCTATGGCACGGAGCTGCTGGGCACCCGGCATATTGTGGTGTTTCGGGCTGAAGGTAAGCGCCATAGGTACCGAGTCGTTGGATAAGAGGCAGCCGTATGTGTTTGTGAGCAATCATCAGTCTTTTCTGGACATTCCGATATTGTTCAGAACCATACCCAATAACCTCTATTTTGTCGCCAAAAAGGAATTGAAATGGATTCCCTTTTTAGGATGGTATATGATGGCAACTGGCATGATCTTTATCGATCGTTCGGATAGGAAAAAGGCAATTCAAAGCCTGAAACGCACAGGAAAATTGATCAAAAGAGGGAGGTCCGTTTTGATGTTTCCTGAAGGAACAAGGAGCAAGGATAAATCTATCGCACCATTCAAGAAGGGTCCGTTCGTGATGGCCAGAGAAGCGGAAGTAAGCGTGATTCCATTAGGTATTCGCGAAGAGGGCGAGATGGTAGCTTGGGGCAAGTGGGGCAAAACTAAAATTACTGTTCATGTTGGTGCTCCGATAAAATTCAAGGATGATATGCCTGACTTCATCGCTCAAGCACGAGAGCAAGTAGCTGAACTGGCCAATAAGCCTATTTCAGCTTTGAGTTGAATTCAATGCTCCAATTGCTTCTTTGATGTGTTTGGAGATCATAGTAGAAGAGTTGAATTCTTTAATCAACAATCCCTGATTGTCAAACACATAAGTAACTCTTCCTGGCAGTAGACCGAATAGTGTCTTAGGCACTCCGAATGCCTTTTCTGCAAGCTTTTCAGAATCACTTAGTAGATCGAATTGCAGATTGTGACGCTTGGCAAATTTTTGATGAGAGGCTGGCGAATCTCCCGATATACCCACCACTTGAGCACCCACATCCATAAAGTCTGCATGAGAATCTCGAAACCCACAGGCCTGAGCAGTGCAACCCGGAGTTTCATCTTTAGGATAGAAATAGACAACTAGCGGACCTTTCTGGGCCAATTCATCCAATTGAACCAACTCGTCATTTTGATTTTTTAGAGCTATTGATGGGATTTTGTCTCCAATTTTTATTTTGCTATTCATGGATACTTAACTATCAATCAGAAGTCTTGTTTTCACTTAAGTGAAGTAATACCGGAAGAAGGGTCAAATCAATTAATAAAGCATTTGATAGTGCTAGACTTAAGAATAGACCTATGTAGTATGTAGCGCCGAAAGAAGAAAAAAGAAACAGGATGAATCCCGACATGATAATGATGGAAGTGATGACAATAGCACTACCTGCGTAGCGGAAAGTCAACATCATGCGATATACTTTGCTCTTTTTGTTAAGCTGCTTGTATTTGGCTATAAAGTGGATGGTGTCATCCACAGCAATTCCGAATGCTACGGTGAAAATGATTGAGGTGGTTAGTTTTAATGTGATCCCCATTATTCCCATGAATCCCGCAGTGATGATCAGAGGAATAATGTTAGGTAAAATACAGATAATGAGCATCTTAAAGGATCTGAAATAAAGACCAAGAATGAGTCCAATGATTCCAACGGCTATCAATATTCCTTGCATCAGATTAAAAGAAAGTTCGGAATGGCTCTTATCTATAAGGTGCGTAGTACCTGTTAGTTGATAGGATAGTATGGTAGGATCAATGTTTTCATCCAAATACTTCATCAATAGCTTATTCTTTTCTATCGTTTGAGCTGATCCATATTCGGGTATAAAACCAATCAATCTTGCGTATTGCCCATTTTTCGCTATGACATTGGGAGCCTCATTTCTGCTGGTATAGTTTCGCACGGCTCTCACGGCATGATGATATTGACTCGAATCAGGGTAAACAAAGGCTTCATTCAAACCACTTTCAAGCATCTGATTTCCATAACGAATAAAGGTTATAGGTGAATTCAATCTTGAGATGGGGTATTGGTTTTCGAGATACCAATGCACTTTTTTGAGCTCCTGCATAACCGAACTGTCCCAAATGGTGAGCTTGCTGTCAGTAGGCCAATAGACCATTTCCCATGGTTTAGAGCCGCCATATTGCTGATCCACATATTCAAAGTCCCGACTTACCTGCGAAGATTCGGGTAGATCTTCGAGTAAATAAGCATCGACCCTAAGGAGGGAAATCCCCAAAATCGAAATCAGTACAATGACAATATTTACTCCAACTATCAATCGCTGATGGCGTAGTACCCAGATAGTAGTTTGCTTGAAATTAAATGAATCCTTTGGCTTAACATGCTGATTACTAAGCAGTAGTGGAGAGAATGCGAATGTGATCAAGAATGAGAACAAAATACCAATGCCTGTGTAAATGCCCAAAGACTGAATAGGGGCTGTGTCGATTGATAATAGACTAATGAAGCCAATAGCTGTGGTGATAGAGGTTAATGCGGTTGGCATCAAAACACTTCGAATGGCCATGCTGAGTCTTTCTCCTTGCCCATTTTGCGTTCTCCGATAGGCATTGATTAAGTGAATGGCATCAGAAGTGGAGACAAATAGAATTACGGGTGGAATGAGTGATCCCAATATAGTAATAGGTTCATCTAACCAAGCCATCAAGCCGAGCAACCATACCAAACTCGTAATACTGATGAGATAAGGCAATAAAGCGACTTTTATTGACCGATAGATAAGTATTAATAGAACCAGACATACGATCAATGCCATGATGGTGTATTGCACAAAATCGTTTTTGATATAGCTAACGAACTCTCCTTGAGCTACAAGTTTTCCTATTATTCGATAACTGCTAATACCAGTATTGTTCAATACCCTATGGATTTCTTTCACCAGTAGATCTGTTTCGATAGGGTCTGTTAAGTGCTTGTGCATCAGGTGAATAATTAAGGATGATGCATCTTGAGCGAAGAAGGTTTTGTAAAGTGGATGACTATAAATTCTGACACTATCACCGCTCAACCCTTCATCAGCGCGTACATTGAGAATTGGGTACGAAGTGACTCCTAGTGGGCCTTGTACGAGTTGTTTAATATCTACAGGGTTGACTACTTGAAGCACATGACTAATACTTGATAATGAGTCACTTAAAGCTTTCGTGTTTCTTAAAAAGCTTTGATCAAAGACGCTGGGTTCGTTTTCTAAGACAATGGTGAGATAGTCATTGTCATAACCAAATGATTTCAGGTGTTCTGTGTAGAATTCAATCTCAGGATCATCAGTGGGAAAGAAGTTTTCAAATTCAAAGTCAACTTGAAGCGTAGAGAGCTTGGAACCAAAGAAGAGGGTGATAGAAACCCAAAGAACAATCAGCCCAATTCGAAATTGTACATTTCCGAATTTTGCGTAAAAGTTATTGAGTAATGAAATCTGTGTTTCTTCTTTTAACATCTTAATTTAGCGAAGTTAAGAAAGCGAGGTAACTCGCAACAATTATCCTATAAGATCAACTGACCCAATAAGATGAAGCAATACCTTGATTTGATGCAGCACATACTCGACAATGGAGTAGATAAAGGCGACAGAACAGGAACAGGAACTCGAAGCATATTCGGACACCAAATGAGGTTTAACCTTCAGGAAGGTTTTCCGCTGGTAACGACCAAAAAGGTGCACTTGAGATCCATTATCCACGAATTATTGTGGTTTATAAAGGGAGATTCCAACATCAAGTATCTAAAAGAAAATGGCGTTAGCATCTGGGATGAATGGGCTGATGATGAAGGGAATTTAGGACCTGTTTATGGTGTGCAGTGGAGAAGTTGGGCCAAAAGCGATGGCACTACGGTTGATCAATTGAGTAACCTGATAGATACCATCAAAAACAACCCCAATTCTAGACGAATGATTATTAGCGCCTGGAATGTAGGAGAGATTGAAAACATGGCACTGCCTCCTTGCCACACGATTTTTCAGTTTTACGTAGCTGACAATAAATTGTCTTGTCAGCTGTATCAACGAAGCGCTGATGTATTTCTGGGCGTACCGTTCAACATAGCTTCATATGCACTCTTCACCATGATGATAGCTCAGGTATGCGGGCTGGAGTATGGCGATTTTGTTCATACTTTTGGAGATACACATATTTATTCCAATCACTTCGATCAGGCTAAACTTCAGCTTTCAAGAGAATTGAGGCCACTTCCTCAGATGAAAATCAATCCAGATGTGAAAAGCATTTTTGATTTCAAATACGAAGATTTTACTTTGGAGAATTATGATCCACATCCCCACATAAAGGCGCCAGTTGCCGTTTAAAAGGAAAATTGTAAAAAGATACCATTTATGGTATCACTTTAGGGTATTTCCCGTTCAATTGCGTGTATGACAGAGAGGAGTTCAGTTTTCGACATGATCGGACCAATTATGATAGGTCCTTCTAGCTCTCATACGGCTGGGGTTGTTCGTATAGGGCGAGTGGCTAGGCGTATTCTTAGATCGCAACCAAAATCTGTAAACATTACTTTCTACAATTCATTTGCTAGAACCTATGAAGGACATGGAAGTAATAAAGCCATACTTGCAGGGTTGATGGACTTTCGTACCGATGATGAACGTATTCGAGAATCATTGGAGTTGAGCCAGGTAGCTGGGATGTCATATTCATTTAAGTCAGTTGGTAATGCATGTACCATGCATCCCAATTCTGTAAAACTTGAAATGGTTTCGGATGACTTAAAAGCCACAGTCATTGGCGAAAGCCGAGGAGGAGGAGTTATTAGGATCAAAGAGGTCAACGGATTTGATTGTAATTTCACAGCAAGTGCTCATACCTTGATAGTAGACGCACTGGATCAGCGAGGGAGTATTACGTTTATCTCGAATGTTTTGGCCCAAGATGATTGTAATATTGCTACGCTCACTGTTTCGAGAAAGGGAAAAAACGATTTGGCTTGCTTAGTTTTTGAAATGGACTCAGGCATTAAACCAATCACATTAGATTATATAAGAAATCTCAATTGGATTAAGAATGTCATTTATATACCCGACATTGATCAATAAGTAATTATGAAAAAAATAACCTTGATATGCTTAGTTGTGCTAATCGCAATGTCAGTATCGGCACAGAGCACACAATCGAAAGTCACCTATAGTCTGCAAGAATGCGTAGATATAGCGATAGAAAACAATTTGACTGTCCGACGGAGCGAATTGTCTCGAGAAGGAGCTAAAATCAATTTTAATCAAGCTAGAGCCAATCGGTTGCCTGATTTGAATGCAGGTGGAAGTGCTGGGTACAACTGGGGTAGATCTATTGACCCTACCACCAACCAGTTCATTTCTCAGCAGATTAGTTTCTCTGGTGTGAATGCAAATTCGAGTGTTACCGTTTTCAATTGGTTTAGGATTACCAATACCATCAAACAAAACAGATTGCTTGTAGAGTCTGCAGAATACGGTGTTGACAAAGCCAAGAATGATATTTCATTGATGGTAGTAACAGCATATCTTAATGTGATTTTTAATCAAGAATTGTTGTCTAATGCCGACTATCAACTCAACTCTAGTAAGGAACAACTTGATCGAACTGCAAAACTGGTAAAAGGAGGGGCCTTGCCGTTGACAAGCGAATTGGAGCTGGTTTCGCAAGTTGCAACCAATGAAGTACAAAAGGTAACAGCCGAAAATAATCTTCAGTTAGCCATTCTCAACCTCAAGCAAATCATGTTGATTCCGAGTAATGAAGAAATCAATATTCAGATACCCGAGCTTGGCGATGACATCAGCTCTGAAATGGATATCACTCCAGAAGAGCTCTACGCAGCTGCTGTAAAGGCAATGCCTGAGATTCAAAGTGCAGATTTGCAGGTAGAAAGCTCTGTGGCAGGCGTAAGAGTGGCGGAAGCAGGTTACACTCCAACTGTTGCGCTCAATGGAAGTTTAAGAACTAACTATTCGGATGCCGCTGACAGAGCAAGGCCTTTGTTCGATGGAGTTCAGGTGGTCGAAACGCCAATTGGAAGAATTCAAGGGGATCCAACATCAATAGTTGTTGCTGATTTGGCTGAACGTATTCAGGTAGGAGAAGATCCTGACTTTACATTGACTGAACAGTACAAAGAAAACTTGAGCACGCAGTTGTCATTAAGCTTGTCAGTCCCAATCTTCAACAATCTGCGAACGGCATCTTCTGTACAAAGAGCTAAAATATCCCTTCAGCAAGCTGAAATCACAGCTATGGAGACAAGGAATCAACTGAGACAAACCATAGAGCAGGCATATAATGATGCTTTTGCAGCATCAAAAACTTTCTCAGCTTCCAAAAAACAAGTGGCAGCTTTGGAGGAGACTTTTAGATCTATTCAAAATCAATACAACTTAGGGGCCGCTAACTTCACAGAATTTCAAGTAGCTTCAAACAATCTTTTCAGAGCAAAATCTGATTTAGTAAGAGCAAAATTCGACTACATTTTCAAATCAAAAGTATTGGACTTTTATCAAGGTAAAACCTTGGAACTTTAATCAACATGGCTAAAAAGAAGAAATCAAACAAAGTATTGTACATCCTAGGTGGTGTAATCGTGTTCCTGATCATAATCGCGTTGGTTGGAAAATCACAGGGATGGGTAGGTAAGAAAAAGGCGATGGAAGTAGAAGGAGGCATTGCCGAATTGGCTACCATCATTGAGAAGGTAAGTGCTTCCGGATCAGTACAGCCTGTTGTCGAGGTGAAAATCAGTCCTGAGGTGCCTGGTGAGATCATCAAACTAGCCATCGAAGAAGGTGACTCGGTTTCGAAAGGAGACTTCTTGTTGAAGATTAGACCTGATAATTTCCTTTCCATTTTGGAAAGAACTCGTGCCAATCTTAATCAACAAAAGGCAAATTTGGCTGATGCAAAAGCAAGATTGGCAAGAACGCAAGCCACGCATAAAAGGGCGGAACTTGAATACAATCGCCAAAAGAGCCTTTTCGCAGAAAAGGTTATCTCTGAAGCAGATTTTCAACTCTCTGAGGCCAATTATAATGTTGCGTTACAGGATATGAATTCAGCAGTCCAAAACGTAGAAGCTTCCAAATTCATCGTTCAGAGTGCTCAAGCTTCGGTTAATGAAGCCAACGAAAATCTTCGATTAACTGAGATCGAGGCGCCAATGAACGGGATTGTTTCCAAGCTAGATGTAGAGGAAGGTGAGACCGTGGTAGGAACATCCCAAATGCAGGGAACCGAAATGCTTAGAATTGCTGATTTAGGTAATATGGAGGTACGAGTAGATGTCAATGAGAATGATATCATTCGAATAAGCGAAGGAGACGAAGCGATCATTGATGTAGATTCTTATTCGTATATGGACAAGACGTTCAAAGGAGTGGTGACACAGATTGCTAATAGCGCAAACAACAAAGCTTCCGGTGATGCTGTTACAGAGTTTGAGGTTAGAATTAAAATCCTCAATTCTTCTTATCAGGATCTGATCGAGGAGAAAGGGATAAAGTACCCATTCAGACCGGGTATGACCGCTAGTGTAGACATCATTACTGAAACAAAGAAAGATATATTGACTGTGCCGCTAGCGGCTGTCACAACGCGAAAAGCAGAATCTGAAGATGATAAAGAAGGTGATAATGAAGAAGCTAATGTGAATCAAGAACTAGATGAGGTAGTCTTTGTGATCCAGGAAGGTAAGGCCATGAAGCGAATCGTAAAAACGGGAATTAGCGATTTCGAAAGAATAGAAATTTTGGAAGGACTTACTGAAGGTGAAGAACTTGTCACCGGCCCATTCTTGGCTGTGTCCAAGAGACTCAAGGATGAAACTGAGATTGAGATCAAGGTCGATGAAGAGGAGGAAGAGAAAAAAGAAAAAGAAGAGTCTGACGATTAATCAGAATCAAAACAACAGAATTTTAGAAAGGAGCTTCGGCTCCTTTTTTTGTTCCTTGGTATTGCAATTTCTGTAGAGCAGGATAGGCGCGTTCTTAAAAACTAGCGGTCAGACCAAACCTTTGTGTCAGTTCTTCATAGACACGATGCGTCGGCAATCCCATTACTGTGAAGTAAGATCCAACGATAGACTCAATTCTTGCGAGACCTATCCACTCCTGTATGCCGTAGGAGCCTGCTTTATCGTAAGGTTTGAAACGAGAAATGTAAAAATCAATCTCTTCATCTGTAAGTTTTGCGAAGCGCACCTCTGTGGTGTCCGAAAAGTGGACTTCTTGATCAGGAGAAGAAATACAAACTCCAGAAACTACCTGGTGAGAATTATTGGACAACAACCGTAGCATAGTTTTCGCCTGATCCACATTCTCAGGTTTGTTCAATACCTGCTCATCACAGATTACCGTAGTGTCTGCTGTGATGATGATTTCATTTTCTAAGAAGAGACGGTAAAATCGGTTCTTTTGAACAGCCAAATATTCAGCAACCTCCCGAGCGTTGAGGGAAGCAGGGAAGTCTTCATCAAAGTCTTTTACGACTACATCAAATAGGAACCCTGCTTGCTTAAGAAGCTCCTGTCTTCGGGGACTATTGGAAGCGAGAATCAAAGGTTGTGTTGAATTCATCTTTACTTATTGAACTAAATACAAAACCGCTAATTACTTTGGGATAAAAATAGGTGGACTTCTGGGGCATTGTATATCCACTAAAACAGACTGACTTCACTGTTTCTATCGAGATGTCCTTAGTGATCACAGCAAACTGGGCTTCACCTTTCATCACTTCACGCCAGCATTCTGTGAAGTTTCTCTGGAAGGTGATGTTTCTTGCGTTAACCTGAGATTGGCCTTTGATCCCTAAGATTTTCTCAAAAATAAAGTAATGCATCACAGTCAGATCAAGTCTTAATATGGCTTCAGGAAAGTTCCAGGGAATGTCAGTGATTCGTTCAGGTTTTAAGCGAATTTTATAGGCATTGTCACCTACTAAAAGTCCAAAAGTCCACTCTTTGCCAAGTATGATTTCATTGACATCAGGGGTGTTTGTTACGGGTTTTATGATGAAATCTTCCTGAAGTTTGTCCAATATCCTGCTTTCGCTGAAGTTCTCAAGTCCGGTAACCACTCGGTGTGTAGGCAATATTCGGAGATCCTCAGATTCGGTATTGGTGAAGAACATCATGTGAAAATTATACCCTTCTTCTCCTGTATGATGAGGATTTTTTTGACTCATCAGTTTTTGATATTTCAATGAACCTTCATACCTATGATGTCCATCTGCTAGAATGATTTTTTTCTCTTTGATGATTTCTTGAATTCTCCTTATCACCTTAGCATCTTGAATGATCGAAAGCACATCTTTGACGCCCTGATAATCTTCGGTTTCATATATCGGAGCTTTCATGCTTTCGTCCAGGTAGCCTTCTATTTCCTTTGCAGGGTCTGTATATAGCCCATGTGTAGGAGATACATTTAGTTGGGTTTTATCGAGCAATTCTAGTCGATCATTTACCGAATACGGCATTGTGCTTTCGTGTCTCAAAACTGTGCCTTCATCCCAATCAGCTATTCTCAGATTGGCGATAAACCCCTTACGGCAATATGTCTTATCGGATCCTGCCAGTGAAAAGTATTGATAATAAACATAGATGGCAGGCACCTTATCTTGAATGATAACACCTTCTTGTTTCCATTTAGCCAATTTGTTGGCAGCAGAAAGAGCAGGATCGTCACCTTTTGGTACAGATAAATGAATACTGTTGTATTCTTCCTCATATAGTGATGCGCGCTGCTTATCGGAAACAACATCAAAAAGGGGTGAGGTAAGTTGGTCAATTTGCTCTGACAGCTCTGAATTGAAACGCCATCCGGCGAATGGTCTAATCTCTGCCATTAATCGTAATGTCTTCTATTTTTCCATTTAGACGAGACAACTGTGTCGGTTGATTTTACCGTCATTGACTTTCTCTGTGACTTATAGTCCTGGTAAGAAAAAAGCGCAGCAATCTCCTGGATATCTTTTGGTATGACTTTTTTGATACGATCTAAAGTGAAATGCTGCTCTACGAATTTGGTTGTGAAACTTCCATCGACGAAATCTGAATGATTCAATACAAATTCACAGAAAGGGAGAGTTGTTTTAATACCCACGATTTGATATTCCTGAATAGCTCTTTTCATCCGCAGAATGGCTTCATGACGATCTTTGCCATGGACAATCATTTTGGCTATCATAGGATCATAATGAATAGGTATTTCCATCCCTTCTTCATAGCCATCATCTACACGTACACCGGGCCCCTGTGGTCGCCTATATGTCAAAAGAGTGCCAGTATCGGGTAAGAAATTGTTTTCCGGATCTTCTGCGTACACACGCACCTCAATGCTATGTCCGTTGATTTGGAGGTCTTCTTGTGAGAATGGAATCTTTCGCCCTTCAGCAATAGCTATTTGCTCCTTTACAAGGTCTATTCCTGTGATTTCTTCAGTTACAGGATGCTCCACTTGTAACCTGGTGTTCATTTCCAGGAAATAAAAATCCAGATTTTCATCAGCAATAAACTCCACTGTACCAGCTCCATAATAGTTACATGATTTAGCCACATTGACTGCTGCTTCGCCAATGCGCTTGCGTTGTTCTGGAGAAAGAAGGGCAGAAGGAGCTTCTTCTATTACCTTTTGATTTCTGCGTTGAATGCTACATTCACGTTCGAATAGATAGATCACGTGACCATGTTGATCACCCAATATCTGGACTTCAATATGCTTGGGAGAGGTGATGAATTTCTCAACAAACACAGCTTCATCACCGAATGAGTTTTTGGCCTCACTCACTGCTCTGGTCATTTGCTCGTCAAAGTCCTTCGGATTATTTACGATGCGCATGCCTTTGCCACCGCCTCCTGCGCTGGCTTTAATCATCACAGGGTAGCCAATGGAGTCAGCTACTTTTTTAGCTTCATTCACATCGCTGATGGGTTCATCCATGCCCGGTACTAAGGGTACGTCAAAATCCTTAACAGCTTGTTTAGAAGCCAATTTATCACCCATTACTTCTATAGCATCAGAGGATGGGCCAATGAAAATGAGACCAGCTTCCTTTACTGATTTGGCAAATTCCGCATTCTCCGAAAGAAACCCATACCCTGGATGAATAGCATCTGCGTTGGTCTTTCTGCAAGCTTCAATAATCTTTTCGCCTATTAAATACGATTGTGAGGATGGTGCGGGCCCAATATGGATGGCCTCATCTGCGTAGGTGACATGAGCTGTGTATTTGTCTGCATCACTATATACAGCCACTGTGGCTATACCTAGCTCTTTGGCCGATCTCATGACTCTGATGGCTATTTCGCCGCGATTGGCGACAAGGATTTTTTGGATCTTCATAGAATGGGGCTAAGACACAATTGTAACGAATTAAATCATCAATGTGAAGGCTATGAAATGACAACATTACTATTGTCCAATCTTTAATTAATGTTAGTTTTGCGATACCATATGGCAAAGGGTTAATAATAAGCGTTATAGATGGATTTATTTGAAAAATTACTACAGAATCGTGGACCTCTAGGGCAGCATTCTTACTTTGATGATAACTTTTATATGTTCCCAAAACTCGAAGGTGAAATAGCCCCTCGAATGATGTTTAAAGGGAAGGAAGTTTTGACATGGAGTTTGAACAACTACCTGGGTCTGGCAAATCACCCTGAAGTAAGAAAAGCGGATGCAGATGCAGCAGCGGAATGGGGATTGGCCTATCCGATGGGTGCGCGTATGATGACGGGTAATACTGTGTACCACGAACGCTTAGAAAAAGAATTGGCTGATTTTTCTCAAAAGGAATCAGCTATGCTACTCAACTTTGGTTATCAGGGCGTGATGTCTGTGATTGATGCCTTAGTAGACCGAAAAGATGTAATTGTATACGATGCTGAATCTCATGCTTGTATTATAGATGGTTTGAGAATGCACATGGGTAAGCGATTTGTTTATCCTCATAATGATATTGAAAACCTGGAGAAACAACTAAAGAGAGCCGAAAAGATAGTCGCTGAAACTGGTGGTGGTATTTTGGTAATCACTGAAGGTGTATTCGGTATGTCAGGCGCGATGGGTGATTTAAAATCTATCGTGAAGCTTAAAGAGAAGTTTGATTTCCGTCTATTGGTGGATGATGCTCACGGTTTTGGAACGATGGGTGAAACCGGTGCTGGAGCAGGTGAGGAGCAGGGAGTTCAAGCTGACATAGACATCTATTTCTCTACTTTCGCGAAATCTATGGCAAGTATAGGAGCATTCATTTCTGGGGATGCTGATATCATTGATCTTCTCAAATACAATGTGAGGTCACAGATATTTGCTAAGTCACTTCCAATGCCATTAGTTATTGGTAACCTGAAGCGCCTTGAACTGCTTAAGTCTAAACCGGAACTCAAGGAAAATCTCTGGAAAATAGTAAGAGCTATACAGACAGGATTTAAAGAGAAAGGATATACCATAGGATCTACTCAATCACCAGTGACACCTGTAGTCATGAGCGGAGATACACTCGAAGCTGTTAATCTAGTAAAGGACTTGAGACTGCAGCATAGCATCTTCTGTTCTGTGGTGGTTTATCCGGTAGTGCCTAAGGGAACAATCATTCTCAGAATCATACCTACAGCGGTTCATTCTATGGATGATGTGAAGGAAACCATAGCAGCTTTTGAAGCTGTGAAAGAAAAATTAGATAGCGGTGTTTACAAAAAAGCAGGAGTAGAGGGGGCTTATGCTAAAATCTAGGTTTTTTAGCCCTATATGCTTGTTTTTTGAACTATTTGTATAAATTGCTATATCGAATAATTATCAGTAACCTTAAAGAATATTCAAATGAAAAGATTCGAACAATTGAAAGAAATGATTGACGCGCTAGAAGCAGATTTCGCGAAATTTTATGACAAAGAAAATTCTGCAGCTGGAACTAGAGTAAGAAAAGGAATGCAAGAAATGAAAAATTTGGCGCAGGAAATCCGAATCGAAGTTCAGAACATGAAGAACAAGTAATCATTTCGATTATACATTATAAGAGAAGGGGCTTTAAGCCCCTTTTTTTATGCCTTATAATTAATGTGATTCATCACATGCACCATGCGCCGAGTTGAATGAACAACCATTCTGATTGGATATTCGTAAATTAGCATAGGATGAAAAAGCTGAGACTGTATATAGACACATCGGTGTTTGGAGGACTTTTTGATTAGGAATTTCAAGAATATACTGAACCTCTTTTTGAGAGAATCATGAATGGTGAGTTTGTTATCTTGTTTTCCACTGTAACGCAAGAGGAACTCAAGAACGCTCCTGAAGGAGTCAAAAGTTCGGTAAGAAAAATTCGATCTGATTTTACCGAGTTTGTTGTTGAATCTAGAGAAGCTGTTGAATTGGCTTCAGAATATATTGCTGAAAAAGTGGTTGGTAAAACCAGTTATGCGGATTGCTTACATATAGCCCTTGCAACCATCCAAAGAGCTGATTTTTTAATAAGTTGGAATTTCAAACATATAGTTAATGTTGAAAGGATTCGAGGTTATAATGCGATCAACATTAAAAATGGCTATCAAAAGCTCGAAATTCGTTCACCTAGAGATTTAATGCATTATGAAGATTGAAACCAAAAAGGATTACGACGCTGTAAGGTTTATGCGTGAGCAAAGAGATACTCTTAGCACAAAACTAGAGGGCATGTCAAATGAAGAAATCTTACGATATTTTGAGAAAAAGCGAAAGGAAAACGGAGTAAAGCCCTCTGCCTAACCGCAGGATCAAATTATTTCAAGTATTCTCTAAATGATTGCTCAAGTTGTGGTGTGCCAGGAACTAGTGGCAGTCTCATTTGACTACTTATAACTCCAAGTTGATTCAGTCCACATTTCACAGACACAGGATTCCCTTCTGCACCAACTAATTCGTATCCTTCAAGCATTTGGTAGTGTAATTTGGCTGCATCTTCATATTGACCATTGGCAGCTTTTCTAACCATTTCTGAAAAATCTTTGGGTTGTAGATTGGCTATTACAGATATGGCTCCAGCACAACCAAAAGACATCATTGGTAGGGTAAGTGCATCATCTCCTGAGATAAGTAGGAACTCCTCGGGGACATTTTTCAGTATTTCCATACACTGCATCAAGTTTCCAGAGGCCTCCTTTGTACCTATGATATTGGGGTGATTAGAGAGTTTCAGGGTAGTATCTGCAGTTATATTGGAGCTTGTCCTGGCTGGCACATTGTATAGTATGATCGGGAAAGGACTCGCATCAGCTATGGTCGTATAATGCTTGATGATTCCCTCTTGCGAAGGTTTGTTGTAATAAGGACTCAGGCTCAAAATGGCATCAATTGGATAATCTTTGATAATGTCGATTTGATCCAACACCCATTGCGTGCTGTTGCCACCTAGACCATATACAAGAGGTAATTTTTTGATGTTGTGCTCAATCACAAATTCAGTAATTTGATTTTTTTCCTCAGCACTCAAAGTAGGAGCCTCGCCAGTAGTTCCCAATATGACCAAGTAATCTACATCATCACTCACGTGCGATAGCACCTTCTTTAAGCTTTCAAAATCAATTGAATAGTCTTCCTTGAATGGTGTAATCAGTGCAACTCCCGTGCCTCTAAACATGCTACTGCTCATGTGTTTGCTAATTTTAAATAACGTAAGATTTCTGTTTCAATATTGGGCTTTGAAGGGGTGTTTTGGATCATAAGATCTAAAAATGATAAACGCTCTGGGTGATAAATCCCAACCCGACAATGACAATCAATCTTAGAAAAAATGTAATCTAGGAGGTAATTCAGAGAATTGTCTAAATAAACCGCAAAGTCATACTTCTGGTTGATAAAAAAATCAAGATCGCTCTTTTGGAGGTCACCACTGACGGCTATGTCATTCTTATTGTAATAGGGTGTTTCTGAATTTTCTTTAGTGGAATCGAGGTACAGCATAGTGCTTACTTCTAATCCCAATTTTTTTAGCTCTGCAATGAGTAAATCAAGGTTGTTGGACTTTTGAAACTCGGCAGAATACAGCAAAGCAATTTTTCTAGCCTCTCTGAAACTTACAAATGAATTCAAGGTTCTTTTCTTGAAATTTCGCTTAGTTTTCCATTTTATGATTGAAGATTTAATCATCCCTCTTGAATCATCTGACTGAATTCCGCTTCCGAAACTATCGTAGTTCCCAGTTTCTGCGCTTTTTCCAGTTTTGCCGGCCCCATATTTTCTCCCGCTATTAAGAAGTCAGTTTTGCCTGTTATTGATGAACCTACTTTTCCTCCCATTGCCTTAATCATAGCTTTTAGCTGCTCTCTTTCAAAATTCTGAAAAACCCCTGACACCACCACTGTTTTATCCGCAAAGATTTGTTTTTCATCGGATGGTTCAGCTTTGTCTTTCTTGAATATGAGCCCTGCCGATCTTAGTTGGTCAATAATCTCCGTATTGTCAGGGTCTGAGAAATAGTTAACCACACTTTGAGCAATTCTTTCACCTATTTCATCCGCAGCTACGATTTCTTCTTGTGTTGCATTTTGCAATGCCTCAATTGTCCCAAAATGCTCAGCAAGCTTTTCTGCGACCGTTCTACCAACGTACCTAATTCCAAGTCCAAAAAGCACATTTTCGAATGGCTTTGATTTAGATGCTTCAATGGCCTGAATAATGTTCTGGGCTGATTTTTCTTGGATTGATCTGGATTTTTCAATACCTGTTTCTTCGTCTATATCAAGAAATTTGAGTCCGTTGAGTGACTCAAAGGTCAAATGATATAAATCCGAGAGGTTTCTGATAAGTCCTTTGTCCAAAAGTCCTTGTATCGTTTTTGGACCCAGGAAGCTAATATCCATTGCATTTCGCGAAATGAAATGCTCAATCTTTCCTCGTACCTGCGGAGGGCATGTAGCAGCATTTGGACAATAGTGATTGGCTTCACCTTCTTTCCGAATTAGTTCTGTTTGACACTCAGGACAATGGGTGATATAGACAGTAGGGGATGAATTACCTCGTTTTTCAAGATTCACCCCTGTGATTTTAGGAATGATTTCACCGCCTTTTTCCACATGCACTGCATCACCAATTCGCACATCCAATCGTTCAATTTCATTGGCATTGTGGAGTGATGCTCTTTTTACAGTAGTGCCCGCAAGCAACACGGGATACAATTCAGCCACAGGTGTAATGGCTCCTGTTCGCCCTACCTGATAAGTAATGTCATTTAGCGTGGTTTCTGCCGCCTCAGCTTTGTATTTATAAGATATGGCCCAGCGAGGACTTTTGGCCGTAAAGCCCAATTCTTCTTGCTGATCATGACTATTTACCTTAATCACAATGCCATCTGTCTCTACAGGAAGTTCGTGGCGCTTAGTTTGCCATTCATTGATATAGACCAACACATCGTCTATCGTTTGACATTTGCTGTAGGTCTGAGAGACATTAAACCCCCAGGCTTCCAATTTATGAATGGCTTCTTCATGGGTAGTTGCATTGTGTTCATTTCCAAGTAGGGCGTACAAATGACAATCCAAATGTCTGCTCGCCACAACTGTGGAATCTTGCATTTTCAAGGTTCCGGAGGCTGTATTTCTAGGATTTGCTAATAGTGCTTCATCATTCAGAGCTCTTTGTTCATTGAGTGCCAAAAACTCTTTCTTAGGCATAAACACTTCACCACGAACTTCGAATGAATCTAGAGTGTCTTTTTGTATGCTCAAAGGAAGCGTGCGAATGGTTTTGGCATTGCTAGTGACATCATCACCTTTTTCACCATCACCTCGAGTTACCGCTTGGGCTAGTTTTCCCTTTTGGTAAGTCAGGCTAATAGCCACTCCGTCAAACTTCAGTTCGCAGAAATATTCGTAATCATCCGTGCCAAGACCTTTGGCTACACGCTTGTCAAATTCGACCAAATCTTCCTGCGAATAAGTATTACCCAGACTAAGCATGGGATACTTGTGGTGCACCGTTTCAAAGTTTTTGGTCACACTACCACCAACTCTATGCGTAGGAGAATCTGATTGTACATATTCGGGATGCTTACTTTCCAACTCCTCCAGACGTTTCAGTCTAAGGTCGAATTCCATGTCGGATATTTCAGACCTATTCTCTTGATAATAGATATGACTATGATAGTTCAAATCCTTGGTCAATTGTAGAATTTCTTCGAGAATGGTAGAGGCCATAGAATAGGTGTTAAAATCAAACAAAACTAACAAGATGGTCATACTTTTAGGTGATTTGAAGTGCACAAAAATCGTTTTTGGTTAGAGCGTATTATTGTCGGTGAATACCAAGCGGCACAAGCGTATTTGTATATTTTTGCGCCAATGCATATCAATGAGGTAACAAAGAAGGCCATCGATCTAGATGCGATCATTAAGCGAGTAGGACAGGTAGCTGATGATATGAAGCTTGAAGCCTATATAGTCGGGGGTTATGTAAGAGATCTGATCATAGATCGACCTTCTAAGGATATTGATTTTGTCTGTATTGGTAGCGGTATTCGCTTGGCAGAAAAGGTCAAAAAAATCCTAGGGAAAGATGCCAAACTTGTGGTATACAAGAGCTTCGGAACTGCCGCTATTACTTATCATGAATTTGATCTTGAGTTTGTGGGCGCCAGAAAGGAGAGTTACCGTTCCGATTCTCGAAAGCCCATAGTGGAAGATGGTACGCTAGAGGACGATCAAAATCGTAGAGACTTCACCATCAATGCATTGGCCATTTCTATCAATGAAAATACTTTTGGGGAGTTAATTGATCCGTTTGATGGTGTGAAGCACCTAGAGCAAAAGCTCATAAAAACCCCACTTGATCCGGAGGTAACTTTCTCAGACGATCCTTTGCGGATTATGCGAGCGATTCGTTTTGCCTCACAGCTGGAGTTCGATATAGATGCTGATACGTATGCTGCTATCTCTACTCAAAAAGAGCGTATTAAGATTATATCACAAGAGCGTGTCACAGATGAGCTGAACAAAATCATTCTGTCAAAGACGCCATCTTACGGGTTCAAACTACTTTTCTCTTCAGGGCTTCTTAAGATCATCTTTCCTTTGATGGCCAAGCTTCAGGGAGTAAAGAAAGTCAAAGGCAATTCGCACAAGGATAATTTCTATCACACTCTTCAGGTACTCGACAATATCAGTCTGGATACCAATGACTTATGGTTGCGATGGGCAGCCATATTGCACGACATAGCCAAGCCAGCTACGCAGCGATACAATGAGAAAGTTGGGTGGACTTTTCATGGTCATGAAGATCTTGGAGCAAGGTGGGTTCCTAAGATTTTCAAGGAGCTTAAGCTTCCGCTCAATGAGAAAATGAAGTTTGTTCAAAAACTAGTTAAGCTTCACTTGAGACCAATTGCTTTGGTTAACGAAAGGGTTACGGATTCTGCCATTAGGAGGCTATTATATGAAGCAGGAGACGACATAGATGATCTGATGACCTTGTGCAGGGCAGATGTTACCTCCAAGAATATGGACAAGGTGAGGAAGTACCTCGCCAACTTCAAGAAGGTAGAGGAAAAGATTAAGGAAGTAGAGTCTAGAGACCATGTCCGAAATTTTCAACCTCCAGTTTCAGGAGAGACTATTATCAATACTTTTGAATTAAAACCGTCGAGAATAGTAGGTGAAATCAAAGCTGAAATCAAAGAAGCGGTACTGGAAGGGCATATAAAAAATGACCCAACTGAGGCTTTTGAGCTCATGCTCGAAATAGGTAAGTCCAAAGGGCTTACCGTGAAGTCAAACTAATTCCTATTTTTGCCACACAATACAACAACATTTACATTTATTTATACTTAATCACACTCATGAAATACATCATATTAGGACTTATCCTGACTATATCTAGCGCAGCTTTTGCTCAAGAACAGCAAGCTCAAGATTCTATCCCCTTTGAAGTGCGTAAGCAGGCCTATCTATATGATCAGGCTATGAAATACAATGATATCAATGTGGCTAGAACTGCCCTCTACAATCTACTGATTTTGGATCCAACCAATTCTACGGTTTTAGATTCATTGGCTATCTCATATTTAGATTATAATCAGTACGCCTCCGCTGCGCTTGTGGCTCAAGACGCGATTGCAGTAAATCCTGAGGATTTATTCGCTACTGAGATTGCGGCAATTTGTTTTGAAAATCTGGGCGTAAAGAATAGGGCTGTAGGTTATTACGAAAAACTTTACTTGGCCAACAATAATATCAGTACACTTTATAAAGTTGCATTCTTGCAGTTAGATCTTAAACGTTTTGGCGAAGCGACTTCTAATGCAGATATCATCATCAATTCGACTGAAGCCAAAGAGTTGAAATTGTTGTTCCCTAAGGAGCAAAATGAAAGGCAAGAAATTTCGATGCAGGTAGCGGCCATCAGACTCAAAGGAATGATAGAGGAAGCCAAAGGCAACAAAGAAGCTGCTCTAGCAGAATATGATAAAGCATTGGCAATAGTTCCTGACTTTGCAGTGCTAAAAGGTCAGATTAAAGCGCTAAAAGGAGAGGGCTAGTATTTACTTCTCAGCCTCTCTTTTTAAACATTCCAGCCACTCGATTAGCGATTTGTTGAATTTTGGATGACTGATAAATATGGTCATTATACCTTCT
Source organism: Cyclobacteriaceae bacterium (assembly GCA_049115815.1). Taxonomy (GTDB): domain Bacteria; phylum Bacteroidota; class Bacteroidia; order Cytophagales; family Cyclobacteriaceae; genus Marinoscillum. The sequence goes on along the minus strand of JAGDZO010000006.1, from coordinate 602,198 downwards.
AGAGACTCCTGAGTAGTCACTATGGTTTGATAATCATCAGCTGCTTCTAATCTCCAGTTATGGATGGCTTTGACGTTTTTGAATGTTCCTGTCCAGGTAAGGGAATGTGGCTTGTCAATCTGTCTTAAAATTGAGCGAAGTGTGTTTCCTTTTATCTTCCATGTGAATTCGGCCCCCACTTCAAAAACGTCCAATTGGCTCTTTTTGATAGCTGGGTACCATGAAGGCCAACTATTTATTTCTGTTAGGATAGACCATACTTTCTCGATAGGAGCATTGATGACGATCGATTGGCGATCACGCATGCTAGCCGATTCGTTGATTTTTCCTTCAACAGCGAGTGATTCTAGCTTATTCATAAGATTTTAGATAAGGCGAAGAGTAAAAGTAGCAGAATTATCCAAATGGATAGCTGAATACAATCGGGGCGTTACAATTCCTTTATTGAATACTATTCACTCTCAAAAGGCTTCATTTATACTGATATAAAATCCACTTGTCTGATATCCACGTGCATAATCGAGACGAATTCTTACCCGTTCTTTGGGGTCAATTTCGGATCGTAAGCCAATACCATAACTACCTAGTATTTTGTCATAACCCAAAAACTCATCACCTACCGACCCGACTCCTCCGAACACACTGGCAACCAGCCAAGGAGTTAGGTATCTTCTCACTTCGGCCTGAAGGAGGCTATAGTGTCTGTCTCTATATGCACCTCTGAAATATCCTCTCATTCGTTCGGCACCTCCCAACTGTGCATAGTTATAAAACGGAGCATCCCCCAAAACAGATTGGTGATAGGCCTGAAAGGCCGTTTCCCAGATATCATTGATATGAAAATATTTTCTGGCATCAAGGTTGAAATCTAAGAATTCGTAATCGCCGATCAATTGGTCCTGATACTTGATTAGTCTGCTGCTCAAGTAATGACCTTTGTATGGACTGAAAAGATTGTTTCGTTTATCCCATATCAGTGACCCCCCAAAACCCATCAATTGGCCACCTTGAATGCCGAGCACATTGTTAGTTATAAGATCGCCATCCGGATCCGCTTTTATTCTAAAATAATTATCATGAAATAGCGTAGGGCCGATATATAAGTGGTCGCTCCATTTTTTCAAGGCGTTCAATTCGACTCTTAAAAAGCTGGCTGTATATGTTTCCTTCGCTTGCAAGTCCGTACCAATGCCATAATAGTCATAAGGATAATGATAAAAGCCTAATTCGCCATTGAGCCAATATTCATCATCTTTTAGGAAAACGCTGTATGGATTGGTGAAGAGTATCTGATTACGCAATGTGAAGATGAGTACATTTTGCATGCTAGAGGGTCTAGCGGATGGGTTGTCTGAGGTTCTGAAATACAGAATATCCACTGCTCCAAATCCAAAACTTGTTTCAGGAGAATAAAAGAATGCCGGAAACACGAAAAAGTCCTTCTTTTTCTCTGCCTTTGTGGTGACCGAATCTTGCCCAAAGACACTCACAAAAAGGATTAGGAGGATTGTACTAAGCAGATTTTTGCGACAAATATTTAGCATAAAAAACGTGGATGATCATTTTGAATGGGCAAGAAGCTTTGCGCAATTAATTCAGAATTAAAATATCTAAACGGTAGATCTCCATTAAAGATCATAATTTTCGTCAATGATGCTAGATTAGCATTTTAATAATCATTTCTTATCAATGACTAGAGTCAATCAATCTTGGGCCAATATTCTGATTTCCTGCTTAGCGATGTTTATGCTTTCAGGGTGCGCGAGTGATTCAAAAGAAGGGATCTCTGCACAGAAATCTGATGATGTGAAGCTTATTGATGGTCTGGAGTATTCCGTGTTGATCAAATGGGGAGATCAGATTTCTGAGAATCACTATTTTGGATTTGGCAGCTCTCATGTAGAGTTTATTCAAGGGGAGGATGGTTCTGACCCACAACTATGGGTAAGTCATGAATTAGTGAATCCACTCTTTGTTTCAGGTTATTCGTTCTCATATGATGTGTCTAGGGAGCGAGATCAAATTCGTAAGGAGCTTTATCAAGTAGGAGGTACTATTCTTAAGTTGGATAAATCTTTTTCTTCTTGGAAGTATTTAGAAGATCCCAAAAATATAAGAGTAACAGGAGCACAGACCTTTCCCTTTGAGTGGCATGAACCTATTCGAAACCGAACAAGTTCCTTCGGTACAGTGGCAAATACCAATGGAGGAATGACTCCTTGGGGAACAATCCTGTCTAGCGAGGGAAACTTCAAACACTACTACGGTGACCGAGACTATGACACCAAAAAGTATGACAAGAGTAATTTGATGTGGGAAACTTTTCTTTCCAAACCGACTGAGCATTTCGGATGGGTAGTAGAAATAGATCCGGTTAGCCGTCAAATGAAGAAACAAATTGGTCTTGGCAGGTTTGCTCATGGAGCTGCTACCGCTGTAGGCTTACCTGATGGGCGAGTGGTCATCTACACTGGTGATACGAGACCAGGTGGTATGCTTTACAAGTACATAAGCGATACGCCAAATAGAATTTATCCCGGACAGCTTTATGTTGCCAATATGAAAAACAAAGTTTGGCGCCCAATAGATCATGCAGACGAACAATTGAATAAAGAATTTGAGGATGAAACAGCTATGATGATCAATGTACCTGCTGCTGCCAAAATGGTAGGTGGTACACCCGTGGAAAGCCCACATGGTATAGCTAAGGATCCTAATACTGGAGGTTTGTTTATTGCCTTGAACGGCAATGATTCTTATGGTGAAATCATAAGGTTACAAGAGAATAATGACGATTATTCGGCTATGAGCTTTGACTATGAGACTTATATCGCGTGTGGCACAGAGGCTGATATGGCTAATCCTAGTTTGTTGAGATTTGATTCTTATGGCAATCTTTGGGTTGGTACAGACATGCCTTTAGAATCAGCGAACACCGACACTTATTTATCTTTTGGAAATAATGGACTCTATGTAGTGCCGGCGGGTACATCTGATCCGATTAGGGTAGCCACTGCTCCAATGGAAGCATCGTTTTCAGGAATTTCTTTTGACCCTGAATTTGAAAACTTGTTTGTAAGCGTCAATCACCCTGGTGCACAATCAATGCGAGGTGTTTTTACTAGTAATTGGCCAGAAGGTGAAGACAATGTACCCAAGCCATCTGTGATATTGATTCAAGGAGATTTTTTGAATGAATTGAAAAATATTGATTAACCATTGAACCAATTAAATCTTCGATTAGTTTACCTATTCTTATCTTAAAAATATGGAAGTAATAACGCTTGGATCAGGGTGCTTTTGGTGTACAGAGGCTATATTTCAAAGGCTCAAGGGAGTAGAATCAGCAGTGTCAGGGTATGCCGGAGGTAAAACGAAAGATCCCTTTTACCGTGAAGTGGTTACGGGAAAAACTGGACATGCGGAAGTTGTACAGGTGACATTCGATCCATCGGTAGTTACTTTACATGAAGTGCTTGAGGTTTTTTGGAAAACACACGATCCTACTACTTTGAATCGTCAAGGTAATGACGTGGGTACGCAATACAGGTCTGTTATCTATTATCATAATGATCAACAGCGAACAGTAGCTCAAGCTCTAAAGGAGGCATTGGACAAGGCAGCAGTATGGAATGACCCAATTGTAACCGAAATCACACCAATAGATACATTTTATCCAGCCGAAAACTACCATCAGGATTATTTCAACGAAAATGAGAGTCAACCTTATTGCCAGTTTGTAGTAGCACCTAAAGTGAAGAAATTCAAAGAGGTTTTTGGAGATATGATGAAATAGACAATTCCATCAATTCGCGTTGTAAGGGCTAGTATTTTGACGTTCAATGAATCAAGCACATAGATGACATGAATAATTGGTTTAAGGAACATCTTTCAAGCCCTATCATCAATTATCTAGGGAGACAAAAATGTAATCGCTATTTCCCCCAACCACCAATTTTGATAGGAGGTTGTGGGAGATCAGGCACTACGCTACTCCTGGCCATATTATCCGCACATCCTGATATTTTCGCCATTCCACATGAGACTGATGCCTTTACGGATTGGACAGCAAAAGACCATAAAGGTTTTCCGGTAAGAATAGATCGGTTTCATAGAGCCATATTGCAAGCTAGCGTACATACTGCTCATAAGAGGTGGTGTGAGAAGCGACCAGCCAATGTGCACCATATTGAGGATATACTGGGGTATTTTGGGCCAAAAGCTAAATTCATACATATAGTGCGAGATCCACGTGCAGTTTGTACTTCGGTTCATCCTTTAGATCCTCATCAATATTGGATCCCCATTGATCGTTATATCAAGGATGTAAATGCAGGGATTCGGCACGAGAATCATCCTCAGGTATATACCCTCAGGTATGAAGATCTAGTCCTTGCACCAGGAAAAGAGATAGCCGCATTGAGTGAATTTTTAGAACTAAGCCCATTTAATCAAACGGATAACTGGTTTGAACACGCAACAGTACGCACCAATAAAGCTTGGAGCGGTTCTTTGAAGAATATTCAACATGATTCTCTACACAAATGGAAGAATCCCGAACATAGCGAACGTGTTAAGACGATTAACTCGAATGAATCTATACGCAAGTTGATGGCTCATTTCAATTATAGCATAAAATAAATACTCATATAATTAGTAATTAATTCTAATAATATTGGTTATTACTAATATTATGCTCAAATTTAGCTTGTAAATGAAATGAGCTATGGAAATGAATGCTAATCTTTTTAGGGTTTCAGATTTGATCATGCAAAGTGCAGATGTGCATTTTGATAGTGAATACGCCTTAAAACTTAAATCTAAGAAACTCAAATCAGGTAAATGTCAGGTGAAGTTTTTTGCTACTATCCAAGAGCGCAAAGATCTGTATGGATACGTGCTGGTAGATGCTAATAAAACCCTAAAAGATGTCGTAATTAACATCAAGGAAAAACTCAACACGATTCGTCAGACCAGAGAATTTCATCATTTACATTTGTATTCTATAGGTAAGAGCGGCAAGGATGATATGAACTTTATCATTTTTGATAGTTAAGTCAATTGAATAAGCTTGATGGTCCTTTTGAAATGATAGGATTTGCAATAGCTCTTTAATAATTTTTTGAGACACCAAAACATTGAAGCAGTGAGTATTATCGCCAATAACATAAAGCATCTAAGAAAGAAGGCAGGTTATACCCAGGAGCAATTTGCTCAACAGGTGGGGATTAAGCGATCGGTCGTTGGAGCCTATGAAGAGGCTCGAGCAGAACCGAGATTGCAGACGCTTCTCAATATTGCAGATGTGTTGCGTGTAAGCACTGATGATCTAATTAGCAATGATCTGACAGGAGAGAACAAAGGTCTCTTCAAGAAAGACAAAATTCGTGTTCTTTCTATCACAGTAGATAAAGAGGACAATGAGAATATAGAGTTGGTTCCTCAAAAAGCCGCTGCAGGGTATACCAATGGATATTCTGATCCTGAGTATCTCACGGAATTACCCAAGTTTAATTTGCCTATGCTACCCAAAAATGCTACTTATAGAGCGTTCGAGATCAACGGCGATTCCATGTTGCCAATAGCATCAGGATCAATCGTTATTGGGAAATATGTCGACTCCTTTGATGAAATTAAGAATGGTAAAACATACGTCTTGGTCACACTACAGGAGGGGGTGGTGTACAAAAGGATTTTCAACTACATAGCGGAGAAAGGGACTTTATACTTAGTGTCAGATAATAAGTCTTATTCTGCCTATGAAATTCAGCCAAAGGATATTTTGGAAGTATGGGAAGCGAAAGCATATATCAGTATAGAATTCCCTGACCCTGAATCAGCGAGTGAGCTGTCCATTGATAAGATTGCAGGTATGGTGCTCAATCTTCAGCATGATGTCAATGAAATCAAGAAAAATATTAGTTAATCAAATCAAAGTTCTGCGATCTACGTAAAAAAAGACTTGTTTTGCATTCTCTTAAAAAATGTCAGATTCAAGTTTATTTTGAAGCAGATTCTTTTCACTCTTCTTTCTCTCACTTCTCTTATAGGATTGGCCCAGAAAACTCGTGTGTCTGGAAAAGTGACCGAAGCAGAAAGTGGTACGCCTATACCATTTGCTAATGTTGTTTTTATAGGAACACAGGAAGGTGCAATTACAGATTTTGAGGGAAATTTTGTGGCTGAAACAAGCTTGGATGTTTCAGAACTCGAGGTAAGATATATTGGCTTTATCAAGCGCTCTAAGCCTGTGCAGCTAGGAGCTGATCAAGTAATTAATTTTCAACTTGAGGAAGATGTGCAAACGCTGGGCGAGGTGGTGGTTTATGCAGGGGAAAATCCTGCATGGAAGATCATGAGAGGGGTAGTAGCCAATAAAGAATTGAACGATAAACGTGCTCTAAGTGCTTATGAATATGAGAGTTATACCAAAGTGGAATTTGATGTTGATAACATTTCTGACAAATTCAGAAAGAGGAAGGTCGTACAAAAAATCACCAACGTACTAGATAGTATAGAGCAAATAGCTGGCGAAGATGGTAAGCCCATACTTCCTGTTTTTTTGTCTGAAGCAATCTCTAGGTACTACTATAAGAAGGATCCAACGTTTCGCCACGAAAACATTATTAAAACGAAAGTAAGCGCCGTAGGGATCACAGATGGAACACTCACTTCACAAGTTATCGGGTCTACATTTCAGGAGTATAATTTTTATCAAAACTGGCTCAATATCGTTACCAAGGAATTTGTGTCTCCTTTGGCAGATGGTTGGAAGCTTTATTATGAAGTCTATTTAGAAGACAGTCTTTACCTGGAAGATCATTTTTGTTATAGAATTGATTTCTATCCTAAGCGAGAACAGGATTTGGCTTTTATCGGCACTATGTGGATTTCTAAGGATGACTATGCGCTTAAGCGCATAGATGCCACTGTTCCTCGATCTGCTAATTTGAATTATATAGAAAAGGTCAAGATTCAGCAAGATTTGTTCAAAACAGAAGCAGGGCCTTGGCTGCCGGAGAAGACAAGGGTAGTAGTGGATGTTGCCCAAGTAACCAAGCAGACTGCTGGTATGCTGGCAAAATTCTATGTATCCACGCGAGATCATATAGTCAATGATCCTAAGCCCAATAAGTTTTACTTGAATCCTGTAGTCATGGAAGAAGATGTACGGGACTACACCGATGAGTTTTGGGAAGCCAATAGACATGATTCGCTTTCGAGTACTGAGATCAACGTGTTTTCCATGATTGATTCAATGAAAAAAATCCCAGTTGTAAAGACTTATATGGATTTAGCCAAGTTTGCGGTGAATGGGTATTATAAAATAGGAAGCTGGGATGTCGGGCCGTATGCTACCTTTTTTGGTAAAAACAACATTGAAGGGACTAGAATAGGATTTGGAGCAAGATCTACGATTGACATCAGCAGAAAGTGGACTTTTGGCGGACATATAGGATATGGGTTTGATGACGAACAGTTTAAATATCGATTTTTTGCAGACCGGATTTTATCAAGACAGCCATGGACGAATATTAGGTACGAGCAGCAAAAAGAGGTAGAGCAGATCTGGCTGCTAAATGATCAGATAGAACCGAACAGTTTGTTTTACTCGCTTAGCAGATTTGGTACATTAACTCAACCATTTCTCTCCAACAAATATCGATTAAGTGTATTCAGACAAATTAGTGCAGGTTTTGGAGGGTCTATTGCGTTCAAACATCAGACTTATGATCCATATTTCAACTTCAATTATTTCAAAGAGCCAGGCGATACTGAGACTTTCAACAATTATGAGGTCACCGAGGTTACTTTGTCCGCACGATTCTCAAAGGATGAGGTCTTCGCAATCAATGACAATGAACGTATTAGCCTAGGAACCAGACGGTGGCCTGCATTTAATGTAGACTATACGTATGGTCTTAAGAATGTATTATCGAGCGACTTTTCTTATCACAAGTTCAAGCTAAGCGTACAGAAAAACCAGAAAATGGGATTGCTAGGTAAGTCTAAAATTAGGTTCACTGGGGGTTATATTTTGGGAGACTTACCATACACTATGCTCTATAATACGATTGGAAATGAGACTTTCTTTTATGTGGATTTTGCCTACAACTTGATGGATTTTTTCGAATTCAGTACAGATAAATACCTGGAGTTCAGATACAGGCACCAGTTCGAAGGGTTCGTGCTAAATACCATTCCTGTCATGAAAAAGCTCAAATGGAGGCTAATTGGGAGTACGAATATCCTCTATGGAGATCTGAGCGACACCAATATTGGCATGACCCAACATGTACTGGATTCAGATGGTAATCCGATTTTACCATTTAGTCAGTTTCAGAATAAGCCGTATATAGAGATGGGTTATGGCATTGAGAATATCTTCAAAATCTTTTCGGTCGAAGCTTTTCATCGGCTTACCTATTTAGATGCCCCTGATGTTCGTAAATTTGGGTTGAAGTTCAATATTCAAGTTATCCTTTAGTGCGCAACACTCTTGTACTCCTCATAATAATACTTACTGCTTGTACAGATTACCACAGGTATGCCATTACAGAGGAGGATGCTGGACTGGAGTATTATGCCAGTACATTTGAAGACCTCAAGCGAATCATCTCTGAAAAGCCTGACGATATTGACTTACGTAAACAAAAGCTTTTTGTAGCTGATAAGCTGGGTTGGCCAGAAGACTTGCAAGAAGATATTGAATTGATCATTGGTCAGAATAAGCTGGACCATCAATCATATGGCCTAGCGACAGCATTTTACCTTGAAAATAACCAGTATCAAAACCTGCTCGGTATTATAGACTATTGGGAGAGTGTATATGGGGTTGACTCGGAGAATAGCGTTTGGAAAACTCAAGCTTATTTAGGCCTTGGCAACATTGGGGAGGCCAAAGTATACCTGGATGAAATCTTATCGCAATCAAGCAACTCAACCGAAGAATTGGTCTTTGTGGCCAATTCATATCTGTCATTATCGGATACATCTAAGGCTGTAATGGCTTTTGAGCGCATGACTAATGTTGATATAAAGGAACCACTACTCACGGAAATCTACATTCCAGTTTTATTGAGGATTGATTCCGTGAATTTGGCTTTGAATACTTTTGAAAGAATCGCGGCAAGTAAGACCCTCAGTCTTGATGAAAAACTACTTTATGGTGAGGTGTCGTTTGTTTCTGGTAATCGACATTTCCCTCATCAATTGCTTGAGGATCAAATAGAAGATACCGCATTGCTTCGCAGATCTGATTGGTATGCTAGAAGCAATGAGTTTGATTCTGCCATTCTCTTTATTGATCCTGTAATAGCCTCAGACAGTAGTACGGAATTACTTTGGAAAAAAGCGCAACTGTCTAGCCAAAGAGGATTATTGTATCAATCTCTAAGATTGTATCAGATAATCCAAAAGAAAGATACTACTAATGCAATCGTGCAGGAAGAGGCTAAAATAGTTGAACGAAAAATAGCATATTTGCGCAAGCTGAGAGCACAGGAAAAAAAGATACCTATGCTTGATTTGAATACTAAGAAATCGACGAATAATGAGTGAAGTAATAGTCACTTTACCTGACGGTAGTGAGAGAAATTATGAGAAAGGGTCAACTCCAATGGATGTAGCCTTGAGTATCAGTGAAGGATTGGCAAGAAACGTGTTGGCTGCTAAGGTGAATGGAGCAGTAGTGGATGCCAATACACCCATCACGGAAAATAGCTCAGTGAGCTTACTCACTTGGAATGATACCGATGGAAAGGCTACCATGTGGCACTCTTCTGCACATTTGATGGCCGAGGCACTAGAAGCTCTTTATCCAGGTATTAAGTTAGGAATAGGTCCAGCTATAGAGAATGGATTCTACTATGACGTAGATTTTGGAGATCAAGAGTTCGATGCTGATAACCTGGCGGCAATCGAAAACAAAATGCTTGAAATCGCTCGTGAAAAACATCAATATGTAAGATCAGAGGTGAGTAAGGCAGATGCAATCACTTATTTCAAAGAAAAAGATGATGAGTACAAGCTAGAACTAATCGACGGATTGGAAGATGGTAGTATTACATTCTACCAGCAAGGAAACTTTACGGATTTATGCCGAGGACCTCACATTCCCCATACTGGATTCATTAAAGCAGCTAAAATTCTGAGTGTAGCTGGTGCATATTGGAGAGGAGATGAAAATAGAAAGCAGCTTACACGCCTTTACGGAATCACATTTCCTAAGCAGAAAGAGCTGAAGGAATATCTAGAATTGCTGGAAGAAGCCAAAAAGCGAGATCATCGAAAGATTGGGAAGGAATTGGGCCTGTTTACATTTTCAGAGAAAGTAGGCAAAGGTCTTCCGCTTTGGTTGCCAAAAGGGGCTGTGTTGCGAGAGAGACTAGAGAATTTCTTAAAGAAAGCGCAGCTCAAAGAAGGGTATGACCAAGTGGTTACACCACACATCGGAGGTAAGGAACTATATATTACATCTGGGCACTACTCTAAGTATGGAGCAGACTCATTTCAGCCGATAAACACGCCAGCCGAAGGAGAAGAGTTCTTGTTGAAGCCCATGAATTGCCCTCATCACTGCGAGATTTACAAATCATCTCCAAGATCTTACAAAGACCTACCTATTAGATACGCAGAATTCGGTACAGTATATCGCTATGAGCAAAGTGGTGAGCTGCATGGATTGACTAGGGTAAGAGGATTTACACAGGATGATGCCCATATATTCTGTCGTCCGGAGCAAGTCAAAGATGAGTTTGCCAAAGTCATTGATTTGGTGTTGTATGTATTTAGTGCTCTTGGATTTGAAGAATTTACCGCTCAGATCTCATTAAGAGACCCAGAGACACCAGATAAATATATAGGTAGTGACGAGTTGTGGGACCGGGCAGAGCAGTCTATCAAAGAAGTAGCTGAAGAAAAGGGCTTGAATACCATTGTGGAGTTGGGTGAAGCGGCCTTCTATGGTCCGAAACTTGACTTTATGGTCAAAGACGCATTGGGTAGAAAATGGCAGCTGGGAACCATTCAGGTCGATTATACATTGCCTGAAAGGTTTGAACTTGAGTACACTGGCACGGACAACCAGAAGCATCGACCTGTAATGATCCATAGAGCGCCATTTGGTTCTATGGAGAGGTTTGTAGCCATCTTGATTGAGAGCACTGCAGGTGATTTTCCTTTGTGGTTAGCACCAGAGCAAATCGCCATTCTTCCTATTTCTGAGAAGTATCACGACTATGCTCAGACGCTTTACAACGAACTACAGCAAACAGATATCCGAGGATATATTGATGAACGTGATGAAAAGATAGGCAAGAAGATTCGCGATGCTGAGGTGAAGAAGATTCCATTCATGTTGATTGTAGGTGAGCAAGAAGCTGAAAGTCAGAGTGTTGCGGTGAGAGCTCACGGTAAAGGCGATCAAGGAAGCATGAAAGTGGACGCATTCATTGAGTTCTTCAATAAAACTATTGAGGCGCTTCTAAATAAAGAAAAATAGGATTTTTATAAAGAGAAATAAAAGGCGATATTTGCGTTTTAATTTTCAATGGTAGAACCAAACAAAAGACACAATTAGTAGACCATACAGAAAGCCGTACAGGGGAAGAGTAGAAGAACCTTACAAGGTAAACGAAAAGATTAGGGCACGCGAAGTGCGATTAGTAGGAGAAAATGTTGAAGTGGATGTATATCCAACTGACAAGGCATTGGAGATTGCTAAGTCGCAAGGATTGGACTTGGTGGAGATTTCACCGAAGGCTGACCCACCGGTATGCAAAGTAATCGACTACTCTAAGTTCAAGTACGAACAGAAGAAGAAGCAAAAGGAAATCAAAGCCAAGGCTCAGAAGACTGTTGTTAAGGAGATTCGTTTTGGACCTAATACAGATGAACATGATTTCAATTTCAAATTGAATCATGCCATTAAGTTCCTCAAAGAAGGAGCTAAGGTTAAAGCTTATGTTCATTTTGTGGGACGAACAATTGTGTTTAAGGAAAGAGGAGAGATCCTTTTGTTGAAATTCGCTCAGGCAGTGGAGGAGATAGGAAAAGTAGAGTTACTTCCTAAATTAGAAGGAAAGCGAATGTCTATCATTATAGCACCGAAATCAGTAAGTAAAAAGTAATATAGAAATGCCAAAAGTTAAGACTAACTCAAGCGCGAAGAAAAGATTCAAACTGACAGGAACAGGGAAAATCAAAAGAAAGCACGCTTACAAGAGTCACATTTTGACCAAGAAAGAAACAAAGCAAAAGAGAAATCTTACGCAACCTGGATTGGTTCACAAAAGTGACGAAAGCAATGTTAAGCACATGCTTAACATCTAATTAGGTTTTATTGTATAACCCGATAATATGGCTTAAAAGCTCTCAGTAGAGGCGCCAATTGTCAAAAAAGAAAAATTAAATGAGATCAGTAAATCATGTAGCATCCAGAGCTCGTCGTAAAAAGACGATGAAGCTAGCCAAAGGGTACTGGGGCAGAAGAAAGAATGTTTGGACAGTAGCAAAGAATGCTGTCGAAAAAGGTATGGTGTATGCCTACCGAGATAGAAAAGCTAAGAAAAGAGAGTTTAGAGCTTTGTGGATTCAGAGAATTAATGCTGGTGTACGTGAGTACGACTTGTCATACTCGCAGTTCATGGGTGCACTTAAGAAAGCTAATGTGGAAATCAACAGGAAGGTTTTGGCTGATTTGGCCATGAACCACCCAGATGCTTTCAAAGCAATCGTTGATTTAGCAAAAAAATAAATTTTCAAAATACTTACTGATGAAAGCCTGCTTCATGAAAATGAAGCAGGCTTTTTTTGTGATCAGGAAATGTTGAATTCAAGGTGGAAGCCACTGTGCTTGAATTTTTGGTATTGCTTCTGATCAAATTCATAGAGGTAAGCGCCCTTTTTTGATGTGGACTTATCCTTTTGATCTAGTCTTTGTAAAATATTGGTTGCCAGAATCTTCTTTCTAAAGTTACGATCATCGATTTTTCGATCATAAATGGCCTCATATAGCCTGAGCAACTGAGGTAGCGTAAATCTGGATGGAAGCAGCTCAAAACCAATAGGAGAGGTTACAGCTCGCTTTTTCAGGGTATCAATTCCTTTCGCTATCATTTGATCGTGATCCATTACAACACTAGGTAGCTGGTGAATATCGAACCATCTCGCGCCATGCTGTACCACTATGTCTTTATGAATCTCATCTAGCTTGATCAGGCTCCAGTAAAGAATAGATACGACTTGACCTCCTGGATCTCTATCATGCTGACCAAAAACATGTAATTGCTCCAAAAACACGTCATTGAGTCCAGTGAATGCTTGCAGCACACGTCTGGCGGCATCATCGGTATTTTCATTGGGGTTTACAAATCCACCAATAAGCGACCATTCATTGGCAAATGGCTCCAATTGACGCTCGAAAAGCAATATCTTTAAATTCTCGTCTTCAGGATCATAGCCTAGTACTAAACTGTCGATAGAGAGCCATATTTTTTCGTGTTGATATATCATGAGACCGATTATTTGGAATTACCAATTAATAAACGTTAAATTTACGTTTATTAATCATAACACCAACTGAATGATTAATATATGAAACCCGTAGCGACTATAAAAGACATTGCCAGAGAGCTTGGAATATCACCTTCCACAGTGTCTAGGATACTTAATGGTTTGCATCAAGGCAATAAAGTGTTGGCGGAACAGGTGAAGGAGACTGCCAAAAGATTGAACTATCAAGTCAATACAGCGGCTAAGGGCCTTCGAACTAGCAAAACTCGATTGATAGGATTGATTGTGCCTGATATCAGCGATGACTTCTTTGCGTCCATCTTGTCAGGGATAGAGAAGAAAACCGAATTTCACGGTTACAATTTGATGATCTGCCAATCTAATGAGTCTGATGAGAAGGAGGTAGAACTGATCAAGTCTTTATTGGCGTGTAATGTAGAGGGGATTCTTATTTCTCCTGCACGTGGCACCAAGTCATTAGAAAATCTACAGATCATCAAGCAAGCTGGTAAAGAGGCAGTGGTTTTTGACAGACCGATAGAACAGGAGATATTCCCATCTGTGAATTTTGCGGATGAAGAGGCTACCTATATGGCCGCCAAACATCTAATATCACAAGGGCATAGGAGGTTTCTTTACTTAGGAATGACTCTTAACTTGGTCAATGACAAACATAGGTTGGAGGGCTATAATAAGGCATTGAAAGAAGCGGGACTGTCAGGTTGTGATTGCTTGTATGTAGATCAAATGCATTTTACGGAGCAAAAGCTAAAGGATAACTGGACAACCGGTCAGTATGATGTGGTTGTTTGTTTCAATGATATTATAGCGATTAGGGCTCTGTCTTATTTCAACGATAACGACATCTCTGTGCCTCAAGAGGTTTCCCTTTTGGGCTTTGATAATCGTCTAGTTTGTGATTTTACCAATCCAAAACTATCTAGCGTTGAGCATTCACCTAGAAAGATGGGAGAGATGGCCGCACTTAAACTATTAGAAATTATTGATAACGCAGAACCAGAGCCTCTTGAGAACAAACCGGAGTTGGTTTTGAGAAACACCATAAGGAAAATAGAATGAATCAAGAAATATTAACTGCTGTCAAGGAGAAGTTTCAAGCCGAATTTTCAGGGACACCCTTACTCGTTAGAGCGCCAGGACGGATTAATGTGATCGGTGAGCATACCGATTATAATATGGGTTTTGTCTTGCCTGCCGCAGTAGGTCAAGGGATCTATTTTGCGATAGGCCCATCCGGGGATGAAGATTCTTGTAACCTAATTTCCTTGGACTTGAAGGCAAGTTATGATTTCAAAATTTCCGAGATGAAGCCATTGGCTCAGGATTCTTGGGAAAACTACATTCTTGGAGTGGTGGCCGAAATAGAAAAGGCTGGACATAAAGTACCGGGGTTTAACATGGTATTCTCTGGAGATGTGCCAAGAGGTTCGGGTATGAGTTCATCTGCCGCCCTTGAATGTGGTACGTGCCTTGGGTTGAATGAGCTTTTCGGATTCAATATTGGCAGAGTGGATATGGTCAAGATGTCGCAGAAGGCTGAGCATAACTATGCAGGAGTGATGTGTGGTATCATGGATCAGTTCGCCAGCATGATGGGAGCAGAAGATCAAGTCCTGCTGTTGGATTGTCAGTCTTTGGAGTACAGCCATTTCCCTATGGTTCTCAACAACTATACGCTAATGCTTTGCAACTCCAATGTAAGTCATAGTCTGGCTAGCTCTGAATACAATACCAGAAGACTGCAATGCAATGAAGGTGTTGAGATTCTCAAGAAAAAGTACCCTGAGGTGGAGTCACTTCGTGACGTTAATATAGAGCAGTTAAATGACTGTAAATCAGACATTAATGAAGAGGTATTTAGGCGATGTAAGTATGTCATTGAAGAGAATGTACGTGTGCATACGATCGTAGAAGCGCTTAAAGCTGGTGACCTCAATGCTGTAGGAGAAACGCTAAAAGCTGCACAGCATGCCATGGAAACCGAATATGAAATAACTTGCCCTGAGATTGACTTTATGGCTGATTTCGCCAATTCAAGATCAGACGTTTTGGGAGCAAGAATGATGGGAGGAGGCTTTGGCGGTTGTACACTCAACCTTATTCAGAAGGGTAAGGAAGAGCAGTTCGTAAAAGAGCTAGATGCTGCGTATTTAGATAAATTCAATAAGCATATCTCACCTGTAGAAATCAATATTTCTAACGGTGTACATATCGTCAATGATTAGACATTAATTAAAGCATAAACATGAAAAAAGTACTCGTAACAGGCGGAACAGGTTATATAGGATCTCACACAGTAGTGGAGCTCATCAATAAAGGCTATGAAGCAGTGATCGTTGATAACCTGTCCAATTCCAAAATTGAGGTTTTGGATTCAATAGAAAAGATCGCGGGAGTTCGCCCTAAGTTTTATCAATTGGATGTATGTGATAGAGCAGCTTTGTCTAATATGTTTGATCAAGAAGGTGACATTACTTCGATTATTCATTTTGCGGCAAGCAAAGCTGTAGGCGAATCAGTCAATAAGCCATTGCTGTACTATGGCAATAACATCAAGTCGTTGCTCAATCTGCTGGAAGAAATGACAGCTCGCAATATCTCGGATATCATCTTTTCATCCTCGTGTACTGTGTATGGCCAGCCAGAAAAGCTGCCAGTGACGGAAAGTACGCCTTTTCAACCGGCAGAATCGCCATACGGCAATACCAAGCAGATCTGTGAGGAAATACTGAGAGATTCCTCAAAAGCTAATAATGCTTTAAAGACCATCGCACTGAGATATTTCAATCCTGTTGGGGCGCATGCTAGCGGTTTGATCGGGGAGTTGCCTCTAGGAGTACCACAAAACCTGGTACCATTCATCACCCAGACAGCAGCGGGCATCAGAGAGCAGCTGAGCATATTCGGGGATGATTACAACACCAAAGACGGCACGGCTGTGCGAGATTACATTCATGTAGTTGATTTAGCGAAAGCACATGTGATTGCTGTGGAGCGCTTATTGGAAGGTAAAGAGAAAGCGAATTTCGAGTTTTTCAACATTGGAACAGGAAACGGATACTCTGTTTTGGAGACGGTGAAGAAATTCGAAGAAGTCAACAATCTTAAACTCAATTATAAGCTTGTGGCGCGTAGAGCAGGAGATGTAGAGCAGATATACGCTGAAACTTCCTTTGCTAATGAAGAGCTGGGATGGAAGGCTGAGCTAGGACTTGATGAAATGATGCGCTCCGCATGGGTATGGCAGCAAAGCTTAGCCTAAGTGTAGTCTTATGGTGATTCTCAACCAAGAGATTCCTAAGAATTGATTATCATAGCGGAAAAACAGTAAAACGCTGAAAAATCTAGACACCACAGTTTCTCAAGATTCTTACGAATCTACAATCACTGCAGATTGCGCAGTATTTGGTTTTCAGGACAATGAAGTGAAGGTCCTCCTAGTCAAGAGGTCAATTGAGCCGTTCAAAAACTATTGGATGCTGCCGGGTGGTATCATGAGCGAAGGGCAAACATTGGAAGAGGCAGTAGATGATGTGCTCTTCAACCTGACGAGCATTGAGGGAATCCATAAAGATCAAGTAAGGATCTATAGTGAAGTAAATCGGCACCCGATGAAACGAGTGGTTACCGTGTGCTACTATGCATTGATTAAGCCTGAAAATCATCCAGTGATTGCGAGAAGTTACGTGTCTGATGTAGCATGGTTTTCCTTGAAAGAATTACCTGATGAACTAGGGTTTGATCATGCTCGACAAATTCAGGATGCATGGAATCAGCTACAAAACAATATCCAAAACAACTTATTTTTTGGTGAACTGCTCCCTGAGAAGTTTACCATGACCGAATTGCAAGATCTCTTCGAAAGCATTAGAGGTGAGACCCTTGATCGTAGAAACTTCAGAAAGAAAATGCTCCAAATGGACATGCTCGAATCCACCAATGAAAAGAAGGTCGGAGTGAAGGGTGGTCCCGAATTATACCGAATCAAAAAGGGCTAATATCTTGGTGTTTTTATTTAGTGTGTATATATTACACAGTAAATATTATTCGATTTTTGATATTACTTCCAAAAGTTGAAAAGTGCTTTGAATTTGGCGTATTAGTCTATTCATAATTCACATTTTGATGAATAGTAGGATCAAGTCGATAATTCTAACTAGCGGAAGCTATTATGGGATTTGCAACCACACTTAAACTTTATAAAACAATTATTAGATGACACAAACTAGATTCGGATCACATCCTCAAGATGTGAAGAGATTTACGCAAGAAGAACTCAGAGAGCGGTTTTTGATTCCTTCGGTCATGCAGCGAGGAGAGGTGACGGCCGTTTACTCTATGCACGATAGAATGATCACTTTGGGCGTAGTGCCTACCAGTGCAGCTTTGGATTTGCCAGCATTGGAGGACCTGACTAAGGCATCATATTTTCTGGAAAGAAGAGAGCTCGGCATCATCAACATAGGAGCGAGCGGTACAGTAACAGTCGATGGGGAGAGTTTCGCCATAGCTAATCGTGAATGTCTGTATGTAGGCAAAGGCAAGCAAAACATCTCATTTGCAAGCGATTCTGCTGATGCTCCAGCAGAGTTTTATTTGAACTCTTCTCCTGCACATGAGGAATACCCTACAGTGAAAGCTGTAGTAGCTGACGCCAATAAGGTTGATCTTGGTTCTAAGGACAACTGCAATGAGCGTACGATCTATCAATACATACACGAAGATGGTATTCAGAGCTGTCAGTTGGTAATGGGAATCACTGAACTAGCTGTAGGAAGCATCTGGAACACTTTCCCGCCACATACACATAATAGAAGAATGGAAGTATACTTCTACTTCGATATCCCTGAAGATCAGATAGTTATGCACTTTATGGGACAACCTCAAGAGACGAGACATATTGTAATGTGCAACAAGCAAGCAGTCATCTCACCAGAGTGGTCGATTCACTCAGGCGCGGGTACTTCCAATTACTCTTTTGTATGGGGTATGGCAGGCGAAAACAAGGCCTTTACAGATATGGATGGTGAAAAATTAACTGGAATAAGATAATTATGATACTTGATTCATTTGATTTAACAGGTAAAGTAGCGCTCGTAACCGGGTGCAAAAGAGGGATTGGTAAAGCCATGGCGGAAGGATTGGCGGAAGCCGGTGCGGATATCATAGGCGTGTCAGCTTCTTTGGAAACAGAAGGTAGCGAGGTAGAGAAATCGATCAAGGCTATAGGCAGATCTTTCAAGGGATACCAATGTGATTTTGGGAATAGAGAATCGCTCCACGCATTTATCAAAAAGGTAAAGAGCGAGAATCCTCAGATAGACATCTTGATCAACAATGCGGGTACGATTATGCGTAAGCCCGCTGCTGAGCATCCGGACGATTATTGGGATACCGTGATTGAAATCAACTTGAATGCTCAGTTTGTCTTATCAAGAGAGATTGGAAAATCGATGATTGAGCGCGGAAGTGGTAAGATTGTTTTCACGGCATCATTGCTTACCTTCCAGGGAGGAATCACCGTACCTGGCTATGCGGCTAGTAAAGGAGCTATAGGTCAGTTGACTATGGCGCTATCCAACGAATGGGCCTCTAAAGGGTTGAATGTCAATGCAATAGCACCCGGATACATAGCTACGGATAATACGCAAGCATTGCGAGAAGATAAGGAACGAAGCGAATCTAT
Source organism: Cyclobacteriaceae bacterium (assembly GCA_049115815.1). Taxonomy (GTDB): domain Bacteria; phylum Bacteroidota; class Bacteroidia; order Cytophagales; family Cyclobacteriaceae; genus Marinoscillum. Next base: position 582,976 of record JAGDZO010000006.1, on the reverse strand, counting down.
CTTGGCAAGGATTCCTCAAAACAGATGGGGAAGTCCAGAGGATTTCAAAGGCCCTGTTGTGTTCTTGTGTAGCAATGCTGCCAATTATATGAATGGAACCATCGTCACCGTAGATGGTGGCTGGATGGGTAGGTAATAGCTAATTCCCGCGAAGGGGAATCTGCGATTACTCCCACAAGAAGTGAATAACAAAATGTTCAAGAAAGAGACTGTTTCAGAAGTAGTATTGGTTGTCAGGTTGTTCCTGTCGAAAATTTGGTTTGTGATTCACAGACAACATTTCGACGAGCTTCATGTGGCAGCTCCTTTACAAAAGGCAACTTTTGAGACATTCTCACTTTTTGAGCTAGGGACAGAGTGAAATGCTGTTGATAAATATTAATTCTATGAAAATGAGTTCAAGCAAATGTTGAATCTTCGATCTGTTTATTTGGTGGCACTCGCGGCATTGTTCTTTGGCTGTGGTCAAAGTAGTGATGTTAAGGTGCTAAAATTAGCCCATGGATTGGATGTCAATCATCCCGTGCACAAAGGAATTCTCAATATGGGCGATAGGCTGGTAGAGAAGTCTGGTGGCAAGATGAGCATACAGGTATATCCGTCTGGGCAGCTAGGTGGAGAAAGAGAATGTCTGGAGCTGCTACAGATCGGTAGTCTGGCGATGACCAAAGTATCCGCCGCAGCGTTAGAGAACTTCATTCCCAACTTTGAGGTTTTGGGGCTGCCGTATATGTTTTCGAGTCAACAGCACTCATTTGATGTCTTGGATGGACCTATTGGTGATGACCTGTTGAGTCAAGGGGATAAATTCCTCTTTAGAGGGCTTTGCTTTTATGATGCAGGGGCGCGTAGTTTCTACACCATGGAGCGTCCTATCGATCGACCGGAAGATCTGGAGGGTTATAAAATCAGGGTGATGAAAAGTGCCACTTCCGTGAATATGGTCGCTGCGCTGGGTGGATCTCCTACACCTATTTCATTCGGAGAACTGTATGCCGCACTGCAGCAAGGTGTGGTAGACGGAGCGGAGAACAACCCACCAAGTTTCTACACCAGCAGGCATTATGAAGTCTGTAAGTATTACTCCATTGACGAACACACCATGATACCAGACGTGCTATTGATCAGTCTGGAATGGTGGAACGCCCTGTCTGACCAAGAACAAAAATGGGTGAAAGAATCTGCTAAGGAGTCCGTGAGCTTTCAGCGAAAAGCGTGGGCAGAATCTGTTGAAGAATCCCTGAGAATAGTAAAAGAAGCGGGAGTGGAGGTTAGCTACCCAGATAAGGCGTTGTTTGAGGACAAGGTGCAAGACATCTATGCTTCCTACAAAGATGATCCTGAAAAGTATGAATTAATTCAACGTATCAAAGCTGCGAATAATGAGAAATAAGATAGACATGGTGCTAGGCAATGTCCTGGCCTTTATCATGGCACTGATGGTAATCAATGTGCTATGGCAGGTGATTTCGAGGTATTTGCTCGGTTCGCCGAGTATTTTCACAGACGAACTGGCGACTTTCATGCTGATCTGGGTAGGGCTGCTGGGTGCAGCATATGCCACAGGACAAGGCAAGCATCTGGCCATAGACATCCTGCCCAACAAATTGGACGATAAGTCAAGGGCTAAACTGAATATGTTCATTTACTTGATCATGGTGTCTTTTGCACTGCTGATCATGGTGGTGGGAGGATCTAGACTGGTCTACCTCACATTGTCTTTGGAGCAACTCTCGGCAACCCTTCGTATTCCATTGGGATACATCTATTTGGCACTTCCTATAAGCGGACTATTGATCATGTATTACGCTATTGACAACCTACTAACACAATTGAAAAATGGCGATCACTGAAGTATTAGTTCTGGTATTTAGTTTTTTGATACTATTGGCCATAGGGGTGCCCGTAGCTTTTAGCATAGGGATTTCATCTATGCTGACTTTGGTGCTGACTATGCCGTCTTTGACGGCCTACACGACGCTGGCACAGCGGATGGCGACTGGTCTGGATAGTTTTGCTTTGCTGGCCATCCCGTTTTTCATATTGTCTGGTCAGCTGATGAATAAAGGTGGAATAGCGCGACGACTGGTAGACTTTGCCAAAGTGCTGGTAGGTCGATTGCCGGGAGGTTTGGCTTTTGTCAACATATTGGCATGTATGCTCTTTGGGGCGATATCTGGTTCAGCTGTAGCTGCGGCATCAGCGATTGGGGGCTTTATGGGGCCTAGAATGGAGAAAGAAGGCTATGATAAGCCATTCTCAGCAGCGGTAAACATCACCAGTGCTACAACGGGCATGATCATACCTCCGAGTAATATCTTGATTGTCTATTCATTAGCCAGCGGTGGCGTGTCTATAGCGGCATTGTTTATAGCAGGATATGTACCGGGAATGCTGATAGGCTTGGCGCTGATGATCGTATCAGGCGTGATTGCTTATCGCAAAGGATATAAAGGTGCTGAGGGTCTGGGTATGAAGCATGCTTTTAAGCAGTTTATGAGTGCTTTTCCAAGCTTGATGTTGCTTGTGATTGTGATAGGGGGCATTGTGGCCGGAGTATTTACAGCCACGGAAGCTTCTGCCATCGCAGTGCTGTATACGCTTGTATTGGCGTTCATTTACAAAGAAGTCAAAGCAGAAGACCTGCCAGGCATACTGAAAGACACCATTTTGACTACATCTATTGTGATGCTCCTCATAGGGACGTCTATGGGGATGTCTTGGGTGATGTCTTATGAGAATATCCCTCAAGAAGTAAGTAGTGCATTGGTAGGCCTTACGGACAATCCAATCATCATTCTGATCATTATCAATTTAATTCTGCTGTTTGTGGGCGTGTTTATGGATATGACGCCAGCAGTTTTGATCTTCACACCGATATTTTTACCAGTAGTCACCAATCTAGGAATGGACCCAGTTCATTTTGGGATCGTGATGGTTCTTAACCTTTGTATTGGGCTATGTACGCCACCTGTGGGCAGTGTGCTCTTTGTCGGTTGCGGTGTAGCAGAGATTAGCATACAGAAAGTACTCAAGCCACTCATGCCGCTGTTTATAGCCATGCTGCTGGTATTGCTGCTCATCACATATGTGCCGAGCCTGAGCTTATGGCTGCCTGGTGTATTCGGATTATAACTGGTATTCGGGTTATAAGATTTGGTCTTGTAGCTTTCGCTTAATTAGAAACAAAATAATCCTCATTTGAGGATTATTTTTTGGTTTAAAGCATATCTGGGTAGCAGATTAACTGCGAACTTTTTGGCCATATTTCATAGAGAAGAACAAGATGACCATAGCGACAGAAGCACCAATCCATCCAGGATCTCCGACCAATAAAGACATGACTATAGCTGCAATGAAATTGACAGCTAAACCATAGTAAGCGAGTTTGGCTAGTAGTGGTACGAGGTTAGTCAAGATGGCTATAACAGCCAGTAGCTTCGCAATACCCAACGGCAACACCAGCCATGTTGGCGCGCCAACAGTTTCGAAAATAGGAATGGCTTGCTCAGGTATAAATGTGAACAAGAACCCTTGAAGGGTCATGAAGATGCAGAGGATAACCGTAGTGATCCAGTAGATGATTTTGTCTTTTTTCATAATCTGTTAGTTGGTTAAAGGTTAGTTAATATAATGAGAATCCTTGATATGCAGTAGAGGAGTCTTTGGATGACGTTTGATTGAGTGAATTTCTACTGGGATTTTGTTTAACTAAAGCTGTCAGTGATTGAGTGTTGGTTAAGATACAGATAAACAGTGAGTTATGGTGTTATGTATAGTCAGCATAGGATAAGTATTCAGAAGATATACTTAACATAATATAAATTATATAACATGATTATATGGATTTGCCGCCAGCAGCACAGCTGGTGGTTAACGCGCGCGGCAAGCGATAAAATCAGATATCAAACGCTGCGTTGCTGTGCGCTGAGTGAATACAATTCATATTCTTAGTAACCGTTTAGCGGTTCAGCTGATCACAAAACTTTGCCATTCATTTTCATATAATCGATTCTCAGTGTTTATAAAATTTGGCTGTAGTTATCTTGCGAAAGTTTTCTAAACAAGATCTGATTATGAGGCGAAAAATTCCTGAATCAACACTACCCAAAATAATCCGCTCGCAAATGATTACTCCTGAAGGCATGCAAAAACTGAGGGATGAACATTATCACTTGTGGCGAGTGGAACGTCCAGACGTTACCGCTAAGGTTTCATGGGCAGCAAGCCTGGGCGATCGATCAGAAAATGCCGATTACCATTACAACAAAAAACGTCTCAGAGAAATCGATAAGCGCATTCGCTATCTGTGTGATTGCATTGACAACTTAAAGGTCGTTGATTACCACCCAAACCAAGAAGGAAAAGTGATGTTTGGTTCCTGGGTAGAAATTAGAAACGAAAAGAAAGGCCTTCAAAATAAATTTCGGATTGTAGGATACGAGGAGCTCATTGGTAACAAGAATTATATCTCCATGGACTCACCCATGGCTAAAGCGCTGCTGAATAAAACTGTTGGAGATGAAGTGGTCGTTGTTACCAAATTGGGTGATTTCGTATGGAAGATTCTCGAAATAACGTATCAGAAGTAAGCGGCTTATTCGTCATTCCACGACGAGGTGCAACTGAGATCGGGGAATCTTGTCAAGCGCACTACTTGTAATTAGCCTAAGCATTAATCCACCCAAAAAGGAATATTGGCATGGGCGGCATGGTTGTTACTATCATATACATACACGAATAGCCGGTACGCACCTGGTGTATCTGGTGCTTGGAAGGTAGCCATGCTATGAGCATCAGGCATGAATAATCCTTCAATTGTTGCCGGAACCTCTTCCGCATCTCCCCCAGTCTTATTGGAAGTACTTTCTTCCATGACCTCCCATCTATACGTCAGAGGATCACTATCTGGGTCCGAAATGTCCACTTGAGCTGTGTAAGTCTGGCCTGCCTTAAGCTTGATATTATCAGCAGGCTGTTTGCCGTCTATGGTGAACTGAGATAATCTAGACGTTCGGTTGGTTGGCCATTCACCCTTCCATGCATAGTGCATCATATCCACTGCCTCCGTCTCGGTACCATCCGGCAAGTGCATCCCAAACCAAGTAGGTGTACGCTCTTGCTTATTTCCCCAAAGAAACACGAACGAGCCCATTACCTGTCGTGTTTGGCCTACTATGGCATTTTGGTACCTACTTAGGTAAAGGTCGGCCTTTTTGGAGCTTTGATTTTCTATGGGTGCTCCCCAAGCTGTTTTGGGTACTTCCCAATATCCAGTGGCGCCCCACTCTGTGACCAACAATGGACCATTATAGCCAGCGGAATCAATGATTGCTTCCATTTGATCGATGGGGCCATACAGCTGAATGCTGTAAAAATCTAAATCTGGTGCTCTGGTCTCCAACTGTTTGACGAGCTCAGGATTGAACCCAGCCAAGGTGGTAGTAGTCAGGTGGTTTGGATCTACTTCATGAATCATTTTGGAGATGTCGTTCACAGCATCCCAAACTTTGGGGTTGTGGGCATGATGATTCAGTTCATTACCTATTGCCCAGCACATCAGTGCGGGATGATCCTTCAACTCCAAGACCTTTTCACGAACCTGCTCAAATTGTTCTTTTACATAATCTTCATCATCAAAATCAGCTCCTAGACGCTCCGGAACGATCCATATGCCCATTACCACTTTTAATCCATTTTCGTAGGCTAGATCCAATATTTCTTCACCATGATGGGTGCTCCATGTTCTTGCAGCGTTGGCTCCATGGAGTACCAGATCTTCCACTTTAGAGCTTTGACCCACACCTGCTCCTTTTACGTAAAAAGGCTCACCGTTCAAGAAGATGCGATAGCCTTGATCGGTCATACGGATTTCGGCTTTTGTTACCTGCGCATCACTTTCCTTATTGCTTGGTGTAGAGCAACCGAAAAACGTAGCAATCACCAATAGCAAGAGGTGCACTTTCAGCGAGTTTTTAATAATCATATGCGAAGCATTGTAGATAGTCTAAAATTAGCTTTTTCGGTGTAGCTGTAGTTAATTCATCGGCTTAATAATTGGAGAGTACTATCATTTTACTATTCAATCATTTGATCACGTCAAATGACGTTCATAATTCATATTTTGATTCAGTGTTCTTACTACAAAAATTCCTGAGTTGGACTGCAAGTAAAAAATCATATGAGATTTGTAGATAAATCGTTTGAGAGAATTCAGATGCTTCGCAAGATTATCCTAATCTCTAATTCACATCCACAGGAAAGTCTATAGCCGCCCATCTTCTTTCATACTAGCCTCTACTTTTTTCATGATTTCAGGGATGGTATGGTCACTGATTCCACTTTCTAGACCTACTTCGATAGCAGTTTTTAAAGTAGAAAATTTCGCATTTTTAGACTGATCTTGACGCACAAGATGGCGCAAGTATTCGCTATCATTTGTAAATTCTCCAGCAGTTATTTGGGCCTTAATCCATTTGTCTTGCTGGTCTGTAAAAGTTATTGTTTTTCTAACTGTGGCCATAACCAAGATTGAGTTTAGATCATACTATTGGTGTAATATAATTGCAAGTTGCTTACTAATTCAATACTAAATAAAGGTATTAGCACATGCTATGGTATGTATTTGCCTCTCTTCTAGAGTGCAAAATGGTAATGTAAATCTGCTCTAGACCGACTCCTTTTCAATCGCATCGATCAGGGCATCTTTCCGTCTGCCCCTGCTAGGGGCGCCAAAACCTAGCTAATCATGTTAATCCACAGCCTTTTTAAGGAACCTATAGCTCATGCGTTCACCTGTATGCTCATTGGTCAAAATCAGGGCATAGATTCCTGGTTTGAGATCTAGCACATCAATGCTCCTGCTAAGCGGGATACTGCCGGATAGCACTTCTGCCCCATTGAGTGATACTACCATGAATTGGTCGTAAGAGGAAGATGACACTTGGATATACTGAGTAGCCGGATTTGGATAGATAGCTATCTCTTCAATATCAGTCTCTGCTCCTAGTACTTTTTTTTTAGTCAATTGAATCCAGTTGACATTGTACTCAGGATCAGTGATGGTCAGCCGCAGTATCCAGCGCCCTTCATTCAGGGTGATCTCACCGTCAGTTATCGTTTGCCAGGTCTGCCAACCTCCAGTCACAGGCACACTGACTATGGTCTCATTTTGGACGGTACCATCTTCAGCGATCTGTGACAAGCGAAATTTGCCGGGGTTACTATTGCAAGCTATCCTAGACTCTACGGTGTAAACTCCACTGTCGGGTACGTTGATGCGATATTCCAGATAGTCTCCAACATGGGTATATCCAATATTAAAGCCACCGCCTGTATCACTGGTTTCTTCTAATCCCAATCCCTCATTCACAATGAAGTCTTCCGCCTGAATTTTACCTGGAATTTTGAGATGCAATGGCAAATTGTTGGAAACAGGCAAATCTACAATCTCGCTTAGAGCCACTCCAGCAATAGCTGATATAACAGCCTCACCACTATATCGAACTTTAATATCATTATCATCATACAATTGCTGTGCTACGGTGAGTTTGATCTGGCGCGTATCATTCACAGAGGCAACTGCAGAAAGCTCTTGACCATCTACTATGAGTTCAAATCCATCTGCCTCAACTGCCGATGATGATTCTACGGATTGGTTGAGATCAAGCACGACATCATATCCAGAAGCGCCTGTCTTGGCTGCCACGCCTTCAAAAGTCATGGACTCAAGGCCTCCTACTCTATCTAGTGTATAATACCCTATGTTAACACCTTGCTCTATATAAACTCGAAGTTTGTTGGTTCCACTCTCAAGTATTAGGTTTCCCAGTGTAGCGGTACTATAGCTCTGCCATCCTTCCGATGCGGACAAGGCAATACCATCAGCTACGATAGCACCATTCACTCCAAGGCTTATTCGGCCACTACCCGGGCTGGCATAGCGAATATCCATTCGGTAGACATCAGTAGAGTCCACTTCAAGGGTATACTGCATCCATTCTCCAGGCTCAGTCCAGCCTACGTTGTAGCCATTCGACTTTTCGTCATCATCTCCTGTAGATTCTATATCCACACCATCATTTCTATAAGCCCATCCGGCATTCCAAGTGGTATAATTACCGGTGGACCCATGATAGTTGGCAGTGTCAGTGTCATAATAGGCAAAGTTGTTTCGTCCCAGGTCGAAATCAGTAGCGTTAATCAATAGCTGATCATCGGTCAATGTGCGGGAAACAAACGGAAGCGTTTCGGTCGTGTGTGGTTGTCGAATCAATGCGTCAGGCACGTCTCTATGATAGATATTGTTTTCCAATTTGGTATCTTCTGCTAGCTGCATCAATCCTTCGTATGCATCTTGCGCACTTGGTTTTGGCTTACTACTGTCTCCCCAATAGTCCAATATGGCTTGGTATTTTTCGTTTCTAGGAATTTCCAAGGCATTGTTCAATCCCAATTTTTTCAGTGGCCACCAAGCCCATCCTATGTTGTTACTTTCCAGAGCGCGAACTGTGTTGGTAAACCATGTGTTGGAGTTTTCCCCCGTTTCGCCAAGCCATACAGGTACACCTCTTGATTGCCTCATATTGACGGCAGCCGCCACATCGTTTTCGTCATTCCAATATTTGTGATAACTGATCACCAGATTGTCATCCCATAAGGTAGGCAATCCTGCATAGTTTCCTCCCCAGCAGTTGCCCTCTATCACCACTATGTGATTGGTATCAACCTCCCTGATAGCGGCAGTAATATCTTTCTGCAGATCCCATAATGGCATATTCTGCGATTCCGCACAACCATTTGGATCGTTGGCATGGTTCTGAAATCCCCAGTTGGGCTCGTTGATCAGGTCATAGGCGACTATGGTAGGCTCGTTGGCATAGCGTTCGGCCAGTTTGCGCCATAGGGCTACTGTTTTTTCTTTGTTCAGGTCGCTCTCCCATAGTGATGGCTTGCTTCGGTCATAATCATTGATATCTGCATTTTCGCCTTGCCCACCAGGAGCAGCGTGAAGGTCAAGGATGAGATAAAGATCATTGGCTTTACACCACTTAATGAGGGTGTCGGTCATGACAAATCCTCGTTCCAGCCATGTAATCTCCCCAGGCACGGGCTCGTCCTCTATGGGCGGTGTGAAAAGCTTGTAATGCATGGGTAGTCTGATCATATTGAAGCCCCATGCAGCAAGTGAATCTACATCTACTTTGCGCATATGATTCGCCCACCAGGCTTCATAAAATTCATCACGTTTTTCGCGTCCCATCAGAGCGTCGATTCTCGCTTCCAACTCATGCTGGGGGCCGCTTGTGCCAAGCATATAGCCTTCCTGTAGCATCCATCCACCAAGTCCCATTCCTCTCCACAGCACTTCGTTTCCTTCTGCATCTACTATTTTTTCACCTTCAGTGCGCTGAAACTGTGCACTTCCAGCGAAACTCAATACCCATAATATGAAGATGGTTAATAGTCTGATTTTCATATGGTTATTGTTCATTTTGTGTAATGCTACTTATCCTAATTATATCAATCTATTTCTAAGAGATTTGTTATTCAAATTCCAAATTAATGACCATTCTCTACATGATCACAATGGTCTGTATGGATCGTGGTTTGATCTTCAGTTTGGATTCAACATCTCCAATATACAACGAGTAATCGAATGCTTCTTCCGTCTGGTTCATCACTATGGTCACGATTTCTCCATTTGGGTTGACCCATGAGGTACTCTCTAAGTTGCTTTGACTAGCTGATGTGCTGATTCTTCGAGCGCCCTTTTTGATGAATTTGGAAAAATGACCCATGTAATAATACGATGGTGTGTATATCAGTTCATCGGTTCTTACATCCGCGTGAATAGGCGCAAAGCAGAAGTTTTGAACATGATTAGGACCTCCATTTTGATCCAAAAGGATGTTCCAATCTGTCCAACCCACGGTTCCGTTGTTGAAATCATTGATCATGGATTTGCCATATCTTTCGGCATTCGGCCAATACTGATATCTCGTAGAATCAAATTTCTCATTGCAACCTTCTGTGAAAAGTAGCTTTTTGTCTGGATAAGATTCATTGATGAGTCTTAAGTTGTCAAACTTGGGCTCTCCTCCTGTCCATGTTTCGTACCAGTGGAAACCTATTCCCCATGCGTATTTAGAGGCCTCAGGATCACCAAAGATGGTATTGGCTCTATCCGTGATCAAGTCTCGATTGTGATCCCAAACCACAATGTTTTTATCTCCGTAACCTGCTTTTTTCAATACAGGACCAAGGTGATTTTTGAGAAAATCCCGCTCTTCTTCAGCTGTGTAGATACACGACTCCCAGCGCTGGGTGGCCATAGGCTCATTCTGAATGGTCAATCCCCAAACCGGCATGCCTTCTGCCTCGTATGCTTCAATAAATTTGGCATAATAATTCGCCCAAGCATCGAAATATTCTGGGAGTAGTTTGCCTCCTTGAAGCATGTTCTTATTGGACTTCATGAACGCTGGAGGACTCCATGGGCTTGCATAGAAGACAGCCTCATCATCAATCATGGCGAGCGCTCGCTTGATCATAGGTATTCTATATTTTTTGTCCTTCTCTATGGAGAAAGTTTTAAGTTCTTTGTCGCCCTCTTCTATGTAGGTGTGACTTCCATTTCCAAAGTCAGCGCTATGTATGGATGTCCGGACGATGTTGTAATTGATGCCTTCGTCACTAAAATAGGCATCTAGTAATTCTTGCTGTTTGCCAGGCGAGAGCTTGGCGAAGACTTCAGCTGATGCATCTGTGATGGCACCTCCCACACCTAGGAATGTTTGAAATTGGTTGTCGGGATTGAGGAAAATCGATTTTTCTGTTTCTAGTGCTTGTTCTCTTGGAACAAACGCAAAACCTCCTACTTTTTCTAGTCGCAGGTCTGTGTTTTGAGCAGTTTCATATACTACTGCCAGCTTTGGGATCTGCGAATATTCTATTTGTAGCGTGTTAGGTTTTTTTTGGGCTGAATAGCAACCCGCCAATGTCACAGATAAATAGGTAAAAAGTATTGCTAATCGATTCATTGTATGCTTTGTTGTTGATGTTTTATTGTAAGAATCACTTTCGTGAATTCTGCCAATTTTCGAGATTAATCGATATGAAATGAGCCTTGTGAGTTGTCAATAATTCATAACAGTTGAAAATAGAAGGGCGAACGATATTCGCCCCTCTAATTAGTCAACTATGAAAACTCTTATTGCTTGAGCATAGAGATGTTGTCGAATATGACACCATCTGCTGGGAACGTGATTCCTCCCGTTCTGATCACCACATAGTGCGTGCCTTCAGTTAGTTCGATAGTGTTTGGTTTAGGATCACTAGAATCTTTTTGGCAGTTGTCAGCTGCTAATGAGCCAGAATGATTCGCCTGTGCAGCACAATCCCAAGTATTGAGAATAAGAACAGCAGTAGCGCCATCATCACCATTGTAGTCATCGTCAGCCACTGGCTCAGTATTTCCTACCCATATCTCTGCCCACAGTTCATCTGCAGCTACAGTGGTCACATCTATATCAAAGGCATAAGTGCCAGCCTCTACAGTAACTGCCTGCCATGCACCACCGTGAGCTTCTCCACCCCAGCCTGCATCTGGATCTACTTCTGTTACTTTAAGTACACCGTCAGCGATCGTTACTACTGCATTATTGTGCGTGTTGAACTGCTGAGTAGTCCACCCAGTAGCATCCGCAAAATCTGCACTTGCCAATTCATTCACAGCTTCCTTGCTTACTACTGAAATTGTCTCAGTATGTGTATCCGATCCGCCAGCGTTAGTAGCTGTAAGTACTACTGTGTATGTGCCTGCAGCAGCATATGTATACGTTGGATTCGCATCAGTGGCAGGAGCACTTCCGTCACCAAAATCCCAGCTGTAAGATTCTGCGCCTTGCGAGCCATCTGTGAATTTCCAAATGAAATTGTCTGAGGCATCTACCTCAGCGGTAAAAAACGCCAATGGTGGATCAATAGGATCATCTTCTCCACAAGAAGTTGTAGCCACCATTACTAGCCCTAGGCTAAAGAGCATCATCGATTTGAAATAAGATTTCATGTTCATTTTAGTCATTGTTTTAGAGTTGAAATATTAATTATAACAGTTTGTTGTTTTTGATTTTAAGTTCATTGAGATATGATCCAGCTTAAGTATTTTTCTCACTCAACTTTCAGTTTGGTCAATAATTACCCCCCGCCATAAGCAGGTACATATTGTCTTAGTGCCCCTTCATTGGTCAGGCGAATTTCAGAAGCTGGAATAGGTAACATTCCCCAAGTTTCTGTACGAAATACACCGTTACTGAATTCTATGGCATTTTCCGTTCCGTCAGGAACTACGAAAGATTCGTCCAGCTTAGTTTTGGTATAATCAAGTCCTCTGCGGAGCAGATCCCATTTCCTTTGTCCTTCGCAGGCCAATTCCACTCTGCGCTCATGATAGATATCATCCAGCGTAATGCTTGTTAATCTTGCTGGTTCGCCCATGGCTCTTACCCGTACTTCGTTCAGATAATCAGCTGCCAATGCAGGGTTGCTTGTCAAATGGAGCTCTGCTCCTATGAGGTACAATTCTGCAAGTCGCATGTCTTTAAAATTGACCCTCCAGTTGTGATCAGGGTTGCCACCATCAGTAGATCTATAATCAGCACGAGGCATATATTTCGCATTGAAATATCCTGTGTTTTGATACCCAGGTGCGTAGCTGGTCAGGTTGGCATCAGCATCATATACTGTAGCTTCTCTTCTTGGGTCACCCGTCTCGAATTCATCATAGAGTGTCCATGAGAGTGTATTGAAACTCCAACCTTCTCCTATATTGGGATCTCCCGCAGGAGTTCTTGGTCCGTAGAAGACTACTGCGAAGTTGCCTCTGATGCCCCAGCCTCCCCAGTCGTCAGAAAGGGCATTTTCGGAGTATTGCCACTCAAAGATGGACTCAGCGCTGTTTTCGTTGCTCCAGTCAAAGACATCATTGTAGTCAGGCAATAGAGAGTACCTGCCACTGGTAAGAATCTCATCTACTCTAGCCTTCACGAAGTTCTCATCAAGCACTGTTCCATTGGCGTCTTGCCAGTTGTTGGCAAGGCCAAATACAGGCTTGAAAAAGCCCTCATGCAATAAGTAAATTCTGGCGATCAGCATGTTAGCCATATCTGCTGTTACTCTTCCCTTTTCTGCGTCTGTAGCCACGTTAGGCAGATCATCGATAGATTCGAGCAATTCTGTAGCAATGAATGTTAGAACCTCTTCAGGAGTTTCTTGAGTAACTTCTTTGGAGGCTTGAAAACTATCGAACTGGGAAGTAACTAATGGTACCCAACCAAAATGTCTGACAAGATCCCAATAGAAGTGCGCACGTAACACTCTCACTTCTGCTCTCATTCTATCCTGAAGTCCATCAGTTGTCCAGTCGATATCGGCTTCCTTTTGAAGATATACATTGGCACGATAAATTCCGGAATAACACTTGTTCCATAAGTCAGCTGCTGCTGCATTTTCTGGAGTCACAGTCGAATTTTCTTGCTCTTGATACTGTAGCATTCCCCCTCCAGGTTCACCCGCAGTAAATGCATCATCACTGAACATGTCGGACTGCATAGGAACATGGATCCATGGCTGCACAGTGAATGCATGATAAACGGCCACCATCGCCTGGAAAGCGTCGTTTTCGTTTTGATAGGCGTTGTTCTCTAGTTGATCTACTTTAGATTCCAATTCCAGGAAACTGTCAGAACATCCAGTAGCACCTATGAGTAAGATTAATGTCAGTGTTTGAAATATGATATTTTTCATAGTTATGTCCTTTTCAATCAAAATGTTAGATTAACTCCAGTAACAAAGGTTTTTGCCTGAGGGTAGACACCATAGTCGATTCCCATACCCAGAGCTCCACCTCCAACTTCTACTTCCATTCCGGAGTATTTGGTCAATGTCAGCAAGTTTTCAGAAGTGATATAAAACCTGGCTTGAGCTATTTTGAGGTTTCTCGTCACCTTACTTGGTAAAGTATATCCCAGTGTGATGTTTTTCAATCTCAGATAGTCGGCATCTTCAAGGTAAAAGTCAGATGGATTTCTCCACGATCTGTTGAGATCCGCGCTTGTAACTCTAGGTACATTGGTGTTTGTATTACTTTCTGTCCAACGATCCAGTACAGTGGCTGGGTAATTTGAAACTATCAAGTCAGCCCTTCTGGTGGCATTCCAGATCTGATGCCCCATGGCAGAATACCAAAACATAGAAAGGTCGAAGTTCTTATAGTCAAAAGACAGATTCAGCCCCATCATCAGTTTAGGATATGGGCTTCCTAGCTCCTGCTTATCCAAATCATCTAACGTGCCATCTTCATTGGTATCTACAAATATTAAATCTCCCAATTGTGCAGCGGGCTGATGTGGTGCTTTGGCCAATTCTGCTGGGTGATTGAAGATACCTGCGGTCTTATAGCCCCAAAAGTAGCCTAATGGCTGACCGACAGTACCTCTCATAATGGTACCTTGACCATGTCCACCACCTGCTCCTAGTAAATGATCGGTGCCTTCAATGATCTCTGTTACTTCGTTTTTGTTGGTGGATGCAGTAAAGCCTACACTTACATTTAGGTCGTTTTTGAAATTTTCACGGTAATTAAGTTCCAATTCGTAACCTGTGTTTTTAACAGCACCAGCATTGATTTCCGCTACCAGATTTCCAAGAACTCTAGGGTAATTACCCGTTCCTGATAGTAGCCAGTCTTTGTTGGTTTTTTGATAGTAGTCAAATGTGGCTGAGAGTTTACCGCTAAACAGACTCAGGTCTAAGCCAAGGTCCAACTGTTCTGAAGATTCCCATCTTAAATCAGGGTTGGCAATGAATGCAGGTTGAATTCCATTGTAGAGGGTTTGGTCAACACCAAAATTGTAATAATGTCCCTGAGAAACTAAGGAAGTAAACTTGAAGTCACCTATGTTTTCGTTACCGTTTTGTCCCCAGCTAGCTCTGATTTTACCAAAATCGAGGAAACTAGAACTAGGAACAAATTCCTCCTGAGTAAAAACCCAACCAACTGAAACGGCCGGAAAGTATCCATACCTGTTGTTTTTACCGAATCTTGAAGAACCGTCTCTCCTCAATACTACCTCAGCTAAGTATTTTTCATTGTAGTCATAGTGAATTCTACCAAAGTACGATTGAAGTGTGTGCTCCCAAAAACTTCCAGCTACATCGCCTTGAACTTGCAAGGAATTGTTGATGTAAGCCTTGTCGAAAGTTTCGAATATCAGACTGTCTTTTGAGCCCCACAGGCTCTCAGAATATTCTCTAAACCTCGTGGTTCCGAGCAAAAAAGTCATGTTATGAGAACCGATTGATTTTTTGTAAGTCAAGGTGTTGTCCCAATTACCTTTCACATAGATGTTTGAGCTTTGAGAGACCGAATTGATTTCGTTTTTGTTGGTAGCGTTGATTCTGAAGATCGGCGAAAAGGATCTGTTTTTAACTTCTGCCACCTCTCCCGAATAGGCAGTTCTTAGTACGAGACCTTCCATTATCTCAAATGAAGCATTGACTCCTACCAGACCTTTAAAAGTACCCGACTCACCATTGACATAAGACAGCAAGGCTACTGGGTTGACTACTTCCTGCAACGAAAGGCCTAAGTCCTCTGGTATTCCCCATGAACCGTCCGCATTGTTGACTGGTATGATCGGAGGCATATTAATGGCCTGATTGATTCCCCCACCATATTGCGAATTGGTGGAAATTCCTCTCGTCTTGATATGAGCAAGATTGATATTAGCACCCAACTCCAATCTTTGGACTTTGCGTGTGCCATTGATTCGAAGATTGATACGTTCGAATTTGGATTTTCCCTTGGCTATGATACCATCCTGTTTGAAATAGGATAAGGATGAAGAATAGGATCCGAATTCATTCCCACCTGTGATGCCTATATGATGACTTTGCTTAGGAGCATTTTCGTAATACATAGCATCTTGCCAGTCCGTGTTCGGTCTCACCTCATTGGCATCAAATAGCGGGGTTTTTCCGTCGTTGATATAAGCTTCATTGATGATAGATACATATTGGTCATTGTTCAATATGTCTTGTCTGTGCCATGGATTCTGTATCCCATAAAATCCCTGATAGGTTATGGAAGGTTTAGCATTGGTCTTACCAGTTTTAGTCGTAATGATCACCACACCATTGGACCCTCTAGCGCCATAAATTGCGGCAGCAGCTGCGTCTTTTAGCACCTCCATAGACTGTATGTCATTTGGGTTTAGAATGTCAAGTGCAGCACCACTAAGAGGAAGGCCATCAATAATATAAAGTGGCTCAGCCCCTCCAGGAGTTCCGAATCCACGGATATTGATAGTCCAGCCGTCCCCTGGCTGACCAGAGTTGCTCATAACCATTACCCCTGGAGCAGCACCCTGAAGTGCTTGCTCCACTCTCACAGTTTTTACATTGTCAAGTACATCTGCGTCTATTTTCGAGATAGCACCTGTCAGCAAGCTCTTTTTCTGTGTACCATAACCGACAACAACTACTTCATCCAAAGATTGAAAATCGATCTCAAGTTTGACATCAATAGTGGAGCGATTGCCAACTGCTTCTTCCTTTTGAGCGAACCCGACAAACGAGTAAACCAAGATAGGATCTTCTACACCAGCAGGGATAGTTACATTGTAATTGCCATCTATGTCTGTGACAGAACCCGAACCTGTACCTTTGACCAGGATAGTCACTCCGGGCAGAGATTCGTTGTTTTCACTATCGGCAACATTACCACTGACAGTTCGGGATTGAGCGCTTAGTTCAGAAACACTCAGAATGGTTATGACTAGAAAAATTCCCAGCTTAACGTGAGTAAAAAATTTAAGTAATTGTTCTTTCATATATCAAATAGCTTATCGTGAGATAGTAATGCTTGCAAGCTATTTTAATGAAAATGGTTGTGGTAGTGCTAGTAGCCAAAAAGTGGATGAATCGTAGACCTTAAAAATCTTGATCTATTGATTATCAGTGACTTAACAAGTAATTATGAAAATGGAAAAGTGGACGTAGTAGAACTAACTGGAATTAGTATTCTTTCAAAAAGCATCAATTTTTAATACCATTTGTTCAAATTCCTCTCTATCCACTTTCGCCTTGTTCTTGATTTTGACTCTGTAGTTGTATATCGTGTTGACTGAGTATCTCAACACTTTAGAAATGGTAGAGCTATCACTTACTCCCAATCTGATCAATGCGAAAATTCTTAATTCAGTATTGAGAATTTCTCCCTCGGCTAGTTCTATTTCTTCTCCTTCTTTGAGTAATTCGTTGAACTGTGATATGAAGTTGGGATGTATAGATAAGAATGCCTCGTCAAAAGTTTTATAGAAAGATTTGATCTCAGCATCTACAAATTGGCCAGAATTAATCTGATCGATCAACTGATCGAACTTACGGCCCATAAGCATTCTCTTCACCAATTTCTGATAAGTATCGATCTTGTCTATGTACTCCGAGTGGATGTTCAGAAAACTAGCTATGTAATGCTCCTTGACCAGATTAGATTCTGACAAGTCATTGTAAAGCTTTTCTTGTTTCTGATTGGCCTGTTTAAGCTGTTCGTTAGAGATGTTCAATTCGTCCAATGAACTCCTTAGTTCGTTTCTGGCTATTGAGAGTCTTTTGACTTGTCTGTAGATCAGAAAAATTGTGACTAACAATACAAGACCTAGAATGCTAATCACGAGGATATTCAATTCAAGTCTATCCTTTTGATGATCGGAGAGTTCTTGGTAAGACCTGGTGATAGGTGCTAATGTTTTGGAAATCTGCTCAAACCTGATGATCGAGTTAAATTTAATGGCATCCTCATAAGCGCTTTGTATATAGGAATAAGCCTTTTCAATATCACCATCATTATAAAGTATGGATGCCAAAATGGTCATTGACGCATTGTCCTTAACTGCTGCTTTGATGTCAGAAATGGCAGAGAGAATCAGGTACTTTTTCTGTTGAACAGCATCACTCTTCGCTCCGTAAATAAGCGCCCTCTGAAAGGTAACGAGAGCGTATCTTGGTTCACCAATCCTTGTTCTGTCTAGGCGTAACTGGTTGATTATAAGGCATTCATCAAGTTTACCTTCATCCAATAAATCCTTTTCTCTGATATCCAGATAATTATCATGATTCTCTGGTAAGATATTCATGAGTTCACTCCTATAATGATCATATTGTGAACGGTAATATGCTAAAGGGTTAGCCGTAGAAGCATAGTAACATAAGTCTTCAAAAAGCTTCAGCTGAATTTTGTTGTACCTGATTTTTTCCTCTGTGCTGAGAATTGTGGTATCAACCTTCGCTAAGATATCAACTGCCTCCTTGCTCCTGCCCACATTACTTAGAGCAGTCCCCAGTGATTCTAAAGACTCATTCTTAAACTCTTGAATACCAAGATCTTCTGCAATCTTGAGATTCTCTTCGATGTACAATACGGTAGAGTCATAACTGTACTTTTCATATTCGCCAATCAATAGTTTATTATACCGATACCGCTCTAAACTGTCCAGTCCAGGTCTTTTGATAAATGAGCGTATTGCTTCAATTCTGTTTTTCTTATTCTGATCGTATTTTGCTTTGTTTTGGATCTCCTCATCCAGCATATTCATCAACGAATCCAGCTCACTCGAACTGCCTGTTAAAGCGGACACTACGAAAAACGAAAAAATGATCAGACGAATCATTGAATGGATATTGGATTTCAATCTAAAATTTGGCTCAATAATAAGCATTATTCGAGTGAAAGCGGTGTTGAAATAACTCCCGAAAAACGTCGAGGTATTTATCAACTAATAGGCATCTAATTGTAAGTTGTTATGATTGAATACTCCGAGAATGTTCTTGATCCTAAGATGTAACCTTGATCCAAAATTCACTAGACAAGCTACTCCCTTGCTTCCGACTCAATCGATTTTAGTTGTTGGTAATATGCATCAATGCGAGCATGAGCGGTACCATCAATCAATAAAATAACCATCATCATGGCTACAGTAGTGATGCCAATTGCTCTCCAAGTAGGTGTATTGACAAAAATGATCAACAAAGCAGCCACAAGGATTATCAAGGGTACCACTTTAAAAACTATGGTATATTCTTTCAACGTGCTTTCGGTTCTGGCAACTTCTGATGCAATCAAGGCCGAAGGGTCTTGTTTATAGGCTTCTTCAAATTGAGTGATTCTGGATTTGTTGGTAAAAAACAAACCCAATCCGATGGTCAAAAGGAGTGCTCCCGCCACCAGTAGCGGAATAACATACGCCTTGGCCAGATCAGTTTTGCCGAGTTGCCAAAATCCAGCACTACCCAGGATAAATAAAATGCCGAAAATGATAAAGAAGCGTGTTGAGAATACTTCAGCTCTGGCCCAATCAGTGGCTAGTTTTAGAATTTCCATTTTGTAATATTTGATTGAAGAATAAATTAACTCAATGAGAAGCGTATTGACTTGAAACGCACCCTATTTTGCCAATGAAATTTATCAACCCAAATGTAACGCCTGCAAGGAACATTTGCTGGCTTTTCATATCTTTCGACCTTGAAAGATGTATTCTTCTATCCGATATAGCCCATGTTGATTTCGATTGCTCAAATGGTTTTGGCCATGCAATTGGGCATACACTTATTCGTAATTGCCTTACTTCTGGTCAATGAAAAAGAAGCCAAGCACCCGCGTCTGTATTTGGCCATCTTAATCATTTCTATTTGGGCGCTTCGTTGCTTTTTCTATTATATCAAATTTGAAGAATGGGCCCTGAATTTTCCATTCCTACTAGTGATTGATCAGTATCTGTTGCTTCTAGACGGACTGTTACTCTGGTTATTTTCCAGATCTTTTTTGGAAAAGAAATTCAGCTTCAAGATTTTCCTTCACTTTATACCTTTTGGATTCTTTCTGATCGGGGCATTGATCTATTCTATCCAGAATCCATTAGCCACATTAGCTAACTTCAACGACTCAATCTCAGCCATTCTAAATGGAGATCCGATTGTTCGGCCTGAAGTAATCATTTTTTTTCTTGCGGTTCTGCTGATATCTGTATTCTACTTTATCAGAAGTAGAAAAGAAGTCAAGTCATACAGCATAACATTGAAAGATAATTTTTCAAATATCCACCGCATCAACATTGATTGGGTACTCACCTATCAAAAGTTATGGCTGAGCTTATTTGTTATACCACTCATATTTTACGCGCTTAATTATGTCTATCCAGCTGTTAGTGTTCAAATCACCGCATCTATATTGATTGCTTCGATGTTGTTTTTGTCCCTTTATTTCAACTTTCATATTCTATCACAAAAACATACCAAGCTGGAGTCTACCAATGCTCCACCGTCAACCAAGCTAACTGAAATTCCTTCGGATGAGGATAAGGTACGACTTGAGCGACTATTCCAGCAGTTGAACGCCGAGCGGTATTATGAGAATGAGCAGTTGAGCTTGGACCAACTGGCTGAGAAAATGGGAATAAAACCTGTAGAACTCACACAGTTGATCAAGAAGAGCGCATATGAAAATTTTTATGATTTGATCAATTCGTTTCGGGTAGAAGCTGTCAAGAATGCCCTATTACAGTCTTCCGAACAAATCATCATAATAGCCTATCAGTGTGGTTTCAATAGCAAGTCTGCCTTCAATAAGATCTTCAAGGATAAGACTGGACTTACTCCCAAAGAATTCAGGAACAATAAGTCCATCTAGTATTATCAGGACTTTCAAAGCAGTTCGTGGAGTTTTATTTGTGTCAAACAAATAGAAAAATTAATGAAGACATTGTGGAAAAAAACACCCGTATGGATCAAGGCAATCCTTTTGAATATTCTCTGGCTTTATCCAGTCATATTCACCGTTAGAATAATCATTGAGACCAATCTCAGATCTAAGCCCACTTGGGGCTGGGGGTTGATATTAATTATTGGTTTGCTGGTAGGTTACTGGTATTTGGCCAAGAAGACTTTCTTTAAAGCTGATCATAGGATTCAATTGATTTCAAATTTGAAACCTTGGGGCAAGAGAAGTTGGCTTTGCGTTTTGGGCATTGTATCGACATTGTCGGGCATTTCACTCTTGAGCGCCGTGGTGCTGGATGTTCAATCTTCAGCACAACTAGATTATATCGTTTCTTTCAAAGCTTATTCACCTATTATCGCTATACCGCTGTTGATGGGGCTTGCCTTGTCTGCTGGTGTGGTGGAGGAAATTTTATATCGGGGCATCATACAAAACATGCTAACCAAGTATGCGTCCTGGGTTAGGTACCTATACATTGCCATTCTGTTTACGGCGGCTCATTTCCTTCCTTTGGTGCTTATATTACCATATATACTAATGTCAGTTATCTTTAGTTTGGTGGCCGATGTATCGAAATCAACACTTCAAGTCATCTTGGGTCATTTCTTGTTTGATTTTTTTGTGTTCTGCCTACTATATTTTGAGACTTTAGATGTCACCAATATCCAGCCACATCATCTGACTATCAGTATCGTATTGCTCTGTTCTGGAATCATTATGCTCTTCTTTGGTATTAAAAAGGAAGATAAGACTTCTGTCAAAATTTAGATAACCTCTATTCCTAGATAGATTTATGAACAGAAAAATGTCGAATCATATTACTATTTCCATTAAGAACACATCCAATTGGGCTTTGGGTATTTCCCAAATCTGTGTTTCCAATTTCGTGTTATCAGTATCCATATAATGGTGATTATCTAATTCAAATTAATGAATACTGTTCATTGGTTGATTTGCAAGTCAAGAATATCAAACATTCAATCAAATCTCACAGATCAACAGGTTTCCCTCGCAACCATGTAGCCAAGGAAGATCCTGTGATATTCATCAGTGGCCCAAATACAGCTGGAGCAAGTCCCATGGTGGCTACTCTGCCCATTTCTAATGCAATACCGGAGGCGAGTCCAGAGTTTTGCATGCCTACTTCAAATGCGATCGTTCTTGATGACTTCTTGTCCATCCCGACAATACGGCTGCCCCAGTAGCCAAGCAAATAGCCCATGGAATTGTGAATAAGAACGATAACAATAAGCAGCAGTCCTATATCAAGCAAAGAGTCTCTTCCAGCCGCCGTGATAATAGTAATGATGATTGCAATGGCACTCATTGAGATGATGGGCATGGCCTTGTCCAGCCATTTTACTTTGCCATGTGCAAAGTGGTTGAAGATCAACCCCGCAACTATGGGCAAAATCACGATTTTCAAAATACTTAAGAACATAGACCAAAAGTCAATAGGTACCAGCTGATCAGCTAAAAATTGCATGAGTAATGGTGTCATCAATGGCGCCAACAAAGTTGCTACTGAGGTCAGAGTAAGAGACAAGGCCAAATTGGCGCCAGAAATATAGGCCATCACATTAGAGGCTAGACCGCTTGGCGAACAACCAACTAGTATGATCCCGGCAGCA
Source organism: Cyclobacteriaceae bacterium (assembly GCA_049115815.1). GTDB lineage: Bacteria > Bacteroidota > Bacteroidia > Cytophagales > Cyclobacteriaceae > Marinoscillum. The sequence continues at coordinate 560,509 of JAGDZO010000006.1, read as the reverse complement.
ATCTCTGGTGGTAAATCACTGAAGTAAGCTAAAGATGCTCCTATAACAGGCATGATAGAAAACTGACAAATCACTCCCACTATCACTCCTTTAGGCATTTTGACAACTCCCCAAAAATCAGATAGACTAATTGAAGTTCCCATACCAAACATAATAATGATGAGCAGAGGCACGATGAGTTGTTTCAATTGGAAGTCACCTATTTCGGTGAAATATTCAGGGAAAAACATGGCAGCTGATACCGCTGCAAAAATCAGTATCGTGAATGAGAATCCTTTGAGGTTGGTTTTGCTCCGAACCGCAAAAGCCAGGCACACGAAAAACAACATGACGCAAATTCCGAGCAAGGTAAAAGCATCCATCGCACAGCTGACAACTCCAGATATCATCAGTAAAACACAGAATAATCCAACTATTCGTTCAGTGTTTCTCATTGTTAATAGGTTTTTGGTATCACGGATTGAAATTAGTGAAAAATTGAATGTTAGGTGGTCTGTATTTTTCCACTACCGTCATTCCACGACGTAGCTTAGCGGAGATCGGGGAATCTGTTTGGCGCTTTGTATCCTACTTCAGCTATCTTGGAATGATGGCCCGGAATTTTACCTAATGCAATAAAGCACCTATCAAGGTGTTAAGTCATTGGTAATATTCCCTTTCTCTAGTGATAGTAAAACTTGCTCTGAATAGGATTAGGAATATGCCTATTTTCGCATCGCATTAAATAATATAGTATGAAATTTCAATCAGCTGCTTTCCTATTTGTTTTAGTTTCAATGATGTTGGTCACAGCATGTGGTGGCGGAAATGAAAAAGAAGAAATAGAACCTACAGCCGAAGGAATCTTTATCAACGAAATATCAGCTTCTGGTGATGATTGGATGGAGTTATATAATGCCCTCACAACAACAGTCGATCTTTCCGGATATCAAGTATCGGATAATGGAAATGAGTATCTGATTCCATCCGGAACAAGCATAGAAGCTGGTGGATATCTTGTTTTGTTATGCAATGACTTGGGTACTGGACTCAATACCAATTTTAAGCTCTCGGCCAGTGGCGAAAAGGTATTGTTGAAAAATTCCTCAGGCACATTGATCGATGTAATAGAATATCCCAACTTGGACAATGGACAATCCTATGGGAGATTTCCGGATGGCTCTGATAGCTGGGAGATTACGGGAGCACCGACTCAGGGAACTGCCAATGGTGGTGAAAACACTCCTGCCATTAATTCAATCTCTCACCTTCCTGTAGTACCATCACTTAATGACGATGTTACAGTTTCAGCCGAATTGATTTCTATTGAAGATGTCACAGAAGTGATACTTTATTACAACTTCAAAGGTGAAGCATTCACCTCCTTAGAAATGAAATTAGTGAGCGAAACAACTTATTCTGCCTCTATACCAAGTATGGGAAGTGATGGTGAGGTAACGTATTATGTAGAAGCCAAAGGCTCCAATGGAGTATCAACCTTCAAACCAGCAAGTGCGCCTGAAAACACAGAAGACTATCTCCTAAATAGTGACGAGCTTCCGCTACTTGTTATCAACGAATTTATGGCTATCAACACAGCTTGCTGTGCAGATACGGATGGAACTGAACCAGAGTATGATGATTGGATTGAAATCCATAATATGGGAAGCACAGCGCTAAACTTAGCTGGAATGTATTTTTCAAATGATCTAGTTGATCCATTTGGTGATAAAATATCGAATGATGACGCCAGTCTTACTACCATTCCTGCAGGAGGATTTTTACTATTTTGGGCAGATGGCTCTACAGATCAGGGGCCACTTCACCTCAATTTTAGCCTGAATGGAGATGGAGAAGAGATAGGACTCTACTATATTGATGGCAGAGTGATTGATACCTATACGTTTGGTGCACAGGTGGAAGATGTGTCTTATGGTAGGGAATCAGATGGAACAGATATTTGGCGCTCGTTCACCTCTCCTACTCCGGGCGCTTCGAACAATTGATGGATGCGTGTTTTTTGACATTTATATAAATAAGCAGTGCCAACTATTCAAGTGGCACTGCTTATATAAAGAATTTGAAGACTGGTTTATTTTCGTCTGCCCTTAGAGTATGGCGCTCCAATAGCTACAAGTTCATCTTCAAAACCTTCTAGATCATTGAGGTAGCTATTAGCCCGAACTTGAAATTGCGATAGCTTCTTCTCTGCGTCAGCTATATTCTCTTTGAAGGTAGTTGTGGGAGGTTGTGTAGTAGACCAATGACTATAGGCTACCGTGCCCACTCCACCCCAAACACCAGGTAAAGTGGATTCATCCAAACTCCCTCTAGCCGGATCTCCGTATAGTTCCATCTGCAAATCAGCTAGTGCCTGATTCAACGTGCTCCAAGTCTGGAAATGCTCAGCTGTGGCTAATGAAGTTTGCTTTAATGCAGCTTGGATAAACCTTAAGCGCTCGCCTGATTCTGAAAGAGTCTGACTCACATTTGACAGCTCAAGCATTAAACTACTTGTTTTCTGCTGAAATGCCGAAATGGCTTCAAAATCATTTTTCTCCAATGAAGGAATCGGCTTAACCTCAAAAGCTTGAGCCTGCCCTTGAGCTGTGAGCTCCCCATTGTTTTCTACATAAAGCTCAGCGGTATATTGTCCTGGAGCAACCAACGGCCCAGAAGGATCGCCAGCCCACGGTGGTTGAAAAGCAGGCTTTGAAAGTCTAATCGGATTTGGCGCAGGATAACGAAGATCCCAACTGATTCTATTGAGTCCTTTTGAATTCACCGCATTGATCCAACGAACAGCATTGCCTTCATTATCCTTGATAAGAACCAAAACCTGAGGGCTTGTTTGTTTTCTCTCGTCATTCAGTGCATCCCAGCCAGGAAAAGGTATGTTACCATTCGATTCTCTGATCTTCTTTTCTGCTGCTTGTCTGTCGTCTTTGGCATTCGTAGCTGCTTCTTTCAAATAGTAACTTATGACGGCACCAAATGGAGGGTTGTCTGTATCAAAATGAGCTGATCCCTGACTTGGCATGCCCTTGGCCTGCATAGGGATGGTCGGCACGTACCACCAAGCATCTCTCACTGGAAACAGCGTACTCGTTTCGCTTCTCATGGCATCTTTTACGCCACGAAGTGGAGAATAGTCATCCAATACAAAGAATCCACGCCCGAAGCTTGCTCCCACCAAATCGTTATCTCTTGGATGCAATGCAATGTCTCTAAATGGTATGGTAGGTACTCCTGATTTCAACTTAACCCAGTTGGTTCCTTTGTTATATGAGAAATAGATACCAAACTCAGTTCCTATGAAAAGTAAATCGGCCACTTCATGATCTTGTTTTATAGCCCAGACGATTGTGCCCATCGGTAGATCGCTTGAAATCGACTTCCAACTTTTGCCTTTGTCAGAGCTCATAAATATGTACGGTGCATAGTCTCCCAATTTGTGAGCATCCACAACAGCGAATACTGTATTTGCGTCATGAGGTGATGCTTCTAAGTCATTAATGAAACTTCTTGATGGTATAGACAGGTTGCTTTTTCTCCAGTTTTGACCACCATCTTCGCTCACATGCACCAACCCATCGTCAGAACCTGTATAAAGCAAGTCTTCAGTTACTGGAGACTCTGCTATAGTTGTAAGGGTCGCATACTTCGACATAGCATAGGCATCATATAGATCATCCACACTCCATACACGATCCATGAGGGAAAGTTCGTATCGGTTGGTATTGGTCGTAAGGTCTCCGCTGACTGCATCCCAAGAGTCGCCCTTGTTATCACTTTTCCATAATCGTTGAGACCCGTAGTAAATCCTCTCGTTGTTGTGTGGGCTGACCAGTAAAGGGCTATCCCAATTCCATCTTTCTGGAATGTCGGAATTAACCGGTTGTGGCTTGATGGTGATCACTTCACCAGTGCTCACATTTAAGCGTGCCAAGCTTCCTTCCTGCCACATCATATAGGCTGTATTGTTGTCTTTCCAATCATATACTGACCCATAGCCATCAGCGCCAAGAGGCACATACCAATCTCTATTTCTCACTCCTTCTACATTCGTAGTGCGCGACGGACCTATTAAGGTACCAAGATCTTGAGCACCACCAACAACATTGTAAAATGGTAATGAATTATCTAAACCTAGTTTGTAAAATTGAGCAATCGGAAGATTGCGGAACTGCATCCAAGTTTTTCCTTGATCGTATGTTTCATACAATCCACCATCCGTTCCTGCTATGAGGTGCAGGTCGTCATTAGGGTCAATCCAAAGAGCGTGGTTGTCACTATGTTTTGTGCGTCCTGAAGTGAGGTAGTCTATGGTCTTGCCACCATCCTTAGTTACATGCAGAAAAACATCCATTTGATAAACCAATTGTGGATTTTGCGGTGAGGCTTCCAGTTCTTGATAATAATGAGGTCCCGTTCCTCCTGAGATGTAGCTATTTTGCTTCTGCCAACTCTCCCCTTTATCTACTGACTTATAAAATCCTTTTTCATCATCACTAGCTTCTATGGTGGCATATACCAGGTTGGGGTCGGCCGGAGTTACGGCCAAACCTATCTTTCCCTTATCACCTTGGGGCAATCCCACAGTGATTTCATTCCATGTTGATCCTTGGTCACTTGATTTGTAAATTCCACTGTTTGGCCCTCCTGCCATCAGTGCCCATGTTCTTCGAAAACGCTGATAAGTAGCGGCATAGATCACATCAGGATTACTTGGGTCAAATTCAATGTCAGTCACACCAGTATAACCATCCACTGCCAATACTGCTGACCAGCTTACTCCTCCGTCCTTTGATTTATATAATCCTCTTTCGCCACCTTTAGACCATAGAGGACCTTCCGCAGCTACATAAATGATGTCACTATTGCGGGGGTCAATGAGTATTTTACCAATGTGCTCAGACTTTTTGAGCCCCATATTCTCCCAGGTCTTCCCTCCGTTCTTGCTCTTATATATTCCGTCACCCCAGCCCACATGTCTTCCACTCACGTTTTCACCAGTTCCCACCCATACCGTATTAGGATTACTCGGATCTATAGCTACTGTACCAATGGAGTAAGAAGCTTGGTCATCAAAAATGGGTGTCCAAGTGGTACCTCTGTTGGTTGTCTTCCATAAGTTACCAGAGCCGGCAGCTACATACCATGTGCTCGGTTGATCAGGGTGGATAGCGATATCCGAAATACGCCCTCCCATCAAAGCGGGGCCTATTTCACGGAGTTTCAATCCCGAAGCAGCATCTTTTATCTGGTCATTTAATGATTGTCCCAAAGTAGGGTAAATGCTTATGCAACAAAGGGTTATGATTAGGTATGAAACCGATTTTTGAAGTCGTTTACGCATTTTTGAGTTCGTTTAGGTTTGATGTTATGCTAAAAGTAAAAGAATCATTTTCATCTGAAGCCATATGACATCATAAAATCATCCATGAAGGTTACCAGCCTTTACTTGCCAAAACCAAATAGGACATTGACAAAAAAGCATAACCTATCGGAATAGCATTTGTTTGCTATTTCATAATTATAGAAATGATAAAGTAAGGTGAAGAATTAGATTTCCTAAATAAGCTCTTTTGAGACTACTTTAACTCTTTGTAGTTTTTTCGCTCTAGCAATGCAGGGACATTTCCTAGATAAAGGCGATGTAGTCTCTTGACTGTTTTCAGTGGCTGACAAGGGTAGTAATCAAGTAATCCATCTGGTAAAGGTTTGATAAGTGCTTTAGCTTCCTCTGGACTCCCTTTGAGCCATGTTTCATCATCTTTTTTGTCTACGATAAACATCATCCTGGATTCAGGGGTATAAGGTTTTTCGTTATGTAGCCAAGCGATCTCTTTATTGGCAGGTCCCGTAACCAATGTAAGCGTCTTGGTCTGAACCTCTTCGACAGGGTCAGTAAATGTTTGCCACAATCCACCAACCATAAATGGCTCTTTGGTTTTCAATTGGACATAATACGGAAACGTCAAATCACCCTTCTTGTATGTTTCAAAAAAACCATCCAACATGACTAGACACCTTTTGGACTCAGCTGAGCCACGATATATGCTTTTCTCCGTAAAAATTCTATTATCCCTAGCGTAAAGGGTATTCATTGGTTTGCCATTGATCTGTGGAGCATGCTTGAATGGCATAAATGCCCAATGCAGATGGCTGACGTTTTCCGGATCTTCGTTGAGTATTACTGGCAGATGTGGCTCATTCATGCCCGATACATGATATGTTGGATAGCTATCCTCCAAGGCATTCTCCCACATTTCTACGTTTCCATAACGCTGTGCATATTGTTTGGCATTTTTAGTGGAATGAGAAATGTCGTAAGTCATTGTATATTTTGAATTAATTGTGCGTTGGTTACCAATTTAAACGAATTTTTATCAATTGGTAGTGCTTATTGGGTACGAACATAAGCAAAGATCTAGTAACGAGGAACTTTAGCGGAAGTTCGCTACCACTTATTTTAATATTTGTGGTTTTGACTGGAGTATTATTACACGTCGAGCTCAATCACCAAGCCTTCATTCCCCCTCACATTGAATACTATGTCTTTATCAAAAATTAAGTATTGACCCTTGATACCGACTAATCGCTCTTCAAATTGAGGTGTTTTAGCAAGGTTGAGGCTTTTGATTTTGTCAGGATATTGCTGAACAGGGAAGTTCAATTCCCATTGCTCATTCTCCTCTGACAAGAAATAAGGTTGAACCTCTTCGGGGATGAATTCTGAGAGCTTGTCTCTAAACTCAAAAAGATCAGCTGTGTCAATATCATTTTTGAGCATTTTACGCCAATTGGTTTTATCAGCTACGAACTTCTTAAGGGCAACTTCTGCAATACCTGCAAGGTATCGATTGGGCGCCTCTATGATTTCGAGCGCAGCTGTGGCACCCTGATCAATCCACCTTGTGGGGACTTGACTTTTGCGAGTCACTCCCACTTTCACATTGCTCGATAACGCCAGGTATACTATATGGGGGGTTAGCTGTACCTTTTCTTCATACGCCAAGTCTCGGTCTTCTTCTCCCAGATGCGCTTTACTCAGTTCTGGTCTAATTACCCAATCAGCCGTCTGAGGCATCTTATAAAAGCAATCATAGCAGTGGCCCATCCGAAAGATTTTCCGCTCTCCACCACAATTCAAGCATTGAAATCCTGTGAAATTAATTTTCACATGCTCTCCAAGCAGTTTGTTCATATGAAGTTCTTCTTCTCCCAATTGAAGAAAATAATCAATGGGCGAACCAAACTCTGTTCGCATCTTGGTTAGGACTCCTTTGTGCATAGTTAAATAGATCGTAGGGTGGTTAGGTTTTTAGGATATTAGGGTCTAAAGTTATTAAAGTTTGTTTGGGTGTCTTGATCCTACAAAAAGTAAATTTCACAAACTAGTTACTCGCTCCTCAATGACTTCACAGGGTTGGCCATTGCAGCCAAAAAAGCCTGAATGCTTATCGTGCCAATAACCATCACAATAGTCACCAATGCTGCTACGCCAATGCTCCATGGTGATATATCTACTCGGTAGCTGAAGTCAGATAGCCATTGATTGCCAAAATAAAGAACAGCTGGAACGGCGATGATAATTGAAATAAGTACCAGATAAACGAATCGTTTGGCTAATAGAACAACGATCTGTAAAGCCGAAGCTCCAAGGACTTTCCTTACGCCTACCTCCTTCTTTTTCTCGGTGGCAACAAACATGATCAATCCATATGACCCCATGCATGAAATTAGGATAGCCAGAAATGAAAAATAGCCTACCATCTCTCCGAACTGCTCCTGAGCGATATAGCTATCGGCCAACGCTTGATCCAGATAGTTAGGATCGAATGTCTCTGCCGGAAAGATTTCATTCCAAGTATGCTCAATCTCAGCTACTGTCTCTTCTAGGTTTTGTCCTGTGAGCTTGATGGATACGGTGTTGTATTGAGCTGTGGAAATCTCCATAATTATTTGTCTGATAGGCTCAGTGAGGTTCAGAAAATGAAAATCCTTCACTACACCAACAACCTTTCCCTCCTTGCCTTCAATGTTAATTTTCTTACCCAATGCCTCTTGAGGGGTACCAAAATCAAATGCCTCTAGAGCCTTTTCATTGACCAGAAAAGATGAAGCTATATCAGTTCCATACGATTTGTCAAAAGATCTTCCTTCAGCCAGTTCGATTTGATAAAGGTCTAGAAAGTCATAGTCCACTGACATTACCGGAGAAAGCATATTGTCTTCAGCCGTGAACCCTTCAGGGATCACATTCCTATTGACCATCCCAAATCCTGGTACTCCTGAAGATAAGGTGCTACCTACTACATAAGGACTTTGAGCGATGGTATTTTCAAATGTCTCAAGCTTGGTCAACAAGGTTTCGTTGACTCCACCAAACACAGAATTGAAATTATTGCTTTGAATGGGCAAGGTTAGAATCAAATCCTTCTGAAAACCAAGCGGCTTATTGCGGACGAGGCTCAACTGATCAAAGACTATCAGAGATCCGGAAATCAATAAAATGCTGATGGCAAACTGAACCACCATTAAGCCCTTTCTTATGTTCATCGCACTGCCGGGATCCGAAACACTCCCCTTGAGACTTCTCAGTACTGAAAATCTGGTAACGAAAAAGGCTGGATAAATTCCAGCTAGTATTCCTGTGAAAATCACAATGAGAACGAACCCAACAACCACAGAGGTGTTGCTCAACATTGATATGTTTAATTCCTTATCCGTCAGATAGTTAAGAACTGGAAGTAATTGCGAGAATGCCAATAGGGACAGTAATGCCGCAAAGAATGTAGTGAGTAGAGATTCGCCCAAAAACTGAGAAACCAGATGATTATTCCAAGCGCCTAAGACTTTGCGCATGCCTATTTCCTTCGCACGATGCAGCGACTTAGCAGTGCTCAGATTGACAAAGTTGATACACGCGATCAGGATGGTCAACGAGCCAATCGCAATGAAAATCCAAATAAACTGGAGGCTGCCTGGTGGCTCGGATTGAGCTGCTACATTATCGTTAAGATGGATATCTAATAATGGTTGAATCTCGAAACTCTGGCCCTTCTGTTGGCCTTCTGGGATTACTTCGGTGACGAAAGTCTTGAAACGCTCGTTTACTGCTTCTGGAGTTGATCCTTCTTTGAGCAGCACATATGTTGGTGAGTGTGACACCATATGATTCAATTTAAAATTGGCCTTGATAGGCTCCTGCAAACTCTCCGGCTCTAGAGTATACATGTCATCATATGAAACCAACATATCAAAGTGGGTATGAGAGTTGGTCGGAAAGTCTTCTACTACGGCGGTAACTCTAAAAGAGTGATCGCCTTCCATGTAGATCATTTTACCCACTACATCTGTAGAGTTGAAGTATTTCAAAGCGACTTCTCTATTGAGAATGACAGTATTGGGCTGAGTTAGCGCATCGACAAGTGTCCCGTTGACCAATTCAAAATCAAATATCTCAAAGAGCTCCGCATCAGCAAAGTTGACATTGTCTTCTTCAAACCTTAGGTCCTGTTCCCCAGAGGGAACACTGATACTAACAGACCTTGACCATAACCTTGTAGAATGCTCGACCTCCGGAAAAAAATCATTGATTTTTTCCTTGAATACCGGAGGCACTCTGCCGATATCAAAGTCACTGATGAAATATCTCAACCTGTAGATGCGCTCCTTTTTACTATGGAAGTTGTCATAGCTGGTTTCATCTATTACAAATGTAAGAATGAGTAGCGCACAGGTCAGTCCAGTAGCTAGCCCGAGGATATTGATGAAGCTAAAGACTTTGCTGCGAAGTAAACTTCTATAGGCCGTTTTGAGATAATTGAAAAACATATTAATAGGTCGTTTTTGAATAGATCGTTAGTATCCAGAAAAGTGAAATTTCCAATATATGGGTTTAATGGTTATTTCAAAAGAAGTAACGCTCTTCAAAATTTTTGAGTTTTGGTTTTTGGATGAGTGGTTGTATCTGTGTTTTGCTTGTCGCGAATCATTGTTGATTTGTTTTTAGGATGCCTTACATGATAAAATCTGATACAACTTAAGAGTACATCTAAACTCTCTATTTTTGGCAGATGAAGAATATACTGTCCATCACCCTTTTCCTGTGTTTGCATGTCACATTCCTTTTCGGACAGGCAAACAAGACTGAGCGAAAGCTAGTTTCTGCCGTTGATGAAAGCAATGAATATTACACTCAGTTGCTCAAGGAATTGGTCAATATCAACAGCGGCACCATGAATTTTGAAGGGGTGCAAGCCGTGGGTAAGAAATTGATGGCTGAATTCGATGCGCTGGGTATGGATACTGAATGGGTTGACGGTTCCGCTTTTAATCGTGCAGGACATTTGGTTGCCAAAACCAAAGGAAGCAAAGGCCCAAAGATGCTGATGATTGGTCATTTGGATACAGTATTTGAGCCTGGTAGTCCTTTTCAATCTTATGAAATGTTGAATGGTAGCATCATGAAAGGACCAGGAGTCGCAGATATGAAAGGTGGAGATGTGATCATACTTATGGCATTGAATGCGCTGAAAGAAGCTGGATTGTTGGATAAGATGCAAATTCAAGTAATCATGACAGGCGATGAAGAAAAAAGTGGCAGTCCAATTGAGCTATCAAAACAAGCACTGGTAGAAGGAGCCAAATGGGCAGATATCGCTTTGGCTTTTGAGAACGCAGATGGCGACCCTAAGACTATAGTAGTGTCTAGAAGAGGTTCGTCTGGCTGGGTCCTAAATGTAAAAGGGAATGCAGCTCATTCATCTCAGGTATTTACTGATAAAGTAGGTGTTGGAGCAATTTATGAAGCATCTCGAATTCTCAATGAGTTCTATATACAACTGTCAAAAGAAGAGAACCTTACATTCAATCCAGGAATGATTCTAGGAGGTACTGCTACGGATTACAAGCCTAATGAAAGCGGTGGTACTGCGTTTGGTAAAAGCAATGTAGTGGCACAATATGTAACCGTAAATGGAGATATTAGGGCTGTTTCGCTGGAGCAACTTGATATGGCTAAGGCAACTATGCAACAAATCGTTAAGAAGAATTACCCGGGTACAATCGCCGATATCCAATTCTCTTCAGGCGGATATCCCCCTCTTGCTCCTAGCTCAGGAAATTATGAGTTACTGAGGAAATACAGTGATGTTAGCATAGACTTAGGTTTTGGACCTGTAGAAGCTGTCAATCCTAGAAATGCAGGTGCGGCAGATGTGTCGTTTACCTCAGGTTATGTGGATATGGCCATTGATGGCATGGGGTTAAGCGGAGCAGATGATCATACGATCAATGAAACGGGTGATCTTAGCAAGCTAAGCGTACAGGCAAAACGAGCAGCTGTGTTGATGTATCGGTTGGTTTATTGAAATTGCTAGGAATTTAGGTCTTTTAGTTATTTGGATATCATATTATTGATAAATGGAATCAAGCAAATCTGACAGTTCTATTTTTCTCAGAACACAATTATCTCTCATTTTTGATCTTCGTTTTATTCCAGAAACTGTTAAGAACAATACTGCAGATTGCCAACACGGCCAATGTGTAGTCGAGCCATATTTGATCGATAATGATTCCTATGATTAGCAGCACAAGAAATATGGCATGCATAGTAAGTCTTGCTATATACTTGATTTGATAAATCACTGCAAAAGCGAGGTTAACTGTGATAAGATGAAGACTCAACATGGCGTATATAAGAGATTTATTAGAATTAAAAATTACCTCAAAATCATAAGAAATTGGCGGATCGATATCTGGAAACAAAAGCTTGGTGCCCAAGAGCCATACTAAGCCCGGAACCAGCACCAATACCAGGGACCAATACTGCCATTGAGCAACTTTTCTGAATGAGTAGACACGCATAGCATAATCCACGGAACCCAAAAACGTAGCTGTCACAAAAAGTGTGTGAGGGTGATAAAACGTTGCTTTAGTGCCAGCGTTGAGGGCATAGGCTAACCCCATAGTAAGTTCACCAAGCGTGATCGCAGTGAATAACAAGAGCAAGGAAGATAGGTAGTCGAAGGCTTTCATTTGCTAAGAATTTGGGTTGTTCAGTGATTGGGTATTTAGGATTGGTAGGTGTTAAGGTAAAAATCAATTGTCAAGGTCAAGATTGTAAGTCAATGACAGACCGAATTCCGCTTAGTACCTCATCAGGATAGGTAAGCAATGAAAAGTGATCTCCTGGTACTTCGTGGAATGACTCATCTGGATAGCGAATGATATTGTCACGCTTGGCGTGAATCCGCAAGTCTGGTTCTACAGAAACTTCTTCTTCGACATTTGATAATGCCAACTTGTATTGGTTCAGCACGCAATTTCTATTCCCTGATTTGAGATTGGTAAGTGCCTCTACGTAGAACGGTTTTGATTCGTCACGTCGCTTGTATCTGTCAATCACATACTGATTTACTACGTCAAGAAACAAAAGGCCACTTCTCACCAAAAAGTAGATGAGCTTGATATTTTTGATTGGGAGAATAACTTTCGACTGATCAGTCCAGCCAGCAATTTGAATGATCTTATTGCCATTGAGGTGCTTAATGAAATAGGCAAGCTTTGCTCCCGTTGAATGCCCAATGATGATATCTTCTGATCTAATGTTGTAAGATTCAATTAACTCATTACAGAAACCAATGACAATGAGCTCAGGTCTTTTCTTATCTCCCAATGCTTCCCATAAACTGATGAAAGTATGCTCTCCAGGGAGTTCTGCAGCTATTTTTCGAAAGCAAGATTTCGTTTCTCCCAGTCCGTGAATGAATATGATTCGCATTGAGAATGTGATTATCTAAAAATGAAAGATAAGACGAATGGTGAAATATGCCGTGCTTCCTTGACAGTAGGCTAGTTCAGCGTTGAATACCACCACACTCTCCCAAACATCGAAGGATTACTTCCGAAAATCTAAACATCATCTACCAGCCCGCTCCAACATTCTACTTTCGAAGCAGGATTTGATTGAATAATATAAATAGGTCTCACGAGTCATTCTAAAGTTTTAAGAAAAGAAAATGAAAACAATAGTAATAGTAGATGATAACCAGATGATGCTTGAGTTTTTGAAGCAACTGCTCTCAAAGCATTACAACGTAAAAACATTTGAAAACGGTGTTCAAGCAATGTCACACATCGTTTCTCAAGAACAACCAGATGCCATTCTTCTGGATTATGAAATGGAGGGAATGAATGGACATGAGGTCTTAGAGACGATTAAGTCGTCAGGTTTTCTTAAGGATATACCTGTGATTTTATTATCAGGAAAACAGAAAAGCGAAACCCGAATTTCATGTTTGAAATCTGGAGCTAAGGATTTTATATCAAAGCCCTTTAATCCTGTGGAGTTACAATTAAGGATTCAAAACGCATTGAATTAATCATGAAAAATAAAGAAATAGTATTGGTGGACTTACCAGAGAGAACTGAAGGTTTTCTTGGTTTTGGTTTTCAGGTAAGCAATTTCGAAAAGTTATCGCAGGTCCTTTTGTCTGCAAGCTATAGAATCGAAAATGACTTCAAGATTCCCGATTTCATTGTCATCAATAACGATCATATCGATTCAAGTGAGTTCCAAAATTTCATTGGTGCATTAAAGAATTTTGGGCTAAGTATTCCCTGCGTAATAATTGACAGAACTCCGTCAGAAGAAATGAAAGAAACCTTTAGGCGATTAGGCGCGGGTGATTACTTAGATGGGCAAGTTTCTGATTTGAACATTGTTAGACAACTCAAACGATTAGACAGATTTAACGTCACGCGTCAGGAAAGACTAAAAAGACGCTCATATATAAGTTTTGAGAAACGTGCTTTTGACATATGTTGTAGCCTGCTTATACTGATCCTAATTTCACCGATACTTTTCTTGGTTATGTTAGCCATTAGATTAGAATCTAAAGGGCCAATCTTCTATTGGCAACCTCGAGTAGGGACCGGTTACAAAATATTCAATTTCTACAAGTTCAGATCTATGCGAGTTGATGCTGATCAAATGATTGATCAATTAGCAGGCCTGAATCATTACGACGAAAAAGAGACTACCTGTGAGGTCAACGATAATCCTACAACACATCTTTCCACAGACATGTTGGTATCAGATGATAAACTGATTAAGGAAGAAAACTTCATCCAAGAACAAATACAATCAACTCAAAAGTCTTTCGTGAAATTCGAAAATGACCCGAGAATAACCAAAGTTGGTCATTGGATTAGGAAGACTAGTATCGATGAACTGCCGCAGCTATTCAATGTACTCATTGGCGATATGTCATTGGTCGGTAACCGTCCTCTTCCACTTTATGAAGCTGAAACGCTTACCAGCGATGAATGGACGGAACGCTTCATGGCTCCAGCCGGAATAACTGGATTGTGGCAGGTGACTGAGCGAGGTAAGAAAGCAACTTCGGCAGATTCGAGGAAACTTTTGGACAATGAATATGCACGCAAAAACAATCTTCTATTGGATCTTAAAATTTTACTAAAAACGCCCTTAGCGGCAATACAACAAGAAAACGTATGAAAACTATCAGAATAATTATACTAATCAACATGATCATGCTGAGCTCTTGTGTTCAGCAATTTGGTGACATCCAGGATTTGTCATTAAAACCTAGCGACGATATTACTGATTTCGACCTAGAGACGGTTAGTTTAGAAACTATTTCCGTCCACCTGAAATCTGCAAATGAGGAGCCTTTAGCAGGAATTTTATTCCAAATCTGGACCAGATCTCCTCTCGAGGGTGGACAAGTTATTCTCAAAGGAGTGACTGATGCCAATGGATATTTTACTACAAAGTACAATCTACCAACTACGGTAAATCAAATGGTTTTGTCGACCGATTTTATAGGCTTGGCTAACTACTTGGTGATTAATAGAGAAGACTTGAAAGATGATATTGTCATAAAAGGAATGGTCCATAATTATGATCAATTAGCGGATGAGTTGATACCTAATGCCAGTGTTTCAAATGAAGAAAGTAACGCTATTTCAAACGGCAGAGTTGCTACAAATTATCAGGCGCTAGGTACGTTTAATTCATCAGGAGTACCAAATTACTTGGAATCCGAAAGAGACATAATCACTGCAGATATGCTGTCATTTATCAATGCTTCATTGCCAGAGGGACGTCCTGTTCCTACTTATCATCCTAAGTATATAGTGGAAAGTGCGCAGACCAATCTCGTGATCACTGAAACTGCAGATGTCTGGATGACCTTTGTTCATGAAGGTGCGGGGTATAGAAATATATTGGGTTTCTATACCTATCCTACTGGGAACCCACCAAATAGTGTAGATGACATTTCGGTTTTAAATGTTGTTTTTCCTAATGCGTCATTTGCAGGAAGTGGTGGTGGACTCTACGCTGGTGACAAGGTCAATATCGGACGATTCAGTCCAGGTACAACCATTGGATTTGCATTATTAGCAGATGGTTGGAATGGATCAATTACCCCAGGACGACATCAAGTTTACAGCGATAATCAGCTGAACCCAGAGTCGACACCTGAAAAAAGAAGGCATTCGGTTTTACTCTATGATCAAATCAACGAATTGTTTTTAGTCGGATTTGAAGACCTTAATCGAGATTCAGGTAGTGACGATGATTTTAATGATGCTATATTTTACATCTCAGCTAATCCTATTGAAGCCATTAGTCTTGAAAATGTAAATCCTATAGACGAGCCTGTAGATACAGATGGAGATGGTGTTAATAATGTTTATGACGAATTTCCTGAGGACTCAAGATTCGCATATAGCTATAAATATCCAGGTGAAAACGCTTACGGTACTTTCGCTTTTGAAGATCAATGGCCTAATAAAGGTGATTATGATTTCAATGACTTAGTAGTTGATTATCAATATGATCAATATGCAAATGGCGCTAATAAAATGGTTCAACTAAATGCTGAATTTGTAATCAAAGCTGTTGGAGCTGGTTTTTCTAATGGCTTTGGTATTCAATTGGACCTTAATAGTACTAGTGTGAATAATGTAATTGGTAATGAAATTGAAGGAAATCTTTATTCGTTCAATGGCAATGGCACAGAGGCCAACCAATCGAAAGCTGTGATCATAGTTTCTGATAATGTTCATCAGGGATTTGAAGGTAATGGGTTTATTAATACATCGTCCTCTTTCGCTTATCAGACACCAGACACTATCAATGTGGAAATCGGATTCAATAGCGCCATGAGCCTTTCGGGAGCAGGAAGTGCCCCATTCAATCCATTTATCGTCATCAATAAGGACAGAGGGCGCGAAGTTCATTTGCCATCATATGAACCGACAGATTTGGTGGATGATTCTTATTTCGGAACTTCAGATGATAATAGTATTGAAGGAGGACTCCATTATAGGTCAAAAACAGGACTGCCATGGGCGATGAACTTGCCTGTAAGTTTTGACTATCCATTGGAGAAAACGGATATCAGGAATGGATATAACCATTTTAATAGATGGACTCAGAGCGGAGGATTTTCGTATATGGACTGGTATACCAATAAGCAAGACTATCGCTCTCATTCACATCTTTATACACGCTGATCATTTGCCTCAAAGAGGACCAATTATTTTGTAAAACATGTAAAAGGTATAAGCCTTTTATTTCCAAGGGGCCGGAGCAATCTGGCCTTTTGGCGTTTAATGATCTATTTTGAATTTGAAGGTAAAAATCCATGCGATTTGCCCTTGCCTACCAAAAATCGAAGCATTCAAACCGAACGTCTAAAGGTTAGAAGTGAAGCAACCCGTCCGTCCTATTTTTGATTTATAAAAAATTATAAATCAACGAGTTAATCACTTTAAGACAGAATGCTTATGGAGTTAATATTCATCATTTCGATAGCTATCCTTGCATATACTTATGTTGTGTATGGGATCATTGCCAAAGTTCTATCCTTATTTTCTAAACAGACAAATCTTCCAAGATTGTCTGAAGAGGATCTGCCAGAAATCACCCATATCATAGCTGCCTATAATGAGGAGGAAATCTTAGGTGAAAAAATAGACAATTGTAGAAAGCTGAACTACCCAGCACAAAAGGTTAAGACCATAATAGTCACAGATGGATCCACTGACCGGTCTGCCGACATGGTAAAATCAGCTAGTGATATTATCAATTATCACTCAGATATCCGTGCTGGAAAATTAGCAGCGGTCAATCGAGTGATTAAAGGTGTTACTTCAGGAATTATAGTATTTTCTGATGCCAATGCAATGCTCAATGTTGATGCGCTAAGAAACATGGCTCATCATTTTCAAAATAATCTAGTTGGCGCTGTAGCTGGTGAAAAGGTAGTGAGAACAACCGAAATAGATGATGCAACTTCGTCTGGAGAAGGGCTCTATTGGAGATATGAGTCTTGGTTAAAGAAGATAGATTATCAATTGCATAGCGTAGTAGGTGCTGCTGGCGAATTATTTGCGATTAGAACCAATCTTTATGAACGACCAAAATCGAATATGCTTATTGAGGATTTTATTACCTCTGTCAATGTAGCGAAGAAAGGGTTTAGGGTTGCCTATGCTCCTGACGCCATAGCTTCAGAACTATCGTCTGCTTCAATCGCAGAGGAGACCAAGAGAAAGGTACGTATTAGTGCTGGAGGACTTCAGGCTGTCGTATATTTTGTATCTCTCTTAAATCCTTTTAAATACGGCATGTTGTCCTTTCAATATGTGTCCCATCGCGCATTAAGATGGACACTTGCTCCTATTTGCTTATTAACAGCGCTGTTATCAAATGGTTTTTTACTAAATACAGCTGAGCCCATTTATCAGCTTCTATTTCTCTTACAGATCCTTTTTTATACACTGTCTATAGCTGGATACTTTTTTAGTAAGCAGAAGATCAAGGTCAAAATAGCATTTGTTCCATTTTATTTTTCTTTTATGAATCTCAGCGTTTTCATGGGATTGTATAAGCTTTTGACAGGCAATTATGCAGTCACTTGGGATAAGGCTGTCAGAAAATAATTAAGTCATGGTAAGTATCATAACCGTAAACTATAATCAATGGGACGTTACCCTTGAGCTCCTAAGAGATTTTGGTTCCTACGATCCCAATCTTATAGAGATCATAGTCGTGGATAATGGATCAAAGCATAATAGATCAGCCGAAATCCTCAGTTTATTTCCCAGTGTAACAGTCATCAGAAGTGAGATAAATCTTGGTTTCGCCGGAGGTAATAACCTGGGCATAAAGGAGGCTAAAGGAGAATACCTATTCCACGTTAATAATGACACCATTGTTTCTCAAGAAACAGTGATGAATTTGTGGCAAGTCCTAGCTGAAAATGAAGAGGTGGCTATCGCTTGCCCTCTAATATATTATTATGATGATCCCACGGTCATTCAATATGCTGGGTTCACTCCTATCAATCCTTGGACTGGAAGAAACAAAGCCATTGGATATAAAAACCAATTAAAACTATCGGACAAACTTGAGGAGACGTCCTATGCCCATGGTGCGGCTATGATGATCAAAAGAACTGTGGTTGAGAAATTGGGAATGATGCCTGAAAACTACTTTTTGTATTACGAGGAATTAGATTGGGTTCATCAAATGACTAAGTCTGGCTATAAGGTAGTAGTAGATCATAGGAGCCATATTTTGCATAAGGAATCCATTTCTACCGGGAAATCTTCAGTTTTGAAGACATACTTTCAGACAAGAAATAGAATCCTTTTTATGAGACGCAATTTTGTTGGGTTCCAAAGAATTCCTTTTATGCTATTTTTTACATTAATTTCTATACCCAAGTATTTATTTATCAATTTGCTGAAGGGGAAAATTAGTCATATTGAGTCCTTTCTTAATGGTATAATATGGAATATCCTTAATGAATCTGACAGCAATAAATTGGGTTATAAATTTGACGATTTGAGATACAATTGAAAAGGCTTGTGACAGTATTATCATTCCCTTCTCTCCTCAAAACTCCCTACCAAATTTCCAATTCGAATCCAGAATTCCCAAAAATCGACAAATCAACTCCGAACATCTAATACCCTGTATAAGCCTCCAATGCCCAATCTATTTTTGATACGGAAATAAAAGGTAAATACAATGAAAACATTATTCGGCTTCATATGCTTAGCACTCGTTCATCTAAGTGTATCTGCTCAAGAACTAGAAAATGAGTCAGACTACCAGCAGGAGATCTGGAGAGTCACTCATATAATCAAAGACCCTATTATCCTCGACTCGCTTGTTCAGAGAGTACACGAACACTCTGGGCTTTTAAAGTCCCTGGATGAGGAGATACTCATGTATGATGAAGAGATACTTCAAAAGAAAAGAAACTGGGTATCCTCATTTCGTGTAGGGCTTAATCTTATATCGGCGGATACATATACAGGGTATAACAATGAATCCGTAACTGATGTAGGTGTACTTCCCAATCTTGGAGTGACACTTGCTATCGATCCTGAAAAATTTGTAAATAGGAAAAGCTATGTCAGACAAGCTACTAACAAGCGACAAAGAATATATCACATTCAGCAGGATCATAAACAAAGGTTAAAGAAAGAGATACTTGGCTTATACTATGATTATCTAATGATGCTGGAGGGTATCGTGCTTAAGGAACATACACTAAATACTAGGAAACAACATCTGGATGTATTGGAAGTGGAGTTTCGTGGCGGTATCGCTACATATGACGAGTTATTGGTGGTTCAAAACCAATACAATCTTTGGGAAGCTGAGTACTCTAAATCGAGAATTCAGGCGCTGAAGAAGCGTAGTGAGATCGAAGTATTATTGGGATTCTAAATCAGAAATCATGAGTTTATTTGAATTTGGAAGAATCGTTTATCGCAATGCCACTTATTTACTAGTTATTCCTGTATTGATGGGCGCGCTCATATTTGCATTCACCATGAATCAAAAGAAGCAGTATGCTTCTAGTGCACTGATTTACACAGGAATTGCTTCCGGATTTAATATCGAATCAGGTGCTTCGGATAAAGTAGATTATCATGCAGTTAACAATGCCTTTGACAATTTGATAAGTATAATAGAGTCAAAACATACTATCGAAGAAGTTCTTTTAAGGCTATTGGCAGAACATATAGAGGCACTCCAAAATGGAAAATCGATACCTCCCTCCTATAAAGAATATCTAGATGTGCATTTGACGGTCTCGCAACGAGCTCATTACTATGATTCTTCGGGTGTAGAAAACATCTATCTGAGGTTAACCGACGCATTGAATAATAATGATGCAATTATAGTGGATGTTATAAGGGGTGAAAACGGACTCTACAGTAGCAAATTGTTAAAGACACTGGAAGTTAAAAGGCACAAGTCTAGTGACATGCTCAAGCTATATTACAGCGCTGAACATCCGATCATCTGCAAGCGCGTTTTAGAGCTCATTATCGAAGTTTTCAGTGATCGCTTTAGAACGATAAAAGTTGCCGAGACAAGTGGTGTTGTGGCCTATTTCCAATCTCAATTAGATCTAGCCAAACAGAAACTGATTAGAGCTGAGGACAAGCTAACCGAATTCAGGACAGGCACACGCGTGATAAACTATGGTGAGCAGACTAAGGCCATTGCCATTAAAAAGCAAAACGCCCTTGAGGAATATTCTAATAAGAAAATGAACCTTCTAGCTACTAAGGTGGCGTTGAAAGAGATAGAGAATAAGCTTCAAATACGAGAAGACCTCTTGTCTAAAAATGGGGATTTACTTGAGAAAAGAAATCGACTAGCCGAACTCGTCCAGCAGTTAGCCAGATCACAATCATCAGATAATTCTTCAAGTACCCGACAAGTAATTGTTAAGGAAATCGAGGCACTTAAAAAGGGAATTCAAGAAGATATGGAAACTGTGTTTTCGTTTAGCAACAGTAAAGAAGGCTTACCTAACAGGCAGCTATTGACGGAGTGGCTAGAGAATGTAATATCTCTTAATAGAGAAACGGCCAATGTCAGTTATTATAAAAAGAGATTAAATGAGCTCGATGCGATGTACGACAACTTCGCACCATTGGGATCAACTCTTGCCCGTTTGGAAAGAGAAATAAGTGTCGCAGAAAAAGAATATCTGGAGATACTTAATGGATTAAATATGAGCAAGTTAAGACAACAGAACATTCAAATGTCTAATAAGCTAGAAACTGTAGATTGGCCTCAGTTGCCCACGCAACCGCTCTCTTCCAAAAGAAAACTTTTGGTGGCAGTTGGATTTCTTTTTGGGCTCATATCGGTATTGACCTTTTTAATGGCTAAGGAGCTATTGGATAATAGAATGAGCACCCCATCAAAAGCTGAGAAAGCATCTGGCTTAGAACTGATAGGAGCTTTTCCTCTGGTTAATAAGCATTTAGAAACTCAATTTCCTAATCTCCTGAACAGGCTAAAAAGTCTTACCGTATCGAAATTGGTTTCTGAAAAATCGACATCAAAGCTCATTACGGTTTTTAGTAATTACGACGGTGAAGGAAAAAGAACCATCGCCAAAATTCTGGCTGAAGAGCTTAGAGAATCAGGAAGTGAGGTAAACATAATTCAGCCAGCAAGTAGCCTAAAATCAGACGAATCATATATTCAAAACTATGTTTCAGACTCGAAATTAAATCAAATTCAAAATCTTAAAGATTTGGCGATAGAGCAATCAGCAGGATATACCATTCTGGTTTTGCCTGCCTTGACTAGCGGAAAAATTCCATATGAACTTGCCAAGTCAGCAGATGAATCAATTTTGATTGTAAGGGCTGATAAATCATGGAGTCTGGCTCAATCAAAGGCATTGAAGAATTGGAAAAAGAAAGTTGGAAAAAAGCCATTTCTTATCCTAAATGGGACCAAAACATACAACCTAGAGGAGTTTGTTGGCGAAGTTGGAACCAATCATAACACCTTAGTGAAATGGCTAAGAAAGGTAGCAAAATTTGAACTTGGTAATTCAGCATTTAGTACACTCTGAAAATGAAAAAAGAAAAGCAAGATATTATTTGTGTCTCCATGACAACATGGGAAGGAGACTACATGAAAGCAGTTGTTCATATGATGGGCAACTTGGCGGCTAATAATCGTGTGTTGTTTATAGATTATGCCTTCACATTTAAAGATCTCATCATGGGATTTTTGGGTCAATCAAATATTCCCGTAGGGAGGATGATTGGTATGTCTCCAAGATTAAGGAAGATTTCTTATCACGGACATGAACTGCACCATTTGACCCTACCTCCTATTTTACCAATTAATTGGATTAATAATACCTGGGTGTTTGATCTGATTATGAATGCACAGATCAAGTTGATTTCTAAGGTGATACTTCGTAAAATTTTGAGAAAGCTTGAGTTTCACAAACCAATAATGATCAATGCTTTCAATCCAATCATGGGACTTGGGATTCAAAAGGCCTTGAATATCCAAAAATCAATTTACTACTGCTACGATGAAATAAGCGCTGCGGATTGGTGCAACAAGCACGGTGAAAGGACAGAACGAGAATACGCTAAGCAAGTAGATTTGGTAGTGGTCACATCTAGTGCGCTATTAGAATCCAAGATTAAAATCAATTCAAATACCATCTTGATTAAAAATGGAGTTGATTTTGATTTGTTCCACCAGGCTTTCAATGAAAGTCAAAGAAGTCAACACAATACAATCGGATATATCGGATCTCTTGATTTTCGCGTTGATTATAACTTATTAATCCAACTAATCACCCTAAGACCTGAATACAATTTTGTCTTTGCAGGAAGGATCATTGATCATAAAAACTGTGAACGATTAAAGTCATTTTCAAACGTTCAACTTTTGGGAGCCAAACAGCCTAGTGAATTACCAGGCATCTTATCTCAAATAGATGTAGCGATTATACCTTTCGTCAAAAATGAATTCACTCGTAACATATATCCTCTGAAGATAAACGAATACTTAGCCGCAGGATTACCTGTAATCACCACAGACTTTGCAGATTTATCAGATTTTTTCGATCTCATTTATATCAAAGAAGATGAGGTAGGTTTCAGCCAAACGTTAGAAGATGCACATCTAAATAGCCATTCATCACAGTTGAAAAGAATAAAGATGGCAATGACCAATGATTGGTCCACGAGAAAACAGCAACTAGAAGAAGCAATAGTTCAATTGGAATACTGAGATGAAAAAGCTATATGAAATAGTCAAAAAGGACAATTCGAAAGTTTTGGGAGGAAACCTTCTAGCCTCGCTTTTCGGATTGCTCAATTTCATGCTGATGATTAGGATTACGAGCAAGTTTGATTTTGGTCTAATTGTTATTTTTCTTTCGGCAGCTGGTCTGGCCGATCTTATTCGTACGGGATTTGTTAGGCAAGGATTAGTACGTGAATGGGTGATGAACGATGCTGAAGACAAGAGCAACCTCATCGGTTCTAGTTGGCTTTTACACCTGCTTATTGGTGGTGTTATAGTGCTACTATGCTATATGACGATGGCTGGAGTTTCATTGTTATCATTAGAAATCGATAACTACATCCTACTTATTCAATTCTACCCACTGTTGCTGTTGGCATCTATTCCGCATCAAATGGAAAGCTGGCTGGCCCAGGGAAAGAAGCATTATCTGACGATGAACGTATTTCGATTAGCAGTGAACATCATCTTTTTTCTCATACTTATATTCAATTATGGAGGCCAGCAGCTATCAGCCATCCAGATTATACAATATCTAATATTGAGTCACGCTGGTGTCAGCTTAATTGCCTTGATCAAATTACGATCAATTAGAGAAATAAGAAATGCCAAGTGGAATCAAATAGTCTCGCTATTTAATTTTGGGAAATACAGTCTATCAACTTTGGCCGGTAGTAATCTGTTGAAGAGCACCGACACTTTATTAATCGGGCTGTTGATAAATGCAGAATCTGCCGCCATATATGCCATTCCATTCAAAGTCATAGAGCTTTTGGAGATTCCCTTGAGAGGATTTGTGATGACTTCATTTCATTCCTTGACGCAATGGTATAAGCTTAAAAACCAAGCGGACTACTCCAGACATTTTCAGTTAAGTGTTCTGCGATTAACATTAGTTTTCCTACCCGTTGTTCTTGTTTCATTATTGGTTCCACATCTTGTCGTTGAATTTTTGGGAGGAGCAGATTATTCAGAAAGCGTCTATATTTTACAAGTGCTAGCATTTGCAATGTTGATCATGCCGCTAGATAAATTTGCCGGCATGGCACTGGACAGCAATAATCAACCAGATGTCAACGCAAAAAAGGTTTGGATGATGGTGGGCGTTAATCTGATTGGTGATCTTCTCATTATTACCTTGGGTGGTCCGCTCTGGATGATAGCTTCCATAACGATACTCAATATTCTTTTTGGTGTATCATACGGAATCATTAGAAATCATTTCTTGAGATTATCAATCAATATAAATTGGGCTCAGTTGATTCCAATTCACTAACTCTTACCAAAAATCGATAAATAGTGTCACCCCACCGAAACACGTCTCTTCCGCTACAGGGTAGACTTTAGTTTCGTGATATGGAAATAAAAGAACCGAACTTTTTAGTAATTGGAGCAGGTAAATCAGGAACTACCTCTCTGTACGAATATCTCAATGAACACCCTGAAGTGTTTATGAGTCCTATCAAGGAAACCAATTTTTTTGCACTGGAAGGCGAACAGCTTGAGGATCAAGAAAATGATCCTGAACAAATGCGTCATTATCCATGGTCGATAACTGATCAGGAGTCGTATTCAGACTTATTCAAAGACGCAGGTGATCATCAGGCCATTGGTGAAGTATCACCAATGTACCTGTATTCTAAGAAAGCAGCATTTGCTATCAAGAAACGAATGCCCAGGGTTAAGCTTATTGCTATACTAAGGCAACCAACCGAGCGCCTTTACTCAAGATATCTGCACCTTGCCAGAGAAGGAAGGACTCTAAGTTCAGATATTGAAGATGCCTTGGATAGAAAATCCATTTGGTGGAAGAGGAATGATCTTGTGCAAGAGGGTTTTTATCATTCTCATCTCAACCATTATTTTAATCTCTTCTCGGAGGAACAAATCCATATAGTCCTATATGAGGACTTTCGAAATAATCCCCAAAATGTCATTGAGGGGATTTACAAATTTATTGGAGTTGATCCTTGCTTCATGCCTAGTATGGATACTGAGTATAATGTATCGGGATTTGTGGCTAATGCTAATGTTGATAAAATCATAGGTCAAAACAGCATGGTTAAGTCGATGATTGTCAAGGCTGCACCTTCACTGGCTAAATACTTGTCAGAAAGCCGGAAAGTTAAATCGTGGGTAAACCAACTGAGAAACAGAAACCTTAGAAGGCCGCCACTTTCTGCTCGTCTGAAACGTCAGATCAATGAAATTTATAGTACTGAAATAATACGGCTACAGGTATTAATCAACAGAGACCTCTCCCACTGGCTTACTAAATAAATCAAGAAATGGAATATCTACTCATTATACCCTTGGGTTACCTGATAATGAATGTTCTCTATAATCTAACATTCGCTATCGCGTCAATGTGGCCATTGAAAAAAGTGCGTGTTGATAAGACAGGTGGAATGAACAAAATTGCTGTGCTCATCCCGGCGTATAAAGAAGATCAGGTTATCATAGATTCGGCTATTCAAGCGGCGAAACATGATTACCCGAAAGACAAATTTGATGTGTTCATTATAGCAGACCAGTTGCAGGCCAATACCATAATGAAACTTGATAGAATCGATGTGCGTGTTATTATAGTTAGTTTCAAGAAAAGTAGTAAGGCCAAGGCCCTAAATACTACGTTGAGTCAGTTAGAAGGATATCATCTGGCGGTTGTATTGGATGCAGATAATATCATGATGCCGAACTTCCTTTATGAGATTAATCATGCTTACAATCAAGGCTCAGTAGCTATGCAAGGTCAAAGAATAGCTAAAAATGAGCAGAATCATCTAGCCATTTTGGATGCGATAAGTGAAGGGATCAATAATAATATTTTCAGGCTAGGTCATCAAATTTTAGGTTTGTCAAGTGCGCTAATTGGCTCTGGAATGGCTTTTGATTTCAGTCTTTTCAGAAATCATATGCTTACTATAGATGCACTGGGTGGTTTTGATAAAGAGTTGGAATTGTCTCTTTTGAGAAACAATGTGAAAATCACATATATACCTGAAGCTCAAGTCTTAGACGAAAAAGTAAGTGATCGTCAATCGTTCTCCAATCAACGGACAAGATGGATAGCAGCACAAATTCGTTTTGGAGTGAAATCTTTTAGCGATGGGATTCTTCAACTTATAAAATATGGTAAGGTTGATTATTTCGATAAGGTGCTACAGTTCGTTTTTCTACCAAGATTGATTCTTCTCGGTACCCTTTCGACAATTACATTTATTTCTTTATTCTTCAATCAAACTGTATTTTGGATCACTTGCATAAGCCTTGTTGTCAATGTCTTATCACTGTTTCTTGCTACTCCTCGTAGGTACCTATCGATTCGGATAATTCGATTAGCAGCTTCCTTACCAGGTATATTCTTCCAAATGGCAATTGCCATTGGTGGATACAAAAAGGCTGCAAACAATTTTTTACACACTCGTCATTCAAGCAAACTAACATCATGAGAATAGGAATAGAAGCTCAACGAATATTCAGACCGCAGAAGCATGGAATGGATATCTATGCCTTACAGTTAATAAAGCACCTGCAAGAAATAGATCATGTAAATGATTATTTCATCTTCGTCAAACCAGATGAGGATATTTGCCTGAAACCCACCCATAACTTTGAGATAGTTCAGATTAATTCTCTGACCTATGCCGATTGGGAGCAAATTAGATTGCCTCAGTATGTCAAAGATTACAATATTGATGTTCTACACTGTACGAGCAACACTGCACCTCTCTTTTGCTCTGTTCCCACGGTTGTTACCATTCATGATATTATCTATTTGAATAGTGCTTTCTCGGGAGGTTCAAGATATCAAAAGTTAGGGCATTACTATAGAAAATGGATAGTTCCAAAAGTATATGATAAGGCAGCAAAGGTTATGACCGTGTCAAACTTTGAAGCCAAAACAATGGAAGGTCATTTTAAGAATGCTGACAAACTAAACATATCCTACAATGGCATCAATCCAAAATTTAACCAAAAGTCAACGGCTGAAGTGATTACCAATGTCCGTCATGAACTTGGTTTACCAGAAAAGTATATACTTTTCTTAGGCAATACGGCACCCAAGAAAAATATGATTCGTGTGCTTGAAGCTTATGCCAAATACAGAATTGAGTCCTCTAATCCATTGCCTCTTGTGGTGGTAGAAACGCACTGTGATGTGGTGTCCAAAATGCTAGAAGACCTAGGCCACAATGAAGCCATGCTGGGCATACACTGTGTTGGCTATGTCTCAAATGACAAACTGCCTGTTGTATATCAAGAAGCAGAACTATTTCTATATCCTTCCTTAAGAGAAAGCTTTGGTATTCCTATCATCGAAGCAATGGCATCAGGAACCCCTGTTATCACTTCTTCAAGTTCTTCTATGCCTGAAATTGGCCAAGATGCGGCGTCCTATGTGGATCCATACTCATCTGACATGCTTACTTCCAAAATGTTGGAGCTGTTGAGTAACCAAGACATACTTAGTGAAATGAAAGAAAAGGGATATAAACGGGCCAAAGATTTTTCATGGCATAACACAGCACAACAAGTCCGCAATTGTTATCGCGAAGTATTCTCCGGTCAAGGCGATCTTCAAAGAGCGTCCTAATACCAAAATTCGAAGGCTTCAGGCCGAAAATCGAAGAGATAGAAGATCGCATTGGCTTATAGCTGAGATTAGCAGTCAGATATGAAAGAGAAGCGAACATACTTCCCAGGACTCAATGCTTTAAGGTTTTTAGCAGCATTCATGGTGATTTTTCATCATTTGGAACAATACAAATTCTGGGCAAAAAAAGAGTCATTCTGGGGATCACCGATTATTGATGCTCTTGGGCACAAACCTGTCAGCTTGTTCTTTGTATTAAGCGGATTTCTTATTACTCATTTGCTTCTTGAGGAACAAAGAGATAATAATAGCATCGATGTTCGCAAATTCTATTTGAAAAGAGTTTTTCGGATTTGGCCTCTGTATTTCTGTATTGTATTATTAGCGCTGTTTGTTATGCCCCTTTTTAAAGGAGTAGTCTTCAGTGAATTGCCAAATTTTGACCTCACAACCGTAGCTATTCCCTTGCTTCTAATAGTTCCCAACCTATTGAGAGTATCCTTTCCATCTTTGGTAGGAGCAAATCAACTTTGGTCTGTAGGCATTGAAGAGCAATTTTACCTTATATGGCCATTGCTGATAAGGAGATTTAAGAATAACATTATTTCATTCTTACTGATATTTATCTTCTTGAAAATAGCTATTCACGCTTTACTGATAAATGGAACCACGTTAAGCAGCGCTATATGGTTAGTGAAAATTGAGATTCTTTATAGACTATTTCCAGTAGAGCAAATGGCTATTGGTGCCTTAGGTGCTTCAATGCTTTTTTACAGAAAAAGGCGAGCTCTCAGGTTTATGGGTTCTTCCGTCACAGCAGTCTTTGCCCTCTTACTGGTAATTTTCAGTTCGCTCTTTCACATTGAAAGCTTTCTTAATCCTTTGTTTGAAGGCTTACTATTTGTTGTGATTATCTATCAAGTCACAACTAATGGTAGAGTTTCTAAAGTGTTGGAAAACAGAGTTTTAAATTACCTTGGTTCAATTTCTTACGGTATCTATATGTGGCATACTATCGCTATCGCCGTAAGTATGACTTTCATGGAATTAACAGGTTGGAATAGCAGTGCTGCTATTGTTGGACTGAGTATTAGTTTGACATTGATCCTATCTCATGTTTCTTACAAATACCTAGAAAAGCCAGCTCAAAAATTAAGGCATCAATTGGACAACAATAGTATTTCAGCCATCTCACCTAAGTCATACAATGCCTAGTGCAGTAATAAATATGAGGGTAGTTGGCATGGGTATTTTGATCCTGTTGATTTCTCTATTGATGGCTTCAGTGGGGCTGATAGGGAGTCTTGCATTGCTGACTATTCCTCCTATTTGCTACTTCCTGATTATCAGTTTTAGAAAACCAGAGTTGATACTTTATACGGTTCTAGTTGTTGCTTTTCTTATATCGATGTTAAGTAGATACATACCGGGTATTCCCTTCGGATTGACGGTTGATGCATTACTTCTGCTATTGGTAATTGCCTTGATTTTTCATAAAGGTTATAAGTCCGAAAACCATCAGCGTAACAATACTCTGGTTGGAGCCTTAGCTATGTGGTTGTTTTTTTCTATCGCTATGATATTTAATCCTCAAGCATCGAGTACGGCGGCTTGGGTCTATGCCAATAGAGGGCTCTCATTCTATCCTATTTTGTTTGTCATTCTAGTACTGCATACGATCAACGGAGAGAAACAACTCTTTAATTTTTTGTTAATATGGGCAGTTTTTTCAGTCTTCGGAACATTCTGGGGTATTAAGCAATTGTTGCTGGGCGTAAGCTTGACCGAGCAAATTTGGCTCAATAACGGAGCAGCAAGCACACATATTTTATTTGGTAAACTCAGGGTGTTCTCCTATTTCAGCGACTCAGCACAATTCGGTGCAAATCAAGCTCATACTGCTCTGGTTTTTGGCATTATTGGCTTATACAATCAAGGCCGGAAAATGCAGATTGTAAGTCTCATAGTAGCAGCTTTAGCACTTTATGGAATGTTGATTTCTGGAACTAGAGGTGTTTTAGCAGTATTAGCAATTGGCGGATTTACTTACTTGATCATGACTAAGAATTTCCGAATTATTGTTCTGGGATTGATGGTAGCAATTGGTTGCTTTGTTTTCCTAAAATACACTTCAATAGGTCAGTCAAACTATCAAATAAACCGGATGCGTACAGCTTTGGATTTTGATGATCCTTCTCTGAAAGTCCGTCAAGACCGGGTAAAAACACTGAGTAATTATTTATCCGACAAGCCAATTGGCGGAGGAATAGGTAGTGCTGGTTTTTGGGGTAACCGCTTTACTCCGGGGACTTTTCTAGCTGAGATAGGTACAGATGGCCATTACACCAGGATTTGGATGGAAACCGGAATCATTGGGCTGTATTTGTACATAGCCTCCCTGATCATTATTATCCTATATTTAGGACGCCTTCTCTGGAGAATGAAAAATGGAAGGAAGCGACAAATTCTGTTGGCTTTTTACTGTGGATTTGTAGGGCTTTGTGCGGCCAGCTATACTAATGGATTGATTACACAATTCCCTACAGGTGCATTAACATTTGCTAGCTTGGGGTTTGTCTATCTCGGGGTAAAAGGTAAGATATCTAGTAAGATTTGATCTTATTTAAGAGTATTGGTTTGTGAGACCTGCTAACAGGAATTACTTTGTCTTTGATCAATAAATTAGACTCTTCGATATCCACCACCTTCGAAAGGTTAATAACGTATGAACGATGAACTTTCAAAAAATGGTCATTGGTGATTTTTTTATCAATGTTTTTTATAGTAGAGTGGACAATATAAGTCTTGCCATTCTCAGCAAAGAAACGCACATAGTCACCTAATGATTCGATATACAAAATGTCAGCCAATTCAATTCTTACAAACTTGCCATCTACCCTTACGAACAGCTGACTCTGTTCTACCTGCGGTTTCACATTGTCATTAAGTTCTTTGGCTCTATCTATCCCTTTGATCAATCTGCCAAGTTGTATGGGTTTAGGCAAGAAGTCTGTTACTTGATGTTCAAACGCCTCCATAGCATACTCGGCATGACTCGTTGTGAAAATAATCTGAGGTAAATCATCGACACTTTTCACCAATTCCATACCCGATAGATCCGGCATTTCAATATCCAGCAAGATGAGATCAACATCTTCTTTCTTTAGCCAATTAAGAGCATCAATACCATTGTCAAAAGTAGCTAGTACGGAAATATCTTCTATTTTGTCACACAGCATTTCAAGAGATACGCGTGCCATTTCGTCATCATCAACTATAATACATCTCATGCCTTCAGGTATTGATTCATTTTTTCTATTTCTTTTTTAACGAGCAATTTCCCTTCAAAAAGCTCTGATTCCAATTTTGAGAAATTTTGCTTTATATCCTCCTGAACTTCAATATATTTTTTTGATGATTCATATTTTTCCATTGTTTTAAAAAGACTTGTGAGGCCTACCATGGCAAAATTTGGCTTGATCTTATGGGCAACCGCTGATACGCCATTCCAATCATTGATTTCCATATTTGATTTGAGTCTTGTCATCTCTGAATCAATCGTTCTGTCAAAAATACCAAACATGATACTAGCTCTTTCCAGATCATTCTGATAGCATTCTTCCAAATACTTCACGTCCAATTCTTCGGAAAAGGAATATTCTTTTTCAGTGTCTGAAGCAACTTCCTTGATCACTCCAAATTTCATTAGCGCTTTGCCTAAGTCATCTTCTGTGTATGGCTTTGTAAGGTGGTAATTCATACCAGCCTGAAGGGCTTTTTCTCGCTCATCAACCAGCGCTGAAGCAGTCAAGGCAATGACCGGAATATTACTGTTAACATTATGTTTCATGGCGCGTAGCTTGATGGTAGTCTCATAGCCATTCATACCAGGCATTCTGATATCCATCAATATCAAGCGATAACTGTTTTCTTCTAATGCTTCCAGTGCTTGAAATCCATCGTCAGCAGTATCATGTTGAATCTGCCATTTGTTCAGAATGCCTGATAGATAGTATTGATTCATGTCGTTATCTTCAACCACCAATATTTTACCGAAATCTTTCAGTTCGTATTTAGATTCATCAGATTTCGCCATTCCTTCAGAGCTATGTCGAAGCTTAAGACTGAAATATATGTTGGTGCCCTCTCCCATCTTACTTTCGGCCCATATATCGCCACCATATCTATTGACGAGTTGTTTGACAATATTAAGCCCAAGGCCAGTACCTCCGTATTTTAACTTGGTTTCGTTATCTGCTTGTTGAAATTTGTCGAATACAGTCTTAAGTTTATCCTGTGGTATGCCTATTCCAGTATCACTGACACAAAACTCAAAAACATTATAATCTTCATGTCGACTTACAATCGAACCTTCAACCTTGATGCTTCCAGATTCGGTAAACTTAGTTGCATTGTTGAGCAGGTTTAAGAAGATTTGATTCAGTATTGTAGGATCAGCTTTTACCGCGAACTCTCCCTCAAAGGAAAGGTTATTGATATAATCAATTTTTCGATTGTGATCGTTGAAACCCGCTATTTGAATGAGACCATTGACCACCTCATATACGTCTACCTCTTTTTCATGTAGTTCGATTTTTCCACTATCAATTTTGGAGATATCCAGTATACCTGAGATCAATCCCAATAGAATATCTGAAGAGTATTTTATTTTATTCAGGTGTTCAAGTTGTTTTTGGCTTGGTTTGGTATCATAAAGCAAGTTCGTAATTCCAATAATGGCATTGAGAGGGTTTCTAATTTCATGACTCATATTGGCCAAAAATTGCTTTTCAGTTTCAATTGCTTTTTCTGTTTGGAGTTTGGAAAATCTCAGATCCTCTTCCAGTTTTTTTCTTTCGGTAATGTTATAATGAATGCCAATAGTCCCGCCTATTTCACCGTCCATATTATAAAATGGTGCACCACTTATGAGTACCCAAATCAATTCACCATTTTTTCTTCTCAATTGAACTTCATAAATACTCTGCTCTCCTTGACTCCTCATATCATCCTGTTCATCCATGATTTCTGAGTGGTTCTCCGGAAGAAATATTTCTCGCGCATTTTGACCGATGAGTTCCTCTTGCGTATATCCCGTCATTTGACAAAATCGGTCATAAGCCTTGAGTATGATATGATTGGTATCAACTTCAAGTAGCCCCAATTCCATATTTTCAATGATACCTCTATATTTTTCTTCAGATGCCTGAAGATTCTTACTCGCAATCCTCGATTCGGTGACGTCTGTCACTTGCCATAGTTGGCCGATGAATTCGTTTTGGGAGTAGATAGGTATAAAATCGCAATCAAGAATAGTCCCATTCTTCATTGACAACTCCTTATTGGTCACTTCGGTATTGTTTTCCCTGCAGTAGTCTATAATTTCTATGAACTCATCAGGGTCGCTAAATAGGTATTTGACAAGATTTGCTGAGTCGCGTTGGTCAGCACCCATGATCTCATCCATTGGTATACTGAAATTGAAAATCTCACGAAAAACTTCATTGATCAATATGATCTTACCATTCTCATCATTAAGTAGTAAGCCTGAGTGAAGATTATGAACCAGACTATTTAAGGTCTCCGTTCGCTTTTCAAAATTGTATTGAAGATTGATGTTTTTCTTCTCAGTAATTGAATTTTTGAATAATACAGAAATAAGGCTTGATATTGTACTGATCGTTTTAAGATGACTCTCATCAAAAAAATCTTTCTGGCTATGTTCTGAATCAATAATTCCTATTACAGTACCCTCGTATATAATAGGGACTGTCAATTCGGACAAACCTGCTACCATGGGCGCTATATAGCGATCATCTTTGGTGGTATCATTGATGAGTATGGATTGACCCGTCTGAGCTACAGTACCAATGATGCCTGTCCCAACTTCTATTTTAATCGGGTCGTCTAATTCGATTTGACTCTTTTTGTTGGCATCATAGGCAGAAACTTGTTCGCAGTAATCTTCTGAGACCAAATAGATTACGCAATGCTCAAGATCGTACTTTGAAATAAGCTTTTCCGAAACAATCGTTGCAATTTCTGTGAGGTTGTTTTTACCTACTAGGTAACTCGAGAAATCGTTGAAAGACTTTAAGAATTCTTCGTTTCTCGCTAGCTGTTTCTCTAATTCGAGATTCGAAAGCTCAAGTGATTTATTCGAATTATAAAGTTCCAGGGATTTTGATTCCAGTAATGCTTCGGCTTGTTTTCTAGCATTACGCTCTCTTATAACCCGTCTTTCAAGTTGAGCAATTTGATCCTCAAGATCCTTTGTTGATGATGAATCTGACGGTTTCCCCATTGGCATCAAGTTTCTCTGTTTGAATTGTCCCTTTCTCTTCGAAGTGATGCATACAAGCTTCAATGAGTCCTTCCGCAAAATCACTCATCTTCCTTGAAGACTTATAGACCATCACTAACGTATCACCTCCCTTTTTTTCTATATCAAACTTAGGCAATTCTGCATCGGGATATAGCTTCAATACCTCAGGATGAATGGTACTGTCCAAAGCGGATAAAACATCAAAGGATGTACTGGCGGTAGCAAAAAATTGAGGGTAGCCTTTTGTGAAATAGTCGAATAAGTGCCATCCAAATTTACGCAGTAAGAAGTCCGGATCCTTCTTAGATAATTCACAAGTCTTAATCAACAATTGGACAAGTTCTGTGAATTCGTAGGAACCTACGGCGGTATAGATTCCTCCTGATTCTAACTCACAAGAGTTCATCAACTCATCAACCATGTCGTATCCGAAACTGTTCTCAACAAATTCTAGATACTCTGTAAACACTACTCCTTTCATTTGAAAGAGAAAGCTAATTCATCTTTAGGTGAGATGTATTAGTTTTTCGATTTTCGGTATTATTCCTTCGATTTTCAGAAAATTTGGGATGATTTGTTTTCTCACAGGATACCAAAGTAGACCATTGTCATGCTAATGGTATTTACGAAACCATGGACTAAGATATTGAGCCATAACCTTCCTTTGTTCATGATATAGATACCACCTAATATGGCTCCCATGATTGCTATAGCGATTTGACCTGTAATGCCTTGATATTCATGGAGATATCCGAAAAATATAGAGGTGGAAACTACACTGATGATCTTACCAATGTTGCCAGGTATGTAGTCGCTAATTCTGGACATAAAGAACCCTCTGAAAATGATTTCTTCTGTAAATCCTCCTATCAGCGATCCAATACCAATGCTAAACATAAGCACCTTCAGATTTCCTTCAATTTGCCTAAAGACGCCTATTTGATGAGGTTGACCAGTGATAAACTCCAATGCTGGAATTAACATAAAAAAGCTTATCAGAACAATAACCAGGGCCATAAGCAAGGCTATAGTCATGGTGGTTAGAATACTTTCAGGTTTCACAAAACCAAATGTTCTCAGATCGCTAAATGAGACGTGATAGATGATTAGCACCGATGCACCTATCACTAAAGGCATGTAAGGAATTCGTACCCAAAACAGTAGAGCCAAAATGAAAAGTCCCAGAAATAAATCGGCAACAATTGAAGCACGTGTCATAAGAGTCAAGCGAGGTTAAAAACAAATGATAACCCTGCGCATTAATGGCGCAGGGTTATCTTGATGTATTCTATTTTCTTACATCCATTGCTGGATCAACCACCGCATTGTCAGGCTTGATCATACGCGATTCATCGAACTTCTCATTGAATTTGAGGTCATAGATGGCGTGATCTCCATACTGAGTGGTCAATTGTGCATCATGAGTAGTGAATAGCAGGGGAAACTTAAGCCCATTGATATCTGCGAAATAGTTGTTTTTGCGAAGCATTGGACCGAACACTTCTGTCTCCGCAGGCATACCCATCACATCTAGCATTGGTCCATATCCCACAGTGTATTCATACCCTACCAGTAGATATGACTTGGAGTCAATGTACAGTGTGTAAGTATCCTTTTGTGATTTACCGGGCGTAGGAGACTCAGAATAGCTCATCACTATCTTATGCACTTCATTGTCAAAGCCAGGATGCTTAATTAGTTCAGGCTCACTGAGATTGACAAAGTCCTCTTGTGTCAACCAAGGCAGATTTAGATAATAGAAAAATACAGACTTCTGATGACTTGGAGGATTACCTACTCGCCAGTCAATCGACCAAATTTCTTCACCATTGTAGGCAAGTTTGGAACCTACAAGAGGCCAATCTTGATAGGTACGTCTAGACTGCATGTCAATCATTTGATCATTGATCCAGAAACGTAGAAATCCGAGAGACGGACTATGCATAGTGGTAGTGAATTGCATGGTTTTTAGATTGCTCCATTTTTCATACCCGCCATGTGCATCGATCATTTTCGCAACAATCTCCTCAGTCTTGCCGGATGCATACTCAGGTCCCTCTGCTTGAGCCATAAAACCTGTGAAAATAATTGCCGTGATTATTAATAACTTTTTCATAATAGTAGATTTTGAATGTTGATTTGCTGAGTTGTACGGCCCTTAGATGGGTAGATGTTTGATTATTGCAGTGAATGACAATATTCGCAGTAGAATGCAATGAACTGTCTAGTTCCTTTATGCTTTAGCATTAAATTAGATGTCTGAAACCAGATAATGAGCTACAGTAAACTTCCCTTCCCTCCTTTTATCATAGCCCTAGGACTCCTATTCTTGATGCTGGTGGTATGGGTGCAAGGTGGTTTTAATGCTACCAGCAATCATCTAGTCTTTCTTGCCAGCAGTTATCTGGTCTGGGGGATATTGTTGCCTTTCATCCAAGGTTTGGTGAGCAATTATAAAAGTGGACGACAGTATATAGTTCAGCTGATTTTAACTGCGTTGTTGCTTATTTCTGTTCATTTCATCATTTCTAATATTATCTATTATGGTGCACGCATGCTTGTGCTGCGGAATTATTCATTATTGACCACATCTGAGTTCATGAGAATTATCGGGCCGTCTTTTGTCGCTAGAGGTGTAGATTTTATCTTGTTTTTTGGAATTCTTAGTTGGGTACGGCAGACCAAAAAAGTGAATGAGAAGGAGATGAAAATCGCGAAGATGCAATCCAATCTAAATGAAGCGAGGGTCAAGTCACTCAAAAGTCAGCTCAATCCTCATTTTCTGTTCAATACGCTTCATACTGTATCATCTTTAATAGGTAGAGATGATAACAAGGCTCGGGATATTACAATCAAAATCAGTGCGCTGCTCAGGAAAGTGCTACTGGCCAATGATCAGGAACAATACCCATTGTCAGAGGAACTTGAGTTAGTCAATGATTATCTGGCGATAGAACAAGAGCGTTTCAAAGATCGATTGACCATTAAAATGGATGTGGATGAAAGCTTAACCGAAGTGATGGTTCCAAGTTTTATCCTTCAACCTCTTATTGAAAATTCGTTCAAACATGGAGTGTCCTTGGTAGAAGGAAAAACAACTCTTCAGATAGCTATAAAGAGGAATTCAGCGACAGAAGAATTAATGATTGAAGTAATTAATGATATCCCAAAACAGTCAAATAATCAGCAAATTAAGTCTTCTACAGGCATTGGTTTGACGAATCTCAGAGACCGATTAAATGCATACTATGGTAACAAAACTCACATAGAATATGCTTCTACCAAGGATCATAAATTTGAAGTGAAAGTAATCGTTCCTTTGGTATTATGAACTATACAGTCCTCATAGTTGATGATGAACCTAATGCGAGAGAGTATTTGAAACACCTTCTTTCCACTCAATCATCGGCCAATTTGATAGGCGAATGTAGTACTGGTAATGAAGCAATTGCTTTTTGTGAAACACTACAGCCGGACATCATTTTTCTGGACATCCAGATGCCGGGTAAGAATGGACTGGAAACTGCGCAGCGTATATTATCGAAAGGAAAAGCCTCAATCATCATATTTACAACCGCATTTGATCAATATGCTATTCAAGCATTTGAAGTAGAAGCCCTAGGCTATCTACTGAAACCATTTTCAGAAGACCAGTTCAAAAAGAGTTTGAAAAGAGCCATGGATATATGTGATGCCCAGAAAAAGTCAACTTATAGAGACAGAATTGGAAGCCTCGTGGAGCGTATAGCTAAACCATCAACTCATACTATTGATGAATTCATCATCTATGAACGAGGGCTAGAGACCAATGTCTCAATTAAGGAAATATTGTATATCAATTCAGATTCTGAGTATGTCACAATTCACACAATTTCTAAGAAATACCTCAAGCGATTGTCCCTGAAAATACTTGAGCGGCAACTTCCTAAACAGTTTTTACGGATTCACAGATCTTCAATCATCAACATGAAAATGGTCAAAGATTGGAAATATCTGAACAATGGCACCTATCAATTTCTATTTGAAAATGGTAATGTAGTAACCAGCAGCAGGTCTTATGGTGAAAGGATAAAAGAGATACTTTCCAACTGATAAAGCTTTCTGATTTACTCAAACTGAAGCGTTTCGGCCGGATTGACATTGGCGGCTTTAAGTGAGAAGTAGCTAACGGTGATCATTGTGAGTGACAAAGTAGTCATTAGACCAAGGGCAAAGATGTCCCAACTGAGCGGTATTCTATAGACGTAATTGTTTAACCAGAGATCCATTGACAGGTACGCCAAAGGGGCGCTGATAACGAATGCAACAAAAGTCAAAATGAAAAATCGCTTGGAGAAGCTGTAAAGGATTTGTCCGAAAGATGCTCCCATCACTTTTCTGATACCTATCTCTTTAGTCCGTTTGATAGACATGAAAGATACCAACCCATAAAGTCCTAGACAGCCAATGCAAATAGCGACCAATGAGAAGATCCTGATACTCTTCAGCATTATGTCTTCTACGATGTAAGCATCCTTGATAAAATCATCTACCGTCTGGAATTGAAAACTTCTTGTTGGGAACGCCTCAGCCCATACTACCCTTAGCTTATTGAGTACAGCCCCCAAGTTACCGGCAGCTACTTTGATATCTGCATTGTGTACGTTTACCTCCCAAGGAAACATAATGAGCGGCAGGATCTCTTTATCCAATTTATCTATGTGAAAATCTTTGGTGACACCTACTATCATAGCTCGAGCGCCATAGCATTTCAGCTGCTTACCAATCGCTTCTTCAGGACTACCCACAGCTAGCTGTTTCACCAATGCTTCATTGACTATAAAGGCGTCAATGGTGTCATTATACTCGTCTTTCCTGAAATTTCTTCCAGCCACTAGTTCTATGCCATAAGTACTCAAATACCTATGATCCACGAACTTATTACGGGTTTTCATGTCCCCTTTGTCTTCATGTCCTACTTCTACAAATGAAGTTCCGTAACGCCCCGCATCTAATGGAGGCCCTGATGAAAAGGTATAAGAAAGCACCTCAGGCATAGCTTCTATTTCTTGAGCCAATCGGTTTACCTTTTGCCGATCAGGGGCATAGGTGGTCACCGTGATCACCTGCTCCTTGTTAAACCCAAGATCCTTATTGATGAAATAATCCATCTGAAGGGATACCACTATAGTACCTATGATCATAAGTTGAGTAATAGCAAACTGAGTCACCACGAGGATCTGTCTCAGGTTCAAGCCAGACATTTTACCTGTAAAAGAGGAAAATCCACCTCTCAATACTTCTGAAGGGTTAAATCCTGAAAGTTTAATAGCAGGATAAAGACCGGAAATCAAACTCACGAAGAGTATCAGCCCAATTCCAAAGATGAAAACAGAAGACTCTATTTGCATATTCATGTTCACAATACTCAGCAAGTCATTCCATCCAGTTAAAGCCAGCTCGGTCAGCCACAATGCCAAAAAGAATGAAATAGTGGTTAGTAAGATGGTTTCTACCAAAAATTGAAGAATGAGTTGAAAACGGGTCGCGCCCAAAACTTTTCTTACGCCCACTTCCTTAGATCTGGTCACAACTTGTGCAGTTTGAATATTGATGAAGTTGATACATGCTGAAAGTAAGATGAATAAACCTATCGCATTGAATGCAATGGTGATAGATTCATTTTCAGTATAGTTACCGGAAAAACCCCATTTCGAATCATGATGGATATCTATGAGGTTGATAAGACTATAGCTGCTTATCCTCGCGTCTTCTTCGCTACGATATTTACTTACCAAGTCCGGAAAGCGTTTTTCAAAATCTTGAGGCTTCTGACCTTCTCTTAAAACTATAAAAGTCAAGCCCTGTGCTATATTTCCCCAGTTGTCACGATCCCATTCATTGAGCCTATAATATATTTCTGATGAGACCAGCATTTGAAACGGAAAGCTGCTATTGCTCGGCGGGTTTTCGATAACTCCTGTTATGAAAACACGCATTGAATCAAATAGTACTACTTCCTTGCCCAGAAGTTCGGCTTCTAAGCCAACAAATTCGGGGTAATATTTTGCTACGAGCTCAGTAGATAATACAAGAGCATTTCGGCTATCCAGGGCCGTTCGATTATTACCAGCGATAAAATCATAATCGAAGTGTTTCAGGAACACACTGTCTGCGAAAAATAGATTGCGGTTTTCTTCAAAAACCTTTTCACTGGAAGTGCCCGGGTTTATAGCAACCAATCCAGATCTGGGACCTATGGTTTGAATAACGCCTTCCAACTCAGGATACTCAGTCCTTAAGGACTTAACCAACATTGATGGCGTATTTCCTGAGTGATTGGTGCTGTTTGGATATTTCTGTGTGGTATTAACCCTAAAAATTTTATCAGCTTTTGGTTGATGAATGTCAAAGCTGTTTTCATAATGATCTTGCACGTACAAAAACAAGGTGCAGCTGAGCCCCAATGTCAATGCCAATACATTGATCAAAGAAGTCACTTTGTTTTTCCAGAGGTTTCTGAGGATAGAAAGAATAAATGTTTTGGTCATCGCTTTTTCAAATTTGGAACAAATAATGCGAAAAGATGTCCAAAACTCATAACGCATTGATAGTTAGGCAGATAACTGAATTTTAGTTACCTCATCAATCAAAAAGTGATCGCTTGAGTACAGCGAACTGTTCCAGGTTGGAACAGTAAATTCCTATATTTAGGCATGGAAATATTGGCCATTGATGATGATCCCATTTTACTTCATACCATTCGGATGGTATTGGAAGAGCCTTTTGGAGAGATTCAAACCTTGGAACATCCAAACTCAGCTATGTCATTCCTTGATCAGTCCTCCATCAAGGTTATACTTCTTGATCTCAATTTTGCCATAGGTGACGCTGATGGCGCGGAAGGTTTGGCATGGATCAAGAAGATCAAAGAGGCCCACCCACATATCTCTATAGTGGTTTTGACAGCCCATGGTTTTCTGGAAGTAGCTGTGCAGTCATTGAAGCAAGGAGCCACGGACTTTCTAGAGAAACCATTCTCCAATGAGAAACTAGTAGCCACTGTGCAGGCAGCTCTTAACCTGTCCAACTCTAAGCAAGAGCTAGCAGATGCCATCTCAAAACGAAATGTCTTGTTCAGTCAAGCAAGTCAATCTACAGGCATGCTTGTGGGCAATTCTCCGAGCATGCAACGTGTGATGGATATGGTCAGCAAAGCAGCAAGCACGGAAGCTTCTATCTTAATTACCGGCGCACATGGCACAGGAAAGGAAGTGCTGGCAAGGTATGTACATCAACAATCAACCAGAGCGGCTCAGCCTTTTGTGCAAGCAGATTTGAATGCGATCACCACGGGTCTTTTTGAGTCTACCCT
This sequence comes from Cyclobacteriaceae bacterium, assembly GCA_049115815.1. Classification (GTDB taxonomy): domain Bacteria; phylum Bacteroidota; class Bacteroidia; order Cytophagales; family Cyclobacteriaceae; genus Marinoscillum. The sequence continues at coordinate 519,102 of JAGDZO010000006.1, read as the reverse complement.
ATTTGGTCATGTGAAAGGAGCATTTACAGATGCAAGAGATGATAAAGCGGGAATCATGGAAGTAGCCAACATGGGAACGCTCCTTCTTGATGAAATCGGAAGCCTTTCTCTTGAGTTGCAATCAAAACTGTTGGCAGCATTGGAAAATAGAATGGTCACTAGGGTGGGAGAAAATCGACAAAGAGCGATAGATATCAGATTGATCAGTACATCTCACAAGGCCCTGGAAACCCTCACTGATACGTCCGTTTTCCGACAGGATCTACTTTTTAGAATCAATACCATTCACATTGAACTTCCAACATTACGAGAGAGAAAAGAGGATATCAAACCACTTGCTGACCACTTCCTCATGCTGTTTAACCGAAAGTACGACAAGGCTTTTGCTTTGGACCAAGCTCAAATAAAGCAGCTTCAGGAGTACCATTGGCCTGGCAACATAAGAGAACTGAAAAACAGCATCGAGAGGATGGTAATTATGGATTCAGCGGATTCACTTACTGAGACAAACAAGAGTCAAATTGAAGATGATAACCTATATGCCGTTGAAAAACGGAAAGTGGCTGAGGTGATAGAAAGACATGCCGGAAATATCAGTAGAGCCGCTGCAGAACTAGGAATCGGACGGAATACGCTATATCGGAAAATGAAAAAATATGATCTTTAACAAGCAGTTTTTTCATGTACTTCTTCGTGTATTGCTCCTAGTCTTAATGACATTGGGAATGGCCTATTCCTATTATCAAACTGATTTGACCATCACTCCCATTATGTTTGGAGTGCTCATCATTCTGATTGTCATTGAGCTGGTTTATAGACTACAGAAGCAAGAAAGAATCTGGTCCAATTTCCTCCTATCAGTGAAGTATCAGGACTTCAATAGAAGTTATCATAATAACACTTCATCTAAGGAATTGGTGGAAGCATATGACCTGATCACTCGCAGTATGGAAGAAATCCAATTAGGCAAGGAGGCTGAGTTTAAGCTTTTTCAGACAGTACTGGCTCATATATCCATTGCTGTTGCTTGCTATCAAGAAGATGGAGAAGTCATCTTCACCAATCCGGCTTTTGATGAGTTGTTGGATCTTTCAGGAATCATCAATATTGATGCTCTACAAAAAGACCATCCAGAGATCTATCAGGTCATGTTGGATCACGAGACTCCTTCGGAATGGGTTGATTTAGCTGATGGTCAGAAGTTGTTCGTGAAAACTGAGTCCTTAAAACTCAAAGGGAAGTCACTCAAACTCATTTCCTTGACTGACATTAGAAATCCTCTGGATGCCAAAGAAGTGGAGAGCTACCAAAAGCTGATGCGGGTCATGACGCATGAGATCATGAACTCCACTACGCCCATCCTTTCGTTGATCAGGGTGATCAACAAGAAAATGATCATTGGAAATGAACTCAACACATTGAACGCCTCAGATCAGCAGAATGTAGCCATTAGCCTAAATGCCATTGAAACGAGAGCGGCAGATCTCTTGAAGTTTGTGGAAGCTTACAAGGAAATCAATCGTTCCATCAATCCCATGTTGGAGTCAGTAGCTAGTACGCATTTCACTGATTTAGTGTCCTCTTTGAAGTCCACCTACCCGACTGTCAAGTTTACCATCAGTGATGAATTGCAGGACAATTTAGTATTGGATAGAGCCTTGATGTCTCAGGTGATATCTAACCTCGTTAAAAATTCTGCAGAAGCTGTTCAGCATTGCGAAAAGCCCGAAGTTACTATCCGTTTGTTAATGGAAGAATATGATGTATTGATTCAGGTAATGGATAATGGATCAGGAGTTTCTCCAGGTGCCAAACATCAAATCTTTATTCCATTTTATACGACTAAGAAAAATGGTTCGGGAATTGGCCTATCGCTTTCGCGAAATATTGTGAGAGCGCATGGTGGTCAGCTCGAATATTCGAGAGAGAATGATCGGTCTTATTTCACTGTGAGGATTCCAGCATTGGAACACAATTAACCTGCTGAAAGAATTTGGAGCACTCAATCAATTGATGTTCTAAATAAATGTCCTATTCGCTTATCAATTCTCTCCTTCAAAATGGCGAAGATATAAACTTAGCCCGCATAGCAGGATCAGTTAGGAGTGCAAATCCAAAATTCGAGATATTTTGCTCGACAATTGCATATTCATTTTTTGTGAGGTGGTTAAAAAGCCCAACAAACTGCATGGTATTTCCCTCCTGATCTGCCAGATATAGCCATATATTGATTAGTGAGTTGGAATTAGCACCTTTATAAGCTACCCGATCAAAAGAATCGATTAATTGAGGATTGTCACTAAAAGTCCACTTTTCAAAGATCATTTGAACCAAAGTGGTAAACTCAGGAGCTAGCTTTCTCTTATTAATATCAGCAATAAGTCTCGCATAAGCATATGCAGTGGATTGACTAAATGAATTTGTCCAAATGGAATCATAATCTGTATCGCTATATCGAGACTTTTTGATTCTCTTTTTGGTCTCTTTCCAAAACTTTGGATCTGTCATTATTCTGTCATGAAGGAGGACTACCTGGTCAAGGTATTCCTCCTTATTCCACTTTTTGGCGTCAGCTATGAAGGCGGATTTATCCATATCACAATAATTGAATGCATGAAGAAGTGAAGCTGTAAATGGAAAAATGGGTTCATGAGTTAGATTCAGCAATCTGATTCTGTTGTTGATGTTTTCTAGTCCAAGCCTATTGATAAGATAATCGGCGCAAGCATTGGCACTATACCTGATCATTCCTTGGACTACATATTTTAGAGCTATTTGATCATTTTTGACAAGCTGATCTTGTTTGATTTGCTTCTTCCAATTCTTGTAATTTGAATCCCCTATGGCTAGGTAATCAATATCACTCATGGATACCATTGCCTCTTCACTTTGATCTCCCGAGGCTACTTGATAGATGAACTCTAATGCAATGATGGTCTTTGAAAGACTAGCCGCTGGCATCATTCTGTATTGATTTCTACCAAACTCAATGCTGTCATTTATGATCACGCAGAAGGATACTTTGTTTGGATTGGCATTCACAAAGTCTTCCATGCTTTGAGCATGAACACACGCAGAAGAAAGTGTAAGCATCCAAAATGCTAATGCAGTTCTAAGCGGAAACGCTTTAGGTGAATTAAGTTTCATAATGCAGAATTAGCCATCAATATGATGGACTCATAACATCTCTGTAGGACAAAACCCTAAGCGGTCTACTTGCGAAAGAACTTAAAAAGGTATGATTGATTAGTCTACTACAACTCTGAATACTTTGCGTCTGTCATCCACCCGTAGCGAGTAGAAATACAACCCTGAGGGCACATATTGACCAAATTGATCCTTTCTATTCCAAATGACTTGATGGTTTCCTGTTTCTTGAAAGCTGTCGATCAAGATTTTAATTGGCCTGCCATGAGCATCTAACACTTGGAGATTTATCTGAGAACCTGAATGCAGATTGTATTCCACTACTGAATAATCGGTAAGAGGATTCGGATATGTTCTCACATTCAAATTGGCCAATCGTTGCATTTCTGAGCTGAGGACCACCTCTGGTGCCCAACTACTATAAATATCATTGCGATTAGTCAGTGCATAGATTTCACCTTCGTTCAAAAACGAGAGGTTTTTGATTTGCTTGTTGATTTCATTTACGCTTAGTACAGACCAACTATTAGCCCCGTCTGACGAGAAGCGAAGCGTGTCATTACTGATGGAGTAAATGTTGACATCTGAATCGAAAAACATTTTTGGCAATGAGGAGAAAGACACTTCTCCGACCAAGTCTTTTTTGACCCATGTAACACCACCATCATCCGAATAATCAAAATTGATGTTTCTATAGAACAGGCCTGATTCTAGCCCGTAAGAGAAGATTCTTCCCGAGTTGTTTTGATGGAATTCTGAACCTTTAGTGGTTGCCTCTGTCCAAGTAAGGCCCTGATCAGTTGATAGAAAGGCTTTATTACCCCAATCAAACGAGTAGTAAACATGAAGTAGATAGTTTCCTTCTTTGCTCTCGAAAAAGGTAGTTATTCCCGAGTAATCACCATCTGACAAATCTGGAGCTATAATTTTCCATTTCTCACCTAAATCATTTGATCTATATATGACTTCATTCCACGATTCACGATTAATGGCAAAGACAACTAGGTAACCCATATTGTCAATTATGAACTTGGATGGATAATCTTCAAATCCCCAGTTAACTTCTTGCCAGCTTGCTCCATCATTGACAGAATAAACAATGACTCTTGTGTCATATCCTGCTCCGTTAAAAGCATAAAGGGTGCCATTATCAGCTGCTACTATGCTGTGGAGCTCATCGTAATTATATCTCGTCCAAGTTGAACCATTATCCTCACTCGTATATGGTCCTCTATGACCCACGTTGGCGTAAAGTCTATCCTGCGAATCTTGTGTTATACTCGCAATGGAATGGTTCTGAATTCCAGTATTAAATTCCTCCCATGTTTCGCCTAGATCTTCTGATTTGAATACTCCTTCTCCGTAATTCGATAGGTAAAATTCAAGGTCTGGGGTAATTGTGAGGCGAGCATAACTCCTAGGCATAGAATATCCCACTTCCCAATTGTCTCCATTATCAGGTGAATGATAAATGCTATCATTCGAAATCAAGAAAATGTTGTCTCCTTCAAAATGGATACCTGATATGTAATTGATTTGGGATGGTAAACCTAATAATACCCAGGTGTCACCCTGTGTTTGAGAACGATATAATTTTCCGTAATCAGACTGAACAGTTGCGAATAGCATACCTCCATGATTGATATATGCGTTGTTGCAATGGAAAGGCATGCTCTTTTTCGTCCATCCGGTTTCAGAGTTTGAGACATAGAGTGATTTGTTGGTAGCGATTCTAGAGAATAAATAAGCGTTGCTCTCATTATCAAATAGTGGTTGACCTATGGAAAAGTAACTTTGAGATGGGTAAGTGGCATCAATTGTCATCCCTTGCCAAGTCTGTCCCATATCTGTAGAGCTCAGAAAACTCCTATCTGAGTTTTTGAAATACATATCCCCGTTTGGAGCAAAATGTATGGTTCTGTCATAACCCTGATCAGCTCGCAAAATTGACCTCCAAGAAGCACCATCATCATTAGAAATATGGTAGGCGGAATCCGCATACCCGACTAAAGACCTGTTTTCCAAAGCCCACAAATTTTGGAGATCTAAAGGCGTTTCAAATGCAGCCCATGAGACTCCTCCATCATCTGAGACAGCATAGGACGTTTGATAAAAGTATTGACCTATTTCTGCGAATAGTCTTCCGTGGCTATCTTCAGTGACTATTCTCCTAAACTCTATAGGTGAATTATTCTTAATCCACTTTTCTTGATCCTTGTTGTAGTTCCATAAGTTCGATGAATAATGATCACTTGCGTAGAGTGCGCCTGATTTTGTAATGCCAACAGAACTTATGCTGCCGCCTTCTGGTGCATTGACGGCAGTCCAATAATTACTTTGAGCAATTAAGGGAAATGAAACTGTTACGATAGCGATGAGGGATATGATGATGTGTCTCATAGTTCTGTCATTATGATAACAAAACTAGAAACTTAGCTATCCCAAGACATAGCAGCTATGTTGCGAATGACTACACTTATGTTGCATAAACAAATTATACTTAAAGAAAATGGGAAGATATTGATCATTGAAATTGATTATCCGCATCAATTTCTTTGATCAAAAGTTTTTTGACTTTCCAAAATCAATTATCATATCAGCGACTCCTAGACTCGTGGCATAAAAGATACCCTCACCATTCAAAAACGTGGTTTCCGGCAAATTGAGGTTCAGTCTTTGGCCATTGGCATTGGAAACAATCAATCCCAGTTCCTCAAAAAACAATCGAGTAGCAGCATAATCCCAGATACTCCCGCATCCATTTGCTTGCTTTGGAAATTTGAAATAGCAGCCATGTTTGGAAGACAACACTCCTATGGCGTTTCGCACACCTCCGTATTCTGCGTGAATGATCAACTCAGCGTACTTATTCTCATTGGCCCAATCGGTCAATGAATCTTTCACCCTAGAGTAATATGATTCGGTCTGAAAGCTGATATCCATGTAGAAATGTAGTTTTTGATCTGCCGGGACTCTGGTTCTATCAAACGCAGACTCATTTAGAAACACCCCACCTCCCTTGACAGCCTTGTAGCATTCGCCAAGATCTGGGATATAGACTACCCCGATTACAGGATCACCTGATCGAGAAATCAGCGCTATGGACACTGCGTAGCCCGTGCGATGCTCAGTAAAGGGTAAAGTACCATCCATAGGGTCAATGCACCAGAAGTAATCTTTGGTGTGCCTTGAGTGATCATCTGTGAGTTCTTCTGTGAGCAGGCCGAGATCGTGATCGCTTATTGTTGGATTCAGATGCGATAAGATGATCTCCTGTGCTTTGATGTCCACTTCTGTGACTACCTGTGATGCCAATGAATCTCCGCCTTGTTTGCTCTGCGTGACATAGTGTTTGTCAAACATTGATTGAATGTATTCGCCAGCTTCCATAGCTGCTTTTGTGGCAACTTGGCATAGATGGTTCAATTCTTTTGAAGTCAATTCGCTCATTTTTCTATCTCGTTAATCACTTCACGTACTAGTCGCTTGCTATAAGCGTGCATCTTCCAATGCCCAGGACTCCAGCCATCCAAAAACCTATAAAAGTCAGTCCAGGCGTAACTATAGAGGTCACTCCATTCCTTCTTAATGTCCTGAAAATCAATATGTTTATCAATAGATATTTCAAGTTGATCAAAGTAAAAAACCAAGAGTTCACCTTCATATCGCTCACATTCTCTTTCATCAAAACAACTACTGATAAGGTATGCCACATCTTTGATTCCGCATCCTTTACCAACGTATTGGAAATCTACAGCTGCTACATCTGCTGATTCACCAAAACAGAAATTGGCAAGCTTAGCATCACCATGAACAAGTGTTTGATATTTTGCTTGGTTCAGCTTTGTGTCCACAGCTTTCGCAATTTGTTTAAGCTCTTGATTTTGCATGTTCTCCAACTCATCAGGACGCGTATCCAAGTGCCAATAAGTGCCGATCTCCCAGAGTCCTTCCGGGTTTGTATCCATGAATTGGCCATGAAAATGAGCCAACCAACTAAGGCAATTCTTTACTTCTTCAATCGTGACATTCTCAGGCGATAAACGCCGAGCAAAACCAGAATCATCCATGTCTTCAAGGACTAGTAACAATTCGGTTCCTTGTTCTAGGCTATAATACAATTCAGGAACCTTGCATTGTTCGTTGGTTCTACTGGAATAATGTTGGTACCAGTGATTCTCTACTTGATATGATTTCAACTTTCTCAGATGAGATATTTCGGTATTCCAACCTCTGGGATGTTGGGTTTCGGAGGGTAATTGAATATGTTTAACTATTACATTTCTCTGGTGAGAACCTTCCAATACAAATCTTTTGATTGCTCCATATCCGCTCCAAAGTGTCTGGACGTGCTCTGTCTGAATGATTTTGGAAGCTCCTGTTAGCTTTAGTACACGATGAGCCAATTCATTCATATGTTCAAAGCTGAGCATTAATTGTTGATCAACCAAAAAATCAAGCTTCCTTGAAAGTAGGAAATTTGATATTCTACAAGGCAGAAATCTTAACCCCTGCTAGGTCAGTTCATTCACTTAAAAGTGAGATTTTATTTGAGTCAACTGTTAGTTTTTGTTTGTTGAAGATTTAGCGCAAATTAAGGACATGAAATATTCAGATTGTTCATTTAGTCGATACGCGTTAATTTCAATTGCGTTTCTAGTATCATATTCGTCATTCGCTCAGCGCAATTATTCCGATATCAAGCAATACTATTTTAAACCAATAACAGAGAAAGTATTACCGGGTCTAAGCACAGACATATCAAGTGAATATGGATGTAATAAGGGCATCTTGGAAGCAGATATAATCGGTGATATAGCCATCGCATCGGAGTTATATCAAAATGGCTGCTATACTGACGGTAAATACAATCACAAGAATTACCCGGCCACTTTAGGAGAAATTGTAGATGCCCAAGGAGTAAAATTATTTGATGCTTATCAGATAAGTGGACCCAAAGACTTGGCTTCTGAATTTCTAGGATCTAAGCACATGCTGCATATGAGGTTTTCTAGCACAGAAGACCATGTGATTTATCAATTAGAAGGTGGTATCGTACGAAAAGTGACTGAGATTTCTAAAGACAAGGTGTCGCCAAATATGTTTGTAAAACTGGCTATCCCTGTTAGTGAATTGGAGAATGCGATAATCCTTTTCTCAGCTCCAAAAACTCAATCTGTAAGCGCATTTCATGCATTAACAGATGATGTAGAAGGTGCGCGTTTGATCACCAATGAAATTGCATCCATTACTAAAACTAGATATCCCATATCAGGTGATGTATTTGATAATACGGTGGGGTATCGAGCTGGGCCTGCTTCACACGCAAACAAATATGGAGATGCTCGTAGGTTTTTTACCACCTTTTCTGACCCTGCGATCAATGTATTATGGCAAGACGTGACTTCTGGAGACATCACAATGACAAGTATGTCTACAGAAAATCAAAAATATAGCTCCACTCCTATGCCTACCGTAGAAGGCCGGCTTGCAGGTGCAACCTCATTCAAGGACACTTGGTATTACATGATTTTCTCTACTGATAATAAGAAGGTAGGTTGGCTGATTTCGGCTAGCAAAAAAGGAAAACTGATCAAAAAGGAATCTTTGAACCTCACACGTGATGGACTCAATGTCTTTGAGTATGATAGCGCCGAATCTGTTTCAATGGTTTATAGTGAAGGAGTATTAGGAACTATCATTAGCCGTAAGATGAACAAACACACAGATGGCCTAAATCACCAAGGTGCCATAGCCGTGACATTCAATGCCAAGACGCTCAAAATCATCAAGAACTTTGGCCAAACTTCTAGTCATTCGTTTGACAACTTCCTATACGCCAGCTCAGATGGAGGGTTCTATGGGATGGATCTGGCGGACAACTACCCGCGTGGCATTAACGTCCATCGGATTGATGATAATCTGAAATCACAATTGGTTTATACCTTCAAAACCGCTCATGGCGAAGACCCAATTAGCCCTGCCCGCTATCGTTATCCAAAGTATGAAGAGATAAGTGTTGGTGATAAGGTGTACTATCAATGGTCTAATGATAACGCTACCTATACCGAGCTCGGAAGTATGATAGAATGGGATGATAGCTATGATATCTATTTTGTAGGTGAGCCTGATCAGAATGGCAAAGCAATTGATAATGCTAGAGCTCAAGGCGATCTAACCGATCCAAGAGATGTCGGGATGGTGAAGATTAAGAAGAATTTTTACGATGGCTCTGATTTTGTTCTAAGTAAAGGAGTATCTGAAACATCTGGTTTTTACTCCTTTCAAGGCACATGGTTTGACCAGAGTCATGAAGGTCTCAATTGGTTGGTGGATTATCAAAACAAAGATTTGGAGAATGCTTCTCGACTGAAAGCGGTGAGAGTGCAGAAGGATGTATACCTATTTTGGGAAAAATGGACGTCCAATTCCTATCTGACCACATATATGATGAAAGTGAATGATCAGGGCAAACCCATCAGCGATGCGCTAGATCTTGGGCCACACCTCAGAATTGCTAAAAGTGATGACCCACTGGTCATAGATAACCGAATTATTTTTGTAATGGGTAATCGAATCGATCAAGTGCTGGAGTTGGTAGAGGCTTGGGTAAAATGAAGGAAGAATCTGTACGGTTTAACCAAAAGAAAGTCCGACCCATAGCTTTCACTTTGGGTCGGACTTTGTCTTGAAACCAATAATTCTACTTTCTACATAGAGGATCGGCACCTATAGTACCGATCAGCTTAGAAACATAATCTTCTGCTTTAACCTCTCCTAGCCTTTTTTCTGCCAGAGTGATTCGCTCAGTAATTTTCAGTTCTTTGGCTAAATCCTCATTCATCGGTTGATTATGAAAATCCTCCAGATACTGCAATTGTCGCTCATGGAAGGCTACATCCTTTTGCTTCTTGAGCTCCAATCGTTTCTTATACCATTCGCTATTGATGACATGCTCTCTATCAAACTGACATCTCAATGCAGGATCGCTGATATCTTTTCCCTCAAAATGACCATATGCCATGATATGGAGCAATATCTGCAATGGTGGAATTGCATCGTTTACACTGCCGTCTTTGAAGTAATTAAGCGCCACTTTCTCCATGGCTTCAGTTATGTTGTTGATACCATCTACATAATCTTCCATTCCCTGTAGCTCTGGTTTCAGCATACGTTCATTGAAAACTGCGTTAGGCTCATCAAAGAGTTTATTGAGACTGAGCAAACTAAACCGATCGGTGATTCTATATCCCAGCCTACTTGATTTGACCACTTTCCCATTGAATTCAAAATCTTCCAGTTTTTCAAGACATCCTTTCTTCAATAGGTTCTTAGGATCGCGATCTTCTGGTTCTAGTCGTGACCACAACTCAGGAATGAGCAAACTTATATCATGATCAATCTTGCTTTCTGCCCCCACATATCCCGCTGAAGTACTGAATCCGTGAGATTCTGTAAGAATATGAGATAATAAAGCATTGTTTAGATCCGATGTTGGTGTCAGCATGTTGAAAGGCCCCTTGGTCAATGCCCCTTCTGAGCCCGCACCTGTAGTTGATGGTGACTTGCCTGTAAGGCTACATATAAACTCCATGAACAACTCAGGCGTTTCCTGATAATGAATCGGGTTGTAAACAGCCAGAGGTCTTATTCCCGCTGCTTTGTCTACGGGATTGTTTCTTCTACCTGGCAAAACCGCATTGACCACATTGTTCAATGGCTGATCATTTGGTATTTTTCTATGTAAACGAACGCCCATTTCACCCACGTAGCTTGCCTCAGTTTCCTTTGCTTGAATATTTCGCTCCAGATACCTAGGGTTCTTTGTCGGCTCGCCATCCACTATTCGTGTGTGAGAAGGAAGTACAAAATCAACATCTTCATCGCTGGCTACCACTTGTTTGATAAACTCCTGAACCGGAAGGGTATACTTATCAAAATTGATCGTGTCTTCCATGATCTCAATGGCGTCCTTCTTGGTCAACTTCTCATAGTTGGTCAAAAACGTTCCTTCGGTAATAATATCCAACTCGGCTTGCTTGTCATAGCCCCTAACAATCGCTTCATCTGGTCTTTGAAACAAATAGGCCTCACAATTTCTCAGCACCTTGAAACTCTTGTTTTGAAACTGTGGATTAAGATGATTGAGCCTTTCTCTTGGTACCGTGATAGAAGCAGTGATATCATCTTCTGTTTGAATTTTCTCGCTTGGAGAAAAATCAGACCTCAACTTGTGAAGCATCCACGTACCCTCCTGATTGAACCCTATTCGGACATAGCTACCGATCACGGGAGCGTTGTTGTAGAGTAACCCCGTACCTTTTACTCCATTGATGATTTCTACGGACATCAGATCTTTCCAATTCTGTGTATGATGATCTTGACGATATAGCCGCTTAACAAACAACACCAAGGAACGAATATGAGCTGGAATTGCCTTGACAAAATCATTGTACTCTTCTCTGTAATCATCGCTTGGCACGAGTAATCTTACAGCCGAACCGAGAGTTCTTTTAGGATGCAAGAACCCTTTAGATGGCTCCATTTTTGGATCATAATTCCTCCAGCGCTTGGAGAAGTCATATTCAATGATCTCATCTGCCTTTTTAAAATCCTCTTCGATGTTTTCAATATTGAATCGATTGTAGGTTATGGCGTTTTTCATGGATTTGGAGATCTCCGATTTTCCCCCACCAGATACGGTGCAGGGCTTATGGCAGAATATTCCTTCCGGAAATGTTCTGACTATTCTCCAATGTTTCACGGCAGCATGTTTCTCAAGCCTATATTTATTACCCGTCGGGTGAATGTAGGTTTTGTCAGGAGAAAGGATCAATCGGCTTTTCCTGCCCTTGTACTCCCATGTGATATCGTTGGTAGCAGTATTGATAAAGGCCATCTCTGGAATGTATATAAGGTTTGGATATTTTTTGTCCACACCATAGTACTCCGGCTTCACATCTATCTGATTACCAAGTAGTTTGATGGTATCCTCAAAGCTGTACTTGTTCTGCAACTTTCGGCTGACATTCACACCATCTACCCATTCACCCATCACTCTACGTGGATAAGCAATGGCACCTCCAGCATGTTCTTCTTCCACTAGACCGAATAGGTTGGCAGAATAGCTGATCTGAGTTTTGATTTCCTTTTTGGAATACCCATAATAGTTGTCGGCAATAAGGGTAACTACCACTCCTCTATCGTCTCTACAAGTAATCTTGAAAGCTCCTCCGTCGTTGTAGTATTCATCTGGATCTGTCCAAAACATGCCATCATTTTTCTGCCTCTCAGTAGCTTGATCTACATGAGGAAGTCCTATGTCCTTCTTCTTGAGTTTCAATAACTGTGGTGCTAGAACTATACATCCTGTGGTACCTGTCCATCTATCCACGTCCAAAGCAGCATCATTTTCGGCTAACTTGGGGTCTCCTGCATTACCGAATATGGTTTCCACAAAATCCAGGTTACTCACTAGACTTCCCGGTGCAAAAAACCTTACTTCCATTCGTTTCTCGGACATAAGCCCTTTCACCTCTGGCACCACCAATGGCCTCAGTAACATAGACACCATCAATCTGGCTTTCTCTTCTTGGTTTGACGTAAAAGGCAATGTGGTAAGATCATTATCTGGGCTGAAGGCAGCTTTGATCATATGAGCAAAAGCAACCTTAGGCACTTCCTTTTTGTCTAAAGGCACTGGAAGCGGGCCTTCGACTATATGGAATGTCCCTTTAGTAGTTCGCTTATCATGAATAGGGTTGTTGAGTATCCCCTGTTTCAAGCGGTCTGAGGTTACGTTGACACTTTTAAATTGTCGACCATCTGGCGGCAGACTGATTTCACGTGCATGACCTTCTTGAGTTAGGATTAGTGTATTGTTAGGTAGCGTAGCTATTTCGGTTCCTGTATCCTTTAGGTAATCATTGAGGAAAGATTGAATACGCTGATCTGCTGGGCATAGATGACCTGAGAGCAATCTTGATGATTCTTTGAACCCCTTGATGAGCTGATTAGTAAGTCCTTCAAATTTTGGATTACAATATTTCTCAACAGCGTCTTCTTTGTCCTGAAATATTGGCTGTCCTAGAGCGGCAAGCTGAAGATTGATAAACTGAACGATCTCTTTTCTTTCTTGATTCATGGAATTGGAATTAGGTTATAAAAACAAATCACAATTCCACGGCTCCAAAATTAGATACAGTCAAAGGTGGCACTGATCATTGATATACTCTATTACAAAAGTGCCATCACCTAAGGGTACCAATTAGATCAAAAATCATGGGTGCATCGGACATATGACAGGTGTGAAAATTTGCATGGAAGCTAGATGTGCTGCATATAGAAGATCGCCTCCCAATTTTGGATAACACTTATGTCTATTTATTTGGATCACATAAGTCAATAGTATAGTCACCATATGAACTAATAGAGGTACCTTCCGTGCTCAATAACCGCGATCCAACATTATGTCTTTGCAACAATATATCATCATAGGATCAGCGATTTTTGCGCTCTGGTTGTTTTTCATGATTGTTCCAGTCGGTATTTGGATCACTGCAGTTTTCTCTGGGGTCAAAATCAATCTCCTTGACATGGTCTTTATGAGATTCAGAAAAGTGCCCGCCAAGCTCATAGCGCGCACATTGATACTTGGAGTTAAAGCAGGCGTCAAAGATTTGAACTCAGGTCTTTTAGAGACTCATTTTCTAGCCAGTGGCAATTTGACTAAAGTTATGAAGGCATTGATTGTAGCAGACAAAGCCAATATTGCCATGTCATTTCAACAGGCCACAGCCATTGACTTGGCTGGAAGAGATGTGCTCGAAGCTGTTCAAATATCCGTCACTCCTTTCCTGATCAGTGTCCCTTCCATTACTGGCATTTCGGGTGATGGTATCCAATTGATAGCGGAAGCGAGAGTCACGGTGCGAACTAATATCTCTCAGTTGGTAGGTGGAGCAGGTGAAGATACGATCAAGGCACGCGTGGGTCAGGGAATTATTTCTTGCATTGGAGAAGCATCTGATTACAAAACTAATTTGGCTCAGCCTGAGAAAATATCTAGGACTGTGCTATCCAATGGTCTGGATGCAGGCACAGCATTTGAAATCCTATCCATAGATATAGCTGATATTACTTTGGGTAAAAACATTGGAGCCATTTTGCAAACAGATCAAGCTGCTGCAGATTTGGAGGTGGCAAAAGCAAAAGCAGAGAAAAGAAGAGCCATGGCTGTGGCTTTGGAACAAGAGATGCTAGCTAAAATACAAGAAGCCAATGCACTAGTGATTGAAGCGGAAACGGCTTTACCTCCTGCTCTGTCTAATGCCTTTAGAAAGGGTCAAGTGTATGGGGAGCGGTAATTTGGATTACTCCCAATGCTGCACCCGCGATTCTGAGTATAAGTCATAAGCCGCAATCATCGATTCATTAGATGAAGACTCGGGGTAAGACTCATACTTCAATATATCAGACTTCTGCTCTACATAGACGGGTACATAGTCAGCCTCAAAGGCATCCCAAACTATCACCATAAACTGATAACCAATCTTACTTTCTCTGCCTTTTGCTAACCAAGATTCGAAGGTTTCTTCACTCAGTGATTTGGGATAATCTGCCCCGTCAAACATACACTTCCATTTATGCTAATTAATACTTTTGGTAGCCATCTCAACCGCTCATCTTGCCCACCATGCAGCTACCCACACTTTTGATTTGTGTTACGAGCCCATTTTTCTCCGATATTTCAGGATATCCAAGTGAACGCAATTTATCCAAAAGGATATTCCGATTTACAGATTCCGCATGATTGATAGAGACTTCATTGTTTTCAAAGGAAATATCAACCACTTCTACACCTTCGATAGCACTGAGATTTTTGGTGATCGTGTTTGCACAACCATTACAGCTTAGGTTGGAGATCATGATTTTGCTTTGGTTCATATTATTTGAAATTAGGAGTTAATAGTGTTCCGAATATATGTTTATCACATTAGCACAAAGAAAGCCACCTTATACCTATTTGATAATGATAAACGATTCATGATTGGCTGATTTATTGCGGCTTTTGATAGGAATGAAATAGCACTCAATTCGTAAAAAACTGTACTTTACATGTTTTATGAGTTTCAGTAATCTCTATGAATATTTGATATTATGATATTATTATCTTCATTGTTCTGTTAATATTTTAATCAATGTTTTGTTTATTTGCGAAATTAATATTCAAACCTAATAGTCAAAGTGAAAAAATATTTATCGATTCTATTACTTTTTGCAATTCTTCCTTCATTCGCTGGAGCGGAAGGAGAAATAGATGCTGGAGCTACCGCCTGGATGCTTACCTCTACTACCTTGGTACTGCTTATGATCCCTGGACTCGCCATGTTTTATGGAGGTTTGGTAAGAACTAAAAACGTATTAGGCACCATGATGCATAGCTATATGGCTATGGGAATCATGACTGTGCTTTGGATAGTTTGCGGGTATAGCATGGCCTTTGGGTCAAATGTGTTAGGCGGATGGTTTGGTTGGAATCCAGATTACTTTATGCTTCAGGGCATAGATACTACAATCACAGATGGTATACCTGAGTATGTATTCGCTATGTTTCAAGGCAAATTTGCCATCATTACTCCAGCCATTATAGCCGGAGCCTTTGCGGAAAGAATCTCTTTCAAAGCGTATTGTGCATTCATAGCCATTTGGGGTGTTTTGATCTACAATCCACTGTGTCACTGGGTATGGGCATCTGACGGATTTATCTTTAATATGGGTGCTGATGGAGCGATTGATTTCGCTGGTGGTACTGTTGTACATATTAGTGCAGGTATCAGTGGTTTAGTTGCTGCTATATACATTGGAGCGAGAAACAAACATCCACACCTACCCATGCAACCAAACAATCTGGTGATGACCATGATAGGCGTAGGTCTACTTTGGGTAGGTTGGTTTGGATTCAATGCTGGTAGTAGTCTAGAAAGTGGTATGAGCACTGCTCAAGCCCTTACTATGACACAAATAGCCGCTGCAGCTGGAGCAATCTCTTGGGCACTAATTGAAGGTATTCACCAAGGCAAGGCAACTGCCTTAGGATTTGCATCTGGAATATTAGCTGGTTTGGTAGCTATCACACCGGCGGCTGGAGTAGTTCAGCCAATGGGAGCCATAATGTTGGGAATTTTAAGCAGCTTCGTTTGCTATTTTGCAATCATTCTGAAAAACAAATTGGGCTATGATGATACATTAGATGCCTTTGGGATACACGGAGTTGGAGGTATCGTTGGCGCTTTGCTATGTGTCTTCTTTATCAGAGAAAGTTGGATGGAAGATGCTAGAGAGGCTATTGGTGGTTCATGGAGCATTATGGATCAGTTCGGCATTCAAGCTGCTGCCGTACTCTTAGCCCTGGCATATGCTGGTGTTGGCACTTTTATTATCCTCTTTGTATTAAACAAAATCATTCCTTTGAGAGCAACTAAATCCGAAGAGCTGAAAGGTCTGGATAGCTCATATCATGGTGAAAAAGGATACGGAATGAATAACCCTACTTAAGAAAATGAAATTAATTATAGCAATAATCAGAGAAAATCAGCTTGACCAAGTACGTGAGTCACTTATCCAAGCCGGCATAGAGAGAATTACCGTGAGTAACGTGTCTGGTCATGGTAGAGGAGCTACGGAGCAGATCTATAGAGGCCAGAAAGTTGTACCTACTATGGTTTCAAATATTCGACTGGAGATAGCAGTAAATGATGAGTACAAAGACACTACAATTCAAGCAATTTCTAAAGCTACAGAGTCCAATGATGGTGATTATGTTGGCAGTGGAAAGGTCTTTGTCCTGCCCATCGAAGAAGTCGTAAGACTTAGGACTGGCGAAAAAGGAAGCGAGGCGATATAGTTCGATTTCTTTTTAAAATTTAGAGATTGGAAGGTCATGCAAATCCTTGAGGGGAATTGTATGACCTTTTTTGTTTTAATCGAATAAACATTCATTTTTTTGATTAGTTGACTGTTCAAAGCAATATTGTACTATGAAAGAACTATTCAGCGAAGAATTTTACATTAAAGTATTTGATAGAACTTCAAATTGGTTGATTGAAACATTTCCTGCACTTGCCCTGACTGCTGTTGTTTTTTTAATCACACTTTGGTTGGTGAAAATTCTATTGAGAAGACTCAGAAAGACGATTCTTGATTACGTACATACTGAGGATGAGAGTAGCATGGAAAAAGAGAAGCGTGCTGCTACCCTACTAGGTATGGCAAGAGGCACTATCGTCATTACTCTTTGGGCGCTGTTTGTATTGATCTTCCTCAAACAACTCGGGATGGATATAGGACCTATTCTGGCCGGTGCTGGTATAGTTGGTTTGGCTGTTGGGTTTGGAGCACAAGAGTTGGTTAGAGATGGTATTTCTGGATTCTTTCTTCTTCTCGAAAATCGAGTTAGAACCGGAGATGTAGCTATTGTCAACGGCACTGGTGGTTTGGTTGAGAAGATCAATTTAAGAACTATTACCCTTCGAGATCTGTCAGGTACAGTTCATACTTTCCAAAATGGTAAAATCAACACTTTAGCAAATATGACCATGGATTGGTCTGCTATGGTTTTTGATATCGGTGTGGCTTACAAGGAAGACATTGATAAAGTGATAGAAGTCGTTAAGCAAGTTGGTGATGAACTCAAATCAGATGAAGCCTTTTCAAGTAAGATTCTTGAGCCGATTGAAATATTTGGTTTAGACAAATTTGGTGATAGTGCTTTAGTGGTTAAAGCAAGAATCAAAACACTCCCTATCCAGCAATGGACTGTCGGGAGAGAATTTAATAAAAGACTTAAAATAGCTTTTGATCGAGAGAATATTGAAATTCCATTCCCTCATCGTACGATCTATTGGGGTGATAACATTTCTCCATTAGACCTGCGCATGAGCAAAATGGAAAACTCTTGATTTCCGAATGAATGGTTTAAAATGGGCCTTTAAAATGGATACTGTTTTTAACTGGGCTATTTTAAAATGACGACACTACCCTGGTGATTTAGGCCTGTAGATTAAGTGTCATATCAAAGGACTTGTGCTCTTAATCTTGAAGTGTATTTTCAAACAGCCCTAAAGCTGTCTTTAGAAATTGTCACGTCACAACTATATCATAAACAATATTTATTCTTTTTATAACTAATATAAAACAATGATTATGCATTATTCCAAATCAATTTGGGAAGTTTAGCGTTAGTACTGTCAATGAAAAGGATGCTCAACTTATTCACTGTATTCACCCTAGCTTTATTCAGTTTGGGATCTGATCATTTTCAGAATGAGTGTGTATTTAATGCATACGCCAATCAGGTAGAGATTTTTGCAGAAAAAGATGCTTTTCCTGAGCACAATGAGCTAAATACTTCAAGAGTATCCAAATCTCAAACGACCAATCCCCAAAAGTCTAAATCAGGCTGGAACCGGCTTACCTCAGAATTGGATTTCTTCCGAGTTGCTATCCATCATCCAATCGAAAAAGATTTACATCTTAGATATTGTTCTCTACTTATTTGAATAGGTGAAAGTAACCTCCTAGGTCAAGCTGTCTGCTTGACAAAATTTCAAAGCTTTAGAAATTTTCAAACAAGTATCATAATGAAAAGCAGAACCTCAATGCTCGAGTATTGTCAAAGAATACTCCACGCAGTTTCTTTTGATCGCGATCTGTTTAGAAAAGAATATCGCAAATCACTTAGGTGGCTCAATGAGAATGAAGCCACACAATTACAACTATGGGTTAGAAGAAACCGCAATACCCAGGCATACACAATCAACAGATTACGATCATGAAACATACTATTTTATTAATTGGTCTATTATTCCTAAGCAACATAGTTACCGCCCAGTCTGGTGCTATCAACTATTCAAACCTTGAAGAGGCCAGACAGGTCAAAACACAGGTGGAATGGCTCACGCTTAGCAGACAGGATTTGGTTGAATTCCCAATGGAAATACTTGAATTCGAAAACCTTAAATATTTGGATTTAAGCGGTAACCAAATCTCGAATCTGCCCGAAGAGATTGGCGAGTTGCAGAATCTGTTTTACCTAGATATCTCAGCAAATAAGATCGAGGGTCTACCCTCTTCAATAGCAAAAATCAAGGGATTAAGAAATCTCTATTTGGGCTACAATCCCGTGAATCGGATGGATAAGGATCTGGAATTATTGGGCGAACTCCCATTGCTTAAAGTGTTGGATATCAGTGGAGATGAACTAGAAACGCTGCCTCCAACAATAGGTAAGCTGAATAGTCTGGTATACTTGGAATTATCTTCTAATAAAATTCGCAATCTTCCGTCGGAATTTTTAGGCATGGCAAACCTTCAGGTGCTCTATATTGACAATGATGAAGTGTTTGATTTGGACAATAATATTGATCTATTGAGTCAACTCCCCAATCTAAAGGAGCTTCATCTAGAAGGCGACAATTTTGATCATCTTCCAGAAAGCATAGTGAAGTTGAAGACATTGGAATATCTATATCTGGGAGGCAATAAATTGGAGAGTTTGCCTTCTGAAGTATTCCAACTCAAAAGTATCAAGGAGATAAATATCTCTGATAATCGCATGCCGAATTTACTTCTCGATATGTATCGAGATGATCTTGCTCCTTCTATCAAAATAACTTTTTAACCATTTAAATACTATCAAAATGAAATCTTTCAATGTATTATCTCTGTGCGCAATAGTATTGTTAAGTAGCTGCGCTGTGGTACGCCAAGGTGAAATAGGCGTAAAACGAAAAATTGGTAAACTCGATCAAGAGATTCTTTTACCTGGGGCTGTGCCTTTTAACCCACTGGTCACAAGAGTGATTAAGATGCCGATCAGAACCATGAATATGGAAATATCAACTAACCTGCCTTCCAAAGAAGGATTGAATGTCACAGCTGTGATTTCTATTCTTTATCGGATCGTTCCTGATCAGGCACCAAATATTATCGAAACCATTGGTTTGGGTAATGAAGAGCAGGTAATAAGCAGTGTTTTTAGATCATCTGCAGCGGACGTCTGCTCACGATTTTTTGCCAAGGATATGCACTCAGCTGAGCGAGCCACTATTGAAAAAGAGATCACCAAACAGATGGCCACAATCTTGGGCCCAAGAGGATTTGAAATAGAAGCTGTTTTAATGAAGAATATCTCCTTGCCGTCTGGCTTAGCAAGAGCTGTGGAAGAAAAACTGGAAGCAGAGCAGATAGCTCAGCGAATGGAGTTTCTTTTGGATCGAGAAAAGCTCGAAGCAGAAAGAAAAATCATTGAAGCCAAGGGAATCAGAGATGCCCAAAAGATTATTTCAGAGGGGTTAACCGATGGTATTATCAAATGGCAGAGCATAGAAGCATTTAGAGAGCTGAGTAAATCTCCAAACACCAAAATAATCATGACCAATGGAGAATCTCCAATGCTGATTGACCCGAACAAGTAATTTTATTCATCCATCCCTTTGACCAAAGGGGCCAAAGATTCTAGAAAGACATGCATCTTATGCGTGTCTTTCTTTTGATAGTTCAGCATAGGCGCCATCAATTTTTTGATCGCTCCATTGAGATTGGTATAATTCGATTGAGGCAGATGAAGAGGAATTTTGTACAACCTATGGTCATCCTTCTCAAAAGGACAACTAACTTTTGATTGATATAGATAAGGAATGAGAGATGTGGAGCAGTTGAGGGCTATTCTATCAAATTCATACTCTATGAATAAATGCCCAAGCGTCTCATTGATCTCCTCAAAGAAAGTAATTGTGCCGGCGAGCCTTACTCTAGACCCTGCCCTGGATTTTCCTTTTTTATTTAAGTACTTTATCTGGCTGAACCCTTGCTTCTTCCGAGTCATATAAGCTCCGATAGTTGTATGATAACTGATGTCCTTGCCCTCTGAGATGCAGATGGCAGCATTACCTGATTCAATTGTCATATACAATACGAAAGGGACTGTTTCATTGATATGTAATCCTTTATCCAATGAAATATGAAGAGGTAATCGAATATGGCCTAACTCTTCATGGTCTTCGTCTAGTAAACGAATCAGATGTTTTTTGAAGTCATATTCGAAACTTGGAACGCCCTCTCTGATCAAATCAACCAACTGATTTAATGGAACATGAAACAAATTGAGAGACTCAGCCTTCATGAGTCAAAGGTGCAAATTTGCGGAATAACAACCTAAAGACTCAAAACACATATATCTCGAGTCTAGATCCTTTTCTTTAAATGCTGCTCCACCTATTCGTACCTAAGTGACCTCAGTAAGACACCAATAATCTATCACAGACCTTAGCGCTTAGGACTTCATTTTGTTTATTCAGGTAATCAACAGTAATACTGCGATCAAAAGGTTCTTTGCTGATCAAGCGTATAGAAATCCCTAAAGAAATCTCTCTGCTATTTAAGAAAGCTAAGAAATCATCCGAGGAGTTTTCCAATGCCACTAGCCTTACCTCCTTGCCTACCTCACATTCGCTCATTGGAATCAAGGCTCGAGTGGTTATTTTTCCTTGTTTGTCAGGTATGGGAGAGCCATGAGGGTCTGTCTTTGGATACCCCATAAGTTCATCCATCCTATCAAATAGCGCAGGAGATTTGATATGCTCCATTTGCTCTGCTATTTGATGCACCTCTTCCCAGCCAAAACCCATTTGATTGACGAGATACATCTCTGTCAATCGATGTTTCCGCACTACGAGCGCAGCAATTTCCTTTCCTTTAGCCGTTAATTCTATTGGCTTGTATTTCTCATATTTCACAAGTGCTTTAGCCTGCAGATTTTTAATCATGCTATTGATGCTAGGCTTGCTCACTTCCAAGTATGCACTAATGTCTGATATGCTTACCTGGTTTTCTTGCTGAGAAAGGGCATAAACCGCTTTGAGATAGTTTTCTTCTGTAGATGAAATCAATTCTATTTTCTGTTTACACAAATGTAAAAAAATATGCTTTAATAAATTTGTTAGAATAGACTAACATTATAATTTTGCAATTCTATTATCAATAAATATACCAATGAAATACTTATCATGTAGCTATCTCCTTTGGCTAATGAGTTACTACTCGATGGTATATGCTCAGACTGGTACCATTAGCGGAAATATTTCTAATGCGGGTGAAGCGGTTGAATTTGCAACCATTGGCTTGCAGGGCACTTCATTTGGGGCGGCTTCTGATATCAACGGTGATTTCGTAATTGATAAGATACCAACGGGTGACTATACGCTTATCGTGTCGAGTATTGGGTTTCTACCTCATAAACAAAGTATATCTATAGATGATAAACTAGGGCTGGAACTCAATATCGAACTTACAGAATCCACTTATAAACTAGATCAAGTAGTAGTTACAGGTACCATGAAAGAAATGAGTAGATTGGAAAGTCCGGTTCCAATCGAAGTTTTTTCTGGTGAGTTCTTTAAAGCAAATCCTACACCTTCTGTTTTTGAGTCGTTGCAGCATGTAAACGGGGTTCGACCTCAATTGAACTGTAATGTCTGCAACACTGGAGATATCCATATCAATGGTCTCGAAGGCCCATATACTATGATCCTAATAGATGGGATGCCAATAGTGAGTGGGCTATCAACCGTTTATGGTTTAAATGGCATACCACAAGCTCTAGTAGATCGAATAGAAGTTGTGAAGGGACCAGCATCTACGCTTTATGGATCTGAAGCTGTAGGAGGATTGATAAATATCATCACCAAACGTCCACAAGCCGCTCCCTTAGTTTCAGCAGATATATTCGCTACAGACTGGCAGGAGTATAATATCGATTTGGGTGTGAAATATAAAATCAGCCAGAATGTCGAATCATTACTCGGCATCAATTATTTTAATTATCAGAATCCAGTGGATAATAACAATGATGGCTTTACAGATCTCACCTTACAGAATAGAGTTTCAATTTTCAACAAGTTGAATATTCTGAGAAAAGATGACAAGACACTTTCTCTAGCTGGAAGATACGTTTATGAGAATAGATGGGGAGGTCAGATGCAATGGACCGAAGCGGATCGTGGAGGAGACCAAGTTTATGGAGAAAGTATTTATACCAATAGATGGGAATTGTTTGGTGTTTATCAACTTCCATCACGAGAAAATATTGAATTCCAATTCAGTGCCAATGGTCATAATCAAAATTCAGTCTATGGAGAATTATCGTATGTCGCAGATCAGTATGTAGGTTTCAGTCAGCTTACCTGGAACAAGGAAATTATGAATCATGATTTGTTGCTAGGACTCTCCTACCGATATACCTATTATGATGACAATACACCTGCTACATTCAACTCCAATAGCAATGTCAACGAGTCAGCTATTACTCACTTACCCGGATTATTTCTTCAAAATGAGCTTCAAGTCAATGAGCAAAACAATCTCTTATTAGGACTTAGGTATGATTATAATAGCCAACATGGAAGCATCTTAACTCCAAGGCTTAATTACAAATGGAATTCTTACGACAAAATGAACATCTTTCGCTGGAGCTTAGGTAATGGTTATCGTGTGGCCAATGTGTTCACAGAAGATCATGCCGCACTTACAGGAGCACGAGATATTGTATTTGCGAGTGAACTGCAGCCAGAGACTTCATGGAACACAAACATCAACTACGTTAAGAAAATATATACGATCAAGAATGTATTTGTCGGTTTAGATGCTAGTGCTTTTTACACCTACTTTTCAAATCGGATTTTGCCAGATTATGATACAGATCCTAATCAGATTATTTATGACAATCTTCAAGGCCATTCTATCTCGAAGGGTGTTTCGTTAAATATGGATGTCTCATGGATCAATGGGCTTAAGTTGTTGGCTGGTGCTACCCTGATGGACGTATCCATTGTTGAAGACAATAAGCGATCTAGACAATTACTAACAGAGTCTGTACAGGGAGTATGGAGTATGGGATATACTTTTCAAGGAATAGGCTTGACCGTTGACTATACTGGAAATCTTTATGGCCCCATGCGGCTTCCGCTTTTAGGCACTGAGGATAACCGAGATGAGTACTCCCCTTGGTGGAGCATTCAAAACATCCAATTTACGAAGACTATTGGCCGAGAATGGGAAATTTACGGCGGAGTAAAAAACTTGCTCAATTTCACTCCTCCATCCAATAGCATAGCTAGGGCTTTTGATCCTTTTGATAGAGGTGTAGAGTTTGATGCACAAGGCCAAGTAATTGCCACTCCTCAAAACCCAAATGCATTAACTTTTGACCCCACTTATGTGTATGCTAGCAACCAAGGTATTCGAGGATTTTTAGGTGTCAGATATGCACTTTTTAGATGATTAATTGTTTTATTTTGGGGCAATTAAAAGAACCAATCCAGATCAGTTGTTCAGAAATACAATAGCCTCTATTTGCATAATATGCATTTGGAGCTCAGTCATATTTTCATCTTGTAATAATTCCGCAGAGGAAAAAGGCACCGCTGACCAAAATATTAGTCAAAACTTCAATAGCGAATTATCTGGTTCTTCTATTATTTCAGGGCCTGCACCTGACACATTAAGTATTGCTCCGCCGTTAGTGCCCGATTCGTTTCTTAACGTTGATAAGCGAAAGGTGAAATATGGTGACACCTTCAATGGTATCTTAAAGTCCCTTAAGGTAAATCGCTCTATGATAAACACTATTGTTTCACAGATACCAATATTCGTGGCTCCTAGTGACTTTAAAGTGGGCAACAAATACAAAGTGCTGTATGAAAAAGGAAACACGAGCCCTTACCTACTGAGCTATGATCTGAGTGACACCACGAGTATGGAGATCAATTTGGGCAGTGGTGAAGTGTACGGAATCACCAGGCCAATCACTTATGAAGTCATGGAGGCTCAAGGGGTGATTAATTCTTCGTTGGTAAACTCTTTGGTTGAAGCAGGCTTACCGGAAGATTTAGCAGATAGAATTCTTAGCGTATTCGCATGGAAAATTGATTTCAAAAATCTTAAAAGAGGTGATCAGTATAAAATCATTTTTGAGCAATACTCCGTGGATGGAGAGGTAATAGGAAGTGATCATATCAACTCGATCGAGTTCTTTCACGATGGTGAGCTGTATCAAGCTTTTGGATTTGATAATGGATTTGGAATAGAATACTTCGATGAAGAGGGATTGAATATGAGCCATGCTCCGTTGCGATTCGAACGAATTACTTCATTGTATGCACAGAGGAGGTTTCATCCCACAAGAAGACGCAGTTTACCTCACTACGGGATGGATTTTGAGGCACCTCAAGGAACACCAATAGAATCTATTTTAAAAGGCGTCATCACCAGAGTGAGATACGATCGGGCCAATGGCAATAACGTAAAGATTAGGCATTCTAAAGACCTTACGACTCAATACCTACACATGTCTGTCATAGATTCAGCCATGGTTGTAGGTGATTCCGTTCAGCAAGGGCAAGTGATAGGCTTGGTTGGCTCTACTGGCTATTCTTCTGGACCTCATCTGTGCCTGCGAGTATGGTACAAGGGTAAGCAACGAGATCCATTGAATTTTGATTTCCCAAGAAGAGGAGACGTAATCGAGTCTAGGAGAAGCTCATTTGAAGATTATGTGGCTGAACAAAAGGAACTGATCTCCCAAATCGAATGAAGAAATCGTCTAACAATACGGTTTACTCTTTGATCAACTGAATAGAAGCGGAATTAACACAATAACGTAACCCGCTCGGCTCTGGACCATCAGGAAATACATGACCAAGATGTCCATCACAGACATTGCACATCACCTCTACCCTCACCATTCCAAATGATTTATCCATCTCGTACTTGATAGCCTCTAAGTTTATTGGAGTTGTGAAGCTAGGCCATCCCGTACCTGACTCAAATTTGATGGAGGAGTCAAACAATGGTTCGCCACAACAAATACAAGCATATTTTCCGGATTCATGCGAATAACACAAATCACCAGTTCCTGCTCTCTCAGTGCCTTTTTGGCGGGTTACTCGATATTGCTCTGGGGTTAATTGTGACTTCCACTCGTCATCAGTTTTCTCAACACGTCTAGTTGGTTCCAGATTTTTCTTGGAGTACTTGATGACATCATTCCAGTTAATCATATGGGTAATATTTGTTTCTGTTCAAACACTACTTTGAATAGAAAAGTTTGAGACAAATACTGAACAGCCAGAAAAGGCAAAAAAAAGAGATCCTTGTTTTACTCCTTAACCTCAGCAAACATTGATCGAAGCATAGTAGGTAAGGTAAACCCTTGGAAAAGGATGGTGCAAATCACTACCACATAGGTCATGGTAAAAAGCAGTTCCTTACCAGGGAAATCATCCAAAGCCAAAATCAAAGCAATAGGTAGTCCCCCTCTAAGTGCACCCCAGGTCATCACGGATGTTGTATTCTTATCGAAATTGTGCTTTGCAGAAAGCATCTTCACAGGGAGGTAAACGCTAATCCATCTACCGAACAAGACCACATTGATAGCGAAAAATCCTGCTGCAAATGACTCGATGCTGATATCGATCACTAGCATTTCTAGTCCCATGAGCACAAAGAGCATTACGGCCATAGTTTCTTCCATAAGGTTCCAAAACTTATACACATAAGTGCCTACACTCGACTCTCCAGAGTCTCCTTCTCTGCTCAAATTTCCTATAATCAAACCCATGATCAATGAAACCGACTTGGAGTAAATGCTAAAGTAGCCTGAGATAAATGAACCTAGTAGCACTAGAGCTATCGTGATCAAAACCTCAATATGTACATCATCATTATCTATAAACTTCAACAGCTGATAGCCAATGATACCAAAGACTATTCCGATAGAAACACCACCTAGGAGTTCCAGACTTAAGATTTTCACGAATGTGCCTAAAGTGATCTCATCACCACCAGATACTATAGCAAGGTGATAAAGTACGAAAGCAAGTACTACGGAGAAAGCGCCATTAAACAGTGATTCTCCTTCAACTTTTACCTCCAATATCTTCGGCATCAAAAACTGCTTTACCGTGCTACTATTAGATATTGGGTCAGTAGAGGTGATTACAGCTCCAAACACAAAACTGTACATAAGTGATATCTCTATGGAAAGGAAATTGAGGATGAGGTACATCAAGCCTCCTATTACAGAAGTGGAAATGATCGCACCTAGAATTGAAATAAGTATAACTGCCAATTTCTGATCTCCCAGCTTCTTAATATTCATATTCAACCCACCAGCGAAAAGGATTACACTGATTACCATTTGGTTTAATACACTTCTGAAATCAAACTCCTTGATGTGCCCAGGTATGTCCAAAGAAGGCATTAAAAACTCGCCAATCAATAGTAGACCTGACATCAATAGCGTGAGAATAATGAACCCTACCGAGGATGGTAATTTGAAATAAAGCGTGTTGATAAAAATGAATAATCCCGAAATAAAAATAAGGACGGCAATCAGATCAAATACGTGCATAATTAACTTTAGGTACTAGGTGAAGCATAAATATAATACACCAAAACTTAATCTCACCAAAATGTATTTATCTCATTGAAATACAGCTGGTTAAAAATAGTCAAGAAACAAAAAAAGCCATCTTTTCAGATGGCTTCCTATCAAAAATTAATTTCTTAATTAGTCGATCAACTCTACGTTTACGGCGTTCATGCCTTTTTTACCCATTTCAACATCAAATTTCACTTTGTCGTTTTCACGGATATCATCTACTAGTCCTGACTCATGGACGAAAACATCTTCTCTTGAATCTGATGGGCTAATAAAACCAAAACCTTTTGTGTTGTTGAAAAACTTAACTGTTCCTTCTTTCATCTTAGTACTCTTTATTATTGTTTTTTTGAGATTAAACATCTCGGTTGTTTACCGTTGGCAACATGCCAAAGGCTCTATTGAGAAACTTAGTAGGAATGAAATGGGAAATCTTTGTTGGAGAGGTCTTATTGCTTCTTACAGGAGGTTGAGCAAAATCAACCTCATTTCTAAATCGAAGTGCAAATATACCTAGACTATTCTAGCATTCCTATTGGCTTATCATATAACCACGATAAGAATTTTTGCCAGCCATCAAATTTGAGAGCACCAAAACTGAATCCGGATTACAATCCGGTCAGTCTGAAGATTGGATCTAATTGATTTGCACCAGAAAACTTGCAGTCAAGGTCAATGATTTTACCACTGCCTAAAGAGTAAACCCAACCATGAATCTGCAATTCACGGTCCATCCAGGCTTTTTGCACTATTGAGGTTTTGGCCAGGTTATTCACTTGTTCGATGACATTGAGTTCAACCAACCTGTTCTCCTTTTGCTCAGGATCACTAATGGCGTTAAGCTCCTCTTCATACTTCTGATATACTTCTTTGATTCCAGTGAGCCACTTCCCTACTAGACCGACGTGTTTGTTGTCCATTGCGGCTTTCACGCCCCCACAGCCCTGATGTCCGCATACAATGATATGCTTCACATGCAAGTACTCTACGGCATATTGCAATACGCTCAACATGTTGTTATCCGTATGTACGACTTGATTGGCTATGTTTCTATGCACAAAGATGTCTCCCGAGTGCGTATTGGTGATCTCATTGGCTGGAACTCTACTATCAGCACATCCTATCCAGAGGAACTCGGGCTGCTGGCCTGTCGCTAGATTTTTAAAATAATCAGCATCGAGTGCAAGTTGAGAATTTACCCATTCTTCATTTCCCTTGATAAGCTTGCTATATGAATCCATCTACGTTTTTGATTTAGTAAGTCATAAAAATAGACAAATTGTTTAGATCTAAACATCAAGGTCGAATTGGAATTATTGAAAAATCTTCATCGAGAAGCTTATCCTCATCAAAGCGTATACTTTTGCTTTCGCAAAAGTGATACATGAGCCAATCCAACGATCATAACCTTCATCCATCTGATATCTCTAAGTGTATAGAAGTGCTTGAGTTATTGCTGCAGGATACCAACACTCTTTACGAGCTTCCGGAAGATCAGCGGATAGCCTTAATGAAGGCTGCTGGTGCGCTGACAAGACCTAGTAGAGAAGAATTTGATAGGCGTAGAAAGGATGCGAAAAAGGCGGCAGAACGAAAAAAGAGAGAACGAGATAAGCATGCCCGCAAGCAGACAGGTATTCGCTCGGCACGAGAAGCGCTGATATTTGATGCACCCAAACTATTGGCCAATCCTACTCCCAGTGAGGAAATGCCAGATTTGGAATCACCTCGAAACTGCTATGTATGTAAGAAGCTCTATACCAAGGTTCACCATTTCTATGATTCTATGTGTCAGGACTGTGGAGATTTTAATTATGCTAAACGCTTTCAGGAAGCTGATTTAACCGGTCAAGTGGCACTTGTTACGGGTTCTAGGTTGAAAATCGGCTATCATATCACTTTAATGCTTCTTCGCTCTGGTGCTACTGTAGTAGCTACTACTAGGTTTCCGGTTGATTCTGCTATCCGGTTTGCCAAGGAGGATGATTTCCATGATTGGAATGATCGATTGCATATTCATGGTCTCGACTTGAGACACATCCCAAGCGTAGAAATTTTTTGCAATTTCATAGAATTCAAGTATGATCGTCTGGACATTCTGATCAACAATGCCGCCCAGACGGTAAGACGACCGGCAGGATTTTATAAGCACTTGATGACTAATGAAGAAAAGCCACTGAGCAAACTTCCATCAAGTGTTCAAGAGCTTTTGAGTGATCATATCGACTGCATAAATGAACTTAGAGTAATAGCCGGAAAGGACACTTCATCCAATAAAAATTTGCCAATTGCATGGCAATCTCCTGAGCCAGGCATTGGGCTCAGTGCATCAGCCAAACTCTCTCAGATTCCATACAGTTTTGATTACAGCCTGGCAAGTCAAGAAGTGTTTCCTGAAGGGAAACTAGATGCCGACTTACAACAAGTCGATTTACGAAAAACAAATAGCTGGCGCTTAAAGCTTGGTGAAATAGAAACCCCTGAAATGGTAGAGGTACAGCTAGTTAATGCGGTAGCTCCGTTCGTATTGTGCAACAGACTATCTAATCTGATGCGCAAGGAGAATACTGGCATGAAGCACATCACTAATGTTTCGGCTATGGAGGGTAAGTTTCATAGGTTCCATAAGGAAGATCGCCACCCTCATACCAATATGGCCAAAGCGGCATTGAACATGATGACGCATACTGCCGCTTCTGATTTTGCCAAAGATGGAATCTACATCAATGCTGTAGACACAGGATGGGTTACAGATGAGGATCCGGTGGAGTTGTCTAAGCGAAAAGAGGAATTGCACGACTTTCAACCTCCGTTGGATATAGTGGATGGAGCAGCCAGAGTTTTGGACCCGCTGTTTGATGGGATCAACACGGGCAAGCATTGGTCTGGAAAATTTCTCAAGGACTACTTCCCTATCGACTGGTAAATGGCCAATTGGAGACACTTTTATCTGATACGAATCGAATTTCTAGGCTTCCGCTATCATGGTTGGCAAAAGCAACCAGGACTTAGAAGTATTCATGGCATGGTCGATAAAACCATGCTTTTCATCCTTGGACACGATCAATTCAGAACGCTCGGATGTGGCCGAACCGATGCTAAGGTGTCTGCCAATGATTATGCATTCGAGTTGTTTTTGAACGAGCCTATATTGGAGGAAAAGTTTTTGCATTCGTTCAACGCCAACCTGCCCTCAGATATCAGAGCTAAATACATCGCTTTAGTGGATAAGGACTTCAACATCATTCAGCAGGCCAAGACTAAGGAGTATCATTATTACTTTAGTTCAGGTATGAAGTCTCATCCTTTCAATGCTCCTTTAATAAGAGATTTTGGAAAGTCACTTGATATCGATTCTATGAAAAATGCAGCGAAGGCCTTTGAGGGTAAACACAATTTCAAGCGATACGTGAGCAAACCTTCCCCAGATACCGTTTTTGAGCGCGCAATTGATAAAGTCGAAATAGTTGCAAATGACATCATTCAGGGTAGTTTTACGCCTGATCGTTCCTATATTCTGAAGGTTACTGGAGAAGGATTTATGAGATATCAGATTAGGCTCATGATGGGGGCTTTGGTGGATGTCGGCAGAGGCGTATGGACTTTGGAAGATATTCGGGAGACGTTACAAAATCCTGACGGCCCGCAAATTCGGAATGTCGCTCCTTCTTCCGGATTGATATTGCACAGGGTGAGCTTCGAATTTTAATTACGTTAAGACATTTCGGTTTATTTTAGTCATTCAACATTCAACAATATCGTTTTGAAAACCCTATATATTTCACCCCTGATCTTCCTATTTGCATCTTGTATGGAATCACAACCTAAGACCTACACCTCATATGATGAGTACCCTGCATATGTCAATGAATCGCTTTGGGCAGAATATGCTCCGGAGAGGTCGAGTTTTAAAATATTCTCACCACTTGCCTCCCAAGCTAAACTGAATCTTTACGAATCTGGAAATGGTGGCGAAGCATTTGAAACTATACAAATGAAATCTGATCAAGAGGGGCTGTGGGAAGTAGAAGTGCCTAGGGACTTAGTAGGAACCTATTATACGTATCAAGTGAGGATTGATGGCCAATGGCTGGACGAAACTCCGGGTATTTATGCTACTGCAGTTGGGGTAAATGGGGACAGAGCCATGGTTGTGAATATGTCTGCTACCAATCCTGAAGGTTGGGAATCTGATAAACGGATTACTATGAACGCTCCCAATGAAGCTATTATTTACGAGTTGCATGTCAGAGATATTACTTCACATCAGAATTCAGGATCTACTCAGCCCGGAAAATATTTAGGTTTAGTAGAGTCAGGTACGGTAAGTTCTGATGGATTGAAGACAGGCATTGATCACATGAAAGAACTTGGAATTACTCACCTGCATCTTTTGCCAGCATTTGACCACTATTCTATAGATGAAACGAATCTGGATAGTGCCCAATTCAATTGGGGTTATGATCCCAAAAATTACAATGTTCCCGAAGGCTCATTTTCATCTGATCCATTTAACGCAGAGGTTCGAATTAGGGAATTTAAGGAAATGGTCAAAGCATTTCATGACAATGGAATAGGAGTCATTCTGGATGTGGTATATAATCACACAGGAAGAACCGACGAGTCAAACTTTAACAGAGAATCACCTGGCTACTATTATAGACAAAATGGTGATGGTACTTGGTCAGATGCTTCAGGCTGTGGCAATGAAACCGCCAGCGAAAGACCAATGGCCAGGAAATTTATTGTTGAGTCTGTGGTGTTCTGGGCGAGAGAGTATCATTTAGATGGTTTTAGGTTTGACTTAATGGGAATACATGACATAAAGACCATGAACGCCGTGGCAGATGCCGTACACCAAATAGATCCGAGCATATTTGTTTATGGCGAAGGGTGGACTGCCGGAGGTTCTCCACTTGCTCCAGAAGAACAAGCCTTGAAAGCACAAACTCATAGAATGCCTAGGGTTTCAGCTTTTAGCGATGATATAAGAGATGGCATCAAGGGTTCTGTTTTTGATGATCTTAGCACTGGTTTTGTCAGCGGCGCTGAGGATATGGAAGAGTCCATTAAGTTTGGAGTAGTTGGCTCCATTGTGCACCCTCAGATAGATTATGAAGCTGTGAATTACTCAGATACGGCTTGGGCTAATGAACCATGGCAGGCTGTTTCTTATGTTTCTTGTCATGATAACAACACTTTATTTGACAAGTTGATTATGTCTCGGGCGGATGCCTCCGAGGCAGAAATCATCGCCATGCAGAAATTGGCGAATGCCATTGTATTAACTTCTCAGGGAATCCCATTCTTGCATGCTGGCGTAGAAATGTTGCGTACAAAAGGAGGCGAACACAATAGCTACAATCAACCAGACCAAGTGAATCAGATTGATTGGGATTGGAAATCACAGAACATCAACGTCTTTGAGTACCATCAGCGGTTAATTGAGCTAAGAAAGAATCATCCTGCATTTTATATGCGCTCAGCCGATATGGTAAGATCTCAATTAACCTTCGGGGAAGATCAGAATGGCTTGGTAAGCTTCACTATATCAGGAAATGCTAACGGCGATTCTTGGAGTGAAATAAGAGTAATATATAATGCCCGAAATGCAGTAGCTTCGGTCGACCATCAAGGCATGCAAGTGGCTGTTTTAGGAGATCAGTTTTATCCCAATGAGGTCATTTATGGCAAGGAGAATTTGACAGTCCCTCCTATTTCAATGGCCATTCTTTATAAACTTTGATGACTCTGTTAGGGAGTTTTGATGACTCTGTTAGGGAGTATAAATTACTTCAATGATTGACGGAGAGACCAATTCCCGAAGCTTTTTAGCAAAGTTTTCAAGAACATCATTATCTGAAAAGTCCTTGATAACTACGGTTTTTGGCAAGGACTGCTCTTTCTTTTGAAGATATCTCACAAGTCTAACAGCTTGGTAAGGATGATCGCAGTGTATTTCTTTTGACTGATGCATTTTAAATCTGAGGTGGTTTGCAATAAAGACGAGCAACTAAGTGAATACCCTACCCGACGTACAATCATTTCCAAAGCGTAAACGCTGTTTTGTTCTGTCATAGAGTTTGGAGGATTCCTAGTAATTGGCTCATCGAAAGTCTATTTTTGCACTTTCAAAATTTGAGTACATATGATTTCTACAGAGAATATCTCTCTACAATTCGGCAAAAGGGTTCTTTTTGATGAAGTAAATGTCAAGTTTACTGGAGGCAACTGCTATGGTATCATTGGCGCCAATGGTGCTGGTAAGTCTACCTTTCTTAAAATCTTATCTGGTGAAATTTCGGCCAATTCAGGCAGGGTTCATATAGAACCAGAGAAGCGCATGGCAGTCCTCAAGCAAGATCACTTTGCTTATGATGAATTCCCGGTCTTAGACACTGTCCTCATGGGACATGATAAGCTTTGGGCCAACATGAAAGAGAAGGAAGCCCTGTATAGCAAGCCCGATTTTTCGGAAGAAGATGGAAACCGAGTTTCAGATCTAGAGACAGAATTTGCCGAAATGGACGGATGGAATGCTGAATCAGATGCAGCCGCGTTGCTTAGCGGTCTTGGAATTGTAGAGGCCGATCATTTCAGACCTATGAATGAGCTGAGCAATCAGCACAAAGTAAGAGTACTACTAGCACAGGCGCTTTTTGGAAATCCTGATATTTTGATTCTGGATGAGCCTACCAACGACCTTGACCTCAAGACCATAGAATGGTTAGAAAATTATTTGTTGGATTTCAAGAATACCGTCATCGTTGTTTCTCACGATAGACACTTCCTGGATACTGTCTGTACGCACATCGCTGATGTGGATTTCGGGGCTATCAAAGTATATACTGGTAATTACTCGTTTTGGTATGAGTCTAGCCAATTGGCCCTAGCACAGCGATCTTCTGCCAATAAAAAGGCCGAAGAGAAGAAAAAAGAACT
Organism: Cyclobacteriaceae bacterium; assembly: GCA_049115815.1. Lineage (GTDB taxonomy): Bacteria > Bacteroidota > Bacteroidia > Cytophagales > Cyclobacteriaceae > Marinoscillum. Next base: position 484,514 of record JAGDZO010000006.1, on the reverse strand, counting down.
TCAGGACTTTATCGCTAGATTCAGTGCCAATGCTTCTAAGTCAAAGCAAGCTACATCTAGAAAGAAATTACTCGAAAAGATCAATGTAGATGATATCCAGCCTTCTAACAGGAAATATCCTGCAATTATCTTCACTCAAAACAGAGTCGCAGGGGATCAAATCCTTGAGATAAAAGGCTTGAGTAAATCGATTGATGGCGATGTGCTCTTTAAGGATTTTGACTTATTTGTCAATAAGGGCGAGAAGATAGCTTTAGTCGGTGACAATAGCCTTGCGATGACTACCCTATTCAAGATTCTTGCAGAAGAAGAAAAAGCAGATAGTGGGTCATTTAAGTTTGGACAGACAGTGACACATGCCTATCTACCAAACGAAAACGAAAAGTATTTTGACAATGATGAAAACCTGATTGATTGGCTGAGAGAGTTTTCTCCAGGCGAAAAAGATGAAGTGTACATCAGAGGGTTCCTTGGTAAAATGCTTTTCTCTGGACAAGAGACTTTGAAGAAATGCCGAGTACTATCGGGAGGAGAGAAAGTGAGATGCATGCTGAGCAGAATGATGCTACAAGGAGCTAACCTATTGTTGATGGATGATCCAACCAATCACCTTGATTTGGAATCGATTCAAGCTCTAAACAATTCCCTGCAAGATTTTCCGGGCACTATTATCTTTACTTCTCATGATCACACCTTTACGCAGACTATCGCCAATAGAATCATTGAGCTGTCGCCAAATGGCATTGTAGACAAATTGGGAACGTATGATGAATACATAGAATCCAAACGTGCGAGTATGGCCTAGAGCTAAGTACGACACAAAGAAAAGCCCTTATGATCTCAGATCATAAGGGCTTTTTATTATCGAACAGACGAAACTGTTTATTTTGGTTCAGCAGGTTTATCGTCCTTTTTCTTAACTGGTTTTTCCTCAGGCTTCTCATCAACGATATTCCCAAATTCATCAACCCACGCAATCATATCATCAAGAGACCCACCTTTGTTGTTGTCTTCTTTGCGTTCCATTTTCTTCTCTTCCTTCTCTTTACGCTTCTGAAGTTTCTTCTTTTCCTTTTGCTTCTTGATAAAGCTATTTTGTGATCTTGCCATACTACTATTTATCGTAATTAAGTGATACAAACTACCTTGATGCACACGCCAAATGACTTACATCAATTTACAACTCGAAATTTGAATGTGGTCAAGGATTCATGACCTTTAAGATGCTGATAATCACGTGATTATTCGTGGATAATCTAAAATGCGTGATCGTAACTCAAAATTTCAAGCTTGGCATTAGGTACTAAATATGCCATTTATAGCCACAAAGATAGGTTATTCGATTGGTATTAGGTTCATCAAAACCAACCAAACAACCACTTGATGTCTATCTTCTTCTACTTGGTCTTCTAAATTCTTTCTTAGGTCTAGAGGAATTGGATCTTGGACGTCCACCTCCGTCTCTCTTCTTTCCTGAGAATGAACGCTTTTCACGAGCGCCTCCTTGGTCATCTCTATTGACGCGGATGCTTCTACCTTCTACTTCTACACCTTCAAACTTCAGGTTCATGCCTTTGTCTTTCCCTCCATCTACATCGAAGTAAGAACAATTTTTTTGAAGCGTAATGTCTCCAAAAAACTTACGATCTACACCTGATATGTCAGACAGGAAATGCAAAAGGTCAGCTTTGGTCATGCCGTCTATGCTCCCAATATTGACAAAGTATCGATTAAACTTACTTCTATCACGTCTTTCTGGTGATCCTCCAAAAGCCTCGTTGAGATTCGAGTCACCTCCGCTAGAGGTCATGATATTGTCAAGCTGAGTAGTGATCAACCTTTTGAGTAGATCGTCTTTGCTCAAATGAGCAAACTGCTCTTGAACACCTTCTAAAATTTTTTCTGACTGATCGTCGACCTTGGTATTGATAATGAAGGTAGCCCAGCTATGAATTCTATTGGATTTCAAAGCCTCCAAAGTAGGCACTTCTATTCTCTCAAATTTAACCTTTATTTTGCGTTCAAGTTCTTCAATTCTTCTACCCTCTCTTGGGTTGATGAATGCTAGGGAAATACCTTTTTTACCTGCTCGCCCTGTTCTTCCACTTCTGTGAGTATAACTCTCCAATTGATCTGGCAAAGTATGATGCATTACGTGAGTAAGATCGTTCACATCTATACCTCTGGCTGCAACATCTGTAGCCACCAGTAGCTGCATAGACCTGGTTTTAAACCTTTTCATCACAGCATCTCTTTGTGACTGTGACAATTCACCATGGAGAGCTTCTGCTCCATATCCGTCATTGCTCAGATTGTCAGCTATTTCCTGAGTCTCTCTTCTTGTACGGCAAAACATAATACCACGCATATCAGGTTGCATATCAAGGAATCTCTTCAGAGCAGCGAGCTTGTTGCCTGTTTTGGTAGTAACAAACTGATGCGTAATATCTACGTTACTTTTCTGCTCACTATTTACCGAAACCTCTACAGGATCGGTCATGTATTTCTTAGTGATTCTTCTAATCTCATTCGGCATAGTAGCAGAGAAAAGCCACGTAACCCGATTCTCAGGTGTATATGAGAGTATGGTGTCAATTTCTTCTTTGAATCCCATGTTGAGCATTTCATCTGCTTCATCAAGGACTACATATTTTACATCATCAAGTTTGATTGACTTACGTTTAATCAAATCTATCAACCTACCCGGAGTTGCTACTACGATTTGTGTAGGTCTTCTAAGCGCTTTGATTTGGTTCATTATGGGTGCTCCACCATAAACCACTTCTATATTGACTGCCTTATTATTTCTACTGAAATCCACCAATTGCTTGGCTGTCTGCTGGCCCAATTCTCTAGTGGGTGCCATAATCAATGCTTGAGTGGCTCCATTCTTCTCATCGATAAGGTCGATCAATGGTAAACCAAAAGCGGCTGTTTTTCCTGTTCCTGTTTGAGCTAGGCCAATAAAGTCGGTCGACTCATTTTCTAGTAATAATGGAATGGCTTTTTCTTGGATGGGTGTCGGGTTCTCGAACCCGAGTTGGTTTAGAACTTCTAGAATTGAATTAGAAAGTCCTAGTTTGCTGAAATTATTCAAAAATATATTGTTAAATGAGCTGCAAAGGTAGACAGATCAAGTCGATTAGTCAGTTCATTGAACCAATTAAACCTCTGAAGGCTATCTAGTAACAATTTTCAAAACTACTACGAAGCTATAGATTCAAATAAGATTAGTCGAATTCAAGCACTTGTACTTTTCTGCGATGTTTCTCGAGATACTTTTCTACGACTTTCATCTTTTCGCTAGTAGATGCCTCAGGAACCAATAAGTCCATTATCTGGTCTTTGGACTGTATGACTTCATCTGCGCTAAATTGGATGGTGCCTGCAAGCTCATCATTTTCAATAAGTACAATATGCCTTCTATCTTCATGAGGATCTTTTTGGATCAAAGCATAGCTGCGTTGGCTTTGGCTTGTGTTATTCAATGCGCTTCTAACTCTTTCATTGTAAGCCTGAGGAGTCTCTATTTGCCTACAAGCCCCTTTGCAAGTCAAGTTTTTACATCCTGACTTTAGTTCAAGACCGGATAAACTATCGCATAGCTTGTGTTTGCTGCAGATGGATTCAAGATATGCCTTCCCCTCCTTAAGGGAATGAAATCGACATTGATCAGTGTAGTTGGTCTTGAGTTTTTCTACACTAAGATTGACATAGCCAAATAGATCATATCTAAAACTTAAACCGTAAGTGGGCAGTTTGATAGCTCGTTTTGGTTTGGAGCTAGTTAGTTTCTGCTTTTCACTCATTGCCTTCAATTGTGCAATAAGACCCCAGCCATAGGCCTCTGCTACGATGGTATGCAATGTTGATTTGATTTCTTTGTTTCTCTTAGAGGTGCTCTGAAGGAGCTTTATCGCAGCTTGTTGTACGTTTTCTGCTGCACTGATCTCTAATACCTCTCCCACTTCATTCTTCAGATATAAAACTCCAGGTCCTATAGGTAGATCATCTATTTGAGACCTGTCGATGTGAGCAGGAAGGCACTTGACCCACTTATCATTCTGTGTGGTCGGACGTCCGTCCGAAGCATTCATGATGACATTGAACAATTCAACCGTAGCTTCAGCATCTCCACGTGCTCTATGTCGTCCCTTAATCGGGATTTGAAGCGCTTCGCAGATGTTGCCTAGACTATAACTCCTGTGTCCTGGCAGATATTTTCTAGCGAGTCTTACAGTACATAGCTTATCTCGTTGATAATCATAGCCTAGTCTTTTGAATTCACCACTGATCATCCCAAAATCAAAATTGACATTATGAGCCACGAACGTGGTGTTTTCAGTTACCTCAATGATTCTTTTGGCGATCTCCTCAAAAGTTGGGGCATCACTGACCATATCATCATCAATTCCTGTGAGCTGAGTAATGAATTCAGGAATGGCCATTTTGGGATTGACAAGACTAGAAAACTCATCCAGCACTTCATATCCATCAGTGACGAAAATAGATATATCCGTAATCTTCGAAAGACTGGGTTGACCACCTGTGGTTTCAACATCAATTACGGAGTACAATTTTGATAACAAATGCTATTTCTTTAGAGGATAAAATTACGAAATCTCTTGAGCGTTCGACCAGTAGAACACACTTTCATTTCTACATTTGTCTAACAATTCATAGTGTCAATCGATTATTCTTAAAAGATCAAAATGATAGCAGTCGTATCTCCAGCAAAAACCCTGGATTTTGAGTCAAAAGTTGAGTTTGAAAAGTCCAAAGCGCGGTTATTTGATAAGTCCAAAGCTATTTTGGATGAAATCAAAACACACGATGCTGATGATCTGCAAAACATGATGGGCATCAGTGAGGATCTGGCACATTTAAATGTGAAGAGATTTCAGAAGTTTTCTGGCAGGCATACAAGCCATAACGCCAAGCAAAGTTTGTTTGCCTTTAAGGGTGATGTATATCTCGGATTGCAGGCAGAAGATTTCACACAAGAGGATGTTGAGTTTTCGCAAACTCACTTACGAATATTATCTGGACTTTATGGGCTTTTAAGGCCTTTAGATCTGATACAGCCCTACAGGTTGGAGATGGGCACGAAACTTAACGTCGATAAGGCAAAGAACTTATATCAGTATTGGGGCAAGGATATAGCAAAGGTGCTGAGACGCGACATGCTGGCGCAAGGAGACCAGGTGGTGTTGAATCTGGCATCTGTTGAATATTTTAAAGCCGTAGACCTTAAGGCGTTAAAAGCCAATGTGGTCGATGTGGAATTCAAAGACTTCAACAACGGGCAATACAAAATCGTGTCATTTTTTGCTAAAAAAGCTCGAGGTATGATGGCTCGCTATATGATCAAGAATAGGATTCAATCAGTGGAAGAATTGAAGGGATTTGATACCGATGGATACTATTTTGATGAGTCAGCTTCTTCGGACTCCCTTTTGGCATTTAAGAGAGGCTGATTACTTTTTAAATTTGCTCAATGCAGATTGTGAAAAACTTGACAGCACCAATTCACCGCTTTCTTTTGCTTTCTGATCCAGAAGATCATCCCAATCTTCGCAACCAGCCCATAAGGACTTTTTGAGCTTAGTAAGGGCCTCTGGATTTACTTTACTTAGTTCTTCAGCTTTATTCATTACAGCTTGACTAAGTTGGTCCATATTCTCAAAGAGTGAGGTATAAAGACCATTATCAAATGCCCATTTGGCCGGCTTGAATTCCATTGGGCTCAAAGCCAAATGGCTAAAACGCGTCACTCCAATTCTCCTAGTTACTGCAGGACCTATCACAAAAGGTCCGATCCCGATGTTGATCTCTGATAGTTTAACAGCTGCGTGATCCGTAGCAAAGCACAGATCGCAAGCTGCAGCAAGTCCTACTCCACCACCAACTGCCTTGCCTTGCACCTGCCCAATAACTATTTTCCCACTCTTCCTAATCGCATTAATAACCTGAGCAAAACCTGAGAAAAAAGTCTTTCCTTCTTCTCTAGTGGTGATTCCCATCAATTCTTCGAAACTTGCTCCAGCACAGAAAGCCCTTTCGCCATTGCTTTTTATCACGATTACTTTTACATCCTTTGCGTCATTATTATCATGGATGATTTGTGCCGTTTCGCTGAGCATCGCACTGGTCATGGCATTGTGAGGTGGATTAGAAAAAGTAAGAACGCCTATTCCTTCCGTGCTAATTTCAAAGGATATTGGTTTTGTCATCATTGGAGAATTATCGGATGAAGATATTAGTTTTTGAGCATTTCAGTTTGGTCTATTGAGACTAAAAATGCGTTTTATTATTACCTTTCGGTTATGAAGAATCTTCTTGCCGGCTTATTGTTACTCATAGTATTCACTGCTCATTCTCAAAGAGGTAATGTGGATTCTCTGAAAATTAAAGAACTAGAAAGTCAAGTCAACACCTTACGATATACCGAATTGGTACAGAGTATGTCCCAGCGGTCATTGTTGACCCCTTCCTATTTTCAAGAACTAAAAGCGCTCATTGCGAGGCAAGCGTATAGTTTTTGGCGAGAGAATGATAGTAACCCATTAGTTTCACATCTGAATCTCTACTCAGCACTCTATTATGCCAACAAGTTTTTGGGATATGATTCGGTAAACCGAAAATCATACAATGAAGCCCTAGGGCACAATGCTTCCGTAGTTTCGTTGCAATTTTCTCAAGATCCTGATTATTTCTACTCTGCAGGCTCGGATGGAAGAGTCATGAAGTGGCAATTATCGACTAAGGGCAAAACAGCCGAATTGGTCTATGAAGGTGATCACTTGATTAAGTCCATTGACATTAGCACTGATGACCGGTGGATTCTTGTTGTGACCAAGAATGAAGGCATTGTGCTTATAGACAATGAGACAGAAGGAGAAATGGGTCAGGGATCTCAACGGCAAGTCATTACAGATGGTGAACTGGTGCAGAGTGCTGTGTTCGTACCTGAGGAACACAGAATGTTGGTCGTAACCAAAGACGGACTCATCAAGTCAAAAGGGTTTGGTAAGGAAAAGCAGATTGGCCAAACAGCCCAGCAAGTCTCCAGTGCGATTATCAACAAAAAGAATAAGGATCTATACCTAGGGAAATCGACAGGAGAAGTTGAATTATGGGAGGATACACTGTCCGCTAAAATCTACCTTGAAGAAGCCTTTGCTGTGAATGCCATGGCTATTAGTCCAGATTTCAAAACCTTGGCAATTGGAAGAGAAAAAGGTGATATCATCCTTTGGGACATTGAAAATGAGGAAATCATAAGAACCATTTCTGGACATCAGTCTGCTATTACAGATTTGGACTTTAGCCCGGACAACTTGATGCTCTTATCTTCTAGTCGGGACAGAACTGTACGTGTTTGGGAAATAGCCAATTCGAAGAAACTGCCACTTGTTTTGGATGATCACAATGATTGGGTGCTGACAGCTTGCTTTGATCCTACTGGAAATCAAATCATATCAGGTTCCAAGGATAATTACATCAGGTTTTGGCCAGTATTTCATGTGACTTTAGCGAATCGTATCTGCGAGCTCGTAGAGCGAAATTTGACCAAAGAAGAATGGGATGAATATGTAGGTGAATTGATTCCTTATCAGACTACATGCGACTAAAGAACGAAAATATCTCTTTCTTTGACGATGTAATCAATATCAATTCAACATGAACCCACTTGTCTCCGAATTTGTAGGAACATTCATACTTCTACTCTTAGGTAATGGCGTGAATGCCAACGTATCTCTTAATAAGACCTATGCGCAGAATTCGGGTTGGCTTGTCATTTCATTAGGTTGGGGAATTGCCGTATTTGTAGCTGTATTCGTTGCAGGATCATCTAGTGGCGCTCATATAAATCCAGCAGTCACATTGGGATTGGCTATGGTGGGTAAGTTTGCTTGGAGCAGTGTGCCCGGTTACATAGCCATGCAATTTTTAGGGGCATTTTGTGGAGCAGGACTTACTTATATTCATTTCAGACCACACTTTACAGCAACTGATGATCCAGATACCATTCTTGGATTATTTTGTACCAGCCCAGCAATCAAAAATTTCAAGAACAATCTAGTATCTGAGATTATTGGCACATTTGCATTGGTTTTTGCGGTATTCTTTCTTGTATCTGGAGATGGCTTGGGTTCACTTAGCGCACTACCGGTGGCATTGCTGGTTGTAGGGATTGGGCTGAGTCTAGGTGGTACTACCGGCTATGCCATCAACCCAGCAAGAGATTTTGGTCCTAGGTTATTCCATGCACTTGCACCTATCAAGGGTAAGCGAGACAGCAACTGGAGCTATGCCGTTATCCCGCTATTAGGACCCTGCGTGGGAGCTTTAGCCGCGGCAGGTGTTTACCTGCTGATTTTCTGATCACATATTGTCAAAGCTTGAGACATAAATGGGACGCTTACTGAGCCAATCCAGAGCATCTTGACGGCCTCTAGCGACTAACGCAATTTCTTTTTCCTTTGTCATATATTGAATTACCCCTGTCGGAATGTCACATAATCTATTGTAAAACAATGAGTTATGATCAACGCAAGCTACTGCAGTGTTTCTGTTACTTCTGGCCAAAGCAGTTTCAATCAAAGGTTCTAAGGTGTGCTCATAACCCTGATGACAGAAAAAACCCTCGATGGATAAAAACCTAAAATCTCGATTGAAGATGGTCTTGATCAAAGGGATGATTGATACAATAGAGAGCAACCGAGTGCTTCCAGGTACCTCATGAATCTTCCATCGCTCTTTGTATGTCTGTATTCCAGCGACTATGCGACCATTTTCATTGAATACATAGGCCCCATTTTCAAAACCAATATTGTCCAGAGCAACAAAAGAATGCTCAGCGTACTCCTCTTCCACTCTCTTCTTGAATTCGCCCAATTCTTTAGCTTGAATCTCTTCAACGGAACCATGTTCTTTTGGGAAAAACCTGCTGAGAAACTTGACTTTAAATGATCCAATTTTCTTAAATCCAAATGAATCGATAATGTCCTTAGATCTAAAGTTTGACTCATCTACATAAGCGTATGCCAATGGCTTGATCTTGTTTAATCCATCACCATCTAAGCACTGCGTGATTTCATCCCTCAACGCGCTCGTTTTACGACTGAGGTGTTTATAAGGCTTACTCGAGGCTCTAAAAGAATTTCTAAAAGAAAAATACCGAATATAAAATGCGTCAACACCATTAGCTCTAATGTATACAGTCCGAGGAATAAAGCAGCAAGCGCCAATTGCCTTACTGCCTAATCGAACACTTAGGAAAAAACTTCTATCAATAGCGTCCAGTTTATCGCCAACTCTTGTGTGTTGATAAACCAGACTTTGACCGGGAGTCCCAATGATATTGGCTGAAAGTAACTCACGAATATCAGCTGAAGGACGACCCTTTTCTACTGTTAGCAGTTTTCTCAAAAAAAGATCTATTGCGGGTTAATAGGCAGGTTCATTTGGATACTTCCCCATGCAATGTTCAATTTCACACCAGTATCGTATAGAGGTTCGGTAGTGATGGTGAATTGCTCAGTATGCTCGCCCGAATTAACAGGTATCATGACGGACATTACATCAAGCGCGGTATCCGGCTCAAACGCACCCCAAGTGCCTAATTCTGTATTGAGTCTAATCTCGAAATATTGCTCACCTGGAATTGCATACATTCTGTAAGTTCCCGCCTTTATGGCCTGATCTACTATGAGGACGTCTTTGTTAAAAGTTATCTCTGTTGACTCATTGGCTCCAAGTCTCCAATACTGACCATATTTCTGAATAGACTCTTCGGTTTCATCACCAAAAGGCTTTCTGTTTCTAATTGATGGTCGACTATAAGTAAGGTCCACTTGTAATTCTCCATTTGAAAGAGAAGCTTCTCCTCTTGGACTCAATGTTCTATTTCTATTGTCTAAATACAGGTAAGCAGCAGCAATTAGAACGATCAAAACTCCCAATGAGAGCATTATTTTTTTTAGCATGGTTGATAGGTTTTATTTCATTTAAAGCTAGGCATATTTCGACATAGAATTTCGTAAGATTCGAAGATTTTCATATTAGGTATAACTCTAACAAGATGGAATTAGTTAAGAATTTGGTAGGTTTAAGAGAGATATGGAAATACTAGGATTAGATATAGGAGGCACTGGCATCAAGGGTGCGATTGTTGATACACAACGAGGTACTTTGATTACCGAAAGACACAGAATACCAACACCCGATCCGGCCACTCCAGAGGCTGTCGTAGCTACAGTAAAGGAGTTGGTTGATTTTTTTAATTGGAAAGGTTTGATCGGGAGCGGATTTCCCGCTGCAATTCGCAATGAGATAGTGATGACTGCTTCCAACATCGATAAGACTTGGATAGGGATGAATGCTGCAGAGGCTATTTCTAAGGCGACAGGCTGTAAAATACATCTACTCAATGATGTAGATGCAGCAGGTACTGCGGAAATGATGTTTGGAGCCGGCAAAGGTCAGAAAGGTGTGACCATTGTAGCTGCTGCTGGTACAGGTATAGGTACTGCATTGTTTATTAACGGGCACCTGATTCCTAATACCGAATTGGGTTTCGTAATGGTCAATGGAATGCCTGGAGAGCATTATGCGGCCAATTCAGTCCGTAAAAATGAAGAGCTCTCTTGGGAGGAATGGGGCTCTCGGCTCAATGAATATTTTCAGAGATTAGAGAGTCTATTTTACCCTGACCTTTTCATTCTGGGTGGTGGTGTAAGTAAGCACTTCGATAAATACGCCCAGTACTTCGAATTAAAAACCAAAATCTTGCCTGCGGAATCTAAGAATGAAGCGGGAATAATTGGTGCGGCTATTTCAGCTGAAGAAACTTTAACCTAAACGACAACCCCCATGGATAACTCAAAATGGCTTGAACAATATCCTGAGTCAGTACCCCATACGATAGACCCGGACGCATACCCCTCATTAGTCGAATTCTTGGATGATTGTGTTTCTAAATATGGAGACCTCCCCGCTTATGAAAACATGGGTGCTGAGATTTCTTATAATGAATTGGGTGAACTCAGTAGTGCTTTCGCCAATTACTTAGTCAATGAGACCAATCTAGAAAAGGGAGATAGAGTGGCTTTGCAAATGCCAAATGTGATGCAATACCCTATTGCCCTATTCGGAATTTTGAAGGCAGGAATGGTTGTTGTGAATACCAATCCTCAATACAAACCTTCTGAAATGGAGCATCAGTTTGTGGATGCAGGGGCTAAAGGAATCATTTTGCTCAACACATTCGCATTCAAACTTGAGGAAATCTTAGGCGCTACTTCTATTGAGACTGTTATCATCGCGGAGGTTGGTGATCTGCTCGGCTCGCTCAAAGGAGCAATTGTGGATTTCATGATCAAGCGGGTGAAGCGCATGGTGCCAGCCTATCAACTACCACAAGCTGTTGCATTTCAAGACGTTATCAAAATTGGCAAGAAGCATAGTTACGTAAGACCTAATCTCAACAATGAAGATCTTGCCATTCTACAATATACCGGCGGTACCACCGGAGTAGCAAAGGGAGCTGCGCTGAGTCATAGAAATCTGATAGCCAATGTAGAGCAGGTATCTGCGTGGATGAAGCCTAGCATGTTAGACGGACAGGAAGTTACCATCACGGCTTTGCCCCTATATCATGTGTTTGCCTTGACTGTGAATTGTTTTGGGATGCTCAAGATTGGCGCTAAGAGCGTACTGATCACTGACCCAAGGAAAATGGCAGACTTTATTAAAGTGTTGAAAGAGCAGAAGTTCTCTGTCATCACAGGGGTGAATACGCTATTCAATGGCTTGATCAATAGGGAGGAATTTAAGGAGGTGGATTTTAGTCACCTAAAGGTAGCCGTAGCTGGAGGTATGGCATTGCAAGATGCTGTCGCCACGAAGTGGAAAGAGATCACAGGAACCGATATTGTAGAGGGATATGGACTTTCAGAAACCTCTCCACTCCTCACTTGCAATCCTATAGATGGCAATCATAAGCTAGGCACCATTGGACTTCCAGTGCCATCAACAGAGATCAAAATAGTGGCCGATGATGGAACGACTCAGACAGTAGGTGAATTTGGAGAAATCTATGCTAAAGGACCTCAGGTAATGACCGGATATTGGCAGAATAAGGAAGAGACCGACATTGTAATGGATGGTGAATGGTTTAAGACGGGAGATATTGCCTTTTTTGATAGCGAAGGTTTTCTCAAAATTGTCGACAGAAAAAAAGAGATGATCAATGTATCGGGAATGAAGGTGTTTCCAAACGAAGTGGAGAATGTCATTGCACAACTTGATGGCGTACTGGAAGTTGGTGTAATTGGAGTGCCTCACAAGAATTCTGGAGAAGTGGTAAAGGCCTTTATCGTCAAATCTAATCCTGATCTGACTGAGCATGAGATATTGGTGCACTGCCGTGAGCATTTAGTAGCCTATAAAATGCCCAAATTCATCGAGTTTAGAGATGACTTACCCAAGTCTAACGTTGGTAAAATATTAAGAAAAGACCTCAGAAAAGAAGAACACGCTCATGTCCAATGAAATAGTGATCCTTGACGGAATCTATGCCAATCCAGGGGATCTTAGCTGGGAAAATCTTGATCGTTATGGGAAAGTTCGAATCTATGATCGAACAGCGGATGAAGATGTGATAGATCGGTGTGCAGATGCTGAAGTGGTCGTCACCAATAAAGTACGTCTTGGAAAAGATCATTTCGAACAACTACCCAACCTCAAATTGATCGTTATTTCTGCTACAGGCACTGATCATATCGATTTAGATGCAGCAAAAGAGCATGATATCTTGGTCAAAAATGTAAAGGGATACAGTACACATGCTGTTGCTCAACAGGTATTTTCGCTCATTTTCGCACTTACCAATCATGTGGAGAAACATGATCAAAGCGTACAAAAGGGAGATTGGAATCGCGATAAAGGATTTTCATATACGCTCAACACGATACATGAAGTAAGAGATAAAACACTCGGAATCTATGGGTTCGGTCAGATAGGGCAAGAAGTAGCCAGCATAGGTTTGGCCTTTGGTATGAGGATATTGGCTGTGAGCCAACATGCTGATCCTAAGAGCTATCCGGACTATGGTTTTGGTACTTTAGAAGAAATGATATCGACTGCTGATATTGTAAGCCTTCATGCTCCATTGACGGATAAGAATCATCAGATCATTGACCAAACGCTCATCAATAGTATGAAGCCAAATGCCCTGCTTATAAACACTGCTAGAGGTGCATTGGTCAATGAGCAAGATCTAGCCTCAGCCTTGAAGCAAAATCGGATTGCAGGAGCAGGATTAGATGTGCTTTCCCAGGAACCTCCAGCTAAAGATCATCCATTGATCGGGTTGGACAATTGTTTGCTCACTCCTCACCTTGCGTGGGCATCCAAGGAAGCACGAACCAAACTGATCAACGCCATTGTAACACATGTTTCCTCTTATTATTCAAACAAATAAAGGTTGGAACTGACTGCTATTATTAAGTTGGCGCTTTTATTAATTCTCAAAGTATAATTCCATTTGGCTTAGTTTTCTATTTTTGCTGTCAATCAACCTTTCTTTTAATCAATAAGCATGCGACTAGGACAACTTTCAAGAAAATTAGAACTGACAAATAAAGAGGTTGTATCATTTCTTGCCAACAATGGAATAGAGATCAAAGAGCATCCGAATGTGAAGGTGTCTGATGAAGCAGAAACATTGCTATATGAAAAGTTTGGAGTAAAGGATGAGACGGAAGAATTAGCACCAGAGGTAGAAGAAGTAGAAACAAACAATGAGCCTGAAATTGAAGAGGTAGAAGTTGCAATAGAAAAACCAATTGAGGAAGAATCATTGCCAGAAGTAGCGCATGAAGATTCAGCTATTATTGAGGAAACAGTATCAGAGCAGCCAATAGATCAGCAAGAGGTTGAGAGTGAAGAAGTTGTTGAGAACGAATCAATTGATAATACTGAGGAAGAAGTTCAAGAATCAATCACAGTAAGTGAGATGCTGGGTGATGAAGATGACGATTCGGAAGAGCAACGATCATTTGATCATGTGAAAGTAATTAAAGCACCAAAAGTGGAGCTACCAGGTCTGAAGGTAGTCGGTAAAATAGATCTTCCAGAACCAAAAGTGGCAGAAGAGGAACCGGCTGAAGAAGAGGTGGAAGTTACAGATGAACAGAAGGAAGATATTCCTGAAGTGCGAATCATCCGACATGACAAACGAAACTCAAGACCAAGACTCACTCCTGAGCAGCGTGAAGAAAAGCGATTGAGAAGATTGAAAGCTGAGGAGAAGAGAAAAAAAGCTGCTGCAGAGAAGAAAGAAAGACTAGAACTACAGCGCCTCAAAAAGATCAAAGAAGCGCACTATAAATCCAAAGTAAGCAAACCTTCTAAGTCAAAACCAGTCAAGACCAAAGCCCAGACCAGCAAAAAGAACAAAAAAATGGCTGACCCAAAGGATCAGCCTAAATCTATGCTCGGAAAATTCTGGAAATGGTTAAATACCTAATTGCCACTATTACACGTGTAACCAATCCTTTTTCGCAGTAAGTTCTTCCTCTGTCTCTTCATAATCTGGATCTGGCACACAACAATCCACAGGACATACAGCAGCACACTGCGGTTCTTCATGGAATCCTGTACACTCGGTACACTTGCCTGAGACAATGTAGTAGAACTCGTCAGATACAGGTTCCTGCACTTCCGAACCGTCTACCACAGTTCCATCTTCCATTTCAATTTCCTTCAAATCAGTGCCGTCTGACCACTTCCATTCTACCCCACCTTCATAGATGGCTGTATTTGGGCATTCCGGCTCACATGCACCACAGTTGATGCATTCATCGGTAATCATTATTGCCATAAGTGACTATTTAAACTTAAATCTTTAAGAGAACAAAGCTATAACGCAATATGTTTGCGGACAAAAGTAAAATACGATTTAAATGACTCTAGAAGAGAGAATTGAAGCATTCGCAAAATTGGGTGATCAAATTAAAAATTTGACTACCGATTCTATCAACGAATACGCTAGAATCGCACAGTTGCATAACAAATGGTTTACAGAGGACAATGTAAAGCATGCCTTTGATGGAATCGCGTTGATGCTTGAAAGGCGGGAATTAGAGGAATGGCTTAAAAAATATAAAATAGCGCAGTTAGATGTGCCAAAGATTGTTGGACTTATCATGGCGGGTAATATACCGCTGGTAGGATTTCACGATCTGCTTTGTGTATTGCTCACAGGGCATTTCGCGGCTATTAAAACGAGCAGTCAAGATGAGTTTCTGATGAGACAAGTCATTGAATGGTTGATGACCATTGAGCCAAGGTTCAAAAAGAACATTGAAGTGCGAGAAAGACTTACATCGGTAGACGTACTTATAGCCACAGGTAGTGATAATACTGCCAGATATTTAGAATACTATTTTAGAGATCACCCTAAAGTAATTAGAAAAAACAGAACATCAATTGCCGTGTTCAATGGCACAGAAACGGACGAAGATTATCAGGAACTGGCTAAAGATCTATTTTGGTACTTTGGCCTGGGATGTAGAAATGTTTCAAAAATACTCACACCAGAAAATTTCAATCACTCCAAATTCTTTGAATCCATAGAATACATGAGTGATATTGGCAATCATAATAAGTATCGAAACAATTACGACTATCACAAATCCATTCTCCTGGTAAATGGCGAAAAGCATCTGGACAATGGATTTCTTTTACTCCAACCATCAGAAGAATTGGTGTCGCCAGTTTCTATCCTTTTCCACCAGACTTACTCCAGTCAAGCTGAATTGACTCAATACTTGAATGATCATCAAGATAAAATTCAATGTGTGGTAGGTAAGGATTACATTCCATTTGGTCAGGCACAGCTTCCTAAGGTTTGGGATTATGCAGATGGAGTAGATACTGTTGAATTTCTAATTTCGCTTTAAACGCGAGCTTACCTTGCTTATTGGAGATCAATTCCTTTGAGCATGTGATTAAGTATTGGCCTGCATTTGTGAGTACAAGCAGGGTAAAACGACATATGCTTCCAGTTTACTGACTTGGGGGAATGACCCCAAAAGAATTCTGCTATAGCCAAAGGTTGAAACTTGTTAAGGAAAGCGTACTGAAGTAGTTTGGGAGCTGCACACTCCCCTGCTCCTCCTGGTGGATTGCTGTGATGCGTTGCATCGAAGATCTCCTTTAGACTTTTGCTCTCGCCTTGAACATTAAGGAATTGATAATTATCAAAAATTCGTCCTTGCAGAGCATTCGAATTATCTCTTCTCAATTTCTTCAATTCGATTATCTCCTGCGTATGATCGATCCCATGTTCATCATCGAGTTTGCTTATTTGAGCATTGATTCTGGTCAGCTCTTGCATGCCAAGGTTGAGAAAACTCCCTTCCTTCAGTCCATCATATACAGGAGGAACAAATCCTTTAAAATGATTTTTACCACCAATTTTTCCAGAAAATCCGGCCAAATACCCCACTTCATTTGCAGTGTTTCTAACCACCAATACCCCAAACATCTTACCTATAGGCTTGGTCACAGATACTTCCCCTAAACCAAAATTGTGATTCCAATGGGTAGACCTCAGAAGCTCCTGCACCTCAGACGTTGCTGCTAGCAGCAATGCGTTTGGTTGATAATCAAAAGGATTGTTGAGTCTTTCGGGCAATGAAAGATTGCCCAATGGTTCTTTAAATCGATGAAAATTGGGGGATACACTCATAAAACTAAAAAAGGCTACTCCCTTGTGTGAGTAGCCTTTTCATTGATTGTTTCGAAGGGATTAGCCTGCGTTTTGCTTCTTGATTAGGTTCAAAGCTGAACCAGCCTTAAACCATCCAATTTGGCTTTCATTATATGTATGGTTCGCAGTAATCACATCTGACGAACCATCTGCATGCGTGAACTTCAAATTAAGCGGTTTGCCTGGAGCAAACTCAGTCAAGTCGATGAAGTCAACAGTATCATCCTCTTGGATTTTGTCATAATCCGCCTCGTTGGCAAATGTCAACCCAAGCATACCTTGCTTCTTCAAGTTGGTCTCATGGATTCTAGCAAATGATTTAACCAAAACTGCACTTACTCCAAGATGTCTCGGTTGCATAGCTGCATGCTCTCTAGAAGATCCTTCGCCATAGTTATGATCACCAACCACTATAGTAGGTATTCCAGCTGCCTTATAAGCTCTTTGCGTATCTGGCACTTTACCATACTCCCCAGTCAATTGATTTTTGACTGTGTCAGTCTCTTTATTGAAAGCATTTACCGCTCCAGTCAAAGTATTGTTTGCGATGTTATCCAAATGACCTCTATATCTCAACCAAGGTCCAGCCATCGAGATGTGGTCAGTTGTACACTTACCAAATGCTTTGATTAAAACTTTCGCTCCAGTGATGTTTTCACCATTCCACGGTGTGAATGGATCAAGTAGTTGCAATCGCTTAGAATCAGCATTGACTTTGATCTCCACTGAAGATCCATCTTCTGCAGGTGCCAAATATCCAGCATCTTCTACATCAAATCCTTTTGGAGGTAACTCCCAACCAGTAGGAGCATCAAGCTTTACTTTCTCTCCTTTATCATTTGTCAATGTATCTGTGATTGGATTGAAACCGAGGTTTCCTGAAATAGCAATCGCAGCTACCATCTCTGGTGAGGTAACGAACGCATGTGTATTAGGATTACCATCAGCACGTTTGGCGAAGTTTCTGTTGAATGAGTGAACGATGGTGTTCTTCTCCTTCTTATCCGCTCCAGCTCTATCCCATTGTCCTATACACGGACCACAAGCATTGGTAAATACTTTCGTTCCTAGTTTTTCAAATGTATCAATAAACCCATCTCGCTCGATGGTATATCTCACCTGCTCAGATCCTGGGTTGATTCCAAATTCTGCAGCAGGTTTCAAACCTTTTGCTAAAGCTTGTTCAGCAATTGAAGCGGCTCTAGAAATATCCTCATAAGATGAGTTGGTACATGACCCAATCAATCCCCACTCAACTTTAGTTGGCCAATCGTTATTCTTAGCAGCATCAGCCATTTCTGATATAGGAGTAGCCAAATCTGGTGTGAATGGACCATTCACGTGAGGTTCCAACTCAGAGAGATTAATCTCAATCACTTGATCGAAATACTGCTCAGGGTTGGCGTATACTTCCGGGTCTCCAGTTAAATTTTCTTTTACAGCATTGGCAAGATCAGCTACTTCATCACGACCAGTAGCTCTCAGATATCTTTCCATTGACTCATCATATCCGAAAGTAGAAGTTGTAGCTCCTATCTCAGCACCCATGTTGCAGATAGTCCCTTTACCCGTACAAGACATGTTTTGTGCACCTTCTCCGAAGTACTCCACAATGGCACCTGTTCCACCTTTCACAGTTAGAATTCCTGCCACCTTCAAGATTACATCCTTAGGGGATGTCCATCCATTAAGTTTACCTGAAAGCTTCACACCTATCAGTTTTGGAAACTTGAGCTCCCAAGCCATACCAGCCATCACATCTACGGCATCTGCTCCTCCTACTCCTACTGCGACCATACCAAGGCCACCAGCATTTACTGTGTGTGAGTCAGTACCGATCATCATTCCTCCCGGGAATGCGTAATTCTCTAATACTACTTGGTGAATAATACCTGCACCGGGCTTCCAAAATCCAATTCCGTATTTGTTTGAAACAGATTCCAGAAAATTAAAAACTTCATTACTTGTATTGAGGGCGTTTTGAAGATCAGCAGCCGCTCCTATTTTAGCCTGAATCAAATGATCACAGTGAACCGTGGTTGGCACTGCTACTTTATCCTTACCGGCTTGCATAAACTGCAACAAGGCCATCTGTGCTGTGGCATCCTGACATGCAATACGATCCGGAGCAAAATCCACATATGAGTTTCCTCTTTCAAAAGCCTCAGTTGGGTTCCCTTGGTAGAGATGGCTATAAAGTATTTTCTCGGAAAGCGTAAGCGGCTTGCCAGTTACTTCTTTCGCCTTTTGGATTCTCTCGCCCATCGACTGATAGACTTTCTTGATCATATCAACATCAAATGCCATAGGTTATTTCGTTTTAATTATGTTCGATTTTAAAGCCACAAAGTTAGGATAAATGTTAAAAGGTTTCGACGATTTGATGCCTTCATTTTCGAGAACAAGGGGCTTATTTTCGGGATTTATCACAAAAAGTCGAGCAGTCTCAGTTTGTTAGCTCACTTTGTCCATTTTTGGGTTAATTTTAGAATCAACTAGTTACACCTAACATGACCATCCACAAATCTTCTCTGGCGCGTACAGCCTATTTGTTATTGACCATAGTATGTACCGTCACCATTCTCGCATATTCTGAAGAATACATCATCCCGTTTATACTGGCACTTATCGTGTGGTTTATCATTCATGAGCTAAGAGAAAACATCCAGCAGATACCCTGGATGAAAGAGAATTGCCCCATGTGGCTTCAAAACACCTTGGCTTTTTTGGTGATTAACATAGTGGTGGTATTAATTATCGAATTGTTGCTAGTGAGTATGACTGATTTGCAGGAAGGTGTTGAAGCCTATGAAGCCAATTTGGATGCTACCCTTCTGAAAATCAATGAGATGGCAGGAATGGATGTGACGTCTCAGATCTACAGCTATATAGAGCAGATCGATATTGCATCTTTAGCTAGTGGCCTAGTGGATTATGTAACCTTGCTGGTTGGAGATGCCTTTTTGATATTGATTTACGTCTTATTCCTTCTAATCGAGGAAAGTATTTTTCCCTCTAAACTTAAGGTGCTCTATCCCTCTGAGAAACAACAAAAGAAGACGGTCAAGCTTTTTCAGAAAATGGATCACAATATCAGCCGATATCTAACATTAAAGACCATCGTTAGTTTAATCACTGGATTGCTTAGTTATTTCGCATTGTTACTTTTTGGTATAGATGCACCTATATTTTGGGCTATTCTCATTTTTGTTTTGAATTATATTCCTACCGTTGGCTCATTAATCGCGACGCTCTTTCCTGCTGTTTTTGCCATTTTGCAATTTGGTGAACTAGGCCCGTTTGTCTATGTGTTAATTGTTGTGGGCATCATTCAAGTCATTGTGGGTAATATAATCGAGCCAAAACTCATGGGTAACTCCTTAAATATCAGTTCATTAGTGGTAATACTTTCATTGACCATATGGGGTGCTATCTGGGGAGTCATGGGAATGATTTTGAGTGTGCCAATTACAGTAATGATGATAGTCGTATTTGAAGAAATTCCTGGGCTAAAGTTCGTGGCAGTAATGCTCTCCGAAAAAGGAGAATTGAATACAATTGAAGAAGATTAGAAAACAATAAAAGATAAAACCACCCATAATTATTAAACTAACCGAC
Source organism: Cyclobacteriaceae bacterium (assembly GCA_049115815.1). Classification (GTDB taxonomy): domain Bacteria; phylum Bacteroidota; class Bacteroidia; order Cytophagales; family Cyclobacteriaceae; genus Marinoscillum. The sequence goes on along the minus strand of JAGDZO010000006.1, from coordinate 464,113 downwards.
ATGAAAAATTATCTAATAATCGTAGTGGCTCTCATGGTCATGGGATGCGCCAAAGCACCTGAGAAATTTGAGACGCTCACGTCTGAAGAGAATGGATATACCTATGAATACGTGGTAGGAGATCCAATGAAAACTAGGATCTATACGCTTGAAAATGGCCTCAAAGTTTATCTGAGTGACTTCAAAAATGCGCCACGAGTGCAAGTCTACATTCCTGTAAAGGCAGGCGGTAAAAATGATCCCGCCACGAATACGGGCTTGGCTCACTATCTGGAGCACATGATGTTTAAGGGAAATGACAAGTTTGGTACCTTGGATTATGAAGCCGAAAAGGTCATGTTGGACAGCATCGAATCAATGTTCAACTATTATGCGACTCTAGAAGATGAGATGGAACGTAAAGGCTATTATGAAAAAATAGATGCTTTCTCTAATGAAGCGGCCAAGTTGGCTATCCCCAATGAATACGATAAGATGATTGCACTTATCGGGGGTAAAGGACTAAACGCTTATACCACCAATGACAGAACAGTCTACACTGTAGATATCCCTTCGAATGAGCTGGAGCGGTTTTTCAAAATGGAAGGATCTCGATTTAGAAAAATCGTCAACAGGCTCTTTCATACTGAATTGGAAGCCGTTTATGAAGAGAAAAACAGGAGTTTGGACAATGACGGTTGGAAAGCCTATGAAACGATGTTTAGAAACACATTTCCCAACCACCCTTATGGTACTCAAACAGTCATTGGCACCATTGAGCATTTGAAAAATCCATCAATAACTGAGATCAAGAATTATTTTGATACTTATTACAAGCCTAATAATGTAGCTATATGTATCAGTGGGGATTTGGATTTCACTAAAACCATCAAGCTAATCGAAGAGAATTTCGGTGATTGGGAACCCAATGCAGAACTGCCGAAATGGAATAAAGTAGAAGAATCACCAATCACATCGAAGATTGAAGCAGAAGTTCTAGGGCCAAATGCCGAGTTTGTCAATTTAGGATATCGCTTTGACGGAACATCATCAGATGAGCTCATTAAAGTTAGACTTTTGGATATGATCATGAATAATGCCGAGGCTGGTTTGATAGATCTTAATCTCAAACAAAAACAGACCGTATTAAATGCTGGCTCCTATGTCAGAGATATGAATGATTACTCTATTCATACTTTCTATGGTTATCCAAAGCAAAATCAGACCCTTGAGGAGGTCGAGAGTCTTATTATGGAGCAGATAGATATGCTGAAAAAAGGTGAATTTGAGGATTGGTTGATACCTGCCATTATTGCTGACTTCAAAAAATCAGAAATGAAAGGATTTGAAAGTAATCAGTCACGCGCCAATTCTATGGTGATGGCTTTCACCAACGATATGCCTTGGTCGGAATACATTCAGAGAATTTCCAAAATGGAGAAAATAACCAAAGATGAAATAGTGGCTTTTGCCAATGAAAGATATAACGACAATTATGTTGTGGTCTACAAGAGAAATGGAGAAGATCCCAATAAACTAAAAGTTGAAAAACCTCAGATTACCAAAGTTCCATTGAATAGAGAGGTGAAATCACCATTTCATGAAGACATAGCCAAACTTGAGGTTAGCAAATTGAAACCAGCCTTTGTTGACTATAATAAGGATATCACTAAGCTCAGTGTCAACAACATTGAAGTATTGAGCAAGCAGAATGACGAGAACGAGCTTTTCGAATTGACTTATTTGCTAGATGTAGGAAGAAATGCCGACCCGAAAATTCCATTGGCCACTAGCTACTTAGAATACATTGGTACCGACCAGTATACTGCGGAAGAATTTAAAAAAGAGCTCTATAAATTGGGATGTAGTTTTAGTGTTAATTCTTCATTGGAGAAAACATATGTCACCCTCTCCGGCTTGGACGAAAACATGGTAGCAGCTACACAACTTTTTGAGTCACTATTGGCTAATCCTGCGGAAGATGATGAGGCTCTAGAGAAGTTGGTTGATCGTATATTTAAGTCAAGGGCTGATGCCAAAAAGGAAAAGGGAACGATCCTTTGGAGTGGTCTTTATAATTATGCGAAATACGGCCCAAAGAATCCGTTTAATGATGTGTTGGCTAATTATGAGCTAGAGAAGATCGAGGCTTCTGAATTGACTGAGATCATTAAGAATATCACCAAAATGCCGCACAGGATACTTTATTATGGACCGAAAGCTTCTAATGAGTTAGCTACATTTATCAAAGAGAATCATCCGGTACCTGCGGAGTTCTTACCATTGCCAGAGGTAGCGGATTATGATGAAGCAGATTCACAAGAGTCTAAGGTGTATTGGGCTGACTATGATATGGTACAGACCGAAATTATCTTCCTCTCGAAGAGTCAGGAATACAATGCCGAAAGTGAGCCCGCAGTTCGATTGTTCAATCAATATTTTGGTGGAGGTATGAATGGCATAGTCTTTCAGGAAATCAGAGAAGCGCAAGGGTTGGCCTATTCAGTATACAGCAACTACTCTCAGCCATCTAAAAAAGACAAAAGCAACTATACCATTGCATATTTAGGAACACAGGCCGATAAGCAATCCGAGGCTATGGATGCCATGCTTGAATTACTCAATAATATGCCAGAGTCAGAAAATGCATTTTCCATTGCGAAAGAGGCTATTTTGAATAAGATTGAGTCTGAGCGAGTTACTCGATCCAATGTCTTGTGGAACTACATTGGTGCGGAAGACAAAGGACTTGACTTTGACATCAGAAAAGATATATATGAGCAAGTCAAGACTATGGAATTTGACGACCTCAAATCATTTCAAGAGTCGTTTATCAAAGACCAGAGTTATGTAACTGTATTAGTCGGTTCAAGGGATAAAATTGATTTTGAAAGCTTGAAGGATTATGGTAAAATCCAAGAGGTTTCCCTTGACGAACTGTTTGGTTATGAAGATCCTGAGAATATTACCATTGAATAAAGTTATTATCATTTGCTGATGTAAGAAATACAAAACCAAAAAACCTGAAGATTATGAAATACTATTCCATTACGCTCCTATCGATTGTTGCATTAGCCGTAAGTTGTGGGCCAGCGAAGCAATCCTCTGAATCATCAGCCGAGGCTGGTGAGGCGGCAGAAAAGAGTACTTACAAAGTGTATAAAGCTCCGGCCTCTCCAGAGTATCCAGATGCCAAATTGGCCAAAACAGATATGGTAGTTGAAACGCTTGATTCCATCAACACCGTTGATTTTAGCTTTGAGGTTGAGAATTACGAACTGGGAGTTCAGACAGCTGACGCAGCAACTCGTGGCATAGCCAATTCCGGTAAGGGCCAACACATTCACTTCATCGTCAACAATGGGCCATATTCTGCTCATTATATGCCAGGAGTATCTAATGCGTTGGACGATGGAAATTATGTAGTTCTAGCCTTCTTATCTCGCTCTTATCATGAGAGCGTGAAAAGCGCAGGCGCATATCATATTCAGAATCTAACTGTGGGCGAAGTTGAACCTGTAGAAGCGGATTTGACTGCTCCTCACCTATTCTACAGTAGGCCAAAAGGAACGTACAGTGGTGCAGATACTGAAAAACTGATGCTCGATTTCTATTTACTGAATACTTCGATCGCTCCTGATGGAAACAAGGTTAAAGCAACCATCAATGGTCAGGAAACGCTGATCACAGAATGGGCGCCATATTATATAGAAGGCTTAGAAAAAGGAAAGGTCACAATCAAATTAGAGTTGATAGACAAGGATGGCAACCCTATCCCAGGTCCATTCAACGTGGTAGAACGGACAGTTACTCTGAAATAGACTCTACGTTGTTTACTGTATATTTAATCCCGATCTACTTAAGATTGGGATTTTTTATTAACACAAGTCCTATTGTCATGAATGAAAATGAGCAAATACAATCTATTCTCGATGTTAACGATATCAAAATTCATGAAGGAAAAGGTTTTTTGAGTTTGAAGAAAAAAGGTAGTTCAAGGGTCAAAATGTACTTTGTGAGTTTGGTGGCTGGTATTGCATTGATATTTTTCGCCTTAGTCAGTCCAATAGGTGAAAGTTTTGTTTTCGTTGGTTTATTAATCATCGTCCTTCCTCTCCTAACCCAAAGATGGAAAGATCCTCATGAGATACTCATAGAGGAAAGAAGCAGCCTGACACTCAATTCAGGAATCACCATTTCACGAAAAATTCTCTTGGCAGATGTACTCAGTTTAGAAGTGGATGAAGCGGTAATCAATTCTGACGCAAGCCCATTTAAGAGTGGTTATCAGGATTTTATTTATTCATTTAATCTCATCACCTCTCAGAAAACCAGAACGCTATTTAGCTTGACTTTTCGAAATCAAAATACGGCGGACGTGGAAATGGTATTCAAATTTCTTTCAGCCAAACTAGGGTTGGCCAAAGCTCAGGCCACCTGAAATAGGTAAACAATTGATTAATTGCTGGGTTTCATAGTGACTTTATGAATTATCATTAGATTAGAGTCTTCTTAAAGCAACTAACCACTCCGAGGAGTTAATATCTATTGTCAACCCCTTTTATACGATTTTGATAAAACGACTTCTGCCCCTTCTTCTTCTTTGGTCATGTCAAAACTCTGAGGATTCTGAGCTATTGATCAATGCTCATAAGTTGGCGGTGGGTGATGATTCTCATATAAAAACGATTGTAACTAAGGCTAATTGCAAGGGACCTGAAGGTGCTTACTATACCGAAACGCATTCTTCTTACGAGGATAATTATTTACTCTTTTTGCAAGACTACACCTTCAAGCCAAACCCTTTCAATGCAGTAATTTTTGATTGGAAAGTTGGACAAGGGTTAAACACGAACCTTGAGCAGCAAGGCGCATTGTCAAATGCAGTCATCGCCGTACTCAAAGCGCACGAGTTTCATGAAGTTATGCTCAGACCTGAGGATCGTTTTGAGAATATGCGCGTAATAGAGGACACAACTTACTTTGGTCAAAAATGTCATCAGATATTAGCCTCCGACCCACTAGGCCTTCCTGTTCGCGTTTACTTTGACATTAAATCCAATTTTATGGTAGGCTTCTCAGAAGTAAATCCATATAAAAAGGGTGAGGTAATTAGAGTACATTTCGAAGAATGGAAAACTAATGATGACGAATTAAAACTCTTCTCACAAGTCACCATTAGGCAGGGAGAGTCAAGCGTATACACATTGAACTACGAAGAGGTGCTTTTTAACGCACCCATATTCAAAAGACTGTCGCAAGAGAAAATGTAGCTTAATAACTCTTCACTTAGTTGACTAGAGTTGGCGGCATTTAGTTTTCCACATCACACAAATATTGCTTTCCCTTTGGTGCATTGCCGCTGGGATTTTCTTATTTTGTTGCTAGTTGTAACTCAACAAACCACCACTGTTCATGTATTTGATTTTTGATACGGAAACCACGGGTCTTCCGAAAAACAAGAACGCTCCTTTAGATGATTTTGACAACTGGCCAAGGCTTGTTCAGATTGCTTGGCAATTGCACGACGAAAAAGGACATCTGCTCTCGCAGGGAAATTATGTGGTGCGCCCTGATGGCTTCACAATACCCTTCAATGCACAGAAAATACATGGAATTTCTACTGAACGAGCGCTTGAAGTAGGGATTGATCTCAAAGAAGCTCTGGCTTCATTTTCTGAGGACTTACAAAAAGCCCAGGTTGTGGTTGGGCACAATATTGAGTTTGACAATAAAATCATAGGGTCTGAGTACCTACGAACAGAGCAATCGAACCAACTCGAAGACTTTCCTAATATTGATACTGGACTAGAGACAAAGGAATACTGTCAGCTAACAGGAGGTGTAGGCGGAAGGTTGAAAATGCCGAAGCTTATAGAGCTTTACACCAAATTGTTTGGACAACCATTTGATGATGCGCATGATGCTGCTTATGATGTAGATGCTACAGCCAAAGCATTCTTTGAATGCCTTAGGCTCAAGGTCATCAAAAATTTTGATGACACCAATCCTGCCGATATCATCTATGAGTCACCTGATCTAGATGCTGCCAATTTCGCTGTAGCGAAGGATTCTGGGAGTAATGTGACAGGAGAAAAGGTAGCAGTAGAAGATATTAAGGGACCATATTGTCATCTTCATGTTCACTCACAATTCTCAGTCCTCCAAGCTACTCCCAATGTCCAAGCCATTGTAGCCCAGGCTGTCAAATATGAGATGCCAGCCGTCGCTCTGACTGATTTGGGGAATATGTTTGGAGCGTTCAAGTTCGTGCGTGAAGCTCTGGCCAATGGCATTAAACCGATTGTTGGTTGTGAGTTTTTCGTAGCTGAAGAACGCAAGAAGCTCAAATTTACCAAGGATGACCCAGATAGAAGGTTTCAGCAAGTGCTGTTGGCAAAAAACAAAAAGGGTTATCAAAACTTGGTAAAGCTTACCTCCTACGGTTTTCTAGAAGGTAATTATGGTCTCTTCCCAAGGATCGATAAGGCATTAATTGAAGAATATAAAGAAGGAGTCATTGCCACTAGTGGCGGATTAAGAGGGGAAATTCCACATTTGGTATTGAATGTTGGGGAGACACAGGCTGAAGAAGCGCTCCAATATTGGTTGGATTTGTTTGGAGATGATTTTTATCTGGAAATCAACCGCCATGGATTGGATGAAGAAGATCACCTCAATAAAGTACTCATAGGTTTTGCACGTAAATACAACGTAAAGATGATCGCGGCAAACGAGCTTTTTTATCTAGATGAAAAAGATTCTGTCGCTCATGACGTCCTTATTTGTATCAAGGAAAACGAAAAACAAAGCACTCCTATCGGTCGAGGTAGAGGATTCAGACCTGGCCTTGCCAATTCAAAGTATTTCTTCAAGGATCAACTGTCGATGAAAGAGGCTTTCACCGATCTACCTGAAGCCATCGAGAACATTTCAGAACTGGTTGATAAAATTGAAGAGTACAAGCTGGAAATGGATGTTCTCTTACCGGCATTTGATATTCCTGATGAATACAAAGACCCTCAGGATGAAGTAGATGGAGGCAAGCGTGGTGAGAATGCCTTTCTGCGGCATCTGACATACGAGGGAGCCAAGAAGCGATATGAGGAGATAACGGACGAAATAAGGGAGCGCTTAGATTTTGAGCTAGCCACCATTGAAAACACTGGTTATCCGGGTTACTTTCTAATTGTGCAGGATTTCACGAGCAAAGCGCGTGAAATGGGTGTATCTGTTGGTCCTGGTCGTGGTTCGGCTGCTGGTTCGGCTGTTGCCTATTGTATCGGGATCACCAACGTTGATCCTATCGCTTATGACTTACTTTTTGAGCGATTCCTTAATCCTGATAGAGTATCGCTTCCCGATATTGATATTGATTTCGATAACGAAGGACGTGAGAAGGTCATCAACTATGTGGTGGAAAAATATGGAGCCAATCAGGTAGCACAGATCATCACATACGGTACCATGGCACCTAAGTCTGCCATACGTGATGCTGGTAGAGTAATGGAGCTCCCCCTACCCGAGACTGATTCAATTGCCAAGTTGATTCCTGAAAAACCGGGTGCCAAATTCTCTAAGATATGGGCTGAAGTTCCTGAATTAGAGGTCATGAGACGAGGCAAAGGGCTTCACTCTGAAGTGCTTAACCAGGCTGTTGTCCTTGAAGGTTCTTTGCGAAACACTGGAGTTCATGCCTGTGGGATTATCATCACTCCTGATGACATGACCAACTTTGTCCCATTGGCCCGAGCCAAAGACTCTGAAATGTACGTCACGCAGTTTGATAACAGCGTAGTAGAGTCTGCGGGAATGCTCAAAATGGACTTTTTGGGTCTCAGAACATTATCTATCATCAAGACAGCCATAGAAAATATCAAAAAGAGACATGGGATAGAAATTGATATAGATAAAATTCCGCTTGACGACCCCAAGACTTACGAACTATACCAGAAGGGTGAAACCAATGGCACCTTCCAGTTTGAGTCTCCAGGGATGCAAAAGCATTTACGTGCCCTTCAGCCTGATAAATTAGAAGATTTGATTGCAATGAATGCACTCTATCGTCCTGGCCCGATGGAGTACATTCCGGAGTTTATTGATCGAAAGCATGGCCGAAAAGAGATCCAGTATGATCTGCCAGATATGGAAGATTATCTGGCTGAGACCTACGGTATCACGGTTTATCAAGAGCAAGTGATGCTCCTGTCTCAAAAGTTGGCAGGGTTTACCAAAGGTGAAGCTGATGTATTGCGTAAAGCAATGGGTAAGAAGCAAAAAGCCGTACTGGATAAGATGAAGCCTCAGTTTGTCGAGCAATCTAAGGCAAAAGGACATGCAGAAGACAAACTAGAGAAAATATGGAAGGACTGGGAAGCGTTTGCGGCTTATGCCTTCAATAAATCACACAGTACATGCTATTCTGTAGTGGCCTATCAGACTGGCTACCTAAAGGCTAACTACCCTGCTGAGTATATGGCTTCAGTGCTCACGCACAACCAGAGCAACATAGAGAAGGTGAGTTTCTTTATGGAAGAATGCCGAAATCAAGGAATCAAAGTTTTGGGCCCCCATATCAACGAATCAGGATTGAACTTTGAAGTAAATGCTATTGGCCAGATACGTTTTGGACTTGGTGCCATTAAGGGTACTGGAGAGTCCGCTGTGGTGGCCATTATTGAAGAGCGAAATGAAAATGGACCATTCAAAGATATTTTCGATTTTGCATCGCGTGTCAATCTTAGAGCAGTTAATAAGAAGTCTTTTGAAAGCTTAGCCAATGCGGGAGGATTTGATTGCTTTAGGGAATATCACAGACGTCAGTATGTCGCAAGTGTCAATGATGGTTCGTCCCTCATAGAAAATGCGATTAAGTACGCCAATAAGATGCAACAGGAAGAAGATAGCGCTCAAGCTTCTTTGTTTGGGGGTGGTGGTGATAGCGAAGTGGCGATGAGACCAAAGGCCGCTCAGGTTGAGCCTTACGGCGAAATAGAAAAACTCAATATAGAGAAGGAATTGGTTGGTTTATATATCTCAGGGCATCCATTGGATCAATATGCCTTTGAGATGAAGTACTTGACCAATACGAATCTGAGCGAACTTCAGGACTTACAGGCCCTGCAAGGCAAGGAAATCAAGCTAGGTGGTATGATCACGGAAGTGGCCCACCTCACAACCAAAAAGGGTAAGCCATATGGGCGTTTTAAGATTACCGGATATGCAGATAGTCACGAATTTTTCCTCTTCTCTCCCGCTTATTTGGAATTCAAAACTTATCTCGAAAAAGACTGGTTCATCTATGTCACTGGCATTGTACAGAACAGGTGGAGTGGTTCTGAGTTGGAGTTCAAAATTACCAGCATGGAACCGCTCAGCGATATACGCGAACGAATGACTAGCGGAATAGAACTTCAGATGAGACTCTCTGATGTGACTCCAAGTCTTGTGAATGAGATCACTGGTTATGCAGATAAATATCCTGGCTCTAACGTATTGAGGCTCAATGTAGTGGGTACATATGAAGACAGAATGATTGGCTTAGATATGCTTAGCAGAAAATACTCAGTAGAATTAACCGATGAGTTCATTAAAGAACTGGATTCGGTAGATGAATTAAACTACAAAATATTGATGAGCTAGCGGTCATTTGTCGGAGCGGAAACAAATGAAATTAAATGGCAAAACTCGATCAACATTTCTCCTATCTTTGCCGTTACCATACTTGATTTAATAAACAAAACACATTTAGAAATGTCACATCCTTTAGAAATAACAGACTCGAATTTTGAAGAGATTATCAACTCAGACAAGCCAGTTTTGGTGGATTTTTGGGCTGAATGGTGCGGACCTTGTAAGATGATTGGACCGGTAGTGGAAGAGTTAGCTTCTGACTATGAAGGTAGAGCAGTTATTGGTAAGGTTGACGTAGATAGCAATCCTGAAGTATCAGCGAAATTTGGCATCAGATCAATCCCAACATTGTTGGTATTCAAAAATGGTGAGATAGTAGATAAGCAAGTAGGTGCAGTACCGAAAACTGCTTTGAGCGAAAAACTTGATGCGCAGTTAGCATAAACTAGCTTATAGAGTATAATGAAAGTCCTACTACGAATCGTAGTAGGACTTTTTTTGTGCCTAATTATTGTTCTTCTCTTATTCCAAAGGAGCTATACGTGCATTCTCAGGCATAGAAAATAGACTTGCGTCAAATGGCTCTTGACTGATGACAATCTCTGAAAATACTCGCTCGTTTCTTGGTGCTCCTACACTATCATTTTCATAGTTATACCACTCTAGCGAAGTAGGCAGTTTGATCCCTTCAAAATCAGTCCATCCAGAATATTTTATCAAGCGATATGAATCACTCGCTTCATCAGAACCATAAGTAACTGTGTACATCAGCCATTCCATTTGATAAGTCTCTAAGTCGTACCAAAGTATATAATTGTCTTTGGGTGCATCTCCTACTCCATTCTCGTAAGATATTTTGATGCCTTTATATCGTTTACCCATCAAATCCTTTTCTTCCAAGGGTTCATATATAATACCAGGATCACCCAAAACAAAAGGCATAGCGAAAAAGTAAAAAAAGAGTCCATTGTAAAAGCGAGCATTGCCTACCTCGATGGTGTCAGGTGCTAACCATACATTTTCACCATCATAACCTATGACTTTTTCCGGACCTGAGATAAGAGATTTCCGATCCCAAAGCGACACTTGATGGAGTTCATTTTTGGATTCCATTTTGAAACTCAGGGCCCTCATGTTTGACCATGCTTCATAGCCACCATGAGCTGTGAAGACTTTATCTAGGTCTTTAGGGAAGTCTGAATTCAATTTTAATTCAGCCGACGGATCTTCTTGAGATTTTTCAACTTTAGGTTGACAACCTATTAAAGTGAAAGTCGATATTATGCAGATAATTAGTGGTTTAAACATCGATTATTAATCTGGTTGATACAATAGAACTGAAAATCAAATTCAGAAACTCAAAGACTTTTACGAATATATAATCAATGAAATCAAAAACGGTTAGAATTAACTCCCCAACCGCTTCTAAAAACCAGTCATTAGTTATGATTTACATACCAGCAAACCTAATTCCTGCTAGCTCTGCCATATCTTTTTTCCATGAAGTAATGTCCTTCTGATTAAACTGATTTAAATGATTATGACCACAAGCTCTAGCCATAACCTTCATCAACTCAGTAGATGCTGTAAAGAAATTAAATAATTGACTGGCTGATTTATTTACGTTTAGATGCTTTCTAAGTTCTGGCTTTTGGGTAGCAACCCCAGCAGGACAATTGTTGGTATTACACATTCTAGCCGCCACGCACCCTATAGATTGAAGAGCAGAGTTTGATAGGGCTATTCCGTCCGCTCCTAATGCCAAGGCTTTAATGAAATCATCAGGTACCCGAATACCCCCAGTAATAATGAGCGTGACATGTTTTCTATTTACTTTATCTAGGTAATGTCTGGCTCTAGCCAATGCTGGAATGGTAGGCACAGAAATATTGTTCCTAAAGATTAATGGCGCTGCACCTGTACCACCACCTCTACCATCTAGGATAATGTAATCTGCACTTGCATCTAGTGCAAATTGGATATCCTCTTCTATATGATTAGCGGACAATTTGAATCCAATTGGTATTCCACCTGTGACTTCTCTCACCTTGTTCGCAAAAGCTTTGAAATCCTCGGCAGAGTGTAAATCACTAAATGTAGGAGGAGAAACTGCTGAAGTCCCTTCCCTGAGATTTCTTACCTCAGCTATTTTACCAGTTACTTTATTTCCAGATAAATGACCTCCAGTCCCTGTTTTGGCACCTTGCCCACCTTTGAAATGAAATGCTTGAACCCGTTTTAATTTGTCCCAGTCAAAACCAAATTTTGCAGAGGCATATTCATAAAAATATTTGCTATTGGCAGCTTGTTCTTCATTCAACATTCCGCCTTCTCCTGAGCAGATTCCAGTTCCTGCCAATTCTGCACCTTTTGCCAAAGAAATTTTAGCTTCTTCTGACAAAGCTCCGAAACTCATATCCGAAACGAACAAAGGGATGTCAAGAACCAAGGGTTTTTTAGCACTAGGCCCAATGATCAATTCTGATGCCACGGGAACATCTTCCATCAAAGGTTTTGTAGCCATCTGGGCAGCCAGAAGTTGAATGTCTTTCCACATGGGCAATTCAGGAATAGGCACACCCATAGCTCCCATTTCTCCATGGTGACCTGTTTTAGTCAGTCCATCTTTTGCTAATGCTTTTATGTAAGCAAGCGTGGGCTCCTCAATAGTTGACCCTGAATTAATAGGACCTGAAGTGTCTGTGATTGTGGTCTCCTTTGGCAACTTCGCGTGCGAGCCATCACAATAAGGGGCATTCTTAGTGTGCTTACACATGCATAAGTGTGCGTTGCCTGATTCTTCGGCTATGAATTTGACAGGTGTTATATCCGTTGTTCTATGAGATCCATCGCAGAAGGGCTGATTTTTGCTTAAGCCACAGGCACACCAGTATTGTTCTTCTCCCTTTTCTAAATCTACTTTTATTGGCTTTGTATCGGCTATTTTAGGTGTACTCATGACCGTTTTTCTAGTTTAGTTCTATTCCAATTGGAAACATTTACAGCAGCTTCATAGGTTGTTTGAAGAAAGTCATATAACATGTTTTCGGGATTACTGGATTTCTGAACATCTTCATATTTCAAGAAAAACTCCCCCATCTCCGCGCTATAAAATGCTTCTGGCGGAGCTACTTTCTGTTCTCCAAACTTGATATCGCTAGGATAAGCATATGCATAGAAGACAGGCATGGGTGACTCCTTAGATCCAGGCCAAAATCCTGCGCTACTTACTTCTTGTGAGTATGCCTCTTGCATTACATCCACAGGCATATTGGGCATTCCTCCTTGGTGCAATGGAGCGGGCTTACCCGAAAATCTTGTCACGGCCAAGTCAAATGCTCCCCAAAAAAGATGCACAGGACTGCACTTGCCTATAAACTCACTTCGGAATTTATTGAAAACAACATTAACTTTTATCATGGCCTTCCATATCGCCTCTGCGGCTTTAGGATCATAAGAATTGTTCACCTTGTTTTCTGCGAACGGAATAGCAGGATCCATTTCGTTTGGTGCGCCGTGTATTTTAACATTGATGTTTATGCACGCTAATTTCTCAAATACTTCTTCGTAAAAATCGGCAACCGTTCTAGGCCTTAATTCAATAAATAAATCATCCGTATCTGAATTTTGAATGATCAATTGATGGCGTTTAAAATCAAAATCCAACTGAAAGGCTCTCCCTTCATAAGTGATAGCATGAGTTGAATAACCTTGAGGAGTCACATAAAGTGCTGTATGCCAAGAATGATTTTGCCAAGGCATTGTTCGTAAACGAATCTTCCCAACTATCTGAAGCCACTGATGAAGTGTTTCTAGCGTTTCTTGAATAGTATTAAAGTCAAGTGTTGGCCAGTTGTTATTAGCTGTATCTTTCATTGATTTTGAGTTAAGAAATTTAAGTAATCAAATTTCAGTAAATCAAAACCTTATTACATTCATCTAGATGAAGAAATACCTCTATTTGGAATGTGCCATTCTATTTCGGAGTGTACTAAGTGTCTGTGGCATGATGCCTAAGTAAGATGCGATCATCTTTTGTGGAATCCTATTTGGCAGTTCAGGATAAATTTCCAGAAAGTACTTATACCTATCTATTGCTGGAGCTTCCATAAGCATGAGTACTCTTCTTTGTAAACGGCCTATTCGTCTGGATAGAAGTTGAATGTGTTCTTCTATCTGCTCTCTAGGTAAATCAGATTTAAAAAGGCTTTTGTTATTGAAAAGAATAACTTCAGAATCTTCTAAGCAATCAATAAATAGTCGCGCGGGTTGATCATATTCCATTGCTTCTATATCACCAATTATCCAGCCTTCGGAAGCAAACATGTAGATATGCTCCTTACCACTACTATCAATGATATAACTTCTTAGCAATCCTTTCTTCACAAAGATAGCTGGAGCCTTGAGTGCATCAGCTCTTTGCAAGACTTCTCCTTTCGTTAAGACCTTTTCCTTAGATTCGGGATCAGATTTTAATATCTCTTTTAGGCTTTTCATTTATTGTAGAAATACACCAAGGCAATTCTTTGTTTCAAATTTCTCAACATTAAAACTCCGCTAAAAACTCACGAATAGCTCCATAGATCTCATCTAGTTGAAGATCAGTGATGATATAAGGAGGAATGATATAAATCACATTGCCAAGAGGTCTGAGCAGGATATCTCGTTCCAAAAAGAACTTATAAATCTTGTCCTTGATGCCACTCACATATCCAGGATCATCTGCCTTGAGTTCAATGGCCAATATGGTACCTCTGCATCGGATGTCAGCCACAATATCTGGAGCTTTGAAGTACTTAATGAAAGATTCGTGCTTCTTACTTATTCTGACAATATTCGAGTTGGTTCTGCTGGCAAGCAAAAGTTTCATACTCGCATTTGCTGCGGCGCATGCGATAGGGTTAGCGGTGTAGGAATGTCCATGGAAAAAGATCTTTTCCACTTCATGCGCATCAAAAGCCTTCTCAATTTTCTGATTAACTGTTGTAACCCCCATTGGCAAAAAACCTCCTGTTATCCCTTTACTCAAGCAAAAAATATCAGGTTTATTCTTCAGATAATCACTCGCAAATGTCTTCCCCGTTCGACCAAAACCCGTCATAACCTCATCTGCAATGCACAGCGCGCCTGATTTACGAGCGAACTTGATCAAACTATCCAATACCTCGGGGCTATACATTCTCATTCCTGAGGCCCCTTGAACAAGCGGCTCAAAAATGAAAGCAGCTGTGTTTTCGCTAACAAGATCTTTCATAACCGCTATGGTATTGCTTCCATCTCCCTCAGGAAACGGGACGAAACTCACGTCAAACAAATACTGCGAAAATGGATTGGAAAAAATCCCTCTATCTCCTACCGACATACTGCCAAAAGTATCGCCGTGATATGCGCCCTCTATGGCTATAAGCTGCTTTCGCTCAACACCCAGGTTGTGCCAATATTGGATAGATAATTTCAACGCGACTTCCACTGAGGTACTTCCATCATCCGAAAAGAAAATCTTCGATTGATCCTTGGGCAAAATTTTCATCAAAGTGCGAGACAGTCTAGCCGCAGGTTTATGTGTAAATCCTGCGAAAATAACCTGCTCCAAAGTACTGGCTTGTTTAGCTACAGCACTTGCTATTTTGCGATTAGCATGCCCATGTATGTTTACCCACCACGATGATATCGCATCAATGATTTTCCTACCATCTTCCAGATGAAGATAGACGCCTTTGGCGCTCTTGACCATCATAGGGTCCATCCCATTCAAAGGAGAAAATGGATGCCATATATTTTTCTTGTCTACTTTCTTCCAGTTGGTGAATCCCAGCATATTCTAAGTTGTTCTGCGTACTTTTTTACGACCTCTTGATCGACCGCTTCCTCTTGATCAATTCTAAGCAAAAGTGGAAGGCCTGTTTTCTCCAGAATAATTCTTTCACTCTCCGGATTTGATTCCCCATTGAATATTATTCCTTTCACCTTATACCCTCTGCTTTTAATTACTTCAGCTGTTAATAGAGTATGATTGATACTTCCTAGGTACAGATTACTTACCAAGATGATTTCTGCATCAAACTGGGGTATCAAATCAAGGATGACATCTTGGTCGTTGAGCGGCACCAAAATACCCCCTGCCCCTTCTATTACCAAATCCCGATTGGAGACTGGGGCTATTATTTGTTTTAGATCAATCTCAACCCCGTCTATCTTAGCAGAGGCATGCGGTGAGGCGGGCGTGTTTAAGAAATAACCTTCTTGATAGAATTGACTCTTATCGTTAGATACCAATGACTTTACAGTCTCAGTATCTCTTGGCAAACCAGACTGAACAGGCTTCCAATAATCAGCTTGTAACATCTCGGTGATGATCGCACTGACAAAGGTTTTCCCACTATCTGTATTGATGGCCGTCACGAAGTAATTCATGCTGCGAAGTTAAGATAGTAAGGTGAAGTAGTGTGCCATGTGTACAAACAATTGGAATGTATGATCGCTTCTTTTGTAAGGACTCAAGAAATAGATAATTTCACCTCCAAATCACAATAGCATGAAAAAACCAGAGTGGAAAGTAGTCAAAGAATATCAAGACATTACGTACAAAAAATGTGGTGGAGTAGCACGAATCGCTTTTAACCGACCTGAAGTACGAAACGCATTTCGCCCAAAAACAGTGGGTGAACTATTCGAAGCTTTTCTGGATGCTCGTGAGGACACGTCTATTGGTGTAATCCTACTTTCGGGTGAAGGTCCTTCGGCAAAAGATGGTGGTTGGGCTTTTTGTTCAGGAGGTGATCAGAATGCACGCGGACATCAAGGCTACGTAGATGATGATGGCATGCCTAGACTCAATATCCTTGAAGTACAGCGTCTCATGAGATTCATGCCTAAAGTAGTGATTGCGGTGGTTCCAGGATGGGCTGTTGGTGGTGGACATTCGCTCCATGTGGTCTGTGATCTGAGCCTTGCCAGTAAGGAACACGCGATTTTCAAACAAACTGATGCTGATGTTACAAGCTTTGACGGTGGTTACGGTTCTGCATACTTGGCTAAAATGGTAGGACAAAAGCGGGCTAGAGAGATATTCTTTTTGGGTAGAAATTATTCAGCACAAGAAGCTTTCGAAATGGGCATGGTCAATGCTGTCGTGCCTCATGATGAACTTGAAGACACAGCCTTTCAGTGGGCACAGGAGATTCTCCAAAAGTCCCCTACCTCTATCAAAATGCTCAAATTCGCATTCAATGCTACGGATGATGGTATGGTAGGTCAGCAAGTGTTTGCAGGAGAAGCTACCCGACTGGCCTACATGACAGATGAGGCTAAAGAAGGTAGAAATGCCTTCCTAGAAAAAAGAAAGCCAGATTTCAAAGATATCAAGTGGATACCTTGATCAGATTTGATCTTTGAGAAGAGTACAAAGACGGGTAATCTCTTCATCACTATTATGAGCATGTAGACTGATTCTCAATCTTTCAGTTCCGCGCTGAACTGTCGGCGAAAGAATTGGCCTTACATCCATTCCTTCATTTTGAAGGAATTTGGAAATTTCTCTCGCTTTAGAATTATCACCAATCAACACTGGCTGAATGGCTGTTTGACTGATTGAAGCAGCAAACTGGCTTCTGAACAGTTCAATTTTGTCTCTTAAAATTTTCTGGGAAGAATTGTTATCAGCTAAGTATTTAAAACTCTCTTCAATACTAATCACACTATGTGGAGGCAGGGAGGTGGTGTAAATAAAGGGTCTTCCAAAATTGACCAGATAATCTGTAAGAATTTGCGATCCCGCAATACAAGCTCCATGTACGCCCATCGCTTTTCCAAAGGTATAAACCCGCGCAAACACTCTTTGATGTAACCCTTTTTCCACGAGCCACCCCTCTCCTCTATCCCCATACACGCCTGTACTATGTGCCTCATCCACAATAAGATAGGCGTTGTATTTTTCACAGAGAATGACAATATCTTCTATAGGTGCCAAATCCCCGTCCATAGAAAATATCGTTTCTGTCAATACAAATATTCGACCCTTGGCTCGGGATAGTCTGGCTTCCAAGTCTTCCAGATCATTGTGTAGAAAACTTACAGTCTCTGCTTTGCTTAACCACGCACCTTCCTTCAAACAAACATGTGACAATTGATCATAGAGTATGGTATCACCTTTATCAGCCACTGATGAAACTAAAGCTTGATTGGCCGCATACCCCGAATTGAATATGAGTACAGACTCAGAATCAAAAACAGATTTAAGATAGTCTTCTGTGTCAGAGTAGTATTGGTGATTTCCCGAAAGCAAACGACTACCGGTTCCCCCATTAGCGATCCTTTCTTTATTTGATCTATCAGCAATGCGTAACGCCAATTCGCTACTTCGAGCTAGGCTCAAATAGTCATTAGACACAAAGTCCAATAGCTTCTTTTGTCCGGGCAAGGTCCTTAGATTACCCTTATTCTGTCGTTCGTCGAGTTTATCTTTTAAGAAGTCTAATCTCATGGCTACAAATTAGCTAAATCTCTATATTTGAGCCTCAATGAACAGGTCAGTATTATTCATTTCTTTTATCCTACTCTTGAATGGACTGATTGCTCAAGAAAAATCAGCGCGGGAGTATCTCAAATTCGATTATCAACTTGTAGTTGACAATGATGTATTTACGCTTGATTTAAAAAAAGACAGGTTTTACAGCAGTGGCATATATGGCGCAGTGAGAATGCTGTTAGATAGTACCGAGAGTGGTGCCAAAGTTATTCGAAGCTATCAACTCAATCAGCAGATGTACACACCCACTCAAGTGAGGTGGACACGAATAGAGCAATTGGATCGTCCGTATGCTGGTGTCATGTCTATCACAGGTAGCAATGAGTATTACCTACCTAATAATGCATATTACAAAGCCAGCGTTGAGTTAGGCATACTCGGACCAGCTTCGATGGTGGGCCGGGCTCAAGAAACATGGCACGGATGGTTCGGGATGCCCGAGCCGAAAGGCTGGAAATTTCAGATAGAGAATACACCTGTCGTCAATCTCTATTTGACTAGAGTCAAACCATTCTTCTCTTCTTACAATCTAGATATGTCAAACGTGACAGTAGGCAGTATGGGGACTATCTACAACAACATTAAGCATGAAGTTCTTCTCAGGGTTGGAGAATTGAGACCTATGAATCAATCAGCTTTCACTTCTTCTTCATTGGGCAGAAAGTTTTCAGAAACAAGAGAATTAAAAGAATTCTACATGTTTTACGCTCCTGGAGTGGAGTACGTGTTTCAAAACGCCACTTTACAGGGAAGTTTGTTTAGTAAAAATTCACCTCACACTGTAGACGTTATACATTGGGTTTGGCACCATAGATTTGGAATGATGTGGAGCTGGTCAAGATTTGATGCAGGATTCACAGCTTTCTGGCGTTCTCCCGAAAACGAAACAGCCATCAAACACAAATATGTTGGTATTCGTCTGAATCAAAGATTCTAGTGTTTCAATATGATCTTTCCTATCGACTTTCTATTGGAGATCATCTCAAGACCTTCAATGGCTTGATCAAAGGATAGTAGGGTTGGATTTTGAATAGTCAGCTTCCTTTCTTCAAACCAATTTAATAGCATCTGAACGTTTCTTCTGTTTTGATCTGGGTTCGCTCGCCAAAAACCACCCCAAAATACACCCACGATTTGTGCGCTTTTTAGTAAAGGTAGATTTAGAGGAATTGAAGGTACACTTCCTGACGCAAAACCAACGACGAGAAGCTTTCCATCGGGCTTCAAAGCTCGAAATGCCTGCTCAGTATAAACCCCACCTACAGGATCAAAGACTACATCCACTCCTCCCTTAGCTTTAAGCTCTTCTTTTATGTTAGAATAATCAATAGACTCGTCCGCCCCAATTAGTTGGGCATATTGGCGTTTTTCTGGAGTGGAACAGACGGCTATTACTCTACAACCAAACAATTTCCCTAATTGTATAGCGGCTTGCCCTGTGCCTCCTGAAGCTCCCAGTACTGCCATTGTTTGACCTGGCTTCATCATGCCTCGATCTTTTAAGGCATGAAATGCTGTAGCAAAGCTCTCTAAAATAGCAGCGCCATGCACTTTAGTGACCTTCCCTGGTAGCCTATAAACATTACATGACTGTGCTATGCAATAATCCGCGATACCACCATAAGTCATAGATGCAATAACTTCTTCCCCTACTCTGAGACCTATGACGTTCAGCCCTATTGCTTCTATAGTGCCTGTGACTTCTTGCCCAGGTGAGAATGGAAAATCGGGCTTGTACTGGTACTTACCCTGCGCAATCAAGGTGTCTGGAAAATTGAGCCCACTAAAGTCCACCTTGATAAGAACCTCATTATCTGTAGGTTGTGGTGTTTCGATATCAGTAAAACTAAGATCAGAAACCTTTCCGAATTGGGTACAAACTAATGCTTTCATCTAAAGAATATCTAGCACTTGCTCAGGTGGACGCCCGATAGCTGCTTTACCTTCTTTGATGACAATAGGACGCTCGATCAGCTTTGGATGTTGAATCATTGCATCGACCCACTGATCATCTGATAGGGTTTTGCCTTTATAATGAACTTTATACTCTGCCTCACTTTTTCTAATAAGATCCAAAGGACTAATGCCTAGCATGTGAATAATCGCTTGCATTTCCTCCTTGGTGGGTGTATCCTTCAGGTATTCTACGATATCAAATGATTCACCTCGCTCTTCAAGCAATTTGACCGTTTGTCTGCTTTTTTGACACCTTGGATTATGAAGTACTTTAGTCATATAATAGTATGGTTGTTTAGATAAGAAAATTAGTATAATTACGGACACTTACAATAACCCAAGCATGAAATACTTATTCCCAGTTCTGATTGTTCTTTTGATTTCTACTAGTCAGCTAACTGCACAAAAATCCAAAAAAATCTATCCAAAGGTTACTAGCGCAGCTGAACGATGGGAAGGTTACCTTCAAAGACAAAAACTTCAGGAAAACTCACTGGTCAAAAACATACCTTTTCGAAATGTTGGCCCTACTATCATGAGTGGAAGAGTGGTCGATTTGGAAGTGAACCCAACGGATCCAACTCACTTTTATGTTGCTTATGCTTCTGGAGGACTTTGGGAAACCAAAAATGAAGGGATATCATTCGAACCAATATTTGATAATGAAATAGTCATGACGATTGGTGATATAGCCGTCGATTGGAACACTGGCGTCATCTATGTAGGAAGTGGAGAGAACAACTCTAGCAGGTCGTCTTATGCTGGCTATGGTGTTTATAAGTCAACTGACAATGGAAAGAATTGGGAGCACCTGGGGCTTGAAGAGAGTCATCATATTGGTCGAGTGGTTGTTCACCCGACGAACTCAGACATCATTTGGGTGGCTTCATTGGGCCATTTGTATTCTAAAAGTGATGCTAATGGAATCTACAGATCAGCTGATGGAGGAAAATCATGGGAAAAGACTTTGTTCGTAAATAATCAGACAGGGATTGTAGAATTGAGCATCAACCCGAACAATCCAGATGAACTGATCGCTGCGGCCTGGGATAAAGGACGTACCGCTTGGAATTTTGAGGAAGCAGGTGATGGATCCGCAATTTTTAGATCTACAAACGGTGGTGTTACTTGGGTTAACATTTCTTCTGGGGACAATGGTTTTCCTGATACTTCTGGTACGGGCAGAATTGGCCTAGCATATGCTGCTGCCACTCCAGGAATGATTTACGCGATTTTGGATAATCAGGATAGACGAGCTGATGAAGAAAAAGAAACATTTCCCGTGACAAGAGAACTATTAAGATCTATCAGCAACGAAGCATTCGACGGATTGGAAAATGATGATATCAATGACTTTTTGGATAGAGAATATTTTCCAGAGGAAGTCAATGCTGTAGATCTCAAAATGGATGTGAAATCAGGTAAAGTGAAACCGCAGGATTTGGTCATTTATCTAGAAGATGCCAATTCGCTCCTATTTGATACGCCTGTAAAAGGCGCAGAGGTATATGTATCCACCAATAGCGGAGACACTTGGACCAAAACTCACGAAGGAACTATAGAGTCCTTGGTGTTTTCATATGGATACTATTTTGGTCAAATCAGAGTGGATGAACAAAACTCAGACATTCTTTATACCATGGGTGTGCCGCTCGTCAAATCGATGGATGGTGGCAAAACGTGGGAGATTACGGAGATGGAAAACGTGCACGCCGATCATCACGCATTATGGCTTAACCCAAATCGTTCAGGGCATTTGATCAACGGTAATGATGGAGGTGTGAATATTTCTTACGATTATGGTAAAACTTGGAACAAATGTAATTCCACTGCAGTGGGACAGTTTTACTCAGTAAATGTAGACATGGCTGAGCCTTACAATGTGTATGGCGGACTTCAGGACAATGGAACATGGAAGGGTCCAAGCACCTACACTTATAGTAGAAGCTGGCAGGGAGATGGGAAATACCCATATGAGGCGCTAATGGGTGGTGATGGTATGCAGGTGGCTATTGACACGCGTACTAATGAGACCGTCTATGTGGGTTACCAATTCGGCAATTACTTCAGAGTCAATACGGCTTCAGGAAAAAGAAAATATATAACACCAAAACACCAACTCGGAGAAGCTCCTTTCAGATGGAATTGGCAGTCCCCTATTATGCTCTCTTCACACAATCAAGATATAGTGTATTTCGGCAGCAACAAGTTTCATCGATCTATGAATCAAGGGGATGATTTTGAGACACTATCTGGTGATCTTACCAACGGTGGAAAAAAAGGTGACGTTGCTTTTGGGACTCTAACCACGATAACCGAATCTCCACTCAGGTTTGGGTTGATCTATGTAGGAAGCGATGACGGACTGATTCACGTAAGTAAAGACGCAGGACAAAATTGGAATAAAGTAAGCGGTAACCTACCTCAAGACTACTGGGTGAGTAGAGTTACTGCTTCTGCGCATCAGGAAGGCACCGTATACGCAAGCTTGAATGGGTATAGATCTGACGACTTTTCTGCTTTGGTTTATAAATCTACTGATTACGGCTCTTCTTGGAATCAAATAGGATTAGATCTACCAAAGGAGCCAGTCAACGTAATCAAAGAAGACCCAGAAAATGAGAAAATAATCTATGTAGGGACTGATCATGGCGTTTATGTTTCCGTTGATGGGGGAAGCTCATTTATGGCTTTCAGTGAAGGTTTACCAGCAGTACCCATTCATGATTTGGTCATTCACCCACGTGACAAGGACCTAGTTATTGGAACCCATGGCAGGTCTATCTATATAGCTGACGTTTCAAGCATTCAGTCTATCACAGAGATTTCTGATGGCCTAAAAGTCTTTCCAATTGAGGAATTAACCTTTTCGGAAAATTGGGGTAACAAAGGCAACTGGCATTGGGACGGCTTTAGAGAGCCCTCTGTAATAGTCGAGATTTATGCTAAACAAAAGCAAACTGCTCAAGTAGAGATATCTAAGGATAGTTTAAAAGTTGCAGAATTTAGCATTGAGCTTGATGCTGGCTTGAATTATTGGGAATATGATCTGACAATTTCGGAAGATGCTTTTTCAAATTTGATTAGTGCTGAAGAATCTGACGCCACGAAGAAAGCAAAGGAGAACAGTCTGTACTATTTGACTAGCGGAACATATACTTTACAAGTATCTGGTAATGACATTTCAGCATCTGAGACTTTTGAAATAAAGGAGCCGAAGGCTAGACCAAAAAGAAAAGGAAGCGAGTAATTATCGCTTAGAAATGCTAAAAACCCGACGGGTGGATTGTCCTCGTACGATGACAAAATACCTGCCGGGTGGCAGTGTACTTGCATCCCAAGAAATATCCTTATTGGATAGAATGCTTCCGTGATAAATGCTTCGGATTGATTTCCCTTCCAAGTTTAATACTTCGATGGATACAGGCTCGGTTGTTGGATTAACTCTTATGTGAGCAAGATCTGAGACGGGGTTTGGAAAAACAATAAGTCCATGCTCTTCGGACCGAACACTCAATTGTTTCTGGCGGACCCCAATTATATCTATTTGTTCAAAGTTCTTGAGTAGGGAGTTGTCAAGCTGAGTTTGGTCAGCTCCTAACCATTGAGAAATCACGGAAGCATAGATTTGTCTAAAATCATATTCCCAGGGTAGATTGTCATCATAATCAGAATTGCTAGATATTTGTGGGTTACTTCCAGTTACCCCTCCCCTTACAGCATTACCGAATACAAACATTGGAGCAGCTGAGCCATGATCGGTACCGAGGCTGGCGTTAGAAACTATTCTTCTACCGAATTCGGAAAAAGTCATTCCGGTTACTCGATCATCTGTTCCTTGTTTTTCTAAATCACTCATAAATGCCATAATCGCATCATTGAGCTCGGTCAATAAAGTGGCATGCTCTCCTGTGGTATGATCGGAGGCTTCTACCTGAGCATCATGTGTATCAAATCCTCCCAGGCGAACTAAATAAAGTGGCGTTTGAAGACCTCCCGCTATAAGCTGACTGACAATCTTTAATTGCTGCGCGATAAATGTCTGAGGGTAATTGGCTTGAGATGTAACTCGCTCAGCTGCAGCTTTGACTACCTGACCATATTGTTGGGATTGACGTGCAATCAACCTTAAAAATTTCAACTTATCTCCTGCCGGAGTTTCAGGAGCTTCCTGTTCTTCATTGTTTACCAATTGATAGAAAAAGTCTGGATCATTGATCACCATACCCATGGCAGACTGAGGGCCTTGAAAAATCAACGAATTTCCAAACCCAATTTCAACAGCTAAAGGATCAGGCATCTCCTCTGAAGGATAGTTATCGGGAAAGCCAGCATACCGATCATTCAACATACGTCCTCCCCAGCCCGTATTGACCAATTGATCAGAATCCGATGCACTCATCCAAATGTCGGTGGACCTGAAGTGAGAATAGTTCTGCTGCGCATATCCCACATTTTGAATAATCTGAAACCTATCCTCATCATACAATGATTTAAGACCAGACATGGCCGGATGTAATCCAATTTCAGCATCTGACAATTTGATGAGCTTATCTTCCGGAAGAATAACGTGAGGGCGTACTTTGTTTAGCGCAGATAGTTGGTCTAAGGGAACAACTGTATTTAAGCCATCATTTCCTCCGTCCAAATAAATCATAACCAATACCTTACCATCATCTGAAGCCATTCTTAGTAGCTTTTCTAAAGAATGATCGGGCATCTTAAATCCCATAGACCCAACAACCCCTGGCACTGCCAGAGAATGAGAAAGATGTCTAAGAAAGGATCGTCGCTTCATAGTTTTTACATTAATTGAGCTTCTCCTAACTGCAATAAATGCTGAAATGTCGCTTTCAAACGCGATTCCACCACCATTCTATAAGATTCATCGCTGGGATTTTGCTGTAGTTGCATCCATGCAGTCGTCCAGTAATCATCAGTTTGCTGACCAGAAAGCAATATTGTTTTGATACTATCCAGGACTTTCTGTTCCAGGTCAATTCCAAGAAACAACTCAGCTGATTCTTGAATCATTTTGTTCGGGTCTTCGGGATGTTCTAGTTGCTCAAGAAAATGAACCAAATCAGCCGCAACTGTCAATTCATTGGTAACCCACATTCCCCAATAGAGCAACGAGTCACTTGTTATAGCTCTAGCCGCAATAGTATCCGTAGTTACCCAATATTTGTCGTAAGATGGAGCCTGGTAATATGCAGGCCACCCTGCCACACTTGGTGGGTCACCTATCTCCATTCCAAAATTGGCCATGTTCCAAAGGAAGCTTTGGTATTGTCTGTAATTCAATGTGAGATCACTATCTTCTACGCCCTGTACTTCCAATGTTCGCCATAATCCGATTAAAAAATCTGTTGGTGATTTAATTGTAGATCCAATATTCGACTCATCGTAGAAGTGTTCGCTACTCAAGAGCACTTCCAATACCGGCTTTATTTCATAATTATTGTTGCGAAAGATAGTGGCCAGAGGGATGATAACGTTTTGTTCAGTTTGTTCACCTATCTCTGAATAGACAAAGAATTGATAAAGTCGTCTGCAGATATACAGTGCTGTCTCATCATTGTCAAAAATCATATCAATCAACTCATCCAGCTCCTCGGTTCCAGCAGCCCCTGTCCTACCCTCAATGACCTTATTTCCATAAAAAGCTGAAAAGGTTTTGTCCGATGTGTCATGTAATGACGGATAAAAAACTGAATTGTGATTTTCTTCAGCCATTATATTATCCCAATCCAGGGTCCAACCCGTCAACACACGTGCCGCCGCTCTTACATCTTCCTCTGTATATTGACTATTTGGTCCCTTACCAATACAAAATAACTCTTGAAGTTCTCTTGCGTAATTCTCATCCGGTGCCTCTTTATTGTTGAAGGCTCCATTTAAAAATAGCAACATGGCGTTATCCAAAGTCAAGCTCTTAATTAGTGCTTTAAAATTTCCAAAAGCGAAACTCCTGATCATCTCTATATAAGCATACCCCAACTTTCCATAGAATACATCCCACATTTTCACAGGCAATAAATTGTGCCAGAAAAGCAGCATCTTTTGTTCCAGACTAGTTGACTGATTTACCATATTCCTGATCATCCACGTCTTTAGCGAAACTGTCCTAGGTCCTTCGTAATCACCTCCATGCTTAGCATTCACCCACGTTTCGCCAAAGGCCACGTCGGGATCATTAATTCCCTCTTCACTATCGTCATAATCATTGATAGGCGGAGTTAACTCTGATTGAGTAAATAGCAGTGCTAATGCTTCATCGAGATTTAAGTCATCAATTGCTTTTAAATCACGCTTTTTGATTCCAAAGAGCGTCCGTTTGAGTAGATGTATCTTCTGCGATTTTGTCATCTGGTCGCCTATCCGGTTTAAACCTGCAGAACGAACTACTACTCTTGCACCTTGGGTACTGACCTCCAAATTAAGCTTTGCTGATGGCTGTTTTCTAAACTTGTCAACTATCTCCTGATAGTTTTTAGGAAGCCAATTCTCTTTATCTATTATGTTGAGATTCTGATAAGTCACCTAATAAAAGTACTCAATGAATATGGTATATCAAATTTGACTAATCTACAGAAGAGACAAAATTGACAGCTTTCATCTCAAAAAGGATATTATTACAAATATGTTATGCACGCATACTAATTTTATTACTAAATTTATGAACATTACAATTTTGACCTTGTTAGGTTAACATTATAAATTACACGACTAAACAAAATTTGAAGAAGATGATGAAAAACACGATTAATCCATTGAAAGCCTTAGCTATGCTAACGGTTGTATTTGGGCTTTTATTCACTACAAGCTGTGGTGAAGATGATGAGGAGCCAGCTCCTACAATGACCATTGTAGAAATAGCTACTTCAACTCCTGGTCTTGATTCTTTGGCTAAATACTTAAGCGTTTATCCTGACTTAGTAGGCTTATTAAGTGGTGACGGTGATTTTACAGTATTTGCTCCTACCAATGATGCATTCGTAGGATTGCTTCAGACTCCTGGTTTCCCTTCTAACATTACTTCGATCAATCCATTGATCATCAAGAATGTTTTGGCTTACCACGTCTCTACTACTCGTTATGAATCAAGTGCATTGACTTCTGGTGCTAGCATAGCTACTGCGAGTGAGGGAAATGAAGCGATCACAGTTAATGCTGATGGAACGTTGCTAACTGGTTCTTCTAATGCTGCGATTGTGGTTTTGGAAACGAACATAAAAGCTACTAATGGAGTAATCCATACTGTAGGATCAGTGCTAATTCCACCATCTGTAGGTGCTACTTTGACTCCAAACTTGGGTAAAACTTCTGGAGCTATTCTCTTAGGTTCTGATTTCAGCATGTTAGCAAGCGCCATATTGAAATCTGAGGAGTATGCTGCGACTAGTGATCAAATTCCTTCGTTACTTGGTGTTTTAGCTGGAACTACTTCCCATACAATCTTTGCTCCAACTAACGGAACTTTCGAAGCTGGTTCTTTGACTGCTGATAGTTTCACAGCTCAACAATGGTATGGAATACTTGCTACACATGTTGTTTTAAGTGATGTTGGACCTGCGGACTTAACAGCGGGAGCTTCTTTTACTTCTGCATCTGGAGCGCCTCTTACTGTATTGACTACTGACGCACCTACTGATCCTGCAAAAGGAATTCTAACAGGTATAGCAATTGATTCAAATGGAGATACAACGCCTGAAGCTCAAGTAGCTGTTCCTTCAACAGCTAGTGATGCTCTTGTTACATCTAATGGACAAATTCACGTAATTGCTGGAGTATTGACTCCACCTCAATAGTGAAATTAATTTGATACAAAAAAACCTGTGCTATGAATAGTACAGGTTTTTTTATGTCCAATTAAGTCGAATCGAATTAGTTAGCCATCTTTTCTCCACACCTTTTGCAATAAATAGAATCCTTGGTATTTCCTGTTTCACAACGAGGACAATTTGCTAGTTCTTTAGCAGATTTCTCTGCATCTTTTAATGCAGCCTTATTGATTTCACTGGTCATTATCCCTGTGGGTACAGCAATAATCGCATAACCTGCTAGCATCAAAGCAGTAGCAAACGCCTGACCAATAACAGTCTGAGGGGCTATATCTCCATAACCCACCGTAGTTACAGTCACCACAGCCCAATAGATACTTCGTGGGATACTGGTGAAACCATTCTCCCCACCTTCTATCATGTACATCAATGTACCTGTGATCATTACAAGCGTAAAAACGGCCCCCATAAACACAAGAATTTTACGCTTTGAATTATTCAGAGCAGTAGCAAGTACTGTTGCCTCTTCTAGGTATCTGGAGAGCTTCAATATTCTGAACACCCGTAGTAACCTTATCGCTCGAATAACAACCAAATAGCTACCACCAGTAACAAATAAACTGATGTAAGTAGGCAAAAGAGAAATTAAGTCAACCAAACCAAAAAAGCTAAAAGCATATTTGGTAGGTTTTCTAGTTATAAATAGTCTTAGGAGAAACTCTATGGTGAAAATGATAGTAAAGGACCATTCCAAAAAATAAAAGACATGCTCATAATTGCCTTTGATGTCATTGACACTCTCAAGCATCACTACAAAAATGCTCAGGACAATAGCCACTAACAGGATGACGTCAAACATCTTACCTGCCTTAGTATCTGTTCCAAATACAATTACATAAAGCTTGTTCCTGATCTTTCTAAATCTCTTAAATTCCTCTTCTTCCATGGCTCAAATATCATATAATCCATAAAAAAGCCCAATTCCAGTGAATTGGGCTCATGTTATATTTTACTTCTAATTGATTAATTCATCAATTGATCAAACGTGATTGAGAGGTAGTAAATCCCTCCAATATCAGGACCTCCCCAGCTCTGTAAGTAGTATTTATTGAGAAGGTTAGATCCACCTAATTTCAATACTGATTTCAGCTTGTCAAGTTTGTACGATACCTGCGCATCTACAGTACTATAAGCAGGCACATCTCCGATGGCAAAAGACGACTGCCATTCGAATTCGGTCTGCCATCTATAGGTCACATTGAAACCAATATTATCTGTGACCTTTCTGTTTCCAAAATTTATGTTGAATTTGTGCTCAGGCGTATTAAACTCAGAAAGGACATTAGCAGAAAATCCCCCAATCAACTTACTCCAAGTATAGTTACCGCCTAAGTTATATCCACCATCAAGAGCATAAGTCAATCCTAGTGCTGCTCCTTGAGAAGTCACATTGTCATCTAGGTTTGTGTAAATCTGAAAGGTATTGTCAGCGCTGCTGCTCAACAATGAAGGCAGTGCGCTTGCATCTGCAATTGCATCGCCAGATGCTTTGTGAATCCTTATCTGCGTAATAAAATCGGTGTAAGCATTATAGTAATAGACAGCATCTACCAAGAGCTTATTGCCAATTAAACTTTTATATCCAACCTCAACAGATTTGACCCTTTCAGGCTTCACTGGATCAAATGAGTTGACAGGAACCAATAAGTCTGAATATGCGTCCATTCCTGCTGAAGGATTATTGAAATACGCTTCTCTAAATGCGAGAACAGATCCACCTTCATATCCGTTTGTGGTCAACGCATATTTCTCATAATTCTCTTCCAAACCACCTAAGAGTCTTGCTGAAATAATATCCAAGTCTATGTACTGACCTTGTGTCGTTGGATTTCTAAATCCAGTTTGATAAGACACTCTTAAATTGTGATTTTTCTTTACTGTGTATACAGCAGAGATCCTTGGGTTAATTTGCCCGTTAAAGTTTTGATTCTTATCAAATCTCAAAGAACCAGAAAGTTTTAGCATATCTGGCACTATGCTTTTTGCTGCCTGAACATAACCACCAAATTCATTGATTTGAATTCCGCCATCCTTATCTGGGAAGATCGTTCCCTCAGATCTAAGGTCGAAAGTTCGGAAACTCGCTCCAGCTTGGAGTTCAATAGTATTGTTTAGAAGTCTCGTGAAGTCATATTGAGTTTCAGCATGATACATTTTGGATTTATCATCAAAGTATGGGCCATTAGGAACTGTAAATGGCTCGTCTTTGTCTTTATCCAATGCTACCTCTTTAGCTCTGTTGAACCCGATACTTCCTTCAGCTGGTCGAGTCAGATCAACTTGACTTCTAGCATATTCATGCGCTGCTTCTTGAATTGGTATAGCTTGATCGGCAGTCAATGTATTGATCTCGCCGGGATCCAACCCTTGGTCTTTTAGGTATTTCAAATACTGAGCCGTGTATGTGGCAAACCACGCGCTATTTCCTGTGTGCGCCTCACTTACTGTATTACCGAGAAATTCGGTAATGTATGAATCACCAGAATCTTCAATGGTAGCATAAGCTCTTACATAAAAGTCGCTTCCTCGTAACTGAAGTCTATGCTGTTGAATACCAAAATTAGATAGAGCATATCGTTGTGCTCCTGTATAAATACTTGTTCCAAATCCAGCGTTGTACAAATAACTCAATTCTAAATTATCGTTCAATCTATAGTACAATCCCGTATTGATTTTCATGTTTTCAGCACCATAATCAATCAAAGATCTTTCTGTGTAAGCAGTCCTAGCTACTGTATGGCCAGGGATATCTCCAGCGTTCAAATAGTCTGTGACACCAATTCCATTGAATATGGCTCTCAAACCTTCATATGCAGGATTCTCGTCAGCTTGAGCTACTCCGTCAGCCTCAGATTGAAAAGCAGCAAGTGCCGCGAATCCTAAGAAACCAATATTCGTAGAAGCCTCATCACCCATAAAATGCAACCTGTCAGCGGCAGGATTGAATGAGAAACCATCAGGCCGTAGTGCCTCATTTCTATCAAAGGCAGAATTACCTTCCCAGTCATCTGCCTTCATGTATGAAAAGTTGACTTTGAAAGCGAACTTATCATTAAATGATTTAGCGTAGCGTAGCGAAACGTCATGCATCAAAGCAGGGTCTCTACCATTAGGATTGTCAACATGATTTAGTCCCGTCTTGTAGGTAGCACTAAGTCCCTGATAATCAAAAGGATTCTTGCTATTAATCAAAAGGATACCATTGAAGGCATTCGGACCGTATAATGCCGAAGATGCTCCTGGTATCATTTCTACACTTTCTACATCCAAAGATGAAGGACCGTTCAGATTACCAATAGGGAAATTCAATGCAGGGGCCTGCGTATCCATTCCATCAATCAATTGAACAAACCTTGTGTTTCCCGTAGAGGCAAACCCTCTTGCATTGATGATCTGAAAATTGATGCTACTTGAAGCGACATCTACTCCTTTCAAGTTGGCAATGGCTTTGTAGTAAGTATCTGAAGAGGTGTTTTGAACAGCTAGAATGTCCATTTTTTCAATACTAACAGGAGATTGAAGGATACTCTCCTCAACACGGGATGCTGATACCACCACTTCCTGCCCGAGCATAAATGACTCTTTCATTTTCACATTGAGACTAGAAACAGAGGGCTGATCAATCTCTATTTCTTGGCGCTCGTATCCTACACTTGATACTACCAAAGTCACGGGAGGTGGTTGACTGATGTTCAAGTTAAAACTACCAGTTACATCCGTGATGGTTCCAGTTACAGTTCCTTTTACCAGAACGCTTACACCTATTAATTCTTCTCCGGTCTCACCATCAGTCACCTTTCCTGCTACACTCACTTGAGCATAAGCTAGGTGCAATGTTGCCAGAATAGTTGTTAGGGTAAATAAGAATTTGAGTTTGCTTAGATTCATATATCCGAGTAGGTTAATGTTGATTACTTATCAATATTCAATAATCAATAAATATATCAATATTGGAGGTTTTAATGGTTGCTAATATGTGATTTTGATAAAAAAGGACAAAAAAAAGCTCGAAGTTTCCTTCAAGCTTTTAAACAAAATTCTTATTAGACTTAACTCATTTCGTTTTTAAGGTGCGTCACAAACTTGTCGCATACCTTATTCAATTCAGAAGACATATATTCGTCACCTGTGCTGTTAAGTACTGATTGCGCCAAACCGCCGAGACAATCGATGTAAAATCGCTTCATATCTTCTACAGGCATATCTTTGGTCCATAGGTCAATACGCATCGTGTTCTTTAGTTTATCATCCCAAAGAGAAAGACTAATTGATTTTGTTTCAGAGCTTCCTGGCTGGTCTTTTTCGTCAGCATCCCAAGTGATTTTCTCGGGGATGTTCTGCGCATCTAATTCTACACTAATTTTTATTTCTGATTTCTTCATTAAGGCAAGCTGTTTTGAAAATCTGTATAAGTAAATCCTGATTCAACGATTCCTTCAGTACTGCATCCGTTAGTAGTAGCCGTTTCATTGATGTCTTCCACCCTGTTGTCTGGTGATGGATGTGTGCTTAGAAATGCTGGCGTGCCACCGCCTTGACCTTCATCCAATAACTTTTGAAAGAATGAGGCGGCACCATTACATGCATAGTCTGTCCCTGCTAGATATTTCACAGAAAATTCGTCTGCTTCAGACTCGGCATCTCTCCCAAAAGCCAATACAGCACCTTTACCAGCTACTTGCCCTGCTATTTGAGCAATCTGAGACGATTCACTTCCAGTCAAAATGCTCAACAGTCCTTGAATACCATATGCTCTTTGAAGTTGTTTGGAGCTATGTCTTTGGTCTGAGTGAGCTATTTCATGCCCCATCACTCCTGCCAAATCATCGGCTTTTTCTAGATACTTAATGAGCCCAGTATACACGTAGATATAACCTCCTGGTGTAGCAAAGGCATTTAGCACATCATCATTGATGATATGCAACTCCCATGCAAATTCATCTGCATAAGTGACATTTCCAGAGGCCAGAATATCATCTTTCATTCCATTGAGATAAGCATATGCCTCTGGATAATCTACAGGGGAAAGAATATTGAATGACGTGTCTGCGGCAATTTCGGCAGCTACTTGAGCTCCAAGATCCTTGTCGTTTTGAATAGAAAACAACACCAGATCGCCATTATCATCACAGCTTATAAAAATGGAAATGAGCGTTATTGCTCCGAGTAGAATTAACTTTTTCATTGTTATTGATTTGATCGATATCAAGGAAAACTTGCTACAAATTGCGCATAAGTCATGCCTGTTTCATTTATTAAAGAAGTGTTACAGCTTTCTGCATTGGCTTGCTCATTGATGTCTCGCACTCGATTTTTTGGACTTGGATGTGTGCTCAAAAACTCCGGAGCTCCTCCAGTCTGTCCTTCATCTAATAGTTTTTGGAAAAATGAAGCTGCTCCATTACAAGCATAATCTGTATCACCTAAATACTTTACTGAGAATTCATCGGCTTCAGCCTCAGCTCCCCTGCTAAATTTTAACACAGCACCTTGTCCAGCTATTTGTCCGGCCATTTGAGCTAGTTGGCTTGGTTCATTGCCCAATGCAATACTCAATAGGATCTGAATCCCATACTGCTTTTCCAATTGCTTTATTGAATGTCTTCTGTCTGCATGCGCTATCTCATGTCCCATTACTCCCGCCAGGTCATCCGCCTTATCCAAATATTTAATCAGGCCTGTATACACATAAATGTAACCTCCAGGTGTAGCAAAAGCATTCAATACATCGTCATTTTGAATGATTTTAAGTTCCCAGCTAAACTCGTCTTTGTAAGAAACATCATCGCTTTGCAGAATTTTGTCTCTCATAGCATTTAGATATTTATAAGAGTCGGGATATTGAGATTCCGATAAAAGTGGATATTCAGCACTATTTGAGTTGATCTCGTCACTTACTTGCTTACCTAGCTTCTGATCATCAGCAGGTGAAAACAACAAAGATGTGACCCGTCCACCAGCGGCACATGCCATGAATAGTACGCAGATGAGCAGGATTCCTAGATTTGATAATGTCCTCATGATTCTTGGTTTAAGATTTCTGTTGCCCTTTGCTTGTCCAAAGAAAGGTGATTCTTTAATTCTTCAATGCTGGCGAAATGCTGTTCTCCTCTCAATCTCTTCACAAATTGAATGGAAATTCTTTGATTATAAATGTCACTATCAAAATTAAAAATATTTACCTCAATTCTCCTCTCTTGGCCGGACACAGTTGGTCTTTGGCCAATATTTAGCATGCCTTGGTATCTGTTGTTAATGTGAAATACATATACAGCGTATGCACCATCTGCTGGTATTAACTTATAGCTTTCCGGTACCTCAATATTAGCCGTCGGGAAGCCAATACTTCTGCCTATTCGATCACCATCCTTGACAAATCCTGACAAAGAATATCTTCTACCCAGATGTTCATTCGCCACATCAATAACTCCCTCAGCTAGAGCATTCCTGATAGAGGTTGAACTTACGGCGACATCTTCAATATCCTTCCGAGATATTTCTGAAATATTAAATCCGTAGCTCTCAGAGTGTTTCATGAGATAATCAAAACCTCCCTCTCTGTTTTTACCGAAACGATGATCATACCCTATCACCAATTCTTTAGTATTCAATCCATCAATGAGAATTTTCTGAATAAAATCCTGCGATGAAAGCTCAGAAAATTCTTTGGTAAAGGGGATTTTCACAAGATAATCGATTCCACTTTCGCTAAGCATTTCTACCTTTTCCTCAAATGTTGTCAAGAGTTTAAGGTCGCTTTTTCCTTTGCCCAGCACAAATCTGGGATGAGGCCAAAAAGTTAAAACCACACTTTGAATCTCATTTGATCTGGCTTTAGTGACCACCCTTTTTAATATCTTTTGATGACCAACGTGTACACCATCAAAGGTTCCACTAGTCACCACCGATCCTGAGGGCGCTGAAAAAACTGATAAATCGTCAATCAGTTTCATCTTGATTGATTTTATTAACAAACTCTAAGAGATCCGCAGCATCGTCTACATGATGCTCTCCAATTCTCGTGCGTCTCAAGCTTTTGAGATATCCACCTACTCCTAATAATGCCCCAAAATCGTTGGCAATGCTTCTGATGTAAGTTCCCTTAGTGCAATCAATACTGAAATGAACCTCGCCCCCTACTATCTTATCTATATCAAAACGCTTTATCTCGACTTGTCTTGGATCAATTTTGACTTCAACATTGTTCCTAGCCAATTTATAGGCACGTTTTCCTCCTACTTTCACCGCAGAATGAGCTGGAGGCAACTGAGAAATTTCCCCAGTTAATTTAAGACTTGCATTGACTATGTCTTGATCTGAAAGGTGATTTATTGACTTTTCATTTTCAAATTCAGTTTCCAAATCATAAGAAGGAGTTGTATTACCCAGGCCAATGATGCCAGTATAGGTTTTATCCAATCCTTGAAGGTCGTGAAGCTTCTTGGTGAATTTGCCCGTACCTATAAGAAGAAGACCCGTAGCAAGAGGATCTAGTGTTCCTGCATGACCAATTTTTTTCACCTTAAGTGCATAACGT
This sequence comes from Cyclobacteriaceae bacterium, assembly GCA_049115815.1. Taxonomy (GTDB): domain Bacteria; phylum Bacteroidota; class Bacteroidia; order Cytophagales; family Cyclobacteriaceae; genus Marinoscillum. The sequence goes on along the minus strand of JAGDZO010000006.1, from coordinate 428,637 downwards.
AGTTTTTTCACCACGTCAAATGAAGTCCAGGTAAGTGGCTTATCAATCAGTAATATCTGGCCTTCTGAGTAAATGCTCAAATCCATATTTGAGAGATAATGGCTATGAGACCAACAACCAAACAATAAGCGGCGAAATAGGTAAGCTTACCTTTTTTTACAATGCCTACCATCCATTTGCATGCGGCATATCCAGCAATGAAAGAGGCTAAGAACCCTACAACCATACTAACTAAAGATAATCCGTCATATGTACTGGGAGATTCTACATAATCTTTCATCTTCAAGGCGCTCGCTCCCAGAATAGGAATCAAAACCATGAGGAAGGAAAATCGTGTGGCCTTACTTTTTTCTACTCCTAGTATCAATGCAGTGGCTATAGTGGAGCCTGACCTGGAAATACCTGGCAAAATAGCGACAGCCTGAGCTAGACCAATGATGAAAGCATGAATCGTTCCCACAGGCTTGGTATTGTCTTTTTTGAAATGGGTGAAAAAAAGTAGCGCAGATGTGAAAATTAACATGCTCCCTACCAGCAGTAAATTCCCAGTAAACAAGGCCGAAATCTCATCTTCAAAAAACACCCCAACAATCCCTACGGGTATCATCGAAATGATGATCTTGATAGCGAATGCCCATGATTCGTTCCACCTAAATTCGATAAGGCCCTGGAGAATCTCAAGGATATCTTTTCTAAAAACTACTATGGTACTAAGAGCAGTAGCTGCATGCACAATCACTGCGAAAAGTAAGTTTTCTTCCGTTTTTACCCCTAAAAGAACCGATCCGATTTCAAGGTGACCACTACTACTCACCGGCAAAAACTCTGTTAATCCTTGAATTACACCAAGAATCAACGCTTCAATCCAACTCATATTTGGTTACTCTTTCTCTGTAGACTTTGGCTTATAGAGAATTGCCACGAACTCAATGATAAAGCCTAACATGACGACTATTGGGCCGAGAGTTAGGCCTAAAAATCCAAACCCATAAGGTTCTCCATCTGAAGCCATGATGAAAAAACCAATGATCAAAGTGAGCACTCCTGCTAACATGATGATGTAATTGGCCTTCTTAAAGGCGAATTTGTTTTGATCTGACATTTCGAATTAGTTCGTTTATTTTTTAATAAAGATCATCCAGAGACATTTTCAAGTACTTTTTGACAGCACGATATGTACTCAAATATCCAACGACAATACCTAGTACGATTAAAGCACCAAAAAGTATTCCCAATTTTTCTAAATCCTGTAAAGCTCTTATATCCTCTATCTGCTTATACAAAAAGCTCATCAATCCTATGAGTAAGCCAGACGCAAATATTCCGGAAAGGAGTCCGTAAAAAACTGATCTCTTGAGAAAAGGCCCTCGAATGAATCCAGATGTAGCACCCACTAATTGCATACTTCTTATCAAAAATCTCTGTGAGAATAATGCTAGTTTAATGGTGTTATTGATGAGTATGATCACCACAACCAATAGAATGACAAAAAAACCTAGTAGGATAAAACCAATTTTTGTGAGGTTTTCATTGATACTCTGAACTAATGACTCCACATAAGCTATTTCGTATACCCCACGCAGTTGCTGAATTTCCGTCTTAATCATCGCTAGAGAATCTGTTGACTGGTATTCAGGGCTAATATTGACCACCAATACGTCCCTTAGCGGATTGTCTCCTAGAAATTGAATAAAACCCTCCCCTGTATCTTTTTTGAATTGCTCTGCTGCTTCAGACTTGGTGATCAATTTGACCTTCGCGTCTTCTTCATTTTTCAAAACGTACTCTTTGGATCCTATGGTTCTGGTGATTTTACTAATATCACCCGAGGTTATCTGTTTGTTGAGATATACCTGAATCTCGATGTTTTCCTGGATGAGGTTGGTTAGCTTTTTAGCATGCAATGCCATTACCCCAAATAAACCCACCACAAAAAGGGCTAGGGTGATGCTGAAAGTCACACTTAAAAAAGGGTAACTACCTAGTTTTCGCTTAGTCCGGTTCTTCTGAGTCATTAAGCCTCAAAACTAAAGAATGTAGCCTGAAAAGTACGTTTTGCTAACGCTTATTGTTTCTCACAATTTCCAACTCATTAATCTGAAGTTGATCCGAGATTGGTGTCAACTCTTTCAATTTGTCGCTTATTGACAAATTGTAGTAGGAATTATTATGATACAAGAACAATTTCTTGCTTGCAGCCCCATGTATTTCAAGAATCTCATATGGGTTGGATTTGAAATCTCCTTGCAAGTAAAGCTTGCCATCAAAATAGCTATACCTGATTCCTTTGCCTCTACTGAAATCTGCCTCAACATCTAGATTTGAACTGCTCTCAAAAGCAACATCTTCACTAGTCATATCTGGTAGTTTAGCTTCTTCTATAGTTAAACCAGCTTCATCATCTAGCTCATTGAGCCCAGGTACTACGACATTTGGTATAAATTCTGATTCGTCAGTTATTTCCTCTTCCTCACCAGTTACCTCTCTAAGCTCTTCCTCTATCTCTACCAACGCCAGTTTTTCTTCAGTAGAAGATTGATCTTTAACTACCACACTGTTAGTCACCTCGATTATCTGTTCTGGTATTTCTAATTCAAACAGTTCTACATTCCGCGGATAGTCATATGCTGATGAACTGATCTGAATTCCCCTATCCTCATTTCTAATTTCAACCTCTGGTTGTTCGTCAAAAATCATATAAGCGCTTAGACCGACAATAGCTGCACCTAAAACGTAACCAAGGGACTTGAGAATGGTTGAGTTTCCAAATTGACCTATTCCATACCAAGATGGAGAAACTGATATGGCATCTAATCTGGATTTTAACTCTGTTTTGCGAACAGCAGTGATGCCTTCAGATAGCAATTTGTCAAATTCTACCTGCCTTGCAAATTCAGGATTCGAACTCAATTCAGCATCAAATGAATTTTGCTCACTTTCTGTGAGTTCATTTCTGAGGTGCTTATCTATTAATTCTAGCGGTGTTGATTTCATCAATCAAAAAAGTCAGTTGAACTATAGCGGGACTTAATCAAATTATCCAATTTCTTCTTACACTTATATTTTTTGGTTTTAGCAGTATCAGTATTTGCGAAATTCATTTTTTCAGCGATTTCCTTCATGCCTCTTCCTTCAAAATAATAGTATGTCAATATTCTCTTACAGGTATCTCCTAATTCATTTACACATTCCATCACTATTTTGAGCTTCTCTTTGGCATCATGCGTCTGATACTCTTCACTATCTACCTCTTCATTGCTCAACCTAGATTTTCTTTCAAGTTCCTTTCGCCAATGATTAAAGCAAATGCTGTATAAATAGGTGCTGATTTTCGATGTTAAAACCAACTTACCACTTGCAGCCTTTTGCCAAAATGCAATCAACGCCTCCTGATAGACATCTTTAGCTTCTTCTTCCGTTCCACTATTTCTAAGCACTAGATTTGTCATCATCCGATAATGCTTCTGATAAAGAAAATCCAAAGCTCTTTCATCTCCCCCTCTAATTCTTTCCAGAACTTCACTGTCCTTCATAGCTCAATAGGAAACGAATTCCAATGTTAAATACCACATCACACAAAAAGGTAACCTCATATTTCTATCTCAATGATGGAAAATTCTTACTAAAATTAATCAATTAAGGTTTGATGTCGATTAATTGATTCTCAGCAATGGCAATTATTTGGTCTCCTTTAGTCACGCGGATCGGGTGATTACCTGTGAAGGTGCCGAAAGCCGGAAGCAAAGAATATTCCTTTGCGAAATAAAAACATGGAACAGTTATTGATTGCCTTGCTGATCCTTGAAGTCTAACGCAAGGGTGAATATGCCCTGAAATGTTATGAAGTTTTGAATCGATTTTTTCATGAGTAAATTCAAAAGGTCCGCGCTCAAAACTTGGTACTAAATGAATCTTGGTCTTCTTATACAAGTCGCGCGTAAGTTGATCGTGATTGCCTTCTACAAGCACCTGTTCGATACTATCTCGCTGATTGGACCAGTTAATAAGATCACTCCATTCGTTATTGAATTCACTATGAAACAAATCACCTAAGAATAGAATTCGAGCGGGCTGATAAGTTTCAATAAGGTAATTGATACGGGAAAAATCACTCAAGTGGACTTCTTGAGGTATGGGAATTCCATTTTTTCTGAAATGACCAGCCTTCCCTAAATGAACATCAGAAATGATTAGAGTTGATTCTTCCTTCCAATAAACTGATTTCAATGGGCTTAGCACAAATGTCTGGCCTTGAAAACGAAAATCTAACTGGTTTTGCTGTATGGATAGACTATCCACGATAAGGTAACCAAGTTTGCGTGCGATAGAGAAACATGATGTATCCTCTCACTTTCAAGTTTCCAGATTCATCTAACCAAATTTTGCAATCATACACATCACCACTCTCTGGATCTAATATTTCACCATCCTCATATTCCCCACTCGATTTTTCGCGAACCATTTCCCTTATAATCTCCATGCCTATTACTTTTTGATCCTTTCGATCACCAGGACATAGTTCACAGATTGGGTCTGGGTCCTCTTCTGGACTTCTAAAAAGCTGTACAATAGATCCGTAAACCTTTCCATCGCGCTCCACTATCTCCACTATAGAGCGAGCCTTGCCCGTTTGATCATCAATGGTTTTCCATTTTCCCAGCACGCCTTGAGCATGAGTCAATGTCAATGAGAATAAACTTCCGATTAGTAGCAGGTATTTCATGTTCTGGTTTAATTATTTTTTCGTGGCTGCTTTCTCAAGCTGAATCTGCATTTTAAGGATTCTATCTTTCACTTGTTCTGAGGTTAGTTTCTGACGCCTAAACATATCCACCAAAATTGGAAATGCAAAAGGTGTAGGTTTAGCTGTTTCAACCAAGGTAATTTTTTGATTATTGATTCTTCTAAGTGCTTCAAAAAGTCTCGAATATTCTAGTTGCAAGGTGAGTACTTCATTCATAGATTGTTTGATAAGCAGATTATCTTTATCATACTCCTCGAACACCTTAAAAAGTATGCCAGATGAAGCCTGCAAATGTTTTGAGCGAATATTTTTTCCTGGATAACCAGGAAAAATGAGGCCTGCAATAGTGGCGACATCTCTGAAATTTCTCTTAGCCATCTCAGTCATATTAATTGACTCAAGGATATCGTCCATCACATTTTCTTCACTAAAAAGATCAATCTCCAATGCCTCTTCAATCGGAATCTCTTGATCTGATAGCAATTCGAAACCGTAATCATTCATAGAGATCGATAGCGATATAGGTTTGATCCGACTTATCCTTAGGCCTACCAGACCAGCGAGAACTTCATGAACGAACATGCCTTCAAAAGGATAAAAGAAAACGTGGTGCCCGTATTTACTTTTCGTTCTCTCAATCAGTAGTTTGTCTAATGTAGGAATATGAGACCACTCATTCTGAAGTTCTAAAATAGGTCTAATGGTTTTCATCTCAATATCCTCAAATTTGCCGTCAACAGCATCCTGCAGTTTCTGACGAATTCTAGAGGCAAGCATAGAAGAAAGCGGAAGCCTACCTCCCATCCACTGCGGCGTTACTCCAGCCTTTTTCTTGGACTTCTTTACCAAAACCGTCAATTCCTTTATTCTAACATATTCAAGATTTTGCCCGGCAAACCAAAAGCTATCACCAGGATTTAATCGAGAGATAAAACTTTCTTCAATAGTGCCTATATAACCTCCTGTCAGAAAACGTACCTTCAAAGAAGGGTCACTGACTATAGTTCCTATTGACAACTTATGTTTTGTGGCCGCTTTTTTATTGATGATTTTATAGATACCATCATCATTATACACTCTTGAAAACTCATCGTACTCACCTAATGAGTTACCGCCAGTAGTGATGAAGTCCAGGCACCATCTCCATTCTTGGGCAGTTAAGTTTCGGAAACTATAAGTAGTTCTTACTTCTTCAAGGATCTCCAAAGGTTTAAATCCTCCGCTTACAGCGAGAGTAACTAAGTATTGGACTAAGACATCTAAGCTTTTTTCTAGAGGTTTCTTACTCTCAAAAGCTTCTTCAGCAATTGCTTCTCTGAGCGCAGCTCCCTCTACAAGCTCTAAGGAGTGTGTAGGCACAAAATAGATCTTACTCGTAGCACCTGGTTGGTGTCCGCTACGACCTGCTCTTTGAAAGAACCTTGAAACGCCCTTAGGACCTCCTATTTGAATAACCGTATCTACTGGACTAAAATCAACACCTAAATCAAGACTTGAGGTACAAACCACGACTTTCAGTTGACCTCTATGTAGTGCTTCTTCTACCCAATTTCTAATATCTTGGTTCATACTGCCATGATGCATCGCTATCAAACCAGCCATTTCGGGGGCTTCTTTAAGAATTGACTGGTACCATATTTCAGTTTGGGATCGAGTATTTGTGAAGAGTAAAGTTGAACTACTCCGACGGATGATGGGGATGATTTTCGGCAGTAACTTCACTCCTAAATGTCCCGTCCATGGAAACTTCTCTACTTCATCCGGTAAAACTGATTTGACAACAACTTTTTTCTTGACATCTGATCTTATCTCAACGCCATCTTTGTAAAGGTCCTCGCCTAACAAAACTCTTTTTGCCTGAGGTAGATTGCCAATGGTGGCAGAGATCCCCCATACCTTTAACTTATTATCCGATACCTTCTTTAATCTCGAGATAGCCAGCTCTGTAGCTACTGACCTTTTTGTACCAAGAAGTTCATGCCATTCATCAACAATGACTGCCTTTAAGTCCTTAAAATAATTTGGATAATCAGATTGGCTCAGGAGGATATGAATACTCTCGGGAGTAATAACCAATGCTTGCGGTGGTTTCTTCTTCAGCTGTTGTCTTTGTGTAGAACTGGTATCTCCTGTTCTTAGTCCTACTTGCCAGCCAAGACCAAAATCATCACAAGCTTCTTGCATTGCTCGCTGAATATCCTTAGCCAATGCTCGTAATGGCGTTACCCAAAGAACTTTTAATGCTGCATGATTACTTTCTTGAACTTTGGAATTGAGGTGATCGCATATACAAGCCATCCAAAGTGCATAAGTTTTGCCACTTCCAGTAGGTGCATTCAGCAGGCCATTCTTACCAGACAAATAGGCATTCCAAGTATCTCTTTGAAATTTAAAGACTTTCCATCCTTTTGAATCAAACCACTTCTCTCCAGCAATTAAGGACTCTTTTCGCACGCCTACTGCCTGAAATTAAGATTTGCCTCCAGTAAAAGGAAGCTGATCTTTTTTTAGAACTAGCAACAATGCACTGCTGATAAAAACAGTTACTGCATAATAGAATAACAATCCATCATCATTGAGAATTTCTATACCTAAAGAGGTAAGGTGAAAAAAAATTGCTCCCGAAATGATAACTATGCTCAAAAGGGCTCCATACACCCTATAAGCATTCGTCAGCAACAATACTCCAGCTACTAATTCTAAAACTCCTGACCCTATTCGTCCCCAAGGTTCCATGCCTATTTCACTAAAAATATAGATACTCTCTTCACTACCAGTGAATTTAAAAAATAGTGTTTGAAGCAGAAGAAATGCTGCCAGTATGCTCAATAACCATTCAAAAATAATCTTCATAGTTTTGATAAATAGGTTTCTTCTAAGTTAGTAAAAAGACCTGAAGGATATAGTATGGTAACTCTCCTGTTACCAATAAAAAAAGCCCTTTTCTTTCGAAAAGGGCTATCACCAACCTAACCTAACTAAAAGATTCATTACGACTGTAATTCACTTTCAATGGGTTAGATACCAAGATTGTGCCAGAATGTGTTTTAACATAAATAATTATTGGATATTATTCATAAATGAGGTGTGGAGATTCTTTTTGTGAAAGTAACGTTTCGAAGAGTTCTCGCATATTCTCAAAGTCCCATGGCTTGGCTACATAAGCATGTAATCCAAATTCCTCATTGGCCTCTTCAAGCTCTTCCTTCTTCACAAAACCACTCAAAATTATTCTCTTGATATTGTCATTAAAAAGATGAACCTCGCGCAAGAAATCCGTTCCAATAAGCTCAGGCATCCTATGATCTGAAACTACAATATCAATTTTATTCTCTCGGACGAGCTCCATCCCAGTGATCGGATTATCCGCGATGATCACATTATAAATTCGTCTAAAGGCTGATTTAAAACTTCTTAGGTTAGCTCTTTCATCGTCCACATACAGAACGGTAAACTCTTTTGGTGCTCGCATAGCTATTAGTTGATCATTCCGAATATAGAATAACTTTTTCTAACGAGACCAAACTAAACGACAATCATGAATTATTTCATGATGAATGGGATTTTCAGAGGAGTAATCAAAACCGAAGATGTATTATTCTCAGGCTCTGGAATGTTTCAGTTTAGGAGTTTTGAATTTGAAATGGTTATAAATAGCCATTATCACTCCTAATATCAGTCCTCCAGCAGATAGAATATCATAGGTGATTTTAGTGAACTTCAACCCTAAGTACTGTTCGATCATATAACCAATAAAAGACGAAGACATCCCGGTCTCTCCAAGCGCCCTTTTGATATCCCAGTGCCAATCAGTGAGCGGGCAATAACCAATGGTACCAACATATAGCCCTATGAGCAACCACGCCGTAATTGTCAATAATAATGATGTGATGTGCGCTTTTTGAGTTTTTGGATGAGCCCAACCAAATAAGACAAATAAAACAAAAGCACTGTGAAATAGCGTGAAAAAGGTATCTAGTGAGTGTAGCATGATTTGGGTTTAACCAATATTGTGCCAAACCGAGTATTTACTATTTCAGAACTGGCTTCATATACCTCAGTTCTCCATCTATTTTATGGCTCAATTGTAGATCTAGCAGGTAGGCTAAGAATGGATACAAATGAATATTTTCAACCATTCCAAACTTGAAATTTTCCTTAATTCTCGGTCCTTTTATGTAGCAAATACCCCCCATTTCTGGACAAGTGAGTGCATCGAAACCATGTGTACCAGGCTTAATCGAGCCCGGCGCAGAGGATATGATATTTGGCGCTGATGGGTAAACAATAATATCGCCTACCCTATCTGGATTGTTCAAGTCTAAATGAGCAGGCAGGTTAATTGGCAAAAAAGTCTCAAACTGATCGCATTGAAGTAATGACTTATGCAGTTCAGACTTCTTGACACTATCTGGTTGATAAATCATAGTAGGGATTGAATAAATGACTTCCGCATCCTTCAAATCAACCAAGTCTGGTAATACAATATTATTTGTCACCTCTGTCATTCCGTGATCAGAGACCAAAACTATCGTAACAGGTAAGCCTGTCTGATCAAGTTGACTTACAAGTTGGCCAATTACTTCATCAATCTCTAAGACTGCATCCTTTGTACGTTCATCATCTGGACCAAAGTTATGGCCCGCGGTATCTACAGTAGAAAAATATGCTGTGATCAAGTGCGGTCTTTGATTTGGTGGTAATCCCAACCATTCTATAATCTTTTTTACCCTGTGTGTATTGGGCACCTTTTGATCGTATCCGAAAGTGTATGTTGATTTAGAACCCGCGATAGTGGCCTCACAGGCCACCCAATAAATACTCGCTGACAACATCCCTTGATCCTCGGCAAGGGTCCATAGAGGCACTCCTCCAAACCAATGCCCATCTCCTAAATCCTTTTGATTGAACCAATCATCTTTTTCCTTGCTGTAAAAAGAGTTTCCTATAATTCCATGATTGCTTGGGGTCAAACCTGAAATAATCGAATAATGACTTGGGAAAGTTTTTGATGGGAATAATGGTAAAAACGATTCAGATTTAGATCCTGATTTAGCCAAATCTAGAATTTTGGTTGCCCCATATTTTTCAGCATAGTCGTGTCTAAATCCGTCTATACTTACCAAAACAACATACTCCTTCTTTAGAGTCTCCTTTGAATTTTGTCTATTCGATATTATTAATTCACTTCCAATAAAATCATCGTAGGAGAGCTTTTGGCAATATGATTCAGGTATTAAAGAGAGCAGAAAAAGAATCCCAAGTAATGCTTGATTGAGGAAATGAGGAATTCTCTTCGAGGGGTGATTCATTCGGCAAACTTAACTGAATTAACCAAAAAAAAGTCCTCTCAAAAACTTGAGAGGACTTAATTAGTAGCTTGAGAAAATGGGCTTCTATGAGAGTTCGATAAACTCTTCAACATCCTTTTTTATTTTCTCAGATTTCACGCGTAAGGCGGCAGGAGATACTCCAACCAAGTCTTTTAAAGAATTATACAATTCCGTTTTTCTAACCAAATTCTTTTCAAATACTGAAGGCTCAATTTCTGGCTCCTCAGCTTTCTTCAATAGTGAAAGTTCCTTTTTATTCCTTTTCAACTCATCTTTCATCAAAGGCATCAATTCTTCTATCGCCTCTCGAGCATCGTGGAAGTTTCTTCCCTCAATAGCAGTTTCGAGTTTGGTAGAAAGTTGTTCGAAGACCTCTTTTTCTTCTCCTGTGCTACGGCTAATGGCCGGTGATAAAAGACCAAAAATTAATAACAATAAGGCAAGAGATTTAAGTGTATTTCTCATGGTATTTGGGCGTTGATTTCTTCAAATATAGTAATAATATTTTAATTACCTAATTATCAACAACTTAGACACCTGAACATGAAGTAATGATTCTCAATATTGCGATATAATATTATAATACAAAGTCATAAAAAAAGCCCTAATCAAAAGATCAGGGCTTGTTATTAAAATTTGTGACTATATACTATTTCATTTCATCGACTTTATCCTCAATTTCCTGTTTAGTACCCTCGATCTTGGCTGTGGTTGTTTCTCCATTTTCTGTGATTACCACAGTCGCAACCAATTCAGAGTCGTTTTCCCCTTCCACACTAACTTCTACTGTTTTCTCTTCTACGACTTGATTATCAACGTTCTCAATATGTACTTCCGCAGAGTGCGAAACACCTCCGTGTATTTCACCAAGTATCGGTGCAATCACCAATCCTACCAGACAGGTCAGCTTGATCAAAATATTCATTGAAGGACCAGAAGTATCTTTGAATGGATCTCCAACAGTATCGCCAGTTACAGCAGCCTTATGGGCTTCTGAACCTTTGAAGGTCATTTCTCCATCGATCATAACTCCTGCTTCAAAAGATTTCTTTGCATTATCCCAAGCTCCTCCTGCATTGTTTTGGAAGATTGCCCAAAGCACTCCAGAGACTGCAACGCCAGCCATATAACTTCCTAGAGGCTCAGGACCCATCAAAAATCCTATAAGTAATGGAGCAATAATTGTAATGGCACCTGGAAGCATCATTTCCTTAATGGCTGCCTTGGTTGAGATGTCTACGCACTTGCTGTATTCTGGTTTGCCAGTTCCTTCCATGATACCCGGTATCTCCTTAAACTGTCTTCTTACCTCTTTTACCATTTCCATAGCAGCTTTTCCTACGGACTGCATAGCGAGTGCTGAGAATACCACTGGAACCATACCTCCTAGAAACAATGCCGCTAAGACATCAGCTTTAAAAATGTTGATACCGTCGATCCCCGTGAATGTTACGTATGCTGCAAACAAGGCTAAGGCTGTAAGTGCAGCTGAAGCGATTGCGAAACCCTTACCTACAGCAGCAGTAGTATTACCAACAGAATCCAAAATATCAGTTCTTTCTCTAACCTCTTTTGGAAGCTCACTCATTTCAGCAATACCTCCTGCATTATCAGCAATAGGTCCAAAAGCATCAATAGCTAACTGCATAGCCGTAGTAGCCATCATAGCTGATGCAGCCAAAGCAACACCATAGAATCCTGCCAATTCATATGCTCCCCAAATGGCCGCTGCAAAAAGTAATACTGAAGAGAAAGTAGAAATCATACCAGTAGCCAGACCTGAAATAATATTGGTGGCAGCACCTGTAGACGAGTTTTGCACAATATCCATAACTGGTTTCTTACCTAGCGCTGTATAATACTCAGTAAATAATGAAATCAAATAACCCACACTCAATCCAACAAGTGTAGCGTAGAATACGTGACGACTAGGAATATCCATTGTTCCTTCTCCGAAGAAACTCATTCCTACTATTGTTTCAGGTAGTAACCAATCTATTAGAAACCAACCTGCAACCGCAGTGATCAATATAGATATGATATTTCCTGTGTTAAGCGCTTTCTGAACTTCAGCTTCTTTAGCGTTATCATTCTTGATGCTTATGAAAAATGTACCGATGATGGACGAAATAATTCCAACGCCTGCTATCATAATAGGTAGCAAAATTGGACCAATACCTCCAAATGTGTCTAGCACTAGACCAGCCTCGGCCATGTCTTTGATAATGTAGTTTCCTAAAACCATTGAAGCCAATACTGTAGCCACATAAGACCCGAACAAATCGGCGCCCATTCCTGCTACATCTCCTACATTATCTCCTACATTATCAGCAATAGTTGCAGGGTTACGCGGATCATCTTCAGGAATACCTGCTTCCACTTTACCAACCAAATCAGCTCCCACATCAGCAGCCTTGGTATAAATACCTCCACCAACTCTAGCAAAAAGTGCGATACTCTCTGCACCCAATGAAAATCCTGCCAAAGCTTCCAATACGATAGTCATGTCGTTTGTATTAGTCCATTCTCCTCCCATAAACCATGAGAATAACAAAATGAACAACATACTCAGACCAAATACTGCAAGACCAGCAACACCTAGTCCCATGACTGTTCCTCCTGAGAAACTTACTTTAAGTGCTTTCGAAAGTGATGTCCTAGCAGCTTGAGTTGTTCTGACATTGGCTGCAGTTGCTATACGCATTCCGATGTTTCCAGCTATTGCTGAAAATACCGCCCCGATTACAAACGCAACGACAATAAACCAATGGGTAGTTTCCACTAGACTTGAAATAACTCCAAGCAAAGCACCTGCAACAACAACAAAAACAGCAAGCACTCTGTACTCAGCAGCCAAGAAAGCCAAGGCTCCTTCTTTAATATGATTAGCCAGAGATTTCATTTTTTCATCTCCAGCATCTTGCTTGTTCACCCAAATGGATTTTGAGATCATTACTGCAATTCCTACAAGGGCCAAAAACGGCGCTATGTACAACAAATAGGTCATAATTTAATCTTGGTTTTTAAAAAGATGTGCAAAGATAACCGTATGGTTATATTATAAAAATGTAAATCTGAATACTGATTCAAACCATTTTTCATTCAAGTCAAAAAGCACTTATTTGAAGTGAACTAAACAGTAGGAATTGCTCGAAAAAACACAAGAAATACGCACCTTTTGAAATAAGATTTTTAAAGGCGTTAAAGAGACTTAATGGAAGAAAGGCCTCCATCTATATTGATGACTTGACCAGTCATCCATTTTGTAGAATCGGACAACAGAAAACATACAGCATCGGCTATGTCCTTTGGCTCTCCAATTTCGGATAAAGGATGTCTTTGCTCAGCCGTTTTTCTTTTTTCATCAGATGAGATGAAAGATGATGCCAAAGGTGTATCCACTAGACTTGGTGCTATTGCATTCACTCTAATTTTAGATTTAGAAAATTCAGCAGCCAAAGACTTAACCAAACCTTCAACTGCACCCTTAGAAGCAGCTACCGAGCTATGAAAGCTCATTCCTTGAGAAACAGCGACCGTGCTAAACAAGACTATGGAAGATTTCTCACTTTTTCTTAAAGCTTTGATGGAGCCTTTTATTGCTTTTACTGCTCCTATCACGTTAATTTCAAAATCACTGTTAAAGTCTTCATTTTTGAGTGATTGAAATGGTTTTAACTTAATACTTCCGGGGCAGTAAATCAGTCCATCGACTGTTTCTGGCAATGAACCTTCTGGAAACTCATCAGCCAAAATATCCAGTTGAATGTTTTTGATTCCTTCAATAGATGAAGGCGTTCTGGAAAAGTTATATACCTCTGCCCCATTCTCTATTAGCTTCTGAGCTGTTGCATTACCTATGCCGCTCGAAGCGCCAATGATGACAAAAGTCTTATTATCAAAAGTCATAAGTTGTTATTTCAAGTCGGTGCGAGCATTGATATAATTAAGAAACTCTGTCTTAATATATTGGTCCTTAAACTTCCCGTCAAAGAATGCTGTTCCGGTCATGCTATTGGTATCATTCACTCCTCTGGATGAGACACACATATGTGTTGCATCCAAAACCACAGCGACATCTTCGGTCTGCATCGCTTCTTTCAATTCATTCGCAATCTGCATCGTCAAACGCTCTTGAACTTGTGGTCGTTTGGCATAATACTGCACAATTCGATTAATCTTAGAGAGCCCTATCACCTTCCCACTTGAAAAATAGGCCACATGTGCTTTTCCGTAAATCGGCACAAAGTGATGTTCACAATGTGAATAAAACGTAATATCCTTTTCGACCAACATTTGGTCATATTTATACTTGTTTTCAAAAAGCCTCACTTTAGGCTTGTTCTTAGGATTAAGTCCACTAAACACTTCTTGCACATACATTTTCGCCACGCGCATGGGGCTTCCTTGTAGACTATCATCTTCCAGGTCGAGTCCTAAAATTTGCATGATTTCTTTGAAGTGTTTGGCGATCAACTCCATTTTGAGTTCGTCATCCATATCAAAAGCATCAGCACGAAGCGGAGTTTCGTCCGAACTACCTAGGTGATCTTCAAAATCATCGGTGTAATCATCCATATTATGCGGGGTATTCGACAAAGTTTCTTTCAGTTTCATATAGTCTTATTTTCAATTCTAATTGACCATCAATCTTAGGTCTGAGTATATTATAAATTACCACAGCTATGTTCTCCGCCGATGGATTTAGGTTTTCAAATTCAGGGACATCAAGATTCAAGTTTTTGTGATCAAATCGGGAAAGCACATTATCCTTGATCAAATCACTCAAAACCTTCATATCATAAACATATCCTGTATCAGGATTAACCTCTCCCACCAGCTTTACCACCAACTCATAATTATGCCCGTGCCAATTTGGATTATTACATTTTCCGAATACGGCATTATTCCGCTCATCACTCCAATTAGGATTGTATAATCGATGAGCTGCATTAAAATGTTCTTTGCGATAAACTGCGACTTTCATATGTTCAATTTAGAAAAAGCAAAGTAGTGTGGAAAAGTTCATAATTGAAGCATTGAACATATTCTATGTTAAAATGTTTAATCATTAATCAAAAAGATTAAACAAATGCATCAGGTTGTCATTCTTGGAAGTGGTATGGGATCTTTGTCAGCCGCGGCTCTTTTAGCCAAAAAGGGGATGCGTCCTTTGATCATCGAGCAAAACTGGATTCCAGGAGGCTGTACAACATCCTACCCTCGAAAAGGCTATGTATTTGAAGCTGGAGCTACCACATTGGTTGGACTAGATGACCACATGCCGCTGAGGTATTTGCTAGATGAAATTGGGATTGAACTCAAAGCAAGAAAGCTTGATTTACCCATGCAGGTTCATTTGAAAAATGGTGCGTGCGTAAATAGATATCAGGATATAAATGATTGGATCGGAGAAGCCAACAAGCACTTCGGTGGTGATCAGGGAAGTTTTTGGCAAGAGGCTTATGCTTTGAGCAAATTCGTTTGGAAGGCATCAACAAAATATCTTCACTTCCCCCCTCAAAAAGCCCGAGACTACCTCAGTCTTGCCTTAAACGCTAATCCTCTTGATTTAATCAAGGCAAGACACGCATTTAGTACAACTCAATCTAAACTACCTGAAGCTCTCTCAGATCATCATGAATTCAAAGACTTTATAGATCAGCAATTACTCATCACTGCTCAGAATACCAGCAAGGAGGTGAACTATTTATTCGGGGCAGCTGCACTTTGCTATACCAACTATGGTAATTACTATCTAGATGGAGGAATGCGAAATTTGGTCAATCCAATCATAGATTATATCAAGGATAATGGAGGCGATATAATTTACCGCGAAAAGGTACTACAGGTTGCCAAGCAAAATGATCGCTATATAATCAGAGGCAAGAACAGAATCTTTGAAAGTAAATATTTGGTCTCCGGTATTCCGATAAACAACCTTCAAGAAATTTCGAAAGGTATTGTTCAAGTAAAAACAGAAAGTAAAATTCTGTCTTCTAAGAAACTTTTTAGCGCATTTCAGATGGGGATTGTATTTAAATCTAACCGTGAGTTTGAAAGCCTTCATCATCAAATCCACTTAGAAACACCGCTTCCACAAATTAATTCGAAGAGTATTTTCTTGAGTATCAGTCATAGTGAAGATCATACTAGAACAAATGATCCCAACTTAAGAGTTGCATCCATCAGCACTCATATAAACGATCCTCAGAATACCATAATAGATTCCAAGCCCATTGAAGAGATTATTGTGAATACATTGCACCGATTGAGTTTGATAGATAAAAATGCTATTGTATATTCACACTCTAGTGGTCCTAAATCATGGAAAAAATGGACTGCACGTTCTTTTGGAATGGTCGGAGGATATCCTCAATATTTTGATATAAAACCTTGGCAGATGGTAGAAGCTAGATTAGATAACCAAGGAGCATATCAATGTGGAGACACTGCTTATCCTGGACAAGGAATACCCGGTGCAACTTTGAGTGGGATAATTGCCGCAAAAAAACTACTTGCAGATAACTCCTATTAATTTGTTGAATAATTATCCAATACAATTAATTTGTTGGACTATTTGGATAATTGTAGGATGAATGGTGTATATTTGTCGATGAAAGTTCGATATATATCGACCAAAACTCAAATAAGACATAAAGATAGCGGTGAGGGGTTGTTTCAGAAGTCACTTAGGTGATGGACGAGGCAACCCTATTTTTTTTAACCCAATCCTCCTTCCCTGTTATTTCAATTTTTTATCCATTGAAGGAATTATTATCATCATTCGTATGTATTTGATAAGATGTTTGAAGCATCTATAATTATTTGACTCATTGTTTACTAATTTCGAATTATGGAAATCGAAGAGATAAAAGAGCGGATTGATTCCTATAAAGCAGCGGGCAAGAAGATGTTTACAACATCGTCTTTTCAAACTCACAGCTTGGTGATGCTCCATATTTTAAGCAGGATTGATAATACCATTCCTATATACTTTCTTAATACCGGATATCATTTTCCCGAATCTGTGGCATTTAAGGATGAAGTAGCAAAGGCCTTTAATATCAACGTAATTGAGACTAAGTCTACCGTACCTAGGTACATGCAAAAGGATCAGTCTGGAAGACTCTTATTTACCTCTGACCCAGATCACTGCTGTTATATAAATAAGACGGCTCCAACTCAAGAACTACTACATGAATATGATATTTGGATCAATGGTGTAAGAGGAGATCAGAGTGCTACAAGAAAAGCCATGGATGTGGAGCAAGAGGCACCTTTTGATACTATCAGATATCATCCAATGCTAGACTGGAGTATGAAAAAGATATTTGCATATATCCGCGAGCACAACCTTCCCCGGCATCCTCTCGATTCAAAGGGATACTTGAGTATTGGTTGTGAACCATGTACAAGAAAACTTGATCCAGAAATGCAGGAGCGTGAAGCACGATGGTTTGGAATGAACAAAGTAGAATGCGGACTGCACACTGATTTAGTAAAAAAATAAGATTGATAAGAAAGATGAAAGTATTAATAACAGGTGGTGCGGGTTATCTTGGTACAGAGCTAATTAAACAATTGGCTAGTAATCCTGAAGTGGATGAAATAAGGATATATGATAATCTAAGCAGAGATAACTATGCCTTGTTCACGGGTCATCGATACGAGAATCATGAACGAATCAGCTTCATCAACAGTGAGCTACTCGATTCGAGGAGATTAAAAAAGGCCATGAAGGATATAGATGTGGTCTATCATTTCGCAGCGAAGGTTGTCTCCCCTATGGCTAACACCGACCCTCATTTTTTTGAGCAAGTCAATCACTGGGGTACGGCGGAAGTGGTGTACGCTGCAGAGGAGAGTGGAGTCAAGCATTTTATCTACGCAAGCAGCCTGGGAGTTTATGGAGGATCAGCTGAAGAAATAGATGAAAGTACTATTCCAAATCCCAGAACATTTTATGCCATTTCTAAATTTAGAGGCGAGGATCATGTAGCTAGATTGGAAGGTAAAATGAAGATGCATATTCTGAGATGTGGAAACATGTTTGGCTACAGCAGAAGTATGCGATTCGATTCTGTGATCAATAAGTTCGTTTTCGAGAGTAACTTCAGTAAAATGATTTCTATCCATGGAAATGGGAAACAGTATCGTTCATTTCTACACATTGATCACGCGGCTGAAGTTTTTAACAAAATCATAACCGCCGATGTGCCTTCAGGCATATACAATGTAGTCGAGCATAATGTCGCCATTTTGGATATTGTCGATGTGCTGAAAGAAGTCAACCCTGCTCTTGAATTTATTTTCATTAATCAGCATTTGAAGCTGAGAAATCTAAGAGTCAAAAAGACTATGAAACTAGCTGAATACATGGATATCAAGTTTGATACTCCATTCAAGGATCAAATCAAGTCATTTCACGATCGATTCGCCTTTTAATATCCCCACTCAAATCGATTTAAATAATGGAGTTCACCAATATCCAAATGATCAACGTTTTGCTTTTGGTGGTGATTCTGTTTGTGGTATTCAAATACTTAGAGACTTTCTGGTCATACAAGATCAGCAAACCCTATCTATGGGAACGAGCGGTTAAGGCCAGAACACTGAATAAGCGACTGGTGAAGATGGAACGTACCTTTAGAGATAGAGTGAGGTTTTATAACCTGTGGTTCCAAGTAGAAAGGCTCAAAAAAAATAAGATTCAGGGTGCTTTCGCTGAATTAGGAGTTCATAAAGGACAAACAGCGAAAGCCATTCATCTGATGGACGATCAGAGAACGTTTTACTTGTTTGATACATTTGAAGGCTTTCCGGATCGAGATCTTGAGTTTGAATCGCAAAAAGATTCAAGATTCTCTAATGAGATGTTCGCTGACACTACACAGGAGGATGTTGAAGTGTTCATTGGTGGTAACGACAATTTACAATTCAGAAAAGGATATTTCCCTGATACGACTAAGGGGCTCGAGTCTGAAACTTTTGCGCTGGTGCATATTGATGCTGATTTGTACGAACCAACCAAATCAGCTTTGAATTTCTTCTATCCGCACCTTTCAAGCGGGGGAGTAATGATTATTCATGACTACAACCACAATTGGGAAGGTGTACCAAAAGCCATAGATGAATTTCTCCAGCAGATTCCCGAATCGCTTACTGTACTTCCTGACTGGCAAGGTAGCGCCATGATTATCAAAAACTCCAATTAAAAAAGGCTGTTTTGAAATACAAAATAGTATTTCAAAACAGCCTATAACTTTTGCAGGTACTTATCCCCGATCTATTACTTCCCTAAATATGATTTTACTTGCTCATAAACTTGCGGACCGGTAAATCCAAATTTCTCATCTAGCACTCCTGCCGGAGCAGAATATCCAAAATGATCCAAACCGAATACAGTACCATTGTTTCCTACCAATCCGGCTAAAGTAACCGGAAGTCCAGCAGTCAAGCCAAACACCGGCTTACTCGTATCGATTACAGAAGCTTGATATTCTGCCGACTGATCTCTGAATAATCCTTCTGAGATGGCGGAAACTATGTTCACCTCAATTCCATCCTCTGAAAGTAATTCTGCCGCAGCAATTAGTGTGCTAACTTCAGAGCCATTAGCTACCAAGGTTACAACAGCATTTTCTGAAGATTTGACTACATATGCACCTCTTTCGGCTCGTAGTGCATCTTCGTATCTGTTTCCATCTGAAGGCACATCTTTGATGCCCTGACGAGACAATATCAATCCGGTAGGTGTAGAAGTATTTTTCAAAGCCATTTTCCAAGCAATAGTTGTCTCAGCTGTATCCGCAGGTCTCAACGCCAAAAGGCTTCTATTACCTTTATGATTCTTCAATTGCTCCAAGAGTCTAAGCTGTGCTTCTTGCTCAATAGGCTGATGAGTTGGGCCATCTTCCCCTACTCTAAAGGCATCATGTGTCCATAAGTAAATGACTGGAAGCTCCATCAATGCAGACAATCGATAAGCGGGCTTCTGATAATCAGAGAAAATGAAGAATGTACCTATGACAGGTATGACACCTCCGTGTAATGCCATTCCATTTGCCATTGCAGCCATTGAAAATTCACACACACCAGCGTGAAGGAAATTTCCATCAAAATTTCCCGGCTTAAAGGCATTTACTTTCTTTAAATAACCGTCTGTCTTATCGCTATTGGCTAAATCTGCAGATGCCACGATCAAATTCTCTACTTTCCCCGCTAGGTAACCCATCACGGAAGCAGATGCGTCTCTAGAAGCCACATTCTCCTTCTGTGGTATATCTGAAAAATCGATATCTGGAATCTCGCCGGAAAGGAATTGATCCAATTTGGCAGCTTGCTCCGCATTGGCTTTTCTCCACTCTTCTATTACTGCGTTCTTAGCAGTTACTTCAGATCTCTTTCTTTCCAGTATTTCTTGATAAAGGCCCTTTACATCACCAAATATCTCGAAAGGATCATTCAAATCTCCCCCGAGCCCTTCAATGGTCTTCTCGTAAGATGCGTTGGTTGCCCCTATCGGCTTACCATGCAGTTCTGATTGGCCTTCATAAGGGTTACCGTCTGCATCTTTACAGCCTTTACCCATTATCGTTTTTCCTATAATTAGGAATGGTTTTTCATTTTGAGCATTTGCTTGCTTCAGAGCCTTTCGGATTTCTTCATGATTGTTACCATCTATACTCACAACTTCCCAACCCCAAGCTTCATACTTTTTGGCGGTATCCTCATTAGTAACCTCATCGGTATAAGTAGATAACTGTACGTCATTGGCATCATAAAACATGATCAAGTTGCTTAGGCCTAGATACCCAGCTATTCGCCCTACTCCTTGTGAAATCTCTTCTTGTATACCACCATCAGAAATGAAAGCATAGACTTTGTGATCTATCCAATTGCCGAATTTAGCACCGAGAAATTTAGCAGCCAGTGCTGCCCCAGCTCCCATTGCGTGACCCTGACCAAGAGGTCCTGAGGTGTTTTCAACTCCTCTAGCCACATCCAATTCTGGATGGCCTGGGGTCACAGAACCCCATTGTCTAAAATTGGATACGTCTTCTTTAGAATAATGACCAGTGAGATAAAGCTGCGAATAAAGCATCGGAGACATATGTCCTGGATCTAGAAAAAATCTATCTCTAAATGGCCAAGATGTGTTGTCAGGATCAAACTTTAAAAATTCGCTGTAGAGTACGTGAATAAAATCAGCTCCTCCCATGGCTCCTCCCGGATGTCCAGATTTTGCTTTTTCTACCATAGCTGCTGATAGCACACGAATATTATCTACTGCTTTTTGATCTCGTTGGTGATTGCTCATTATCTAACTTTTTATTTTGATTCTTTCTTTTTGATCAATATCCAGTACACGGTCCATGCTGGAAGATCCCAAAATATTATATGGAAGCATTAGTATAACACCTCCGTTAATTCTGCGCAATTTAATAATGATTGTAGTTTATGTTCATCACATTGAGCAATAGTTCTACAATGAGCAAACTTTTTGTTTAACCAAGCAAAACACTTTCCGTATACTTTGGAGATTAGCGTCAGATTATTGGATTGATAGGCTATCAATCCATAGTTTTAAGCTCATTATCATCCCATACATCGCCTAACCTCACTCAATGCCCATAAAGCAACTCGTGAATCTTAAAGATGATCAGCTTTTTGAATCAATTTTCAGAGAGCACTATAGTGCGCTGACGCATTTCGCATCTCAATATGTGAATGATCCCGATGAAGCCGAAGAATTGGTTCAGCAGATGTTCACCAAGCTCTGGGCCGCCAATGAAAGCATTGAAATCACAACTTCGGTGAAGTCATATCTATACGGTGCGGTAAGAAATGCTTGCCTTAATTATATCAAGCACGAAACTGTAAAAAGAAATCATATAGAATACGCACAGGCAACAATGACATCTTCTAGTGCTACTGATTTTCTCGAGCTAGATGAACTCACAGAAGCAATTGAAAAAGCATACTCAAAGATCCCCGAAAAATGTTTGCAAGTATTTCAACTCAGCAGAAATGAGGGGAAAAAGTACCACGAAATAGCAGAAATGCAGTCTGTAACGGTCAAAACAGTTGAAAAACAGATGAGTCAGGCACTAAGAATTTTGCGAACAGAACTTAAGGATTATCTTTTTTTTGGAATTTTTCTGATACTCAATGGGGGTAAATTTTAACTAAGCTGTCAAACTTATAAGTCATGGAAAAAGATACCTCAAATAATATCACCTCAGAACTATTGGTGGCATACTTCAGAAATGAAGCTACCGAAGATCAGGATAGGATATTGGAGTCATGGGTATCAGAGTCATCTGCGAATAGACAAAAGTTAGCTGAACTAAAATTGATTTGGGTAGATACAGGCTCAGTTAGAGTGAATGAGCTCGATACGACCAAATCATATGATATTGATAAAGCTTGGGCGAAGGTAAAATCAACAACAAGAGCTTCTTCTACCGGTTTCTTTTATTTAACTCTAAGGAGGTTGGCCATGGCCGCCACAGTGGTATTCTCGCTGGTTGCTTGGTACATTTTCTTGAATAATCAACCTATCGAAAAAATTGCGCAGGCCCAAAACGAGGTAATAGAACA
Source organism: Cyclobacteriaceae bacterium (assembly GCA_049115815.1). Lineage (GTDB taxonomy): Bacteria > Bacteroidota > Bacteroidia > Cytophagales > Cyclobacteriaceae > Marinoscillum. Next base: position 405,954 of record JAGDZO010000006.1, on the reverse strand, counting down.
AATCTTACCAGACAGCTCCACCATCACACTTAATAAAAATAGCCAGTTAGCGTACTTAGAAGAATTCACCGAAAATGAACGTAGGGTAAAGCTTAAGGGTCAGGCGTTTTTTGATGTAAAACCCAACAAACAAAAGCCCTTTGTGATCGAAGCAGCAAGTACTGTTGTCAAAGTGGTAGGAACTTCTTTTGATGTGAAAGTGGATGAAAAGAAGGTCACTGTAATGGTAGAATCAGGAGAAGTGCTTTTCGGGAAAGACAATAAGATGTTGTCTCTCAAACCAGGCGAAAAAGCTGAGTTTGACCTAATCACACAGGAATTGGCATTTTTTACGGAAGTGTCCACCAATGGCAAAGAACAGTTTTGGAGAACCAAATCACTGAATTTTGATGGTCAGTCCCTTTTTTCAATTGTTAAAACATTGAAGGAAGTGTATAAAACTGAAATCATATTGGAGACTGACGCCATCAAAAGCTGTAGGCTAAATGTGTCATTCGAGAATGACTCTATTGAGAATATCATGGAGATTATATCCCTCGCCTTAGGCTTGGAAGTCACTTATCAACCAGATTCTATCACTTTAACAGGAACAGGATGTCAGCAAGAATAAAATCACTGTTAATCTTAATTCTTTTTATCTCTACGGCGTTTGTAGAAATAAACCCCCTCGATCAAAAAATCACCCTTGGTTTTGAAAATGAATCGATAGAATCTGCCCTGATTCAATTGGCCGAAACCAGCAATTCCAAATTCGCATTCAACCCTGACTTACTACCTCAAAAGAGGGTCAATGGCAAATTTGAAGAAACGTCGCTGGCGGAGATTCTTATAGAAATATTGGGTAGTGAATACGAGTATAAGACGCGAGGTAATTATATCATCATCCTTGAAGCACCTCAACCAAAGCAGAAAAAGGCGCGAGAGACTTTTCAGATTCAAGGTAAAATATTGGACGCTTCTAGCGGAGAGGAATTAAGCAATACCACAGTCTATGAGGTTGGAAATTTGGATGCGACGCTCACCAATGATCATGGCGACTACACACTAGAACCAGATCAAGATCAGGATGTAGTGCTTCTTGCAATTAGCAAAGAAAATTATAAAGATACTGTTATCGCCGTTGAGAAAAGCCAAAATGCCTTTCTCCAATTGATGCTTGAACCAATCGAGAAAACGGAGCAAGTAATAGAGGATATCGGAGAGTTTACTAAGATTTTCATCAATGAGAAATTGAGGAACCATGATAAGAATGTGGAGATTGAAGAGAAAAGAATAGCTCAGGCTTCATTGGTTCCGGGTGTAAGTACCAATGGTTCTTTAAGCGGTCATATAACCAACAACCTATCATTCAATGCACTTGGTGGATATGCTCGGGGTTTGAACGGTTTGGAAGTCGGTGGACTGTTTAATGTAGAGCGTGATATAATGAAAGGTGTGCAAGTAGCAGGGCTATTCAATAATGTAGGGGGAATGGCCTCAGGAGTTCAAATTTCAGGAGGTGCCAATGTGGTAAAACGCTATTTCAATGGAATACAAGTCTCTGGTGGAGCGAATGTCGCCAAAGATGTACAGGGAATACAGGCTGCTGGAGGGGCTAATGTCACGAGGAGACTCAATGGTTTACAAGCGGCTGGGGCATACAACCAAGCTCGGCTTGTTAGTGGTTTGCAGGTATCTGGAGTAATCAACACTACTCGGTACCTCTATGGTGCACAATTCTCTGGTTTCGTTAATTATTCTCGCGAAGCATATGGAGCTCAGTTTTCTGGTATCATGAACAAGGCTCAGGGCGATATGTCTGGTATTCAAGTAAGTGGTATAAGGAATTGCACTGATGGTAAAATGAGCGGAGTTCAGATTGGTTTATTCAATCATGCAGGCAACTTTGATGGAGTACAAATAGGTTTAATCAACAATGCCAGTCAAGTGGAGTCAGGTACCATGATTGGTCTCATTAATTTGGCCAAAGGAGAAATAGTGGCGCTGGACTTTGATTACAATGATGTGACCGAATACAATGTATCTTTCAAGTCTGGAGTGAAGCATTTTTATACCATTTTCGCAGCTGGTTTAAGTCAGGGTAAAGATCTGTGGTCAGGAGGCTTTGGATTGGGTACGCAAAAAGATTTGCATCGAAATTTTTATATCGGTCTTGAAGCCACAGGACACCCGCTTTTTCCACTTTATGGAAGCATCGAAAGTTTACCAATTGATGCTAGACTAAATTTGAACTTCGGAATACAAGCCTCACGCAGAATATCCCTACATGGAGGACCCGTATTTCACTTCTTACATCATGAAAATAGCGAAGGACTTGAATTTACACCAGAGACTTTGATAGGTACGGATCCTCTAAATGAAAGAACCTTTAGAGGCGCAAATCAAAAATGGTGGATAGGATATCGACTTGGTATTAGAATCTAATTTAAGAGGTTAGTTCCCTTCAAAGTATTTTCACTTTCTTAGTTCAGTCTGTACCATTTCTATCACTCGCTGGATCTGAATTGATCGGCTATGGGGCACTACGGAAGACTCTTTCTTTTCATTTAACAAGTCTTTGTTCATAGCTTCCAATTCGTGGTAATAGCCTATGCCCTCCCTGCCCTCTTGATACTCGTCTATCTGTCCTGATCTGTTCAGTAAATAGCATTCACTAGCACGCCAAAAATCAGGTATAGAAATTGTTGCCTTGGTGCCCATGATCTGCAATTCATTGCGCATAGTAGATCTAAATGACGCTGTATTGTTCGATACTTTATCATCATAATGCAATGTGTAGATAACCTCATCTTCTACTCCTGTCGGCGCAAAATGACCTGAGACAGATACTTTCTTTGGCATACCTGGTATCAACAAGCAAGCCGCAGCAATAGGATAAATACCAATATCCAGCATGGCGCCTCCAGCCAAATCTGGATTAAAAAGCCGTCCATTTGGGTCATATTCTGCCTGAAAACCAAAATCACCTTTGATATGAAGCAAGTCTCCTATTTTACCATCATCTATCCATTTTTGGGCTTGAATCATCGCAGGCAAAAAGTAAGTCCACACGCCCTCCATCAAGTAAATATTATGTGCTTTCGCAAAATTGAATAACTCTATGGCTGCTCCAGAGCTTGTTGTTATTGGTTTTTCACTCAACACCGCCTTGCCTTGCAATATGGCATCCTTACAATTCTGAAAATGCAAATTATGTGGTGTCGCTACGTATACAGCATCGATATCAGGATCATTGAATAAATCTTGATATGAGGCGTAAGCCTTTCCGATACCATAGGACTGAGCAAATTTGTCTGCCTTTTCCTGATTCCTTGAGGCAACAGCTTCTAATACACCTAGCTGAGAATATTGAAAATCACTTGCAAACTGATTGGCTATGTTCCCAGTACTGATAATTCCCCACCTGATCTTTTTCATATCTAAGAGCTGTCATTTGATTAAAGACATTAAAATAATAATCAAACGGTAATAAAATGAAAAGTAGGAGATTATAAATCCTGTACACACCTGAATCCAGTGTGGTTGAATCCCGAATCCTTGCTCGAACTCATTCGTCTTGCTACTCTATAGCCACTACAATAGCTGTCATTGCACAAAAACGACCCCCCTCGAATAACGTGTTTAGGAGTATATGGTTCTCTGGGATCATAATACCTGCTTGATCCTTTTGGGTCTGATACTACGCCTTGTTTTTCATCCACGCTGTATCCTTGCACATCGTATTTGTCCTGGCACCACTCCCACACATTGCCGGCCATATCATAAAGTCCATATCCATTTGGCGAGAATGATCTTACAGGTGCCGTTCTCTCATATCCGTCAAGGACATAGTTTTGATATGGAAATTTCCCTTGCCAGAAATTGGCTTTGTCTATTGCTTTTTCCACGGGTTCATCTCCCCAAGGGTATTTTGAATCTTCTTTACCTCCCATAGAGGCCCACTCCCACTCAGCTTCAGTCGGCAATCGTTTGCCTGCCCACTTAGCATATTCATTCGCATCTTCCCATGAAATATGTACCACAGGATGATCCATGATATCCTTGATTGAAGATCCAGGCCCATAGGGCTGTCGCCAATTTGCACCAATAGTCCATCTCCACCATTGAGTATAGTCGTTTAGATCAACAGGGCCAGAAGTCTCTTGAAACACAAGTGACCCTGCACGTAGTACAGAGTCTGCTGGTTTTGGGGTGCCAGGTGGCACTTGACTTTTCAATTCATCCCAATCGATATCTCGTTCTGCTATGGTGACATAATTTGTGGCCTCTACAAATTCAGAAAACTGCCTATTGGTCACTTCCGTAATATCCATATAGAAAGCTGAAATGGCCACTTCGTGTCTTGGAAACTCATCTTCCGAAGCTTGATCTGACTTACCTCCCATCACAAATGTCCCTTCAGGAATAAGCACCATTCCGGCATAATTTTCAGGAACAGCCACTTCCTTTTCTGCCCCAATTTTTTGCCCCTCTTCTTTCGACGGAGTGCTCGTGCAGCTGATGAATATTATTGTCGAAAGAAAAATAATGGATGGAGAAAACAACCTGTATATCATGGATGAAAAAGTATATGAGATTGCAAATTAACACACAGACTCTATTGAAGTAGAACAATATGTCAGTTTGTAACCCGGCTGAGAAAGATCAAACATTTACAGCACTCTTCGAATTGAAGACTGTGGAATTATTCAAAATGATTGATATAGTTGAGAATTGATTTAATATTGATGTTAAATCAGTCTAATCCTAAAAAACTATTGATGGAAGATATTATTGGGTCGCTAGAGAATGAGTTTCACAGCATTATTGAAAATGAGCTTTTCGTTAGCCTAAGTGATGAAATAACAGAACATTTTGAGAAGTTCGAGGCGTTACAAGATAAACTCAATCAACTCTACAATACTCCTTCTGCTAATGAATCAGAGTTATCCAAGAAGAAGTACAAGACATTAGAACTAATCACAGATGCTTGGAATCCTTCAAAATCAGAATCATTTTCAGATTTTTCGCCAAGTTATGTTGAGAAACTTAACAACCTCGTTCAGACCCTTCCTGAGGAAATTGAGGGCATACAAAATGAGAGTCGATTTAGAAAAACAAGTGAAGACGGTCTCTTACTTGGCTTGAAGAAACAGACCAAAAATCTGGTTTTTCAAATTAGCAAATCCCCCACGCGATTTGCCAATATTTTTCGAAAGAATAGTGTTCCCATCGCGAGATGGTCTCACCTCATTCCTATCCGAGGTATGGCTCATCACTATTTCTTGTCAGGACTTTGTGAAAGCCTAATAAAGGTACGTGATGAGCAATATCGGGTACTATCCATAGCCTATCAGCAGATTAAAACCTGGGAAGAATCCATCACATTGGAGATGAATGTAAAAGTGCCAGATTTCACAACTGATCTTAAGAGTAAACTTGATGAAATTGATACTGGCATAAAGCAAAATGCCAAGAAACAACTAGAGCTAACCCTCGAAAAGTTTCATGGTAGCTTGGCTACCGTCAATACGATCGAACAGAAGGCTACTAGATACACGGAATTTGAAACTGCTGAGTCATATTCCAAAGTGGATTTATCGTGGCAAAAGCATGACCGAGATTGGAATCATACTTTTGAAGCCTTATTCGAAGAATGGCGTTCGGACTTAGAGATATCTTGCCTTATACTTGGTGTACGGACTGATTTAGGTAGATACAAAGCTGCACAAGAAAAAAACCTTGGCGCTTACATAGGCCCTGAAATAGAGACGATTATATCCTTTATTGAAGACACCAAAAAGGAAATAGATGAGGAAAAATCTCCAATCGCGACTATCCTAAAAAAGGCAAATTATCAGGCGCAGAAATCATTGGATAAAGTGGTTATTCCACGCCTGGTAGAAAAGTTGAGTAATAGAAGTATTATTAACGCAATTACGAATCTAGAAGCTAGCCTGTATCGATCTTTAGGGAAATTAACAACAGAACGAAAAACCCCTAAGACTCCATCTGATTATATGGAGCCTATTGAAAGCGATGAGATGACTACCATCTCTCCTTTTGAACTAATCACTTTTGAAATTGCTCCTGCCTTAAACAACAAGATTGACACCATCAAAGCTGATTTGGTAGCAGCACTCGGTAAGAATATTGAAGTTTCCCAGGACCTGGATCACATGATCACGTTCGGCCTAAATTCCGCAATTGAGGTTCTAAATACGAATCCTGATTCACAGCATGATGCGTCGGTGTTGGCTTTGGAAAGCTTGGATAGATCAGCCAAAAGAATTGAAGAAATTCAGATAGCACTGAATAAGGCTTTTGAAGCATCTAGCGAACAGTTAAGTGAGGCACTTAGTGAGTATTCAGACTCACTTCTAGTGCTTATGGAAAATGAAAGTGTCCGTGACATTCGCGTTAGAATAGTCAAAGCGAAAGCTTTAAAGCAAACTGAGGCGTACAGACAAGAGCTAAAAGACCAAGCGAAAAATCGTGGCAAAGTGCTCTTATCGAAGATTGGTGAAAGATTTACATATGTCAACTCACTGATTCAGGAGGTCAGGCAGAAATTCATACTAACGGCTAAGAAAGAAGCTGCTACCAAGGAAGTTTCAGATTTCTTGAGTAGCTCTCAAGAGGCCATAGAGGCATTGCCCATCATCTACAGGAATCTCTATAGGATTGAGCCCCTCTCTGATCTAGAGTTGTTCGTTGGTCGTAAAAATGAGATTGATCAGCTTATTAAAGCCTATCAAAATTGGGAATCTGGAAAACTAGGTTCTTCAATCATTGTCGGAGAGAAATGGAGTGGATTAACCTCCTTGATCAACTATATAGAACATGAATCACACTTCAAGCGAGCTGTAAATAGAAAATCCTGTGTTACTCAGGAAGATCATCTCCTTCAGGTAACGACATTTTTTAGTGAGTTGCTAGATGAAAAGTTACTTTCAGTGGATGAAATAGCCGAAAGGTTGAGTGATGGTCCAAAAAGGGTCATTGTTTTTGAAGATCTTCAGAACCTGTATTTGAAGAAAGTTGGTGGATTTGTTGGTATCAAGGCCTTATTGGAGTTGATTAGTAAAACCGGCAAACAAGTGTTTTGGATCACAACTAGCACCCTGTACACCTACAAATTTTTTCAGCGCACATTGCAAATCCAGGACGTATTTAGCTATATCATTAACCTTCAAAAACCTACCACCAAAGAAGTCATTAGCCTTATAGAAAAGCGAAATAGGATAAGCGGTTATCATATTCAATTCACCCCTACAAATGAAGACGAGAAAAGTAAGAAATTTCTCAAGCTCACCGAAGATCAACAACAAAAGTATCTCGAGGAAAGATTCTTTAAAAAGCTTATAGACTTCTCAGAAAGCAATATTAGTATGGCTCTCATGTTCTGGTTGCTGTCTACCAAATCTGTCGATCACAATCAGATTACTATTGGTGCTTTCAGGAAACCAGATCTATCATTTCTTTCTACGCTGAGCCAAGAGAAAATTTTGAGTCTACATCAACTCATCCTTCATGATGGACTTTCGATAGACGCTATTTCGCAAGTTAGCAACATGTCCAAGCAAAATGCCTTCTTGAATATTTCCATGTTGCTCGAAGACGGTATACTGATTCATAGAGATGGCTCTTATTTGGTTAATCCATTGGTTTATCGCAGCGTCATCAATCTTCTTAAGACTAAAAACCTCATATACTAATGAAACATTTATCGGCTCTGGTTCTCTATGTTTTATTCTTGACAGGTATGTCTACAATTACCTATTCGCAGGATTCATTGGCTACAAAAAATGATACGACGATTACCGTTTCTACCAAAGTAGCAGATCAGGTAAGCCGGGTACAGCAGATTGTCCAAAATGATGCCCCTGATCTCGATCAGATATTCTCTGTATCAAAGATATTTTGGTCCATCATATTTTTGATTGTTGGGTATGTGGTGATTAGGGTAATATCTCGAGCCTTGGTCATACTAGCAGAACGTAGCGCTCAGTACCGGATCACCCTCAAGGGAATCTTACCTGTAGTAAGGATTTTGGGCTGGCTGATTATCATAATTATAATAGTAGCAGGGATATTTCATCCACCAGCTGCTACCATTCTAGCATTATCAGCTTCCGCAGGTGTTGCCGTTGGTTTTGCGGCTCAAGATATTTTGAAGAATATATTTGGAGGGATCATGATCTTGTTTGATCGGCCATTTCAAGTAGGTGATAAAATTGAAGTAGGTTCTTTTTATGGAGAGGTAACTGAGATAGGGCTTAGATCGACAAGAATCGTAACTCCTGATGACTCAATGGTATCGATCCCTAATAGCAGCATCATGAATGGCTCAGTATCAAATGCCAATTCTGGAGCGGCTCATTGCCAGGTAGTAGCGGAGATCTACCTTCCACTGGGCATAGACACCATGAGAGCCCGAGAAATAGCCATTCAATCTGCTCAGGTTTCAAAATTGGTATTTCTTAATAAACCTATTGCGGTTTTGTTTTTCAATGAGGTCAAAGAAAGAAGGTCTTATCTCAAGATGAGATTGAAAGCCTATGTAGTAGATATAAGAAGCGAATTTGCGTTCAAAAGTGAAATGACGGAAATAGTAGTAAAGGCACTCATCGATGAAAACCTTATGAGCGAAGAAGATTTTAAATAGTCAGATCTCAATTTCACGTTCTAGTTTTAGGTGTTTAGATGAACAAGCCATTGAATTACCTGTGATGCATCGCTTTGATTAAACACGTATTACTATTGACCCACCGACAAAAATCCATCGACTAACTAAAATATCAATTTAACTAAAGGTTAACTGATAGTTTTACACATGTAATTCGAGAATAGATAGAGTAAGCATTGTTAATCTCGAGAAAGTTTTAAAGACGAATGACGAGTGATCGTTATTTATAGCTGGTTGGTGGAGAGGACTTAAGTCCTCTCCTTTTTTTTGTGGTGTGTCAAGAAATATCATCACTGATTGGTTAAATTGAGGTTTATACCATCAGCAATTTGATTCAGCCTCTAAAATCCTCAACCGATCCTTTAAGACTCAAGGCTTTGAGTGATTATCACATCCTTGACACTCTCCCCGAGAGCGGATTTGATAACATTACACAGATTGCGGTTGAACTCACTCAGATACCCAATGGAGGCATCTCCTTTTTTACAGATTCTTGTGAATGGTTTAAATCCCAGAAAGGAATTCATTTAGAAAATATTCCTTTGAAATCATCTATATGCGCCACGGCCTTATTAGGACAAGATGCGCTTGTAGAAGTACAAGACACTTATGCTGACCCCCAATATGCACAAAACGAGTATGTGCAGAATGATCCAAGAATCAGATTTTTTATCTGTGTTCCCATTATGGATTCATTCGGACATGTTATTGGGGCACTCTCATTGTTTGACGTTAAGGCAAATAGTCTCAGCGAATCACAGAAGTCGACGTTAAACGCTCTTGCTAGTCAGGTATCCGTCTTGCTCGAGTTGCGCAAGCAAACTCAACTTTCCGAGCATAAAGACCATGATCTCAATGCATTGTTGGAAAACTTAGGTGATGGCGTTTTTGAGGTTGACGAGAATGGAATTTGCACCTATGCGAATTCTGAGATGTGCGAATTTCTGAATAGACCGCAAGATGAAATTATTGGTAATTTGGTTTGGGACATGATAGACCCGGCCGATGTACCAGCTATGAAAGCCTATTACATCCAGCAATTCAAAAACAAGTCATTGGAATGCTCCTATACTTATCGCCTGTTGCCACTTGGTAGAGCCCCTCTCTATGTGGAACAGAGATCAACCATGAGGTATGAAGGCAACACCATGGTAAAACTCAGATCTATAGCTCGAGATATTACGGAGAATATTGAACTGAAGAAAGAACTAGAAAAGAATGAACAACTATTCAAATTAGTTTCAGAGAACTCTTCGGATATAATTACAGTTCATGATCCAACGGGTGAATGCATTTTCATTTCAGCAGCATGTGAATCACTTTTGGGGTACCCACAAGAACAGTGCATAGGCAAGAATCCAAGTGATTTTATTCATCCTGAAGATTTTAAGAAACTTGACCTAAAAACCAATTTTTCAGATATCCGAGAATTGTATGAAAGTCAGGTTCAGAAAGTCGAATACAGATTCAGAAAAGCTGACGGTTCGTTTATGTGGCTGGAGACATTTATTAAGCCTGTGATAGATGATTCGGGAAAATTGGTTTCACTACAAGCATCATCAAGAGATGTAACTTTTAGAAGAGCCGAACGAGAGCAGCTCATTGTAGCAAAAAACAAGGCAGAAGAAGCATCAAAGGCAAAGAACAGTTTTCTTTCTATGATGTCACATGAGATTCGTACGCCGCTGAATGGTATTATCGGGACGACTAATTTACTCATAAAGAAGGATCCCAAAGAAAAACAGCTCCCTCTTTTGAACATACTTAAGCAGAGCGGTGACAACCTACTGGCTATTCTCAATGATATACTAGATATAAATAAGATTGAGGAAAATAAGATAGAATTCGATTTTCATGAATTCAACTTTCAAGAGTTGGTATGGCTTATTAGAGATAATTATGAATCACAAGCCAATGACAAAGGGTTGAGTTTGAACTGCTCCTATGACCAAAATTTGTCTAAGAAGTACATAGGAGATTCGGTGAGAATCAGCCAGGTATTGCATAATCTTATTAGTAATGCCGTGAAGTTTACTACAACTGGCGAAGTAAGTATTTGCCTCTCAAAAATCAATCAACATGATATTTTTGATGAGATATTAGTAGAGGTAATAGATACTGGAATAGGTATTATAAAGGAGAGGCAAAGTGATATTTTCGATACTTTTGTACAGGCAGAGAAAGACACAACCAGACGTTTTGGTGGTTCCGGTTTAGGTTTAGCTATTACCAAAAAACTATTGGCTCTGATGAACAGTCAGATCTTACTCGAAAGCAAGGTGGATGAGGGCTCGAACTTTTCGTTCAGGCTAGCTCTGCAGCGAATAAGCTCTGACAATAATGAAGAAACCAATGCAGACATGAGTAACAAATTCATGCCGCTTAGCGGAAAAGTACTAGTGGTAGAGGATAACCAATTCAATCGGCTGATAGCCTGTGACTTCTTAGAAGCTTGGGGATGTGAGGTACTAGAAGCTGAAGATGGAATGGAAGGACTCAAACTTATCGAGGAGAAGACGGCAGACCTAGTATTGTTAGATTTACAAATGCCAGTTATGGATGGATATGAAGTGATTAGGAAGTTACGTGAATATCCAGCAGCTTATTTTCAAGAATTACCTGTAATAGCTCTCACAGCCACGGTGCTTTCAGGTACAGAGGAGGAACTCTATAAACTTGGAATCAATGATTTCATTTCTAAGCCATTTATTCCTAATGAACTCTACAATAAAGTAGCATCTAAGTTGCCAACCAAGGAAATAGACAAAGAGGAACAAGTAATCAAGTCTATCATAATCAATAAACTGAGAGATACTTTCGGCCAAAACTCAGAAAAGATCGAGAGGTATTTGGATATATTTAAGGATACATTGACCGAAGAAATAGAACCGTTGACTCTTTCGATTGAAAATTCTAATTTTCAGCACATTAGAAGTCATGCACATAAGATCAAGTCAAGTTTAAAGATGGTAGGTTTGCACAAAATGTCATTGGAAGCCAATGAACTAGAAATGATGATAGACAAAGGCAACCCCGATGCTATGATCATGGAAAAATCGAAAAACCATTTGAATAATTTGAAAGAGTTATTGAATCAGCTTTAAGTAACATGAATCAGAATAAATTCAGAACGATCGTCGTAGATGATGATAAATTACAATTAGAAGTCATTACGGATTTTGTAAAGAGCACCAATTTCCTTGAATTTGATGGAGCTTTTCACGATCCACTCTCCGCCCTTGAGTACATCGTAAATGCAACACCAGATGTAGTGCTATTGGATGTGGAAATGCCTAAGCTTTCGGGTTTGGATTTAGTTAAATCTCTAAATAACCCCCCAAGAACAATCATCATCACGGGCAAACCAGATTATGCTGTAGAAGCCTTTGAACTTGATGTAGTGGATTATTTGCTGAAGCCAGTGGATAATTATCCTCGCTTCTTAAAAGCTGCTACTAAGGCCTGTGAAGGACTTAAGCCATATGAAAGTCAAAAGATTCAGGATGTTATCTATGTTAAGGAGAATTCGCTGCTCGTAAGTGTGAATGTAAAAGACATCAGGTATTTTGAAGCGTTCGGTGATTATGTGAAGGTGGCCACAGAGAAGAAGGTCTATGTCATTCATTCGACTATGGCCAAGATTGAAAAGCAGCTTACAGCAGAATTTTTCAGAATTCATAGATCATTTTTGGTAAGACTAGATCAGATTAAGAACATTGATCAGACTAACATTCAGATAGGCGACAAAATAATACCCATCAGTCAGCCAATGAAGCCAAAACTTATGGAACGAATCAAGAAACTTTAAGTAAATCACTTAACAGATAATTTTCTTAATTCATCCTTGAAATCAAGCAGTCCGGCGATAAAAACATGGGAATCTTCATTGCAAGTTTTAGATTCACTTTACACTTTTTCCCGCTGCTGAATTGAAAGAATTAACCTGCAAGATCATAGAACATGATCGCTTTTATAAAGAGTTAATAACAGAGTTTATCGATCAAACTGAAGGTCTAATCTTGGCTCAAGACTCAGATAGGTCTTGTGATATTGTTTTCGCTGATTTTAGGAGTAATACGGACGAGAAACTAGACTCTTTGGGAGCGGAATATCTAGTGGTCATATCGTCAGATCAAGGTCATATTCATTCGTACTTCAAAAACGAAATCACAGATTATCTTTTCAAGCCCGACTTAACTTTTGAAAGGTTCTCTAAGACAATAGAAAAGATAAATGCCATTCGGACTGCCAGCTTGATTGATAAAAAATCAACCGTCTAACCTCAATTGCACGTCATCCAAGTCTTTTACTTCACCAACCATAGTCATGACGTCATCATATCTTAGTCTGGTATAGCCATGAGAAATAATTGATTGCCCTCCTCTTCTTATTGACAATACGATTACACCTGAAGGCAGCCTCAAATCTCTAAGCACCAAGCCATGGAAATTCTTATTCCTTATGCGAATGTCTCTCGTAGCTTGACCTTTCTCCATTCCCAAGAGCAAGGAAGCCGCACTTGGCGATCGGACAAACTGATCGAGTAGGTTAACAATGGCGGTCGTAGGCTCTACTATCTTCACTCCTATATCCAGAAACTCCTGTGAGTTTTCCCTACTATTTAGCCGAGCTATGATATCTCTAGTCCCAAAATGATGATATGCTACGGTGCATAGTTCTAGGTTTTCCTGATCAGAAAGCATACCTACTATTGCTTCCGCTTTTCTCGCATTGATGCTCTCAAACGTCTCAACAGACAAGTCCTTGATATAATGTAAAGGAACTCCTTCATGCTCATCTACACTTCCTTCCTCTTTCAAAGTAGCAATTTCAGCATTCCATCCATTTTGCTGTAGTTGAAGTGCTAATGCCATTGACTGACTCTCATGTCCGAAAATAATAGCATCCCTTACACCATCAAATTCAGGCTCTTGCGCCTTGAGGTTGTCCTCTCCTAACCGGAAAATGGCCCATTTAAAAATGGGTGGACCTACAAACTGATTGATAACAATCATGGCAATGATCACGGTGGAGAACATCTCGCCCCATTCCGGGAACTCTCTAGCTACTATAGTCATCAAACCCAATGCCACACCTGCCTGGGTTACATAGGGCATCCATCCTAGGTGATTATATTTCATTGGATCTTTAGCCAGAAAACCTCCAACATAGCCTCCGATAATCATGGTTAACAGTCGAATACCAAACAGAATCAATGCTACATCAATAACGTCTGGCAGCACATCGATAGCTAGCGTAGCACCTGTCAGTGTGAAGAAGCTAACATATACAGGCATGCCTCCTATATGCAGTAAATCTAAAAACTCTACTCTATGTTTTGTTCTATTGGTAACATAGAAACTAGCCAAAATACACACCAGCAATGGCTCAATGAGTATGGTATGTCCAAACAATACTTCCGAATGATCATGCAACCAGTGATTCAATAAATAAGAAGTGTAGCCCAATACCAAGATCAGAATGATCTTAACCGTTTTGTTTGCGGGAATAACAAAGACAGACTTTAAAGCGATACCGTAAACATAAAAGCCCAGGGCAAAGGAAATGGCTAATTCAAGCAAAATGAATAACACGCTAGTCAGATTGAATGCTATTCCGTATATGAAAGATTGCGCCAGCGCAAAACAAATCGAGAACAATATTATCACTAGAAAGTCTTTGACGACTGTCACTCCCATGACCGTCTGCACGAAAGGCCCCTTAGCTCTAAGTTCGCTGATGACCGCTATAGCCGATGCTGGAGATCTAGCCACAAAAATGGTGGCCGTGATCATGGCAATTGACAGCTTACCCAAATCACTAATACCATCCATAAATGGAATGAAATCTGAAAGTAGGTACATAAGTATAGTACCAAGTACAAATGTGATGACAAGCTGACCAAATGTATTCCACTTGATGCTGTTGATCCTACTTCTCAGTTCCTTGATATACAACTCCGCACCTGCTGCAAATGCAATAAAAGCAAGAGCCATTTCATTGATGAAAAACAGTTCGTCCTTGGAAGATTCGGGTATAAGGTTCAGAATATACGGACCGGCCAAAATTCCGGTGAAAATCATTCCAGTGATTAATGGAAGATGAATTTTCTGAAACACCCCTGCAATCTTGTTCGAGGAAATCGCAATGATTACAAAACCTAATATTGAGACTAATGTATGGGAGTTGTCAATTAAAAATTCCTTCAATTGGCTTACTTGGTTGGTTGAGATGATCTTATCAGCAATCTATCAAACAATGTGGACTGTTCAAACCTTTGACGGTTCGTTTGACTAATTTTGAATCATGGCTGACTTCAAAAAATACTTTATCATCGACGCTACTCCTGAAGAGTTATATGCAGCACTCACATTCAAGCCAACTATAGAGCTATGGACAGGATCTCCGGCAACCTTTGTACCTGTGGTGGGCAGTGAGTTCGCACTATGGGATGAAAGTATTTTAGGTAAAAACTTGGACTTTATTCCACATAAACTCATTAAGCAACAATGGTATTTTGGAGATGAACCGGAAGAATCAATCGTAACACTCAAGCTTCATGAGCATAAGAAAGGTACTTCGCTGGAAGTAATTCAAACCAACATACCAGATGAAGCTTATGATGACATTGTAGATGGCTGGCAGAATTATTATATCCGATCATTAGTTGAATTCTACAGCGAATAATGGAAAGCGCTTTTGCAGCATACTTGTGAATTTCAGTTTGGATTTCACTCTTTAAAGCATTCATCACTCAAGTTTTGATTGGCGTGCACCGTCGAATCTGCAACTTTCGCTTCGATTTTTAGCAAAGACTACATTCTAAGTCTGAAGAAACAAAACAAAAAAGCTCGATGCGGACCTAAATTGGTCTACATCGAGCTTGAATAAAACAACAACTAAAACTGAGTCTGAGAGGATTAACTAACTCAATATCTTAATATCCAGCATTCTGCACCAAAGTTCCATTTGACAAATCGATTTCCACCTGCGGAATTGGTAAGAACCCTCTGGTAGTCGTATTAAATGTTACATCATAAGCTGAAGCATCACCTGTGTAGTATGGCCCCATCACACCAGTTGTAGTTAATTCAGTTTGAGCTACAGCTTGCCCTCTTCTTAATACATCAAAATATCTTAGCCCCTCTCCTGAAAGCTCCATTCTGCGTTCTTCGAACAAAGCATCTTCCGAATATGCCGGAAGATCCGCTAAACCTACTCGCGCTCTTACTCGATTGATATAAGCCACATCTCCGCTTAACTCAGCTGCCATCAGAAGTACGTCTGCAAATCTGATAACCCGATAATTGGTCATGTTGTGTAACTCTGGCGTACCTACAGTTCCTCTATCGGATAATTTGGTTGTATACTTAGCGTTGTAGTATCCCGTGTATTGATAAGACGCTGTATTTAACGACGTGCCATTTTCTGCCAACAATGCATCTTGAGTAAGAATGGTCAAAGGTTGTCTTGGATCACCATCCATATCTTGATACAGCTTATGAGAAGGAATAGCAAAAGCCCATCCTCTATAATAGGTGGTAGAACCGGCAATTCTAGGCCCCATCATTTGAGCTGCTAAGTTGCCTTCAATATACTGTTCAGAACCCCAATCACCCTGTACAGGCTCACCGGCGTAAGACACTTCAAAAACACTTTCTATTCCAAATTCTTCTGCAGGTGTAAACAAGGTAGCATAATCAGCGACCAAATCATGACCACTATTAGCAATCAAGTCTTCCAATTGAGCCAATACGTATGCCTGATCAATAGTAGTTCCATCTGCCGAAAGGCCATTGCCATAGACACCATTTTCAAACAAATATACTCGAGCCAACAAGGCTTGCGCAGCCCATTTAGTTGCCCTTCCCTTGACTACTGCATCTTCAGGCAAACCATTGATCGCATCTACAAGGTCCGCAGCTATTTGATTGTACACATCAGCTGGATTTGATTGAGGAATATTAGCCTCAGACGGACTTTGTGGTTCCAAAGGCATCACGATGTTCTCAAAGAACCTTACAAGCTCAAAGTAAAAATACGCTCTCAAGAATTTTGATTCAGCAATTACCTGAGTCTTGAACTCTTCCGTAGTATTTTCAAGTACTTCTGCATTTTTAAGAGTGAAATTTGCCCTGTAAACTCCATAATAGTTTCGTTTCCATGCAGAATGAACAACGTCATTTGCACTAGATACATTGAATGTATTAAACTCATCTTCCTCAGCACCATCACCGGCATCTTGTCCACCAGCATAGGCATCATCGGACATTGTCTCCGAGAGAACCAAAAAAGGAGACCAAGCTAGATCATAAGCTTTTTGATGTCCAAGAACGTCATAAGTAGCAGTCAAAGACTCTAACACTTGACTTTCTGTCTTAAAATATACTGAGGACAATAGTGTCCCTTTAGGAGAAGTTTCTAAAAATTCTTCCGAACATGCTGAGAGCATTCCTCCCATTATGAATATGAAAATTATCTTTTTCATGATAGTCCTTATTTTTTAATTAAAATGTAATTGAAGTACCAAGTCTGAATGTTCTTGCCTGAGGATAAATACCTCGGTCAATTCCCATATCACGAATGCTAGAAACGTTAGAACCTCCGAAATCTACAGGTGCTCCCACCTCTGGGTCTGGTCCACTATATTTCGTGAAAGTTGCAAGGTTTTCTACTGAAACATAGAATCTCCAATTGCTGCACTGAATTTTTTCTAAGAATTGATTTGGAATACTATAGCCCAATTGTACATTTCTAATTCTTACAAATGATCCATTTTCGATATTTAAAAGATCATTTGCTCGTGTGAAATTCTCATTTGGATCGCTTTCACTGAATCTAGGTACGGTATTAGAAGGATTTTCGGCTGTCCATCTATCCAAAATCCAAGTCTGTCTATTCGAAGTTTTGATATCTGGTCTATTGATTCCATTGAAAAGTTCATTTCCGAATTGTCCAATAACAAGGGCTGAAAAATCAAAATTCTTATAACTCGCAGACAGATTAGAACCCATCGTCCAGTCTGGAATAGGACTTCCGATAGCCGTTCTATCCGCATCAGATATTACGCCATCACCGTTAGTATCTACATATCTGATATCACCTGGAAGAGCGTTTGGTTGAATAGGATCACCAGTTTTGCTGATATGAGCATTTACTTCACGATCTGACTGAAAAATCCCGTCAGTCTTAAATCCAAAGAAACTGGTTACAGGTAAACCTTCGATGGTTCTGGTAACTTCACCGGCCAGTGCCCAGCTGGCACCTTGAATGAATCCAGCCTCATTGGCAACTTCTACCATTGTATTCTTATTGCGTGCTGCGTTAAAGCCAATTGAATATTTGAAATCATTTACTTGATTTCTCCAATTCACGGCTATTTCAAAACCTTCATTTTCCATCACTCCTATGTTCGTCCAGCTTAATGGCACTCCTATACTGGCCAATCCAATCTCGAGTTGTAAAAGATCTTTTGTTGTCTTTTTATAATAATCAAACGTACCAGTCAATCGATCATCGAAGAAGCCCGTCTCTAGAGCAACATTAAATTGTTCGGACGTTTCCCATTTAATATCCTGATTCTCCACATAGGCAGGTATTCCTCCCGGATTTGCTCCATTAGCAAAGTTGTAAGCAATATTGAAGTCCACAACAGCTGCATATGCAAATGGTCTGATATTGTCATTTCCATTCTGACCCCATGATGTTCTTAATTTTAATAAACTGAGTGCTGGTATATCTGGGAAGAATGCTTCATCGCTAATCACCCAGCTAGCTCCTACTGAAAAGAAATTTCCAAACCGATTGTTGGCTCCAAAATTTGAAGAACCATCTCTTCGGTAAGTAGCTGAAAATGAAAGTCTATCATTGTAATCATACAACAACCTTGAGAACATTGAAGCTCTAAGCACCTCATATTCGTAACCACTAGTTCTTTGTGTAGAGTCAATAGTAAGATTCAGGTAAATCAAATCAGGATTGGTAGGATCTATCCCTTGACCACTTCCTCCTACATATCTTCCGGTATTCACTAGTGTAGACATTCCAGCCAAAAAGTTGAATTTATGAGCACCTAATTGTTTTTCATAAATGGCTGTGTTTTCCATTTGATGAGCTACATCTCTTTGAAGACTACTGTTTACACCTGGTGCATTGGTGAAGTTAGTTGTACTGTTCAAATAGAATTGCTGCGAAAATCCAGCGTTCTCATAATAACTCAAATCAATACTATGCGTTGATTTCAATTTCAGCCCTGTGATAGGCTCTACTTCAGCAAAAACACTTCCTAAGACCTGATCTTTAAATCCTCTTCCGTTCTGTAGTGATAACCACGCTAAAGGGTTCACCACTTCACCTCTTACATTATTAGAAATGGCATAAGCCACACCATCCTCGTTCAGTACGTACGGGTTGTTACCATAACGCAGCTGATCATTTGCCAATATGTCCGCATCACGCTCATAGACTGCTGTCAGTGGATCCATGTTGATTGCACTACTATACGGACCGTTGAATGAGGCATTACTAGCAACACCACGGCTTTCAATGTGTGCATATGATACCGAACTTCCCCACTTCAGCCAATCATTGACCGTGAAATTGGCGTTTAGTCTTGCTGTAAATCTTTCAAACTTTGAACGATCACCACCGATTACTCCTTCTTGATTGAAATAAGAAACGCTTGAAGCGTAGGAAGCATTTTCAGATCCACCGCTCAGTGATACTTGATGACTCTCTATAGGAGCATTAGCAGTGAATAGTTCTTCTTGCCAGTCTGTGTCATTCGCAGGAATCTGGTTAGGGTCAAAAACAACACCGTTAATATCTTTAACTCCCCCTTCAGCCATCAATTCCACATATTGATCAGCATTCAAAAGATCTACTCTATTAGCAGCATTTTGAACTCCTCTATACCCAGAATAAGTAATCGAGGTTTTACCATCTCCTCCAGAATGTGTTGTAATAAGCACAACACCATTCGCTGCCCGTGCTCCATAAATGGAAGATGATGCAGCATCCTTTAGAACATCCATAGATTTAATATCTCCAGGATTTAAGTTGTCTATGCTATTTACTGCGATACCATCAACCAAGTACAAAGGTTCTGAGTTATAATCGGTACCAATTCCACGTATTTTAATACTTGGTCGCTCTCCTGGCTGACCAGATTGAGTTTGAACTTGAACACCAGCTGCCTGTCCTTGCAAAGCCTGCTCTGCACTTAAAACAGGAAGTGATGTGATGTCATCAGAACCAATACTCGCTATTGAGCCTGTCAAGACTTTCTTTTTCTGAGTTCCATATCCGATGACAACTACTTCTTCAAGTTGTTCAATATCGGTAGTGAGACTCACATCTATGATTGATTGTGCCCCAACAGGTATTTCTTGGGTCTCATAACCAATGAAGGATATCACCAATACATCACCTTCGGAAACACTCAATCGATAATTCCCATCAAAATCAGTGATGGTACCATTGGTTGTACCTTTCAGTAAAACAGTTACCCCAGGCAAAGTCTCACCGGTTTCTCCATCAGAAATCACCCCACTTACGGTTCTTTCCTGAGCAAACACACTAAAAAAAGTGCCAAATAATACTAATAGTAAAAATTGTCTCATTAGTTAATTTTATTAGTTGTTAGAAATTTATTCTAGTTGGAAAACACGCACATAATCCACGTGCATTCTCTGAGGAAACAACGTCGTGGAATTTGGACTACCTGGCCAATTTCCTCCTACCGCTACGTTGATTATGAAAAAGAAATCTTTCTGAAACTCTGAAAGGCTTGGCTTTGTGATATCAAAACCATGATACTGAACGTCATCAATGTACCATAGAATGGATTCTGGAGTCCAAACGATCGAGTAAACATGAAATTTATCACTCAGATTTCCTTGTAGTAGTTTTCGTTTGCCTCCGAAACTCGCGTAGGAACCATCATTATCCCAATGAACTGTACCATGAGTAACGTTATCAAAACCATCCCCTCCGCCTATCATTTCCATGATGTCTATTTCACCACATGATGGCCAGCCAGCAGATCTGAAATTAGCTCCTAACATCCAAAGGGCAGGCCAAATACCTTTTCCTGCTGGCATTTTAGCTCTTATATCTACCCGACCAAATGAAAAATCAAATTTATCTTCGGTAGTCAAACGAGATGAAGTGTATGAAGCTCCACTAAAAGTTTCTCTTTTCGCTTCTATTGTCAGAAACCCATCTGCTACTGTAGTATTTTCTTGTCTGTAATATTGAAGTTCATTGTTACCCCATCCACTATTTCCCCTTCCGATTTCATAGTTCCAGTTCTTCGTTTTTAATGAATTTCCTTCAAATTCATCTTGCCATATCAGCTTCATTCCTTCATAGGATAATGGAGTGATATAGCCATTCTCTCCATCAATCGGACCGGTTTCTTCACCGACTTTAACAGAGATGATTTTTGATTCTTTTAAAAACCTTTCGGTTTCGCCGTATGCACGGACTTCAATTTCATATAAGCCGGTAAGCAAATAAGTGTATTCAAACTCTCCGGATTGATTCGACAGAGTGTCGCTACCTGATTCTCCTGAATAGAAAGTATATAAGCTGGCATTTGTGGCTGTAGCGGTAAATTTGACGAGACCAGATCCATCTTCGGAAATGAGTATATCTACAGCTAAATCAGAGGGCTCTGATCCATTGATTTCCGGGTCTTCTGAGCACCCGAAGAAACTAATAAATAATACTAAGAATAGAACTAGTTGATTTTTCATAGTCAAAAAAAGCAACCGCATGCTGATCACATACGGTTGCTTATTAAGTTGTTATTTAATACTTAGGTTTCTGATATAGAATGTTCCAGCCACATCATGACCTCCACCTCCAAATCCGAGGAATAACATATCTAAGTCAGTTCTTTGAGTCGCATCTGCAGTATTTCCAGATGTCGGAACTTTAAGATCAAACGTTAGCGTTTGCCAAGTATCAAGCGCTAAATCATCAGCAGACCATTGAGCTTGATATGTCCACCAGTCTCCACCTTCAGTCTGATCTCCAAAACCAATTACCATACCTTTAGTTAGTGTGCCAGTATAATCATTAGAGCTAGGAAGATATACATCTATGCTCATTGTCGTAACATTAGACAATAAGAAGTTAGACTGAGTATCAGCTGTAAGAATAGCTTCTTGCCATGCAGTAGCGATTCTATCAAATTTTCCAACTTTATCGGCTCCACCGGCAGGATCATCAGCACCAAGAGTGATTACAGATGCTCCGTTATCTATCTTAGTGAAATAATCCGCCCCTGCAGCATCTGCAAAAGTGTGACCTAAAGTAGCAGGTGCAGGAGTACCACCGCAAACATCACAGCTATTGTAGCAGAAAGGACCAACTGTCATATCAGTTTCACCTACTGTAAGAAGTCTATTCCAGTTGGTATTATCACTAGAGCCAACACATGCCTCAAAGCCTGTGCCATCACCAAATCCTTCACCACCATCAGTCCAGTTGTCATATTGGAATTTATACTCATGAGCACCAACCGCAATAGGAATAGTTAGTTCCCATTGACCACTGCCCATATCAGTCATTGGATTTGCATCACCCGACCATCCGTTGAAAGATCCAGAAACATACATTGTAGTGAATGACCCAGTGTGATCGCTCATATCTACTTTGAAGGTTACGTTAACCTCTTCAACTGCAGGACATTCTTCTACAACAATAGCATCACCTGGATTATCATAGCTTACTAGAGTAAATCTCCAGAACCCACCAGCTTCTCTTAAATCTGTTTCTAATACTAAAGTATCAACATCAGCATCTACCAACTTCACTACTGTGTAAGTAACCGAAGCTTCTGGAGCTGTAATTGCATCGTTATCAGTTGCCGCTTTTGTCAGACCGATAAAACCACCATTGATAACTAATTTGCTAGTAGATGGGTCAAATGTAAATGGGTGTGTTCCTGAATTCCAGCCAGAAAGATCCTGCCCGTCTTTTCCTACCCAATTAGCAGCGTCAGTAGCATCAAAGCACTCTGGAGTTTCCCAGATTCCACCTTCTGCCCAGAAGTCGCCGTTGTTGTCATATGTAAACGTTCCATCAGTATTGAAAGTCCAAGTGTCATCAAGAATACACTCACGAACACAGAGCTCTTCAACTTGACCGAATGACCACCAAACCTGACTCATATCGTCTGGTCCTACAAGAAATGTATGTAGTCCTGTAGACGGATCACCCAACAACTGCCAAGTTTTTCCAGACTCACCTATTAAAGTTCTTTGAGAAGCCAAAGGGTCAGTAATAGAAATACTTGTTGTTTTAGTAGCTTGAACGCCACCATCGTTTGATGCTGTTAGTGTAACCGAATAATCACCAGCCATCTCATAAGTGTGAACTGGCTCTTCTTCTTCTGACATCATACCATCACCAAAATCCCAACTGTAACTAGTTGCATTTAATGAATTGTTCTCAAATTTCACCATTAAGAAATTCTCCGAATCCACTTCAAACTGAAAACTCGCAATTGGATCTTCTGTGACTTCATCAACTGCGTCACCTAAATCATCGCATGACATAAATGTCACCATCGAAACTAAAGCTGAAAAAAGCATAATCTGCTTTCCGTACTTTTTCATCTCTTTCATACTTGTTGTTTTAATTAAATAATAAAAAATTGTTTTAAATCGATCGTCAAATTCCTCTTCAGGTCAGTTACGATATTTCAAATATTGCAATTCTCTGTTAAACAGACTTACTTAAACACCTCATCAATAACACTACAACTTCAAAAAGAGACTACATCAATACTACATCAACAACTAGATTTTATATCAAAATCAGCCCTTTACAGGTCTTAATAGAAGATTATCAATAAATTGATATTTTCACTCAAGTAAATTATGATTTTCTTATTATCACATCATTTGATTCACATTATAATAAACTAACACTCGATGATTTGGTTCGAATGGTCAACCAAATGAGCACTAAAGGCTGGCTACAAAGCACATCTATTTTCTTAAGAATTAACATGAACAATACATCAATATCTGGTCGGCAATTTCTCTTATAGAACTCTTAGCTAGATTAAGTGAAATTGAAACGGTTTCACCAACTTATATTGACCTCCCCCATTCTCGGAAAGCTCCAGAAACAAGTATATTACTCAGTGCAGCATTTTCAGGAAAAAATGTGTTCGGCCATTCTGAAGGTATTGGCATGCGCTTCTATTATTACTCGTATATCTTCGGAATAACGCCACCCATTACTGCTACCAAAGGCAGCTGCTCTTGATGCGCATTTCTCAACACTATTTCATCACGTGATTTGCAACCTGATAAAGTCAAGCTAAGTCTTCCTAGTTTGTCGGTATGTAGCACATCTACTCCTGATTGATAGAAGATAAAATCTGGTCGAAAGGAAGAAAGCACTTTATCGAGATTGGAATTCAAAATTTCTAAATACTCTGCATCCTCCATTTTGTCTCTCAAAGGAATATCTAAATCCGATTGCTCCTTGTGTATAGGGTAATTCTTTTCTCCATGCATGCTGAAGGTAAATACATGAGGGTTATCTCTGAATATCTCAGCGGTACCATTTCCTTGATGGACATCCAAATCGACAACCAAAACCCTCTTTGCACGCCCGGCATCCAACAGATACTGAGCGGCGTGCGCTATATCATTTAAAAGACAAAACCCCTCTGCCCTATCGGAATATGCATGATGCGTTCCACCTGCTATGTTCAAAGCTACTCCGTATTCAAGAGCAAATTCTGCACACTGTATCGTTCCGGCATTGATGGTCAATTCTCGATCTACTAAACTCTTTGATAGTGGAAAACCACTTTTCCTGACTTCTTGTGGAGTTAAATTCAGCGTTTTAAGCTTATTCCAATATTCTGAAGTATGAACAGCTAGTATCTCCTCCTCCGTAAGCATGCGAGGAGCAAAAATGTCTTGCTGGCTTAATGTGCCCTCGTGCAATAGTTGATGGATCAGTAAATCATACTTCTCCATAGGAAAGCGATGATTCGGAGGCAAAGGATGGTTGTAATTTGATGACCAAGCGACTTTAAACATGTTCAAGTAACTCTCAGGATCTCTCTATGTTTAACTATTTCAAAAGTCAAAACACTCTTTACAACGCTTCTTTGGCCCGAAAAGAAAAGACCTGTATTTCTTAATATTTCTTGTTAGCGGGTACTTTTTAGGGAAGAGTTCAAAACCAATATTTTCAACCTGAATATGGTCATCCAAACTAGCGCCTAATGCCAGAGTAGAAATTGAATTCTGATTATCGAACCAAGCTTTGGTAAGAATCTTGGCTAACATGCCACACATCAAGATCACCACGGAATCTTTCGGAAAATCCATGTCCTCATACTTATCATACTCCAAGTATGAATTTCGAAATGGAACTTTCACAATTCTTTGCTCAGAAACAACCACTCCCAGTTTCTCAAAAAGCGATAAGTCTTGGTATTCATTCACAAAGAAGAATACGTCCCGTCCTTTAAGTGCTTCTATCAATCTAGGAACATAGTATAGATTGTGATGGATGCTCATTGCCTGAACCTTATTTTCATAATTGCCCACTATTTCATCCGCTTCCTTTCTTAAATCTGGATGATCAATAGAACAAGGTACGCCCACGAAATACCCCTCTTTCTGAAACTTTATGGCCTCATACAAACGCTCTGCTAGCAGCGGATCATACTGTTGTTGTTTCCTGCCAAACCACTTATCATGATGATTTCCACTCAAGAAATCTCTTATGAATGTAAGCTCTCCATCATTATAATGAGCAAAACTAACAGGCTCTCGCTTCTCAAGTCGTTCTATGATCCTTCTAGTGGCGTGATCTATTTCAGTACTTTTATTAGGAGTATTTCTAAATATTCTCTCCTTTGAAAGCACTCCACGATTCACTTTGGTGATATAGGCAATTTGTTTTAAAGTCTCTAACCTCACGGAACCAACTGGATTTTCATCTTTCGAAATTTGGTGAGCCCTTGAGTCAGCCACAATAACTGTAGCCGGTGCAGATTTAGTCAGTAGGTGAAAAAAATCACCATTCTTCTCTTTGATATTGAGCGTATGTTTGAAGTCCTTTCCTGCCAATCGTTGTTCATTCAGATGATAGAGTGTTTGGTATAGCCACCCCCTTATTGATTTGGACTTATTGCTTAGATGGGTAGATGCTATCAATTCCTGATCATGGTCTAGGGAAATAGCTACGGATGGCTTAAAGATCCTATTAAGTCCATCAGCATAGTACCTACTCAACATATCCGAGAGTGTACAGTAGTCACTCGAATAAGCATAGCGCTCTTCCACTTCACTCAATAAAACACTCAATCGGCCGGCTGTACCCAAAAAAGCGGTGGCATCTAAGAAATTATAATGACTATGAGGCCTGGGGTAATGCTTCCAGTAGAAATAGTGCAATACAGAATCAGCGAATTCCATGAGCAATGAAGCTCCAAATAGTACTTCATCAGAAATTGGATGAGCCAGTATTCGTTCGTGAAATGAATCAGAGAACTTAACCTCATCAGGTTTGGATAGCACGAGTACTTTCTGAGTTGATGGTAATTCTGATAGTGCTGATACTAATGCTTTATATTCAAAGCGCTCAATCTGCTTTACGATGATATCATTCTCCGACGAGAGATAAGGTTCTGTATTGGCCGCTTCACCAAAATCTCCTACCAATAATATCACCAATTCACTTTGCGCCATGTGATCACAAAAGTAAGCCAAAGCACAGTAGACAAAAAGTCAAGTTGGAACGAATAAAAGTTGTCAGCAATGTGAATGAAAGACTTTGCTCAATCGGGTTAACTTTGCCATCCTTAATACCGAAGCATATTACCTTTTATGAAAGTAATCATTCTCTTAATTCGGGCTTCTGCCTGGAAGTTTGTACTTGCAGCGATTGCAAGTTTCATTTCAGGAACCTCTCTGAGTGCAATCATTTACCTAATCAATGAGGCCATCAGTACCAAAATGGAAGACCCGTCTGGATTGATGTGGAAGTTTGCTGGTGTAATAGTTATTTATGTGATTACTGGTATTCTGGGTGCCTACCTTATTACTGTATTGAGTCAATCTGTGATACAAGGCATGCGATTGACTTTGAGTGACAAAATCCTCAAAGCATCCTTTCACAAGCTGGAATATCAGACGAAGAGACTTTTCACCATTTTAACGGACGACATTAACACCATTTCGGCAATAATCATTAAACTACCAGCCATATTCACCGCATTGGCTACAGTGATTGGTTGTTTTGGCTACATGCTTATCATTTCGTACAAGCTATTTGGCCTATTTATGATCATTTTTCTTATCGCTTTTATACTCTACAGACTACCATTGAATTCCTACGCCGAGCGGATGCGCAAAACTCGAAATCACCAGAATGTTCTTTTCGGATATTTCGAAGGGTTGATTTACGGTCTTAAGGAGCTTTCCATTAATAAGAAATTTAGAAGTCTTTATACCAAGGAGATCATCGAGCCATTGACAGAATTGCAAAAGAAGGATATGATTATGGGTAAGACCATCATAGAGATTTTTGCTCGATGGGGAGAAGTAATCCTTTTTATTGGTATCGGTGGTATATTATTTCTGATAAAGGAAACAGGCATTAGCACATATGATGTCATGGTACAATTCCTTACCGTCACTGTGTTTACCATAGGTCCTCTTTCGAGAATGACCAGAGTATTGCCTGACTTTAAACGAATCAACGTGGCACTTGAGCAAATCAATTCTGCGGGATTAGACCTTGAAAAGGAACAGGTCAAACTGATAGAGGAAGATAACACTAAGATTTTCCCTGTAGACAAAAGCTTTCCTATCATTTCGCTACAAGGTGCTAGTTACAGCTATTACCATACAGAGGAAGAAAAGTTCTTCAAACTTGGACCGGTCAATCTTGATATTAAGGCAGGTGAAGTCACCTTTTTGATAGGAGGTAATGGAAGCGGAAAAAGTACGCTTGCTAAGCTCTTGTGTGGCTTATACCCTCCTGAGCAGGGAAAAGTATTGCATTATGGAAAAGAAGTGCTACCTGAAAACGTGGAGAGCTTTAGAGACCAGTTCAACGTAATATTTGCCGATTTCTATCTCTTTAATGAAATTATACACATCCCACAGACAGTCATTGATGAGAAGGCGGAAGAGTATTTGAAATTATTAGAATTGGATAAGAAAGTAGAGATAGTTGATCAAAAACTAACTACTACCAATTTATCTACTGGGCAAAGAAAAAGGCTTGCCTTATTGGTGTCCTACTTAGAAGACAAGCCTATCTATCTTTTTGACGAATGGGCTGCTGGATTAGACCCTTATTATAAAAAAATATTCTACAAAAAACTGATTCCAGACTTGAAAGCGCGCGGCAAGACAGTCTTTGCGATCACGCATGATGAAACTTATTTTGACTGTGCTGATCAAGTCATTATGCTGAAGGAAGGTCAACTTCTGGACTCACACCTTCTTCATGATCAACTGCAAGAATTCTTTAACTAGCAAAACGTAATAAATGAAGATTTTTAAGAAGCACGGTTTCGTTAATTCATTTTTACGTGAGCGACCTAAGCTATATGATCAATCGAGGATAATTGGTGATAGCATATCGGAGAATAAAGCCGAATATTTCCAGGTATTTAAACGACTTACCAACCATTACAACGGCAAAATAAACTTCGTACAAATAGGCGCAAACGACGGACTGAGGAATGATCCGGTACGTGATTTTGTAGTGAGGTATGATTGGTCCGGTGTTTTAGTTGAACCTCTTCCCTATTCATTTCAAAGCTTAGTTAAAAACTATTCCTACTTGGATCTGCAATCAGTATTTTTCGAGAATGTGGCTATAGGTGAAGATGACCAACCTGACCTTGACTTCTGGTCCTATAAGGATTCTTTCCTTGATGATCTAAGTCATGAGCAGAAAGAAGGCTATCGAAGGAAATCATCATTTATCAAAGATCACCTACTGAAGTTCTTGCCAGAAGGCAACAATGGCGATGGGATTGTAGAAAGCATCCCTGTTAAAATCATGTCAGTAAAAACGCTCATGGCCAAATACGGGATGAACCACAATGAACTTAATTTGCTGGCAGTGGATGCTGAAGGCTTTGATCATCTCATCATTGAGTCTACACTAAAAGACAATATCAAGCCTGAAGTAATCTATTTCGAATCACATCATTCCGAGGATAACGAACCTTTTTTTGATAAGCTAAGAAGCTTCGGTTATGTAGTTGAGGAATATAGACGCGATTCTATTGCGATTATAC
Organism: Cyclobacteriaceae bacterium; assembly: GCA_049115815.1. Lineage (GTDB taxonomy): Bacteria > Bacteroidota > Bacteroidia > Cytophagales > Cyclobacteriaceae > Marinoscillum. The sequence goes on along the minus strand of JAGDZO010000006.1, from coordinate 376,981 downwards.
CTGAATTGTCAAATCTGCTATAAACGGATCGTCAATCATCGTTGTACTTATACTCATCATATATGGCCTGTAACTTTACAGTATCATATTCTGGCTTGGGAGATAAAAGTATCAAATCATCGACCTGAACCTCACTATTGAAAAACTCCAAAACAATGTGATAATGCTCCCGATGAAAATCGTGAAAGAGCACTTTGAAACCTTCATTGCTTCCGCATTCCATAAGCGATTTAAGTGCACAAGCAACTCTAAATCGTCCATCTACCAAGACCGTATCTATGCTCGCGCAATCTATGGATTCAAATATCTCAGAAGAATATGCTGGATAGAGATCTCTGTGATTTGACCCAACAGGTCTACCCCATTCATGAGTAGGACCAATATCTACCTGAGTCACAAATAGCCTTTTTCCTTCATGATTCTTAATGAAAAGATACTTTTTCATCATCGCTATCCAAGGCTCGGAAGAATCAATAGAATATATCTGGGCATCTGATTTTTGTAGCGCCCTAAATGTGCTTCCTCCCATACCAAACTCTAAATGAACTTTTGATTTAGAAATAGTCAGGTCAAAAAGGGCCTTCTCCTTTTTGGTCATTCTAAATGGATGAAAAACTGGGACAGGTGTATATTGATTGATACCAGTGATGATGGAATCAAAGAAAGAAGTTAGGTTCATAGTTGAAAAAATAAGGCCACAATTTAGAGTCTTTATTCTAACTTTTAATTTGAAAGATTGTAACCAAAGCCAATTCTTAAAAAAAGGTTGTTCACACGGTTGTTTTCTATAAACTGCCAATTGAATCTTGTACTCAATGAAGCCTCGCCCGTCAGTGCAAATTTCTGAATGAATCTGACCGCCTTTAAGGTGGCAGTGTATTCAACGTCAAATGTTCTTGGGCCTCCTGGCACTAATGATGTGAAGACATAATCATCATTGAATCTAATTCGTTGAGCACATATTCCTACCATTCCTTTTTCTGTATAATAGTCAATCATCCCAATGTCTGAATTCGAGCCTGTACCAATACCAGCCCCTATTACTTGTCCTTGATGGGTATAACCCTGAGGAGCCAAATAATGAGAATAGTATGACGGAGAATATCTGATCACTATCAAGCGACTTTGACCAAGTGTGGTATGTTCGTAATGCATCTTGATCACTCGACCTTTGGCAAATTCGAAAAGTTTAATAAATCCAATGGTATATGCCCTGCTATGTTCCGGTTCAGTAGCCAATGTCTTGATGTTACTAAAGTCATTTTTGGCAAGTTCTAGATAAGTCTCGAAACCTATCTCTGGAAATAACCATCTGAAGTTGAATGAGATCATCTGGTCATATACATCATTCACAACTTGACCATTAAAAATAGAATCCTGATTGCTAGAGAAGTCAGCAAAAGAAAGAAAGGCATCATTGAAAGTGAAACCCTGAATATCCAGGTTGCGATAATGCACCCTAGACACTCCTACTGATAATCCCTTGAAGAAAGAAGGCGAATAGTGCAATCCTCCACCTTGAAAGTATCGTTTGTCATTTGACTCAATATCATCAAAATATGGTGATTCCTGCATCAGTCCCCAATACGATCTAAACTCAATTTTTCCGATTTTTGTCTCTATCGGTGTATTTGTTCCGAAATCCAAATGAGGAAACATTGGAGCATTATTCGACATCAAAATTGGATTGATTCGAGCTCCACCCCAAACTACGTTCTGAGTAGACAAGCCTAATGTCAGATTCTTATAGATCAATCTTATGTCGGATTGGCCCCAAGAGGCTTTGTTGTAGTTGCCATCTCCATATTGCTGAACCCAGTCGATTTTGTTTCCGAAAGGATAATTATACGGGTTTACACCACCATCTAGTCGCGCGTAGTTTTTGTTTTGCGCCGAAAACAATACCGGAGCGACGGTATAATGCAGTATTCCAAAATGCCCCCTTACACCAAAGTTCACTTCAGCATTAAGTCCTTTACCTCTCCAGACAGGGCCATCGTTGTAGCTTCTAGGGTAATTAGAATTGAAACTTACTGAAGGAACAATTGGCAAAACTTCGAAGTGCTGATCACTCGAAATTGATATATCATATTTATCACCCCAAATATTCCATTCTGGCAAACTGTCATATTCATTTAAGGAGATGATCGAAGGGTTAATAAATATGCGTTTCCGAAAATCCTCATTCTGCAATTCCAAAACCGTATTATAATCCTCTAGATATGAGCTAGGATATAATACTTGGGATTGACAAAAATCCACACTTAGACTCCCTGCAAGAACCCATACAATTAACGAATACCACTTTCCTAAATTATTCATTGATCGTAAATGGATTATCTGTTGGGAAAGTCCCTGGGTCAACACTAGAAATAGTCACTTGATTTTCTCTATTGATAGCAACGGGAAAGATGTCTCTAATTGTACCTCGATTCTTATTTCGAAGTTTTATATAATGGTAATTGACACACGAGCGGAAATAGGCTATAGCTGATATCATCCACGCCGCATAATATGAAGGATTTACGGAACTCATTTTATGACCTGATTTCATCAACTCAAATGCTTTTCGAAATTGCTTATGTGTTCCAGGTAAGTGAAGAATCAAAGGAAAACTCCCCGTAAGTTTGTTTTGCAATTTTTCAGAATTTTGCCATTTCAGATCCCTACATTGAATTTGCAGCTTTTCCAGACGAAAAGTCTTGAGCATCCGTCGTTCGTACTTAAAGAACAAGTAATCTTGGATCTCGCTTATTATTGGCCAATTGGTAACACACATTCTTCCGCCAGAACATCCGAAAAACTGTTGATCATGGTCGAGATCTAGTGAGAATTTAGGGACTACTTTACCATTTTTACAATCCACATAGAAGCGACTATAGAGATATTGGTCAGATCTGATCGCATCGAGCTGTTCATCATTGAAAAAATCAACTTTATAGGCTTTTGAGATTTCAGCCAATAATTCCTTAATGGTCCTGATCGTACCGATAAAAGTTCCTGAATTCAAAAAATGATATATCGATCCATGCTTCCTTGGATACCTTTTCCAATACTCAAGAGTCAATTCAGGCTCTCTGAAGTAATAATTGGCCTCAGCCGAAAACAAGATGTCACTCCCACTATTTCTATATGCATTCAATAAATCCTTTTCATTGGCATCAATGATGACATCAAAAGCATCTACTACCAGCAGGACATCTTCATCAGAATGATCATTTTCGTGAAGATATTTGTATAAATACCTGAATTTAAAGGAATTACGCAACCATGTCTGCTCATCACCAAGCACCTCTAATTCTAAATCAAATCTTTCGCATGATTGCCTCAACGGCTCTATGCGACTATTCAATTTATCTACTAGTGTTACTACCTTAAGCTTCATGTTTATGGACTGACGGTGGGCAAAGTAATGTAAGTTTGAGATATTTGCAGCGAATATAGAGGATAGACAAATGGGCAATCTCAAATCACGGAGAATAAGGAAATTTTGGAAGGCGCCAATTAACAGAAAACTGGATGTGTTTGACTATCGATATCAGACACTCAATCCCTATTTGTCGGGAGATACATTCAGAGCTATCGCTGAAGTGATAGTTGACAAGAGTTGCCACAATCCCTTGATTCCAAAGAAGGATACACCGCTGATTGCCTATGCAATACAAACTAGGCCAGGCGATTTTGTGAATATGTTTTTTGATAATATTCTTCCTCAAATCAAGCAGCCTTTTGTACTCATAACTCATAATGGAATGACTCCTGATTGGTCTAAGTATGAGCATCACTTAGAGGATGAAAGAATGCTGGCATGGTATGGCAAGAATCTTATTTATGACCATCCAAAATCTCATACTATCCCACTAGGAGTGACCAATAGAAGAGATCCTCATGAGCGTGGCGGCAACCAAGATTTTTGGAATGAATTGCGAGCTGAAAGTGTAGAAAAAGACATTTTGTGCTACGTCAATGTAGGTATTGGCCACAAAAAACAAGCTAGATATGAGAATAGATTGAAAACTGTCAATTATTTCAAAGCTCAGAGCTTCGCGACTTGTGTTGGTGAGCGATCTTGGTTGCAATATGCAAGAGAAATGCATCGTTCGAAATTCGTTATTGCCCCTCCTGGAGAAGCACTTGACACGTTTAGGCTCTGGGAAGCGCTCTACTTAGGAGCTATTCCAATTGTCACTTCTACACCGCTAGACCCTATGTATAGAGAGTTGCCAGTGTGGATAGTCGAGGATTGGGAAGAAGTGACCGAAAGCGCATTAGAACAAAAATGGGTAGAATTGTCACCTCAACTAGACAACTGTCCTCAGCTATGGGCAAGCCATTGGTACAAGAAGATTTTGAGTCACGTATAATAGATGTCAGTATTTTCTGAGCTGTTTAGATATTTTCGGATTAGTCTTAGAGTTGGCCTAAAGGACAGTAGTAAAGTCAGCAATTCGAACATCTACGTTTCTCTCACAACTACACCCGATCGAATTGGTAAAATCAAGGACACCTTAAACTCCTTACTCGATCAAAACACCCAGGCACAAGCTATCATCCTGAACCTCCCACGCGTATCACTCAAAGGGGTTGAGTATTCGATACCCAGTTTTCTTAAAAACAACACGAACGTGACTATTAACTGGATTCCTGAGGATTTGGGACCTGCGTCCAAGTCATTGCCCACTTTAAGAAATCCAGACATTCCTTCTGACGCTTTAATTGTGGTCTTAGATGATGATCAGGTTTATCCGAAAAATCTTCTAGAACTATACCTTCAATCGAGTCAGCTTTACCCCGATCATGCATTGACCATATGCGGATGGAAAGTTCCCAAATCGTTACAGCACCAAGAAAAAAAAATCCTACGAGGAGCCGGTTTAAAACTAGCGGAGCCCAAGGCGAACATCTCAGAAGATTCACAAGTTGAAGTCTTGCAAGGAGCTAGCTCCTACGCCATCAAAAAATCCTTCTTTGACAATCAAATTTTTGACTTTAGTGTAGCCCCTATCAATGCCATGTTCGCGGATGATATTTGGCTAAGTGGTCATTTGGCTAAAAGAAAAGTGCCCAGAAAACTGATTAAAGGATCTTTCTCTTATTGCCGAATATTGGCCTATCCACATTTCAAAACAGAGGGATTGAGAGATACTGCGAATGCTGACAATTCCAATAATGATGCGCTTTACAGGTATTTCGAGAATGATTGGCAGTTATTTGATTGATTGATAAAGATTGAGTTGATTTTCAAAACAACTCTCCCAAGTCAATCCAGCGGCATATTGACGAGCATTAAGTCTTAGATCATCCAATGGCAATTTCGACATTTCAGCTACAGCGTCTGCTACCAGTTGAGGAGTAGTATCATCTACCACAATGCCTGCGCTTGACTCGCTGATATGTTCAAATGCTGCACCTTCATTGGCACCAACTAATGGCAATCCTGAACTCAATGATTCTAGTAGCGAAAGCCCAAAAGTTTCCCATTTACTTAAAGCAAAACCGATATCCGAGCTAGCATAATATTTAGCCATCTCTTCTTTGCATTCTATAAATCCTCTCAAATGGACGTGCTGATATTTTTCGCTCGCTTCTCTTGCAAGAGACTCATAAGGGCCCGTACCAGCAATAACCAATACAGGCTCAAGCTTCAATTCCTTGCACATCAATGGATACGCTTTGATAATGATATCCAATCCCTTTTCCTTACTAAACCTATGAGGAAAAAACATCAACACCCTCTCTGGATTACCTTGCTTTAGTTCAAGAGCAAAAGCTTCATCTCTTTTACTTGGATGAAAAAAAGTACTATCTACACCCAAAGGAAGAAAATTGACGTTTTGAAGTCCTTCCAGCTCCATTCTTTGTTTTATCAATCTGCTCGAAACCATGATTCCTGACATCCTATTATAATGCTTCCGAGCGTAACTCCAGGCTTGCTTCTCTCCCAAATGGGCAATGGTCTCGCCGGTACCCTCTAGAATTCTTTTGATATACGTTACAGGGAAATCTGCATGCCAAAAACCCATCATCTTCGATTTTAGGCCTTCTACTGCTATGATCTTATTGACCATTCGAGGCATGAAATATGGCGAACCAATCTCAATAACATCAGGATTCAGCCTCTTCAATATGGGGGCCAGTGGTTTCCTTTTGACAAGGTACCTGTATTCCCAATTCCCATACACTTTAGGCACTTTTAGGTGCTCAATAAATGCATTCTCGCCTATTTGCTCAGTGTAGGTCTCTTTGTCATGCATAACAAAGGCGTACTTAACATCCTTCCGATCCTTATAGAACTCCATCTTCTCGAGATGATACCTCCTAACACCCCCACCAGAAGGACTCCAAAAATTATTACAATCTACTACCGAAAACATAGAAGCTTCATCCAAAATAAATGCACTTTTGCGATGCTGGAGATTCAAAAACGCTCATCATGCCTCAAATCACAATCATCCAATTAGTCACCCCGAATATAGACGAGTACGCCAAATACAGTGTAGCATCTGTAAAGAAATATGCGATCGCACACGGATATCATTATCATATTCAGCGTTCCAAGACGGTCAAGGACATGCATATCAATTGGACGAAAATCGATTTTCTCAAGAATGAACTCAATGCTGCTAGCAAAGGTGATGACTCTTTTGTAGTGCTACTTGATGCTGATACAGTAATAGTCAAACCCGAAAGGACAATTGAATTCTTCATCGAGAAGTATCAAAAAACTGACACCAACATCTTGATGGCTAATGATACTCCATTTCAGATTACCGGCAAAAAGAAGCCCAATGCTGGTTTTGTTATTGTAAGAAACAATGAGATGGGAAGAGAGATAATTGCTAAATGGATTGATGCTTCACGCAATGAAGGTGCTCGTTACAATGATATTCATCCACGCAATCAGTTGGTGTATTGGAACTGCGTCGAACCACTATATAAGAAACATCAAGTAGTATTGCCCAAATACTATTTTCACAAGCCCATTTGGTTGATACCAAAACCAGCCAATCAAAAGAGGTATTTATACCACGTCACGTCTACTGGAGGGAAAAGCCGTACCAGTATGATGGAGACCTACTACAATAAGACCTATCAAGATGCAAGTAACTTACAATCTGTAGAGAAATTCTTAGAGGAGAATCAAAATGGGGTTGTTAGTCCGATTGGTTGATCTTATTTGGCCAAAGATCGGTATTCATTAAAGAGCTCCGCACATAGATTCTCCCAGTTTTGGGATTTAGCATATTCAGTAGCAGCCTGACTTAGCTTTAACCGATATGATTCATCATCTAAAATCTTAACAATGGCTTGAAAAAAGGCCGATTCATTCTGAGGCTCTACTAATGCACCAGTCAGCCCTTCCTGGACTATATCAACAGGTCCGCCTTCAGCTGCGGCCACCACAGGTAATCCTGAAGCCATTGCTTCTAGTACAACATTGCCAAATGTTTCCGTGGTAGAAGGAAACACAAACACATCAGCTGAAGCATAGGCATGTGCCAAATCTTCGCCTTGTAGTCTTCCAGTAAAAATGGCATTAGGCATAGACTCTTCTAAAAATGATTTTGTTGGGCCATCTCCGACTAACACCATGGTGAGATCAGACCTTGACTTCTCCATCACTTTGTACAGCCTTAATAGTGTTTCTGGTTCCTTTTCGCGAACCAGTCTACTTACAAAAAGTACTATTTTGTTACCACTGGGAATCTCCTTCCATAGCCCTTCTTTTCGCTTTTTAGGACTAAACCTTTGAGTGTTTACTCCTCTTCCCCAAATCTTGATATTTTCTGGTTTCACATTGATCCCCAATAAATATTGTCTAATTGGATCAGTTGGTGCAAATACTACATTGGTTCTTCTATACAACTTGTATAGCCCGTAGAAAATTGGGACAAACAATCTGCTCGCACCAGGAATGAATCGAAAATAGTAATCTGTGAAACTAGGGTAATGCGTATGATAAATTCCAGTTACGGGTATATTATTCTTCCTTGAGTATTTAACTGCAAAATTTCCTAAGAAAGTAGGGCTACTATAATGAATAACCTGAGGTTTAAACTCATCCAAAATTGACTTTAACTCCTTCATCTTCCATGGAAGAGCCAATAAGTATTCTTTGTCTTTTTCGGGAAGCCTGATGGAAGGACAGACATATACCTTAAAGCCAATATCTCCCTTCGGGGGCTGAGGGGTTATAAATATTACTTCAAATTCTTCTCGTGGAATACGCTGAATTACTTGATGCATGGTAATAGCCACACCATCAAAATTTTCTTCCATTACATCCAAGAAAAATGCGACTCGTACCTTAGCCATTCAGAGTTTCGTTTGATGACAAAAATAGTATTTATTAGATGTATACTGCTGAGTAGAGTGACAAAGCAGCAATAATCATTTAGAATAGTTAACTGACTCGTTTAAGAAACCCTTTTTAGGGTCAAAACTTTCAATCATTCTAGGTACTTTTACGAAGCATATCTAAATTGTCACTTTCAAGAGAAAGATCTTTAATGAGTACCATTCTACACAACAGGTATAAGTCTTATCAAGAGCCGCAAAAAGTAAAAGCATTAGGTTATTATCCATTCTTCAGAAACATCCAATCAGGACAGGATGCAGAAGTAATGGTCGAGGGTAAAAAAGTATTGATGTTTGGCTCCAATAGCTATCTGGGGCTTACTACTCACCCCAAGGTTAAAGAAGCGGCTATAGAGGCTATCAAGAAGTATGGCTCAAGTTTGTCGGGTTCTCGGTATATGAACGGCACAAGTGACATGCATACCGAATTAGAACATCGCCTGGCGAAGTTTCTCAACAAGCCTGCTGTTGCTCTCTATAGCACAGGTTTTCAAGTGAATATTGGTGTCTTGCCAACAGTGGCTGGCAAAGGTGATTATCTGTTTTTGGATCGATTAAACCATGCTTCCATCAATGAAGGGGCGAAATTATCTCAAGCTCAATCCGTCATATTTCGTCACAACAACATGGATTCGCTAGAGCAAAAGCTCCGAAAAGTACCTCTTGAGGCATTCAAATTCATCGTGGTAGATGGCATATTCAGCATGGAAGGTAACATCGTAAAACTTCCAGAGTTAGTTGCCTTAGCTAAAAAATATAACGCCGCGGTTATGACAGACTGTGCACATGCCATTGGTGTGATTGGTAAAAATGGCTCAGGCACGCCAGACCATTTCGGCTTGACCGATGATGTAGATATTATTGGTGGAACATTGAGCAAATCTTTTGCTTCGTTAGGTGGATTTTGCGCATCTGATGAGGATACGATCAATTATCTCAAACACCATTCAAAATCCATGATTTTTGCTGCTAGCATCACTCCTCCTTCTATCGCTTCTGCTTTGGCAGCATTAGATATTATGGAAACCGATGATTCATACCGACTGAGATTGTGGGACAACACTCATTACACGCTTAAGGTAATGAATGAACTAGGTTTTGACACAGGAGCATCTGAAACACCGATCGTACCCATCTTTATTAGGGATAATATGAAGGCCTATCAATTAACAAAAATGCTTTTTGATAGAGGTGTGTTTGTTAATCCGGTAGTCTCTCCTGGTGTATCCCCGGAAGATTCGTTAATTAGGTTTTCAATCATGTCTTCTCATACGCATGAGCAGATAGACAAAGCTGCTGAAATACTCCATGGAGCGGCGAAAGAGATAGGTTTTTTTGATTAAATGCGAATTCTAATTACCGGTGCAAATGGTTTTCTAGGTAGTCATCTAGTAGAACGCGCACTAAAGAAAGGTCATGAGGTCTTCGCTGCTTTGCGTGTGGGTGCAGACCAATCTAACCTTGATCACCTTACTGCTTATGAAGTTGTTGACATAGACTACACCTCGGTTGAGACAATTGAAGCCACTTTTAAAGACACCCCTCCATTTGACCTAATCATTCACAATGCTGGATTAACCAAATCCTACACTATGGAGAGGTACATTCAGGTGAATGTTACCTTAACCAAAAACCTACTACAAGTGATCCAGAACAAAGGCTTACTTAATGAAAATGGCATTTTCGCTTACATTTCATCATTAGCTTCTATTGGACCACTAGGGCATGAGGGGCCTGCTTCCAATTATGGACGAAGCAAAGTATTGGCAGAGCAAGCCATTATTGCATCCGGAGTTAATTATATGATTTATCGTCCTACCGGGATCTATGGGGAGAGAGATTTGCAATTTGTCCCTTTGATAAAGTCCGTAAAGCTTGGTATCTATCCATTGATGACATCCGCGGAGCATAAAATGACACTTATCAATGCAAAGGATGTAGCCGAAAATGTCATTGAGTGTTCACTCAAGCATAAAAATGAAATAGTTCATTTGGAAGATGGGGAGATTTACTTGCACAAAGATTTAAAAGAGACTCTGGAAACGCTCTTGGAAAAGAAAAGTGGCAACTTAAGTGTTCCAAAATTTCTAGTGAAATCACTCCTGTTCTGCTCGGATGTTATTGACCGAACCCTAAATAGAACACCCAAACTTTCATTGGAACATTATTCTGAAATCTCTCAAGACTGGGATTATGATTTCTCTGATGAACGAAAAAGAATACCGCTCTCAATAGAGTACACGCTCCAAGAAGGGTTCCAAGAGGCGATAAATTTTTATGTGAAAAATGAATTAATTTGAGCGTATGTCAATAGAAATCAGAGAGTTAAAGAACAAAAAAGAACTTAAGGCATTCGTCAAATTTCACTGGAAGCTTTATAAAGGTGTAGCTCAATTCGTACCGCCTATGATGGATTTTGAAATGAGTACGCTCTCCTCTGATAAGAATCCAGCCTTCAAGCACTCTCAAGGACGTTTTTGGATGGCCTTTAAGGATGAAAAACCAGTAGGCAGAATTGCAGGAATTGTCCACGGGGAAGAATCAAAAAAGGAGAAAAAAATCAGATTTGGATGGGTTGACTTTATTGATGATTATGAAGTGTCCAAGGCACTTTTTGACACAGTTGAAAAATGGGGAAAATCAGAAAAATTGGAGTTGATCCATGGCCCATTAGGCTTTACTGATTTGGATTTTGAAGGAATATTAGTGAATGGATTCAATCAAATATCTACCCAAGCCACAACATATAATTTCCCATACTATCAGGCACATTTCGAACATCACGGATTTCAAAAAGCTGTTGACTGGACGGAGACAAGGATTAAAGTACCAGAAGGAATTGGCGATAAACTTAACCGGTCGGCCAAATTAATTGAATCCAGATATGGGTTTAAGCTCAAATCATTCAAATCGGGGAAAGAGATTAAACAGTATGGGAATCAAGTTTTTGACTTGCTAAACGAGGCTTATTCTCATCTCTATGGATACTACGAGCTCACCGATGAGCAAGTGGAGTATTATATTGAATCCTATTTTGGTTTTGTTAAGAAAGATTTGGTGGCCATGGTAGTAGATAGCGAAGATAAGGTTATAGGTTTTGCCATTACCTTCCCATCCCTCTCCAAGGCTTTCCAGAAAGCCAAAGGCCAACTCTTTCCATTTGGTTTTATCCATGTATTGAAGGCTTTCTTTTTCAATGACACAATTGACTTTTTCTTGATTGCTGCGAAGAAAGAGCATCAAAAGAAAGGGGTACATGCATTGCTGTGGTCAAGCTTGTATGCCGCCATGATGAAGCACGATATCAAGTATGTCTTCAGTGGACAGATGATTGAAGACAACAATAAAGTCCACAACCTTTTGAGTGACTATGAATCTTCTATGGACGAAGAAATTCGCCGAAGATGCTACACCAAAAAATTATAATTGGCTTTCAAGCCTGATGCAATAGCTTCTCTTAAAATTCTCTCATAAATTTGCGGACTTATTTTGGTGGGATACGTAAGCTTACTTGCCTTATAGTCTAAACAGAAGAAGTCAGATTTTGAAGAAGAGAGTTGTAATTACAGGAATGGGTGTTGTCGCGCCAAATGCCCTGAATGTAGAGGAATTTAGAGAAGCATTGAAAAGTGGCAAATCTGGCATTGAACGCTATGAAAGACTTGAAGAAATCAAGTTTAAATGCCAAATCGGGGGAGTACCTCCATTGACCCAAGAATACAAAGAAACTCACCTTCCTGGTTTTATCGCGAGTAAGCTTAAAAACAATGCGGTGATCTATGCTTGTCTGGCTGGCTTGGAAGCTTGGAACCACTCCGGGTTGGAAATTAACCCCGGCGGATATGGTCGAAAGACTGGAATGATATTCGGAAGTGGAGCCCTTGGATTGGATAGTTTTATTGATTCGAAAATATATACCATAGATGAAGGTAACCACCGTAAACTCGGTTCTAGGTCAGTGCCTGAGTCAATGAGTAGCGGCAGTGGCGCATATCTCAACAGCATCCTAGGACTTAAAGGCCGAATACTGTCAAATAGCTCTGCGTGTATTACGGGTAGCGAGGCTATACTACAAGGTTTTGAAATGATCCAATCCGGTCGCATGGAGAGAATGCTCTGCGGTAGTTCTGAAGGAGACGGAAGGTATATATGGGGTGGTTTTGATGCAATGCGTGTATTGGTAAGCGACTCCAACGATAATCCAACTGCGGGCTCTCGACCTATGAGTGCTACAAGCGCTGGGTTTGTACCTAGTGGCGGTTCTGGCGCATTGATATTGGAATCTTTAGAAGCTGCTGAAGCTAGAGGAGCAACAATATATGCCGAGATATTGGGCGGTGAAGTAAACTCAGGAGGTCAAACGGACGGAGGTTCAATGACAGCACAAAATCCAGAGGCAGTGGTAGATTGTATTCAAACGGCACTAGAAAGGGCAGATGTATCTTCTAACGAAATTGATCTTATATCTGGGCATTTGACCTCAACCAAGGGCGATCCTTATGAAGTAATTAATTGGAGCACTGCTTTGAATCTCAGTAAAGCGGATTTCCCTTATATCAATACGCCTAAATCAATGATTGGGCATTGTGTTGCCGGTGCGGGATCTATCGAGCTTGTGGCATGTACTTTGCAATTGTCCGAAGGATTCATTCATCCTAATATCAATTTGGAAACTGTGCACCCAGAAATTGAAAACTTAGTTCCTTTGGAGAAAATGCCTAAAGAAGTAATCAAAAAGGATATTCAAACTATTATAAAATCTAACTTCGGATTTGGAGACCTCAACTGCTGTCTAGTTCTCCGAAAATGGACTAATTAAATATGGAAAGAGAAGCAATTAAAAAGGATTTGTTAGAAATAATGGATCCTTATATCGACGAAAAGGAATTAACCACAGACATTTCTGAAGAATCTGATCTAATCAATGACCTCATGATCAATTCTGCTCATATGGTAGATATCGTTCTTGATATAGAAGAGAAATTCGATATTATCATTGAGGATGATTTTATTGGAAAGATGGATACTGTAGGTGATGCGCTTGACATTATCGCAGAAAAATTGGAAGAGTAGTAGAATCATTGCAATATGCTAATGAAGGTGAACATCAGTAGACTATTCCTTTTTGCAACCCTAATTATCGCGATTAGTTGCTCCTCAAAAAAATCATCGCAGTTTCCTTCTCAAGAAGAAGAAAGAACCATTCAACCTTCGGAAGTTGAAGCTTACTGGATTAAATTTTATAAAATCGATAATCAGGTCAAGCTGATTATCAATGGAGAAGAAATATTTGACAGTGGTAAGGGGGCAGAAAAAAAGCAAGAAGAGGTATCCGTAGGTTTTAGTGAGAGAATGAGAAAGGGGAAAAATACAGTTCGAATTGAATTGTATAATGATATCCCATATGAAGGATTTATGGGTTTTGACAAACACTGGGAGGTTTTTTATGAGTTATTCGAAGAAGATGTGCCAGTAGAGTATATTCATGAACAAGCCGATGATGGCGAAACAGGAATGGTCTATAGCATTGACCATGAAATCATTGTCAGCTAAGCAATCATGGTGGGTATAGATGTGGTAGATCTTAAGGATCCCCTACTCAAACCTAGAGGCCAACGTGCCTTACGATTAATCCTTCATCCAGAAGATCAGATCGAGAAATTAGACAACCTATTTTGGCTACTTTGGACAGCTAAAGAATCGGTATTTAAGTGTAAACGAAAGGTTGAGCCGTTTGCCCCTCAATCCATCCCCATTCAGATCATTTCAAATAAAGAACAGTTAACGTTTAGGAGTGCTGAATTTAATGGTGAATTCATCATTAAAGAGGAGTATATAGCTGCTGTTGCTGCTAGAAACAATATTTCAACCACGCATTATATTTGGAAAACAAGAACCAAAAATCCGTCTGATGAGGTCCGAAATAAGTTGATCGAATTAAAAGCTCCGAATGGCGAATTCATTGTTGAAACGGATTCTTCAGGGCTACCTTCTATTTCATCTACCCAAAGTCCGATCAGCTTTACACACCACAGAAACTACTGTGGATTTGCAATACTAGGTAATTAGCGCAAGTCAATCCCATTGGCCATAGCTACGGCTAATAAGGGCAGGACTAACAGCAGAATCACTTCTATTAGAATCGAAATTCTTATTCCGCGAGGAATTTTGAGCGAATCCTCTCCTTTCGCCTTTCTATTTTTAACGAAGAAAATAGTTGGCCATATCGATAAAATACCAACAATAGTGAATAAGCTAACCTTGATGAGAAACAGAGAATTACTCGTATAAAAATCCGCAGGTTTTCCATAGCTAAACCAAAGGGCCAGACCCGCTGAGACCGCAATCAAAGCTCCTAATCCATAGACACCATCAATTTTAGAAAGCAACTGCATACGCTCACCTGACACTTCATTCTTTACCAAAACCAGTTCTGCGAATAATGAAGATACGACCATGAAAACACCTATAAAATGGGCGTATTTAATCCATACAAATTCGATCATTTCCTTGTCAATTTGATAAAAAGTTCTTTTCCTGATCTTAGGGGAATTGAATTGAAAGCCACTTCCATGGTATCAATAGTAAACAATTCCTCAAACAGCAATTGGTACTCAACAATTGACCCACCAAACGGAGGTGAGTCAACACCCATTTCTTGGCTCCAAACAAGACCTACTAACTTCCCTTTATCGGCAAGCAGACTATGAACCTTTTCAGCATAGGCCTCCCTTAACTTTGGATCAATCGCGCAAAAAAAGGTTTGCTCAACAATTAAATCATACTGACCAGTATGATCCCAGAAATCATCATGATGAATCTTTTCTCTAGGAAAAGCGTCAAATGTAGAAGTGAAGTTTGCTAGAGCTGTCCTAGAAATATCCAAGATATGAGTATTGATAAATCCAAGATTCCATAAGTAGCCAGCCTCATATCCGCTCCCAGCTCCTGGTATTAAGATGTTTGATTTTCTGTCTATTAGTTGATCAAAATAGTCTTTTAATGGAGGGCTCACCTCTCCAAGATCCCAGCCTGTGGCTCCATTCCTATATCTCTCATCCCAATAGGACTCATCAAATCTCGTTTTCATCTTATAATATTGATTGAATGGCGAAATTACCTAGTATTAAGACTATTCTCATGGTAATTTAGCACCGTACTTAAACAAACACTATTTTGAAAATTATTGGTTATTTCCTATTCCTGTTTTTGGTTATCGGCACTATGCAACTTGTCAAGGTAGTGACACATTCCATTTCTCCGAGTACGCTATCTGAAGCTGCTGTGCAGCCTGATCTTCTGTTGTCAAACTCCAAGCAATACTTCAAAGAACATGCAAAAAGCAGAGGATTGTTTCAACTGGAAAAGGCAATAGATGCTATCATCGAAATAGAGCAAGATCTCGATGATGAGAGTCGTGAAAAAGTAGAAGAAGCTGTTAGCAATTTGAGAGAGCTTGTAGAAGAAATGAAACATCATAACTTTGACATTGACGACCTCAATAGCGCTTTTGATAGAACATTAAATGCCTTGACTTATGCAGAATTGAAAGTGACTGAGCATTTTTTAGAAACACATCAATCTACCAAGGCCATGTTAGCCTTAAAATATGGTATGGTGCATATCAAAAATTCTTTGATGTATTCTACTGGTAAGAAAAAGGAGTATGAAATCAATATCTACGACGAAATGGATTCGCTTTTGGAGAGTGGACAACTTGACAATAAAGAAATAATTCAAAAGCTAGAATTGATGATTGAAGATTTGGATAACTTAGAGGAATCACCCGATTCTCATTAGTCATGGACTTGGGTGTCGAATTTCGAACCCCAGACAAAAAAGTAATGACTACAAAGGAATTGATCTCACAAATCGAAAAAAGCCCAGACCTTAGAGTTAAGGTAGCTATTACAGACATTGACGGCATATTACGAGGGAAGATTATTCACAAAGAAAAGTTTCTTGACGCCCTCCAAACAGGATCAGGTTTTTGTGATGTTGTTTTTGGCTGGGATATGAATGATGAGGCCTACGACAATGTTCAAGTCACAGGTTGGCATACTGGGTACCCTGATGCGCAATACAAGTTAGACGTCAATACATTTAGGAATATTCCATGGGACGAGGAAGTTCCGTTATTATTGGGGGATTTTAGCGAGATAAACCACCCTGTATGTCCGAGAACATTGTTGAAAAAAATCTCAGGAAAAGCATTGGACGCTGGCTTTGAAACAAAGTTTTCGCAAGAATTCGAATGGTTCAATTTTGAGGAGACCTCAGAATCATTAAGCCAGAAAGATAATCAAAACCCGAAACCACTTACCAGTGGAATGTTTGGGTATTCTGTTCTCAGAGCTTCCCAACAAAGCAATTATTTCAATGATCTATTTACCCTACTCAATGATTTCAATATTCCGATAGAAGGATTGCATACCGAAACCGGTCCGGGCGTGTATGAAGCTGCAATTCGATACTCAGACATACTTGAGGCAGCAGACAGAGCTGTTCTGTTCAAATCTGGAGTAAAAGAAATTGCATCCAAACATGGAATCATGGCCAGCTTCATGGCTAAATGGAATCATGACTTACCAGGGTGTAGCGGACATATTCATCAAAGTTTGTGGAAAGAAGGCGTAAATGTTTTTCACGATGAAAATGCCGAATTTGGTATATCGGATGAGATGAAGAGTTTTATGGCCGGTCAGCTGCTGCTATTGCCCATCATTCTACCTATGTATGCTCCTACCATCAATAGCTATAAGAGATTGGTAGAGGGTGCCTGGGCTCCTACTACCCTCACTTGGGGACTGGACAACAGGACTACTGCCTTGAGGGTCATTAACCCTAATGCAAACGCCACTCGAGTAGAACTAAGAGTGCCAGGGTCAGATGCCAATCCATACCTCGCCATGTCAGCAGCTTTGGCTTCTGGACTTTATGGAATTCAGAATGGTCTGAAGTTACAGTCAATTACAAAAGGTAATGGTTACAAAGATTCCTCTAACGGAAAACTTCCTTCGAGCCTTAAGGAGGCAACTCAAAACATGAAAGAAAGCAGTCTGGCCAGAGAAATTTTGGGCAGTGAATTTGTCGATCACTATGTTGCCACGCGAGAATGGGAATGCCGACAATATGCCAATCAAGTAACCGATTGGGAACTCAAACGATATTTTGAAATAATATAATTTATGTATCAAAACATTGACTTTATAGGCATCATCCAAGATGCTTGGAATGATTACGACAGTTCACGTGTAATCAAGACTGTAGAGGATATCAGTGCGAAAGTATCTACCAATCACGTATATAGAATCAGATTTGAAGATGAAGAAATCATAATAGCCAAACTCTCCTACTTTGGGAGATTTGAAAATTTCGTAAAGGATCATGCCATCATCAATTCATTGGCCAATAATCTACACAAGCCATTTGAGAACTTCTTGGCTAAATCTTTGACGAAGTATGGAGATCTGTATGTCTACAGACATACAGACAGTCTGCTAGATGCTTGGGTGGTCTTCTATAACCCTATAGAGATTGATCAGAAACCTGGAAAAGTACAAACTGAAGAGCAAATCAAAATTCTAGGTGGAGAATTGGCCAAATTTCATAAGGCCTGTTTCACAGTCAAAAACACGCTCCCACCTAACTCTAAACAGACCGAAGATGATGTTAGGCATCTCTTGGAGATATTAGATACGCCACAAGGGCAATTTGAACATAGAGGACAAGAAGATAGCATCAGAAGGCAATGTGACCTATTCGTAGAGAATTGTGACAAAATAGGTGTATCCCAAATGCCTTCCATACCGATTTTTGTTGATTGGAATATTGGGAATTTCTCTATCAATAAAGAGTACCGGTTTTTCAGTAGATGGGATTATGATTGGTTCCGAATGAGTACCCGAGTAATGGATTTCTACTTCTTTAGTAGGGTATGTTCAGCCGCTGGAGACCAGACGGTATTTAGTTATCTACTAGACCCATTAATGGAAGATAGATTTATCATTTTCCTAAAAGCCTACCACGAGGTTTATCCTCTAACTGCAGAAGAGATTAAAGTGATCAAAGAGACTTACCGTTTCTTCATATTGAATTACGTGATCAAAGACGGAAGATACTTTTTCCATGAATTATACGCGTCAAAACTGCAGTTTGAAGCTCACGAGTACTATTTCCCGAACATCGAAAAATCATTCAATCAAGACAAATTATTGAAAGCTCTCAACCTATAGGCATGCTTATAACACCCTTCAAAAGTATCGTAAATCAATACAGCACCATCTTTTTTGACGCCTTTGGTGTTCTCAAGAATCATGGTGGTTTAATTCCGGGTATTGAGGATACTTTTAAGTATCTGGAAGACAACAATATAGAGTATTTCATCATTACCAATGATGCCTCTAGAGGACCATTGGAATTAGCAGAAGACTATCAAACTAGAGGGCTGAAGCAGATTACGAAGAGTAAGATCGTCTCCTCTGGAATGCTAGCAAGGGAGTACCTTAAATTGAAAGTCAAGGAAGGTACTGTGGCCTATTTAGGAACAGACGCGTCTGCTCATTACTTACAAACAAGCGGCATTAATACAGTTTCTATTGGTGACCTAAACCTAGATGATGCAGAATCTATCAAGGCGCTCGTTTTCATGGATGACGAAGGTTACGATTGGCAAAAAGACATCAATAAGGCATTGAACCTTCTGAGGATGGTAAATATTCCGGCCATCATCTCAAATACAGATAAGACCTATCCTACGTCCAAAAGTGAGGTAGCGATAGCTGCAGGAGCTTTGGCCAATATGATTGAGGACATTTCTGGCAAAAGTTTTATTCGTTTTGGAAAGCCTGATGCTCAGATGTTCATTTTTGCTCATGAACATGCTGTCGCCCAGGGAGGCACATCAGATCGCAGTAAAATCCTCATGGTTGGGGATACACTTGGGACTGATATACTCGGGGGTAACAAATTCGGATTGGATACGGCATTGGTGCTGACGGGAAATACGCTGGAAAAATACGCAGACATGCGTATTACAACTTCAGGCATAGCTCCAACTTACATCTGCCATAGTGCAGTGATAGAATAGTAGAAGAGTCTTTATTTTACTCCAATCAGTTGTATTGCCAATTACATGTTACTACATTTAATGTAATTACTAATTTAAAACTAACAGAATATGTCCACTCCTATCATAGCAGCTAAGCAACCAAAACCAATAGAACTAGAAGAAGGAAAAACGTATGCTTGGTGCTCATGCGGCCAATCAACCAACCAGCCATTTTGTGATGGATCACATAAGACAACAGATTTTCAACCTGTAGTTTTTAAGGCGGAGAAGACTGAAACTAAATATATGTGTATGTGCAAGCATAGTGAGTCTCCTACATTCTGCGACGGTTCTCACAAGGCATTATAAGTCGATTTATCATTCGGACTATTCCAACAAACTATTAAATAGTCCATTACCTTTTTTGTGCTTGAACTATTGGTTATGATATTGCAAGTCTAAACAACATTACATGCGCAATTATTTCCTTTCAATACTTCTCGTATTTTTTTCCTATTCCAACTCCTTCTGTCAAGTAGACCATTGGGAATTTGTGATTTTGGAAGGAGATACTTATCAATATCAACTACCCACGGAGCAGCCTTCCTCAGATTGGATAAATGCCGATTTTGATGATAGTAATTGGACAACAGGAGTAAGTGGTTTTGGCTATAGTGATGGAGATGACCGAACTCAAATTCCGAATCCTACTATTACTATTTATTTAAGAAGGTCTTTTAACATAGTTGATCTCAGCGCCATTGAAGAGGTCATCTTCTATATGGACTATGATGATGGCTTTGTAGCATATCTGAACGGTCAGGAAATTCAAAGAGGTTTGGTTTCAGGCAATCCTCCTGCATATGACCAACCAGCCGATGGACTTCATGAGGCGTTACTCTATCAGGGCCAGACCCCTCTGCCCTATTCCATCGACGGTTCATTACTTAAAAATGGTGATAATATTCTGGCCATTGAAGTTCATAATGAGAGTGCTACATCTTCAGATTTAACAGCCATACCCTTCCTATCTCTAGGCATCAATAATGAATCTAAGAATTATAGAGAATCACCAAGTTGGTTTGTTCCTCCGAGATCAGATGAAGACTTTACTGCTTCTAATTTGCCTATTATTCTAATAGAAACGGTAGACAACCGGGAGAT
The DNA here is from genome assembly GCA_049115815.1 of Cyclobacteriaceae bacterium. GTDB lineage: Bacteria > Bacteroidota > Bacteroidia > Cytophagales > Cyclobacteriaceae > Marinoscillum. The sequence goes on along the minus strand of JAGDZO010000006.1, from coordinate 356,409 downwards.
TCCAGATGAGCCGAAAATAGCTGCTGATATGTCCATAATATATAGAGGGGCTGGAGAACAAACTTTGCTGACCGACATTTCTAATTCTGAATACGTTAACTATCGAGGAAAAATCCAAATTGAAGTGCGAGGCTCTACTTCCCAAGATTTACCAAAAAAGCAGTACTCTTTTACGACCTATGACAATGCCTATCTGAATAAGGACAATGTAAGTCTGCTCGGTTTCCCTGAAGAAAATGATTTTATTCTTAATGGGCTGGCCTTTGAACCCTCTCTGATTAGAGATTATCTGACCTATAATTTAGCTAGGGACCTTGGAGAATACGTCACTCGAACTCAATATTGCGAAGTTGTTTTGAACGGTGACTATGTTGGACTTTACGTTTTACAGGAGAAAATCAAAGCAGATAATAATCGTGTGGATATCAACAAAGTCGACCCAGAGGACAACCAACTACCAAACCTATCCGGAGGCTATATTATCAAATCAGACAAGACCACTGGCAATGATCCTGTAGCGTGGGAGATGCCTAACTCGTCGGGTTGGAACGTACAATTTATTCATCATATCCCTTCACCAGAAGACATCACTCAATCACAGACAAATTATATCAAATCAGTTTTTGAAGATCTTGAAAGACAGGCTATCAACAATTCTCTTACTTCGGGCTTTCCATCAATAATCGATGTGCCGTCTTTTGTTGATTTCATGCTACTTAATGAATTAGCTTCTAATCCAGATGCCTATCAATTCTCGACATTTTTTCATAAAGATCGTAATGGAAAACTGAGAGCCGGGCCTCTTTGGGATATTAATCTTAGTTATGGCAATGATTTGTTCGATTTAGGTTTCGACAGAAGCCATACCAATGTCTGGCAATTTGAGTTTGAAAATTCTGGAGCTACTTTTTGGAAGAGTTTATTTTACAATAGTCAGTTCCGTTGCTATCTATCCAAAAGATGGAACGAACTCTCCCAGTCAGACCAACCATTAAACATAGTTAGTCTACATAATCGAATTGACGAAATAGTCTCAACAATAGCTGAAGCGGGAGAAAGAGATCGGGCGAGATGGGGAATTAACATAGACCATAATCAGGAAATTCAAAACATGAAGAGCTGGTTATCTACAAGGGTGAATTGGATGAATAATAATATCGGATCATTTTCAAATTGTGCCAATGTAGAAACTCCTGACTTAGTCATAACTAAAATTCACTATCACCCTGAAGACAATGAATTTGACCAAAAAGACCAAGAGTTCATAGAAATTTACAACAACGAATCTACGAGCGTATCCCTTAGGGGTTATTACTTTAGTGGGACAGGTTTAGTCTACTTATTTCCAAGTTCTGCAGTTCTAGAATCAAAGCAGAGCATTGTTCTCGCAAACGACAAAGAGACTTTTTTACAAGCATACGGCCAAGCACCTTTTGGAGAATACAGCCGATCTTTATCAAACAAAAGTCAGACACTAACCCTTGCTGATGCATTCGGAAATATCATTGATCAGGTAACCTATTCAGACGAAACTCCATGGCCCCAAGAGGCAGATGGTGACGGATATTATCTTGAATTGAAGGATCCGACTTTGGACAATAGTATTCCTGAAAATTGGATGGCAAGTGAAGTCAGATTTAGTGATGCGCTTTACACCAAACACACAGATAAGACACTAATGATTTATCCCAATCCTGTCATTGATGTCCTTCATTTCCAGTCCAAGGTTCCTATAACCAATCTTGTTCTTAGATCTCTATCAGGTCAGATTATCTTCACGCTAGAATCCCCAAAGACTAAAGAGCAGTTTGATATAAACAGCTTAAAAACAGGTATTTACATTCTTGAACTTCGATATCCAGACGGAATTATTCGCAGCGCGAAAGTTTTAAAACGGTAATGATCTTAGTAGTTTCAAATAGGTAAGAACCTTAAAATCACTATCAATATTTACCGAAAAAAATATTCTACCCGCTTCTCGCTTTTACAATGATGCCAAAGCTGAATCATAATTCGGTTCGTTGACAATCTCGGGCACAAGTTCCGTATGGGTTATTGTACCCTCTGTATCAATCACCACTATAGATCGCGCAAGCAATCCTTTAAGTGGTCCGTCTATCATCAGAATTCCATAATCCTTACCAAAGTCACTATTTCTAAACACTGATACACTTATTACCTTATCGATTCCCTCAGCTCCGCAGAATCTAGCATGTGCAAACGGCAAATCATGAGAAACGCATAGAACCACCGTATTATCTAGGTCAGCGGCTTTTTTATTAAACTGTCGCACAGACGTTGCACAAGTACCAGTATCAATACTTGGGAATATGTTCAGTATGACTCGTTTACCTCCGAAATCACCCAAAGAGGTATTAGACAAATCTGTTTTTACTAAATCAAATGCTTTTGCTTTACTGCCGATCTGTGGCAATTCCCCTATTGTATTAACTGGATTTCCTTTGAGCGTTACTTGAGCCATATTTATTTTGATTTATAAATTATCAGTGAAAGTTAAGCAAGGGTTGACTAGTTGTTTTGTCTTTGACAATTAACTTGAAAAAGTTTTTAATGTTTAGTTCTACCCAACACCCCTTCTTGTCCATTGGTACAAAAAGATCAACGTAAGATTATCCATATTGATATGGATGCATTTTTTGCTTCTGTAGAGCAACGGGACAATCCTGCACTTCGAGGAAAACCTATTGCTGTCGGAGGAAGTAAGGAACGTGGAGTAGTAGCTGCAGCGAGTTATGAGGCAAGAAAATATGGAGTAAAATCCGCAATGCCTTCATCCATAGCCGCCCGAAAATGTCCTGAGCTCATATTTGTTCCTCATCATTTTGATAAATATCATCAGGTTTCCAAAGAAATTAGATCCATTTTTCATGAGTATACAGATCTGATAGAGCCACTAAGTCTTGACGAGGCATACCTAGATGTAACTGAAAACAAGTTGGGTTTGAATTCCGCAACACTGATAGCCAAGGAGATCAAAGAAAAAATTGAAGAACGGACGAAGCTTACTGCATCTGCTGGAATATCCTATTGTAAGTTTCTAGCTAAGACAGCCTCTGATATCAATAAACCAGATGGTCTATTTGTGATCCTACCGCAAGAGGCTGAAAGTTTTCTTAGTAAAATGCGCATAGCTCAGTTTCATGGTATAGGAAAAGCCACCGCTGAAAAGATGAAGCAGGCAGGAATTTTTCAAGGTAGTGATCTGCGTAAAAAGTCTTTGGAGGACTTGACGTTGCGTTTTGGTAAGATGGGCAGCTACTATTACAATATCTGTAGAGGAATTGACAATAGACCCGTGATACCAGACCGTGAAAGAAAGTCTATTAGTTCAGAAACTACATTCTCCACTAATCTGATGAAGTTGACTGATGTACATGCTGAGTGTAAGAAACTTATCGGGATTACATATAAGAGATACATTAAGACAGGTAGCAATGGAAAAACCATTCACTTAAAGATTAAATATGGTGATTTCAGACAGATTACTAGAAGCCGCACTATTGCTGAATTCATACAGACCAAAGAAGAGCTAACAACCAACATTCTGAGAATGGCCGACGAAAGCATATTAAATGAAGCGGGTATTCGGCTCGTAGGTGTCGGCTTAAGCAATTTTGGCACTGAAAATCCAGAACCTAAAATCAAACAGCTGACCATACAATTCTAAGATTTGCACGATAATATACCTATCGGTATATTTGCGTATGAGAAATTCTCAAGACACTCGAGATTTAATTATTTCTAAGGCGCTCCCAATTTTCAACCGAAAAGGTTATCGATCAACCTCCTTGTCTGACATCACCAATGCTACAGGCATGACCAAAGGTGCTATATATGGAAACTTTGAAAATAAAGACGCCTTGGCTTTAGCCTCATTTGACCGGGCTATGGCAAGAATCACTGATGAACTCACATTGAGTATCAAGAGCGGAAAAGATGCACCAGAGAAGCTCAAAGCGATATTGGATTATTACGAAAAATACATCGACAATCCTCCAATAGATGGCGGATGTCCAATTATCAACACTTCAGTAGAAGCAGACGATGAATATCCTCTCTTGCGTACTAAAGCTATCAGGATGATTGCTCTAATCAGGGGCTCATTGATCAAAATCATCAATAGAGGCATCATTGAGCGTCAAATCAAACCCAAGACGAATGTGGAACAGTTTGCCAGTGTGTTTTATTCATCAATACAAGGCGCACTAATTATCTCTCGTGTAGAGGGGCATCAAGACAACTATCAACTCATTAAACAATCATTGACTTCTCAAATCAATGATATCACTTTTATAAAATAAATACCTATTGGTATATAAATGGAGAGAATCATCAAAATAGAGGCCGGCACTGTGGATCAATCTAGGCCGAGCGAACGTCCCCCAAAGAGCAACTGGAGGATCGAAATGGTCAAAAAAGGACTCTCGATGCTACAGCATATTACGACGACTAAAACAGCTGAGGTCATTTGGCACTATTTTACTCAACCTGGCAAGGTGAAGTTTAGTGGCGCGCAAGAAGAGGTGATTGGACGTGCTGAATTATTCACTTCGAAATACAACGGATCTGTCATTCAACATTACCGTTGGGGAACCACTGGTCCGAAAGTACTTCTTTGTCACGGGTGGAGGTCAAAAGCATCAGATTTTAGACGGATGATAGAAGCATTAGTAGCGGCAGGATACGTGGTAGAAGCTATGGATATGAAGGCACATGGTAAATCTGAGGGCACACAGTCCGCACTTCCGGAATTTAGAGATGTCTTGAAAGAACATTATGTCCAGCATGGGCCTTATGAGGCGCTTTTGGGATATTCCCTGGGCGGATTAGCGGCTGGGTTAGTTGCTTCTGAATTGGCCACATATTTTCAACCTCACAAGCTTATTTTGATAGCTGCTCCACCTTATGCTCGCTATTTCTTCAGAGATATTATCAACGATTTAGGCTTTAAGACAGAGGTTTACCAGTCTTTCTGCGAATTGGTAGAAAGAAACTACAATCAACCTGTTGATTACTTCGATCTGAGAAGTAAAGTCTCAAAGATTGAAAATATTGAAACGCATTTTATATACGATGAAGATGACCAAACAGTCCCATTCGAAAAAGGCCAGGAATTGATAGACATATTTCCAAAAGCTCGTTTTGTGCATAGTATGGGATTAGGGCATTATAAAATCATAAGCTCTAAACTCATAATCGATCACGTGTTGAAAATCATGGATTCCAAATCATGCGAGAATCAGAAGTTGGATAAAACAGAAGCTACAAATTGATACATAGCATAAGAAACCATCTTACCTTTGGGCTTCAATCAAGAAACTAATTCACATGGACGCTTACAATATTACCCTTCACGCACACTCTGGTTTGAGATGGATCGCTTTGCTATTGGCACTTGTGGTCGTTATTAAGTCTATCGCTGGTTTGGTGGGCAAAAGTGAATACAGCAAACTAGATAATATACTAGGAGCTTCTTATGTAGGCTTTATGCATTTGCAGTTGCTATTGGGGCTAGTGCTTTACTTTGTATTAAGTCCAATCACCGAAATGGCCCTTAATGATTTTGGTGCTGCTATGAAGAATTCGGAATTAAGATTTTGGGCGGTAGAACATCTCTCGGTGATGTTGCTAGCCATCATCTTCGCTCAAATAGGAAGAACGAGATCGAAAAAGGCTGATATTTCGAAGAAATATAAACTGCAAGCCATATTTTTTGGAGCTTCCCTCCTTCTGATGCTAGCCGGTATCCCTTGGGGTAGGATTTAAATTCGATTCTGATTAAACAATAAGGAAGGGCCTTTGGAGCCCTTATTATATTGTCAGTTAGCACAACACTATCAATGTGTTCTTATCTAAGAACCATGATTTTACCAGCAGTTGATCTTCTAACTCCAGACTTTGGTGTATATACGATCTCATAAAAATACACGCCTTGAGGCACATCGTTTCCATTGAATGTTCCATCCCAAGAAGCAGAAATATTAGAACTCTCAAATACAACTAGACCATTCCTGTCCTGAATTTTCATCTCCAGTGCAATAATATTCTGGAATCCTGGACGGAAATTATCATTATCACTATCTCCATTTGGGGTAAAAGCCGTAGGCACGGTAAAGTTGAACCCACGTTCGATGAGAAGGGTATCTACTTTCGAAACAGTACAACCTACTACATTCTCCACAGTCAATTCCACTACGTAGGTACCTGGGGTTGTATAGGTAATGGTGACATCAGGTGTCTCCGCGGCTCTTGTATCACCAAATTCCCATAAGTAGTTAACGATCTCCTCGCCTAAAGACTCGTCTCTAAAGGCAATTGGAAAATCTATGGCGAACTCATCTGTAGTCAAGCTAAACTCTGCTTCTAGCTCATATTGATTACCAATACTAATCGCGGTATCATAGGTACAACCCACATTATCCTTCACGCTAACTCCATACGTTTTACCTTCGAGATTCACGAAGTTGTTGATCGATTCATACGTCGCTGATGAATCAAAAGCGTAGGTATACGGGAATGATCCTCCAGTACCCTGAATCGACAAGGCGCCATTCATGGTATTTGGACATAGATTTTCATCCAACTCGATAATATTAATCCCTAGCGGCTCTGGTGCTGTGATGGTCACTTCTATTGATTGAGTTTCGCAGAAATTAGTATCTACGGCATTGAGCTGATATACACTCGCAGGAATACCCGCCAAGTCCTCCTCTTTTGAATATGGCAAACCATCTTTCAACCACTGCAATTTGTATGGTGGCACTCCTCCTGACACGGTAGCATTAATCTCTGAGTCATAAGGAGTAGCGCAGATATTGTTTTTACTTTCTATAGAAATCACAAATGGATCTGGCTCATCCACTTCCACAGTCCTTGTAAGGGTGCAGCCTTCCAAATCTGATATAGTCACTTGATAAAAACCTGCTTCCAAATTATTGGCAAAAGAACCGGTCACATCAAATGCTACCAGATCCTTCTTCCACTCAAATGTGTAATTACCATAACCACCACTTACTTGTGCAGATACCGAACCATCGCTTCCTTCAAAACAAGCCACATCATTGACTAAAAAAGAGACTGCCAACTCCGCAGGGTTCTCTATTACGAAAGTCCTACTCTTCTCACATCCATACTGATCCTCGACAAAAATCTCATACGTCCCAGCTCCAATTCCACTAAGGTCTTCGGTATTTTGGGAAAACAACACACCATTCTTTTCCCAAAAAACGAAGTAGTCAAGATTCGGATTTCCTGTGATGGCAATAGTAATATCTATTCCCCCATTGAGTTCATCTCTACACACTACTTTAGACACTTCACCCTCAATGGTATACTCAGAAGGTGGATCTTCCACGACCACTTCACCACTGTATTCGCACTGAAACTGGTCAGTGATAGAGAGTGCATAAGTACCGGCTGTCAATTCTGAAATATCCTTTTCTGTACTCACTAGCAACCCGTCTTTGGACCATTGATAAAAATAAGGTGAAGTTCCATTGGCTACTTCAATGGTTATTGCTCCATTTTCTCCTCCCACACACTTTGGATTGGTAATGGTAGGTGTGACCACTATAGGCTGAGGGTCACTTATGAAGATAGTCGTATCAATTTCACATCCTTTAAGATCCGTCAATGTAATGGTGTATTTACCTGCTTTTATGTCAGCCAGTTCAAAATCAGTATCGAGCAGTGTGCCTTCTTCCTCACTTGCCCAGCTGACGCTAAATTCACCATATCCTCCCACGGGATCAATGGTGATGGATCCATCATCAAATCCATTACAAGTCACACTATCTATTTCAGGTCTAAAGTAAATCTGAGTTGGGTTAATTAGCTCGTAAGCTTTCACTCTTTCACAACCGTAAGAATCGGTAATTTCTAAGCGATACAAGCCTTTTCCAAGATTTTCAATCGGTGTGATTTCACTTTCAGCGACATCAGTCTGACTACTGAGTAACGCATCATCTTTGAACCAAAGAAGGGTGTATGAATTTGGGTGTCCCGTCCCTTTCTCTAGCTCCACTTCAATTTTACCATTTCTATCATCAATACATTGAATCTCGGTTGGATTGAGAGAAGCATCGAATTCTGTAGGCGGTTCCGTAATGGTATAAGTAGCAGTAAACGGTGTACAATCATTCTGATCTTCTACGGTCACATAGTAATCCCCTGGAGAAAGATTGAAAATCGAATCCTCTGTGCTGACTACCTGCCCAAAGGCGTTATCTTCTTTCCAAAGAATGATATAGGGTGCCGTTCCTCCTGAGATATCCAAAGCGATATATCCATTCTTGTCTCCTTTACACTTAATATCGCCTTCATTCACCACCGCTGAGATTGGATCAGGGGCTTTTAATGTTATTACACTATCGATCTTACAGCCTATAGAATCAGAAACCTCTATACGATAAGTCGCATCTTCCAGATTACCGTAAGATGTTAGGTTATTCTGACTCCCAACTACATCCCCATTTTTAAACCATCTCACAGTATAGTTTAGGTTAGTTCCAAGATATCCCCCGAATGGGTTAATCTCAATATTTCCATCAGAATCTCCAAAGCACTCATTTTGAATCATAGTTGGGTTGATTACCAACTCTGGATATTCTTTAACCTCAAAACTCAAAGATCTTGAGCACGTAAAGTCATCAATTGTTGTGATTTCATAAACCCCAGGCCCTAAATCCGTCAAATCAATTGCAGCACTTGCAAACGCTTCCCCATCTTTTGTCCATTCTATGGAGGTAGGATTTGGATGAATATTGGGTGAAGTACCCCTATCTATGGTAACATCTATTGTACCACTTGCTTCACCATTACAAATTACAGGAGTAACCTCTCCTGATAAACTATACGAAGTAGAAGGTTCGGTAATGATGACTGTAGCTTCCACAGGGCCACAAGAATTATTGTCTAATACTGAGATCTTATACTCACCTGCAGCCAAATCAGTTAAGTCTTCTTCAAAGGAGAAGTCTGCATTTCCATCCTTAGACCAATTAAAATTGTAAGAACCCCCACTATTCTGAGTGCCTCCTGTCACAGTAATATCAATGGCACCAGTGGACTCACCTTTACATGCTACATTGGTTTGTGTAACTATTTCAATTTCAATTTCTTCAGGAATAACAACATTAAACGCCTTACTCAACTCACAATCGTTGGCATCCGTAACAAACAATGTATAAGTCGTATTATCACCAATTCCTTGCAACGTAGTATTCGTGGCATTATCACTAGTCGTTTCAGAACCCAAGGCTCCTCCATTTTTCTTCCATGAAAAGGTGTAGGGTTGGGTGCCGCCTGATACCTCTGCGAAAATATCAGTGGCTGTTGAAGATAATGATTCAGGACAATTAAAAACAGGCGCATCGCCTGATATCTGCAATGCTGCTGGTTCTGATATCGAAAAGGTCAGCGAACGATAACAGCCAGAGTTAGCAGTAACATCTAATCTATAATCACCTTCTACTAAGTCCGTTTTTGAAAATAAACCCGTGGCTATTACTTCATCGGTGTTCCTATCAATCCATTTAATATCTTCGTCATCTACTATAGGATCCGTATCGAAATTTGGGTCAAATCTCCAAGTGAACAAGCCATCGTTCGCACCATTACAGCTAATATCATTGCTTGCCACTTGCTCCAAAGCCCATTGTCTTGATGGCTCTGTCACTTCGGTATCGGCTACATCTACTGCACAGTCACTGTCATCTTTGATCCACATATCATAGGTCCCTGCTGCTAAGCCGGATATGAGCGGGTTACTAGAGTAAGTAGTTCCTCCGTCTACCGAATATTGATACCCAGACCCTGACCCACCTGACACCTCAAACGTAATGGAACCAGAACTTTCAGTTTTACAAACAACAGGACTCATAGTAGCATTATCCAGCTTTGGAGCATCTGGTTGAGTCAGCGTGTCATAAAGATTCAGTTTGCAACCTGTACTTGCCAACACTTCAATACGATAAGCATCTGCTCCCAGTCCACTAAATACCACTAAAGAATCTTTAGGAATATTCGTTTTGAGCTGAGCAGTGATTTCATCGTTATCACCATCATATAATCTCAATTCAAAAGGTGCTTCGTCGTTTTCACTATCTGAGCCTAGTTTTACTTGAAGTCTTCCATCATTCTCAAAGGCACAACTCACATTTTGTCGATCGTTTATTTCCAGTAAAAAACCTTTCGATAGCTGAAATTGACTCGATCCATTACAGCCGTTTTTATCAGTGATTATGACAGAATATTGACCAGAATCTAATCCTGTTAACGATGCCTTATTGTCAAAATCTGAAAGCTCATTGCCTTGATCATCAGACCACTCAACATTATAATTAAATGGCCCTGCAGTACCCGGGTCAAAAGGTGTACCTCCTGAAATACTGAGCAGGTCAATTTGTCCACCGGCATTATTACAATCTGCATTGGTTGTATCAAAAGTAATCTTAATTTCTTCAGGTTCGGTAATGGCGAAATCACCAGAGGTGTTACCTTTCTCACATCCAAAACTATCACGTACCCATGCACGATAAGTCCCTTGCGCTAGTCCTTCAAAAATCCCTCCATTATCACTATAATTGAAACTTGAGCTAGGCCCTGTAGATCCCATTTCGTTACTCAATCCATATTCATAGAATCCACTTCCACCGGTTGCGGTTACTTCTATTTTACCTGCATTTCCACCGTTACACAAGTTCTGACTCAATACTGTTTTAGAAACAACAAGATCGGTATCAGATCCCCCAACTACTGCTTCCTTATTGCGTTCTTCAGCTGTGCCATTTCGAGAAACAAACACCACATATGTAGTCGTGTCAAGTGCCTGAATATCCGGATTTAATGCCCCAACAGTACCAGTGGATTCAGGATTAACTAGATCAGATTTCTTGTAGATGGTCCAAGTAAAAGTCCGATTGGTCAAATTACCTGTCATGGTAATATCAATCGAGCCATTTCCCGCCCCTTTACATTTCTCATTTACAGGGGTCAATCCAAAATTCCAATCCTGAGCAGTAGCCGAAAGACTAATGATTGTAAATAGTATGCTATATAAATATCGCTTCATTGTGCTCAAATAGAATTAATAAGGTAACGGACACTTTAGGCGCTTGGCTGATCTAGGAGTAGCTCCTGGGTCTCTTGGATCAAACAAGAAGGAGATTGTGATTTCGTGGATTCCTCCAGCTATTATTCTATCATTTAGAGGTAAATCATAGCTATAGCCAACAGAAAGATCAAACTTGGACAGGCCAAGAATAAATGAAGCCGCGGCATACTCACCTTCACTCAACGGATTTGGAATTCCACGATAGATCACCCCAACCAGTACTGGTTCATATTGACCAATCACTCCCGCATCTAACTGATTAAATCCACCTTGGCTTATATAGCTAAAAGTAGGCATCAAAGTTTTTCTAGTCTTAGCTCTTCTTCCCGGTTCAGTAAAATCGATCGTAATCCCTCCATGCACGGAATATCTAGTAGCAAGAGTGGACTCACCTCCCTGAATAAAGGAAATGTTGTTTTGAAGTAGATTATGCATGGCATATCCAAACCACCAATTCTTCCCAAACGCTAAGACTCCACCAGACACATCAAAATAATTGATATTTTCACTGACTGCCAAGGGCTCTGAGGTACCTGTAAGTATGTTTCCGTCAGTGTCAATTTGATCGGAAAATAGAAATCTACTAAAATCTATTCCTTGAGCAGTATAAGACGCTTGCAAGGCTGGTTTAATGGTGATTTTCTTATTGATTGAAAAATCATAGCTTACTGGCAAGGCAATGCTTCGCATGGTAAATCCTGAAAAATCATCCTCATCTGATAAAAACAATATACCAGCGCTTAATGAAAAATCTCGGATATAATAATCTGCGTAGGCAGAAAAGGTACTGTATGAAGACTCTTCAGAGTCACCTTGCCTTCTGAAATTGGTCCCAATCCGCGCAATTCCTGTAGAACCGGTAAATGCCGGATTAAGGTGTATGGGCGCCTGATAAAATTGGGTAAACCTAATGTCTTGGGCTTGGACTTCAAACCATAAAATGCTGAAGCAAGCAAGGATGAGTAAAAGTTTTTTCATTGAATTCTTTTCACTTCTTGATTATTAATGTTGCCAACGCAGGCGAACAGTTATTTTCTATGGTTTTACCCAATATGCTGGATTGATCGTAAAAATGACCAAAAAATAGCAGAAATGCATTACCTAAATATAGGTATAACGCCTCTCAAGAATCAATATTTGATATAAAATTAGTAATCCTGAAGAAGAACCTTCCATGCTGAAAGCACCTCTCCTTGACTAAGAAACTTAGAAGCCAATTTATGTAATTCGTCGATTCGTACATCAGGATCCGTATCAGCATCTTGGAGAATAGAACTAACCTCAGGTAAAGAAGCAAATTTCGACAATTCTAGCTCGTCAGGGAGTTCTTCCACATTGCCAAGCATCCCCAATTCATTACCCGTAAGAATTGAGCTATGTCGGATAGATTTAGGGATCTTATCTATCCCTATGCCTTTGCTTTGAAGTGGTTTGGCTACCTCAAAAAGACCGTCTTTTGTGACCCTACTATACCAATTTCCACCTAGCCTAGCAACGCTATCTAATTTCAGTGGATCAATGGACTGATTGGTGTAGATATGTTCTGATATATGAATCATTACCACCTCACATATCACCAAATTTCCTGCACCACCATCACTCCCTAAAGACTTAACTTCCAATACTTTACATTCGTAGGAAACAGGTGATTCTTCAACATATGGTGGTGTTATCACTTGACTTGGCGTTGCTGTAAAACCAGCTTTATCAAATTCATTAACCCCTCTAGAGTATTCAGTGCTTGCAAGTGATACTTGTTGCACCATGGCATAGTCAACAATACTTATGGCCACTTCGTCGATTTCAGACACGTTTTCGAGCGTGTGCTTGACAGTATTATCCCTGACTCTTCTGGCAGGTGAAAATATAAGAATAGGAGGATTGGCGCTAAACACATTGAAGAATGAAAAAGGGCTTAAGTTCACTTCCCCTTTTGCTGAAATCGTGCTAGCAAATGCAATGGGTCTGGGAGCCACTGTTCCCAATAAAATCTGATGCAGTTCTCCAGTAGACAAATCGGAAGGAATGATATGCTTCATGGTCTATTTTGAAGGTAAAACTTTATTTCTGACCTCTCCGAACCCAACTCTTACTCCGTTTCGCTTTGCATATCCTCTCATAATAACTGAATCGCCATCATGAATAAACTTACGCTCAGTACCATCTGGCATAGGTATTGGCTTGGTGCCTTTCCATGCTAATTCGAGCATACTGCCATAAGCGTCGGGAGTTGGCCCGCTAATGGTACCACTCGCATAAATATCCCCTACATTGATATTGCAGCCATTCACAGTATGATGAGCCAACTGCTGATTGATGTTCCAATACATATACTTGAAGTTAGAACGAGAGACGACACATTCCGCACTTCCTTCAGGTTGTATAATTGCCTCCAGATTTATATCAAAATTTCTTTTCCCCTGACTTTTCAAATAAGGTAAAACTTCGGGATCTTGGGCTGCACCTTCTGTTCTGAAAGGCTCAAGAGCATCGAGTGTCACTATCCAGGGGCTGATAGAAGAAAAGAAATTCTTAGCTAAAAATGGACCTAGCGGGACATACTCCCATTTCTGAATATCTCTAGCTGACCAATCATTGAACAGTACAAAGCCAAAGACATAGTCATCGACTTCATCAGTGGATATGCTAGCCCCTAGCGGATTTGATTTTCCAGTAATAAATCCCATTTCCAACTCAAAATCCAACCTCTTAGTTGGACCAAAATCTGGAGACTCTGAGTTTGGCTCAATTGTTTGTCCTTTTGGCCTGTGAAAATCCGTTCCTGAGACCGTGATGCTGCTCGCTCTGCCATGGTAACCCACTGGTATATGTTTCCAATTCGGCAATAGCGCATTTTCTGGATCGCGGAACATACACCCTACATTGTAGGCATGCTGCTCACTCGAATAAAAGTCTGTGTAGTCACCGATACGTACAGGCATCAACATCCTGACTTCCCTCATCGGAATCAATATTTCAGCCTTATTGGCATGCGCCTTCAATTCTTCATTGCCTTCTTCCAGAATATCTGACAGCCTATCTCTCACTGCACGTGAAATGGGTTTGCCCAACTCAATGAATTCATTCAAAGTCTCATGATCAAAAATTCCATTCGGCAGATCGATACCCTCAAAAAGGCCATTCTTATGTGCCGCACTTAAATTGATAACATAATTCCCTATTGCAGACGCTGAGAAAGGCTTTTCATCCAATGAAGCTATTCCGAAAGGTAAATTTTGAATAGAAAAATCTGAGTCGGGAGCCACCGCAACCCACGATTTCAGTTCGGGATTATTTGCTTTGAACATTTTGGGGTAATGGGGTTAATTAATTTCAATATCGGACAGGTGGTTAGGGCTTATCAAGAATTGCTAGTTAGAATTTTCCAAGGGCTACCAAGAATGCCTCGATAATTCCATTTGGCAATTCAAACCCTGCAAAGAATACTCCTACGCCAAACACCTTGTTACTATCCTTCACCACAGAAAGAGCGAGAGGCAAAAAGCTCACGGACATCAATGAGTAAACAACGGCAAATAGTAGGGTAAGCAAGAAGAGCACGTAATAATTATCGAAAGCATAAATCCCACCAAGCACGGCAAAACACACTACGATGCTTCCTAGTATAGTCATATATATAGATTTGCTTTCGGCATACTTACTAAGTGGAAGAGAAAACACGGCCACTACTGCAAGTATTAAAGACACAGAAGCATCACCAGAAATTCCCAAAATGTGAAAGTCTTTCTGCTCAAACCAATCTGGAAAAAAATTAAATAACAACGTAGTAGCCAGACCTAAAGCCGCGCCTAGTACAAACGCATAGGTATAATCCGATTTGGCCAGTTCGGTTTTAATCGGGACGTCTACTACATCACGAGAATTTTTCCTCATAAGCCAACCACTCAAAAAAACCGCTACCCCACCTACCATAAAAGTTGGAGCAGCTCCAATAAAGTTGATGATATCTACGATAATTGGCTCAATAGCATACAACAAGCCATATACAATTGTCAACATCGCCATGGCTGTAGGTAAGCGATCTACCGGCACAAAAAGCTCGACTGTAGATATTGCTGGACTAGTAAACAATGCCATTGAGAATAACCATAAGGTGATCAGTCCTGGCAATATCCATCTGAAAATCGGGCCTGGTTCGGCAATTAAGGTAAAAGCAGTTGCCATGAAGATCATAGCTGCAAAACTCACCCCGGCTGAAATAATAGGTAATCTCTTGCCAGCTTTAAAACGGTACTTATCTCCGAGCTTTCCAGCTATAAGAGGAGTAATTACCAATATGATTCCTTGAACGATAAATAAGAAAAGCGTGAGATCATTGAAGTTATAGGTATCCAATAATATGGGTTGATAATTATAATAAGCAATCCAACCTATAATTACAGAAGCATATAATAGCGTAAGGCTAAGAAGCTGTTTCCACAACATTACATTGCTCTGGTTATTAGATTGATTGGGTAACTCCATGGAATTCATACGAATCGATTTTGAGTAGAAAAAATATATGTCAGAATATTAAAGCTACTAGTATTTTTTTTGTTCAGAAACTATTTATCATTTCCATTTTGGCAATTCCCTTTCTATTAAAGAATTAAGTTTGCGGTTTGAATTTTCGAAATCGAAAAAGATTTAATTCACATGAGCATTTCAGCAAAGTACGACCCAATTCAAACCGAAGATAAGTGGTATCAGACTTGGTTAGACAAGGGTTTTTTCAAAGCCAAAGTCAACCCAAATAAAGAACCCTATTCTATCGTGATTCCGCCACCCAACGTGACAGGGGTACTGCACATGGGACATATGCTCAACAACACCATTCAGGATGTTCTCATTCGCAAAGCGAGAATGGAAGGAAAAGAAGCTTGTTGGGTACCAGGAACTGACCATGCTTCTATAGCTACCGAGGCTAAGGTGGTAGCCATGCTTAGGGAAAAAGGCATCAAGAAGAGTGATCTCACGCGCGATGAATTCATGTCCCACGCTTGGGAATGGAAAGAAAAATATGGCGGGATTATATTGGAGCAGCTCAAGAAGCTAGGTGCTTCATGTGATTGGGATCGTACGGCTTTCACCATGGATAAAGGCTACTACGAGGCAGTAATCGATGTGTTTTTGGACCTTCATAAGAAAGGTTATATCTATAGAGGTCTTCGTATGATCAACTGGGATTGCGAAGCTCAAACGGCATTGTCAAATGAAGAAGTGATCTACAAAGAAGGTGGAGAGCAGGCCACTCTTTACTACGTAAAATATCAAATCAAAGACTCTGCAGACGCTATCACTATCGCTACGGTAAGACCAGAGACTATTTTGGGAGATGCGGCAATAGCTGTCAATCCAAAAGATGAAAGGCATGCCCACCTCATTGGTCAGAAAGCAATTGTTCCTTTCGTCAACAGAGAAATCCCAATTATTGGAGATGACTATGTCGAATTAGATTTTGGAACTGGTTGTCTTAAAGTAACGCCTGCACACGATCCTAATGATTATGAAATAGGTCAAAGACATCATCTTGAAGTGATAGATACCATTAATAATGATGGTACACTGAATAAAAACTGCGGAATTGAGGCCTATGTTGGTTTGGATAGATTCAGAGTGAGAAAACAGATCGTAAAAGATTTGAAAGCCGCTGAATTATTGATCAAGCAAGAGGATTTTACGACTAGGATAGGTAGATCAGAACGAACCAATTCTGTAGTAGAGCCAAAACTCTCGCTTCAGTGGTTTATCAACATGAAAGATATCTCCAAGACAGCTCACAAAGTAGTCATGGAAGATGAGATTCTACTACACCCTGCGAAGTTCAAAAACACCTACAATCACTGGATGGAAAACGTGAGAGATTGGTGTATATCCAGACAGTTGTGGTGGGGACAAAGAATACCTGCTTTTTACTATGGTGATGGTGAAGATGATTATGTAGTTGCCAAGTCTTTGGATGAGGCTGTAGAGCTAGCTTCTGCAAAGTCCGGAAGGACTATTTCGCCGAATGATCTAAAGCAAGATGAAGACGTACTTGACACATGGGCTTCTTCCTGGCTATTTCCTTTAGCGGTTTTTGATGGGTTCAACAAAGATTCCTTTGATTCTCAAGATGGAAAAATCATCAATGGAGCCAATGCAGAATTGGACTACTTCTACCCTACTGATACTTTGGTAACTGCTCCAGAAATTCTATTTTTCTGGGTTGCCCGAATGATCATTGCGGGATATGAATACAAAGGAGAAAAGCCATTTAAGAATGTCTATCTCACAGGAATTGTAAGGGACAAGCAAAGACGCAAAATGTCTAAATCACTGGGAAACTCCCCTGATCCCCTTGATTTGATCAAGCAATATGGTGCAGATGGAGTAAGGACCGGAATGCTTTTCTCCTCTCCGGCGGGTAATGACCTACTGTTTGATGAGAAATTGGTGGAGCAAGGAAGAAATTTCTCCAATAAAATCTGGAATGCCTTTAGATTGGTCAAAGGCTGGGAAGTAAAAGACATTGATCAACCCAAGGAGAATGAATTAGCAATTACCTGGTTTGAAAACAGGTTTCAGCAAGCTTTGAACGAAATGGAGGATCATTTCTCCAAGTATCGATTATCCGACGCTTTAATGACCGTTTATAAACTCGTGTGGAATGACTTCTGTAGCTGGTATCTTGAGTGGATCAAGCCGGCTTATGAACAACCTATCGATCAAAAAACTTATGACGCAACCATCTCCTTTTTTGAGAAAGCAGTAAAAGCGCTTCATCCATTCATGCCATTTATCACTGAAGAAATATGGCATAGTATAGCAGAACGGGACGAAAATGATTGTTTGATCGTGGCTGAGTGGCCGAAGCAAGAGAATTACGATGAAGGGCTGTTGAAGTCAGGAGAGCTGTTGTTTGAGATCATTTCTAACTTAAGAAATCTGAGAAGCAGCAAAGGTATCTCGCCTAGAGAGTCGCTAAATCTGATGATCAAAACAACCGATCAAGCACAATTCGATTTGATCGGTTCGGCTATTACTAAAATGGCTAACGTCGAAACGTTAAGTTTTACAGAGGAGAAGCCAGAAAATTGTTTCAGCTTCGTCACTGGAGGTCATGAGCTATTTGTACCGGTGAGCGAAGAAATAGATGTGGATGCCGAAAGAGCTAAGCTTACAGAAGAGCTCAATTACACTAAAGGTTTTAAAACATCGGTGGAGAAAAAACTGAGCAACGAAAGATTTGTCAATAATGCTCCTGAGCAAGTGGTAGCCATTGAGAAGAAGAAATTAGCAGATGCTGAAGCTAAAATTGCTTCATTGGAAGCCAGTATAGCTTCTCTGGGCTAATTCAAATTCTGGCAGCAATCAGAAGGTTTAAGTCTTTATAGCTTAGACTGAACTTTCTGGCCAAATGAAAATTGGTCACACTTCCTCTGTAGGTATATACACCTTTCATAAACCAAGGCTGGTTAAAGATCATATCGTCAACTCCTCCGGCATCTCCTACCTGAAGTAGAATTGGTGTGAAAATATTGGAGATGGCTATTGAAGCAGTTCTAGATACCCTAGATGCAATATTCGGCACGCCATAATGGATCACACCATGCTTCACAAAAGTAGGCTTATGGTGTGTGGTGATCTCGCTTGTCGCAATGCAGCCACCTTGATCTATACTAACATCAATGATCACTGATCCGGGTTTCATTATCGTAACCATTTCGTCAGTAATGACGCATTTATTGCGTCCTTTTTCTGCGCGGATAGCACCAATAACAACATCAGCATTTCTTAAGGCATCCGTCAAAACAGCATTATCGATAGTGGAAGTATGAATTTGTTGTCCGAGAGCATGCTTTATCCTGCGGAGTTTATAAATATGATTGTCAAAAATCTTAATATCTACTCCAAGTCCAATACATGCTCTGGCAGCATACTCACACACCGTGCCCGCTCCTAATATCACCACTTGCGTTGGCGGAACACCTGAAATACCTCCAAGTATGACTCCCTGTCCCCCATTGGTATTGCTTAATAATTCGGCAGCTATTAGCATAGCAGTACTACCTGCTATCTCGCTCATCGCTCGGACCAGAGGTAATCCTCCTACTTTATCCTCGATGAACTCATAAGCTATAGCCGTTATTTTTTTACGATTCAAGGCTTGTATATACTCTACCGACTGACTTCCAGACTGAAAAGCGCTGACGATAGTGGCTCCATCATTCATAAAAGAAATTTCCTCCAAAGTGGGTGGTTCTACTTTGAGAATAATATCAGCCTTGAATACTTCCTCTACAGACTGGACAATCTGCGCACCTGCCTCACTGTATTGATTGTCTAAATAATTAGCAGTTTTACCAGCCCCCGCCTGCACCCATACATCATGTCCATTTCCTGCCAGCACTTCGACAGACTCAGGCTTCAATGTCACCCTATGCTCTTGAAAAGATGCCTCCTTAGGTACACCAATAAAAAGCGATTTAGCGCCCTTTCTTACTTTAGCAGGCGCCTCTTGAGGGTAGAGACTTTGCTCCCGAGCCAATTGAGCAAAACCTGATTTCATTTTATCCGCCATGAGGAGTGATCGTTATTGAACGTCCATTATCACCCTCTAATTTAATACTAATTTCAAGGTACTCTTCAGGCAAAAGATCTTTTATCCTTTCGGACCATTCCAACAAACACAATTCTCCGGAATTCAAATACTCATCTACCCCAATATCCAACGCTTCACGGTTGGATTCAATTCTATAAAAATCGAAGTGGTAGATCGGGTGATCTTTACCGTCGAGATATTCATTCACTATGGCATAGGTTGGCGAGCTCATAGCATCTTCAACGCCCAATTGCTCACAGAGCACCTTGATGAGGGTTGTTTTTCCTGCCCCCATCTCTCCATTAAAACAAAGCACATCGAATTGATTTAGAAATAGTTGAATCTCCGATGCGACTTGCGGCAATTGATGCTCACCAGCGATGACTATTGATTTCATTTAGATTCTAGCTCTATCAAAGGCACAATAACTTCCTCCATACTTATACCTCCATGTTGGAATGTGTCTTTGTAAAAATTAACGTAGTAATTGTAATTATTAGGATACGCAAAGAAATTATCCTCACGGGCAAAAGCAAAAGATGTACTCATATTTACCTGGGGCAAACCGATCTCAGCTGGGTTTCGAGAAGCAAGCACTCCCTTATCGTCAAAAGCCAGATTCCTACCAGCCTTGTAGCGTAGGTTCGTATTGGTGTTTCTGTCACCTACTATCTTATAGGGCTTCTTGACCCGGATAGTGCCATGATCGGTGGTGATCACCACCTTCACATCTTTATTGGATAAATATTTGAGCAACTCAAGCAATGAAGAGTGTTCAAACCAGGACTTAGTAATAGACCTGTAAGCAGCCTCGTCGGGCGCCAATTCTCTGATCATCTGCATATCCGTTCTCGCATGAGAGAGCATGTCAACAAAATTGTAGACTATGGCGTTTAAGTCATTGCTCATCAGATTCTTAACGTTCTCCACCAAAGATTTACCATCATTGGTTTTTACGATTTTGTGATAGCTACTTTTGATATCCAAATGCTCACGTTTGAGATGCTTTTTCAGTAACTCTTCTTCGTACATATTCTTCCCTTCATCTACATCTTCGCCCACCCATAGCTCAGGGTGCTTTTTTGAAATGTCTAAAGGCATCATTCCTGCAAAAAGCGCATTCCTCGCATAAGCAGTAGTAGTCGGAAGTATAGAATAATATGAATCTTTAGATTTGACATTGAAGAGTGTAGAGATCTCTGGTTCCAAAATTTCCCATTGATCAAACCTCAAATTATCTATAACAATAAGAAAAACTGCCTTCTCCTCTTTAAGCAAAGGAAAGACGCGCTTTTTCAAAACCTGATGTGACATAAGAGGTCTGTCAATGTCAGGATCGTTCAACCAACTTTTGTATTCATCTTCAATGAAATCCGAGAATCTTTGATTCGCCTCGATTCGTTGGCTATTCAAAATTTCCAACATGCTCTTGTCCTCCGAGCTACCTATCTCCAACTCCCAATAAACCAACTTGCGATAAAGCTCCGCCCATCCTTGATGATCATCCATTTCCTGGACTGTCATACTTAGATTTTGAAAATCCTGTTGATAACCTTGATTGGTATGTTCCGAGACGATTCTTCTATTATCAAGTATTTTCTTCACTGAAAGGAGAATCTGGTTAGGATTCAGCGGTTTAATCAAGTAATCAGAAATCTTCGCCCCTATGGCTTCCTCCATGATATACTCCTCTTCGCTTTTGGTAATCATCACCACCGGTAGATTCGGATTGGTTGATTTGATATGAGTGAGTGTTTCCAAACCGGTCATACCCGGCATATTCTCATCCAAGAACACCAAGTCAAAAGTCTGATTCTCTATTTCCTCTAAGGCATCCGCTCCGCTATTGACACCTGTAATCTCAAATCCTTTGTTACTTAAAAAAAGAATGTGAGGTTTGAGTAGGTCAATTTCATCATCAGCCCATAAAATTCTATATTTCTGCATTCATCTAGTTTTGTCGAAGTTTACACAAAAACCAAACCGCTTTACCATTGAGTAAAAAGAAAATATTTAACGATCCGGTCTATGGATTTATCAATATACCTAACGAATTGGTTTTTGATATTATTGAGCATGCTTATTTTCAAAGACTAAGAAGAATAAAGCAACTTGGGCTGACAGACTATGTCTATCCCGGTGCTCATCATACCAGATTTCACCATGCCATAGGAGCTACATATTTGATGCAACGTACCTTGGACAATCTAAGGAGCAAAGGAATCATGATATTCGAATCTGAGTATGAAGCTGCCCTTATTGCGATTCTTCTACATGATATTGGACATGGGCCTTTTTCTCACACTTTAGAATTCAGCCTTTTCAAGGGTGTAGAGCACGAACAAATCTCTATATGGATATTTGATAAACTAAATAAAGAATTTGATGGTCGACTCGAATTGGCTCGTCAGATTTTCAAAGGTACTTATCATCGAAAGTTTTTGCATCAGCTGGTTTCTAGTCAACTTGACGTTGATCGGCTGGATTACCTAAAAAGAGATAGCTTTTTTACCGGGGTATCTGAAGGCACCATTGGTGCAGAGCGTATTATTAAAATGCTCAACGTGAAGGATGACCAACTTGTAGTTGAAGAAAAGGGAATTTATAGTGTTGAAAATTTCCTCAATGCCAGAAGACTCATGTACTGGCAGGTATATCTTCACAAAACATCTGTTGCGGCTGAAGCCATGCTCATTGCTTTGATCAAAAGAGCTAAAAAATTGACTCAGCAAGGCAAAAACATACCTGCGACTCCTGCCTTTCAGATATTTCTGGAAAGAGACATTAGCAAAAAAGACTTTATTGAAGACAAAGACTTATTGGATGTTTTCACGCTGCTCGATGATACTGATATATGGGGATCTATCAAGATGTGGCAATCACATGAAGATGTGGTTTTGAGCAAACTGAGCAATGACCTGCTTCGACGTAATTTGTTTAGGATTAAGTTCTCGAATCAAAAAATAGCTAAAGAGCATGTTGAGGAGATTACTGGTGAATTGGAAAGAAGCGGCTATTCTCCTTCTGAATCAAAGTATTTTGTGCAAAAAGGAAGCGTGAGCAACTCGGCTTACATTGCAAAAAGCAGCAGTATCAATATATTGATGAAAAGCGGTGAGATCGTTGATGTGGCGCAAGCGTCTGACCTCCCCAACATTAAGGTAATGAGCAAAATAGTAACTAAACATTACCTATGCTATCCCAAGGATCTCAAGGTCAATATTGAATTATGAAGCGTAATATCAGTATTTCCGTCTCAGATATTGCTCAATTAGTACAAGGTCAATTGAGTGAAGAGTCAAATGAATTCATTTCTGTTATTGCACCTATTGTCAGCGCAACGAGTAATTCATTAACCTTTCTGTCTAACCCTAAGTATGAACAGTATATTTATGAAACTCATGCTTCAGCGGTTCTTGTAAATACGTCATTTCAACCAAAAAGCTCCATAAATGCTACGTTAATAAGAGTTGAAGATCCTTATATGGCTTTTTGTGAGGTTCAAAATTTCTTTCATCGGCAGAATAACCTATCTAAAACCGGAAGAGAAAACCCTCACTTTTTGGGAGAAAATGTTCTTATAGGTAAAGAAGAATACATTGGTGCATTTGCTTATATAGGTGATCAAGTAAAGATTGGCAATCAGGTAAAAATCCACCCGCAGGTATTTATTGGTGATGGTTGTGAAATTGGAGATTTTACTATTATCCAAGCTGGTGCAAAAATTTTTGGCGGCACTAAGATCGGCAACCACTGTACTATCAAAGCAGGTGCAGTCATTGGGTCTGATGGTTTTGGTTTTGCTCCCAAAAAAGATGGTTCCTATCAAAAAATACCTCAAGCAGGAAATGTAATTCTTGGCAATCATGTGGATATAGGTGCCAATACTACGATTGATTGTGCCACACTTGGCAGTACTATTATCTCTGATGGGGTTAAGATCGATAATTTGGTGCAAATAGCTCATAATGTGTCCATTGATCAGAATGCCGTAATTGCTGCTCAAACTGGCATATCAGGATCTACATCTGTCGGTAAGAATGTCATGATAGGCGGACAAGTAGGTACGGTTGGTCATATTCATATTGCGGATCACACCAAAGTTGGTGCTAGATCTGGGGTAACTAAAAGCACTCAATCCGACCAGATATTATTTGGCGTCCCTGCTATAGACAGAAACACCTATTTGAAGTCTTACGCGATTTACAAAAAGCTTCCTCAAGCCATGAAACGTATTCAAGAACTTGAGCAAAAACTTCTAACTTTGGCTTCAAGCATCAAGCCAAAATGAAACTCTATCAACAGTCCATTAAAAAATCTACAAGCCTCAAGGGTGTTGGCCTACATACGGGGGTAAAATGCAAATTGACGTTTGTGCCTGCTAGACCCAATTCAGGGATAAAATTCCAGCGAATGGACCTTCAGGATCAGCCGATAATAGAAGCAGATGTAGATTACGTTTCGGGTACTGAAAGAGGTACTACTTTAGAAAAGAATGGTGCTGTGGTACAGACTGTTGAGCACGTTCTGGCTGCCTTAGTAGGACTTGAGATCGATAATATCATTATTCAACTAGATGCTGCTGAGGTGCCTATCATGGATGGTAGCGCCATGCCATTTGTCAAGGCTCTTGAAAAAGCTAAGATTGAAGAACAGAATGCGCAGCGTAACTTTTTCGAAATTCCTGAAAGTATATTTTATAGAGACAAGGAAAAAGGTGTCGAAATAGCTGCCTTGCCTTTGGATGGTTATCGGGTGACTGTGATGGTAGATTACAATTCTAAAGTGTTGGGTAGTCAGCATGCATCGCTCAATAATCTTGAAGAATTTAGAGATGATTTCGCTCCAAGTCGAACCTTCTGCTTCTTGCATGAGGTTGAAGAACTTTACAAAAATGATCTAATTAAAGGAGGTGATCTTAGCAACGCAATTGTTGTGGTAGATCGTAAAGTCGAATCAAGTGAATTATCACGATTGGCCAAGCTCCTAAATAGACCGAAAATCAACCATTATAAAGAAGGAATTCTTAATAAGGAGAAACTGCATTCGCCCAACGAGCCGGCCCGACATAAGCTTATGGATATCATGGGAGATCTTGCTTTGGTGGGCAGACCATTGAAAGCTCAGATACTTTGTGCCAGACCTGGCCATGGTACCAATGTAGCTTTCGCGAAGAAGTTGAAGAAAATTATGTCCGAGGAGCACCATACCAATATTCCTCAGTATGACCCGAAGGTACCCGCAGTGTTGGATATCAATAAAATTTCCAAAATCCTCCCACACAGATACCCTTTCCTACTTATCGACAAGATTTTTCATCTTGATGACGAGCAAGTAGCCGGTGTGAAGAACGTGACCATGAACGAACCATTTTTTCAAGGTCATTTTCCAGGAAACCCCGTAATGCCAGGCGTTCTGCAAGTAGAAGCTATGGCTCAGATTGGAGGTATTTTAGTCCTAAACACGGTTCCGGATCCTGAAAATTATTGGACGTACTTTTTGGGAATAGAAAATTTCAAATTCCGAAAATTGGTAGTTCCTGGTGACACACTCGTCATGAAACTAGAACTGATGCAACCTATTAGAAGGGGTTTTGCAAAGATGAAAGGTGCGGCTTATGTAGGCAACACCTTGGTCTGTGATGGTATCATGACCGCAAGTATTGTTCGCAAAGATATATGAGCAACTCACTGGTTTCAATTCACCCATCAGCGCAGATAGGTCAAAATGTCATCATCGAACCATTTTCAGTGATTGGTGAAGGTGTGGTTATTGGAGATCATTGTGTGATAGGACCAAACGCATCTATCTTAAAAGGTGCCCGAATAGGTAATTATTGTAAAGTTTTTCCGGGCGCTGTGATAGCTGCAGAGCCTCAAGACTTAAAATATAATGGTGAGGATACCACTGTGACGGTTGGGGATTTCACGACCATTCGCGAATGCGTAACCATAAATAAAGGAACAGCATTAGATAGAGGAAATACCGGAATCGGCGAACGATGTACGATAATGGCTTATACACATGTGGCTCACGATTGTGTGATCGCAAATGATGTTATTTTGGCCAATAGTGTTCAGATGGCAGGACACGTAGTTATCGAGGAGTTTGCATTTATTGGCGGTACTACGGCTATTCATCAATATGTGAAAATCGGCTCTCATACGATGATATCTGGCGGCTCACTTGTACGCAAAGACGTCCCTCCTTTTATTACGGCGGCAAGAGAACCTTTAACCTATTTAGGTATAAATTCAGTCGGATTGAGGCGAAGGGGTTTTACAGATGCCAAAATAAACGAGCTACAGGAGATATACCGTCTGTTTTACTTAAGTGGTATGCACAATACTGAAGCACTTGACCATATACGAACAGACCTTGTCCCTAGCCCGGAGCGAGATGAAATAATTCAATTTATAGAACGATCTTCAAGAGGTCTGATACGCAGTATTAAAGAAGCCTGATTGATGCAAATTGAACTCCAAAACGCAGGGAAGAAATATCATAAGAATTGGATTTTCAGAAATTTGAATGTTCAAATAGACGATGGTCAGATAGTGGCTTTGACCGGTCATAATGGATCTGGTAAATCAACATTGCTTAACACCATCGGCGGATTTGTTACGCCTACCGAAGGGCAAATTCTAAGGGATAATTCCAAAGAGTATGACCAAACTCGATTCAATATAGCTACGCCGTATCTCAACATACCTGAAGAATTTACCCTACTGGAACAATTAACATTTCATGCCAAATTCAAAAAGCCACTCATGTCAATTGAAGATATGCCAAGTTTATGCGATCTCGATAAGTCCAAAAATAAGCTCATTCAGGAGTATTCTTCAGGCATGAAGCAACGAGTCAAATTAATATTGGCGTTTTGCTTTGATGGAGATCTTCTTCTTTTAGATGAACCTACAGTCAATTTAGATGAGACAGGGAGTCAGTGGTACTTAGAGTTACTTCGCACGATGAGAAATGAACGTACTACCATAATAGCTTCGAATCAACCATTGGAGTATCCAAATGCCTCCAAAATTATTCAGCTAAATGATTGACAAAATAGCCGTAGATCAATAATCTTAATCACCATATTTAGGTATAAATCAAATCTCACGTCAATAAGTAGCTGTTAATTTCTATTTTTTGAATAATTTACAACACCGTACAACTTAGAATAATGAATAATATGAAACGAATAACACAACTGCTAGCATTCTCACTTTTTTGCACACTGATAATCTTCACTGCTTGTAAAAAGAAAAAATCATCTACAAAAGAAGATATCCGTGATGCTGCCGGTGCAGCTTTAAGTAAGACATGGACTGTGACTTCTGTCACTAAGGATACTGAACCAAGAGAAGAATGGGAACTTTTCACCATAGGATTTACCTATAATGCAGAATCTGACATGGGCGGATATTCTGTGTCAAATGTTCCAGCAAATGAAGGTGCCGCAGATGTATGGGGAAGTGGCGTTTCTTGGTCTTTTGGGGGCACGGAAGATTCTCCTGATACTGGCGTGATAGTAAGAAGCGACATAGGTAATATGAACGCAACTACTGATGACCCTACCAACCCTACGACGCTTGTACTTACCTTTTCGATCACAGATGCAAGTGCACGTGTAGCAGGTTTTAACGGAGAATGGGTATTTACACTTGAAGCTCAATAAAAATTTAGAGATTCATTAACTTTGAGGGATGGTATAGAGCCATCCCTTTTTTTATGACTTATCAGGACAAATATTTCGATCAGGACAAGAACACAATCTTGAGAGCAGCTCAGGGTTTTGTAGAACCACAGCTACTTCAGAAGTGGGTTGAAATTGCCTTTGATAGCTATATGAAACTAGAAAATCCTATGGGTTTGGTGGATGATTTCATCCTTGAGTTACAAAGCATCAAAGTATTTGATACATCCCTACTTGAAGAACTATACGAAATTTTGACAGCTGTATACAGATACGAAAAGGGTGACAACCAGTTGGAAATTATTTGGGATGGAAGAAGTCACTATGAAGTATATGCCGAAAATTGGTCTAGCTGCTTCGAGGAATGGACGAGTATTTTTTGTCAAAAGCCGGAGGTCTACAGGGCAATAATCAAGGCCTGCATTCTGAAACAGCCGACCAACCATAAGTTTCTATATTACGGTATCAGAAGGATCATTTTAGATCATTTCAAACTTCAGATTAGCCGAAATAAGCAATTGAAATCCGCTTAACAGCGCATCATCAATATTCAATCCGAAAGTCTTCGAAGTATTCGGTATCTGCTTCCCAAGTATCCACCTCCGTCACTCTGGCATAGTCCGGCCCTTTTTGGCACCATTCTATTAATTGATTAATAGCCTTCTTGCCTCCTGAAACTTTGATCAAAACATCACCAGATGACTCATTCTTCACCCACCCGGTCAATCCAAGTTGATCGGCCTTAGTCTTAGTGGTTGCCCGAAAAAATACACCTTGCACCTTCCCCTTACATCTAATCCCTACCACCATAGTCTAGATACTAATGTGTGAGGCCACATTCCTTACAAAATTTCTTTTTGCCATTCTTTCTTTTCTTGGGAGGCTTTTTGTGTCCAAAGTACAGCGGGTTTTGATATTGAGCCGTGGCGTATTTCTTTTCTTGCTTGGCTTTTTCCTTTGAATTTTTGGCCATCTTCTTCCTAAACTCAATAACCTCTTCCTGTCCAGTTTTGATTTCAGTTTGTTTATTGAATACCCGCTGAATAAACCCCTTCTTCTTTTTGACTTTTTTGGAAGACTGATAAGTAGGCTTTGGAGGTGTGGGAGCCACATCTCTTGTCGTTTGAGATATGGCTGATAAGGATAGAAAACAAAGAAAAACTAAACCAATTACTCCCTTCAACATCATTAATTATTCATTTTTCATTAAACGAAAAATGAGCCAGTTATTATAACGTACCTCTTAATTCTTGTTCGCGTTCTATTGCTTCAAAAAGTGCCTTAAAATTACCCTTACCAAACGACTTGGCACCCTTTCTCTGAATGATCTCGAAAAATAAAGTAGGTCGAGGTTCAATTGGTTTGGTGAAAATCTGAAGAAGGTATCCTTCATCATCTCTGTCTACCAGAATACCTAAGTCTCTCAACGGCTCCAAGTCTTCATCAATCTCACCCACCCGATCCAAAAGATCGGCATAATACACATCTGGAACTCTCAGAAATTCAATTCCTCTATTTCTTAACTCTGTGACAGTCTCGATAATATTGTCAGTCGCCACTGCAATATGTTGAATTCCAGACCCTTCATAGAAATCAAGGTACTCCTCTATTTGGGATTTCTTCTTGCCTTCCGCAGGTTCATTTATTGGGAACTTAATTCTCCCATTACCATTGCTCATCACCTTACTCATGAGGGCAGTGTACTCGGTTGAAATGTCCTTATCATCAAAAGACACCAACTGACTGAATCCCAATACATTGGCATAGAAATCCACCCACTTGTTCATCTCGCCCCAACCAACATTACCAACCATATGATCTACATATTTCAAACCAATACTTGACGGGTGATATTCCGTTTTTAGGGCTACAAAACCGGGAAGAAAAACTCCATTATAGTTCCTTCGTTCTATGAACAGATGAACAGTCTCACCATATGTGTAGATTCCGGATTTAACCACTTCTCCATGTTCATCCTTCTCAATGGTAGGTTCTAAAAAAGAAGTAGCTCCTCGAGAAATAGTCTCCTCGTAAGACTTGCGAGCATCATCTACCCACAATGCCACTATTTTGACACCATCGCCATGCTGATCTATATGCTTGCCTATATCTGTTCCTGATTTCAATGGAGAGGTTAAGACAAGTCTTATTTTGTCTTGAACTAAGACATAAGATTCTCTATCTCTTAATCCCGTTTGTAAGCCAGCATAAGCCAGGTCTTGAAAACCGAATGCGGTTTTATAAAAATGAGCCGCTTGCTTACTGTTGCTCACATAAAGCTCTAAAAAATCTGTTCCGTTGATCGGTAAAAAGTCCTCTTGAGTTGTAGACATAATTGGGGTGTTTATGTTGTCAATGTTGGCTATTAGTGATACGAATTTAGAATGATTAAGTCGCTAATTCAACAATAGTTGGTATAGCATTTGTAAAGGTTGAAATCATTAGGTCAATAATTAATTCTTTCCTACGTTTGAGCCAGTGATATCTATGCGTATAATCTGTATTTTTTCTTTCCTGTTATTCTCGGTTACTACATATGCTCAACCCGCTCCTCAGAGTGCTTTGACCAAAAAAATAGATGAGGGTGTACTGCTCATGGATCAGGAAAAATATCAAGAAGCCGATGAGTTGTTTGTGTTGGCAATTAAAGGGATGACCACTCTGCCTGCAGATTTGGCTTATTATTTTGGCAAGAATAGTTTTTATCTCAAAAAATACAAGCAGAGCATCAATTGGCTCAACAAATATGTGCAATTGAAAGGAACGCGAGGCAGGTTCTATGAAGATGCTATCGTGCATCTGAGGGAATCAGAAGGCGCGTACCTCGCGGAGAACCAAAAAGATGCAGAGCTGATCAAAGAAACGCTTAGCCAAGAAACATACGATTGTGGTGGACTATCCAAGATGATTTGTCCTGTATGCAAAGGCGAAGGGGTACTATTCAAGCAAAGTCCTTTTGAAACATTATATCAAACCTGTAGATATTGTCTAGGGGATGCGCACTTATCCTGCGAAGAATACAACCTCTTTATGAGAGGAATGCTCAAACCCAAAAACTGAGCTATCACCACCCCAATACGTAGGCAAATATCAATGGCGCAACTATGGTAGCATCGGACTCCACGATGAATTTAGGGGTGTCGGTATCCAGCTTCCCCCAAGTAATTTTTTCGTTAGGAACAGCCCCACTGTAAGAACCATAGCTCGTTGTAGAATCAGATATCTGACAGAAATAGCTCCAAAAAGGAACGTCTTCCTTCTCCAAATCCTGATAAAGCATTGGCACAACACATATTGGAAAATCTCCTGCAATTCCCCCTCCTATTTGGAAAAAACCAATTCCGTCAGTCCCAGCATTTTCCAAATACCAATCTGCCAGAAATGTCATGTACTCTATTCCCGATTTCATTGTGCTTGGATTGAGTTCACCTTTGACACAATACGAGGCGAAAATATTCCCCATAGTAGAGTCCTCCCATCCTGGCACAACAATCGGCAGATTCTTATCCTTAGCAGCGATCATCCAGCTATTTTTTGGATCTATTTCGTGGTATTGATCTAGCATACCAGAGTCCAGCAGCTTGTACATAAACTCGTGAGGAAAATAGCGCTCTCCTTTGGCCTCTGCGTCTTTCCAAATCTTCACTATATGCTCCTGAATTCTCCTGAAAGCCTCCTCTTCTGGAATACACGTATCAGTAACGCGATTTAGCCCTTGATCAAGCAATTCTCGCTCGTCCTCTGGAGTCAGATCACGATAATGAGGAATTCTCTTGTAATGAGAGTGTGCTACCAAATTCATAATATCCTCCTCCAGATTAGCTCCGGTGCACGATATGATCTGGACTTTGTCTTTCCTGATCATTTCTGCGAAAGAAATCCCAAGTTCACCGGTACTCATAGCTCCGGCCAGAGAAACCAGCATCTTTTTGCCACTCTCCAAGTGATTTTTGTAGCCTTTGGCAGCATCCACGAGTGCGGCAGAATTAAAATGTAAAAAGTGTTTTTCTATGAATGAAGATATAGGTGTCTGGGCCATCTGATAGTAGTCTATTTTTTTTGGACAATTATACTCAGATATGCCTAATTCATCATCCTACTAGAGTACGAATCGATAAGTATATTTCAATAGAAAAATATTGGTGGCGCTTGCATCCCATAGGTCCGATGAAAGACTGGAAAAACGATTCTCTCTTGAGTTGTGAAACTCCGAGGCATTGCTCGTCCAAACCAAAAACAAAGTAGAACCTGGTATATACTCCCATCTGACTACCAAATTGGAACGGAACTGCATGAAATTAAAATTGGGATCATTTAATTCATAGTCTATAGAGCCATTCTGATCATTATCAATCAAATAAGTCTCCGATCCTTCTTCATAACTAATCTGAGAGTTCAAATATGACGTGTATCGATCGTCAAATCTTTCCGCCGATGGCTCCAAGACGTCTTTGAAGTCACTATACTCTCCTCTCGAAATAAAAGGCTGTCCCCAATATTCAATCGAAAGATTAGGCGTCACGATATAATTCATCCGAAGAGAGGCTACAAAAGTGGTTTGCTCTATTCTACCCAATACATAGTGGTTTCGATCGCTCTGATAGCTATCTACGTATTGCAGTTCGTTGACAATCCTTCTAATCGAAGGCCCTATTGAAAGTCTAAGCGCATCGGTTGGCTGATATCTCACAAAGGCATTAATTCCCTTAGAATTCATAAACCCGTCATTACCTCGCACATGCCATGGGTTGATCTCAAAACCCAATTTTTTCTGAAAGTTGGATTCGATATAATACCAGTACTCTTGAGAGCCTGGATAGCGAATGGCCGGACCACCACGCAAGTCAGCGTTGGATACTGACTCCCCTATCAGCCCAATTCCGCCACCTGTTGACCACAGATTGTTAAAAGTAGCTCGCCCATTAAAATCTACGGACCTACCGAGATTTACCCCATCAAAATCCCAGGTCATTCTTTGGCTAGTATTAAACCTTAGCGACCTGAAAACACCAAATGGCTTCAAGGTTCGAAACTGTATCCACGTCCATTGAGATAAATAATCAGACTGCACTAGGAAACCCACATCATTTAGTTCGAACTCTGGAGAGCGCATCGTTGCGCCAGTTTGAAATATGATATTTCCATTCCGCTTGCCAAAGACTCCAGTAGCTCCCGTTCCTGTAAGGCTGGTTCGGGTAGAGTCGACATTCTCACGTCTATTGTCTGGCCTCTGAAAATATCTTTCAGAAGATGTCTGAGTATTAAAAATGGATGAGGTGGAGCCATTAACATCGCTAAATGCCGCATTCAAAGTCAGGTAATAATTTCGATCATTGAAATTTTGTGTGAAGTCTATTCCTGCAGAATAAGCCGACTCATGAAGCTCATCAAACTGATCATGATTGATGAACCGGTTGGTAGCTGTAAACATCCCGCCTATAAGCGCATTTCCTTGGTTGATATCTTGCTGTACTCTAGCCACTACATAATTGGTCATAGGCTCCACAGCTATATTCCTATTTTGACCCAATGTGTCTTCTATCTCTACTTTCTCCAGATTGGTAAGCGACTCCAGTACTCCCCAGGAAAATCCGTTTTTGTTCTTACCTGTGAGCTTAGCCGCTCCCAATATTCTCGAATTGCCTATTCGGTCCACATAAGCAATGTCATTATCCGAAGGATAATACGAAGGCCTGCTCCCAATTCTACGCGAATAGAAAAGATTATCATTGTTGAAAAATCCACCAGCAAAGGATCTAGTCAAACCAAAATTAAGGGTGTTGTTGCCTTCTAAGAAAAACGGTCTCTGTTCCCTGAAAAATAACTGAAAGGCTGATAGATTAACCGCAGAAGGATCAGCTTCCACTTGTCCAAAATCAGGATTGATCGTTAAGTCTAAGGTAATATCACTTGTAAGTCCGATTTTGGCATCTACTCCTAAGTCAAGCGTATTATTGACTCCTGTGGCATATGGATTTCCTTCCTCAGCTTCATAATGCTCTGTGCTGGCTAAAACATAAGGCTGTATTTCTAATTGCTTTTGTGGTCGAATGCCCTTTATGCCATGCAATTCTCCAAACAAATGAACCCAGCCGGGAGAGTCTTGTGCAATTGGCTGCCAATAGGATCTCTCTCGTTCTCTAAACAGCATTCGCATAACCTGAATACCCCAAACATGGTTTTCCTTATCCGCAAATCTCAATTGCGAAAGTGGTACCTTAAACTCAGCTATCCAGCCATGTTCGTCCAGTGAAGTTTTGAGATACCATATGGGGTCCCAGGTACTGTCCCAATTATCCCCATTGTTGGATACATATTCTTCTCCTTTGACACCACTGGCTGAGGCCGAAAAACTAAATGCAGTGCGTTTATCATTATAACTATCGATGTTAACCTCTACAAAATCACCTTCAAATCCATCTCTACGAGACATTCTTTGGGCCACAAGCTCGGGATCTGAATCAAATGCCCTGATACCGAAATAGATGAATTTGGCGTCATACAATATCTTGAATTGAGTTTGCTGACTTGGAGCTACACCATCGACAGGTGAACGCTGGATGAAGTCTCCACCCCATTCTACCGAGTTCCATGCATTATCATCTAGCAACCCATCGATTGTGGGAGGATTTTCCGTGAAGCTTGTATTGTAAATATTTCGAGGCTCTAACTCCTGAGAGAAAATAGGAGCACTGGAAAAAGTAAAAAAAATAAATACCAGTATTATATTCTTCATTAGGTCAGCCTTAGTAGGTCTGATAATACCAACGAAAAACGAAATGAGAAAGTCTTAGAAAAAAATATGGCTGGTGATATACTCGGATATTTGGTAAATCACCAGCCGGATGTTGATGATCTTATCCCGTATATAAAAGGGTAAGGATCATCATGATTAAAAGTCCGAGAGCAGAAAGCTTCATCAAATCATAATCTGCAGCCTTCTTACCCTCTTCTTGTTTAGAAAAATCTGTGGTTTTCATATGGACGGTTTTTGGTACTGCCTTTATGACACAGGGAACAAAAAAAAGGTTGGATAATATTTAGTTAAAATTGTATCTAATCCCTGTAAGCAATCCAAACCCAGTTGGATTGGTGGTGAAATTGGAACCGTCTTTAGTTAAAGAATTGATTCCATGTCGATAGTTTGGTTGTATGATGAAGTCAAAATTTCTCATTACCTGATAACCCAACTCCACACCGGCTAATCCACTGAAGCTCACATTTTTATAAGGGGATTCTGACCCTGGACCTATGGTCACTTCCGCTATCTCATTATCTAGACCTTCCAATCTGTTGCCCATGTAAAAATTGGTAACAAGGCCGGCATTCAATTCAATGCTGAATTTTTTATCCAAAATTCTATAACCAGCCGTAATTGGCACTGAAGCAAACTGAAATTGATTTCTTAAACTAACATCTCGGTAGTCATATTCCACTATGGATTCATTCTCAACCACATTGACAAATTGCTCCACTGATTTGGCTTGTGAAGTCACGGGTAGGCTTTCTTGAATTTGAGTACTTTGGATAATTACGTTTGTTTCGGTGGTCGCTCCTGATCTAGCATACTGTATCCCACTCTGAACACTCCAGCGTCTTGATAATTTCAGTCCAAAATTCACACCGAGAGAAACTGATTCTCCAGCATTCATCTGTTCTCTCACTGTAGGCGAATTGGTATCTACGAGCTCATTGCTCGAGAGACTAAATGCTGCGGGGTTAAAATCGAGATTTTGTGCTACCAGACTACTTCCGCCTGATTGGAAATTAGGATCAAAACTACCAGACCCAACACCAAGTCCTGCCCAGTATTTATCTGCTCCGGTATTTTTTGTAGCTCTCTCAAAATGGTAAATAGGTCGCTTGAAAAACTCGGCCTGGTTATAAGTTTCATCCAGCTCTGCAAGCAGTCCAATTTGTTTGCTCGTCACTGACAATCCAGAAAACTTAACCGACCGATCTTGTAATTCTTCATCACTGTTGGCCAAAACCATCCCTTGTGCCCTGGCAGCCTTATTAGCACCGAATTTTGGCTTATTGGTCTTAGAACTTGTGTTAGATGCATAACCAACATCAGCTTTCGCATAATTTGTCAAGCTCTCTGGCACCACTATATCACTAGCATTCTGCGCCAACATCTCAGGAGAAGTAATCTCAATTTCATTGTTAAGCGCTATTTCCTGATTGTTAAAATATAAAAACTGAAACGTACTCAGGGAAACTGCCAACAGCAAGACAGCTGCTACGGCCCATTTATAATACAAGTTTTTAGACTTGTATGCAGACAATTCGGCGTAAGCCAATCCTCGATCGATTTCATTCCAAACGGCCTTGGGCGGATTGACCTCCGCTCCACCAATGGCTTCACTCCATGCTTTTTCGAATTCCCCCTCAGTGTTCTCCTGCCCTATCATAATTAATCTTGTTATTCTCCAGTACCCAACCTTGCAAAAGGCTTTTGGCTCTCGCGTATTGAGATTTACTTGTCCCTTCGCTTATATTCAGTTCCTTAGCTATCTCATGATGCTTATACCCCTCTATCGCATACAAATTGAATATCACTTGACAGCCTGCAGGCAACTTCCTTATTAGCTTCAAAAGCTCTTCATGTCCAAATCCAGCAATCGAAACTTCATCAGTATATCGATTCTTAAGATCATTCACATCTACCATCGGATATAAGTAGAGCTTACTCCTTTGGTGATTGAGCGCCGTATTGACCACTATTCTCTTAATCCAATAAACTAATGATGAATCCTTCCTGAAATTCTTAATGTTATTGAAAACCTTGAGGAATGATTCCTGTAAGATATCCTCAGCTTCCTGCTGCATTTTTGAATAGCGCAAAGCAACAGCGTACATTTGTCCACTGTATTTGTCATACAATTTCTGCTGGGCTTGTCGTTCTCCCTTGCAGCAGTCTTGTATCAATGCCTCATCACTGTTGTCGGTCATCAATTAGCGTTGGTTTGACATTAAGACTCACAGATGAGCCTAAACGTTGGAATCTTTAACAACAAATCTAAATGAAATATTTAATCGTCATTCTAATTCCATGGTTACTAGCAGGTTGCGTGCCGATAACACCAAGTACTTCGACCAATTATCAACCGCTCCGAATTGAAGATTACAACTATGCTCAGAATGTTGGTGCTGTGACCCTCACGCCGAAAGGGTCGAATAGTGAAGCGGCTTTTCCGGTCATTGCGCTTGGAAGTCAAGGCGTGGTATTGGAGATGGATGTCTTTGAAAATAATGTTGGTTACCTCAATGCCAAACTTATTCACTGCAATGCTGATTGGACACAATCAGTACTTATTGATCTCCAATACATGAATGGCTTCAACGAATTTCCTTCTCAAGACTACAGCTATTCCGAAAATACGAGAATACCCTATGTTCAATACCGCTTTGACATTCCTAGTCCTACGATTTCGGGCAACTATTTATTGATTGTATACAGAGAAAACGATCAAAAGAACTTGGTTCTATCCAGGAGAATGGTGGTTTTTGAATCCAAAGTAGCAGTGGCGGCCAGTGTAAACGTAAGTAGCATGGTCTCTAAACGTACCGAAAATCACCAGATTGAATTTGACATTGATCATACAGGTATACGAACCAACAATCCTATCAATGATTTGAGTATTGTGGTTCTTCAAAACCACAATTGGAATAATGCACTCAAAAACCTACAACCCACTGTAATTCGTTCTGATAAGAACGCTTTGGAATACCGACATTTTGATGGCACCAATAATTTTAGAGGACTTAATGAATTTCGTTTTTTCGATTTACGATTCGTGGATTTTCGTGGAATCAATATTAATCGTATCGTTAAATCAGAAGCAGGTGTACAAGCTTATCTCGTCAAAGACAAATCTCGAGAACATCAAGCATATGCTCAATTGATTAATGATCGAAATGGAGGTTTCTTACTCCAAAACAAAGATCCTGATGATAGTCAACTTCAGAGCGAATATGTGTTAACGCATTTTGAACTAGAGCATGAGCGATTAGAAACTCCGGTTCATATAATAAGTCGGCAAAATAATTGGGAACTGAATAACTCTAATCTGATGGAATATGACGAGTACACCAAAAGCTACAAGGGTCAGTTATTGCTAAAGCAGGGATACTATGACTATGCCTACTGGCTGGAGACCAAAGATGGTGGGTTTAGTCGATTGGAAGGAAACCATTTCCAAACGGACAACACCTATGAAATCATCGTATACTATCGTAATACTTCAAACAACTATGATGAGATAATAGGCTATAAAAACTTTTCAAGCCAGCAAAACTGACTCTCTGTTGAGAAGAGGACTAGTAGAGTTTATTGATTGACCATTGGTGCCATCTAGCATACCATACCCCGAAGCACATTGCAAACCCAAACCGCAGGTATATATGAAGTCTTGAATCTCGGGCATAGCAAATAACCTAAACGGGAAAGTGTATCCCCGCAACTGCAACTCTTGCTCCTTCTTATCAACTATCGTATAAACACGGGAAAAGACCTTATTAGAAGCTTTTAACCTGGCTAGGTAATCAGCATCTGGAATAATCTGAAATTTCTGAATGTTCTCGATTTTGGACAAATCCAATCCGAAATCTACCATCCTATTAAGTGTAGCATCATAAAGCAGATCGGAGAATTCATTGCTGGTAGGATCTATTTCATCAGGATGACTCAAAGAAGGAATAATCGGCGAAATACATAGATATTTCATTTCCTGCGAAAATCCTAATGGCAACTCCTCGTCGGCACTAAGAGGGACTATAATTAAATCACCCACCTGAAATCCTTTAGCCTTGAGCAACTGCTTGATTAAGTCCTCTATAAACTCGGCATTAGCAGATGTGATCACCACTGTAACCCTCTTTGAACTGTATTTCAAGCCACCCTTCCCTAATCTGGTCTGTCCTTTCAGACCGGAGAAACAATAGAAAGTATAATCTTGAAAGTTACTTGAGAGCTTTACAATGATGGAATCGAAAATCTGAGAGAGATAACTCTGATGGTGAAAAGGCACTACACCTCCTCTATTCTGCACTTCAAATGTTAATCTTACTCTCAAAATCCTATGGCTAAGTGGATAATGAGGTTAGAACAGAATGTTAATTAAAATGTTTTGACTAAATAAAGAAAATTAGACATTGAATCTGAAGTGCATTACATCACCATCCCCAACGATGTATTCCTTTCCTTCAATAGAGAGTTTGCCAGCCTCTTTGCAGGCCTGCTCTGATCCATACTTTTCATAGTTTTCATACTTAACTACCTCCGCTTTGATAAACCCTCGCTCAAAGTCGGTATGTATCACACCAGCAGCTTGAGGTGCTTTCCAGCCCTTTTTGATGGTCCAGGCACGTACTTCTGTGACGCCCGCAGTAAAATATGTAATCAAGTCCAACAGTGAATAAGCTGCCTTGATAAGTCTATTTAGACCAGACTCTTTCAAGCCATACTCTTCCAAAAACATCATCTTGTCATCTGCATCATCAAACTCAGCAATCTGAGCTTCCAATCCTGCAGATACCTTCACTACCAAGGCATTCTCAGCCGACACAAATTCTTCAAATTTTCGACTATGATCGTTTCCGCTATTTACATTCTCCTCTTCCACATTCGCCACATAGATTATTGGCTTATCCGTCAATAGCTGAAGTTCTTTAACCAAAACTCTCTCCTCTTTCTCCATTTCGAGAGAGCGAGCATTTTGACCTGCTTCCAAATGCTTCTTGAACACTTGAAGAACAGCTAATTCTTTCTTGGAACTAGCATCACCGCTCTTTGCTGTTTTCTCCACTCTAGTGATACGCTTGTCAATAGACTCAAGGTCTTTAAACTGTAGCTCAGTATCTATGACATCTTTATCCGCCACAGGATCCACTCTCCCATCTACATGTATGATGTTGTCATTTTCAAAACATCTAACCACATGAATGATGGCATCCACTTCCCTTATATTAGCCAAAAACTGATTACCAAGTCCTTCACCTTTACTGGCTCCTTTTACCAGTCCGGCAATGTCCACAAATTCGATAACTGTAGGGACGATCTTTTCTGGATTCACGAGCTTGGCCAGAACATCCAGACGTTCGTCTGGAACAGTGATTACTCCAACGTTTGGCTCTATCGTGCAGAATGGGAAATTTGCTGCCTCTGCTTTAGCGTTTGACAATGCATTAAACAACGTTGATTTACCAACATTCGGCAATCCGACAATACCACACCTTAATCCCATTTTAACTCGATTAAATTAACTTCTATGCTAACTATTGAACTTTAATAGCCTGATGTAATCAAGCCATATTATTGAAAGCGCAAAAGTAATGACATTTATTTCCTAATCTAAGCTTTTGGAATACTCAGATTAGATTCTGCCATAGGAAAAACACGATGATTCATCAAACAAAAAATGCCCTCAGAAAGGGCATTTAATTCTAATGTTTTGAATGAGAGTAAAACTCAATCCCATTTAAGCTCAGAATCGGTATCTGAACTCACTTCTACATCATCCTCTTTATCAAATTCGCTGAAATCAACATCAGGGAGCAATTCATCCTTGACATGATTTACTGTGTTATTCAGCGCTTCTACAAACTTGTTGAAATCTTCCTTGTACAAGAATATCTTATGCTTTTCGTAAAAGAACCCATCATCCTTTGGTCTTCTTTTACTTTCTGTAATGGTCAAATAATAGTCATTGGCTTTGGTAGCTTTGACATCAAAGAAGTAGGTTCTCTTCCCCGCTCTTACTCGCTCAGAATATATTTCTTCTCTACTTTGTTCATTATGCTCTTCCACAATACCTATTTTGTTTAGTTTTAGTCTGATTTACTTCTTTAATATTTTAAATATAACATGGAAATTTTAACAAATGCAAACCTGCATTTTGATCACCTTGCGGATCATTCCGAACTTTCTTTGATTGTAAGACCTAGAGGCTATTTTTTATGAAAATTAGACTATCAGACATCAAAGAATTTACCAATATAGAATTTCTAGCCAAGTCTATGGTAGAGGGGTTTATCACTGGTTTGCATAAGTCTCCATATCATGGTTTCTCTGTAGAATTTGCAGAGCATAAACTTTATAATTTTGGAGAGAGTACACGGCACGTAGATTGGAAACTTTATGGAAGAACCGATCGATTATATACGAAACAATACGAAGAAGAAACCAATCTAAGAGCCCACATCTTGCTGGATATATCCAATTCGATGTATTATCCCAAGCCTGGTAACGATAAGATCAAATTCTCAGTACTAGCAGCGGCAGCTCTGACCTATCTACTTACTAGTCAGAGAGATGTCGTTGGATTGACTACCTTTTCAGATAGAATCAATTATCAATCACCACTCAAATCGACAAAGGGTCATCTCAACCAAATTTTTAATGAACTGGGTGATTTGATAGAAGCCGAAGGACAAAATGATACAGACGTAGCAGCAGTCTTGCATGAAGTCTCCAGCAAAATTCAAAGGAGATCATTGGTGATTTTATTCAGCGATATGTTTCAAAAAACTGACAATCTTGATCAGATATTCCAAGGTCTACAGCACCTAAAGCATCGTAAACATGAAGTACTGATCTTCCATGTCACCGATTACCAAACTGAGCGAGAATTTGAATTTGAAGATAGACCACACCGATTCATTGACCTAGAGACCAAGCAGGAACTCAAATTGAATCCAAACGATATCAGGGATCAATATAAATCTGAGGCCGATCGTTTATATGAAGAACTTAAACTCAGATGTGGAGGGCTAAAAATAGACCTGATTGAGGCCGATATTTCTGACCCTTTTGATAAAATCCTTGGTGCCTATCTGATCAAGAGAAAACGAATGAAATAGTGCTTATCTACGGATTCCTCCGCCACGCTTCATTTCATCTAGTGAATTGACAGCAGTTTGAAGCTCTCTTTTCAATCGAACTTGAGTCTCACGAGCTTTATCCCTATGCTCATCAAATTCCTTTCTGAGTTTTTCGCTTTCCTTTTTTACTCTCACAGTGACGGTATTACTATTCATGTACATTACATAGATGATAATAGCCAATATGGCTAACAAGATAATAATCCCCCATACCAAGGCGTGGTAAGTAGATTTTCGAATATTGGAACCAAAAAAACCAATCTCATCATTCATTGAATTACTCTCTTCAAGTGCACTAATCGTGGATGATAATCTTGAT
Organism: Cyclobacteriaceae bacterium; assembly: GCA_049115815.1. GTDB lineage: Bacteria > Bacteroidota > Bacteroidia > Cytophagales > Cyclobacteriaceae > Marinoscillum. The sequence continues at coordinate 314,795 of JAGDZO010000006.1, read as the reverse complement.
TCCAATGTATCAATTTTGATATTTAGCTGAGAGATCTGAGAATTTAAATTCTCAATCTTATTGGTTTTCGTATTTAGAGTATCTGTAGTTCTCACCCAGAAATCTTCGATCTCAGTTTTCTTAATCACTTTATACTGCTGATAATCGGTAGACTTACCCATCATCTTAACAAATCGCTGATTTAAAGTGAGCGTATCTACCCCATTTTGACTGATAGAATTCTGTGCTAGTACCGTACCAGCTAACAATACCAGGCAAGAAACGAGCAATAAGTGTTTTGAAGTTCTGTAGTTAAGACTCTTCATTTTCAAAAGGCGGTTAATAATAAGTGACCTCACAATTAGGCATTAATTCTTTAAACTCCGAAATCTTATTTGACCTCAATCTTGTGTTATAACAGGTCACAGATTTCAAAGTGCGAATATCGTAAAGCCTATCCAGTTGCCAAACTCTTGTGTTGCTTATATTTAATGATTTTAGTTTCCTCAAATTTTCTAATCCCTTGACGTTTTTGATGCTTGTGCCCGAAGCGTCCAAAACCTCTATTTTGACAAGTTCAGATAGCATCCTGAGGTCATCTACAGCAGTGTTGGATATATCCAAATACTGCAAGTCACTATGCCGAGATATCTCCTCCAAATTCAATAACGGGCCATTCTTACATGTGATCTTTTGTAGTTGCTCATGCACTCTGAGGTCTTTTAAATGATTGACCTGCGTATTGGAAACAAAGACTTCATTCAGGTTAATAAACGCCTTTAAGGGTATCAGGGTCGTCACCGGGACATCCTCTATCCTAACGACCCTTTCTTGAGCGAGCTTATGTAATGTAAAATCATTGACCTCACTGATGTTAAAAACTTGTTTCCATGTAGGTGTGAGATTTCCCCACCAATCATGAAGTTCCTCCGAACGATAAATAATAATGGTTTCCGGATTACTATCTAGAAATTGAAATACTTGGTCTTCTGTAACCTCAGTGTCCGAGATATTTAGATAAGTCAAATCGGCAAGCCGTTGTAAGGCTCCTATGCTTTTCACCAATGACCCATTGATGGTGATTCGTTCAAGCTTTCGGTTTTGCGCTAAAGGAGCAAAGTTATCAGTAGGTAGGTTGGTACCAATAAAAGTTTGGAGCTCTTCCATCTCCTTGGTGAAAGTTATATTCACAAAAAGATTTTTACTCACATCGAGATATTTCAACTTCTTAAACTTCGTCAATGGAGTCCCTTCAAGGAGTCTTAAACCACTCAATTCTAAAGAATCAATATTCAATAGTTTAATAAGGTCGACTTTAGTTGGTTCAGATTGAATATTCATCTTTCTTGAAAAGATCCTACGGTATTCTTCTGACAATGCTGACCACCATTCCATCACCTTTTCGCTATTGGTGATCACTACAACACCCTTGTTTTTAGACATGAAATCTCCCGCCACTTCTTCGCTTACGCCAGAGAAATCAGCATTAACCCTTCTCAACGCGCTAATATTATTGAGTGGATCCAAGGAGCTGATTTGCGTCCGAATAAATGAGATCTCTCTGAGACTTCCAAGATCAGTCAGCTCCGTAAGACTCTTGATATAAGTCTCGGAGCAATCAAGCACCTCCAATTGCTCAAGATTATCCAGTCCTGATAATGTCTCAATTCCAGTATTGGAAAGGTCTAGATGGACTAATTTATCAAGTGTGACGAGAATATCTGTCTGTGAAAAAACCGTTCTGGACAAATTCAGTCTCCTTAAATCTTCAATCCCGACAAGCGCATAAAATGTAGTGGCCTTAATGCCTGCTAAATTGAGATCTGTAAGGCTAGTCATCTTGGACAAAACACCAATATTCATGACCTCTGATTCTGAAATATCCAGAACCTGAAGGCTTTTGAAATATTGAAGTACATCAATATCATCAACCAATGTTTCTCGCGCAATCAGAGATTTCAGCTTAACGCAAGTCCTTATCGGTGTTAGATCGCTTATTCTAGTACTTGAAATATCTAGGTATTCAAGATCACGCAGCATCTCCAGTGGTGCTAAACTTTGAATATGCTGATTATCACCCAGATCTAAGCTATCTATTTTGCTAATTGACAAAAAGTCAGTCAAACTCAACGAATCTTCAGTGTTTAGCTTATCGCTAAATATGTCTAACCATTCTTGTGGCAGATTCTCATACCAAGCCTTCAATTCTTCTTCGCGGCTTATTTTGGTAGTATAAATACTGGCAATTTTCAGATCAGCCTTTGCTTCATCAATATTAATTTCCATAAATCTAGGTGTACGACTCTCATGTTTGTCACCATCCAAAGTCGTCCCGTTTATGACTGATTCGAAACTAACAAGGTAATAACTGCCTGTATCCTCGAGCAGTTCAGAGGTGATTTTGATGTCCTCAAAGGAGAATTCAATATTTTCAAAAAAGAAGTCAACATCTCTTAGATAAGCCGAGACATCTTTATTGGTGATCACCCTTCTATCATTGGTTAAGTCATCTTCTATCTGAACATTCTCATTCAAGAATATCTTCTTGTAACTCTCATTTATAATCACTTCTTTATCGCGAGTTACGCTCTCACTTGACCCTACGGTGTTGAGTAAATACTTATAGAAATTGACAATGCCCAAAACCTCTTGGTTGGCCCTAATGGAATCCTGTTCTAGATCCTGGCTCTGAAGGTTTTCGACTGCTCCCAAGAACAATACAGAAAAAAGAATCAGCGTGAGCTTAGTTCTTGTCATAGATATAATTCTTCAAAAGGTTTTTTTGAGAATCTGTGACTTTCGTCAAGTTTGAAATGAGCCAACCGGAGTTATATCCAGATCGATTGAAATTGGAAATCTCAAAATACCATCCATCGATATCAAAAATGTGAAATTTGACCTGTTTGACCGTTTTAAATTGTAAACGATCAGATTTTAACTCAAACAAAAACAAAGTCAAATAATCAGGTTGGAAACCTCGACCAGTATATTGCTCAGGATACTGAGTATTTCGAAATGCTTTTTTGAGAGTCATAAACTCCAATTCGTGGCTCATCGGGTGGATAAATTGCTTGCTCTCCGAAGTATCTTTTACAAATAGATCTTTAAATCCATCATAGACGATATCATCAATCACCCATTCTGAGCCCTGGCCCTGAGGCTGTATCTTCATCAGCATGAGCATATCTATCTCACGTCCATTGTGTGTATAGACAGCACTCACTTCTGAGATTAATTGTTTGGAATGCAGATCTACAAAACAGGGATTCTTTTTGTCAGTAGCAAACTTGACAAATTCTTTCAGGGTTGATTCTGAAATATTGCTATTCTCTTGATCAATCAGGCTTGCGATAAAGTCCTTCCTAAGTCCGGTATCACGATATTTCTTATCACCGTCATATAGCCGATTCCCTTCTTGATCTTCCTCTCCATTGAACCTTCTAAAAAACTGGTTCAATTGCTTGGTAGAAGCATAAAGTTGATCTTCGTTTTGCTTCAATTCATCAGACAGCCCAGACTGGGCTGTTGATGAACTATATGCTATCACAAAAAAGAGTATCGCAATGAGTTTGTTCATATGGTGGTTTCAGTCACTCTGATATCACCCAACATCACATCCCAAAACTGGATGGTTCTTCCTGCTATCTGTGTTTCTTTCTTTTTCACGTAAATCGTAATATCCTTTTTGGTAGTGTCTTTATAGCTCATGCCATCATCAGATTTACCTTCAAAGCGCTGATACACAGTAATTACTCCCACAAAAGTGCCGTCAGGCTGCCTCTCTAGATCACTTACGTAATGAATATCATACCATTGAATGGTTACCTTATCAAAGTTCAATGCCATAAGGCGTTCAAAGTATTTTCGAACTTGATAATACTCTATTTCCTCACTTGACAAAGAAGAAACACCCATTTCGCTATCTGGAGCAAACAATTCCTCAGCCCTATCCATGACACGTTGCGCCTCTGAAAACTGAGTTTTCTTATCACCAATAATAGAAATGTATTTACTAAGGTCCTTGACTTTCTCCAAAGCCAGTGAATCTATTGCCTGCTTACGCTTAGGGCTAATAGTATCTTGTGCGCTGGCTCCCAATACAGATACCAGTAGAATACCGAATAATATGTTGCTAATCTTCATGTGTTTATTTTTTAAGTACCAATTCCTTGATTTTGCCATTGTCGTCAAGCACCATTTCTTCTACTTTGGCCTTGTTGTTTTTGGTATCTTTCAAGTATTCTAAATATCTCTGAATGGTCGTGGGCTCGTCATAATCAGTGGTACCATCTTCGTTGTAAATCACAACCAATACTGGAGCACTAGGGTCCGAAAACATATTGAGCACTTCACTCATGTTGGCGCTACTTACTGTCGAACTATTCGAGATTTTTCCAAAATACTGCTCCAATTTTTCTGTCTTTGAAGGTTCTTTTACAGCCACCCTTGTAAACGCAGGTGTATCTTCATCCTCGTTTGCCTCATTGGCCAACTCTTCTTCTACCTGAGCCTGAGCCGCTTCTTGATCAGAAACATCTGCTGCTTTCTTCTTGTTTTTGCAAGACGAGGCACCTACTGTGAGTATCAAAAGAAGAATGCTCATTTTGGCAAACAGTCTCATTTTTCGTTGTTCGTATTTCATTATCAATGTTCTTTATTTTAAAAGTGATAAGTATTCCTGACGCTTATTATCAAATAACGTTCCAAAATTGAAGTTTGATGCGTTTTATTTCAAAAATGGGTTTCAGCATTATTTCTCATGTGAATTTGAGCTAAATTGTTAGATATCTCAATGAAACAACTTTCATTCAGCAATTTCTTTTCTCAATTTGACAACCATGAACTTAAGACTTTTTGCCCTCCCTATATTATTCCTCTTTTTCAGTGTTCAATTGAATGCCCAGACCAAATATTTGGAGCAAGCTGTATTGGCCGCTCCAGAATCTCTCAGGGCTGAAGCCACTATATACGGTTTTGATGATCAAGGTGACTTCAAAGTATTTAAAGAAGGGACTAACCACCTCATTTGTCTAGGTGATGACCCGACGAAGGATGGATTTAGTGTAGCGGCATACCATAAAGATTTGGAGCCATTTATGGCCAGAGGACGTGAATTGAAAGCAGAAGGAAAGTCTTTTAAGGAGATATTTGACATTCGGGAAGAAGAGGTCAAATCAAAAATGCTTGCTATGCCTGACAAAAGCACCTTAATGGTAGCTAATGGAACCTTTGACACGGATAGTTCAATTCTTGACTTTAACGTTCGTTATGTTTTTTATATCCCATTCGCAACCTCGGAGAGTACCGGACTGCCTGCTGCTCCTATGAATCCCGGAGGTGCTTGGATTATGAATCCAGGCACTCATAGAGCGCATATCATGATCACTCCTCCGTCAAAAGATTGATACAATACTTCAGAAATCACCTCAATTTTTATTAACTTGCCGTTTGTATAATTAACTGATTAAGTGATGTTTATATCATCATAGTTCAGGTATAAAAAAAACTAACGCAATACCCATCATCATGCTCCAAGAAACCAGAAGCAAAACATCATACGAAGAATTGCTAACTACCGTCATAGAAAGCGTAAAAAAGCAAGGATTCGAAAACATCAAAGCAGATTTGGGAGATTACGAACAACCATATCAGCTCATAGGACAAACCAAAGATGTGAACTTCACTCCTGATGTATCAGCCACCAAAAATGACACTAGGGCTTATTTCGAGATCTCAACTAAAATGGATAACCCTAACGAGTTGATCAATAAATGGAAGCTTCTTGAAACTTTGGCCAATATGAAAAATGGTAAGTTTCAAATATTCGTTCCTCATGGACATATGAAATTCACCCAAGAATTGGTGAAAGATCACAATATCAATTGCGAGATTAAGAAGTTATAATCTTCACCTAAGACAAAGAATTAAAAGCCCTAGCAAAAATTTGTTAGGGTTTTTTATTGTCTATAGGTTTCAAGCAGAACGAGACCATTGGAATCCTCAAGTGAAACCTCCCCGTCTTTCACAGTGATTACTTCTCCAGTATAGAAGTTTCGAACTTTCGTGCCGTTCTCAAATACAGAAGAAACATCGATAGTTGACCCATCATGATCCCAGGCAATCACCACTGCATCTCTGAAGGTGTCTTTTTCGAATGTCCTAGAAAAAACAAAAGGCTGTGACGATAACGTCTTATGCACGCCAGCTCCTATTGCCGGATGAGACTGTCGAAACTGACCCAGTTTGCGCCAATGAGCCATTAGCTCCTTAGACTCCTTCGTATTCTGATCGCCCCAGTTCATCAACGATCTCAGGTTTGCATCCCCTACTGCGCCTTCTACAGATAGTGGGCGCGCGGATTCATCTCCATAGTAGATTTGAACTTGCCCAGGAGCTAGCATAAGTAACTTAGCTGCAAAATAGTTGTTGGTTCTATCTCGATCGAAGGGATGATCATCATCATGTGAAGACAGGTAGCTCATGATTGATTTTCCATCCAATTCATTATTCAGCATATCAGAATATCGACTGTAAATCTCTTCTGGAGATTTTCCCTGACTAGATCGAAGATCAAAATTTATCAAGCTATTGAACCCATTGGCAAAGAAGTCAACCTTAATCGTATCATTGTAGGGGTAATTTCTCCCGTGTCCTATGAAATAATTATAGACTTCTCCTAGCATAAAGAATTCTTGATCATCCATCACCATCTCCGGATGCTGCTTCTTCCATTCTTCAAAAGCTTGTGAGGCTAATCTTTGTAGCTCTGCCCATATGGAAGCTTCTGTATGTTTGGCTGTATCCACTCTATAACCGTCTATTCCCAGTTCCCTCACATAATCGGTTAGCCATTTCATGATGTAGTACCTCGGTGCACGAGGGTGGCCTGTTCTTTCAAAAAACTCATCTAATTCTGCCAATTCCTTTTCTAATCTGCCTTCAGACTCCCACTTATCCAACAAGTATTGAGGTAACTCAACTTCCTCATTGCTATCAGTTCTGATGTCTGGAAGATTTTGCACAAGTGTACATGCTATAGTAGTAACATCATCCTTGTAGGTACACTTCGGAGCAGTCCTTACCCAGGCATCCGGCCATTGGCTATCCATATCAGTTACTGGACCCGTATGGTTAACTACCACGTCTAATAGAATCCTTATCCCATTGTCGTGCGCTGTTTTGACAAGAGTCTCTAGTTCCTCCATGGTGCCAAAATTTGGATCAATGCTGGTCCAATCACGTGCCCAATACCCGTGATAACCATAGGTTTTCCCAGTTCCTTCATCTGTGAAGCTATGAATCTGCTCTACCGGAGGGTTAAACCAGATCGCATCAATACCAAGTTCATTAAAGTAGCCTTCCTCGATCTTTTGCGTAATGCCTGCCAAATCACCGCCTTCAAAACTTCTTAGAATAGCACCATCTTTTTGCCTTTCGAAAGGCATATCATTGGTCGTATCGGCATTTACAAAGCGATCGGTTAAAAGGAAATAAACAGTAGCATTTTCCCAAAGGAATGGTGTTTCGCTACTTAGCTCTTTCGTTTGCATTGTTGGCTGACATGCCGCGAAAACCAGTAAGAGAATTGATAATATTTTGGTGAAATGAATCTTCATAGTCTTGAATTATTTCACAAAAATAGGACAAGGAATTGCCAATTTTAAACAAACGATTTCGACGCAAAATGAGGCTGATTTACAGAGCTAGCTTATCCGATTGGCAATCATGCAATAATATAGAGCTAGTCTTCCGCCGATTCTTGATTGACGATTATTCTAATGCCTTCTTCTTCGATAGTGATGAGTCGCTTTCTATACAGCGTTCCTATAGCTCTCTTAAAGTTTTTCTTACTTAGCTGTAGCATAGACTTGATTAGCTCAGGATCACTCTTGTCATTCAAAGGAAGGAAGCCTTCGTTATCCTCAAGAGTCTTCATGATTCTTTTGGCATTGGGCTCTATGGCTTCTTGTCCAACTTTGTCCAGAGCCAAATCGATCTTTAAATCTTCCCTAATTTGCTTAACGAATGCCGTAGTTCTATCTCCAGGCTTGATATCACGAAAGATTTGATTCTTATAAATCATCCCTTTGTAGCGATTATCGATTATACATTGATAGCCCAACTCATGCTCATCACCCACTAGAATACTTACCATCTCACCTATTTTGAGCTGAATATCATCGTTGCTCAAAAATTTATTGAGATGACTAGAAGCAACCAACCTTTCGGTGACTTCATCGAGATACATATAGATAAGATAGGATTTGCCAACTTCCATAGGTTCCCACTGCTCCTTGAATGGCACCAGCAAGTCCTTTTCCAAACCCCAGTCCAAAAACGCTCCAAAAGACGTGGTGTCCTTCACCTCTAGAAACGCAAACTCATTGCGCATCACATTTGGCTCTAGGTTAGTAGCGATGATTCTATCTTCAGAATCTGTGTAGATAAACACATCTATATAATCTCCAATCTCTAAGCCTTCAGGAATGTACTTGTTAGGAAGTAAGATCTCTTCCACGTCATCACCAAGGTAGAAACCTTGCTCGGTGGATTTTAATACTTGCAGATTGTTAATAAGGCCTATTTCTACAGGAGATAGTGACATGTATTGCTGATTAAGCCGCAAAGGTATTCTATTTTGAAGAGGCTCATTTACATTTGCGGTCTCATTAAAAACTACAAAATGAAAAAAGCTGAAATACATACTTCTAAGGGTGTCATGAAAATCGAATTTTTCGAAAAAGACGCTCCAAAAGCTGTCTCAAACTTTATTGATCTAATAGAAAGAGGATTCTATGATGGACTCACATTTCACAGAGTCATTCCTGATTTTGTGATACAGGGAGGTTGCCCTATCGGAAATGGTGCTGGAGGTCCTGGATATACGATTGACTGTGAGTTAGACGGTGAGAACCAATATCACGATCGCGGTGTGCTATCTATGGCGCATGCAGGTAGAAATACTGGCGGGTCACAGTTTTTCATATGCCACAGTAGAAACAATACTGCTCACTTAGACAGAAACCATACTGTTTTTGGTAAAGTAGTAGAAGGCTTAGAAGTGATTGACTTGATCGCTCAGGGAGATGTAATGGATAAGGTAATCGTTGTTACTGAGTAATCATCATTGATATTCTTAAAAGGCCGTTCTAATGCGATTAGAATGGCCTTTCTATTTTATCTCAAATGCTTCCTGATCGGCATCAAGATAATTGATATTCTCCCTTTGGCTATACAACCTGCCTTGGTGGTGAAGCAAATTGATTGCTGATGCGCGCAAAGCTTGCTTGATCAGCAATTCCCTTTCATCCAACACATATTCGAAATCGCTCAATTCAAGCATCGTCTGAATATTGGTATTGACCCGTTCAACCAGTGATTGGTATTTCTTTAACTTCGATCGCTGTGCTTCAATAATCACGAGATCAGCCTCACTTCTGGTAATCTCAGCAAAATATCTATCGGTCCTCCATTGGCTTACACTATCCGTCAGGTCAAGTTCCACTTCCTCATCTATTAGCTCCAATTCCTTTCTTTGGATATTGGGTTTATCCTTATTGAAAATAGGTATGGTCAAGCCTACTTGAAAACCTAGATGCTCTGAAATGGAATTTCCGCGAGAGATGTCATACTCACTTTGAATAAAGCCAATATTGCTGAATGACTCAGCCTTATCAATTTTGAGAAGCTGCTCTTTCAAAGCCAGTTCCTGCTCTACTTGCAGTTTCATGAAATTCTCTTTTGACTCGGTATTTTTCAATGTAGAGACCAAATCTTGAACGTTTATAATTGGGTTTGTTTCCCATGCTAAGGTCTCACCTATTACGTTGGTGATCTGAGCATTAAGCCAATTGATTTTTTGCTCAATTCCAGAGATTTCCAACAATTTTTTCGTCTTAGCTGATTCAAGGCTAATCAAGTCTTTGATATCTGCATCAAGATCCAACGACAATCCCTCGACCTGCTCTAATTGTTTCACGTTGTTCCGAATCAATGACAGCTTTTTAGATAAGAAATAATGCTCTAGCAGGATCTCATACCTTCTCTGCAATGCATCATTTATACTGGCGCTGGATTCAAGATCGATGGATTTTTCAAGCAAGTCGGCATAATCCTTATTTGCCTTTATCTCTAAGGGATTGATCAGGCCGAGACGCATCCGATATTCATCTATCACGGTCTCGTCACCCCCGATACGAACTCTAAAATCCAATTCTCTCAGCCATGGAGAATTGAAGGAATGCTCCTCTATGTAGGCTTTTGAAAGGGCTAATGTTTGATATTCAGCATCAGCAATAGGCGATGATAAATATCTGGTAGCGATGGATTGTCCTAGAGCAACATACTCGAGAAGTACTAAAATGATCAAGAGACTACTCCGCATAAACGCTATTAGGATATACAAACACTTTCTCACCGTTCAAAAAACTATTGTTTTTCGGAATCTCAATAAATATTTCCTGACCATAACTCATAGTATTCTGCGGATTGGATTGAATCTTATCAGGGTAACTGGTGATCCTTGCTCCCAATTCTTTGACTATGCCATCAGTGCTATAAAGTCTATTTTCAGAGACCACCCGTACAGAATCACCAGGCCTCACGACAACCTCAAGTCGCTCGTTATAAAATGCCTTGATCACAGAAGGATTGGATTCATATAACGACAAAATCGTCTTATAAGGAGGCACCAATTCACTCAACTGAGCATTGACTGTACCTACTATGCCATCAGTCAGGCTAATTCTTACCAACTGGCGCTTTTCCTCATAAAGTGCCTCAAGCTCCTTCTTGATAATTGCCAATTCTCTTTCTTTAAGCGCTACGTCATTTTCCATCAGCACTTTCTGACGCTCGATCTCCTTATTGAAATACTTAGTGATATCAGTTAATTCTAACTGAGTAGCTGCCACCTCTATTGCTCTCAGGGAATCTGACGAGGCAATCTTTCCATTTTTAATCAACTCGCTTCTTATGATAGACTGTTGATTGAGCTTGGTTTGGAGCTCATTAAGTTCAGCTTTCAAACGATTGGTCTTACCGTCCCTTTCTAGCCTAAGGAGTTCTACTTTGCTTATATAATTCTTCTTGGATTGTTCTATATCCGCTAATACGCTCTCAGATTCGTTAATCTTCTGTTCGATATCTAGGTTTAAGTCCGGTCGGTCTAATATGACGAGTGTATCCCCTTTTCTCACAGCCTGTCCTGGCACCACGCGTATCGACGTGACCACCACTGGTTGTTGAAAACTAATAGCAGTAACCTGAGACTCCACCACTGCAATCAATGCCTCTGTCTTGCTCTTGTATCTCAAAGAAACAACAGCCAAGGACGCAGCTATCACAAACCAAAAACCAATGAATATGTACTTCCTCATAAAACTAAAGTTGCTCTTGGTATGCCTTCTTTACAATCCGCACATCAGACAATTCTGGTATTGCTTCCAGATGCTTAAAAATTCCCTCAATATCGCTATCACGTTCCAAGGTGACTATATACGTGTACTTATTGTCAAGTTCTGTTCGCTTTCTTAGTTCCCTTTCGTCAAAAGTCTTGCTTTTATCTATGATGTATTGCTTGACATCAAGAATCAGCTGCTGATCAGTGGTCTGGCAGACAATCTCGAATACATTATTCATAGGCCCACCTGATGGTGAATAATGTAATGCTAAAGCCGTGATAGAAAAAATCACTGTACCGCCAACAGCTACAGCATAACCATACACACCACAGGCTATACCGATCGATAAAGCTGAAAAAATAAAGATGATGTTTCGTGGATTCTGAATATTAGTCCTGAACCTTATAATAGCTACTGCACCCATGATACCAAAACCAACCGCAAGGTTATTGCCAACTGCCATCATGATCATGGCCGTCACCAACGGACTCAATACCATAGCTTGAAAGAAGCTCTTAGAATACTGCTTACCACTGTTATTAGTAAACCTGTAGATGAAGGCTATGGCTGAGCTAAGGACAAGGGCTAGTAGCAACGAGAAAACGGCGACCTCAATAGAAGGATAATCATAATACTGATTGCCCTCGAGAAACTTATCAAACATGCTCTATCAATTAACTATTACCAATCAAACGAGCAAGATAGTAGAATCCCTACTTTTCCAGATTAAATAATTACCTGCTCTTGAAATTTAATGCAGAATGATTCTCCACTGCCTTTGCTATCTGAACAAGATGTCGAGCTTCATGAGCAAGTAAGAATTCAATGCATTCCACGAAGTAAAATTTCACTTTTTCGCCCAAAGCTGTAGAGATTTTGACTGTAGAAACATCCCTATTTGAAGCTAATCGAATGATTTCAGCAAGGTGAGCTTTATCATTTTCATATTTCTCAATGATACTAGATGTTCCTTTTGAACTATGAGATGGCTCAAAAAAATCAAAGGTTTTCATTTTGAATTTCACTTTCCCTTTTTTCGGACGTTGGGAGTAAATCGAAAGCCTGCCCAGTAAGGTTTTCTTGCTGCTAAAAGGTTGAACATCGGAGATTGGCTCAGCAAGCTCCAAAACCTTATCAAATTTTGGAAAGTATAGATCATATACAATCGACAAATGTTCAATAACCTCTAAAATGCTCCAAGTCTTATCATTAGGCTTCCAGTTCAGTTGATCATCATCAAGTCCAGAGATCTGAGTCTTGACTTGATCCAAATGTGATTGAGATTGCTCTATTAATTGATCGAAAATACTTGTTGGCATACTTCTATCTTTGTGTTTCTACAAAGTTTGACAAACAACCTCACTTAAAAATTGATCTAGATCAATTAATCCCTCCCTCCTCTAATTCTGCTAAAAGTCTCTGGCGACATATTGAGGTAGGAAGCCAAATACTTTTGTGGAATCATTTGAAGGTCTAACGGAATTCTCTTTTCGAATATCCAAAAACGCTCCTTGGCAGTCAGGGTGGTCAGTTCTATTTCTCTCTGAAGTCTGCCAAATAATATACTCTCGGCAAACGATGCCCGCCAATGCATAAATCCCTGATACTCATTGAAGCGCTGAAACTTAACACGATCAACTGCCCATAAGCTGGAAGCCGTGATACTCTCAAAATAGAGCTCCGATGGCGTATTTCTCATAAAGGAATCGTATGCACCGCTTGGCGTAGGATGAAATGAAAAACCCAACACATTCTTATCACCTTTAGAATTTAGGACGTAGAGCATTTGCACTCCTGATTCAACAAGGTAGAAATGATTTTCAGTTTTTCCCTTCGGGACAATAGTCTCACCAGCCTTATAAGATTTCTGGCTAAATGAGTCTGCCATAGAATGAATATCTGGCTCTGAAATATAGGCACCAAATACTTCGATCAAGCATTCGATCTTATTCATCGGTGACCGTTATGATTTTTAAAACATTCTGAGCAAAATCTAAAGAAGCGTTTAACAACCCTTCAACGTCTTGGCCTTTATACGGGTTGGCCATGACATGCTCTCCTGCATTAGGAAAAGCCATCAGCACCTTCTGATCTGGTGGTGTGGATGTTTGATTATTAAAATGGATAATTGCAGCCGTCGAAATGGTTTTATCCTGATGCTCGTCATCCTTGTAATAATAACCAGCAAAATAGGGCTGCGTTACTTGATCAAAAATCTCCGGCTTCATGGTTTCATCCAAAAGAGCTTGCAAAGCGATTAACCCTTCAGTTCTGTACTCCATTGACCAATACTTCCAGCCATATTCATCATTTGGATCTTTTGGTATCCAATATTTGCCTATGACATTATTGACTATTTGCTTACCCCAAGGACCTGAAATGAATTTGGCAGTTGGGTCGGCCAACGAGATATTAGGTGAATACATGATTAACCCATCAACCATTTCAGCATTGGCAGCTGCCAAATAAATAGAAAGCGTACCTCCGGTACTACACGACATCAGGATAACGTCCTCTCCTAACAATTGCCCAATAGCTAAAGCCTCTTTTGCTGATTCTATTAAGTCATTGGGCGTGAGGTTGGCAAAAGCTTCCTTGTCCAATATTCCATGCCCTGACAAGAGTGGAATATAGAGATTACACCCTAGTTTTCTTGCCAGATTAATGTGTGTGGGATTGGATTCCATAGGACTTGCACTGAAACCATGCAAATACACAATGCTAAATCTCGTTTTCCGAATGCTATCAGCCCAAATAATGCGTGATTCGTTATCAGGTTTAATGTTGGGGATGTTAAGATCCTTGGTTTTAACGTAAGTATCTAGACTATCTAGAGATATATCCCAAGGAGATACTTTTCCAGAAACAACAGTTGGAAACCTGACAGTTGGCCCAAGAAAATAAACCAAAACCAGTGCAATAATGGATAACAAAACCCACTTCAATATTCTCATTTCTGCTAGATCAATATTAAGCTTAGCAAGATAATCATTTCATAAGATAGCTTCGCCTCATTGACCTATACTATGAATTAGCATGATAACGCCATAGAGCACAAGTGAAGATGAAAATAATGACTTGGAATTCTTTTTAGGGATTCATCACTTCTTGATTTATTAAAAGGTATTTTTGCGCTCTTTTAAGAAGCATATGAGTGATATAAGAAATATAGCCATCATCGCACACGTTGACCATGGCAAAACTACATTGGTAGATAAAATTATCTACGCCGCCCAAGCAAACGATGCTAAGCGAACACAAGACAATAATGATCTAATTCTGGATTCGAATGATCTGGAAAAAGAAAGAGGGATAACTATCCTTTCTAAAAACGTTTCTGTCCAATATAAAGGAACAAAAATCAACATTATAGACACTCCTGGTCACGCGGATTTTGGCGGTGAAGTGGAACGTGTTTTGAGCATGGCGGATGGCGTCATTCTCCTAGTCGATGCGTTTGAGGGTGCTATGCCACAAACTCGTTTCGTGCTTGGGAAAGCGCTATCATTAGGCTTAAAGCCAATCGTAGTGGTGAATAAGGTGGACAAAGAAAATTGTCGTCCTGACGAGGTTCATGAGGAGATATTTGACCTGATGTTCAACTTAGATGCTACAGAGGATCAATTAGACTTCCCTACCTTATATGGTTCGTCCAAGTACGGATGGATGAGTACTGACTGGAAGAATAAGACAGACAACCTGGAGCCACTGCTTGATACTATCATTGAAAAAATCCCTGCACCAGAGCAGAATGAAGGTGTGCTGAGAATGAAGATTACTTCATTGGATTTTTCATCTTTCACAGGAAGAATTGCTATTGGACGTATTCACCAAGGAAGCATTAAAGTAGGCCAAAGTCTTGGTTTGACGAAAGTCGATGATAAAGTGCAACGTGTACGAATCAAGGAACTTCATGTGTTTGAAGGACTAGGCAAGCGAAGCGTAGAACAAGTGGATTGTGGTGATATCTGTGCCGTGACTGGTATCGAATCATTCGACATAGGTGACACGATCACAGATTTCGATAATCCAGAGCCAATGGAGAGAGTTGGCGTTGATGAGCCTACAATGAACATGCTCTTCACGATCAACAACTCCCCTTTCTTCGGTAAAGAAGGAAAATTCGTAACATCAAGACATCTGAGAGATCGTTTGATGAAAGAGACTGAAAAGAATCTTGCCTTAAGAGTAGAGCCTACAGATAGTGAGGACAAATTCTTGGTATATGGTCGAGGCGTACTTCATTTGTCAGTATTGATCGAGACTATGCGTAGAGAAGGCTATGAATTGCAAGTAGGTCAACCTCAGGTGATCTACAAGGAAGTTGACGGAATGAAGCATGAGCCAGTAGAGCACTTGGTAATCGATGTGCCGGATGAAGTTTCTGGAAAAGCTATCGAGCTTGTGACGAAACGAAAGGGAGAGCTTACAATCATGGAACCTAAAGGTGATGTACAACATCTGGAATTCAACATACCAGCCCGTGGATTGATTGGCTTGAGAAATCAAGTATTAACTGCCACTGCTGGTGAAGCTGTGATGACCCATAGATTCAATGGATATGAGCCATTCAAAGGCGAGATTCCAGAAAGACTTAATGGATCACTAGTTTCTATGGAGACAGGGCCTGGAACTTCCTATTCAATAGATAAGCTTCAGGACAGAGGGATCTTCTTTGTAGCTCCTGGTGAAGAGCTATATGTGGGACAGGTGATTGGCGAACATTCACGGTCTAATGATCTTGCGGTGAACGTACAGAAAGGAAAGCAGTTGACTAACATGCGTAAATCTGGTACAGATGCAAGCATGAAGATAGCTCCTCCTAAGAAATTCTCTCTGGAGGAAGCCCTTGAATACATCAATAAAGATGAATACGTGGAAGTCACTCCTCTTTCATTGAGAATGAGAAAGATTGATTTTAAGGCTTGATTTTCAACAACCTATAAAGCAAAAAAGGCAGCCTCGGCTGCCTTTTTTTGTTGAATTAACGTTTACTTATCCTTCTTCAGGGCTTTCATCTCGGCCTTCACTCGTTCATCAAAAGCTGCCAAAGTCTCTTTGTCTTTTCCTGTCATATCCATCATCACTTGCTGGAAGTTTGATTTGAGATCCTTATTCTTTTGCTTTTTCTCATCTTCATCAATATTTCCATTCTTGAATTCTTTCATCAATGCTGAATAGTTCACCTGATGATCCAATCTTGCCTGATAAAGGGTTTTCTTTTGGGCCTTGGTTAATTGAAACTCTTCCACTGCAGCATTGGTGTAATACTCAGCTTTCATTATCTGATTTTGATTTTGAGCCATTAGTCCCATCCCGGCAACTAAAAGGGCAATAGTAAAGATGTACTTCATGTTGTTACTGTTTAAGATGCTTATTACACGTAATATGAGAATAATTGATCGGTATATGAGACAATTTTTTTTTCAATTCTGAATATTGCACTAGAAGGTGCTAATAGGACTAACTATCTAAACTTTAAACTTATTTTAGGACGGGACAAGTGGACATTGCAAAACCCACCCCTTACCCCTCCCAAGGGGGGATAAAAAAAGGTGTCTCAAGAGGCTTGCGATTGTTGATTCACAGTTGGCCTTTTAAGACACCTAATTAGTATGAAGAGTCAACTCGCTACCAAATTTGATAGGAGTTGATACTTAGAAATTCTTAACCTCTTAGCTTTTTCACGATAGCCAAAGCTTCTTTCACTTTGTCTTCTAGTGCTTGGAAGTTACCAGACTTGATGATATCTCCAGTTACCAATTGTGATCCCATACCTACGCAGTGTACGCCAGCTTGGAACCATTTTGTTAGGTTATCTTCTGTTGGCTCTACCCCTCCAGTAGGCATGATACTCGTCCATGGGAATGGACCTTTCACACCTTTCACGAATGAAGGGCCTCCTACTTGAGATCCAGGGAAGATTTTGACAACCTCTGCTCCTAGCTCTTCTGCATAACCTATCTCAGTTACAGAACCACAACCTGGTGACCAAGCTACTTTTCTGCGGTTACATACTTTAGCCATTTCCGCATTAAGCACTGGAGAGACGATGAAGTTGGCTCCCAGTTGGATGTACAATGAAGTAGTGCCTGCATCCACTACTGACCCAATTCCCAAGATCATCTCAGGTGCCTCTACAGCAGCCCACTTGTTGAGTTCAGAGAATACCTCATGAGCATAATCACCTCTGTTGGTGAATTCAAATACTCTGACACCTCCCTTGTAACAAGCCATCAATACTTGCTTACACAATTCGATATCCTTATTGTAGAATACAGGTACTATACCTGTTTCTTTCATAGCTACTGCTACTTCTATTCTAGTAAATCTTGCCACTTCTTTTCCAATTTAAAATGTTATAAAAATCATATTTCTCTGGCTCTGCCAGATATTTCTTGGCCTCCTTGTAATCATCCGCTGTGATGTAATGAAGGTTCTCCAAACTTAACTTAGCCAATTCTGAATCCATGTCTACCAACCTTGGTGGGATTTTACCATTGGTGTCTTCAAACTGTGATAAATACATCGGTGAGATATCTCCTCTTGAGTTGGTGGTCACTATACATCCAGTGATGCCTTCATCAAACAACTTCTTGACTCCTATTCCCAATAAGGTACATAGAGTAAGATCATAACCAATTGGTCTACAGCATCTCAATTCATATCCCAACTCTACCGGCCTGCTCTTCACATCAATATTAAGGTCTTTGAATTGCTGCTGAAGTAACACATTAAATATGGTTGACTTGCTTACATTTCCAAGTTCTGGGTGTCCATGATCATCATAGGTGAAAAGAATCCCGCTGTTCTTTAGTTCTTCTTCGTCTATCACATGGAACACGCCCTCACTCACCAAGGCCACACCATAATTGATGCCTAGTATTTTTCTTTTGATGATCGAGCTGATCATCAGGTTAATCACCTTCTCTAAAGTCGGCTTGGTTTGATTGAACATCTCCGGAATGATTAGCATCGGAAAATGACATGCTGATGCAATCCCAAACGCCAAGTGACCAGCTGACCTTCCCATAGCCGACATGACAAACCAGTTTTGACTGGTTCGTGCATCTTCGTATACTGTATTACCGATTTTGACCCCTTCGTCTTTTGCAGAATGGAATCCAAAAGTTGGGTTTCTGTCTGGAAGTGGAAGATCATTATCAATCGTCTTCGGCACATGGATGTTTTTGACATCCAAGTTCTGACTCTCCAGAAATTTCGAAATTCTATTAGCAGTACTTGCGGTATCATCACCACCAATGGTGACCAAAAGTTTCACATTGTGCTTAACAAAAATATCTACGTTGAACTCATCGTCCTTTGGCTTATGACGACTCATCACCAAGGTAGATCCACCTCTGCTGAAAATTCTATCAGCGTGCTCAAAGTCGAACTGCTTGATATCTGGCTCGGCAGAAAACAATCCTTTGTAGCCTTCGTGCACACCTAGCACGTCATACCCATCATTAAGAAATACTTTAGCCACAGTACTAACTACTGTGTTGATACCTGGGGCAGGTCCGCCCCCGCAAATAATAATAATGGATTTGTTACTCATGCTTATGTTAAAAAAAGGGTCGATCGGTTCTTTTTAAAAACCAAATTACACTCAGATTTATCCGACCGACCCTAGTGACTTATTTTAATTAATTATTGAAGGATCAAAGGCTTATCTAGCAACTCTACCAGATGCATCACCACCCATCAACTTCTCTACCTCAGCTACAGTCACCAAGTTGGCGTCACCTTTGATGGTGTGCTTCAAGCAAGATGCGGCTACTGCGAAATCAAGAGCATTTTGATCATCCTCAGGGTATTTCAATAATCCGTAGATCAACCCTCCCATGAATGAATCACCTCCACCTACTCTATCCACGATATCAGTGATCTGATACTGACGAGTTTCAAGCATCTGGGTACCATCATAAAGAACTCCTGCCCATGTGTTGTGTGAAGCAGAAATAGATCCACGTAGCGTTGTGATTACCTTTTTTGCTTTAGGGAATTTCTTCATCATTTGCTGACATACTGAAAGGAATGCCTCAGCTTTTACGTTATGTCCTTCTGTCTGTACAGACACGCCTTCTGGCTTGATATGGAAATGCATTTCAGCATCTTCTTCATTACCCAAGATGACATCACAGTAAGAGGTCAATTCAGTCATGATCTCTTCACGCTTAGCAGCATCACAGAACTTCCACAACTTAGCTCTGTAGTTCAAGTCTGTAGAGATGGTCACTCCCATTTCGCTAGCTACTTTCACAGCTTCTAGACATGCATCTGCAGAACTTTGAGAGATAGCTGGTGTGATACCAGTCCAATGAAACCACTCTACACCTTCGAATACTTTTTTCCAATCAACCATTCCTGGCTCAATAGAAGACATAGAAGAGTGAGCTCTATCATATACCACTTTGCTACCACGAGAAACTGCACCAGTCTCCAAGAAATAAATACCAAGGCGCTCTCCACCCCAAACAATATTGTCTACGTTGACGCCACGCTTACGCATTTCCATCATAGCGCATTCGCCAATGTCATTTTTAGGAAGTCTAGTGACAAAGTCAACAGGCACACCATAATTAGCTAGTGATACTGCTACGTTGGATTCTCCACCACCATATACTACATCAAATGAGTTGGCTTGAGAGAATCTCAAAAATCCTTGAGGAGCAAGACGCAACATGATCTCGCCAAATGTTACTACTTTTTTCATATTATCTGTGTTTTTGAATGTTTTCCGTGTTCGTTAACGGAATTCGTGAAAAAAACACCTTCAAAAGAAGGTACTCATTTACCGTGTACGTTAACGATAGGCTCAAAGCTAACATAATTCGTTATACTTGCAAAAAATATATTCAGTAAAAGAAGTATAACACAATGGCGAGAATCACCATCAAACAAATAGCCGAAAAAGCGCAAGTGTCTGTCGGTACTGTTGATCGAGTATTGCATAATCGTGGAGATGTTTCAGCCAAAACTCGTGAACTTGTACTTAAGATTGCCAAGGAAGGTCACTACACTACCAATGTATTTGCAAGAAGCCTCAAACTCAGCGGCAAGATTCGCATAGCGGTGATTCTTCCTCAGGATAATGAGTATTGGCTGACACAGAAACAAGGCATCACATCAGCGGCAGAGCAGTATAGCACGCTTGGCATGAAGGTTGATTTTTTCGCTTTTGATAGACATAATGACGACTCATTTGTCAAGCAATCCAGCATAGCACTTGAAAGCAATCCGCAGGGAATTATCATGGCTCCTCTCCTGCCATTTCAAGCGCGTGAGATTTGTCATCGTATCGAGGCTCGAAAAGTCCCGTACGTATTTGTGGACTCCAATCTTACAGGAGTGAATCCCCTCTCTTTTATTGGTCAGGATTCGGAGCAAAGTGGTTTTCTAGCCGCCAAATTGCTCAACCTCGGGCACGAGAATGGTCATAGGTCAATGATCATTCGGTTTACGGATTTTGACAGCCTAAATAAGACATTGGATGAACGAATAGCAGGGTTTCGGAAGTATTATCAAGAAAAGAGTTTTGACAGTAGTCTTATTGAGGAGATTGTTTTGGATAAGAATTTTAAGGGACTTCATCCTTCACTTGCCGAGCATTATGAAAGGCAAGAGTCCATCCACCTTTTCATTCCAAATTCTAGAGCGCATCAGGTCGCCCGAGATGTCATCGCGCATGGAAGAAAAGATCTGAGTAGAATCTTAGGGTATGACTTGGTCAACGACAATGTGGCTTGCTTAAATGACGATTCTATTGACTTTATCATTCATCAAAACCCTCATGTACAGGGGACTTTGGCCATAGAGGCATTATACAAAAAAATGATATTGAATACGGAGGTGCCAGCTAAGAGGTATATGCAACTTGACATCATCACCAAAGAAAACTTGATGTACGGAGTTTAATCCGTTCGGACATATCCCGAATAATAATCATGAATCTCCGACATATAGATTGAGGTAATTCTTTACTTTAGGTTCCAATTCTGAAAACAGCATTATGAGTCAAGAAAAGTTAAGAGAGGCAGAGGCAATCGCTGTAAAACTCTTTGAGAAAATCGAAGAGTTAGGACTAATTAGTGCTGGAAAAACAGAGAAAGAACTCAATGAGGAAATATTCAAAGTAGCTGATGAATCTTTTGGCATAAAGAAGCATTGGCATAAGCGAATAGTGAGAAGTGGCAGTAATACCCTTTATCCCTACTACGAAAACCCACCGAACCTCACGCTACAAGAGGATGATATACTATTCTTTGATTTTGGCCCTATTCTGGATGAATGGGAGGCTGACCTGGGAAGAACCTATGTCATTGGAAATAATCCCGACAAGCTTCGGCTGAAAAATGATATTGAGCATACTTGGCATGCTATCAAGAATTGGTTTGACCAACAGGAGGATGTCACCGGTTCGGAACTATACAAAATTGCCCTAGGGTACGCTGAACGTTTTGGATGGGAGTTTGGCGGGGAGATGGCAGGGCATATAATAGGACAGTTTCCTCATGAGAAGCTAGATCCAAATCAATACGATCTCTATATCCACCCGGACAATCATAAGAGCTTGATGGCCCTAGATAAGAATGGAAAGAAAAGGTCTTGGATTTTGGAGGTTCATTTCGTGGATAGTCAGAAAGAAATCGGTGGATTTTACGAACAACTACTGACATAATTCAACAAAAAACAACCCTCACATGTATAAAGATCTCATTACATACCAGCTAGCCAAGGGCGTAACACAGGAACAGTTGTTGAAAATAGCCTCCTTAGTACACGAAGATTGGATGATAAAGCAACCAGGTTTTCAGAAGTGGGAGATTACCTTGGATAAAGAAGGCAATTATATGGATATCGTCTATTGGGAATCTAAGGAAGCCGCCAAAGCCGCAGAGGCAGGCATGGCTACAATGCCCCATGCAGCTGAATGGTTTGCTTGCTATGAGCCAGGAAGTATCTCTAGTAAGAACCTATCTACACTAGCTACTTTTTGAAGGCACTTCAGACTTATTGGTGAGAAACCTAATCCCATTCTATTGGGTGCATTTATCAACATCAGCTAAGAAGTAAAATCATCACATAGTTACTTTACTATCATCAATATTTCAGTATAACAATGATTGGTGTATTTTTGTATACAAAATACAATACTCAAAATGATTCAACAGCACGATCTTAGCAAACCTGTATATGATCATCTAAAAAAGATGATAGAAAAAGGTCAGCTGGTTCCAGGTCAGAAGCTGGTGCAAGAAGACTTGGCTAGGCAACTCGGTGTGAGTCGCACTCCCCTTCTCAAAGCACTTCAGAGTCTTGAGCATGAAATGTTGGTTCAGAGTATTCCACGGAGAGGAATGTATGTCAAAGATGTAACTCTCGAGGAGATGATAGATGTCTATGATTGTAGAGAAGGGATTGAGTGTACAGCTATTCGGCTAGTCATAGAGCGGTCATCAGATGCAGAGATTAAGAAGTTTCGTCCGATTTTTCAGCCATTCTACGAAAGTGAGTCAATAGATGGAAAGAAATATGGCATGGCTGATGAGCAATTTCATGATTTGATTATCAGCCTCTCGAAAAACTCAATTTTGCAGAGAATGTCCACGCTCTCCAATATACATAAGAGAGTGTATGTCTATGGTTTGATTCGGCCACCTAAAGAAACATTAAGAGAACATCTCGACATGATCGAGGCGATAGAATCGAGAGATGTAAAAAAAGCCATTCAAGCAGTGAAGGCTCATATTGAATTATCAAAAAACATACTTATATCAAAATTATCAACCTAACATGACGAATTACAAGATCGCAGTAATCCCTGGTGATGGAATCGGGATGGAGATAGTACCTGCATCACTCAAAGTATTGGAAGCAGCAGCTAAGAAGCACAATTTCTCATTGGAAACAACCTTTTTTGACTGGGGTGCTGGTCATTACCTCAAGCATGGTAAGTTCATGCCAGAAGACGGACTTGATGAGCTCAAATCTTATGATGCCATTTTCTTTGGCGCTGTAGGTCTTCCTCAAGTAGACGACACGCTCCCTGCCAAAGACTATACTTTCAAAGTACGCGCAAGTTTCCAGCAATATGTCAACTACAGACCGGTACGCACCTACCCTGGTGTGAAACGGCCATTGCGAACGGAGAAAGAAATTGATTTTGTAGTCATTCGAGAAAATACCGAAGGTGAATTTGTTCAGATAGGTGGACAGTACATGCCTGACGAACCAAATGGCTATGCGGTGGATTCGAGTATTTTCACTAGGAAAGGAACAGAGAGAGTGGCTCATTACGCCTTTCAATTGGCTCAGAAACGCGGTAAGAAATTGACTCATGTTACTAAGTCAAATACGCTTATCAATAGCTTGGCCTATTGGGATCGTGTGATTAGAGAAGTTGCGGAGCAATATCCAGATGTAAAGCATGAGCAAATGTATATTGACAATGCTTCGGCTTCATTTGTATTGAAACCAGAAACTTTCGATGTGGTATTGACTACCAATCTTTTTGGAGATATCCTCTCAGATCTTGGTGGCGCCATCATGGGAAGTCTTGGTCTTGGTGGAGCAGGGAATGTCAACCCTGAAAAGGACTTTCCGTCGATGTTTGAGCCAATTCATGGTTCAGCTCCTGATATCGCTGGACAAAATATAGCCAATCCATTTGGCCAGATCTGGTCTGGAGCGCTGATGCTTGAGCATATTGGTGAAGCAGCAGCGGCAGCAGACATTATGGCTGCAGCGGATAAGGTAACTGCAAGTAGAACCCTGCCAGTAGACTTGGGCGGCTCAGCCAAAACTGAAGAAATCGCTCAAGCTGTAGTCGATCAACTTTAAACTATGAAGTTGATTGATCTTTCTTTGACTGTAAACAATAAGATGCCCGGTGTAGACATCCAGTCTGCGAAAAAATTGGGAGTGGAAGGCTGGAACGCCTCTACCCTCCAACTCTATTCGCATTCAGGCACGCATGTCGATGCTCCTGTGCATTTTGGTGTTTCGGATATTGGATTGGATCAAATGACTTTAGATCAATTCAGTGCAGAAGCTTGGTTGGTGGATTGCACCGATATAGCTGGTGCTGAATTGATCACAATTGATCATCTGGGAAGTATCGCTAACAAAGTGCAGCCAGGAGATGGATTGGTTTTCAAAACCAACTGGTCTGACAAGTTTGGTACACCCGATTATCGTGAAAAGCTCCCCCGGATCAGCGAAGAATTGGCACGCTGGATAGTTGCCAAAAAGGTCAAACTCATTGGGGTAGAGCCTCAATCTGTGGCAGACGTCAATAATCTACCTGAGGTCACTAAAATCCATGAAATACTCTTAGGTGGTGGCGTGACTATCGTGGAAGGATTGACCAACCTCAATGAGATCACTCAGGATAAGTTTCAGATCCTCGCGCTACCTCTGAAAATAGAAGGCGGTGATGGGTGTCCGGTAAGAGCAGTAGCCATCGTCTGATATGCTTAATAAAGAAACATTCTTCGAAACGTTACTAAAGCCTGATCCTCATTTCGCAGAACCAGTCAATGTTTTGGACAAAGATGAAGTGATTGTAGTTTTGGACGATGATCCTACTGGCACGCAGACAGTACATGATGTGCCAGTTATCACTTCTCACACGGAGACAGCTTTAATCGATGCATTTAAAAGCCCTATTTTTTACATCTTAACCAATAGCAGAAGTCTCAATGAATCAGCAGCTTATGCTCTGATTTTGGAAGTTGTTTCTATGGTGAAAGTAGTAGCTGAAGCTAGTAATAAAAGGGCGTTGATTATCACCAGAACTGACAGTACACTGCGAGGACATTTCAAAGCAGAACCAGATGCTGTAGCCGAAGCACTCGGTACTCCCAATGTATTGCGAGTGTTCGCCCCTGCTTTCTTCGAAGGTGGTAGGTACACCATCGGGAACGAACATTATGTTGAGGAGGGTCAAGAGTTAATCAAAGCATCTAATACGCCTTTTGCGCAAGACAAGAGTTTCGGTTACCAATCAAGTAACCTATATGATTATATTTTAGAAAAGGACAGCACTGTTCACAAGTCAGATATTTTCGATTTTTCTATCGAAGAGATTAGACAACAAAACCTGGAATATCTGCACAATAAACTAGCGGATAATTCTCATAAAAAGTATCTCATAGTAAATGCAGCTGATCATGCCGACCTCAATAAAATAGCTCATGCCCTTGTGATGTTTCAAAGCAAGGGTGCGAAACTGATCATTCGATCCGCCGCGGGAATAGTGCCTGCATTGGGAGGAATCAAACCTAAGCCATTGCTCAATGGATCCGCAATCAAAACAGGAAATCAACCGGGATTGATCGTGGTGGGATCATATGTGCCCAAATCCACTAGTCAACTTCAGTTTTTACTAAAAAACCACGATCTGTGCGCCATAGAATTGGACGTAGATCAATTAATAGACGCTGAAAAAGAAAACTATATCCAACTGCTAAAACAACGCATAAATGAAGCTATGAACGGCACTCATGATTGCGTTCTTTATACCAGCCGCAAACTGGTAGCCGGCAATGATAAAAATCAAAGTTTGGAAATAGTCAATCGGGTATCCAATAGCCTGATCTCGCTAGTCCAATCGATTAAAACGCAACCTTCTTTCATTTTGGCTAAAGGGGGCATCACATCAAGTGACATAGCAACCAAAGCATTAGAGATCAAGAAAGCTACAGTACTTGGTCAGATAATTCCTGGAGTGCCAGTTTGGAAAACAGATACATTGTCCAAGTACCCGTGTATGTGTTATGTTATCTTCCCTGGCAATGTAGGTGATGAAAAAAGTCTTAGTGAAGTATACCATAAACTAACCCAATAAACCATGAATATTCCAGCACGATTTAGATTGGTCATAGTTACTTTTTCACTTACGCTCCTCTTATATATCGATCGTGTGGGTATCTCAGCAGCTAAAGGACCAATAGCGGAAGATTTAGGCTTAACTGACACTCAGATGGGTTGGATACTTTCTGCTTTTGCATCGGGTTACTCCATTTTTCAAGTGCCATCAGGAATGCTGGCAGACAAACTAGGTGCACGAAAAGTCATCGCTTTGATTGTGAGCTTGTGGTCAGCATTTACTTTTCTTACAGGTGCTGCCTGGAACTATACTTCTATGCTCATCATGAGATTTTTATTTGGTGGTGGTGAGGCTGGAGCTTTTCCAGGAATATCTCGGGCTAACTTTTCTTGGATTCCACTAAGTGAACGCGGCACAGTAACAGGCATCAATTTCTCCGGCTCGCGGCTAGGGGCAGCTTTTGCTTTTCCTCTTGTCACATGGATGATCACGAGCTATGGCTGGAGAATGGGATTTTACATCATGGGATGTATTGGCTTGGTTTGGGCTGTGGCTTGGTATTTTTGGTTTAGGGATATGCCCGAAGACCATTCGGGAGTAAGTGAAGAAGAAAAGGATTATATCGCCAAAACTAGACAACAACCAGGGAAAAACGAGAAAAACATCTCTTGGCTAACATTGCTTAAGCAGAGGAACATGTGGTTAGCCATGGGTCAGTATTTTGGTAGTAATTTTATCTTCTTCTTTTGCTTAACATGGATGTTTCCTTATCTGAGAGAACGTTTCGATATATCAGCAACTGAAGCGAGTATTTACAGTATGTTTCCATTGATCGCAGGCGCACTGGGCAATTGGGTCTCTGGCGCCATGGTGGACATCATTTATCGTAAAGGTCATTGGAAATGGTCACGTTCGATTCCTGCGATTGTAGGATTTGGGCTCGTGGGTATTGGGGTTATCGGCATACTCTCCACACAAGAAGTAGTAGCAGCCGTCACATTTTTGTCTATTGCCGTGTTTGGCGCTGATATGACCTTGAGTCCTTCTTGGTCGTTTTGTGTAGATATAGGAAAATCCAACGCTGGAGCTGTCACTGGGACTATGAATATGGCCGGAAATGTAGGCTCCTTCGTTACCGGCATTGCGTTCCCTTACCTTGTGCTGTGGACAGGCACTTATGACACTTTTTTCGTCCTTGCAGGAATCTTGGTTGGACTCTCGATCATCGCATGGGTTTTTCTAGACCCAACTAAACCCATTAAGCATGAAACAATATAAGGGCGTAGGAATCGGTACGGGTTATTTCAGCGGCTTCCAATATGAGGCATGGAATAGAATGCCCGAGGTGGAAATCACAGCATTAAGTAGCCGTGGTGAGGCAGGTAAAGAGGTTGGTGAAAAATACGGGATAGCCAAACACTACACAGACTATCGTGTGATGATAGATGAAGAACAACCGGATTTTGTAGATATCATCACACCACCGGGCACACATTTAGAAATGTGTAAATATGCGGCAGATAGAGGTATTGCGATCATTTGTCAAAAGCCTCTCGCTCCTACTCAAGAAGAAGCTAAGGAGATTGTGGAATATGCGCAGCTCAAAGGCGTTTCATTCATGGTGCATGAAAACTGGCGTTTCCAACCATGGTATCGAAAAATCAAAGAACTGTTAACTGAAGGCTCAATTGGTCAGGTACATACAGTCAATTTCAGAAGCCGTATGGGTGATGGCTGGGGCCAAAATGCATACATACCTAGACAGCCTTATTTCCGAGAGTATCCACGCCTATTGGTGTACGAAAACGGGATCCATTTCATTGACACGTTCAGGTATTTGTTTGGAGAAGTATCATCTGTTTTTGCAAAGCTCAGAAAGCTCAACCCGGTGATTCAGGGAGAAGATCAAGGAATTGTGCATTTTGATTTTGAGAATGGTGTTCAAGGCATTTGGGACGCCAATAGATACAATGAACCGAATTATGATCAAGCCAGATATACTTTTGGTGAGATGTTGATAGATGGATTGGATGGCTCCATTAGACTATTTCCTAACGGGAAAATAACGTTGAAAAAACTAGGGCAAGATGAAGTGGAGATAGCTTATCATCACGAAAACATCAATTTTTCTGGTGATTGTGTGTACAAAACGCAAAGACATTTCATAGATCAAATAGCTGCGAACAATCCCTTTGAAACGGATGGAGTGGATTATTTGAAATCTATTGCAGTCCAAGAAGCTGTATATAAGTCTTCCGAAAGTAAACTTCCTGAAACGATTACGATCTAAGTCATCTGAATTGATTATTGAACGGAGAGCATTCAAAAGCTTAACAAAAAAGGCGACCTCAAAGAGATCGCCTTTCTGCTGCCTAATCAGGATAATTGATTAGATAAAATTGTTAATGATATTCTCAAAGAGCTCTTGCTTGCCACTTTTAGTTTGAGGCTCACCATTTACTTGAGCTATTTTCGCCAACTCTTCCAGGGTCAACTGACCAGACTCAAATGCCTGGCCTTCTTTAGAGCCGAAAGAGGCGTATCGCTCAGCTTTCATGCTAGCATAATTGGACTTAGTCAAAATACTATCTGCTACTATCAAGGCTCTAGCGAAGGCATCCATACCTCCAATATGAGCATGAAAAATATCTTCCAGATCAGTCGAGTTTCTACGGGTTTTTGCATCAAAATTGATACCACCACCTTGTAGTCCTCCTGCTTCCAAAAAGACGAGCATCATCTCAGTGAGTTCTGTAATGTTGATTGGAAACTGATCCGTATCCCAGCCATTCTGATAGTCACCACGGTTGGCATCCATACTACCCAATAAGCCCGCATTGGCTGCCACTTGCATTTCGTGCTGCATGGTATGCTGTGCTAGCGTAGCGTGGTTTACCTCCAGGTTCAATTTGAAGTCATCCATCAAATCATATTCTCTTAAGAATGAAATCACTGTAGCCGAATCAAAATCATATTGATGCTTAGATGGCTCCATTGGCTTTGGCTCAATCAAAAAGGAACCCGTAAACCCATTCGCTCTAGCGTAATCTTTGGCCATATGAAGGAATCGCGCCATATGATCGAGCTCTTGCTTCATATTGGTGTTGAGCAAGCTCATATAGCCTTCTCTACCTCCCCAGAATACATAATTCTCCCCACCCAACTTGATGGTTGCATCCAAAGCATTCTTCACCTGAGCACCGGCATAAGCCACCACATTGAAGTCAGGATTGGTAGACGCTCCGTTCATATATCTTGGATTAGAAAAAGCATTGGCTGTTCCCCAAAGCAATTTCACTCCAGAAGCTTTTTGCTTCTCCAATGCATAATTGGTTATGAAATCCAGTCGCTGACTAGACTCACTAAGCGATGAACCCTCATCAATCAAGTCAAAATCATGAAAGCAATAAAACGGCGCTCCTATCTTAGTGATAAACTCAAAAGCAGCATCCATTTTATCCTTAGCGGCTTGTTTTGGATCATTAGCTACGCTCCAAGGAAAGTTCTTCGTGCCAGGACCAAATGGATCACCACCTGTACCACAGAAGGTGTGCCAGTAGGCGATGGCAAACCTGAAATGCTCCTTCAGCGTCTTACCTGCTACTACCCTATGCTCATCATAATACTTGAATGCGAACGGATTGTCCGATTCTTTTCCCTCGAATTTTACTTGGCCTATGCCTTTGAAGTACTCCTTTTCTCCTAAGATTACATTACTCATTTTTTCGCTATTTTAAGTTTTTCAAAAGATTGATTTTCCAGTTTTCGTATGCCTTGGTGTAGGCTGCTTGATCCTCACTTGACGGTTGGTAGCTTTTGACCAAACTATCTCCACTTACAGCTTCTGCTAATGATCGAAATGCCCCATTGGCGAAAGCTGCACCTCGAGCCGCGCCTATGGCTCCTGTGGTGTCCACCATTTCAATAGGTGCATTGGTGAGGGTGGCTATTGTCTCACTAAACACTTTAGATTGAAACAAATTGTCATTGCCCACTCTGAGTTTGTTGACATCCAGTCCCAAGTCGTTTAATGCCTCCATACCGTATACAAAGGCAAATGCAATACCCTCAAGCGCCGCACGATAAAGGTGCGGTTTGGAGTGTCTGTTAAATTGAATATTATTGATTTGAGCACCCATATCCTGATTGCCAAGCATTCGCTCAGCTCCATTGCCAAATGGCAAAACACTCAATCCTTCTGAGCCAATAGGAATGGTAGAAATGATGGACTCCAGGTCGCCGTATGAAACATGATCTTCAGCGAGCATTTGCTTCATCCATCTATATTGAATGCCTGCACCATTGATACATAGAAGCACGCCAATTCGCTGATTTTCAGCAGTGTGATTGACATGAGCAAAACTGTTCACTCGGGATTGGTAATCGAATACTGGTGCATCTTGAACCCCATAGACAACACCTGAGGTGCCACCAGTTGCGGCGATTTCTCCAGGGTTGAGTACCCCAAGAGATAAGGCATTATTTGGCTGATCCCCTCCACGATAACCTACCATTACCCCAGTGTGAAGGCCGAGTTCCACAGCTGCCTTTTGGGTAAGTGTGCCTTGCGATGAAAATGTAGGGAGTATATCTGGAATGACTGATTGGCTAATGCCAAGCTCATCCATAAGCACCTTGGCTACCTCGTGGTTTTGAAAATCCCAGAACATACCTTCAGAAAGACCAGAGACAGTGGTGCTAATTTCGCCTGTGAGCTTCATAGCGATATAGTCACCCGGCAACATGATTTTATGAATTTGTCCAAATATGTCAGGTTCATTTTCCTTGACCCATTTCAGCTTAGAGGCAGTGAAATTACCTGGTGAATTGAGCAGGTGTTTGAAACAAGTTTCTTCTCCTATGGCTTCTAGTGTTTGGTTTCCAATCTCTACGGCTCTACTGTCGCACCAAATAATGGCTGGTCTCAGTACTTGCTGATATTCATCCACCGCTACCAAACCGTGCATCTGGTAGCCAATACCTATTCCAGATATATCTTCAACGCTCACCTTGGACTGAGCAATTACCAGCTTAGTTGCCTCGCATACATGATTCCACCAGTCCTCTGGTCGTTGCTCTGCCCAGCCAGGCTCATGGCTTATCATGCCCATCTCCTGTTCGGGAAAACTAGCTACAGCTACTTGCTTATTGGAGTCCGAATCTATGATTGCAGCCTTGATACTAGAGCTACCGATATCATATCCTATATAATACATATTTGTTCGTTTAAGTAAATATAATACTTATAGTCATAATGACTATATTTAATCAAATTTTATTTATTCAGTATCCTTTGTAGGTTCGCTTATGGACAATAATATCATGGAAGACCTTTCCATAGACTGTGTGATTTTTGGGTTTTCGTCCACTCTCAAGGTCCTTTTGGTAAAGCACGCAGAAGGGATCAGTAAAGGCAAATGGGCCCTACCAGGTGGTTTTATCAAAACAGACGAATCATTGAACGATGCTGCACATCGGATACTATATATGACGACTGGAGTGAAACAACTTTTTTTGGAGCAACTCAGAGCTTTTGGATCGGTGAATAGATTCCCGACTAAGCGTGTAGTCACTGTGGCCTACTATTCTTTGATCAAGGACGCTGACTATGATCTGGTAGCTGGGTTTACAGCTTCTGATGCTCAATGGTTTACCATGGATGAAATTTCCGAGTTGCCTTATGATCATTCTGAGATCATTGCATATGCCAAGTCTCAACTACAATCTAGGATAAAGCAAGAACCTATTGGGTTTAATCTGCTGCCTGAGCAGTTCACCTTGCTACAACTCCAAACACTTTACGAATCAATACTTGGGATTAGGTTAGATAAACCAAATTTTAGACGCAAAATGCTAAAGATGAAGCTTCTTGTTGATTGCGAAACTAAGCAGGATGGTGTTTCTCATAGAGCCGCTAAACTCTATAGGTTTGACAAAGAAGTATACGAACGACTGAAGGAGCAGAAGTTTGTTTTGGATTGGTGAGTTAGCAGAGCGCTAATCTTAAAACAATCATGAACTGACAAGTCTTTGGTGATTAGCTGACCAATGTTATGTGCGTACTACATACAATGAATTAGTTTCGTGGAATAATTAGAACTTCCATTCAAGTAAAGGATAATACGCTTGAGAAATCAAGGTTCTCAGAAACAACTTCTCTTATAAATACAATGAACAAATCCATCTATATCAGCCCTACGGAAGCATATTGTGGCAAATCAATCATCACTTTGGGATTCATGGAGCACCTGCTTAGATCAACCCAAAAAGTAGGCATATTCAGACCCATCATCAAGAGCAAGCCCGGACATGAACGCGATCAGGACATTGACTTGTTCATGACTCACTTCAAGATCTCAGCTCAGTATGACGAACTGTACGGCTACACGACTGACCAACTCCAAGACCTGGAAGCCAATGGCAAGCATGACGAAATCATAGATGGGATCATAGAAAAATATAAGGCTTTAGAAGAGAAGTTTGACTTTGTGGTCATCGAAGGGTCTGACTATGAAGGGAAAAGTTCAGTATTCGAATATAGTCTTAATCAAGAGATCGTCAAGAACCTAGGTAGCCCGGTAGTGGTAGTAGGTAAAGCTGATGAGGATATCAGTATCGAAGAGCTAGCCTATGTGATCTACCAAAACGTGGAAGGGTTTCTTCATAATGGCTGTCAGGTCATTAAGGTAATCGTCAATCTAGTGCCTGATGATGTAAGGCAACCTCTGGAAAAAGAACTCAAAGCGCATTTACCTAAAGGTCTTCATCAAATTGATTTCCTTCCAGCCGACCATGTTTTGAGTAGTCCTTCGATAGCTGAAGTGGCCGATGCGCTTGACGCCAAGGTTCTTTATGGAGAAGATCAACTTGAACGATTGGCATATTATTACACCATTGCTGCCATGCAGCCACATAATTACCTGAAGCGTATCAAAGAGAATTCTTTGGTCATAACACCGGGTGATCGTGGTGATATTGTGATGACCACTTTACAAGCTCACCAGTCATCAAACTATCCTTCGCTAAGTGGTATCATACTATCTGCGGGGTATGATTTGGAAGAGGCTTATCACAAATTATTGGAAGGACTTACGGATATAGTCCCTATCCTGGCGGTGGACTCCAACACCTTCAACACTGCACATAATGTATCCAATGTCAGGTCTTATATCAAACCCAACAATCACCGTAAAATATCTCTAGCGCTACAGCATTTTGACAACAACATTGCGATCAATCAGCTCATGGAGAAAATGAAAGTCATGTCGCCTAGTAGTGTCTTGACGCCTAAGATGTTTGAATATCGATTGTTCAAAAAAGCTAAATCTGACAAAAAACGAATTGTATTGCCGGAAGGTGAAGATGAACGAATCTTAAAGGCTGCTGAAATACTAGCATCAAGAGAACTGGTAGACTTAATCATACTTGGTGATGAAGAAGAAATCCAGAAAGACATTATCAGATTAGGATTGATGCTAGATATGAATCGCATTGAGATAATTAATCCTTTGAAACACCCCAAGTTTTCTGATTATGTAGTGGCCTTATACGAAGCTCGTAAACATAAAGGGGTGAATACCGATACAGCAAAGGACTTGCTGAGCGACAACACCTATTTTGGTACCATGATGGTACATATGGGAGACGCGGATGGAATGGTCTCTGGTGCGGTGAATACTACACAACATACCATTAGACCTGCGTTGCAATTAATCAAAACTAAACCCGGTTATTCCGTGGTTTCATCAGTGTTCTTCATGTGTCTGGAAGACAGAGTATTGGTATATGGAGACTGTGCGGTCAATCCTAATCCCAATGCAGAGCAGCTTGCTGAAATAGCACTATCGTCAGCGGAAACTACTACAGCATTTGGCCTAGAGCCTAAAGTAGCTATGCTCTCCTATTCCTCTGGTTCGTCTGGGAAAGGTGAGGAAGTAGAAAAAGTAAGATCCGCAACCGAATTGGCCAAAGCCAAAAACGCCAACCTCAAAATAGAAGGTCCGATTCAATATGACGCTGCGGTGGATATGGGTGTAGGCCAAAAGAAAATGCCTGGTTCGGCCGTGGCAGGACAGGCTAGCGTACTGATCTTCCCTGATTTGAACACTGGAAACAACACCTACAAAGCCGTACAAAGAGAAACAGGAGCCATAGCCATTGGGCCTGTGCTTCAAGGTCTTAACAAACCTGTGAATGATCTCAGTAGAGGCTGCACCGTGGCTGATATAGTGAACACTGTGGTCATCACGGCTATCCAGGCTCAAAACGAACATTAAGCTTCTAATCCATCTAAAAAATGAAAATATTAGTCATCAACACGGGGAGTTCTTCTATCAAGTATGTACTGTTTGAAATGAGAGGCCAACAAGTCATTTCCAAAGGTCAAGTAGATAGATTGGGTGATTCTGCTTCTAATATCGTTTATTCCTACTTTAAAAATGGTGAAGAAATAAAAGCCAAAGAAGAGATCTCTATACCAAATCATGTCGCAGGATTAGAGAAAATAGTGTCTGTCCTGACAGACCCTAAATATGACATAATTAAGGACACAAGTGAGGTGTCAGCTGTGGGGCATCGGGTGGTACATGGCGGTGAGTACTATAGCGGGTCCACCATCATTACCGAAGATGTAAAAGCTAAAGTAAAAGAGTTGATCCCTTTGGCTCCATTGCACAATCCTTCGAACCTTCAGGGAATAGAAGTAGCCGAAAAGTTCTTTCCTGAGGCAGTGCAAGTTGCTGCGTTCGATACGGCATTTCATCAGACCATGCCAGCCAAATCTTACCGATATCCCCTACCCAACAAATACTATCATGAAGACAAAATCAGGGCGTATGGTATGCATGGAAGTTCTCATGCTTATGTAACCAAGCAGGCCCTCAATGTCATTAAGAAACCGGCGGAGCAATCAGCAATCATCACCATTCATCTGGGAAATGGCTGCAGCATGGCGGCTGTCAAAGGTGGCAAATGTATTGACACCAGCATGGGACTAAGCCCATTAGCAGGTTTGATGATGGGTACACGTACTGGAGACATAGATCCATCTATCCCGTTTTTCTTAGGATCGAAGTTGGGAATGTCCTTCGCGGAAATAGATAATATGCTCAATAAAGAAAGTGGACTTAAAGGTATAGCCGGAAGCAATGACATGCGTGATGTGTTGAAGCAAAGAGCTACTGGAGATGAAGATGCCATACTTGCCATAGACATGTATGTCCAGCGAATCAAAAAATACATCGGTGCTTATGCTGCCGAAATGGGCGCCCTTGACGCAATAGTGTTCACAGCGGGTATCGGTGAGAATAGTGCAGAATTGAGAAGCTTGATTTGTGATGACCTTCAGGTGCTAGGGATAAAGCTAGATGAAGAAAAAAACACCATACGAGCAGATAGCAACAGGGCTATTCAAGCTTCGGGTAGTCAAGTAGAAGTCTGGGTAATTCCTACCAATGAGGAATTGGAGATTGCGATTCAGAGCGAGAGGTTTAACAAATAGGGCACTTTGAGTGACTTGTTTTCAGGCTATTGAACCCTTTTTAGTTTTTGATTAAAGTAAAACAACCATATTATCTAAAAGCATAAAGAGCCCACCAAAAGGTGGGCTCTTGAGCTAACCAATTATCAATTGATCTTGCGGTGGTCTCTTAGTTTCTTGAGTCCATAAACACCTCCTGCAGCCAAGAGAAGCGACAACCCTCCATCTATGGGAGTCTGCGGTGGCGTGCCTTGTGCAAACGCTGGAACTGCCATTAGGAATATTGGAGTTAGGGACAAGATTGATCTATATATGATTTTCATAAGTTCTAATTTTAAATGATTTGATCTCAAACAAACACCTTTGTCACAAAGAGAAAAAGATTGTCAAATTGCCAGTTGGCGGAGACGCTCCTTAATTCTCTTTGTCACATAAGCCTCAGGCGTGAGCCCTACTATTTCAAAAATTTCTTTATCAAAATTTGATCATCGGATATGATGGTCATGATGAACATCCCATTCCGAGAAAACTCAACAGACCAATCGGTTTTGCCAATATTTACTTGATCAAATTGCTTCACAAGCTGGCCTCCTAAATTGTAAATGCTAACCGTAGCATTGATAATCTCATTGTCTACTCTCACATTGATGGTATTAGCATCGGAGAATACGGTCATGTTTTGACTATTGAGATTACCTGCCAGTGAAAGGATATTTTCAGGATTAAAGACTAGGCTAAATCGTTTAGAATCATTGACAGCAGAAGTCTCAAATGTATAAGATCCTACTTCTGATAGTTTCACAGCCTTACTCAGCAGATTATCTACCAACAAGATGTCAGATCCATAAGTTGCCAAATCCTCCACGGACAATGTATAAGAACCAGCTTCTTTCACATCAAAACCTAAATCAACAATGGTCTGTCCTTCACTGAATGGTAATGCTTGATTCGCCAAAATGGATGCTTCTAGTCTTGAGTAAAGCTGAATAATGCTATTACCTTTCAACTTTTGCGCATCTAATGCCCTATCCATTCCAACAGTTGCTCCTTCTACAAATCCGATCAAAATATCATTGTAACCGACTTCAGATGAAAGTGAAAAACGCATCACCACAGACTCGGCTTGTCTGAAAAAACCAGCGTCGCTATTATTACCAGTGCTCATCATATCTGGCTTGAACGTCATCGTGGTTGCAGCCGTAGCTTTCACGAAAAATCCTTGAGTTGACCTTAAATATCCATCCCAGTCACCTACTCTTGAACTACCTCCACTTGCACCTAGCCCACTTACTTGGATATAGTCATTGTTACTTGTAGCATCAGGCGTAGCGCTTCCTCCATCGTCCCACAAGTAGAATGATCCATCTATGTCTTGATTTTCTGTAGCTGACATCAAATTTATATAAGAAATAGCCGCCGTATATGGATTGGATACTAGGTTGTATCCTGCTTCAGCTGGTCCTCCATCTCTGGTCGCATCATAGACAAGTGGCACATCAATATTTCCTGTATTAGGTAGCCCAGAAAAGGAAATATCACCAGTGTTTGCAGAGAAGTAAGCATCGCCAACGACCATTGTTTCCGGCGTATTTACTCTGATAAATCGCGTGCTTCCTGCGTTACCTGTAGGGTCATAAGCAATCGTTTCATCATAACTATAGATAATCCCTCCAAGACTACTGGTCGAGCCCGTAGAAACAGGTGAACCAATGACACTATATTGACCTGCAGAAGTGCTAAATGTGGTATTTCTACTGATTGTAGCAGCTCCAGCTCCCGATATGCTCCCCATGGGTACAAATGATGCTCCCGAAGC
Source organism: Cyclobacteriaceae bacterium (assembly GCA_049115815.1). Taxonomy (GTDB): domain Bacteria; phylum Bacteroidota; class Bacteroidia; order Cytophagales; family Cyclobacteriaceae; genus Marinoscillum. The sequence goes on along the minus strand of JAGDZO010000006.1, from coordinate 277,284 downwards.
AACGTTCATCGCTCCATTGAGGACTGTGCTGTTCGCCACCTTCAAACTGTTAGCGGTTATCGTAAGGATACCACCAGTTTTAATATCTATTGTATTAACCTCGACGTTACTGTTAACGATAGGATTATTGGTCACGGGACATATTATCACGTCATCATTGGAAGTTGGAACAGCGCCTCCAGACCAGTTTGTGGTTGTTGCCCAATCTGTATCTGTTGTTCCGGTCCAAATCATGTTACCAACACAAATCGCAAAAGATTGATCTACGCTACCACCATTACCGTCTGCTGCACTTAAAACAACATTATGTGTACCAACCGCATTAGGAGACGTTCCAGAAATTGATTGTGTGGCTGATATCCTTCGAATTACATTATTCACATTGTCAGCGACATAAATATTTCCGCCAGCATCTGTTACTATACCAATAGGACTATTGAATTGAGCGCTTGTGCCAATTCCTTCTGTGTAACCAGAGGTCGAACCTACAATTGTTGTAACAACACCTCCTGTTGTCATTTTTCTAATGCGGTGATTACCTGCATCTGAAATAAGTAAATCTCCATTGCCATCTATGGTGATACCCGTCGGACTATTGAACTGAGCGCCTGTTCCTGTACCATCAGCAAAGCCTTGTGTAGAACCAGCAAGCGTAGTTACAACACCAGCCGATGTAATCACTCTAATAGTATGAGTACCAGCATCGGTTACATAAAGAGTACCGTTCGCGTCTATGGCAATTGCTGTAGGCGCAGTGAAAGAAGCATCTGTACCAGTACCATCTGCATTTCCAGGAGTGGATCCTGCAAAAGTCGATGCAATACCTTCGGGAGTTACTTTCCAAATCTTAAAATTTCCCGCATCGGCAATGTAAATATTATCGCTGGCGTCTATGGCTATTCCTGCAGGACTGCTTAAGCTAAGATCCTCTCCGGAACCTCCTTCAGCAGGAGGTTCAATAGGTCCTCCTCCACCAGGCCCGCATATCTGGATAGGACATCCATCATCTCCCGGAACTTCTCCGCCTCCTCCGGGCTCTTCACCACCACCAGGCTCTTCACCTCCTCCAGGTTCACCTCCTCCTAAATCTGCGTCAGGATCTGCAAGTATAGATGATTGCCCTGAGGGAGTGATTCTCAGTACTTCGTTAAAATCAGTATTGACAACATACAAATTCCCATTAGAGTCAAAAACCAATCCGTTGGGATTACTTAAATCCTCAAATATTCCTGGCCCACCATTATAATCATCAAGGCTAGCAACATATGTTGAGACTACTCCTGCGCTGGTGATCTTTCTTATTACATTATTATTGGCATCAGCGATATACAAATCTCCATTGGCATCAATTGTGGCCCCTGATGGTGCATCAAATAGAGCGGCAGCACCTGTTGCATCTACTAACCCCGCTAAAGATGATCCAACAAACGTAGATACAACAAAGTTGTTATTTAATGTCAGCCATCCAGGAAGCGTTGTTCCAGTCACGGTAACTAGATCGGCATCTAGGTCTTCTGTGACTATGTCATAGCTGTATGCTTGACCTTCCGCCAAAACTGTTGCCGGAGAAGAGGTAAATGTAGGAGCATCGTTGACATTGCTCACTGTAATAATAAAGTTATCGGTAGCCATCGATTGACTTGGATCAGTAGCGGATACTTTCACTTCAATGGTCCCTACGTCTGCATTCGCTGGAGTTCCCGCAAATGCACGAGATGCGTTATCAAAACTTAACCAATTTGGTAATGCTGAATCATCACCGAGCGTTGCAGTGTAGGTTAATACATCATTAGCGTTTGTTCCGGAGAATGTATTGGCATCAAAGACAAAACTAAACGCACCCCCTTGAGTCGCCATTTGATCTGGAATCGCATTAACCACTTTGGCAATATCCAGAACATCTATAGTAAAGGTCTGATCTGTTGTCCCGCCATTACCATCAACAGCATTTAGCACAACATTATGAGATCCTATCTGACCTGTTGGGTCGCCAGTTATCGTGGCAGGACTAATTTTCCTCATGTAACCAGCACTTCTATCTGCTACATATATGATTCCTTTAGCATCAATAGCCAGACTGACTGAACCTGCGAACTGAGCCGCACTACCAACACCATTGGCAGTACCCGAGGTTGAGCCCGCAATTGTGGATACGTTCCCTAAAGGATCAATTTTTCTCACTAAAAAATTACCTGCGTCTACCACATACACATTGCCGTCAGCATCTACATCTACTCCTGTAGGTCCATTGAATTGCGCATTGGTACTGGTGCCATCGGCTGAGCCTTGTGTAGAACCTGCGTACGTGGAAACCACTCCTGCTGGAGTGATTTTTCTTATCACATGATTTCCTACATCTGCTACATATATATTGTCATTTGCATCAATTATCAATTCCGAAGGGTTATTGAACTGAGCTAAAGATCCTGCATCATTAACAAAACCTGAACTAGATCCCGCGAACGTTGAAACTTCTCCGGCAGGAGTTATTTTCCTGATTCGGTGATTTCCAGCATCTGCCACAAATATATTGCCCGAGGCATCCACTGCTATTCCCGTAGGGTTCGAGAACGAGGCGCTAGTGCTAATTCCATCACTATTACCCGAAGTAGTAGATCCTGCGAAAGCTGTGACCACTCCACCGGCAGTAATTTTCCTGATACGGTTATTAGATTCGGCAACATATATAGTACCATTTGCATCTACAGCTACACTCTGCGGATTAGTGAACAGTGCCTCTGTACCTGTTCCATCCGCGGTTCCGCCTCCTAGTGAACCTGCAATTACAGTAACAACACCTTCTGGTGTGACACGTTTTATTTGACTATTAAATTCGTCTGTCACTATAATATCACCATTTGGATCAATAGAAACACCTCGAGGATTGCTAACATCTATAGCAAAGTCACTGACTGTATTTGGAGCTATCAATGTCAACCAAGCTGGTAGCGTAGGTGCGGTCACCGTCACTGCGTCACCCTCTATATCATTAGTCCCAATTACATGTGTATATGTTTCATTCACTCTTACGGAAGTGGCTGGCGTAAAAGTAAATGTTGGAGCATCATTTGTATTCACAATAGTAAGATCAAATACATCTGAAGTAGATGCTTGGTCTTGATCTGTAGCAGTTACTTCTATGCTTATTATCCCGACATCATTGTGCAACGGAGTTCCGCTAAAAGTCCTTGTGGCGCCATCAAAGCTCAACCACGATGGAAGATTAGATCCGTCTTGTAGCAACGCGGAATAGACAATCACATCTCCAGCATTGGGATCCCTAAATGTCTTTGCATCAAAAGTGAAAGCGAGAGAGGCATCTTCATTGATGGACTGATCAGCAATCGGGAAATCTACTACGGGTGGATAATTGGGAGAAGTATTGCCGAAATAATGAAAATTTCCATTTTCATCTCCTGACAACAAATCCAAATCTCCATCATTATCTAAATCCGCGAAAGCTGTTGTGGCATAGCCATTTGATAGGTCTTGCAATAAACCAAAAGGTCTTACTTGAACTGCTCCAAATGTTGGCGCGCTAGGTGTTCCGGTATTTTCAAAGTAAGCGAAAGCTCCAATACTGGTTCCAGTGAATAGGTCTAAATCTCCGTCATTGTCCATATCTACTAAAGACACTGTGGATTGATCAATAACACGAAGAAGATTGAAGGGATTGGTCAATGCTGTGCCAAAGACTGGTGCACTGATTGTGCCAGTATTAGCGAAATAACGATAATTCCCATCATTATCACCAGCTAATAGATCCAAATCACCATCATCATCCAAATCAGCAAAAAAGGGAACTGAGCGATTTGGTGTTTTTGCCAAAGAAAACGGGTTAGTCTGTACGGTACCAAAAAGCGGACTGGATGCTGTACCAATATTCTCGAAATAGTGAAAATCCCCAGAGTATTCGCCAACTATCAAATCAAAATCACCATCATTGTCTAAGTCTGAGAAAATTGGGGATGATTCGTAACCTACATCCGTCAGAGAGAATGGATTGACTTGAACAGAGCCAAATGCTGGAGCGATATTTGATCCTGTGTTTTCAAAATACCTTAGTTGGCCATCTCTTTCACCAGCCATCACATCCATGTCTCCATCATTGTCCAAATCCACGAAAGTGGGATTAGAACCTTCTGTGAGTTTCACTAGGCCAAATGGATTGGCAGCTGGCGAATCAAATACTTGAGCTTGAGCTTCATTAGGAGTCATCACAAATGCCGCCGCTGATAGTGCACCCACAGCTGTTGCTCGTTTGAATGTCAACATCATGGAGCAAAGCCAATTGTGCAGTCGCTCTATATGTTTCTTTAACACACTCTGGCGGTGTACATTTTTTCCTGTTAATTCAAGTCGACTCAGCTTTCTTCGGTACTTATTGTATCGGAGCAGTGCGTTGTTAAATAGCTGTTTTTGTTTTCTCATTTTTTTAAAATAAAGTGAATCTATATTCGAAATATTCCTTCCAACTAGCCTTAAGAAGGCGGTGTATCAGGGTTAGCCCAAAAGGTTGTTTCAGGAATGGTTAGTGAATACTTGTGAATGGGATTGATTGTATTGAGAATATTGGGTCTAATGCTGTTTTGCATCACCTTCACCTCATATATCTCATCTACACTTGTTTGATATTTTATATCGCCTACCAGTGACCTTGTCGGTAAGTGCACAACCTTTATTCCCGATATTTTGGCCTTTTCTGTAAAAGGTAACTTGGCGAATGTGGAAGAATTCTTTCGCAGTTTGGACATACCTATGAAAGCATATTCACCGACTATATCCATTCCTCTACAAAAGCCCTCCAACTCTTTAATTACTTCAATCTTTCTCTTCTCCAGATCCAACTTTACAAGTTGCCCTGTTGCCGATAAAAGCAAGTAAAATGTACCATTATGCAATGTTGGTGAATGAGGCATTGCCAACTGATCAAAAATGATTTCATCGGTAGTTAAGTCGATCAATACGCCTCCATCGATAATATTTTCACGCCAACTCTGATGTGTATTGCTCTGACCTAGCGCAGTGACGTATCTAGGATGGCCATCTTCCAAGACTAATCCATTCAAGTGGCACCTATCTTCAGAAACCAAATCACTAACAAATTTTGGCTTCCATTTTGGAATAAAATTATGGTCACCATTAATCAGGCAAAGGCATGAGAAAGATGAATTGATAGCCCATATCCCATTCTTACCAATCTTAATATCATGCATATCCACACTTCCAGTATGATAAGTGACTCGTGGTACATAGAGACTATCATAAGTGTTTGGCTGTCTAGGATAACTGGCAGCTAATTCCCTCGAATTCCCAAAACTTATTACTTCATCCTTGCACGCCAAAACCAGCTGATCATTCTGGATATCAAAGCCCATGGGCTTATCAAAAGTTCGAGGAAGAGTTGTAAGGGTGTTTTCATCTTTAGGGCTTATGAAGACTATCTTTCCAGCTTGATAGGTGCTGATTGCTAAACTACAATTCAGTTTTAGCAACAATTCAGGAAGCTGTGGCGAATAGCTAAAGCTAAATGGCGCGTTGGAATTAGTACTATCTGAACGCAAGACCGAAGAAAAAGAGGAAGATTCACCCATTAGATTGTAGTCTTGAAATTATTAATTGACTTTTGAATGAGGCACTTCAAAGTTTATTGTGAAATGACCCCACTCCGACATGTCCTCAATAAAGACTTTCTTGATCTATGCTCGGTCATTTAAAGCGTGACAAATACGTGACAGAACGTGACAAAGTGTGATAATAGGCCTTCAAGGTCTTGAATGACCTATTTTGAGAATTCTCAGAAATGCTGTGATTGAATAAAATATACTAGAGTTATCTATTCCGGTGATTTAGCTTTTGGATTTTTTCGAAGCTTAAAGCTCGGGTTGGCAATCAACTTTCAGATGAAAATCTTCTTGTGAATTGAGAATAGAATGAAGGGATTGTTAAGTGCAAATAGTGAACTATATGTTGGAGGAAAATTCAATAAGGTTGATTTCCTTATTCAATCCCATTTTTTTCCTAACCCTACTCTTCACTTGCCTGATGGCGTCAGTTTTCACACCAAGGATTGCAGCCATTTCCTTATTTCCCAATCTCATTCTAGATAGCGTAAGCAGTTTAGTTTCACCAAGCGTAAGTGCTGGCCATTGTTCATTAAGTCTATCAAAAAAGCCCTCATGTTCTTTTTTGAATTGTCTAACAAAAGCGTTCCATTCATTTTCTGTTTTCAATGAAGTGACCTCAAACTGCTTCTTAGTATTGAATTTCTTATCTCCGAGTAACTCCTTAGGAGTTTGGTTATCCGTAATTCGTCCCTTTGGGCTCAAAGTACTAATTGATGTTTCCAAGGTAGAGAGTTCTCTTTCCTTATAATCCAATTCAACTTTCAGACGTATGTTTTCTTGAATCTTACGACTCGCTCGGTAAATAATCGCATAACTAAAAACTGCCATTTCAAAAATGCCGCCAACACGGTAAACATTAGCATCAATTATTCCCGTGTCTATTCCGAAAAACCTCCCGTCATAAAAATTAATAGTCAGTATGAGCATCGGAAAATATGCCCAGGCATAGGCTTTGGCGTAAAAGGTACGCCGATAAATAAATAAGCTAGTACAGCAAGTAGCACCGAGTGATAATATGACAAGATTATCGGCTATTACATACCACATCAAAGTCGGGTTGAATAAATAAATCACATAGCCTACTGAAGCTACAATTAGCAGCCCGATACCCCACCATTTGTACCTAGGAATGTAATACTTATGGTCTAGAAAATCATAAGTGAAAATAGCCAGAGCGTAGGCTGTGGCTAAGTTGAAAAATATCTCAATATGCTCATGGACAGACGGATCCAAAAACAAATTAAAAACACCGTCACGGTACGCCAGAGAAGAACCAAATGAGATCAGCATAAGGCAATAGTTGAGATAAGTCCCTTTGCCAAATTCATAAAAACAGATTAAATGGAGAATGAGAACACAAATCAATACCACATAATAGCTACTAGATGAAAAATAACTAAAGGAAACTTGGTAGTCTACTTGACTCTGTATTTTGATGGGAATAAGTGCCTCCTTCTTACAGTTCACACGGGCATAAAGTATATGCCCTTCGTATTCCCTAGTAAGGTCAAATAATTTGAAACGCGTGTTTTTTCTCGCACTTATCGATTTTCCATTGGCAAACGACTCAACATAAGTGGTGTGCACAAAAGGTATTTCCAGGATATGATTAAACTGTAGAGATTCCTTTGGAACAATTTTTAGCCAGTAGATCCCGTTATCAAACCCTCTATTAATAATACCTTTTAATGGTGCGAATTCAGCTATTTCTATAGAAGATATATCATACTGATCGTTTGAATCTTTCAACCAGAAAACCTCAAAATCTTCACTGATATTATTCTCAAGATCTGAAGCTAGACAATAAGACGAGCTGAATAGGATTAAAACAAAGACTGATAAATATACAAATACAAAGCCTTGTTTTTCGTTGGTCCTCTGATAAGTGGTTATTGAGTCTCTATTCATATCAGATACTCATAATCACATCTTCAAAAATCTCTTCACTACCCAAATCAATCTTCTTCCTTAGTCGACTTTTACCCTTTCTGATAGCATCCTGACCAACACCTAACATTAAGGCCATGCCTTTACTATCTACCTCTATCCGTGAAAGTGCCACTATTCTTAGATCAGTAGGCGTCAGTGTCTTCCATCTCATACCTATTCTGTGAAAAAAGCCTGGAAATACCTTTTCAAACTTCATGACAAAGTCGTGCCAATCCTTATCAGTGAGCAGAGAAGAAGTCAACAATTGATGAATCAACTCCTCTCTTTCATTCTCTCCTATTTCATGATGACCATTTTTAATCAAATCAGAAGGGGTGTCTTGTTTTCTTAATAATCTTTTTAATTGTTCTATTTCATCATTCGCCACTTTGGTCTCAGCATCATTTTTGAGTTTAGCATTGGTAACTATTACTTGAAATTTCCTGTAGCTCACTACACCTCCAGCAAGCAAAATGACTAAAAATAAAATACCACCGTTCCTCAACCACAGCTCTCTGAACTGTGTGTATTGAAGCATTTCAGTATCGTTTTTGGTCTTCTGAAGTAGTACTTTTTGTTTAGCCCTCATAATTTTGAGTCCACTGAATATTTCGGCTAGACTGTCGGTTGAGAGGGTGACAGAATCGATATATGCACTCGCAAGTACCGGATTGAAATCCATGGATGCCGCCTTGGCCAACAACGGAAATAATTTTGCTTTATAAGAAAGATCAGCCGAAGTTCCCAATATCTCCTGAGCGCGGTAAGTATATTCTTTACCTTCCCGCTCTTGATTTATGGAAAACATGATTTCGGCTAGTTTCATCAAAATCTCACCGTAAAGAAGCTCATCTCCCAATAGTTCAACTTTCTCAAGCTCATTTTGAAGTATCATTATTGCCTTTTCCTTCTCCATTCTAAGGAAATAATTATAACCAGAGTTAACAGAACTTATCACCGCCCAAATCTCATTATCGCTTTCAATCGAATAGAGATTAAGCATATCAAAATAATAGCCCGCAGAATCCAAGTTGTTAAGATGTCGGTGCGCAAGCCCAAGAGTATTTATAGTTTGTATATAGTAGTAATCATTCAGACGTGTCCTGTAGGCGTCCAATGACAATTTGAAATTCTTGGCAGCTTCCTCGTAATCTCGAAAGTAGAAATGTGCCCATGCTAGTTGGTGAAGACACGCTGACTTTAAGGGGTACTCTTCAGGGCTTAAACCCGCCAATAAATCGGCGGTAATTTGAAAATACTCAAAGCCCAATTCATACTCAAACAGGTCATTAAAATAATAATTACCTAGTAAGCTACTTACACGAATATTTAGCCAATTCAATTCTTCTTTCCGAGCGACATTTATTAGCTCCTTGGCATTATGAACAATTTCTTCACTCGGATACTCGTGATAGACTATGTAATGAAGTCTTAAAAGATCAACCTCATATTGCAAATCCTTGTCGTCATACTCCGTTGATAGACTATCTATAGAATCAATTTTGTCAAGTACGTAACTATCTTCCAGTAGCCTCAAGCCCCATTCGTAAAACGGCAAGAGGATGATCGTCCTTTCAGTATGAGTTTTATTAACTAGTTCTGTAAGATCAGTATCTAGCGAGTAGACTTCCTGTCCAATGGATTTGGCGTGAGAAGTATATAGCCCAACAAACAAAAAGAGGGCGTAGAAGCCATTTCGCATAAATGTGAAAATGGACACTATCCTAATATTATCCAACCATCCTTCACAACTTTCGACGAAAAAACTGAAATAACTTACAAGGAAACCAAACCTGAATATCTAACTAGATGTATCTGCAGTTGCTTCTAGGTATTTAGCCTGATTCCTAGACAGCAAAATCACCTACTGCTTCAGCACTTTAATGGTCTTGGCACGACTATCATCCTGATATTGGAGGAAATAGAGCCCTGACATGAGAGGACGAGCTGGAGTAATAGTCAATGTACTTCCTACTGACTTCATGTCATATTCAAACCTACGTCCTTGAATATCTACTAGCTCCACGGTAGAAATATCTCCATCAAATAATTGAATAGTAATCTGATCGATGAATGGATTTGGGTGAGCTGATAACCCCACTCCTTCCTTTGCAAGTTGTAAACTCGAGCCAACTATCACCAACAAAGAGTCAACGGTAATGCTATTTCTATTGTCACGCGCTACGGCCAAAAAATTGTATTCCCCACGAGTCATATTGAATAGTTCAGGATCCAGACTTTCTTCCAACCCCCAAGTATATGGTGCATTGCTTTCAGCTCTTACTAGGGATTTATTCATATATAGCTTCACATCAACAATAGTCCCATCTACATCAAACGCGTCTATTTTGACCTGCACATTGTCCCCTTCTTTGAAAAAAGCATCAACCTCAGGCAGCGTGAATGAAATATTCGGAGGTTGATTGATCACAAAACTTATAATATCAGTTGTAGTAAGTCCATCGTCATCAACGCCAATGGCTTTGAGCGTATGACTTCCCGTTTCTAGATTGTACAACAAAGGATCAGTCGCACTATCAACACCCCATACGAACGGGGATGATTCTCTTGACCCTACGAATGACTCATCAATATAAAGCTCAACTCTCGCTATGCTACCATCTGAATCAGAAGCTGATACTTCCACTTCGACATGGTTCTCTTCTACCATCTGATTTTGTGTAGGACTAGAAATAGAGACTGTAGGGAAATCACCAATCGTAACAGAAATAACAGAGCTTCCCTTGTTCCCGTCATTATCAGTAGCTACTGCCCTAAGCGTATGCTTGCCAGCGGCCAGGTCGTATAGCATTGGATCCGTAGCTTCTACTTCCCCCCATACGAAAGGCGCTGTGGTAATACTTCTCAGTTTGTTTTCACCTAAATAAAGATCAACAACGCTTATACTTCCGTCTTTGTCAGAAACAGAAACTTCTACTTGAATATTGGCACCTTTACTTAAGCTAGAGCCCGATTCAGGTTTGACAAATGCAACTTCAGGGACCGTATTTTCAGCTTCCAGACGTAAGGCAAGTTGTGCATCAAAAAGCGACCTAGGCTCCACCATGGTGTCTGGCATTTGGTTTAGACCTTCATTTTGAAAACCTACCTCTGCATTAGATTGAAAGCCTATGAAGAAAGGTTCAGCATAGGTGTTTCCAGTTCTGCTCATCGACCAGAAATTGTAATGAATGAAATCTGAGGCATTATGCCTAAAATTCCAGAATACATAATCTCTTGCATGGTGAGGGTAGCTTTCATGGGGCCCACCATTTTTATTAAAAACACCACCCTCCACATCATCTATAAGAGTAGCGTAAGGCTGACCACTATGTGAGTCTACACTTTGGTTTTGGTTCATTGTACAGCGCAGATACACAGTATTTACCCCTGCATATCCTGACCCAGGACCGTGGTGGTGATTGGCTTCATCAATGCAATCTTTTACCAAAACCCCAAAGCTGCGTCTGGTCAAAAATGAAGCATGTCCTTTCTTTCCAGACAACTTCACGTTTTCAATTGTTACGGATATGGACTGCCTTACATCAACCACTTGATTCCAACTTCTGAACTCACAGTTTCGCATCCAAGCATTTTGGACATATTCGAACTGAACAGCATTCCATCCATAATCATGGATATCATCCTTATGATGAACAAATTCCTCACCATAATTTTCCCAATCACTGGTAAAGAGTATATCCTCTACACCTACTTTGGAAATTGTGCGGATTTCTCTGATATTGAAAGGCTTGGTCAGTTTTGGAAGATCTGTTTGAACAGGGTTTTCAAACGTCACCTTGTTCCCTTCTATTACCTTGATTACATGCAGTTCGTATACAATCATTCCACCCGATGATCCAAAAAGCCTTGACCATTCGCTTGATAATTGTAAGTCGCCAAAATGAGCCCTAGCGAACTCTTCGCTTTGATGACTGATATATATTACTTGACCAACACTTAATTCGGATGCATTATCAACAAAGACAGAAAAATCGCCCCTTTCCACGGCTTCAGTGATTTGAGTAATACCACCAGTTCCTATAGTGGTCGGTGCTATTTCAAACTGCCAATGACCATTTGACACCCGCATCTTGTCCATGAAAATCTCGGTACCTCCCTCTCCACTTCCGCTACCTTTTATTACTATGTTGCTTCTTCCTACACTTATGAAATTACTTGTGTTATTGTCAGCGCTAACGATAAACTTTCCCTCTGGAAAAAACACAACTGCCGGTCCTGAAGATGCTTCAGCAGCATCTATGGCAGCCTGTATACCTGCGTCATCATAACTTTCATCATTTGGTGTGGCTCCATAATCCGTCACATCAAAATATGTCCAACTGGAAACATCGGGAATTTCTGATCTAGAGAAATCATAACCTGCGTATGAGTAATCTAACAATATAGATTTAGTCCCGCTTTCTTTAGCATCCAAAAAGTCTTGCCAAACTGCGGGTGTTTGTGCTCCCAGCGAAAACAAAACAAAAAAGGCAACTACTGAAAATAATGATCTTATCATGACGCTATATGTTGTTTATTACTGATTGCCCTTAGGCAGAATTTCTAAAAACGAACCTTTGAAACTTTGGTTTAGCACGGTCATTATTACCTTTTGATTGATATCATCGGGAGTCACGATGATCGATGCTGCGCCATTGGCCATCTTGATGGCAGAGGTACCTGTAGGTGTACCAAGGTTATCGTTCAGCTTGCCACCAGACATGCATTGGAAGTAGACACGCTCTTCATATTCCAGGCATCTTAGCCCGTTTTTATCCCGAGCTGTTACGGTCACAAGGTACTGATCGTTATCCAACAATTGATGAGTCAAAACAAGTTCCTCGGGTGCATCAGCTTTGTCAAAAGTGTAGTTTACACTCATCTGATCACGTGTGATTTCTTTGCCTTCAGCATCAAAACCTACAGCCAGCAGATCATTCGCACCAGCGATAAAATCAACGCTCCAGCTGAGACCACTTGCAGGAAACTTGGTTTTGTCTTTCACCATTATACCCTGACTTTTGTCATTGAGAAACAACTCAACTTTCACCGCATTGCTAAACACATTGACCTCCCGAGCTAGTCCTTCTGGGCCTGAGCGCTCCGTCCAAGTGTGTGATTCGATATACGCAAAAGGTTCGTCTGACCAATAGCTCTTGAATACATAATAGGCATCCTTCGGATTGCCCTCCCTATCCGTCAGACCTTTTTGATTCATGTAGGGAATATCATTTTCTGGACGAAGTGGGGTTGCGAAATCCTTAAACGCCCACTGCGCATTGCCCGCAAACTTTGGATGCGACTCTGAGATTTTCAAATGCCAATCAAATAGATCAACTATATAGTTTTCACTCCAGTCTCCATTTTGAGCAATATTGGCTACTTCCACTTGATTGATTGCTTCCTCCCACTCATTAGGATTGATAAACCCTGCACCGGTGATTGGAGTTTCTGTATGTCTGCCAACATGGCTACTGCCACCATATTCCATATGAAGAAAATTGGGGTACTTATCTATGTTCTTGTCAATTGTCTTTTCGTAGTTTTCATAGCTACCAGAATACCATCCTGACCAGATTGACGGACTAAATACATCCACGATATCCGCACCTTCATAATACTTGCGAATAGCCGTCTTCCGATATGGATCAAGCTCATGGGAGATTGTATTAAGCTCGGTAAGAAAACTGTTGATTTCATCGCGATCGTCACCATTTTCAAAATCTGGCAACCAATAGATTTCATTTCCCAATGACCAGAAAATGATACTCGGATGATTGTAATTTTGATTAATCATTTCACCCAAAAGTCTCTTAGTATTGGCTTTCCAAACGTCATTTCCCACACCCCCTCTACACCAAGAAAGTTCATCCCAAACTAAGATACCCAGTTCGTCACAAGCTTCGTAGACTTCAGGGTCTTGAGAGTAATGGCCTAGTCTTACGAAATTGGCACCCATTCCCTTTATAAGTTCCATATCCTTTCTATGCAATTCATTGGGCATAGCAGCGCCATACCCCGCATGTTCTTCATGTCGATGAGTCCCTCTTATCAATAGCCTTTCACCATTGAGGTAAAATGATCCATACTCCTTAAACTCATACCAGCGATATCCTATCCGGGTCTTGTCATTGTCAATGACCTTGCTGCCTTTGAGCAACTCCACCGATACGGTATATAGGTTTGGATCGGAGACATGCCATAGCATTGGCTTGGACAAGGTAAAATCTAACGTATGGTTTGCTTTGCCTTTGAGACTTACAGCTTTAGCATAAACCTGCTTCCCATTTGGATTTATTAGGGAAACTTTCGCGCCTGTGGCGTTTTTAATATCTCCACCGATGCTAAGTTCGATTTGAGTTTTTGCTTTGGTCTTGCTTACCGAAGGAGTTGTGACTTTGATATTGCTCACATAGGCAGAAGCTACTGTTATTAACCACACATCGCGTGTAATCCCACCATAAATGAAAAAATCCGACTTTTGTGAAGGTATGATCTCGCGATTGTAACCATTATCTACTCGCACCATCAGCTCATTCGAGCCGTCACTCACCAAATCGGTTATATCAAATTTAAATCCTAAATATCCTCCTATATGCTCCCCTGCCTTGGTACCGTTCACATAGACTTGCGTAACGATATTGGCTCCTTCGAAAGAGATGAAATAGCGCTGATGTTGCTTTTTCTCTATCAAAAGCTCCTTTTGATACCAGCTGGCATCTCGGCGATAGCCGGGCTCAGCATCGGTAGCATCTATGCTATTCCAACTGTGCGGAAGATCAATACTTTCCCAATTGGAATCATTCTTGGCTTGATTTGGAAGCTCATACGCTTTTTCAAGATAGTTCCATCCTGCATTGATATTGACTACTTCTGGTTGCCCGAAGAGTTGGAGAACTACAAAAAGGGAAAGGATGTAAAAACTAAATTTCATATCAATCATCATCATTAGTTGTCAAAATTCTTCGATCGTAAAATCGCTTCTAGATAATAATAGTCTGCATAGCTTATAGGTGCATCTACTTCATCATTCTTTGGCATATTGCCTGTACTATGTGCTAGGATAAAGGGAGTCGTGTTATCAGCAGCTAACAAGTATTCATCAGAACTCAATGTGTTGATTATGGTATTGGCACGGTCTAAATAAACATCCTTTTGCTCGGGAGCATATTCGGCTAATTCTAAGAGAGCGGATGCCATCACAGCTGCGGCGGAAGCATCTCTTGGAGAATTAGGAATTTTTGGATCGTCAAAATCCCAGTAAGCAATCAAGTCTGCCGGCATATTCTTGTTGGTGAATACGAATTCGGCAATCTCTTTGGCTCTTGTCAAATATGCTTGATTAGCAGTATAACGATAGGCCATAGTGAAACCATAAAGTCCCCAAGCCTGTCCCCGCGCCCAGGATGATTCCTTATTCAAACCCTGATGGGTAAGTCGATTGCGAACCTCCCCTGTTTCCGGATCATAATCTATTACGTGATAGCTACTAAAATCTGATCTGAAATGATTCTTTAACGTTACACTCACATGCGAATCTGCAATCTTGTGGAAAGTGCTATCACCAGAAATCTTAGTTGCTTCAAACAATAGTTCTAGGTTCATCATGTTATCAATGATCACCGGAAAAATCCATCTATCTCCACCAAAATCCCATGACTTAATGCAACCTATAGTTGGATTGTATCTTGTAATGAGCGTCTGAGCAGACTCTACAATCACCTCAGCATACTTTTGATTTCCCGTGAGCTTATAAGCATTGCCATAGCTGCAGTAAACCTTGAATCCCATGTCATGCGTCCTGTTATTTAGCTTTTCCTGCTCTAGCAGCGGCAACCATTCTTCTGCTTTAGCTAGATAGGATTGATCATCTGTCAGCTGATGGATATACATCAAACTCCCAGGGAAAAAACCACTTGTCCAATCCTTGGAAGGAACTCCTCTTACTTCACCATTGGGCTCCAGACTCCTCGGAAAAGCCTCTGGCCCAACTGCGTATTGAAGCATATATGGAAACCGATGAGCTGCTGCTAGCGGAGCAGTTTCCTCTTCCGTCGTGATTTGACTTTCTTGTTTTGGTTTTTCGTTATTGCACGAAAAAACCAAAGGAATTAGTGCGATTAGAATAAGTAGTGGTCTCATGTGGTGAAGTTTAAAAGTCTCAGTGTTGATGTTTATTCTGGATCAAAGTGTGATCTAAATAATGCGAGTAAATTAGTTTTAAATGGTTCATTTTTAAAGTTCTTGATTAAGGTAGCCCTCCTGGTCTCGGGGATGTAGCATTATTCTCAAAGTCAATCAATCGGAGCAGAAAGCACCTTACCCATGGCCAAATAAAGGTCGTCATAGCGTAATCCTCCATTCCCGTAAGGTTTGTCTACTGACCCTGTGTTGCAAGTAGCTTGAAAGTATATAATCGGAAGTTCGCGTTTCATCCTAAAGTCAGCCCCTTCATATGCCAATTGCTGCTCTGCAAATTCTCCACCGCGGATATATACATCGTACTTTTGACCACCTTCAGATGCTAAGCTGTTATTGATAACACACCAGATCTCATACCAGCTATTCGGTTCCATTGGATTTGCTGGCCTTTGGGCTTTTTCATTGTAAATTTTGTCGTACCAGTCATCTTTTCGAACCAGTAGCGTTCCATCATTTTTCAAATCTATATTAGAATCGTATCTATCTGTTACTCTGAGACTTGGCTCCATCGCATTATAAGCATGCTCCAATATCCCTTCAGGCTCCATATTGCTTAAACCAAACA
Source organism: Cyclobacteriaceae bacterium (assembly GCA_049115815.1). Classification (GTDB taxonomy): domain Bacteria; phylum Bacteroidota; class Bacteroidia; order Cytophagales; family Cyclobacteriaceae; genus Marinoscillum. The sequence goes on along the minus strand of JAGDZO010000006.1, from coordinate 260,958 downwards.
CATGATTGTTCGGAAATGACTCCACGTTCAATCGCACATATAGTGTATAGGTTTCCCCTACTTCGATAGCTGCTGGTAGTTTGGTAAATGAGATCGCTTTTCGGTTGCCAACAACACCCTCTGGAGCAGGCTTCTTAAGGAGGAATTGATTACCTCCATCCTCTTGTCTTATCTCCGTTACCTGCGGATTCTCCACCTTCGGATTGGTTTCATTTTGTGTGTCTGCCAGCGTCCAATCTTTCATGGAATCAGTGGACTCAAAATCATCAATTTTTATCCAATCTGCAGATTGCGACCTTACTTCTGTCGATGTGATTGATAGTAGGAAAAATATTAGAGCTGTAATGATTGTATGCTTTCTCATGATGTTAAGCCTTTAACTTGAAGTTGGTTTTTAAATGAATTGTTACTCCCTCATTGCTTTATAAATCTTAATCGCTGTTCGCCAACCACCACAAAGTATGCTCCTGCTTTTAGTTGGTCAACATTTAACGTTCTAGAGTCCATCAATCCAGTCAATATTTTCCTACCAGACATATCCATCACTACATAGGCTCCATTCAAGTGATCTGGCAGGATAATATGATTTTGTGCAGGATTTGGATAAATAGCCAATCTCGAAGTTTTTGCTGATAGAACCTCTTTGGTGCTAGTTACCTGCACCAACACCATATCTGAGAACCCTCCATCTTCCGAAGTGACCTTAATGTCCGCAGTACCTTCTGATAAAGCCTTCACAAGCCCGCTGGCATCTACTGAAGCAATGGTCGCATCGCTAGAGCTGAAGCTCACTTCTTTGTTAGTCGCGTTGCTAGGTTCTATTGTTGCCAACAATTGATGTGTTTCACCTTCATTCATATCCAATGATGACCGAGATAGAGATACGCCTGAAACCAAAATATCCGCCCTTTCTCCCTCGCCAAAAACTCTTAGTTCAGTAAGGCTTACCCAATCACCATCGTATAGGTCAGCACCTGTCACAGTTACTTTTAGATATCGTGCTGTAATATCTGACACCAAATCGATAATAGGTGCGCCGGCAGCTCCAGGTGTGCTATTGGCTGATCTATCAACTATCTCGGTAAAAGTGCCGTTTTCTTCTAGCGATCCAAGGATTTCATATTGATACGCACGATCGTTGTAGCAGATCACTTCTATCTGATTGATGGTGATATCTGCACCTAGGTCTAAAGTGGCTGTCTGTGGAAAACCCGATACAGACCACCGAGAAACAACGTCTCCATCTACCAAATTGGCTACCTCATTATCACCATCGTGTGTGCCTGTAGCTGTCACGGGCTGATTCAAAGCCCAGTTAAATTCTGATGAAGGGGATAGCACTTTAACAAAACTGGTAGCTTCGTATCCTCCATCCTCTGTAGTCACAGTGATTGTAGCCGTACCAGCAGCCACGGCAGTCACCAAACCCACCTCATCGACGGTGGCGATTGTCATGTTATCCGAACTAAAACTTACCTTCTGATTAGAGGCATCATTGGGAAAAACAGTTACAATGAGTTGATGGGTTCCACTAACCGCAACGGCTATGGTATCGGGGTTTAGACTAACCCCTGTCACTTCTATTGGAGCTACATATGCCAACTGAGTAATCTGAATGGTACGATCATCTACTCCTTCGCCACTTACTGTTATGATCCCAGTCCGATCAACAGTTGCTTCATTTACGGATACAGTTATATCAATTTTTCCTGATCCTGACCCTGAAGCTGGACTTACCTCAATCCAATCTTGATCCTTGGAAACTGTCCAATCTATGTTGGAAGAGACGCTGGCTGATTTAGTGCCTCCAAGATCTGTGAAATCTGATACCTGAGAAACTGTTAGATAGTCACCTACTGCCCCACATTCACTCAACACATTGCCTGCAGCATCAAGGAAGCAAGCACCCACTTTTGCTCCTACATCTCCATCCGTGATAGGTGAATAAACCACTGAACCTGTACCTCCAGAAACCTCGTGCGCACCTACATCCAAATCAGTATTGGGGCGAATCACTCCTTCAACATCAATATTAACTATACTACTGTAGGCATTTCCAGCTGCATCGGCCGCTATTCCTGTGCTACTTGGTCTAAAGAGTTCTCCGTACGCTTCGAAATTGGCATTGCCAGTCGTGATGCCACTACTAGTAATACCAATATTTGAACCACCGAAAATATTACCTTCATAGGTCATCCCCTGTCCTGTTCCCGAAATATCACCCGCTACAAGATCCCCATTTTCACTGTATACTAAGTTATAAGCAATGATTCCTGTTGGGTCATATGCATTTTGGTCATTGAAAAATATCGGATCATCCGAATCGTAAATAGTATTATGAGCGATTACCACGTTATCCACATTCTGATAACCATTTCCAGTACCTCCGGAGTTTTCTCCGCCACCTACCAAGGTGATCCCATTATTCCATATATCATTGTCATTATTCAACCCTTGCATATAGTTGTTGATAATCACATGATCACGATCACTGATCCTGATGCCTCCCGACTTGGGTTTACCCTCGCCTAGAAAGAAATTTCCTTCTATATATGCGCCAGCACCATGTCTCAATACCAATGAACCACGGCAGTTTCTAAATGTATTGTGCTTGAAAACATTGTCGGCGCTTTTATTCGTTATGATTTCATTTTCACCATCAGCCGCTTGAAAGTAATTTCCTTCGACAGTTACCTGCGCGCTTATGGCCTGGTCTGAACTCACGCCAATCCTTATCGTTTCACAATCACCTGAATTGGTCGCAAATCCATCTTTTGGCGTGATGTTGTAGAAATAGTTATTCCTTATGATATGTCCTGGAGTCAGGTTTTGATTGTAATCCAATTCTACTAGAATTAGAGCGCCTGCACTTAGCTTATTAATAAATGAGCATTTTTCTACTACGTTACCAGATCCATAGAGAACTATCCACCTACTTTTATCAGGCTCGGGCGTTACCAGATTGTCGAAGACACAGTTCCTTATTGTACAGTTCATCCCAAAATCGGTATTGGAGCCATTTCGTCTAAATTCGATATGATTACTTGCCCCTTCACCTCCCTGCCAAAAAAAACCATCCACGATCAGATAACTCCCAAAAAAGTTGATTCTAGAATCTCCCTTAAAAATCACACCGCCAGGAGTTTGCGCTTTCAAAATGATCGGAGCGGATTCCGTACCCGTAGGTCCATTCCATCTAATTTGTTGATCAGTGTAAGTCCCGTCTAGCCAAGTAACGACATCACCAGCTACTAGGGCTAGGTCATTGAACTCATCATCTGAACTCACCGTATACTCAGCGGCCAGTATTTTAACATTTGAAAGAAAAATTCCGATGATGAATGTAAGAATGATAATTACTTGTCGCTCGAAGTGTCCCATTTTGCCTGATTATGAAAATGATAAGCACTAAGTTAGTATATTAGTAAATTGATCGACCAATTTATTGTCGACCATTTTCTATATTTGTGTAAAATGCTTCTAATAGGTTTAAAAGCACTTTTCGCAAAATATTGATCTCAATATTAACCACACACTTATGAAAATTGCTAAAATTCAGTTCGACAGAACAATAGATTATCAGTTCAAACTCCCTTATTACAGGTTGCTATTGCTAGTGGTCGTATTGAATTTCTTCGGATATTCGACCCAAGCCCAAGACCTAGACCCCACCGTTCCTCCAGGCGAAAACTTTGATCTCTCCAACTGGAAAATTACGCTTCCAAGTCAAAGTGAAGTTTCTGTAGTGAATCTCGTGGCAGGATACGAAAACGATAAGTGGTTTTATACAGATACAGTGACAGGAGCCATGGTTTTCGTGTGCCCTAACGACGGTCAGACTGGTGGAAGCACATACCCACGAAGTGAGCTAAGAGAAATGTTACGCGGTACAGATGAAAGCATTGGTACTCAAGGTATTAATAAAAACAACTGGGTATTCTCATCGTCCACGCTAGAGAACCAAGAAGCAGCAGGTGGTGTAGATGGAGTGATGAATGCTACAGTAGCCGTAGACTATGTATCTAAGACATCAGACGAAAGTCGCAAGATTGGTCGCGTGATCATAGGGCAGATTCATGCATCTGATGATGAGCCTTGCCGATTGTACTACAGGAAGCTACCAAATAATACCAAAGGCTCAATCTACTTGGCGCATGAACCAACTACCAGTTCTGAGCAGTGGTACGATATGATAGGCAGTAGAAGTGATAATGCATCTGATCCCGAAGATGGGATCGCTTTAGGTGAAAAATTTAGTTATCAAATTAAGGTGGTTCACAACACTCTCACGGTCACCATCATGAGAGATGGCAAGGATGATGTAGTACAGGAAGTGGATATGACCGATAGTGGATTTGCGGATGATTGGATGTATTTCAAAGCCGGAAATTACAATCAAAACAATGCCGGTGATGCAGGCGAATATGCTCAGGTTTCATTCTTTTCTTTGGATGTTTCCCATTCCAGCCCTGCACCACCTACTGAATTTGATGCGCCTTCAGATATTCCTAGGTTCAAACCTTTTTTGGCAGGCAGTAAACTACAAGCTCCTAATAGCTCTGCTTTAGCAAACAATACAGACCTAAACAATGGATTCACTCACCCTACCTATTTCTATGTAGTGGATGGTGACAAAATTCGCTTCAATCAAAACGGCGATAGCAGAAGAACAGAACTGCGACATGAGACTAATTGGGATCTGACCCAAGTTAATAGATCGCTATATGCTCGATTAGACATAGTAGAGCAAACATGTGATCAAGTAACTGTATTACAAATACATGATGATGCCAATGCCGGAAGTGGTCCGAATAAACCTTTATTAAGAATCTATAAGCATCAAACTAAAGAGCCCGCCAATCACATCTGGGCAGTGATTAAAACGGATGTTGGAGGAGTCAATAATGATCATATCGATTTAGGAGCAGATCCTGGAGGTTACTTTAACTGTGACATCAAACTCATAGACGGCAAAATGATCATCGACTTTAATGGCGAAGAAAAAGTGAACCGCGATGTTTCGTTCTGGACTTTCCCGAGTTACTGGAAAGCGGGAGTTTATCTACAAGATGATGGAGAAGCCACTGCACATTTCGATGAATTGTTTGAAGATGATGGATCATCGCAAAACCGATTTCCCTCGATAGGAATTACTTCTCCTGCCAATAATGAGAATTTTGAACCGGGAACAGACATTGTGATAACAGCCGATGCTGAAGACTCTGATGGTTCGGTGACCTTGGTCGAATTTTTTGAGGGAATAAATAAGCTGGGTGAAGCTACCACAGCTCCTTATACTTACACCTGGTCTGGCGCTGCAGATGGTGCTTATGTGTTGTCCGCTAAGGCAACTGACAATGAAGGTGTATCCAGAACATCTCTAGGTGTAAACATTACTGTAGGTGTGAAAGTGGATGTAACTGGAGTGGAAATACCAGCAACAGGCTCTATTGCCTTAGGCGGTACACTTCAGCTCGACCCCATCATCTCTCCTAGTGATGCCACTATTGAAAATGTCACTTACACATCTAGCGATCCCAACATAGCTCCTGTAAGCAATAAGGGTTTGGTTACTGGTATTGCAGTAGGCTCAGCTACAGTGACTGTAAAGACTGTTGATGGAGGGTTCACTGACGCAATTACCATCCATGTGCTTGCTCCCTCTACAGGATTAAATTGGGCTCTAAACCAAATTGTTACCGCCACAGGCGAACATGATGGAACAAACGCTCCGGCAAACCTTGTAGATGGAGATGTAATTTCAAGATGGTCTGTTCAGGAATTCCCTAAATCTGCAACTGTAGATTTGGGTGCTGACATTACAGTTAATCAGACAGAGGTAATTTGCTTTGAAGACAGAGCTTACCAGTTTACCATAGAAGGATCTCTGACTGAAAACGGAACCTACACTACCCTAGTAGACAGAACAAACAACACAACACCTGGTGCACCTAACAGTCCAATCATCGATGCTGTGGAAAACGTACTAGCGAGATACATTCGTGTTACAGTTACTGGAGCGGATGTATATACCGGGCCTTGGGTGAGTCTGACAGAGCTAAGAGTGTTTGGTGAAGGCGATCGTCCAGATGTATTGGTTACCGGAGTAGCTTTAGATGAGTCAAGCTTCGAACTATTGGAAGGTAACACCAAACAACTCACAGCAACGGTTAGCCCTACTAATGCGACCAACAAGGGTGTCAGCTTCAGTTCAAGCGATGCTGCTATTGCAACTGTAGATGGCAATGGATTAGTCACCGCAGTAGCTGCAGGCACTGCATCTATTAATGTCACTACGGAAGATGGTGGTCTAACAGCCTCTGCTCAAGTCACTGTAACCCGCCTGCCTGTTTTAGCGAATGATGATATTGACGAGACAATAATACTTTCACCGAACCCAGCAGTATCCTTTGTGCAAATCAAAGGGGCTGGAAATTACAGAACGGCAATTGTTTTTGATCAAACCGGAAGGGTTGTAATGCAAAAAGATATTACTCAAACCAAAACGATCAGTATTGAGGATCTCCGATCAGGAATCTATATGATTAAGCTTATCGGATCAGATAGCTCTGAAGTGAAAAGGCTGATTAAGAGATAGCAAACCTTAGCGGTAGATTTTTCTTAAAAGTTTTGATATTCTTCGTAAATGGATGAAAAAAGACTGGGAATCTTAAGGTTCCTAGTTCAAAAGGAATTCTCTTTGTTAACACTACACCGTTAACTTACAATTGTTCCTTCAGAATTTTCATCTCTTATGAATGTCGTTAAACTCATAATAATCATCGTTTTTACTGCCCTAGCCTCTGCAGCTTATTGTCAGAAAGATTTTCGAGAAGGTTACATCATTCAGAACTCAAAAGATACGCTAAGAGGTTTTATAGATCTCGGGTCCAATATTGAAAATTCTCGGAAATGCATATTTAAAAGCTCAACCGAAGGAGAAACTCGCATTTTTTTCCCTAACGAGATTCAATCCTACAGACTTGGCGATGAAAAGTATTATGTGAGCAAAATGGCCAAAATTGGCGATAAGGATTCATTGGTGTTTTTGGAATATTTGGTAGACGGAATTTTGGACCTCTATTACCTCAACCTACCAAGCGAAGAATATTATTTTCTTGAGGTAGAAGGTGGCTCATTGCTTAGGTTAAGCAATAACACTAAGACTATAAAGAAACAGCAAGAAGGGTATTTAGGAAGAGAATTAACCTATAGTGGAAATAGCAATCAATATAGGAGATTGTTGACAGCAGCTTTTAGAGATAGTCCAGAAACGTTAGAGAAAATCCCGAATACAAGCTTCACACACCAAGGGCTTATCAATATCACGAAAAGTTATCATGAAAATACGTGTGATTGGGCATGCACCCTATTTGGTAGAAAAAAGACAAACTTAGTTTTCTTAGAACCTATTCTAGGATACAGATTTTCTAAACAAGGACTAAAAACTTCCAATGACAGAGCTACTAATAACGCTTCATTCGTTGGTCTAAATTTTCGAACAACATCATTTCGGCTTCATTATCTATGGACATGGAATTTCGGACTTACTTTCTCCCAAAACTCGTTTGATGGCATTTATAGTCATAAAAATGGAACCTCAACATTAAGCCCTGATCGGGTGACTAGACTAAAAGCAGATTACATCTCATTGAGTTTTCCTATATCCGCAGAATACACGCTTCCCACATCCGGAATTAAACCATTTTTCGTTGGAGGAATAGAACCCATCTTCGCTGTTAATGTAGATCATCAGGTAGCTGATCAAGCCGTCTCGGGTATTAGAGGGAATATTATACGTGAAGATGAGATATTTCGAAAGTTGCAAATTGGGCTTTTTACCGGCGCTGGATTAAGGCGTGATATTGGTTCCAATTATGTTAAAGTACTCGCTCAGTTTGGTCTAAGAAGACCAATAGGAAATAGTGCCTTCCTATTTGATAGACATTACATTTCAGAATGGCGCTTGTCCCTTCTATTAGGATTAAAAGTACGAGGCGAAGGGTCAGAATTCAAAAAGTAGCCTCGCTGGATTGAATGAATTTAGCTGCATTTAGATCAGAGAGAATCATAAGCTGCTAAATACTCAACATTTATCAAGGTTCTATCCCTTCTCCTACAGAAGCCTCTCTAAACCATACCTCTGTATAGCTACCATTTGAATATTGCTGAGTAAGGTTTCCGCCATAAGTCTCTGCGCCTGTCGACCAAACCATGTTAGTTTCAGGTTCTCTACCGTTAGATTGATTATAATTTCCAAGTTTAAAAAACTGCTCCTCCCCTTCGTAGGCATTGGCACGCTCAGTCCCATCTCGGCCTATAATACTATATAGATTCACTATCTGGGAGGGAATATCTGATTTGCTATTAAACTCAGACATTATGAGACTCTTAGTGTATTTTTTGGTTTCATGATTCGGGCTTTCGAATGTGAGATACATAATTCCATCAAAGACATTTACTTCATAGCTAAACTCTTCGCCTAAGGCGATACCTTCCTTAGGTTCCTCTGGATAGTCATTTGCATCGGTACCAATAATAGACATATCATAACCCCATACGGCTGTGGAGTAATCCCACCTTCCCGAGTTGTCTCCTTCCGTGTTGATTTCATAATTCCAAAAAAGTGAACCCTTTCTGTGACCAGGGAACTTTTTATAAAAGATTTTCAGAGGCTCATTCTCATGCCCAGTATCACTATGGATCTGTCCTACTACCACCGAATAAGAAGCGGCCACTCGAGCATCACCTGAAGTAGATACATGCATTACCTTCAAAGTAGCTGATAATTTCCCACCCTCCTTTGCTGTCCATCTCTTCTTTTGTCCCAATTCAGTCCTTGTGTTATGTGAATTCGGAGATGTAACACCTCCGTTTGGTGTTTTGAACACGACCCAATCAATACTATCATTGGCTGTAAAGTAGTAATCCGTGTGCTGGAAACTTTTCAGTTGCTTTTGACTTTCACCATTACCCAATAAAATGCTCCATTCGCCAATGGAAGAAATTATATCGCTAGGATATTGAAGGCTATCTTCCTTAACCGATGCTTCTTTTAAGCTATTGGTACTCGTACCACAACACGATAGCACCATGAGGAAAACTACGAGTAGTATGCTCATCAACTTGTTATGAATAATGTGGGTGGTCGAACCATTTTCATGGAATACTGTCATTGGATATAAGTTTTAATGTTCTCTATGATAGCTTCTGGAGAATCAGATATTTCAACTTTAATCGCTTCTCTTGGCTCTTCAAGTATTTCGAATTGCGATTTCAACATACCGGCACTCATAAAATGACCTTTTCTTTTTCTCATTCGCTCATAGATTTGTTCAAATGTTCCATGAAGGTATATCCACACGATCCTCGATTCTATCGTACCTTTTATGATGTCTCTATAAGCTTGTTTCAATGCCGAACAAGCGATGACACACCCTCCGCTAAAGTCATCTGCAGCAATCTTATTTAGTAATCTCAGCCACGGAAATCTGTCCTTATCTGTAAGTGGTATTCCCTGTGACATCTTCATTATATTATCCGTAGGATGATGGTCATCGGCATCTACGAAAGGTATGTCTAAATATTCTGCCAATTTTTTACCAATTAGCGATTTTCCTGAACCGCTAACTCCTATCACGAAAATAATTTTGTACTTAAAATCAATTTTATCCACTACTCTATATTAACCAAAAATATCTTTTAGGCCGTTAATCATAATAATCAAAGAAAAGATGAAGGCTCCAATCATCACGATATTTATCCATAGTTTCCGTCCAGGTATGTTAGCTTTCTTTCTATTCCATAATACAAGGAAACAGGCAACCACCAAAGGCAAGGCAAATACGTTGAATACTTGGGTAAATATCTGACCTTGAATCGGATTAAATTCCAAGATTGGAACACTTAATGCCAGTACACTAGCAATACCAGTAATCAGCTTAAATCGAATAGATTTTACGTCCAGTTCTCCTGAATTAAAATCTCCCAACATTAAAGGAACGATCATTAAGCATGGAAAAATAGAGGAAAGCCCCGCGCTCAATGTTCCGGCAAAGAATATACTCACAGCAAACTTCCCAGCGGAAGGCTCTAGTGCTCCTGACATATCAAGAACATGCTTGATTTCGCTTCCAGTTCCATAGAGGCTACCACTTGCTACGGCCATAATAGAACCACTTATTATGAAAATCAAAATTGCAGCGATTATTGAATCATTGCGCTGAGTCTTAAAATCATCCATTGTCCAACCCTTACCTTGTATGAATAATGGTCTTGAAAGAAATGTTGCAGATGCCATAGTAGTACCTACAAATGCAGCAATCAGTATGCCTGCTCCTTCTACCTGTGGAATTTTAGGAACAAGTCCTAGTATGATTTCTGATGGAAGAGGGAACACAAAAAAAAGTGTAAAAACAAAAGACAATCCCATCATTGAAACGAAAAGAGCCAAGACCTTTTCAAACAGTGAATAACTTCCTCTGATCAGAAGGAAATAAAAAACACCAATTACGAGTACAGCCAATCCAAGAACAACCCAATATTTATGATCCGCTAATAATGGGAAATTAATAACCAAAATCTCAAAAATGACATTGGAGGTAATCCCCAGAATGCCAATTAATGAATTCCACTGGCCTATCCCTACTGAAATAATAATGGCAAAGGCCAAAATTTTACCAGCAGGTAAATGAGTCTTAATAGCGAAAAGAGCAGTCTCTCTTGATGACAAATAGTAAGTCCCCGACACATAAATGAGTACACCCGAGAAAAGGCAACTAAAGAATAGTACCCACAATAAATCCATCCCAAAGGAGTTTCCAGCTACGATCATAGAGGTGACGCTACCGGTACCAATGGTATAACCAATGGCGAAAATCCCGGGACCAAAAGCCAATATGAATTTCAAAAACTTTTTCATTCCCCTTTGTTAGTTTACTTAACGATCTTAATGATCATTTTTAGTGAAGTAGCTCTCATTAGAATATGCATCTTTACTTACAGTTATATTTGCCTTTTTGAACCAAACTTCTGCATAGTTTCCAGTCTCATATTGTTTTTGAATGTCCCCTCCGTAGGTATCAGCACCTGAACACCAGTTCCTATTTACTTCAGGAGACTTACCATTCGTTTGATTGTAGCAACCAAGCTTAAAAAACAAACCCTCATCTGCATATGCATTCTCTCTCTCCACTCCATCTTGCCCAATAGTCACAAACAGTTTCTGAGTTTGCTGTGGGATATCAGCGCTTGTCGTGTATTCAGACTTGATAAGATTTTTGGTAAATGTTTTTGTGGTGTGACCTTGACTAGTAAACACCAAATTCATGATACCTTCTGACACTTCTATAGAATAGCTGAATTCTTCACCTAATTCGATTCCATCAGATGGCTCCTCAGGGTAAGTGTTATCGTCATTAGGAACTACAGAAAAATCATGACCCCATACGGCTGTTGAAAAGTCCCATCTTCCAGCATTATCATCACCGGCTGTATTGATTTCATAATGCCAAAACACAGATCCTTTTGTATGACCAGGAAACTTTTTATAAAATATCTTGAGCGGCTCGTTCTCATGTTTGTCAGCACTATGAATCTGACCAACTACGACCGAGTGTGAAGCAGCAACTCTAGAATCACCACTGGCAGAAACGTTCATTACTTTCAAAGTAGCAGTCAACTTAGCATTGGACATAGCCTTCCACTTCTTTAATTGTGCAAGTTCGGTTCTAGTATTGTTAGATGTACCATGCGTACTGCCTGCATTTGGGGATTTGTATACGACCCATTCCCCGTCTTCATCCGTGGTTCTGAAAAAGAAATTTTTGTTTTCAAAATTCAAAGGGACGCCAACATTGGAACCATCGCCCAAAATCAAATTCCAGTGATTGAAAAATGAAATACCTTCTTCTTGGTATTCATTATTGAGATTCTCGTCTGAGCTTGCTTTTTTAGCATCAGGCGTACATCCAAAAACAAAAACAGCTGCAAATAAACCTGATAGTACTTTGCGCATGAATTCTTAGTTTAGTTTAAATAGAATACTCATTTCTTAAAAGGGAGGGTCATGATGATTAACATCCTTCACCTCCCTCTCAAACAACTATTACTAATCTTAGGAGAATGCTAGTCCTCCATTAATATCTACGTTATTACCTGTCATAAAAGCTGATTGAGGTCCAGCTAAATAGGCCACTAAATCAGCCACTTCTTCGGCACTGCCTTCACGTCTAAGAGGTGTAGCATTGGCAACATTTTTCCTAACCTCATCTTTTGTGAAATCATCGTGAAATTTGGTTGCGATCATACCCGGGCATACTGCATTTATTCTAATACCCTGTGGACCTAATTCCTTCGCCCAATTTCTGGTCAGAGTCATAATCGCGCCTTTAGATGCAGCATATATAGCAGAACCTGCTCCTCCACCGTCACGTCCCGCTTGCGAAGCAAAATTGACAATAGAAGATCCGCTCTTCATATACGGTTTGACGGCCTGAGTTACAAATACTGTTCCTTTGAAGTTTACGTCCATTACAAGGTTGTAAAAGTCTTCATCGATTTCTTCCACAGTTTTTCGCGCAAAAAGACCACCTGCGACATTAACCAATATATCGATTTGGTCACCAAATGCCTCAATCGATTTTTCGACCAAATTATCAATATCCGATTGTTTTGAAACATCCCCACGAACTGCAATGGCTTCTCCGCCAATTGCATTAATTGCTTGCAGAGTGATGTCTTTATCCTCTTCACTGTTGTAGTAATTAACCACAACTTTAGCTCCTTCTTTGGCCAATTTGATGCACACTGCACGACCGATATCCCTTGCACCTCCGGTAACTAAAGCTATTTTTCCTTTTAGATTCATAAGTCATATTTTAATCTGTAAGTGTTGAATTGATTTACAATATTTGTTTGCTCAGCCAGACAGATACAATCCTCCACAGCAAACCAATATCATGTGTAGAGCTATAGATTCGATTATTTTCAACTTTCGATTAACAGATCGAAATTCTCTATAGAATACCAAACCAGTTTTCATCCAGTTCAAGAAAATGCCACCCTGGCTTGAAATTATTCGGGTGACTTATCACCTCGATAATCACAAATAATCGATGAGATAGCTCAAATTACCAGTCAAAAGATAAAAATGTATTGTTTGGTATAATATGTCACGGCTCATGAAGGAGAGCCGTGACATATAACTTTACAGGTGAACAAACATGAATTAACCCTATTTGTAGGCTTCATTCTGAGTAATAACACCATCTGTGGCCAACACCTCCGATGGAGGAATAGGGAACACATGGAATCCAGCACCGACAGTTTGCCCCATTTCAGCATCAACAGTTCCAGTTCTCACCAAATCAAACCATCTGTGTCCTTCGAGCGCTAATTCTAGTCTTCTCTCATCTGCAATGGCTTGTCTTACTTGAGCTTGTGAGCTCAGCACAGTATGATCCAATACCGTCAATCCTGCCCTGGTTCTAATTGGGTCCAAAACATCTAGTACCGCTTCTGCAGAAGAACCGCTCTCATTCAACGCCTCAGCGTGCATTAGAAGCACATCTGATAGTCTTATTTCAATGAAGTCTTGATCTAGACCGCCAGAATATTTCACTCCAGCCGCAGCAGCCTCATCTATCGTGAGAGCTTTTCTTAAATCTGTTCCTCCTCCAGCAGCGCTACTTGCATCAAAAGCCGCTGTTAAGTCTGGATCAAGCGGCGTAAGAGACTTAGTATCTCCACCACTAAACCATCCTGCAAATTCTGTTGCGCTTCCCGTGAATGCGTCACCAATAGAACTTGAAAACGCTGTTGCAAAAATAATTTCTGAATTACCATCCACAACTACATTGGCAAAATCTCCTTCCAATATAACTCCGGCAGCTGTTGCACCAGTGATTACGGCACCAAGTTCAGTTGCAGCATTAGCAAAAGCTCCCGTATACAAATAGACCTTACCAAGTAATGCCTGAGCAGCTAATTGTGTTGCACGACCAGTCCCAATATTTGAGTTATCTAGCGCACTTATCGCTTCTTGTAAATCAGGGATGATAACATCACTATATACGCTCGCAGCAGACTGTCTAGACAATATAGAAGGGTCTGAAACACTTGGTGTTGCCGACAAATTCACAGTGACATCACCAAATACCATAACCAATTTGAAATAAGATAAGGCTCTGAGAAACTGAGCTTCACCTATCTCCTCAGGGTCTGACGAATTTTCAATTACATTATTTACACTCAAAATTGCCTTGTAAAGATTACTGTATAACGGACGAATAAAAATCCCATCCATTTCCAGTATATCCTTGTTAAATCTATCAAAAGAAGGATAGGGCTCTTCAAGCATCAGCATATTATCAGCTCTAAATTCACCCATTACCGCTAGTGGTGTAGCAGCTCCGGTCTGATAGTAATAGGCCGCATTGAGTACTTGGGAAAAATCTGTTAATGAACTTGCCTCAACTAAGTTCGGTGGAACTTGATCTAAGTCATTGTCACATGCTGTTATTAACAACACGGACATTAATAGTATATATAACTTTTTCATTTCGATTCTTAATTAAAATTTAACATTTAGACCCATAGTAAAACTTCTCACCAATGGACTTGCTCCTTCCTGGTATCCATATGTAGTTGGCCCAAGAAATCCTGTATTGTTGGTTTCTACACCTTCTGGATTAAATGAAGTGTAACCACTATCCATTAAATACAAAAGGTTAGTCGCTGCGACATAAACTCTAGCAGATCCAATACCAACCTTATTCACCCAGTCAGGTCTAAGTGTATACCCAAAAGTCACATTTCTCAGAGCAATGTAAGATGCATCTTGAACTAGAGCTCCATGCGCAAATCTTGTCTGAGTATAGTGCTGTCCGTTATGATCAGCAATACCATCATCGTTGGCATCAAAACTTGCTCTCATTCTACCCCCGAATTGTGATTTCCAATAAATAGGATCTAGGTTGTAAACTTCAGCTCCTTGCGATCCTTGTACTTGAAGTGAAAAATCGAACTCTTTGAATGTCAGTTGAGAATTTAAACCCCAGTAAAAGTCAGGAGTATTAGAGCCCAATTTGACATAATCATCTTCGTTAATAACACCATCATCGTTTTGATCAACGACATACTGCTCTGAGCTACCAAATCCAATATTCCTTGTAGGGTCAGCAATGTGGATTGTTTCAACTTCACCTATTACCTCTAATCCCCACATTTCTCCAATCTCACCACCTACATAATTTCTCCATTCTGGACCTCTACCGCTTGGACCACCATAGATAACCCTTGGTAACTCATCTAAATCACCCAAACTTGTAATCTCAGTCTTAACTGTAGATAGGTTAGCGCCAATCGTCCAATTCAAATCGGCTGATTCAATTAATACAGCACCTAGATCAAACTCCAAACCAGAACTTTGAACATCACCTCGGTTAAGAACGATGGAGGTTGTACCCAATACTTCAGATACACTTTGATTGATCAGCATGTCTTCGATATCTGAAGTGTAGTAATCAACTCCTAACGTAAATCTATTTCCAAGGAAACCTAAATTGATACCGTAGTTAGTCTCGGTATTACTTTGCCAAGTCAAATCATCATTCGCTACATTGCTAGGAATTAAAAATCCTGTACCTAATGCAGTTGATTGAGTACTCAAAAGACTAAGGGCACTGTATGATCCTAGGAATGAAGTGGTACCCAAAGACCCTCTGCTAAATCGCAATTTGAGGTTACTCATAAAATCTGAAGAAAAGAATGATTCGTTGTGTACATTCCATCCCAATGAGACGGCAGGAAACGTTTCGAATCGATTATTTTTCCCAAACCTAGAATCACCATCTCTTCTGACAGACACTGATGCTAAATAACGATTATCAAAGGCGTAATTGATTCTTCCAAAAACACTTCTTCTAGACACAGTTTCGTCTCTTTCTGATATCGTTACGTCTGCAGGTGCCAAAAATGAATAATCGACAGGTAGTCCTATAGGTACATTAGTGCCTGTTAGGGATGTAGCCCGAATATAGAAATTTTGAAACTCCATACCAGCAACAGCTGAGATATCATGGTTTCCAATGACCTTCGAATAATTCAAGGTAGTCTCACTCAGGACAGATGATCTTTTGGTATCTGTTTGATCCAAGTCAGATTGATTGGATCGTTCACGAGAATCTGCTAAAGTTCCTTGATAATAGTAGTCTTGAGTATCTCTTATATCTCCACCCAATACTGTCTTTATATTCAACCCTTCCAATATGTTAAACTCGAGGTATGAATTTACATTAGCGAAATAGTTTTTCTGCCACAGTTCAGCATAATCAAATTTTGCCGCAGGGCCAGAATCTCCCGTACCACCTATTCCATTCTGACTTCTACCATAGTGCCAATCATGAGCGATATCTCCTGGTTGAAGATCATAAATGCTGGAAGTAATATTTCCTGAACCTCTATAACCATTATCAAATGGATCCAGACCAAGTGCCTGTGCTTTCTGATCTAAATCCTGAACGAATGCTATCGATGCATCGGTATGATAAATAGGGCTAATGCTATAAGCTCTCAAAAGATCTCTCATGTCATGAGGCACGATATCCTGTTGGCTCATAAAACCATTAAAACTAATTCCCGTCTTAAATCTACTACCTAGTTTAGCATCAACGTTTAAACGTCCGTTGTATCTTTCAAAGCCTTGACCTTGTACAATGCCTTCTGTGTCTAAATATCCTAAGGATGCGAATACACTAACATTTTCAGACCCACCTCTCATACTAAAATCATGGCTATTGCTGCGACCATCTCTAAAGAGCCAGTCCTCCATGCTCACAACATCGGGAGCATTTTCATAAGCGGTCAATCTATAATTTTTCAAACCCTCATCTACCTCCGAAAGGTCATATGCGTCTGTTTGAAGTTCCTTTGCCCACTCACCAGCGGTTTTAAGCATTCCGATATCATCAACATACTTTCTTGACCAGCTTGTATAAGCATTGTAATTAAATTGAAGCTTACCAGTTTTTCCTTTTTTAGTAGTAACCAGTATAACACCGTTCGCACCTCTAGATCCATAAATCGCGGCTGAAGCAGCATCTTTAAGAACTTCCATGCTTTCAATATCATTTGGATTGACGGTAGCCAAACTTCCTGAGATTGGATATCCATCTACAACAATAAGAGGTTGAGAAGAACCCGAAAGTGATGAAGCTGCTCTTATTTGAATCCTCGGATCGGCTCCAGGCTCCCCACTCTGGTTCTGAATCAAAACACCTGGTAGTTTACCTGCTAATGCATCATCAACTCTAGCAGCTTGAATGCTCGCAATATCTCCACCACCAACTTGAGCAATTGCTCCTGTACTATGGGATTTTTTTCTCGTACCGTATCCTACTACCAATACGGCCTCAAGTTCTTCAAGATCTAAAGCTAGTGTGACGTCAATAGAAAATCTATCGCCAACTACCTGCTCTTGATTTTCAAAGCCTACAAAAGAAAATACCAATTTGGCATCTGAATTTGCCTTTATCGTGTAGTTTCCGTCTATGTCTGTGATTGTGCCGGCGCTCGTACCCTTATTTAATACTGTTACTCCAGGAAGAGGTTCACCGTCTGGATCTAATACACGACCTGTTCTGGTCTGCACATCTTGCCCTTGCGCTATGAAGGCAGAAAAAATCAGGAAAAACATGAATCCTGAGAAACGCTTCCAATTTTTGGAAAGTAAAAGATTGATCATATTCATTATTTTATTTGTTAAAAAATTGAGGGAATAAAGGTTGCGTGGCAGTTCGCTATGCCCCCATGAAATAAATAGACCTTATCTTTGTTTTTAAGTAGGTCTAACCAAGTTGTTTGTATTGTCCGTACACGCTTGAATTGGTCTGCCAAATGGATTAGCCTAGCTAATCCATTTCTTTTTTAAGAGGTTTTAATCATGCCATATCTTAAATCCGTTTTGATTATCTATTTGTTAGGTATAAAGTCAAAAAGACTAGATAGGTGATTTCTCATCGACTCTCTCGCCCTTACAGGATCACCATTTTTGATGTGTTCCAAAATCACAATATGCTCGTTGTAGGCTTTCATGTTTCTTGTTCCTCGGCATATATCATACTCCTTCGAAAAATTGGCCATATGACTTACTAGATAAGAAATGAGATGCTTTATGACATCATTTTTCGATGCCTCAGCTACACGAATATGAAACATCAAATCCTCTTCAATCCCAGCTCCTCCATTGGACACAGCTTCACCCAATAAGTCCATGCTCTCCTCCAACGAACTGATATCATCCGCTACCGCTCTTTCCGCAGCTAGTCCTACAGACTCAATTTCTAAAACATATCGAGCTTCCATTAATGACTGATAGTCAGGCTTAACTAGCTGTAGAGCATTTGCAGCGAGACCAACAAAGGCGGATTCATTGTTACCTGCTATAATAGTCCCACTTCGAGGTAAAGTTTTTACTATCCCATAAAACTCAAGCTTTCGGATCGCATCTCTTACGAAAATTCTGCCTACGTTGAATTTCTCGCTAAGAAGTCTCTCGGAAGGAAGCCTATCCCCTTTTTGCAATTGTCCAGACGAAATGAGTTTGTTTATCTGATCAACGATTTTATCAACCGGTTTCTCAATTTCCATTTCTTTAATACTCTTAAACAATTCCACCGCCATTGCTTTCGTCTTCTTAAATCAACTTCTTTTAACTAAAAATAATTGGTTAGCCAATTGACTATACCAGAAACATTATTGGTAACCCAATAAAGCCAAAGATTCTTTTTTTTGGTATTTTGACTAATTGGTCTACCAAATATATGTATACCATTTTGATTTATCGCAATATATATTGCTATTATTTATCATTTAATAAAAATAATAACCTTTTGTGTGTGCTTTTTACACTTTTAATACTCATTGACGGAATCGCTATTTTGGTTAACCAGATTGTAATCCCTATATCTTTTCCAAATAGTATTACAATTCAATAAGCCCATTTTTTTTTGTAGAAGTCCTAAAATTGTGGAACGGACATCATGATCAAGTTGCATTTGTCGAGTTTTCACAATCTCTGGTCACTAAGGACGCTCCTACCTAGAAAAACAGATTCCTATATATTAGACTGACTTTGGTTTTGAATAAGTATGGGAAAAATTAATCTTTGTCTATTAAGGCCGAGTTCCAGACCCAACACTTGCCTCTCTAAACCAAACCTCTGTATAGCTACCATTTGAATATTGCTGGGTCAGGTTTCCGCCATAAGTCTCTGCGCCGGTAGACCAAACCATGTTGTCAGCCGGGTCTTTTCCATTAGTCTGATTGTAAGCACCTTGTTTGAAGTATTGTAGTTCACCAGCATATGCATTGGCCACTTCTACTCCATCTTGGCCTGTGGACTCAAACACGGTCAATACCTGATCGGGAATATTGGCATACTCTGTATAATCCGAAGCAATTAGATTTTTGATAAACGTTTGAGTTGGGTGACCATCACTTGAGAAAGTCAGGTACATGACTCCATTATACACATTCACTTCATAACTAAACTCCTCGTTAAGCTCAATACCGTCAGCAGGCTCTGCTGGGTATGAATCTGCCTGCGCCCCCACAACTGACCAGTCATAGCCCCACGCAGCTTTGGAAACGTCCCAACGTTCAGAGTTATCTCCACTTGTGTTGATTTCATAATTCCAGAAAACGGAACCTTTTGTATGTCCGGGGAATTTCTTGTAATAGATTTTGAGAGGCTCATTTTTATGCCCCTCGGCGCTATGAATCTGTCCTACTACAACTGAGAAAGATGCCGGAACTCTGGCATCTGCTGTAGTAGAAACATGAACTACCTTCAGAGTACCTGTTAGCTTACCTCCCACTTCTGGTGTCCATTCTTCAAACTGACGAAGCTCTGATCTGGTATTAGATGAATTGGGCGTGGTGCCCCCTGAGTTAGGAGTTTTATAAATCACCCATTTTGTTCCATTATCAATGCCATAGAAATAATAAGGATGCTTAAAATTTATCAGGTTATTCTCCGAAGATCCGGAACCCAAAGTAATTTTCCATTGATCGAAATAAGCAAGCGCATCACTCGGAAAGATCTCAATAGGGACGTTAACGCTAGTTGAATCTTCGTCGGTCTCTTCCTCATCATCCTGAGGAACAGCTATTGGTTGTGTATCATCATTACAACCAACAAGCAATATGAAGTTTAGAATTGCGATGAAAATAAGCGATGTGATATTTTTATGGTTGATTGACGTGCTCATGATCTATCCGATTTAATTCCTATCTGATGATTTTAGCCGAAGTATCTCCCTCTGCTAAATTCCTTACATTTTCAAACGAAACCATATTGGCATCTCCTTCTACGGTATGCTTTAGCGCACAAGCTGCAGCTGCGAAATTGAGTGCCTTCTGGTCGTCCTCATAGTGCAAAAGTCCGTAGATAACTCCTGCACAGTAGGCATCTCCAGTCCCTACTCGGTCAACAATGTGCGTAACGTCCAAATTGGCTGTTTCCAAAATTTCCGATCCATTCCACATTTTCCCTTTAATTCGATTGTGTGAAGCGCTCAAAGGCTCTCGAGTTTTATCAAAAATCTTCTTAACTCTGGGGATCTTGCTATCCACTTTACTAGCTACCTGATCAAGTGTCGAAGTATTTGGATCCATATCGAGTTGAAAAATGTCAATCAAGTCGTACTCACTCGCCATCAGCACATCGCATCTCGAGATGAGATCAGGAAGCACCTCATGTCTCGACTTTCCGTATTGCCACAGATTTTTACGTGAGTTGATATCGGCAGACACTGTAACACCCAATTTATTAGCGACCTTAATAGCTTCTAAGCAGGCGTCAGCCGTCCCTTGAGAAATGGCAGGTGTGATCCCTGTCCAATGAAACCAATCAGCTTCTTTCAGAATCTCTTCCCAGTCAAACATCTCTGGCTTGAGTTTCGCAAATGCGGAATTCTCTCGTTCATAAACCACCTCACTTGCTCGATGGACCGCTCCTTTCTCCAAAAAATATTGACCCATACGCTGGTCACCATATATAACATGAGCCGTATCGAGCCAGTTTTGCCTTAAAAATTGAGCCGCAGCGCGACCAATCAAATTTTCGGGGAATCTTGTGACATGTTTGGCCTTAAAACCCAGATAAGCCAGAGAGATGGCTACATTAGCCTCTCCACCTCCATAGGCTAGTTCTAAAGTGTTAGTCTGCGAAAACTTAGCATAACCTGGAGGCGAAAGACGCATCATCACTTCTCCGAAGGTTACCACTCTCTTACTTTCATTGGTATTCATGATTTCCAAATTTTAGATTCATCAATCAATTTGATATTTGTTCATTGGGTCTCCTAAATCAATAGCACCGATGTTGTTCAATGGTAGAACCAAAGCTTAATCACCATGGCGATTATCGTAATGAGTAGAAAAGCTTTGATCCATTTGTCTCCCTTTTTGATAGAAAAATAGCTCCCTAGCCAACCACCTATCGAGGTACCCACAGCTAGTGTAATGCCATATTCCCAGTTGATCACTCCATTGAATATGAAGACCAAAACAACAGCAGCCGTGTATATAAAGGCTATAATAACTTTAATACTGTTGATCCTTACCAGTGACTCCTGCGTGAGTTGTGTTAAAACCAGTATAATAATAAAACCTACACCAGCATGAATAAAACCTCCATAAACTCCAATCAGAAAAAATGAGACAACACCCCAAAAAATGCTTTTCTCTTTTGCCTTAGAAGTTTCTTTTGGTTTAGCCGAAGGAGAGCCAAACACAATCAAGAACCCCACAACCAACATGATGACAGACAAGATCTTCGTGAACAGCGCACCGTCTATGTCAACTGCCAGAACCGCCCCTAGTATGGCTCCTGGCACAGCTGCAAGTCCTAGGTAAATACTATACCTAGAATCAACTACTCCCGCGCTCTTGAATTTTTTGATGGCAAATACATTTTGCCAAAGAATAGCTACTCGATTGGTAGCGTTAGCCACATTGGGAGGCAACCCCATGAAAATCATAGTAGGCAAAGTAAGAAGGGATCCCCCTCCTGCCACTACGTTGAGGAATCCAGCGATTACCCCTACTATCACAAGAACCAAATACTCTAATAACTCCATAATCAAAAGATCTGATTCTAGCGATTCTAGCTAAGGTCAAGTCCAAAATATGAGTACTCACTGATCAATATGAAACTGACCAATGAATACCCACATCATTTAGATATTATATACCCAAAGCTTGTCCACCACCAACTTGGATGGTTTCAGCTGTGATAAATGACGCGTCTTTTCCTGCAAGGAATGACACCACTGAAGCTACTTCTTCAGGTTGCCCCAATCTGCCCAAAAGAATGTTGTTTTTCCAAGATGCAAACACTTCTGGCTTGGTAGACTTGATTTGCGCATGAAACGGCGTATCGATAGTTC
The DNA here is from genome assembly GCA_049115815.1 of Cyclobacteriaceae bacterium. Lineage (GTDB taxonomy): Bacteria > Bacteroidota > Bacteroidia > Cytophagales > Cyclobacteriaceae > Marinoscillum. Next base: position 238,507 of record JAGDZO010000006.1, on the reverse strand, counting down.
CTGGAGAAACTGCATTCACGCGAATACCATATTCGGCAAGATCTTTAGCTAAGGCTCTTGTAATGGCATGCACACCAGCTTTGGAGGTTCCGTACACTCCAGCTCCTGGCCCACCAGCATTCCATCCGGCATTGGATGTATAATTGATGATAGAAGCGTTTTCTCCCTTCTTTAGGTATGGTATAGCGGCTCTCGAAGCGAAAAACACAGAATCCAAGTTCAAAGCCATTACTGATCTATAAAACTCAGTAGTCATTTCTTCGAATCTTGATCTTCCACCAAGTCCTCCTGCATTGTTTACCAAGACATCTATTCTGCCATATTTCTCACCAATTGCCTTGATATTAGAGGTAACAGCTTCATCGCTGGTCACATCAAATCCATAGTACTCAGCTGTGATTCCCTCAGCTTCCAATTCTTTTACTCTAGCCGCTCCATCTTCATCTTGAATACCGTTCAATACAACAGTAAATCCATCTTCCCCCAATCTTTTTGCAACTTGAAATCCTATTCCACCTGTTGCTCCTGTTATTATTGCTACTTTTTTTTCTGAATCCATTTCTCTGTTTAGTTATTACTTAATGATATTATTTTAATCAGCCTACCGGCTTTATCTCTTTTGCAAAAAATCTTATTGATAAAAATCCAAGCGGAACAAAAACCGCAATCATGATAAATATTGGTGTGTAAGAAAAATTGTCTGTGATCACAGGCACCAAGAAGTTCATGACGATTACTGAGAAGATACCTACAGTACCTCCAAGTCCTGCCAGCGACCCCACAGACTTACCACTGAATAGATCACTTGGAATCGTTTGAATATTGGAAATAACGAACTGAAATCCGTAAAGCACCACAGCAACAATCGCTACAAACTTGACAGGAGTATCACCTGCCAGAATAGTGGCTACCAGTCCCAAGAACATGATCACACATCCAACAAGAATTGTCTGCTTCCTTGCTTTGTCTACGCTTGCGCCTTTCATCATCAGTTTTCCAGAGTAGTACCCACCTGACAAACTACCCAATGCAGCTCCTACGTAAGGAACCCAAGCAAAAAATCCTATTTCCTTTACATTGAAACCATATACATCCGCCAGATAAATCGGCATCCAGCCCACGAAAAGCCACCAGATTGGTTCTACAAAAAACCTTGAAGCCAATACCGCCCAAGACTCTCTATGAGAAAGGATCTGCATCATGCTCAAACCTTCTTCACTGCTCTCGTCCTTCTTGATTTCTTCCATACCAGAGACGATGTGTTTCCTCTCTTCCTCCGTAATCCAAGGGTGCTTACTTGGCACATCTTTGTTGATGATCATCCATGGAATCACCCAAAGTAGACCCAGCAGGCCTAACAATGCGAAGGTGTATTCCCATCCTATGGCTAACCATACGATCGCAATCAATGGAGGTGCCACGATCGAACCCAATGCCGCTCCAGAATTAAAGATTCCTTGTGCCAGAGCTCTTTCCTTAATAGGGAACCATTCTGCATTACTCTTAACAGCTCCAGGCCAGTTTCCGGCTTCTCCTAATCCTAGTAGTACGCGGAAAAAACTAAATGAGAAAACACCTCGCGCCAAAGCATGAACCGCAGTTGCCAATCCCCATACCGTGATAGAAACCACAAATCCCATTCTTGTCCCGATCTTATCGAACATCTTACCAGAGAGTGACTGTCCTATCGCATAAGCCACCAAAAACACATTGAGTATCAATGCATAGTCATTCTTGTCCATTCCTAAATCTTTAGAAATATCTGGCCACATGATAGCCAGAGCAGAACGATCAATATAGTTGATTACAGTAGCCAGGCACACAAGCCCGATGATCCACCATCTGAGTCCTTTTAGTTTCATAACTTTTGATTTTTAAGTGTAACTATCATTTAATCAATGGTTTAGTCTTCTTTGTCTCCAAAGTATGAAACACCAGAACCATCCAGGAAGTCTTCCCTAACTGGGCTGAATGTATCGATGAGCATTCCCTCTTCGAGACATACAGCGCTATGCAATAGGTTTGGTTCAATGTAAACACCATCACCACCTTCTACTATTTGCTTTACACCGTCTATGGTGAATTCGAATTTTCCAGAAACAACATAAGTCGCCTGCGTATGAAAATGCTGATGAGGAGATCCCAAGGCACCTTTTTCAAACTTTACCTGAACCATCATGATTTGGTTATCAAAACCCAAAAACTTGCGTGATACTCCACCTCCGAGTACTTCCCACTCCATGTTCTTTGTCAAAATGTATTTTTCGCTTGCTCGACTCATTCTTTCTTTATGTTTTAATTTTTCAATAATTGAAATACTCCTTCCCAGGAATATGAGGTACCGTCAACATCCACGTCATGTTTGGAATCCTCCGAATTATCCATGTTAGACATCATGTAGGTCCATGAATCATCGGCATCATTTCCAAAACTCACAATGGTATATTCATTACTGTGATGTAATACTTCTACACGCTTTATAATTCCGTAAGGATTTACTGGTTTTTCGGTCACATAAGAATAACTGCCATGCACTTCTAGAACCGAAGCGAACAACTCGTTTTCTTCTCCCGAACGGTTGATGATGAAAACTGGATCTCGTCTAAGATTGAAGTTTGGATCATTAGCTCCAATTCTACCAAAAGTGTAGCTGTCCCCCTTCTCAGCTGCAGCCGTGAGGGTATAGAATACTTCCTTATCGAACCAATTGACCTGAGTCACTTCACCTGTAGCATCTCCTGTAGCCACTTTCCAAAGATGTTGATAACCGAATCCCTCTCCCATTGTCGACAGTGTGGTTTCCGGATTTTTCACAAAGCTTGTTTGCATCAACTCGCCCTTATAATAATAGGGCAGTTCATAGCTGTGTGATTTATCAGATGTTATAGTAAACAAATCCAGTAAAAGTGGGTGATCGAACATTGAATTTTTGATCATAACCATCGTGCGCTGCATCTTACTCCCAGCATAACTATTAGAATCTACTGCGCTCATCACTTGTACATTGGGATCTGACGTATCAAAAAGATATGGGTCTGGGTGATTCAAATCCGCTGGTTTGACCTTGCCATCAAATTGTGACTTTTGATCAAGTACCAACGTATTATGAGCTATGGTATGCTTTGCCCAGCTATGATTCTCTTTCAAATATCCGCCACCATCTTTCTGCTCAATGTTCACCCATCTGGCCGCTCCATAATCCTGAAAAAGTTCTTTTTCATTGAAGTACGCCAAGAATGATAGTTTGTCGAAATGTCCGTGCCCCATGCCATGCTTGGAGTATTTCATCAATACCGTAAGTTCATCCTCAGGATTGTTTCTTCCTCTAAGAATTCCAATGGCACCCTCATCTCCTTTGCCACCATCCCTCAGCTCGATACTTTTCATAACGAAAGGCTGTGCCTTTCCTTCAGCCAAATCTTTGGCGGAGAGCATACCGGTCTGATCAAGCGAAACAACTCCTTGCTCCTTGATCACCGAAAGCAATGTAGGGTTCTGGTCTCCATAGTAATAGGCCATACTGACAGCTGTGATTAACTCTCTGGACATATATGACATCCCTTTTTGGGAATCATTAATTGGGAAAAACTCCCCTGCCTTATTGGTTTGATTGAGTAATGCAGCCACCCCTTTAAGCAGTACAGCATTGTTGTACTCAAATATTTTCAGATCCGGTTTCTTGTTCTCTAATGATTCGGCAAATATCAAGAACGGATACATCGCATAGCGTTGGTAATATGGCCCTTCCGTGTAATAGCCATCTGGAGAGAATGCATTGTCTATTTGAGACAAAAAACCCATCTCACCCTCAGTGGTGATGGTTCCTCCATCATTATCTACAGCGGAGCTCTTCAAGTCAACATCTTTTGCACCATACAAGGCACGCTGCACGAGCTCATCGTCTTCCATCACCAGCCCAATCATACCTACGGCAGCATTACCCCAGGTACTATGGTTGTGAATTCTATTGAAGAACTGAGGAGTCTCTACAGACAAGAAATCAGCCATAGGCCGAAAAAGCTCCTTATTGAAGGATTTTCTTTCTTTAGGGCTCAACCAATCATATATACAATCATAAGCCTGACTAACATATACTAACCAATTGGCGTCATTCAGACACTGCCAAAACAGTTTACCACGAGCATACGAACGTTCGGCTGGATGACGATCTAGCTTAGGATACATCTCTTTGTAAGCGAGCAGAACATCTCGCACATAGATGGCATATTTCTCATCTTGTGTGATTTGGTACAAGGCTCCAGCTTTTTGCAAGATGAAGAAATTATCCTTGTGCTGTTCGTGAGTATATCCTCCCGCCAAATCTTTCGGAATAGGTACATCAATTCCACGGGCAATGGCTCCATCTACATCTCGGATTACTTGAGCCAAAGTAGCATCGAAAAGCGGAGCTTTTCCAAGGTTTTCACGGATAGAGGATACTCCATCTACCGTCATTATCAAGCTAGGGTGCGATTGGCCATAACCTAACCAAGATACGATTACGAGTAATATGACAAGGGCATATCTCACTTCTTTGACATGGTTATGTTACTAGTCTTATATTCAGTGCTATTGGCTTTTAATCCAGGTGAATTGACAAAATCAATGTCCTTTAATTCGGAGATTGGCTCGCCATTGGTCAAAAAGAGGTCAACTCCCTTGCTATCAGTTATTTCAACATTAGAGACATTGAGCTTCTGAACGCCATGGAAGCGAAGAGCTGCATCCAATTTGTTGCGTTTTCCTTTACCACTTTCATTGATCGTTACATTTTCAATATTGACGATTGGGCCGAAAGTACTCTCATCTGTTCCACCCCGATATACACTAGCGATAATGCCTTCTACATCATCAAAACTAGAATTTACTATTCTTAGATTCTCAACATTGTAGATTCCAAGGTCTTCAACCTCTGCATCAAGTTTCAAAATCGAACCAGTAATATTGGTCATCTGCGTATTGATGATGTGAATTGAGTCCGCGAAAGTGTGCTGGTAGGATTTCAAAAAATCAAAAGAATGATTCTTATCTAAATCTTTGACCATGCAGTCTTCTACGATAAGTGCATAGTTCTTATTCATAGAATACTTGCTCGTGCTTATCACATTGTTCCCAGCTTGGTCTGGCGACTCATTGCCATCAAAAGTAATTTTCTGAAAACGTAAAGATCCACCGTTTTCAAGTTTGAAAAAGCTTTGTTTCTCTGACTGGATAATGGCATTATCGCTACCCGATGCTTTAATAGTAATTGGGTGCTTCACGATTGCATACTTCGTTAATAGGTAAGTCTTACCTCCTTCTAATTCTAGCACATCACCAGGGCTGCTAGTTGCTAATGCCTCCAAAAGAGTATTGGTTCCTGAGGAGACTTTAACAGTATTTTTTCCTGAAAAGACACTCCTTCTCGGAACTTTAGGATAATAGTTCGCCCCTACTTGGTCAAGTGTCACAGGAAGCGATACCGAACCAAAATCAATCCTATCCAATAAGTCTTTCTGTGGAACAGTCAAGCCAGAGTCATTATTTGAGAGACTTGCAGATACATGCTCAAAACCATCATCCAAAGGTTTCTTGATTCCTTCATTCAGTAGATTCCCATTGAAAGTAATCCCTGATACATCATCAAAAATGGTAAAAGGTTCTAAGTTGGTCGTGCCTAGAATAAGATTATTAGAGAAAGAAGATCCTATAGGAGTTGCGGTACGTTCTTCATCACTACCAGCACAAAACTGTATAAAATCGCTATTGATGACCAAGTTGTTGTCCATCTTGGAATCCACCACTTGATTGTATCTATTAATCGGCGAATTATATATACCATTCATAATGGTAAGAGCCGATCTGAAACGATGACCAGTCAGTCCAAATAGATAATTCTTCCTTACGGTTTGGTATTCGTTGATGATCCTAATTCCTCCTGTATTAGGCTTTCGATTTCCTAGAAAGTAATTGTTCTCTACTAGTGTATGATGACCATGTCGCATAGTCAAAGTACCCTGACATTCGTAGAAAACATTATTGTGAATCTCATTTCCACATGACTTGCTAGAAATAATCTCAAGTTCGCCACTTGCTCTATCAAAATAGTTGAATCGAACTTTGGTGTTACTATAGGTTCGTGAGTAATGGCTCGTTCCAATTCTTAAAGTCTCCCCGCCATTAGAGCCAAGCGTCTGTCTGGTTCCGAAATAATTGTATTCTATAACATGACCATTTTCCTGATTGTGTTCGCCCTTCAAACGGACGGCCATGGTCACTCCTAAATTTCTTTTCCCGATTAGGGAATTGTGATCAAACTGATTGTTCTTTCCATATAGCCCCACCCAATAATCCGAATCAAATCTCTCTGGATTAGAGAAATCATCGATAACACAATTGGTTACGCGGCTATTATTGGCTACCGCCTTGTTACTAGTCTTAAAGGAAATGACCTCACTAGTTGGAGTATACCCATTTCTAAATACCAATCCAGACACCTCCAAATATTCACCAGACAAGGCAAGGTTGGATTGGCCAGATATGATTACTTCACCTGGGGTTTGAGCCTGTAGTCTAATAAGATTTGATTCTTCACCTTTTCCGGTAAACTTTAGTTCCACATCATTCCACACACCATTAGCCATAGTGATCACCGAACCAGGAGTGGCATTTGCTACTGCGCTATTAAAATCCTCAATATCACTTACCAAACCCTCAGCTCGATCTGAGCATCCTGAGATAAGGAGAGTTGCTACAATGCCAATTACTAAAAAATGCTTCATGAGTTTTTGATGATAGGTTGGATCCACTTGCTCAATGGAAAATGATAAAAAGAGTCCTCCAACCGAGTTGGAGAACTCTTACTGACTAACTGAAGAATGTTAATTACCTAGATTAGGATTTCTCAAGACTTCATCAGCAGGTATCGGGATTAAATAATCATCTGGATATGCGAAACCAGGCTTCTCTCCTTCTAATCCTGATGCGCTGAATACAGATTGTCCTAAATCTCTTCTGACTATATCATACCATCTCTTGCCTTCGAAAGCAAGCTCTAATCTGCGCTCTTCTAGTACGTCTTCTACAGTAACAGTACCAGTATGATCTGCAGGAATAGGACTTGGTGGGTATTTCACATTATCACCATCAACAGCTCCATTTCTAGCTCGTGCCCTTACCTTATTCAGGTACATCTGAGCCTTACTATTATCTCCTTGCTCTACAGCCGCTTCAGCAGCAATAAGTAGTACCTCAGCATACCTCATAAGCTGATAATCCAGTTCTGACTCCCTACCATTAGCTGAAGTATTAAGTCCAGGGTACCTGTGATATTTAGCTATAAACGGTCTGTTCGGGTTGATTGGATCAACTTGACTAAACTGCGTGTAATCAACAGGATTTCCACCATTTAATGTTGACTTCACTGCAGTAGTATCAAAACTCACCGCTCTTCTATAATCATGACCATTCCATGTGTTAAATACTTCAATAGAAGGGACTAAAACAGCCCAGCCTCCTTTATGCGGATATGCTTCACTACTTGAAATACCAGAAAGTGGAGCTAAATAATCAGTTGTCCAGTTGGTAGCTTGAGAAAGACCTATGAAATCCAATACATATATCGGCTCATTCGAACCTTTCACGTCAGCATAGTGGAATAAATTCTGGAAATCAGGTTCCAAATTAAGGTTGTATGATCCATCACCATCATCATTAGATCTACTAATAATCTCTTCCGCCTCGGCTAGCGCACTAGCGTAATCTCCTGTAGTCAAATACACTGAAGCTAGGTAAGCACTGGCGGCAGGTTTTGAAGGAATAGATTTGTTAGTTACTGTATTTGGTAATACTGACTTTGCAAACTCCAAATCAGAAATAATTCCAGCGTAAATATCTTCCACACTGTTAGGCGAAGCTGTACTTAATGCCGCCACATCAGTAACGGGTGCATCAATATAAATGATCGGCCCAAACTGTCGTACCAAATGATAATATGTCAATGCTCTAATGAAATGAGCCTGTCCTTTTAAGACATTCAAACGGGCTTCATCGCCTTCCGCAATGTCCGCTCCAAAAATGGTAAGGTTACATGCCGAAACGATATCCCACATCGCTCCCCATGCAACAATCGTGTTTCCATTATCAGCTATATCATTGAATTCATTGTGATCAATTCTTTCTTGACGAGTACCAGGATCTCCAATATCTACCATATCACTTCGCAACATGATTTGAAGAGACGTTTCTCTGGCTAAGAAAAAACGATGGTGCAATCTTGCATATACTCCATTCATCGCAACTTCTACAGAAGCAACATCAGTGAAATATGTTTCCGGAACCAATATTCCTACTGGTTCTTCTTGTAAATCAGAACATGCATATGTTGACAAACCTAGTATCAACAAAAGCAAAGATTTATATCTTTTCATATTGGGTATTCTTTAAAATTTCAAATTAACACTGAAAGTATATGATCTGATTGTTGGATAATTACCGTAATCGAAACCATTCGTAGTATTTGGGTTGGTTGGGTTATTAGCGTTGGTACTTTCACCTCCGCCTCCGAAATAACTTACCTCAGGATCCAGACCTGAATAATTGGTTATTGTCAGTAAGTTCTGAGCACTTACAGATAATCGTGCGCTAGACAATCCCAATTTCTGGATAAAATCTGTAGGGAGATTGTAGCCCAAAGACACGTTTTTCAATCTGATATAACTTCCATCCTCAACAAAACGAGTAGATAGTTCTCTTTGAGAGTTATTTCCTACTCTAGGAATATCGCTTTCAGGATTCTGCACTGTCCATGCGTCCTTGATATCTGTCAATGCGTTAGCATCACCATTCATAAGCTGAACTCTAGTCAGGTTGAATATATCGCCTCCTTTAACGCCTTGGATAAAGATGTTTAGATCGAAATTTTTATACGACAAGTTATTATTGATACCATAAGTGAAATCAGGAATAGGGTTACCTATTATTTGCTGGTCACGCGTATCAATCACGCCATCAAAGTTTCCATCTTCGTCAGCTACCTCCGCAAAGATCGGATCGCCAATAGTTCCTCCTTCTAGCATGGCCGTTCCTTCCGCTAAGGCACCGCCTTTATAAACTCCTTCGTACACGTACCCCCAGAACACACCCGGAGCTTCACCTTCTCTTAGCAAGTGCGTACGGTCTCTACTGAAGTAGCCTGGAGACGCATCCAAGAATACATCAAGACCATCGATTAGACTTACGATTTGAGATTCATTTGTTGACCAATTCAAATCAGTAGTCCATTTGAAATTATCTGTATAGATGTTAGTTGAACCAAATGAAAACTCAAATCCTTCATTGTTCATTTCACCAACGTTCTTCAAGGCAAATCGAGTCAAGTTTCCAAGATAAAGTGGAGTATTAAAATCTGGCATCAACATATCACGTGTATCGATATTGTAATAGTTGAATTCCATGGTGAACTGATCATCAAAAATTCCCAAATCAACACCAATATTGGTTTGATAAGAAGATTCCCATCTTAGGTTCCCATTGGCAGGTTGGTCAGGAACAACTCCTGCTACAACACCACCGTTACCAAGTCCAGTAACATCATCAAATGATGCGAAAGAAGAATATGCTGGAATTGACGTGTTACCTGTAACACCGTAACTAGCTCTCAATTTCAAGTTAGAAATGATGGCACTTTCCTTCAGGAAAGATTCGTTTGAAATCCTCCAACCCACTGCTCCAGAAGGGAAAATAGCGTATTTCTCATTTTCTGAGAATCTAGAAGATCCATCCCTTCTAACCGTACCTCTCAGAATGTATTTGTCATTCCAATCAAAGTCAAACCTACCAAACTGAGACAAAATTTCGGTTTCAGAATAGCTCGAAGAAGGAGTCAATGGAACTGCCGCACCTGCAAGATTATGATAGCTAAAGCTATCTTTTATCAAGCCCTGTGCTCCTGCCGCAAAACGCTCAGTCAAATCTCTTTGATATGAGTGTCCAACCATAAAGCTTAAATTACCTTTTCCAATACTACGCGTATAGGTTGCATAATTCTCATTAAGAAGGTAGTTAGATTGGCGGTTTCTGATTCTTGCTGTTCCTCCAACACCACCATCAGTTTCAGTTAATGTAGAAGGTATATAAGTCGCTACATTTTCATTGATAGTACGTACTCCAAGGGTTGTTTTAAAATTCAACCCCTGAATAATTTCATAATCCAAATATAGGTTGGCTCTTCCTCTATCCTCTTTAGTTACATTTTCACGTTGTGTAGCGACAGCATAAGGATTATCAAGTAGCCCACCTACATTTTGAGAAGTAAAACCATTTTCAGGAAGTCCATCATTGTAAATACCTAGATCTGGTCTAAATCTGAACATTAAACCAATAACATCATCACCACCACCATTGGCAGTAGAACCAGTTGATTGAGTGGATACTCCCTCTTTCTTACTTCGTCTGTTGAATAAATTCACTCCAATTTTCAATTTGTCACTAACCTTCGCATCTATATTGGCTAGGAATGTGGTTCTTTCGAAAGCTGAATTTATGATGACCCCTTCTTGAGTGAAGTGATTCGCTGATGCATAAAAATTAATGTTGTCACTTCCTCCCGAAACAGAGAACTGGTGATTCTGAAGCGAACCATTTCTGAACAACACATCTTGCCAATCAGTATCAGCAGGTCCCTGTACATATGCTGGGTTTAAGATGGTTTGAAAATCTGTATACTCGTCAGCATTTAGTAGATCCAAACGATTGGAAGTTTCTGAAGAAGATAACGTCGAGTTAATCTCAACCGAAATCTTACCCGGCACACCTTTTTTAGTGGTTACCATGATCACACCATTCGATCCCCTAGAACCATAGATGGCCGTAGCAGATGCATCTTTCAATATCTCTATAGACTGAATATCATTTGGCTGGGGCATTGAAGCACCTACAAACCCATCCACTACTACTAATGGAGAACTACTTGCTGTAAATGAAGTGGTACCTCTTATCTTAATGCCAACTGGAGCGCCCGGCTCACCTCCATTTTCAGATTGCACCACAACACCAGCTGCTCTTCCTTGAAGTGCCTGAGCTGAACTCAATAATGGAAAGGCTTGGATGTCGGCTGCTTTAACAGAAGAGACACTTCCAGTTATATCGCTTTTCCGTACACTTCCATAACCTATTACGACTACTTCACTAAGTTCTGTGACATCTACGCTAAGCGAAAGATCTAATCTAGTTCGACCGTTCAATTTAATCGTCTGAGATTCAAAACCGATCGACGAAACTTCCAGAACTGCAAATTCGGACGCAGATAAACTGAAATTTCCGTCAAAATCCGTAATAGTTCCCGTAGTAGTGCCCTGCACCCTTACAGTAACTCCAGGAAGACCCTCACCAGTTTCATCTTTAATCTGGCCAGTAATGGTCTTAGGACTCATCTCCTGGGCATAAGCCCCAATAGAAACGAAGCAAATGAACGCTACCAAGAGGCCTTTCAGCCACTTTCCTCGTTCGACAGTACTTTGTAAGAAATAGTTCATAATTGTTATTTAATTAAGTGATAGTTGTCTGTTACTTAGTTAGGACTTTCTCAAACACTTGTTCTACAAGAAGCATCCTTATTGGCCCTTAACTTATCATTAAACTTTTGAGTGAAATAATCAATTGACAATTAAGTTTTTCGTTATTTCCATCAGATCAAATCTCAAAGTCAAAAAGCTAAATTGTTTGACTATCGATTGGTCGACCAATTTAGTGTATGCCAATTTCATAGCCAAATTATTTCGATTGTTTTTTATTAGTATATGTAAAACTTTCGATTATTGCGGATTTCGCAATACACGGAACATGTACTCCTATTATCAAATCATTGGTCAAGACTGATAAAGCCTTGCTTAATCTACAGGAATTGATGCTGATGACAATGGCATTTTTAGTCGACATCAGAGTTATTAATAGCCTAATTAGTAGGCACTCACGCAACAAAAAAGGAGCACCCAGTGGACGCTCCTCTTTAAGAACTATGTTTATTCTAAATCTAACTCAATTACTTGATTTTAGTCTTCTTCAAGAACCTCAGCATCGATAGAATTCTCATGATACGTAGTTGGAACATCATCAACTGTCCATGCAAATCCAACATCATAAGCCTGGAAATCATCCTCAAACGCGATCACCTCAGATCCAGAATCAGAAGAATAAATTTTGATGTCATCAACATGGAAACGGTTAGCAGCTTCTGTTTCTATTGCAGAACTTGATCCGTATTTCCACTGGAAGTTTTTAACACCATCTTTAGTAGCCTCTAAGTGACCAGGCTCATCACCTTCACCACCATCAGTAGCACTTGACACGTTAGAAACTACAGTTTGTCCATCAATTACCACTGTGTACTTAGGATAGTTCACTCCATCGCAAACCCAGCTAACCTCAACAGCTACCCACTCGCCAGCTTTCGGAGCTGGGAACATTTCTCCTTCATGAGAATCATCTGCTCCTGCACCTTCTCTCCATCCATGGCTTGAAAGTGGATCACTCTTCAATCTTAACTCGCAAATAGAGTAATCACTAGTTGTTGAATTACCCGCAACATTAGGATATCCTTCGATACCTTCTACAGTCAGTCTATAGTTGTAAGTCAATCTACCTGTTCTGATGGAATCAGCCAATTGCAGTCTTAATTCACCATTATCATTACCTCCACCTGGCTTCTCATTTCCAGTTCCATACTGATCAAAAATTGATACGAATTTGTTCTTTGGAGCAGTTACGGTGATAGTTTCCATAGCTGTTCCTTCAGTTCCATCAGCAGCAGTTACTGTCAATTTCACTTCAAACTCTCCAGCTGCAGAAAATGTATGAACTGGACTTTCGTCAGTAGAAGTACCGTCTCCACCGAAATCCCAAGCATAATCTGCAGATAGGTCTTCAATTCCTAAAATCACAGAACTGTTAGTGAATGTGTACTTATAAGAATCAAGCGGATCAACTGATGAAGAAAATCCAGCGTTTACCGTGGCGGGATCTGGATCTGGATCTGTACCAGGCTCATCATCCTCACCACAAGAAATTAGCACTGCCATAGATGCTAGCAAAGACATCATCAAGATGGTCTTTCTCATTGCGTTATTTAACATGTTTTTCATAATTGTTACTGTTTGTTTAAATAATTGTTGTTAAAAATTGTACTTCTAGTTGTTAGGTTTGATTTTCTTAAATAATGTATAATGATTCAATATGTATACTCTTAGCGTCTGGCAAAATCAAGATCAGGGCTATTCACGTAACTTACGATATCATTTAGATGCTCTTTTAATAGCTCCCCTGCTGCTTGCGAATTTCCTTCTCTAATGTGTTGAAGTAGCATATCATGTTGTTGCAGAGCCACCTCAGATTTCCCATCACCACATACGTCGTGAGTTTTGAAGTATGCCATGATATCCGGAGTAATAATCAGCATCAAAGACTTAAGGACAGAATTCTTGCTTGCTTCTGCTATTTTCAAATGAAATAACAAGTCCTCTTCAACCGAAGATTCGTTGTTTCTTACTTTCTCCTTATGTGCCTCCAGCGCATTCTCCAACTCAACCAAATCTTCTTCTGTCCTATGAATCGCAGCAAGCATTGCAGCATTTGACTCTAATATTACTCGGGTCTCCACCAACGACTTAAAGTCGTTACCATGCAGACTCAGCATATCAGCTATTAAACCCTCCAATGCTGGCAGCCCCATACCGGCAACCACCGTTCCGCTTTGAGGGTGTGTTTTTAGGATGCCGTAAAACTCCAATTTTCTTAAAGCCTCACGTAAATGCGTTCGACCCACTCCCAACCGCTCACTTAACATTCTTTCTGAAGGCAATCTATCACCCGAGCTAAGCTGCCCGGACGAAATCAACTCCTTGATCTGACCTATAATCTTGTCAGAAGGAGATTCGATTTCTATTTGTGAAAAATTGTTCAGCAATTCCATTTTCTAGCTTTTTTTTCCAATTGGGCCTTTAATCGACTAGTAATTGGTTGACCAATTTATAACTAACTAATCTTATCTCCAAGTATTCCGAACTTTTTTCTTGAATTATTCATATAAATAGCATGATTTACCTAAATAATACTCAAAACTTCCGCTAACAATCGCTCTCTATTTGTTGAATTGATAATTCAGACGTCACCTTAAATCGCACAATTCATCACATTGACTGAAAAGGAATCGTTGGCTCATTTAGCCACCCTAAAGAAGGAAATTAGAAGCGCCATCTTTACTAACTAAGAAGAACGTAGTTCAGCCAATAGAACCGAAATGATATCCCAGTATTACTATTCAATTAGTCTTTGACAATCTTTATCATTTTAGACGCATCGAAAAGATTTTTACTTTCGCTGCTACTGATTGCTAGGAAATAAAGTCCGGGAGAAAGGTTGGAAATATCTATCTCCAGGGAATCCTGGAAAGTTACAATACGCTGCGATTGATTTATTTTTCCTCTTATGTCGTAAATAAAGATTGAAAGCTCTGAAGGTCGATTCTTTGGAAGCTTTAAATACAGAATATCACTGGTTGGATTAGGATACACTTTGACGGTACTTTCATCATTTACTTCCAAAGGATCCATGGGCGGTGGAGGTAATGATTCTTCAAATTCGGCCACTACATTCAAATCTCTTGTAAAAGCAATGGTCTTTGGATTCCTACGACTACTTATATCTCCAGACCATCGTGCAAATTGATATCCATCAGTAGCTGTAGCTGATAAGGTTACAATCTCTCCGAGCAGATATGAGTCTTTTTGCGGAGAAATACTGATACTACCCTCGCCTAGTACAGTTGTAGAAATAGAAAACTCTGTTAAGCGCTTAGGAAAAGTTGGGCCTGTATTTGATTCTTTTGCATGGGGGCTTACTTGCGATGTGATAGAATATTCGGAAGCTCCTAAATCTTTTGACTCAATGGCATCTGGTCTTATCTGCTGCATAAGATCCAGTCTCAAATCATCAAACTCCAAACCTTCTATCTCTGGAATTGGCGGATAGCCCGATACTGCAGCATCAATCGCAGCACTACTTTCGTCTAGCTGTAAGTAGCCTGAATCATTCTCCACAAGTTTGGGATCGATCTCTGTCATTCCCTCACTAACATCAATTCCAAGGTTTCCTGATGCGATATTACCTAACCATCGCTCGTTTCCGGTAGGGTCTCCAAAAAGTGTGCTTTTGGGATCTGTGAAAATATTGTTTGCAAAAACCACATTCTTTGGTGGAGCATTGCCAGGTCCGCCGAGTCTGACCTTTTCTGAATCGATAATGGTATTGAAGTATATATGAATACTGTCCAGTTGATCCGATGACTCATTTTGCAAGTAAATCGAACGACCTGATAATCCTGAAAAATAATTGTTGTAGATAAAATGATTTTGTCCCTCACGCACGCGCACTCCGCCCATGCCATCAAGAAAGAAATTACCATAAACTACAGCCTCATCACCATGACGCAGAACTAATTCAGCTTTGTAGTTATTAATAAAAGTATTGTATCTAAACACATTCTGGGCAGCCTTATTAGAAATCGCCTCTCCATCGCCATCACAATTGTAGAAATAGCAATATTCGACAATCGTACGACTATCTAAGTGTGCTTGACTACTCACCCCAATACGAATAGGTTCAATCCCCATGTCTCCCCCACTACCATCAAAATTCTTAAAGGAGCAATATTGAATTACATGATAACCAGGTTCGTCATCCACGAGTATGGAAAGGATGTTTTGGTCAGCCAAATTGATTCTACTTTCAAAATTGCAATAACTGATCGTCGTTCTCCGAGAAGCTTGATCAACAATGAGATACTTATAACTATGATAGGCTTCAATGTTGATCTCAGTAATCAGCACATCACTTCCCCAATTCCTGATCACATGATCAGTACCGATATCACCTCCAATAAATTGGAGCCCAGAAAGCACTACATGGTCTGCATTAATCTCCACTTTAGACCAGCCACTAAATATCACCGATCCAAATTCTTCTGCGGTGACCACCAAACTGTCTGTTTCTATTACCATGAATACATCTCGATAGGTTCCAGACTTCCAAACGATGGAATCTCCACCGACAGCCTCTTCTCTTGCGGAAAAGAATTCAGACTCTGAAGCCACGTCAAATCGCGTTTGAGCAGATGCCAGTTCAGAAATAAACAATGCAATTAAAAGCATCGAGAATCTTATCCTAGTAATAAAGATTTGTGATTTCATTATTTCTTCTATTTATCAAAAAACTAGATGCATTCAACTATTCGCTCTTGTCTGAACTCATGGGTTTATGCGTTTTAAGCCACTCTTGACCTTCCTTCGTGAGGAAGAAATCCATCCACATATAATACATCTTCTTGCCTTCTTCTACTGTGACCCAATGACTGGAACCAAGAGGAATATGTAACAGAGAGTATTCTTTGAATTCAGTGGATGCCTCATCTGCGTGAACAACTATATCGTTCTTAGATAATCCCAAAAACAGCTGATCGAGCATTGGATGTTCGTGCGCCCCAACAGCATCAGGTCCCATTGCCTCTACGGTGCCTAACGCCACTCTAGGCACAATATCTGCCGGCAGCACTGTCCTGCTTACGGTATTGGGACTCTTAATTTTTTCCGTATATGGCTCACAATCTTCAAACTTTGTGAAAAATAGGTCATACTTGCTTTCTTCAGGATAATCCGAAAGATCCGCTACGTCTTGAGGTGTTAAGGTCTTTATGAATTTCATAAAATGTAACGTTTCCCCTTCGGGTACCCTAATTCTTATTTCTTGTTCTCGATTAAACGGTATGGCTATTGATTCAGGAACCAGCTCATATGTAGTGTCTGCTAGCAATGTCCCTCTCCCTTTTACGAATAGCATCATATTGATGCTCCCTTCTGGTACTTCCAAACTTTGCTCCGTTGGGCCAACGTAAGCTATATGCTGAATTTTAGTATCTGCAATTTCTCCCGGGATCAATTCTTCAACGAAAACTTGATTCCCCGCTGGAATTCCCATCTCCAAGTTTTGGACGACTATTTCTGTAGGCTTTGTACTAGGAGAACAAGCATTAGTAAAAAGTACGCCGATTAGGATTACAAACGCTATCCTCGGTAGACGAAAAGTTAGATTTATTTGACTTTTCTGGGTTGCTCTTATCATGATTGATTAAAAGATTAAAACTATTGGTAAATTAGTCAACCAATTTGCAAATATTCAAATTTACCACCTGAGAATTGAATTTTGTATGAAGCACGAACTACAACACTTTACATTTTGCGAGAGTTATAATGACAGAAGTACGGCTAAAAATTGAAATAGGAATTAGCCTAACTAGAACTAAAGAAGCAAAATGAAACTACTTTAGAGATTTTCATTTGGCATAGAGAGCTTAAACTTAAATTGACTTTGTCAAAGCCCGTTGACAACACCATTTGATTGAACGGTATAGTTGAGAAGATCATCCAAATGATTTTTCATGGCCTTCTCAGCATGCTCCGCATCTTTACTTTTTACATAACCAAGAATCTCATAGTGCTCGTCTAGCGCTGAGGTAGGCCTGTTACCTCCACAAACGTCATTTTCATTGAAATAGGAAATAATATCAGGAGTTACAATGAGCATTAGGGATTTGAGTACAGGGTTCTTGCTTGCCTCGGCTATCGCCAAATGAAAAAGCAGATCATACTCAACAGATACGTTTCCCCCATTCAATGCCTTCTCATAATTGTTCAAGGCCGTATTAATAGCGACCAAATCCTCATCAGTTCTTCTGGTAGCTGCCAAACGAGCAGATTTGGTCTCCAAAATATATCGGGTTTCTACCAATGCATTGAAATCGTTGCCTTCTAACTTGAGTACGTCAGTAATCAACCCTTCAAGGGCGTTAATCCCAATACCGGCCACCACTGTACCACTCTGAGGAAGGGTTTTTAATATCCCGTAGAACTCCAGTTTTTGAATCGCGTCTCTTACAGATGTTCGTCCTACACCAAATCGCTCACTCAACAATCGCTCTGAAGGTAACCTATCTCCAGGCTTCAGCTGTCCCGAGGATATAAGTTCTTTAATCTGCTTAATAATCTTATCAACCGGTTTTTCAATGACAATCTCACTGAAATTATTCAGGATCTCTTTCATAACAATCTTTTAGTATTAGGCTAGGCTACAGTCTACGCTCGTAGGTAATGGTCAGAACGAAACGCTTAAAAATAGTATTTTTTTTATGCTCGGACAACTTTGGTGGTATTACCAAAAGTAACATTCATATAACCTGTAGAGTTCCTTTATTTTTCTCTTGGTCAACTACTATTCTCAATCGAACGAAACTCAACTCACTAAACCAATTTGATTGCAGAATTGAAAAGCAAGTAATACTTGACCAATAAAATTATTGCGGATCACCTATCGTATGGAAAAATGAAGTCAACCAATAGTGTAATTATAATCAATATTGATTCCTTGAAAAAAGCTTCTATCTATGATGACTAAAACCCAAAGTACCGCTCAGCGTTATAATAACTAATATTCTCAACGTGCTTTCCAAGCCATTCCACGTCATTGGGAAATTCACCTTTTTCGACATCTGCTCCTATAAGATTGCAAAGTATCCGTCGGAAATACTCGTGTCTCGGAAAAGAGAGTAAGCTTCTACTGTCGGTAAGCATCCCTACGAACTGACTCAAAAGCCCCATATTCGATAGGGTATTCATTTGGCGAATCATTCCTTCTTTTTGATCCAAAAACCACCATCCCGACCCGTATTGCATCTTTCCAGCTATAGTGCCATCATTGAAATTACCCAGCATAGTAGCAAATGCCTCGTTATCCGCGGGATTTAGATTGTAAACTATCGTCTTTGACAACTGATTACTGCTGTCTAGTCGATTTAGAAATTCGCCTAGAGCGCTCGCCTGTGACAAGTCTCCAATAGAATCAAATCCAGTATCTGGACCGAGCTCAGAGAGCAAGCGAGTATTATTGTTGCGAATGACACCCAAATGGTACTGCTGCGCCCATCCTTTGTGGTGATACATTTTGGCTAGTTCAACCATCATGGTCATCTTAAATACTTCAACTTCTCGCTGAGTAATGGCCTGACCTTGCATGCTGGCTTCAAAAATCTCTGACGCCTTCTGAAGAGAATAGGCATTTTGATACAACTGATCTAAACCATGATCAGAAATCCGACAGCCTGCGTCATGGAAATAATCTATTCGTGACTGAGATGCAGCTAAAAGATCGTCTAAAGACTTAATCTCAAAACCAACAATCATACCTAGAGAATGGACATATTCCCTATAAACCTCCTGATTTTCAACAGCATAGAGTTTATCTGGACGAAAAGTTGGTAATACTTTTACCTCAAACCCTTCATCTCGCAACTGCTTATGATATCTAAGGTCATCCGATGGATCATCAGTTGTCCCAACCATCCTCACATTCATTTTGTGCAGTAAACCTCGGCATGAATATTCCTTGGTTTTCAGTTGAGTTGAAGTTGTTTCATAGATCTCCTCGGCACTTGACGGACTTAACAACTCGTGAATCCCAAAATACCTCTGTAGCTCAAGATGTGTCCAATGAAATAATGGGTTTCTGAAGGTGTTGGGGACGGTATCAGCCCATTTAATGAACTTCTCCTTTGGATTTGCTTTGCCGGTAATGAATGATTCATCTACACCATTAGCTCTCATAGCTCTCCACTTATAGTGATCACCCTCCAGCCATGCTTCTGTGATGTTTTGATAGACTCGATCCTCGGCAATGTCCTTTGGCGATAAGTGACAGTGATAGTCGATAATCGGCATCTTACTCGCAAAATCGTGATACAGCTTTTTGGCCGTACTATTTTCTAAGAGAAAATCCTGATCTAAAAAAGGCTTCATTTTTCTAAATATTTTCTAATGCCCAATTCTAACCCTCTAAGCTCTGCCAAACCTCTCAGACGTCCTATTGCCGAGTATCCGGGATTGGTTTTCTTATGCAGATCATCAAGCATTTGGTGACCATGGTCCGGTCGCATTGGCATTTTGATGTCTGTCCGACCAGCTATCACACGTTTGTTTTGCTCTTCCACCAAGGCTTTCATCACACCGAACATATCTACATCGCCATCCAAATGATCTGCTTCATGAAAATTCCCTTCTTCATCACGTTTGGTAGCGCGCAAATGAATGAAGTTGATTCGATCGCCCAATCGCTGAACCATTCCAGCTAGGTCATTATCAGCACGCACACCATAAGAACCCGTACAGAAACACAGTCCATTGTACTTACTGTCTACGGCATCTATTAACTGCTTCGCATCTGCCTCTGTGCTTACCACTCTTGGCAATCCTAAAATTGGGAATGGAGGATCATCAGGATGAATAGCCATCAATACTCCTGCACTCTCCGCTACCGGGATGATATCGGCTAAAAAGGCATAGAGATTGGCCTTTAGTTCTGCTTCGCCTATGTTTTCGTAGGTATCAAGCACTTGCTGAAACTGTTCCAAAGAGTAACCCTCTTCTGCACCTGGCAAACCTGCTATGATGTTATTGACAAGTTGCTCTTTTTGCAAATCGCTCATTTTGGAGAATACTTGTGACGCCTTTTCTTTTTGAGCATCGCTGTAGTCCTCCTCTGCACCAGGTCGCTTCAGCAAGAACAACTCGAAAGCAGCAAACTCGGCCGCATCAAATCTCAAAGCCCTGGAGCCGTCGGGCATTTCATAGCTCAGGTCGGTACGTGTCCAATCAAGCACGGGCATGAAATTATAGCATACAGTATCTATCCCAAATTGACCTAAGTTGCGAATACCCTCTTGATAATTCTGAATGTAAAGCTCATAGTCACCCGAGCGTTTCTTGATATCTTCATGAACAGGAATACTCTCTACCACAGACCAAACGAGTCCCGCAGCTTCTATTTCAGCTTTGCGCTTTTGTATTTCTTCCACACTCCAAACCACCCCATTGGGAATGTGATGGAGAGCAGTTACTATGCCTGTAGCGCCAGACATCTTGATGTCAGAGAGTGACACTGGATCGTTCGGACCGTACCATCTCCACGTTTGTTCTAGTTTATTTTTATTTATCATTATTTCGCGAATTAATTCATCCAAGCTTTTGATACAATGGATTCTACCAACTTCTCGTTTACATATTTTGATCTTGGCAGAATCAAAATCGAGTCAAATGAAGTCTCGGCAGAAAAATTAAAATATTAGGTTTTACAAATCAGATATTACACTCCGCTGTATGCACTAAACCCTCCATCAATTGGCACCACTACACCAGTGATAAATCGAGAATCTTCTCCACACAACCAAAGCAAGGTCCCAACAAGATCATCGGGTTCACCAAATTTACCCATTGGCGTCTGAGCAAGAATCGTGTTTCCGCGATCTGTAAAAGAGCCATCAGGATTGGTCAAAAGCGAGCGATTTTGATCGGTCAGGAAAAAACCTGGCGCAATGGCATTCACACGAATACCCACTTTTGAAAAATGAACTGCCAGCCATTGAGTGAAATTGCTCACTGCAGCCTTTGCCCCACTATAAGCAGGTATCTTGGTCAGTGGCGTAAAAGCATTCATGGATGACACGTTGATCACAGAGCATCCCTCCTTGCCAATCATGCTCTTGGCAAACACTTGAGTTGGCAACAAAGTACCAATAAAATTGAGGTTAAAAACGAACTGTATTCCATCCGGATCTAGATCAAAAAATGAGATCAATTCTTTGTTCTCATCGTCTCCAATATTGAAATGAGTGTTGGTCGTGGTTCCTTTGGGGTGATTACCTCCTGCCCCATTGACTAAGATCGAACACTCTCCAAGTTGTGCATCTACCACCTTCTTAGCTTCCTTAAGGCTGTCCAATTCCAAAACGTTCGCGGAAACACCAATAGCTGTACCACCAGATTGATTGATCTCATCAGCTACAGCCTTTGCAGCGTCTAATTTCAAATCCAAAACTGCTACTTTGATGCCTTGACTGGCTAAGGCCTTAGCCATAGTGCCACAGAGCACTCCGCCACCTCCAGTGACAACCGCCACCTTATCAGTTGCCGGTATGTTATGTTTTTTTTCCATATGATCTACACTAAATGAATTGTAACTATTTGAGAAATGGGGAACATTATCATGAATCCCCCAATATTTTGTGTGTAATTTATACACAGTTAATTGATTTTCATCAATTCCCAAGAATAAATCTAGAAGTAAAACTTCCTATCAATTAAAGCAACTAGTCATTAATTTATAAAATCACCTCGTCGTTGAAATTTTGCACAAAGAATAATCTTTAAGATGCTTATCAAATTACAATAGGATGGCATATTTGATCACACAGTTGTCGCAATTATAGATCGAGTTATGATCATAAGTTTTTTAGCCAAAGGTAAATTCCGTATTGAATATAATCCATTAGCGTCATTTCCCTAGTCAGCCCAAAACAACTACTCTAATTATTTCAGAAGAATTTATTCGCGGTTAAGCTCTAAATAAAACTATCAAGATATCAATAACGCTGTTATCAATAAATTGAAAGGCTCTTCAAGTACTCAAAAGTGATTTTGCTGTGCATCTAACACAGAATTACTAAGTGGTGGTACTAAGAAGTAGGGGTTATTTTCAACTTTATATGAGCATAGCCCTATCGAAATGAACATAACCTCCGTCCACATGGAGCCATTGACCAGTGGTATGGCTACTCTTTTCCGATAATAAAAAAACTGTCATCGAGGCGATTTCATCTGACTCGGTCATTCGGTTTTCTAAAGGAATGTTGGACACAATATCCTGTAGTGCTTTTTCAGGATTGTCGAAAGTGGCAATCCACCTTTCGTATTGTGGAGTCATTACCTCTGCAGGTATTATGGCGTTCACACGAATGCCGTATGGCGCCAATTCCACTGCCCACTCTCGCGTCAATGCCAACTGTGCTCCTTTGCTCGCGGCGTATCCTGAAGTGTTGCCCTGCCCAGTCAGCGCCGTTTTAGAACTAATATTCACGATGGATCCTTTCGTCTCCTTTAGGTATGGAAGTGCATAGTGAGCTAAGTCGTAGTAATGAGAAAGATTCTGCAAAACAGACTTTTGAAACGCCTCTGGTGAACCTGATGCAAGCCCAACCCCGTCGTTTGATCCGGCATTGTTGACCAACCCATCTATCTTCCCGAAAGCAGCGATCGTTTCTTCAATTATTGGCTTACAGTTATCTTCGCTACCAAGAGCGGCTTGTATAAACTTACATGTTCCTCCAATTGCTTCAATATCGCTGCGCACTCGGTGACCACTCTCAGCAGTTCTGCCTACAATCACTGGAATAGCACCTTCTGCCGCGAGACTTTTAGCAATAGCTTCGCCAATTCCTCCGGTACCACCGGTGACTACATACACTTTACCTGCTAAGTTTAGATCCATCGCTGTAGGGTTTCTGTTATTTTGACCAAGCTTTTACATGTTGCTTGGAAACACCAAGTCCTTCTATTCCTAGCTCCATTACGTCTCCTGGCTTGAGATACATTGGTGGTTTGAATCCAAAACCAACTCCCTCAGGCGTGCCCGTAGATATAATATCACCAGGCATTAAACTCATAAATTGAGACAGATAAGAAACCACATGCTGTATATTGAAGATGAAGTCATTAGTGTTTCCATCTTGTAGCTTTTTATCATTTAGCTTGAGCCAAAGATTTAGGTTGTTTGGGTTGGGGATTTCGTCTTTTGTAGCAATAAATGGACCTAGTGGAGCAAACGTATCACAGCTTTTTCCTTTGACCCATTGTCCTCCGCGCTCTATCTGGTACTCTCGCTCACTCACATCGTTGTGCAGTGTATATCCCGCTACATAATCCATCGCCTCGTCCTCTGATACATAATTGGCACGTTTGCCAATGACCACAGCTAATTCCACCTCCCAGTCCGTCTTCACACTATTTCTGGGAATGATAACATCATCATAAGGACCTACTATACTTGAAGTAGCCTTGAAAAAAATCACTGGCTCCTTAGGCACTTCCATGCCAGACTCTGCTGCGTGCTTGCTATAATTCAACCCTACACAAATGATCTTACCCGGACGAGCTACAGGCGCACCAATTCGCACATCATTTGGCAGTAGAAATTCCTCTGATGGTTCAAAATCTTTCAGCTTTTCGATTTCATCATTAGCAAAGAAGTCCTCATTGTAATCTGACACCAAATGACTTACGTCATATCTTTTATTGTCTATCTGGATGGCTGGTTTTTCTGAACCGAATGCTCCGAATCTTAGTAATTTCATTCTTTTTGATTTTTTAATTATGAGTTTAAAGTAACGAATCCACCATCTATCGGAAAGTTGGATCCTGTAATAAATGAGGCCTCATCACTGGCTAAATAAAGTGCCATAGCGCCAATTTCATTGGGTTTTCCCATGCGACCAATTGGCTGACTTTTGGACAAAGTCTCGAACATCTCTTTTTCGTTTCCCGGATAGTTATTGGCTAAAAAACCATCGACAAAAGGAGTGTGAACACGCCCGGGCGAAATGGTGTTACACCTAATCTTATGCATCAAATAATCTTTGGCTACCGACATTGAAAGCGCATGAACAGCTCCCTTGGTCATGGAATATGCAAACCGATCGGAAAGACCAACATGAGCGCCAATGGATGACATATTTATTATAGAACCACCATTTGCTTTCATATACTTAATGGATGCGTGAATACCATTATACACTCCTAGCACATTGACATTGAAAAGCCTGGTCATATCTTCTTCAGTCGTCTTTTCTATATTCCCAATATGCGCAATCCCTGCATTGTTCACTAGTATATCCAGTCTGCCTGTGGCAAACTCATCAACTACGCTTTGTACTTCTGATAGGTCGGTGACGTCACATGCAAATGCATGCACCTCTCCCACTGTCTCCTTCGCCACAGCCTCAGCAGCAGAAAGGGACAAATCTAGTATGGCCACATTGGCACCAGCCTCAGCCAAACTTTCCACGATGGCTTTTCCAATCCCACTTCCTCCACCGGTAACGATGGCCTTTTTCCCTGTTAGATTAAACTTACTCATAGTGATATGCCTCTTTTCCAAAATATAAAATCGTTTTGCTCCAGTTTCATGGCTTGGGTTTCTTCTCCACTAGCTACCGCAATGACCTTTTCCATTAGTTCATCCGCTGTGTCTTCAATGGTTTGCTCTCCGCTAATGATCTTTCCAGCATTAAAATCAATAAGATCAGGCATAGCCTCAGCTAGTTTGGTATTACTGGATACTTTAATGACAGGTGTGACGGGATTACCGGTAGGCGTGCCAAGTCCAGTTGTGAATAAGATAATATTGGCTCCTGCCGCAGCGAGTCCTGTGGTAGATTCCACATCATTACCCGGAGTGCACAGTAGATTGAGACCGGGAGCGGTCACGTGTTCTCCATAGTCCAACACGTCGCTCACTGGAGCCGTGCCTCCTTTTTTCGCAGCGCCAGCTGATTTTATCGCATCTGTGATCAAGCCGTCTTTTACATTACCCGGAGAGGGATTCATGTCAAATCCAGATCCTACAGAATGTGCTTGACGTTCATAACTTTTTTGGATTTCAAAGAATCGCTTCGCCACACGATCCGAAACACATCGGTCGAGAATGTTTTGCTCTACGCCATTTAGCTCAGGAAACTCACTGAGAATCGTAGCTCCGCCAAGTGAAACGATTTTATCGGATAATGCACCAAGCGTTGGATTGGCAGAAATGCCTGAAAAACCATCCGAACCGCCACATTCCAAGCCAATAGTTAATTTATCTAGTATAGCAGGTTGACGTTTACATTTAGCATTTACCTTCTCTAATGCTTCTATGGTCTCTTTGATTGCCAATTGAATTAGCTCTTGCTCAGACTTAATCTGCTGCTGTTCAAAAAAGAGCACCGGACGATTTGACTTAGGATAAAGCTCCTTGTTGATTTCTTGAAACCAGCTGTATTGCGCATGCTGGCAGCCTAAACTTAATACAGTAGCTCCTGCCACGTTGGGATGATTAAGATAACTCACCAAGATCCGAAGCAAAGCCTCAGAATCCGCTTTGGTACCCCCACAGCCGCCATCATGATATAGGAATTTGATTCCATCAATGTTATCAAACACCCGCTGATAATCTTTAGCTACCGTGTGCCCTGATTCTCCCAAGAGATTCTCTGCAAACTGAAGGTAGTTGTTAGGTTTCTTGTAGCCTAGTATCTCTTTGAGGGTATCTTCTATGATCCTAAGATTTCTGTTTTCACAAAAAACCAACGGTATAAAGAGCCAATAATTGGCAGTACCTACTTGACCATCTTCTCTGTGGAACCCTTGAAAAGTACGATCCTTCCATTTGGATACATCCACACCTTTCCAAGCGAATAAATCACGCTGATCCAAATTCATTGGATTCGCAAAATGCTTGATGTTTTCCGTGCTCATCCGCTCACCAATAGACAGCTGCTTGAGTGCTTTGCCCACAGGCACACCATACATGGTGATGATACCTCCTTCCGGAATATCCTCAATAAAAAACTTATGCTTTTGCGGAATACGTTCCTTGATTTGAAAACGCTCACCCTGAAATTCCACTTCCCCAACTGAAAGATCAGCCAAAGCGACTAACACATTGTCTTTGGGGTCTATTTGTAGAATCTTGTTCATTCGGGCTTTGCTATCTTAAATTTTGTATGAGCACAGAATTAGCATGTCTCAATTACAATTAGATGCTGATTCACTACTTTTGAGTGCGCACATTTGTGCACAATGAGTTCGAGCGATACTACTTCAGCTATTTAATCGATTCTCATACATCCATACTCAGAATGAAAACGTAGGATTTCAATTAAGTCGAATGAGTAAATATGTTACCATAACGGACATAGCAAAAGAACTTGGAGTATCACACTCTACCGTATCGCGTGCATTGAGAGATCATCCTAGAATCAGCAAAAATACAGTAGCGAGAGTAAAGAAGCTTGCCGAGGAGCGCGGATATTGGTCTAATGATGCCGTAAGAAACATGACGCAAGGTCACAGCGGGATTATCGGTGTGATTGTCCCCGATCTCTCCGTCCCGTTTTTCTCTCATGTATTGTTAAGTATCCAGAATCAACTATTTAAGCACAATTACAGCGTGCTAGTCTTTAACAGCGCTGAATCAGCTGAAGCTGAGCAAGTCTCTATTGAGAAATGTCTGAAGCACCGTGTGGATGGAATTATTGCAGCGATTACGATCGAGACCAAAGACTTTTCGACTTACGAAAAAGTGCTGAAACAAGGAGTACCTATAGTTTTTTATGATCGTGTTTCCAATTTTTTGAATGTACCCAAGGTAGTTGCTGATGATTACGTAGCATCTTACAATGCCAACAAACACCTGATAGATCAAGGTTGTAAAGTCATTGCGCATATCACTGGCACCATCAACTTAAACAACAGTAACAACCGGCTCTACGGCTATCTGGATGCGCTAAAAGAAAATGGTTTGAAAAACGATGAATCACTCATACTGTACTACGAATTTCAACCATCGAGCATTGACCACTTCTTGAAAAATATCTTCGCCAAGTATGGCCGGATTGATGCGATTTCCACATTCAATGACTACACTGCGTACTACGTCGTTCAATCCTTGCAAAAGTTGGGCATCAAAGTTCCAGAAGATGTTTTCGTCATTGGTTTCTCCAATGAGCCTATTGCTAGTTACATGCGACCTAGCCTATCCACGGTAGATGAAGTAGCCCCAAAAATGGGAATCATAGCAGCGCAAAAAATAGTCTCGATTATCAATGGTTCTGAAGAGTTGACCTCTCAGAAAATATCTATACTACCAGATTTGATTCTAAGGGAGTCAACTCAAAGGAGTTGACAAATGATCAACTTCCATTTTGGCGTTAACTACTATTTGATTCTTAGTGAAAGAAAATCTCAATTTAAAGTCATCACTAGGTGTTCCTATTTTCCAGTGAGCATCCTATAACACTAGGATGAATAATGAAAATATTACTCTAAATAAAACACTTCATCCAAAGGAATTGAAACTGGTGAATTATCAGGATTGGTCTCCATAATATCAGCCATATAGGCCCACCATTTTTTGACTATTTCATTCTGGCCCAAGTCCTGCGAGCCACCTTCTCCTGTTACTTTCTGAAATCCGAATAAGGTGTTAGTGTCTTCGTCTAGGAAAATCGAAAATTCACTAACACCAGCCTCTTTCAACAGTAGCTTGAGCTCAGGCCAAATCTCATCATGTCTCCTTCTATACTCTTTCTTTTGACCTTCATTGAGGTGCATTTTAAAGGCAATACGTTTCATCATCCCAGGTTGTTGGTGCTCAATTAAAATGAATTGATCTTAATGGAGATTTCATTGACACCTGGCTCTAGTCTAATTGATCCGAAGGCCGTGTTGACCATCTCGCCATTTAAGCTTATCACTTTACCCTCAGCATCTACTATCTCAAATTCTGCAAGCATGTTAGCCGGTATCTCCACAGTATATTTCTGCAGTCGTCCCATCTTTTGGTAGCTCGCTTTGATCTCTCCACGCAATGTAGGCACTATGATCTCGCTATTTCTCAACTTGGAAAGCTGCGGTTTGATAGTTGCTATTCCATATCCTGGCGTTTTTGGTTTAATCCCCCAAAGTCCCCTTGGGATAGCATTAGCTGGTACTGCACCCCAAGCGTGATTCCAGTCTTGGTTGTTTTTGTACTGGTTGTCCCAAGCTTCCATGGTGATGGTAGAGCCTTCTCTGATCATGTTGTACCAACTCCTAACATCTGTACTAGTGAGTAGTTCTAGCGCATAATCTGCCTCTCCTGCATTGTATAATCCATCCATCAAAAACTGCGATCCATATACACTACAGGCCATTCCCCTTGATTTGACATGCGCCAATACTGTTTCAAGATGCTGCTCTGGAACCATTCCAAATGCCAACGGAAGCATGTTGGAATGCAAGGCGGCATGGTCCGTGCCAATACCATCTACATAGATTCCTCTCTCGGCATCAAACATCTGCTCGTTGACTGCCTTTTTGGCTTTCGCAGCTCGCAATTCAAATTCCATTGCTTCCTGTGGCTTACCTAGCACGTTTGCGAATTCCACCATTATCTTCATATTTTCATAGAAGAAAGCATTGATCACGGTGCTGTATGGCTTGAAGACAAATCCATCTCGCTCCCCTTTGGTCTTACTACCATTGAAATTGGCAGATGGCCAATCTACAATATCTGTGAGCGGCTTTTTATACCCTTCTTCGAAACCTAGCTTATACATAAACTCTGGCGTCACTTTAGTAGACGTAATCAGTCCATCTTCATTGGACAATTCATACAAAGTCTTATGCTTCAAGTCTTCATAGTATGTCTCAATTAGCTCTGTGTTGCCCGTATACATATAATCTGCGTAGAGCAACAATGCCACATGTTGTTGCCATTCTGTCGGCCATGTTGGATGCTCCATGAAATACTCAATAGTCCTACGACCGATGGCATATTCCCTATCCGTGGTGTAATGACTCAGTTGATTCAGATAGGCATCTGCCTCATATGGGATACGCTCGCGTTCACCATCCACATAAAGTCCAGCAAAGGTGGTAGCCTTAATTGAGTATTTGCACAAGTCCCAAATTTGGTTCAGGATGTCATTGGAACTATTGAATCCACTGCGATCATCTTCCCAATAGTTGAAGTAGGCTACCTGAGTTACATCATCTTCAAAGATTTTAGATTTTGCATTCTCAATTTCACAATACCTAAACGGTATCAAAACTGGAAAGGAATCAGGTAACGCAATAGCTTTATTCGGTAAGGTATTGCGCTTATCAGCCACTATTGATAGGGCATAACTCTTCTGATTTGGCGAAACGGCCACTTTCAATTCCTGGTACCGAATGTTACCCATCGGTTTTCTATTGATTTTACCATCTTCCAGATCTTCTCCTATTCTGACGATAAGCGTATCATTCGCTGATGCTGAATACTCAAATTCCAAATTGGCGAAAGCCGCTTTTCCGAAATCAATAAAGTAAGCCCCTTCGCCCGTTTCAGTAATTCCTTTAGGCTTGATATTCTCTATCTGAAAGATATTTGGTGTGGTCAACTCTCCATTGGATTTCCCAGTTTTAAATGATTGGGTTTCAGAATACTTACCCAGACGATTGTGCTCATCCCAAATTCTTACTTTCCAGAAGTATTGTTTACCTGGCTGAAGTGCAACTCCTGCGTAGCTTACGTTGGTGGAGTTATTACCACTTACTCGCCCACTATTCCACAGGTCACCGATGTTATTGTAGCTATTAGCAGAGGTAGAAGATACAAGTATTTGATATGCAGACTGATAACCGGCCGCATCTGGCACTCTCCACCCAAACTCCGGTGTAAGGTCAATCACTGTAACCAAAGAAGGTTTCCTGATGTATTCAATGGTTAACTCCTCGGGCCCCGCAGTTGAAGCATCGCCAAAAGTATTGGTCAACTCGTCCGTTTTTCTTCTCAACTCCTTAAGAACCGCACTATATTTCTTACTTGAAGCGAGATTCTTGATCTCACGTGGATCCTTATTGAGATCATACAATTCTTCTAATGACTTATCATTGACATATCGGAAGTATTTCCAGTCAGCAGTTCGTACACCTTCACTTGGAGGAATGTGCTCAAACTCCCAGAGGTGCTCAATCAAAACCGTATCTCGCCCCATAGTGCTAGACTCTCCAGTGACGATCGGCATCAAGCTTTTGCCATGCCAAGTCTTAGGAGCCGGCACGTTGGCCAAATCTGCTATGGTAGCAGCTATATCTATATTAAGTGCCATTTCAGACACATCTTGGTGATTGTCTATTCTTGGATCATAAACGATGAGTGGGACTCGAACAGAGTTGTCATACATCAACCATTTGCCAGCCATCTGTCTCTCGCCTAAGAAATGCCCATTGTCACCCATGACAATGATGACTGTGTTCTTATCCAACCCTTTCGCTTTGAGTTGCTCTCTGATTTTGGTGATTTCCATATCCACTCCTGCGATCATTCGATAATATCCCTTCACGCTATGCTGATACTTCTCAGGAGTATCGTATCTCCAAGTCCATCTTAATCTGTTGAAACCGTCTTTTACCGACTGTGGTAAGGCTTCAAAATATTTATCATCTGAAATTTTTGCTTTCGGAATCTCCACATCTTGCAACAATGGGTCTGTAGTGGCTTGCCAGAAGTATTGCTCTGGAGCTCCGTCATGTGCATGAGGAGCACTGAAGCTCAATGACAAACAGAACGGCTCGTTTTGATCAACTTGATCTAGATAATCCAATGCTCTTTGTCCTGTGTATCTGGTGAGGTGAACAGTGTCTTCACCCAGTTTTTTATAGAAATAGCCACGCTTGTCTTTGAATTGGTTGGCGCGATCATAGTCCTCATACACATCAAAAAGTTGATCTTTATTCCCATAATTGACACCAAACTTACCGTAGAATGCCGTTTGGTATCCTGCTTCACGAAGCACCTTAGGATAGGCTTGTGCCATGTATTCTTCTTTCATCGGGCCACTCTGAAATGTGTAAGCGTGAGTTCGCTCATGCAGACCGCTTAAAATGGTCGCCCTACTAGCAGCACAAATCGGCGTGGTGACCATAGCGTTTTCAAAATAGGTGCCTGACTGTGCCAGTCGATCCATCTCTGGAGTAGTGACCAGATCATTGCCGGCATAGCCCAACGCGTCCCCTCTTTGATCATCGGTAAGGATGAAGATAATATTTGGACGGTCATTTTTACCGCTTTCGTTCTGTGCTTGCAGCTTTGATCCAACGAGCAAAACAATCACGCCTATCAATGTGACTTTTAATTTCATAGCAAATACTTAATGATTCATGAAAAGTAGAATGAGTAAATATTCTCCGATTTTTAACATTGATAATCTTAAAAATTAGCAAAAACGTCCAGAATAAGATGGGATAAAAAATTCATCCACCTTACTCGGCTTCCTCAATGTTGTTCGGAGAGGTTCAAAAAGGTTATTTCTCTTTGAAAGACATGGCTTTTTCAACCATGTTTTTGGATCCGATAAATAGCGGTGAGCGCTGATGGAAATCCTTTGGCTGTATCTCCAAGACTCTAGTATTTCCATCAGTAGCTACTCCACCAGCCTGCTCTGCGATGAAAGCCAATGGATTCACTTCATACATCAGTCGAAGCTTGCCTTGCGGGTGATCCAGCGATTTTGGATAGATGTAGATACCGCCTTTCAAAAGATTTCTATGTACATCAGAAACAAGCGACCCAATATAACGAGCTGTAACTCTGTTGTCTTTGCAGTAGTCCAAATAGTCAACTAAATACTGATCAAATCCGCGATATGCTCCTTCATTAACAGAGAATATATTCCCATCTTCTGGGCACTGAATGTCTTTGTGAGACAAGACAAACTCGCCAAGGCTTGGTTCATAGGTGAAGCCATTGACGCCATGTCCCGTGGTGTATACGAGCATGGTAGAAGACCCATAAAGCACGTATCCTGCCGCTATCTGACTTGTGCCTGGTTGAAGAACATCTTCTTTAGTAGCGAACTGACCTGTAGGAGATAATCTTCTGTAGATAGAGAAAATTGTCCCAATTGATACGTTTACATCAATGTTCGAAGAACCGTCCAAAGGATCCATCGCTACAATGTACTGACTGTGTTTGTTTACCTGGATGATTTCATCTTGCTCTTCCGAAAGGATAGCGCAAACTTCTCCTCCATTGGTCAATGCACGAATCATACGATCATCTGCAATCACGTCCAATTTCTGCTGTGCTTCACCTTGTACATTGGTGCTGCCAAACCCGCCAGAGACATCTGTAAGGCCTGCTTTGTTCACATCTCTATTGAGGATCTTGCAGGCAAGACCTATATCTCTCAGAAGCTGAGACAGCTCACCCGTAGCAAATGGAAATTCCATCTGTCTGTTTTTGATAAATCGGTCTAACGTTGTACCAATTCGAGTTGAAGTAAATTCTTTCATAATAGATAAGCTATGAGATTCGGTTAATCAATAAGTTGGCGATG
Organism: Cyclobacteriaceae bacterium; assembly: GCA_049115815.1. Lineage (GTDB taxonomy): Bacteria > Bacteroidota > Bacteroidia > Cytophagales > Cyclobacteriaceae > Marinoscillum. The sequence continues at coordinate 205,479 of JAGDZO010000006.1, read as the reverse complement.
AAGCTAAAATCATATCGATGCACCTTCATCAAGTACACCAGTTTAGTTATTAGTAAATGTGTCTATGAGCGAAATGATTGTTTTTCCTTCTTCTACAGAACATGGATTTGGGCCTTCTTCCAGAAAATATTTGACTGTCTGGTCAATAAATGGCTGTTGTATATTCAGAGGGTTCTGATAGGTAGTTTTAGTCTCTTTTCCATTTCTCTCAAGTATTAGCTCATCTCCATAAAATGAAAATGAAATGATTCTCTTACTACCGTAGATGATGCATTCATCTTTTTCTAATCCCTCTACTGCATCAAAATCCCAAGTGCCTCTAAACTGTACCCCGTTGTTGAAATCGATGATTCCATTAACCATATCACTCACATTCGTCTTGCCACTTTGGTTTAATGCAAAACCCTTGGCGTAAGTAAATTCTCCAAAAAAGAAATACATCAGATCTAGTTGATGTGGCGCCAAATCATGAAACAGCCCACCACCAGATATTTCTGAATCGAGTCGCCAGTTGCTGGCTATTAGGTCATTGTGAACTTGAGAAAACCGTATATCTACGAATTTCACTTCGCCTAACTTCTCTGATTCAAGGATCTTCTTCACCTGAGCGTACATTGGTAATGCTCTTCTGTAATGAGCAACCACGAGTTTCTTATCACTCTTCGCCGCTTCGCTGACCAAGATATCAGCCTCTTCGGTGGACATGACCATTGGCTTCTCCAAGTAGACATGCTTCCCTGCCTTTAGTGACTTCAAGGCATACTCCAAATGCGATGATGGTGGAGTAGCGATATACACTGCGTTGATGTCATCATTGGCAAGCAATGCATCAGCATCGTCATACCATAGTGGTACTTGATGCCTTTTGGCAAAATCTTGTGCTTTTGAAGCATCTCGACGCATGACCGCCGATAGTTTAGAGCTGGGCACTTTATTGAATGCCGGACCACTCTTTACTTCAGCCACATCGCCACAGCCAATAATACCCCACGAAATGTGATTGCTATTCATATCTTAACTAGACTCAAACGCTAGTCCTTTTTGATCCAAAAGGGAGCCAAAACAAACCATAAGATGCTACCTCCCAGCATGTATAGCTTCATGTCGTCTAATGTCATCATGCCTACCAATGCCAATACTGGAAATAAAAGAACGAGTATTACTGTGATGATTCCAATTGTCTTGATCGCCATAATTATGCTTTTTTAGATTTCATTAATAATACATAAAGTGCTCCGGAAGCTATCCAACAAGGAATCACCATATAAGCTGCAAATACGCCCATACTGAGTATCATGTAAAGTCCAATAGCCACTGGTAAAACCCAAGCGATAAGGACTGAAACGTTGATAGAAATACCTTTAGATTCTGCGAAATAGCTCGGGAAATTCATTGACTTAGAAAGATGGTGATCCACAAAAATGATAGCTCCCATAGGACCGAGAATAGTTCCATATAGACCGACAAAATCTAGCAGTTTTCCTGAAAGGCTTGGGAATATACCTGCAATGGTTGCTACTGCTCCTGCCACCAATACACCCATGAATTTCTTCGCTTTTGGCATTAAGCTTTGGAATGCCAATCCTGCTCTGTAAATGGTTGGGTTGGCGGTAGTCCATCCTGCAATGATCACCACGATAATACCAGTCCATCCAATAGCGCTCCATGCCAGCGCACCAGGGTTAGCAGAGATATCGTTGGTTAAATGTATCTGAGCGGCAAGTAAAAATCCAGCGCAAATCCATGCCATATAATGCCCTAAGAACATCCCGATGGCTGGTCCCCATCCTGCCCTTGTATCTTTAGCAAATCTCATAATTGACAGATCGGCCATACCTAAATGCATAGCACCATTGCACAACCAAGAGAAGATAATAATCTTACCTAAACCAAAATCAATCGCACCACTTTTGGCCTGAACCACTGCTACAGCCTTGTCCCAATATGCTCCTTCGAATAGGGCATCAAAACTGGTAACGCCCATTTGATAAAGCGAAGCAATACCACAAGCGGCGAAAACGACAATCATCCATGGTGCTGCCATGTTAGAAACCCATGAAACAGTGTTGTATCCTGCGGCAGCCACTACGGTCATTACTAGACCAACGATAATTACGATCATTGAAAATCCAAACGTACTTAGGCCAAATAGTGACTCAGGTACTGTAAAATGAATATCAAATGGTATTCCCACGGCACTAGCGGATACAGTCACCATAGCACCAGCAAGGAAGCAAAAGAGCACTCCATTGACAATGTTGTAGACCTTCACTAGTTTCACTCCTGCTATTTTCTCTAGCTGAAAGTAAAGTGTCAATTTCTTTGATACTGCTATTGGAGCTACTATGTATCGCCAAGTAAGCAATGCCAGAATATTACCAATAAACAAACCGATGATTAGGTCTGAAAGACTCGCTCCGGCTGCTAAGAATAGTGGGCCGATCATAAACTCGGTACCAGCAGCATGCTCTCCAGCGTACATACCAAGAAAACTCTTCCAGCCCTTTAGCTTGGACTGAGGAATAGGCTCTCTTTCGAATTCCCCTCCTGCTTGTACTTCCTGATTATCTTCCATATTAGTTAGGTTAGGTTGTTGATATTGAGGTTTACTTAATCAAGTGTTTGGGTAAGTCAATTGGGTTTTCGCAACACACTTGATCCAACACTTGCTTTAATTGTCTTTTGAGAATAGAAATGGTGTGCTTACCGCCATTCTTACCTAAGGCTGATACTCCATACATAAATGATCTGCCAAGGAAGGTGAATTCCGCACCAGCCGCGAGACTGGAGGCGATATCAGGACCAGTCCTGATGCCACTATCCATCATAATCTTGATCTGTCCTTTGTACTTATCTACGATAGGCCTTAGTGACTCAATAGCAGATTCTCCATGGTCAAGCTGACGCCCTCCGTGGTTGGATACTATTACTCCGTCTATGCCCATTTTGACACATTTATCTACGTCTTCCTGGCTAGCCACACCTTTCATTACGAGTTTTCCTTTCCACTGATCTCTGATCACCTTCAGTCGCTCTTCACTCAGCCGACCATCAAAGGTTTTATTCATAAATAGCCCTAAATGCTTCAGACTCATTCCTTTAGGAATGTAAGGTTTGAGAGTTTTGAACTCAGGCATGCCTGCTGCAAGAGTATTGAGCGCCCAACTAGGTCTACTCATCACCTGTGCAATGTTGCTCAATGTCATCTTTGGAGGAATAGCCAAGCCATTCTTAATCTCCTTGCTGCGGTATCCGAAAGATGGCACATCGCACAATACTACCAATACGGGATACTCTGCTTCATGCGCTCTTTTCAGTAGATCATTCCTGAGTTCAGCTTCCGCTGGGTGATATAGCTGAAACCAAGCATTGCCTTCTGTGATTTCACTTACTTTTTCCAAACTGGCAGTAGCTACTGTACTGACTATGAATGGAATATTGTAATCAAAAGATGCCTTAGCCAATATTTCGGTGGCCTTTGGCCACATCAGGCCTTGTAGTCCTATGGGAGAAATACCAAATGGAGCGCTGTATGTTTTGCCGAAAAGTTCTGTTTCCAGACTAGGCGTAATCACATCGCGCAGGTAATAAGGCTTCAGCTGAAGCGCCCTAATTTGATCTGTGTTTCGCTTTAGGTTGACTTCTGCATTACACCCTCCATCCAGATAGTCAAATGCGAATCCAGGAATTCTCTTTTTCGCTTTTGCCCTTAGGTAATCAATATCTGGGTACTTGGAGTTGATGTATTCTTCCATAATTATTTCAAAAATTTATCGACCAGGTCGTCTATTTCATTTTGTCCAATAGAGACTAAGTCACCTAACATAGAACTTTCGATCAGAGACTGGGCACTAAATTCCGCCACTTCAAGTCTATCGAAGGTTTCAAGCATGTTCTTACCTGTAACTACAATACTATCATTCTTTATGATAGCGATAGGTGTCTCCTTAGACACAATTTTAGGTATGGTATCATTACCATTCAAATGATCCCCAAATTCTATGAAAGGAATGTCTTTAAGAAGAAGGTAGCTTTCTGGTATGGTTCGGGTCTGGAATTCGCTATGTGATATCCCAAATGCCATGACGCCTGGAGGTTGCGTATTGATGATGCAGTTGATCTCAGGGTTTTGCTCGTAAATAGCCTGGTGAAGCTTTACTGCTTTGCTTGGAAACTTACCTTTCTCTCTCTTACCATCCTTGATCTGTACAATATCAGTGTGACCAATAAATCTACGATTGAGACTAGTAGGCGTGATGAGGAAGTCATTTCCTCTCCATCTCATAGATACTGTTCCATGACTACTGATCATCAAGTTTTGAGTACATGCACGCTTTACATAAGTGTAGATTTCATTTCTGATCTCTTTCTCATCTGTGTAGTGAATGGTCTCTTCGGCTTCAGGCAAATTGTTATCCTGACTCTCAAAACTATCTATCTGCTCGTCTGTAAGTGTTTTATATCCTCCTAGTTTTTTCGCGTTGATTATGGATCTGGCGCTAAACTCCAATGATTCGAAACGCTGAAAGGTCTCAAAAAGGTTAGCACCACCTACGACCGTTCCATGGTTTTCCATGATTACAGAGTTGCTACCAGAAGCGAATGTATCCGCTATGCTCTCGCCCAGCTCATCACTACCCGGCAACTTGTAAGGTGCATATCCTACATGACCACAAAATTTCTTTGCCTGTGGGATAATGTTGGTGTCAGGTATCTGTCTTACTATACTAAATGACACTAAAGCTGGAGGATGTGCATGAACTACCGACTTGAGATCTGGACGTCTTTTATAGATGGCCAAGTGAAATGGAAACTCAGACGATGGTCTGTGAATCCCTTCTACCTCACCATTCGGCTTTACACAAACGATATCTTTTGGTGTAAGTATTCCTTTGTCATAACCTGCCGGCGTGATCCAGATATTCCCATCTTCATCAAGAATGGAGATATTCCCTCCTGAAGTAGTGGTCATTCCGTTTTTGTAGATCAAATCCATTATGGTAGCGATCCGATTTCTTGGATGTAATAGTTCTAAGTTCATAGCCCTCTAGGTTGGTGTTGGATGGTTTTGTAGTTATTGGACAAAAATCCGGAAGACAGTGTCCTGTAATTGGTAAGCAATGCCGCTCCTAGTGCAGAGCCCAATGCAAACGAAGTAGAATAGATTTCTAAATGAGGAAGCTTTTCTGCGAGCATCGTTACGAATACTTCACTAGAGCTGATACCTCCATCCAGATAGACCTTTTTAATTTTAGACTTGCCGATGGCTAAATTGAGTGAGGCAATTTGAAGATCCGTTAGCTCATCAAACAGATTCATCAGTGCATCTTCATAAGAATCAAAAATTGAAAAATCGGGCTCTGGACTATTGATAAAGCCAAATCTCTCTGGCTCTAGCAACTCATGATTGAATAACAACTGCTTGCTATTTGGTCGTTTGGTCTTATAAGTACTATCCCACTTGAGGGTCTTATATGACTGATAATCAACCTTAAAATACTCACTGAGGATTTTAGCTTTTTCGCTCAGGTGTTTGCCTAAGAAAAGTCTAGATGCCTTCAAAGAAGTACCCTTTAGACTTAAGAAGTTAAGACAATCAGCCTTAAGCTCCTCTGATGTTAGTGAACCTTCATTGAAGAAATTCATACAGATACTCCATGTGCCTGTAGAAATAAGCACGAAGGGTTCATTGGTAGAATTGATATATGGTATCAATGTAGAGCTACTATCATGAACTCCTACACCGATCTTTACTTTGTGACCATTTCTCTCTACAAGCATCAGATGCGTGCTCGGAAAAACTGGCGCTAGCAACTCTTCAAACCCCTCTTTTTTCACCCAGTCGGCATATTCATTGGATTGAAAATCCCACAAACCTGTATGACAGCCCAAACTGGTGTAATCCGTCACATATCTACCTGTAAACAAGCTGCTTAGATACTGAGGGAGATGAAGTGAATGCTTGATTTTGGCAAACAATTCAGGCTTAGCGTACTTGAGATAATATAGTTGCAATCCAGAATTGAGCAATCCCATAAATGGACTTGCCGTTTTCACTTCAAATTCTTCTTTGGAGTAATTCTCCAAGAATCGCTTTTCTATATCTTCTGGAAGTGGCTTTAAGTAATTGTAAAATGGAGTTACCCGATTTCCTTCTGCATCCAGATGAACCATGGAAGCTCCATAAGTAGAGAAATTAAGGCTCTCTACCTCATACTTATTGCTAGCGAGGAGTTTGTCGAAAGAGGTAAAGACCCAATCAACCAGCTTGTCCAAATCTTCACTCATGAAACCATCGTCATCAGGTATTTCATCAAAACGGATGTATTCATGCTCTACCTGATTGAAGTCTTTGTCAAAGACGAAGAACTTCTTATTGGTTTTTCCTATATCAAATACTGCTATAACTTTCATTTATTTGTCATTGCTGAAATGAGCTTCTGCCCCCTCTCATCAGCATACGCTGAATGTCAAGAATGGAGCAAAGCATGCTCATTTCACGATTAGAGTCCTGTAGCTACTGCTGTTTTACCTCTTTGCTTGATAAGATTCTCTCTTACTTGAAGTTTTCTGTACAACCCGATTGGATCTATCGCCCCTCCTGACTTGGCTCGCGCTGCGGCTACCAATGGACGCACATCTGTTCTGTAAGCGTTTTGCAATATTTCTTGACAAAGCGTCACATCACTATTTGCCTGTGCTTCAGCAAGTGCTTTATGATCTACCAATAACGCTTGCGCATAAGCCATAGTGATAGCTTCCAATGATTGAATCAAATCCTCAATTGGATCTTTCACATTGTGACTAGCATCGATCATCCATGACAATGGCGGATTACCAGAATCGTTGTTGTCCATACCATAGACCAATTCATTGAATATCAAAAACAGCTGATATGGCTTGATACTTCCACATGTAAGATCATCATCTCCATACTTGCTATCATTGAAATGGAAACCACCTAGTCTTCCTCTCGTGAAAAGAGTCGCTACGATCTGCTCAATGTTGGTATTAGGCAAATGATGTCCTAAATCTACCAAAGTATGTGCCCTATCTCCACAGCCCTCAGCTAGCATGAGGGAAGTCCCCCAGTCCATGATCACTGTAGAATAGAAGTTAGGCTCGTATGGCTTGTACTCTACCAAAAGTATCCAGTCTTCTGGAATGTGCTTATAAATTTCTTGTAGAGACTGCTGAGTATTTTTAAACATCTGGCGGAAGTTATTCTGGCCAGGAAAAGATGCTCCGTCTGCCAACCATACGGTAAGCGCTTTGCTATCTAGTTTTTTACCAATCTCTATTACTTCTATGTTGTGCTCAATAGCGAGGTTTCTGCTCGCTTCACTCACATTGCTCAAAGAGCCATACTTGTAACTACTTTTCTGATCTGCCTGATCCTGAAAAGTATTGGAGTTGACAGCATCAAATAGGATATTGTGCTGTTCTGCCAACTGTTTGATGGCGGCTGTATCTGATGGTATATCCCATGGAATATGTAGAGATACCGCTCCAGCAGTCTGCGTCAGAGCATGTATAATTCCTACATCATCAATTTTATCTTCTAGTGTAGTAGGTTCACCGCCGATGCTAAATCTACCAAATCGCGTACCTCCAGCTCCCAAAGCCCAACTAGGGATGGCAACTTGAAACTCAGCCAATCTACTGATGATGCTATTCACATCTAGTCCTGATGCCGTAAGTCGACCTCCTAGATATTCTATATCTGATTCATTCTGGGCGCTAAGTCCGCTGTTGAATTCGCTTATTTGTTCTTTGTTAATATTCATTGTTAGGTCATTTTAAAAAAGAACCACCACAGCCCGAGGGCCATGGTGGGTAACACTACACTCAGATCTATCTCACAAATGCGTTGGCCATTCCGCCATCTACATTGATGATGTTTCCTGTGGTTTTATCCAAAATTGCTGCAAGCGAGAATACACCGTTTGCAATATCCTCTGGATAAATGATTTTGTTAAGCAAGTTTCTCTTCGCATAATGCGCTGGAAGCTCCTCTACAGTGATTCCGTAGGCTTTCGCTCTACCTTCTGCCCAGTCGCCTTCCCAGATTTTGCTTCCTACTATTACACCATCCGGATTCACCACGTTGGCACGGATATCATCAGCACCGAGCTCAGCTGCAAGCAATCTTGTCATATGCTGCTGTGCTGCTTTCGCTGTACCGTATCCTACATTGTTTGGTCCAGATACCAATCCATTCTTACTTGCGATGAAGATAAAGTCTCCACCCAAATTTTGCTTTCTCATGATGGTTACAGCTTGCTTAGACAAGTCAAACTGACCTTTCACCAATACATTTTGAAGGATGTCCCAATCTTTTTCAGTAGTATCAGTCAACGACTTAGAAATAGCCAATCCAGCACTGTGAACTACGATATCTACTCCACCAAATTCCAAAACAGCAGCTTTGTAAGCGGCAGCAATAGAATCAGAACTAGTCACATCGCATACTGCATAAGACGCTGTATCACCTGGATAGGTAGCTACAGCTTCTTTGAGGCGATCCTCCGCTATATCAGTCAATACTACGTTAGCACCTTCTGCAGCCAACTTGTCAGCTATCGCTTTACCGATTCCTCCACCAGCTCCAGTCACCAATGCGACTTTTCTAGAGAGAGGCTTCTCTTTTGGCATTCTCATAAGCTTCGCTTCTTCCAACAACCAATATTCGATATTGAAAGCTTCTTGACGTGGCAATGAAGTGTAAGAAGTAATAGCTTCTGCACCTCTCATCACGTTGATTGCATTGATGTAGAATTCACTAGCAACACGCGTAGTTTGCTTGTTTTTAGCGAAACTGAACATACCCACACCAGGATAAATAATGATCACTGGGTTTGGATCACGCATTGCAGGACTGTTGTCATGCTTGCATGTTTCATAATATTCTTTGTAACCTTCTCTGTAAGTCTCAAATGCAGGCTCTAGCTTGGCTAGTATAGCTGCTGAATCAGATAAATCTTCGTTTTTGTCTAATTCTAATACTAGAGGAGCAATCTTAGTTCTCAAGAAATGGTCAGGGCATGAAGTACCTAGTGGTGCTAAACGCTCAAGATCATTGCTATTGATGTACTGCAATACCACGTCAGTATCACTGAAATGTCCGATCATTCTGTTTTCAGAAGAACAAAGACCTCTTAGCAATGGCATCAACTGAGCAGCTTTCTCTTTTCTCTCGTCAGCTGGAAGGCTCTCTACCTTTTGGCCACCGAAGACCTCACCATTTTCCTTGATTTTGTTCTCGATGTACTCTGAAGCCATCTCGATAACCTCCAAGCTATTGATATAGCAATCATAAGAAGTATCTCCCCAAGTGAAAAGACCGTGACTTCCTAGCACTATACCACGAATACCTGGATTGTCATTCAAGCATTTTTCCAACTGAAGACCTAGATCAAAACCTGGCTTTTGCCAAGGCACCCAGCCCATAGTATCTCCCCAAATTTCTTTGGTAACTTTTTCGCTATCCTCCGCAGCAGCTACAGCTATCAAAGCATCTGGATGCAAGTGATCGATGTGCTCAAAAGGAAGCAAACCATGAAGTGGCGTATCAATAGATGGCGCCTTACTGTCTAGGTCATAGATACAGTGGTTGAACAAACCTACCATTCTGTCTTCATCGTGCAATCCTTGGTATACATTTTTGAGATCTCTCAATCTGCCTGTGTAAAGTCCAGCAATACCTGCGCGAGTTAGTGTTCCTATGTCACCACCAGAACCTTTCACCCACATCACTTCTACTTCTTCATTGGTCAATGGATCTTTTTCCATTGTCTTGCAGCTTGTATTTCCTCCACCGTAATTGGTGATTCTTAAATCTGCTCCAAGGATATTAGACCTATAAAGGAACAATTCTACTTGGTTGTCTCCTAGGCTTTTCGCTTTTGCGTCATCCCATAGATAATTGACATGTTTGAAATCTTGTGGTTTCATTTTGTAATAATTTAATTTTTTGTAATTAACCCTATTTACTTATTTTGATATGGAGTTATTCTTTAACAAAACGAATTTAGATTCATATAATTCAATTATTTTGCATGATATGGCATTCGATTTGCACTTTTTGATACGAGGTGATGAGCGACTTCTTTAGATACCTTACTTCAGGGCCTCATGATAAGAAATGGGGCATCTATTTGACAGTGAGCGGTAGGTATAGTTCTTTACCTAACGCTATCTACCCAAAGCAGGAACACCCCTCGGGATACTATTTTGATTGGCATTCAGGAAGGGTGCTCAACGAGTATCAGCTCAACTATATAGCCGAAGGCAGAGGTGTATTCCAAACAGAATCAGGCGAATATGAAATTCCGGCAGGCACCATGATGATCATAGAGCCAGGCACCAAGCATCGATATAGACCCAATCCTGAAACAGGCTGGACAGAGTACTATATAGGGTTTGACGGAAGTCTAGCTAAACACTTTATTGATAATACATTCAGTGATCTACAAAGCCAGCCTATCCATCATTGTAGCAATCAACTAGAAATTCTAGATACCTATCAAAAAATCCAAGATCTGGTCATATATCAAAAGCCTGGCTATCATCAGGTGGCATCTGGCTTGATTCTCAAATTGCTCGGATATATGACTGCTCAGCTCAAGGCAAAAAACCTGGAAGGATATGAGGTGGAGAAACTAGTGAATGACGCGAAGAGCTTTATCTGGCAAAATGTGCATGAAAACCCAGATCTTAAACAGTTCGCTAAGGATCAGCTAGTAAGCTACTCCTACTTCAGAAAGATGTTTAAGCTATATACAGGCATAGCTCCCCATCAGTATAGTCTTGATTTGAAAATGATGCGAGCTAAAGAATTGATTGTCTCGAGCGATAGAAGCGTAAAAGAGATCACCTACGAGTTAGGTTTTGAATCTATACACTACTTTAGCAGGCTCTTCAAGAAAAAAACCGGAGTTTCTCCTAGTCAGTTTAAGCTGATGGGAAACCCCAAATAGTTTCAACCTAGCCTTCCATTTGTTCCAGCTCTTTGCCTTTGGTTTCTTTGACGAATTTGATAACGAAGAATACGGAAATGATAGCGCCAATAGCGTAAAGACTATAAGCGAAAGCGAGTCCCATAGATACCAGCAATATCGGGAATGTCAAGGTCACCAGGAAGTTGGATAACCACTGAGATAATCCGGCTATAGCCAAGCCTGAACCACGCAGTTGATTAGGAAACATCTCCCCGAGCATCACCCACATCACAGGCCCCCATGACAAGTTAAAAAAGATAACATAAAGGTTCGCGGATACTAAAGCCAAGACTCCCATCGAGTCACTTAGGTCCAGTGAGCTACTACCATCCACAGTCACTAGTGTGCCAGTAGAAAAAGCTATCACTACCAAAACAAGGGTAATGCTCATACCCACAGATCCGATAGTGAGCAATGGCTTACGACCTATCCTATCCACCAGCATCAGAGCTGCTGCCACAGCAGCGATGCTTAGTGCTCCAGACACTACGTTGATCAACAATGCATCACTCTCGCCAAAACCTACTGCCTGCCATAGCACGGCTCCATAGTAGAACACGACATTGATACCTACAAATTGCTGAAAAGCCGCTAATCCAATACCCACCCAAACGATTGGACGTATCCTACCGGCGGTATTATCATATAAATCTTTGATACTTGGCTTATGATGATCTTCAGCCAAAGTATTGCTAATCTCTTTTAGTTTGGTCTTGCCAGCCACATCTCCATACAGTTTCTTCAATACTTTCAGTGCTTTGTCCTTTCGGTTAGAAGCCACGAGAAATCTTGGACTCATTGGGATGAAAAACAAAGCGATAAGGAAAATAGAAGCCGGAATCAATTCTATCCAAAACATCCATCTCCAGGTTTCATAATTCCACCAAAACATATTCTCTGCCGATCCTGATAATTCTGCCAGAAAGTAGTTGCTCAAAAAGGATAAAAACAATCCAAGAATAATGGCGATCTGTTGAATGGTAGCTAAAGCACCCCGATAGCGAGCAGGCGCGATCTCGCTGATATATGCTGGAGCCATAACCGACGCTGCTCCTACTGCAGCACCTCCTATTATTCTATAGATGATGAACTCAATAGACGAAGTAGCTATCCCTGATCCATAAGCAGAAATCACAAACAATAGTCCTGCGACCATCAGCATATTTCTTCTTCCGTAGGAATCTGAGAGACTACCTGCGAAAAAAGCACCAACAGCACAACCCAACAACATAGAGGCAACATTGAATCCGCTACCCACATCTGAAGTATTGAAAGCGGACTCTAGTCCCTTCACCGTTCCGTTGATCACGCCACTATCAAATCCAAAGAGGAACCCGCCCAATGCGGCTACAGTAGCAATTAGGATGATAAATAAATTATTGTCTTTAGACTGATCGCCCATGATATTTTAGGTTAGGTATATTTTTATTCTAATGCTGCAAAATGCTTAATTCATGAAATATAATCGTCCAAGAGAAGAGTAGAATGATACAAGGTTTGCGCCTTGTTACTAAGAAAATAATTGGAAAAGCAGCCCTTCATCCTATATCAAGTCCTTCTTTCGAAATGATTCTACCTTTTTTCTGGATAATTTATTCTTGAAGAAAATTGAATTTACATTGATTTATTCATCTCACGAAAATCAATGATCTACTTTATTAAGCTCATATCCTCATACTTGATTCTGACCTTGTTGGTGATTCAAGGTGCTCTCTGCCAGAACAAACTGGAGGAAGGTTTCAAGAATCCTCCTCCGTCTGCAAAAGCACGCACTTGGTGGCACTGGATGAATGGAAATATTTCCAAGCAAGGCATCACGGCGGATCTTGAGGCAATGAAAGAGGTAGGCATTCAGGAAGCACAAATCTTCAATATTAAACTTAATGAACCCATTGGACCGGTCTCTTATCTGAGTGAATCTTGGCTTGACCACTTTGAGTTTGCAGCACTTGAGGCTAAGCGCTTGGGTTTAGACTTAGGTTTTCACAATGGAGCCGGGTGGTCATCTAGCGGTGGGCCATGGATCACGCCAGAGCACGCCATGCAAACTGTCGTGTTTAGTGAGACTAAGATATCCGGAGGCACTGAGTTCAATGGGAAATTGACACAACCTGAAACAAAGCTCGGTTACTATCAGGACATTGCAGTTCTCGCATTTCCCCAACCAAGTAACGATCTGAAAATCGACAATTTGGATTATAAAAGTCTATCAGGAAGGATACGAAATCATCTTGCACCAGAAGAAAAAGAGGTTACTCCAGCTGCTGTAATTAACCCCTCTAAAATTCTCAACTTAAGCGAATATATGTCTGAAGATGGCAGCATACGCTGGAAGGCGCCACCTGGTGAATGGATCATATTACGAATTGGTCACACACCTGTGGGAAAACAAAACCACCCTGCCCCAGCAATAGGACATGGATTGGAATGCGACAAAATGAGCAAAGCGGCTGTAGAAGCGCACTGGCAAGGAGGTGTGCAACCGATTCTTGATAAACTAGGTGACTTGGCAGGCACAGTAGTCAACAATTGTATCATTGACAGCTACGAAGTAGGCACTACCAACTGGACCAAAGGATTCGACGAGTCATTCAAAAAACTGAGAGGTTACGACCTTACCAATTACCTACCCACTCTCGCCGGGTATTACGTTTCAAGCGGGGAAGTTTCGGAAAGATTTCTATGGGATTTCAGAAGAACTATCGGTGATCTGATGGCCGAGAATTACTATGGAAGATTTAGAGAATTGTGCCATGAGCACAACTTAACCTTTTCAGTAGAACCTTATTGGGGTCCGTTTGACAACATGCAAGTAGGCGCAACTGGGGATATTGTGGTCTGTGAATTTTGGAGCGGGAATCTTGCCTTTTTTGACTCCCCAAAATTTGTGGCTTCTATTGCTAAATTGAATGGAAACACTATCGTTGGAGCCGAATCGTTTACTGGAATAGGCGGATGGACAGAGCATCCTGCCTCCATCAAATCCATTGGCGATCGAGCTTGGGCACAAGGAATCAATCGGTTCATTTTTCACAGCTACGTACATCAACCATGGGAAGTTGGGCCAGGTTTGACGCTCAGTTATCATGGCCTTGATTTTAACAGACACAATACTTGGTGGAAACAAAGCAAGGCGTTTCTTGACTATATCGCTCGCTCTCAATTCTTACTACAGCAGGGCAAAAGCGTGGCTGATATACTCGTCTTTACTGGTGAGTCCTCTCCTAACAATGCGCTGCTTATGCCTGAGATCAGAGCTCTGGGTTTCGATTACGATCTGATTGGTACCAACAAATTAAATACGCTATCGGTGAAGAATGGACTTATCTACACGGAGAATGGGGATAGCTATCAAGTAATGGTACTCCCAGAGACTAAATGGATGCGTAAAGAAACGCTCGATATCTTTTCAAAACTTGCTAAGAGCGGAGCTTTGATTATTGGCGAAAAGCCATACAAATCTCCTAGTCTTTTTAATTACCCAGAATGCGATGATCAGGTTTTGACTCAGGCAGAGGACTTATGGGAATCAAAACTCAATCAAGACCAATCTGCAATTGACTACTTATCAAATGGAAAGATCCTTCCGGATTTTAACTTGGAGTCAGGTGATTTAAGTAGCATCAGCCAAATCCATCGAAAAACTGGCGATACGGATATTTACTTCCTAGCGAATGGGCTAAAAGAGCGACGAAGAGTGGTCGGACGTTTTCGCATATCGGGCAAACAACCAGAACTCTGGTATGCTGAAACTGGAGAGATTTCCATTCCCGGCGTGTGGGTGGAAAATGAGGATGGCACAACCAGTATCCCAATAGAACTTGATCCAGAAGAGTCTATTTTTGTAGTATTTAGAGAATCAGCAAGTGGTGCTCCGCACATTTCTAATGCAAAAGTATCGCTGACCAAGCCAAACGGTTTGCCCCTCTCCTCTTTAGAAATAGTCAAGGCAGAATATGGGAGTTTCCTTCCACTTGGACTGCAAGACATCACGGATATTGTAGCGAGCAAAATTGAAAACAACAGATTGGATATTCTTGCCAATCGAAGATTGTGTGGGGATTGTGATCCCGCGCCAGGGTACATTAAAGAACTCAGGATTGAATATATGATTGGTGAAGAAACCTTCTATACTTATGCGAGCGAAAAAGAGCCTCTCGTAATTGAAGTGGAGGGTCAAGGAGAATTAAAAATCGTGAAGGCTGTATTCGGGAAATTTGAGCGAGGAATTAAGGAAATTCCAAAATTCTATCCAACTTTTGACGTGACACAAAAAGTCAGCTCCGAGATTGCAAAAGGAAATTATCAAATTAAAATTACGGATGGACTAGTGGATGGAGAAGAAGTTCTTGGCGATCGCAAAGAGCTGCAAATCACTTACAAATCCAACGGCGTATCCTATCAAAGATCTGTGCCTAAGGATGGACTATTGAAGCTCACCCAAAGCACTCCTGAATCGGTGTTGATTCAAAAAAATGATCAAATCCAATGGATAACTCCCTATCCTGGCTCTGTTGATTATGAACTTTCCACAAGAGAATCGAAAAGTATTGAAATTTCCAATGTGCCGGAATCAATAATCCTAAACGACACATGGACAGCAACCTTTTTGGTGAGTGAAGATCCTATAGAAGATAAATACACCGCAGGGCTAAGGTCATGGTCCTTGTCATCTATCGATCAAATCAAATACTACTCCGGAACGGCCAGCTACAAAAATCATTTCGATGTTTCGAAGCGATTAATGAAAGATAAAAACCCACTAGAGTTAGACTTGGGAGATGTGCAAGTGATAGCTGAAGTATTGGTCAACGATCAATTTGTCGGTACACTTTGGAAAGCACCGTTTAGAATCAATATTGAAGACTATGTAACTGCGGGAAGCAATAGGTTAGAAATTCGCGTAACGAACCTCTTACCCAACAGACTTATAGGCGATGAGCAATTGCCAAATGACATTCTTTATAAAGGTGCAAGCATCAAAGAATGGCCAGAATGGTTGCTCAAAGATACACCGAGGACTTCTGGAAGGTCTACGCTAAGTGGCTGGAAACATTGGAAGAAAAATGACGAATTGCAGGTTTCGGGATTACTTGGGCCTGTGGTTATAAGACCATATAAAAGTGTGATTATCAAAGAATGACAAGGGTAATCGGAGTAGCAAAAACAGAAAAAATCATGAAGTCATATCTTGAATTTTCAGGAAGAATCATTTGCGGATTCACTTTCATTGTTCTCATGTCTATAACCGGATGTAGCAATAAAACTGAGGACTCAAATCAAGCCGCTCATGTGCGAAATGAACAAGTTCAAGGATCAGAAAAACCGAACATCATTTTCTTCATTTCAGACGATCAAGACATATATGATTATGGGTGTTACGGCAATGACAAGGTTCATACCCCATCTGTAGATCGATTGGCCAAGGAAGGCATGCTTTTCAGCAATGCGTTTACCTCACAGGCCATCTGTGCGCCTAGCAGATCACAACTCTTAACGGGCTTGTACCCTATCAAAAATGGCTGCTTTGCTAACCACACTTCAGTACGTCCGAACATCCAGAGTATGACCACCAAAATGCAGGCATTGGGATACGAGGTAGTATTGGCTGGAAAAAGTCATGTAAAGCCACCTGAAGTATTTGAGTGGGACAGAGAATGGGCTGCTGTGGAGAAAGCTGGCGTACCAAGAAAATACTTACCAATGAACAGCATAGAAGATTATTTCAAAAAATCAGACAGACCTTTTGTAATGCTGATGGCCTCATATTACCCTCATAGTGAATATTTCAAAGTAGATAGTGCTTCAGCAGAGGATATCAAATTCTTTCCGTTCAATGAACATCAAAAATCGAATAAGTCATTTATACTCACCAAGGCGGGTTACTATCGAAGCATAGAAGAAGAAGATACCCAATTGGAGCGAGTCTTGGAGATGGTAGATACGCATTTGGATAACAATACATTATTCATCTACAGCGCTGATCACGGCGTTTCTGGGAAGTTTACGGTGAAAGATGTAGGTCTCAGAGTACCTCTTGTTGCTCGATGGCCTGGGGTGATAGAGCCCGGCTCAACTTCCAAACAACTCGTTCATTATGTAGATATACTGCCGACTTTCATAGATATAGCTGGCGGTGAGCCATCAAGCGACCTAGACGGAAAAAGCATTCTACCGATAATATCAGGACAAGAATCACCAGTCCACGAATATGTCTTTGGCGTCAGGACTAATCAGAACATCCTGGTTTCGGAAGTATTTCCCTCGAGAATGATACGTGACATTCGGTATAAGTATATAAGGAACTTCAACTCACTCGAAGTTATCGATCAGAATCTTACTGGTAAGGCCAATGTTGATTACTTCATTCAGCGAGGAGCTGACGCCTTCAATAATGAACCATTCGAAGAATTGTATGATCTGGAAAGCGATCCTTTTGAACAACATAACTTGATTAACGATCCCACTTTAGACCACATCAAAATGAGACTAAAAACTGAACTGTTCAAATGGATGAAGGGCCAAAACGACTTTCTTAGTGAAGAACCCGGAAACATGCCGCTCATCACGGCCAAAGGAAAAAAGGGCTTTAAATTGGATCAGGACACAAGAAGAAGAACGATCCCAGACTCCTTAAAAAACACACTTAAAGAAGAGGATTACCTTATCATTAAACATTGGTAAACCATCTAAACCAAACCATTATTCTACCATGAAGCAACCTAGTTTCTCAATCGCAATGTTGGCATTTTTCATATTAGCATCATGCGCCACAAAAACAGATCAAACAGAAGCCAAAGCCGCGCCTCCCAATATACTGTTCATAGCAGTAGATGATCTGC
This sequence comes from Cyclobacteriaceae bacterium, assembly GCA_049115815.1. Taxonomy (GTDB): domain Bacteria; phylum Bacteroidota; class Bacteroidia; order Cytophagales; family Cyclobacteriaceae; genus Marinoscillum. Next base: position 187,637 of record JAGDZO010000006.1, on the reverse strand, counting down.
GACCGGAGCTGAACTTCTATGGAGCCACCCACGTCAAGTCGCCGAGCCTTGACAAATTGGCGAGTGAGAGTATGGTATTCGATAGAGCCTACTGCAATATCCCAGTCTGCGGTGCGTCACGGGTGAGTATAATGACGGGTATTCGGCCAACTCGTAGTACCCTGATCAACTACAGTACTAAGAAGGTTATAGATTATCCAGATGCTGTGTCCCTCCCGATGCTGCTAAAGCAAAACGGCTATCAAACCATCTCTAATGGAAAAGTTTACCATTATGGGCAAGACGATTCTTTAGCCTGGGATAAGATCTGGCACCCAGATGGTGTTTGGGATTTTGCGTTACCTGAAAGTCAAGAATTGAGAAGAAATACTTTGCGAGGATTTCCTGTTGAAGCGGCTGATGTAGCGGATTCGGTCTATAGAGATGGAAAACTTGCCTTGAAAGTAATGCAAGATTTAAGGGAACTCAAAGACAGCAAAAACCCTTTCTTTTTAACGATGGGTGTTGCAAAACCTCACCTCCCGTTTACAGCTCCAAAGAAATATTGGGACATGTACGATAGGAAAAACATTGAGTTACCTGAAAGCTACGTCCAACCTGAGACCACTCCACAAAAAGCATTTCACAATTATGGTGAGCTGAGGCAATATGAAGGGGTTCCGCGTAAAGGTGAAATACCTGAAGATATGGCCAAAGAACTAATTCATGGATATTATGCTTGTGTCAGCTACATCGATGCACAGATTGGGTTGGTACTAGACGAATTGGAAAGATTGGGATTGGCCGAAAACACCATAGTTGTTCTGTGGGGAGATCATGGATGGAATCTTGGCGATCACAAACTATGGTGCAAGCATGTAACGTTTGAAACTGCCTTGCGAACGCCTTTGATCCTGAAAGTACCGGGTAAAACAAGTGGTCAGAGATCTGACGCCATCACAGAGTATGTAGATGTATATCCTACGCTTGCGGAGTTAGTTGGCATACCAATTCCTGAAACGGTAGCGGGAATTAGCGCCGTACCCCTATTAGATGGTCAATCCAGCAGCAAAGATTGGGCAGTAAGCAAGTTCAAGGACGCGGTAACCCTCATCAAAGGAGATTACTTCTATACCGAATGGACTGGTGATGATGGTGTGGCTTATGAGCGCATGCTATTTGACCACAAAACAGATCCTTTGGAATTGGATAATCTTGCGGAGCGTGAGGAGCACGCAGAGCTAGTAGCATCACTCGCCAAAGAACTAAGAAAACGATGGGGCGATAATTTCTTGGATGCTCAATAATATTGGGAGCTCCTAACTTTGATTCCGGGATTGTAGGTTAATAAACGAAAGTTGTTAGACTTCATCTCCACCATTCCGAGGAGGAACGACGAAGGAATCTTAGCCTAGTACGGGATATCATTACCCAACAAACCACACTTCGAGCTTAAGATCACTTCGTTCCTCGTGATTGCGGGTATAATTGTCGTTAGTTTTATATTAATGGTTACTCAGAGATAAAAATCAGAACCCTCATTAAATCAAAACCTCGATGCAGTTATGTCACAACATTACGCTCTACCTCACAATCAGCTTCCTGAGATATTCGCGGTTGTCTCCTTTAATCTTAACTAGATAGATGCCCCTCGGCAGAGTGATTTGTTGATCCGAAGCAATCTCATCATATATCATGGAACCTAGTAAATCAAATATTCTAATACGGGCTTTAGTCATTCCATCTACGTCCACCTTAAAGGTTGAAGAAGTCGGATTTGGATAGATACTTACCAAATGTTCATTGTCAAACATTGGCAGTCCCGTCACGATCTCAATGCTAGAAGAATCCACTTCATTTTCATCCGTTGTAGAATCCGTCTCATCGAACAGCATCTGAAGTTCATTAATACTTACCCAGTCACTGCTATAGTTATGACATCCCACCACAATCAACTTTACAAACTGACATTTCTGAATTTCGAATGTATCCGCCAAAGGTTGTGCTGTGGCTGTATTGGAGCTTCGATTCACAACCTCTATAAATTCACCATCTAAAGAATCAGCAACTTCAATGTGATACTGGTACGCCCTCTTCTCATAAGTCCACATACGTGTCCCGATCAATCCCTTTTCTTCACCCAGATCTATTGTCACAGACTTAGGATAACCTTTGGCACTCCATCTTGCATCATCGGCGGTATTCCCATCAAATAGATTTGTGGCAAAATTGGGTGACTGCTCTCCATCCACATGTGCTATGGTATAGTCGCCTGGCTCTATTTGGTCTGGCTCGTTTCCTCCTGTGGTGTCAGGATCTACGGTGGTTTCTCCCTCCAGAATTTTCATCCAATCAAAATTGTACCCTCCAACTACTGCGACTATTTTGATGTTTTGCACACCTGCCTCAAGTTCAATAGCCGCCTGTGTAGTTCTAAAGCTGGTCAAATTGGGTGTGGTGGTGAGGGTTACATTGGTAAGCAACTTATCACCAGTCATGATCTTCATTTTCCTGCCTGACGTAGGTGTTGCTGCTCGGATCTCTACTGGGTATGTTCCGGCCTCAGGCACGTCTATGGTATATTCGGCATAGTCGCCAGTTCCCCAATCATTCAAATAGAAAACAGTATTACTCCACCTGACCACATTCACTCCTTGCTTAGAGGTATAGTGCTCCGCCTCAATTTCCGCAGGAATTGCGTGTGTCTTGGGAGTTACTGTCAAGGTGCGATTAAGCTGAGCAGGCTCGAAATATTCATTTCCACTCTCTGATACAGTAATGGTTGCTGTACCTGAGCCTAAGACTTGCCTGACGGAATTTTCCCAAACTACAGCCACTTGGTTATTGGGACACACATACCTAAGCTCCGCATCTGGATTATTGCTCGTCACGTTGAGCGTGAAGGGAGAAGAACCAGAAACTACCGATGGTATCTCTTCAAAAGTGAGCACTTGTGGTTGCTTAGGCACCTGTAAAACATGGCAAATGATTGGTGCGGCATTGAAAGTGCTGTTACCAAGCTGAATCGCACTTATTTCAGAAGTTCCGGCGCGTTTGACCCTTAATCTTCCATCCGCTACGATAGCCACCGATGTATCCGAACTTTCAAACGATACCGGGAGGCCTGAGCTTGAGGTCGCAACTAGGGTAAGGTCACCGCTTCCCCACGTATATGTAGCTGATGCTAATGAAAAATCAATCGTCTGGTTCGTTTTAGAAGTATTGGCTGCCACGGTGAGTGATCGCTCCACATTGGGAGCTGCATCATAGATACCATCTCCAGTTTGAGAAGCAATGATATTACATGTCCCAACCCCTACAATTTTCACCTTGTTATCAGCTGTAATTCGTGCAATCTTAGGGTCTGAAGAAATAAAAGAAACAGGCAGTTTTGAAGTAGCTGTAGCATTCAAACTAAAATCCATATCACCTTCCACTTTAGACGCTATTGATTCAAAATTGATAGTCTGAGGGGTGTACTCAGATTTTTCGATTTTGATAGCAAAACAGTGAATCGGGATTTTGTCGCTGGCTTTAGCTTCGGCAAATACTGCCACTATATAACCGTCTTGAAAATGAACCTTACTCCTCGTGAAATTAGCATCTACTGCGAGCTCATAATCCGTTCGCCAATCGTACGTACCAGCTCCTGCACTTAGCACTCTCAAAAATCCACCTGTTTCTTCAAACTTGTACATTCTATTTCCATAAAAAACCCCCAACGTACCCTTGCCGCGATCTTCAGAAAAACTTGAGCCATGTTCGGTTTTCAGATAGTTGTAGTGTGTAGTGTTCTTGGGTGATATTTTAAGATAAACATCATTCTTGGGGGAAATTGCCACCTGCGGGCCTCCAGCCCAACCTTCAGTTGTTGGCACACTTCGTGGATCTGCGATAAAAAATGGCCGATGATCAATAATGGGTAAATCGTAGGTTTCCCCGAAAACATTGGTTGCCTTGCCGGCTTTCATGTCATGAGCATTGAGCAAGTAGACGCCTTCATTGAGTCTAGTGGGTGACTCTGCCCAACGTACGGAATAAGTATAGTATATATCACCATTGATAGATGCTGCACTACCATAGCAGAAGTTTCTTTCCCCTTGGGTAACTTCTGCGCCTGTACCTTGCAACAGAGTTACCTCCTCAGACCAACGCTCACCATCGTAGTAAGTCATCACTACATTTCCACCTACTGCTGATCCCTTCCTCCTCTCGAAGAACATCTCACCTGCATCGTTATTAAACATATCAGGGTATGTGACACCTGTTACCTTCTTACCTGAAACCAAATAATCCTGCTGAGGTAAGAAATTGTCAGCATGAAACTCACTGTCTTCAGCGAAAGCTATGTTTTTTTTAGACCTGATGTAGTTCAGATCTTCATTGTGATGATCGTACATTATATGTACCGTTCCATCTACCGAGCTAATTCCAATATTGGTAGTCAAATGCGTATCACCTTTACCCCCAACCAAACTCATCTTACCAGGTAAACCGACATGTACCCATTCGCCAGACCCGATCTTCTTACGGGAGACCATCAATTGCCTATCGGCGAATCCTCCCTTGTACCAAGTATAGAATACGTACCCATTAGCCACCTTCACACAGTTTCCGTGCGGATTGATATAAGCGCCATAGTGGTAGGGTTTGTCATCATCAGCTTTCCAGAAATATAGCGCCTCGTCGGTAATCAATGAATTTTCCTCCAAGGTTACTTGTGCTTTTGATATGCCTAATGCAAGGACAAACACCAAGAAACTTAAAAGAGATTTTGAATACAGATCAAGGTTGCGTTCCATGATAATTGGCTTTGATTTACCAATACTCAAGTTGAGGAGTATTGAAGAAAAATTTATGCCGATTACAGGTGAAATCGTCCAGAAGTTCAGATCATTCTGAACCTAAACCCTTGGAAGGAAAAGCAACTGTTTCACCAGATGCCCGCCATGTTCCTGTTGTAGCATTTCTTTCTATTAACCTGTTGCGCAGTTTGGCATTCATTTCTCTTGCTAGATTGATAAAAGCTTGATCTAGTGAACTGGCAAGTAGGTTTAAAGTCTCACCTATATCTTGAGTTAGGTTCTTTAACTTCTTCTTTCCCTCTTTGGCAACAAACAACGAATATGCTAGTGAGCGTTGAGATAATTACCTGAAGAGACTTCTAATCAACGAATAACAATTTTATGAGTGGTAGAATAGTCCCCTGAAACAATTAATAAGTATGTCCCTGCCCGCAAATCAGCTCCCTTAGATAGTTGTACCTTGTTTATGACGGTATTCTTCTGCCAAACCAGCTGGCCTCCCAAGTTATAGATTGAGAGGTTCTTCGCTCCTTCTTTGAGGAACTCAATATTTATAGTAGAGCCACTGGGATTCGGATAGACCTTTAACAATTCACTTGAGTTGAGATCATCATCAACTGCTGTGATTATATAATTTGTCCCATCGAGCTTGACCTCATCGGCTTCAGCCTTTGGTCTACCGATCGGACCATTTTTACCCAAAAGGTAGATTCTTGAAAAATCACTACCAGCTATCTGTTGTGTAGCAATGATTTTGGCATCCGGGTGTGCATTTCTGATGAAATGGGACAATTTGAAATTCTTTCCCTCCTGTTCAATGAGAGATTCTTCTCTTGAAAAAACGCGACCACCATCTGTACTTTCCCACCAACCAACAATACCGGCACCTTGCCTAACAAAAGCCAACAAATAACTAATCGACTGTGGTGACTTAATAACCATTTCTCCTGTTCCGGGTTTAGGAAGATTAGTGCTTCCACCTTCCCATTCTGTTCCATTCCATTGATAATTTACCAACTGCTTAGTACCTCCGTGTTGCGTCCCGTTATCTTCTCCTTCGTACCAACTGACATGTGGATAATCAAGACTATTCAAACCTACTCTTCCAATATGATTCCATCCATCGCCGGTATTCACTGCCAGGGTCTTGTTATCAGCATACTCTTTGGTAATGGGAAGTGTGAGTTTCTCATTTTGAATGTTATACCACTCCTTTTTATCGGTATCGAACCTCATGAAGTAGCAGCTATGACGCCAGCCGGAGTGCTGTCCTGGTGCACTGTTATGGCATACATGATAATTATAGGACACCAGTATGTCATTGCCATTTCCCCTTTCAAGGTTTATATACCAGGAATCCCAAACATCATCGCTCGCGGGAATCGGGGCGGTTGGTTTTGCATGGAGAAACGAAACCTTGGGAGAGAAAGTGAGTCCATTGTCTCTGGATATCTGATATACCCAATTGCTCCTATGAGCTCCATGCCGATAGAATAAATAAAGATCACCATTGTCCATCTTTATAAATTGGCTATAGGTGGCAAATGGCTGAACATTATCTATCACTTGCCAGGAACTGATATCCTCTGGATTTCTGGTTCGGACATGGATTTGCTTTCCTGAATTGTAATTTCCTAAGGTGTTTTCACCAAGGTCCTTGGTTCCACCGTGACCACCAAAAACCAAATGAATGTATCCTTCTCCATCAACGACTAGGGTCGGCTTGCCATGATTGTCGATTTTACCATTCTTACCGAGGACACTTTCACCCGCTTTGTATGGCCCAATCCACTTATCATTCTCGTGATCATAGGCCGCCACGTAGGGATCTTCAAGGTCCCCCTGAAAAGCTATATAGGTAACTCCTTTGTAATGTTCCCCCGCCTTTCCGACTATTGGATTCCCATAGGCGAATGTTGAAAAATAGTCGACAGTTTCCTCAGACTGTCCAAAAACCGAAGCTGTGAAAGTGAGAAAGAGTGTAACGATTAGTAGGTGTTTCATTGCTTAGTTCTTTTCATATAAATCTCGAATCCAATACTTCAATGCTCATCATTTGGTCGTCAGAATACAACTTGTGTTGTTTTAATTACGCTATATGTAAATCTGCATCAATGTTTTACCAATCGTAGAACTTCTATCTTTCCATTCGACTCAATTTGTAACATATAGATCGAAGAATTTTCCTTGCTCAAATCCAAACTGAATGATGAAGAAGCCTCCCCACTCGCAATCATTGCTCCACTAAGGTTGAACACTTTATAACGACATGGCACAGTTGTCTGGATTTGAAAAATCCCCTTGGATGGATTTGGATACACTTGAACTACCTCTATTGGTGACGGAACAGCAGATAATACCACTTTCGTAGCATCCTCTATTGCTTCAAAGGTGCGAACGTTCCTATTTTCAGCCCCTCCCGAAATCCGCAGGTTGCCATAAGAAATTGAATTTCCTTCTCCTATATATAATGTAATATCCTGGGTACCATCAGTGCGTTGTTCGGTTCTGACAATCCCAAAACGACCATTAAATGCTATAAGATGTTCGTCTAACTCTATGTTCTCAGATTTGTCGCTGTTTAGGATGTAGTCTTTAATCTCTTTACCTTCTATATCGCTTGTCACGATTGCTCCAATTACTTTGCGCTTCGATATCAGGCTTTCAACAGAAACAATGGTGCTTTCATCAGAATCGGACGGTTCAAAGACGTTAATAAACGGATTTTGCCATGCCTCTCCTAATTTGCGAATAGCAACGATCTGTGTTTTTTTATTGGTGTATCCGTTTTTAGCTTCTCTGCTAGCAGGGCCCAGTGCTTGGGTATATTCATAACGTGTTCCCCCCGGAGTTTTCATATGCATGTACCTATCGTTGTGTTTAATATGAAAACGAATGTTTATCGGATCATCAGTTGAAGAACTGGCTTTTGTGTTTTCAAACATGCGCCATCCTGGAGATTGAACCGGATCACCTATGTCATTTTGGTATCGACTGGTCGAATTCAGAACCAGCTCAGTGTCATCAGTAGCATTTTTGATGGAAGTTTCGTCACCAATATTGTGATAGATATAGTCGTGAAACATATCTTCATCTAGGGACTTTGAACGAAACATATCGAAATAGTAGGCTGTCATAGGACTTGTCCTGATGGTGCTTAAGGTTCGCATTTGCTCGCTATTGTTGATCTCATCTTCGAGCAATTGTGTTGCAAAACTGAAATTGGTGCTTAGTGGGTCTTCCAAGTGGGCAGGCTCAGCAGCGATATTTTGCGTAGTATTTTGCCATAAATAAGCATTTCCGGCCCATGATCCCTGTTGTCTACCATGCGAAGTACCATTGATGATCACCGTATTGTTACCTGCATACAATCGGAAATAATTAGTATGAGTAGGAATTTTTCGTTCTGGTACTGTAGGAGGCATGCCTCCGGATGGAGCCATCTGATAGTTACTCCCATATAGCTCCATTGCAATACCGGTACAATGAGAGTGAACGTAGTGAGCACCGCCTATAACGCCGCAAAGACCATTTTCTACATTATCCACATCCGTATAATTGCGCTGAAGCACCACACCCGCATGCTTAATTACAACTGTAGGTTTGTATTTGAATTCCTCGAAGGAATCTTCCTCCAAATCTTCACCCCAGAACAAGTCGAGATGGCTCGTCGCTTCAAAAGGAGAACTGGAAAACGTGGTACTTCGTTCTCCTTTGGCATTATAATACTGAGCCAGAGCTGTCTCAGCCCTATCCTGTAAATCTGTATAACCCCTCCTTTTAGCTATGTTCAATACAAAAGTGTATAGATTCTTTGTACCATCATTAAATCGCTTTGAATCGCCGAAGCGAACAAATGTTCGATCCGGATTACGAAGATTTTCGAACAGAAAAACACCCTCAAGGCTGTTCATATACGTATCGGTCACATTCAACTCAGGTTTGAGTCTATCAACCATGTTAATTACTCGCTGAATATTAGACATGAAGCTATAACTAGTAGACTCAGGCCATATACCTTGTTCACCAAACATAGGCATGATTGTTTTTGTAAATGAGTTCTGGCGCTTGGTTCCTTTATTCCAAAACACGTCGAACAAACGCTCCCTTTCTGTATCATCATCAATACACATGATTGCCGCAAGCGTACCAGGCGCGGTTAGAATTGGGTGATTAGAAACTAGTTTTCCATATCTGGTATCCGTGCCTTTAGATTCCAATAGAGCATTTCCAGCCACATTTTTCATTGCTTTTTGAGCAATATTATTATCAAAGGTTACATACTGACCTGCGGTTTTGTCAAACACCTGGGTTTCTGGCTTCTGAAGAAAGTTGTAAACAAGATCGTAAGACGCTGCTAAATGTGGATACGTACTTCTAGGATCGTAGAAATAGTTACCACCGATCGCAGTGTTTTCAGGTGTTCTAGTCGAAAGCTCTTGAAAATAATACCAAATCACATCTGCAGCATACTGCGCATATTTGTCCTCCTCAGTCAAGTAATAAAGCATTCCTGCATGAGAAGCGCGACTCAAAACCGTATAATGAGCTTTGTTTAGACTGGATGCTTGTGATTCCGAAAGATTGTCATCTGCAGCCAAATCACTTATTCCATTAATCGTGCTTGATGGATTCGTCTGATGTGATGTAACACGTGAATCAACACTTTTCTCTAACTCGGTGTGAACAGATTTTGCCCAGTCATATTTTTCGATTTTCTCTAATATTGCTGCTTTTTCTTCAGTCGTTACAAAAATGCATGGACGTTTTAATGACTGTGCAGACAGATATACACAATTGAAACTGAGTAGAATAAGTATTAGCTGTCTCATGGAAACTCGTTTTTTAACTATTAATGTCTTGTTTTTAATATTCTTTGTGCTATTTGGCGCAATCATTCGTATTTAGCTGTTAACTCATATTTCCCCGCTCCCATCTCAAGTCGGACATAATTTGAATCTTCATCTAGAATGCGTAAGCCTTTCAACGCTTTCCTTGCTTTTCCTTTTTTAATCACCAAGACACCATTCACGACCACCTGTGTTATTTCTTTCCCTTCTTTCGGTATACCAATAATGGCGGTGGTTTCCTTCGGTGAATTCAATTGAAATTGGTATTCTTCATTGGTCAATTCGATACTCAATTCGATATCTCCTTTCACCGTAGGAATGGTTTTCTTCAGACTGGTGAAATGCTCTAGGTTTGGCATGATCTTGTACTCAGCCCAACCAACCGCCGTTGGAGCCACACCAGCTATATTTTTGGAAAGTATTGTGTTAGGAGCATTCCAGGCATGGTTGTAGCTTCCCCCCTTAGGGAATATTTCATACAGAGTGGTCATTCCCTCGCGATCTACCTGGCTCTGATACTGCTCTTTCATTCGCTGTAATGATTCGGTATGCCTTCCGGCAATGCACATAGCTTCCTCTACCATCCACTCAAAATGCGGACTGGAGTAGCGATTGGGAATCAGCACATTATCTACAATTTGATCATAATAGGCAGGGTTGGCAATTCCTGAAACAATCGCGATCGCATTGGCCCGATCGTCCTTGAATTTTTCCGGATTAGTGCTGTAGAAACCATCTTTCCAAAAGGCTTTATCGTAAGCTTCTTTCATAGAAGTTAGTCGCTCGTCGTACCAGGCAATGTGCTCTTTTTTACCCAGCACTCCGGCCATTTTCTTAGCCTCCTTTAAGGCCAGGTAATAAAACGCCATCTGGATCGGTTGCTCGTCGATGGTATTTTTCACGCCCCAGTCCAACCAATTCCATGAATCCGGACTTTTTCCTTTTCTATACTCAGGCAAGCCACTATCGAGCATCGGAAACAAGTCCAGGTAGCCATAAACATAAGGATAGGCAATCTCCAGTGTCTCTAAATCACCTGTATTCAAATAGTATGGCCAAACCACTTGGGCAATAAACTGTAAACTCTGACATACCAACTCACGCACCCTTAAAGGTCCCAAAGCTCCAAGCACGCCATCCTCACTGAAAGAGGTGGTTTGAAGGATCGCTTTCTTGAGCAACTGTCGACCAGCATTGTCCATGGAGTAAAACAAGTAACCCGTTTGATCCGCTACATCGCCAATCCACAAGGCTCGTTCCCTGTCAGGGCAATCCATGAAATTGTCACGAGCACAGACGAAAAGAGTATTATTCCCCATCGTCCACAGCCGGGTGTAAAAAGGATCATCCACCTCAAACTGGCCTACCATCTCTCCTACGCTCATCCAGCGATATTTGAGGGCGCTCACCTTTACCCCGGCAGGAATCGTGTATAGCACCTCATGCCCATTAAACCATGAAAAAGATTCGAAGGCTTGTTTGCCTTTTTTTGTGATGTAAGTCGTGTTGATTTTATTGAGGCGGTTGTCTGTAGTGATAAAAATAGTGTCTCCAGCTTCAGCTTCTACTTCCAGATACGGTGTGACTTGAATGTTGAAAGGAAGTTTGCATTTTATCGTTTGTCCATCACTCACAAAAGGTAATTGTAATTCTGTGTGATTAGCATAATCCTTCAAGCCATGATTGATCAGTCTAGGTACGATGTTTTCCTCTACATCATACCAGGGTGCTGTTCCAAGTTCACCTTTTTCCGTTGCTAAAGGCCAGTTTTCGTCATTATAAGTTTCTGAATACCATGCTTCCTCTGTCCAGTCTCCCATACTTTTTCGCGCATCATACATGACACTGTACTGCACCAGATTTTTACTCGGTGGGTCAATTGTATTGTTGTAAGCAGGATGTTGTGTAGCCTTCCAAGATTTGTCTGATACGATAACCTGCTCCCCGATCTGCGCATGGAACAGCAATCCACCCTGTCCGCTATCGACATGCGTTCCTTTGTGGGTCTCACGCCCCCAATACCACACCAATACCGCAATGGTATTCTGGCCTTTTTTAAGATAAGATTGAATATCCACAGTTTCATACCAACTGTTTGCAGGGGTTATCTTGTTTTTTCTATCCCACTCTCCTGCCTGACTTGGTCCACGCGATAATCCTCCTTCAAACATGACCATTTCTCCATTGATCCAAAGCCAAAACTTACTATCCACAGAGATGTGAGCTTCCACCTGTGAAGGCACATCCTTCAACTCAACCGTTTTTCGAAAACTCATCCAGGTGTTGGATGGTCCATCTTCCTTCTGCCAGATCCATTGGGCATTATTCCAGTCTGCAGTTTGTGCAGTCACTCTGGATGAGACGAGGACAATCAACAGCATAAGAAAACGTGCTATTCGGTGGCAATTTTTGTATTTCATTTTTATCTGCTCTACTGTTGTTTCGTGTTTTTATTCAATCTCCAGCGATGGTAAGCACCTTTTTACTCACCATTAAATTAATTAAGCTGTGTTGCAAATCGGCTGAGCAAACTGATTAGAGACTCATTGACCTGAAATATGGATAATAAGGCCACTTTAACTCATTTCTCTATTCTTCATACCTCGATGTAAGCGCGTTCACCGTTTCTACCGATGCTAGATTATTTCGCTCTCAATGTGCATTTAGCGTCCTAAAAGTTATTCTTCCAATAATTTGGTTGTCAAAAATTCAACCAATGTCCCATATTGGGTTTTTGCACCCGGGTACTTTAAATGAGCTTCAACATTTATTTCGTTCATTTTTTCCTTAAGCGCAATTCCAAAATCTACATGATGAATTACCCACCCTCTAAATTTCTTCGGATTGTCTTTGCTTGGTGCTGAAGCGTTTGGGTTCATCCCATATTGCATAAAAATAGGTGGATCATCCATAGATATCAGTGCCAATGCAGATATACCTTTGGCAATTTCGTCGGCTTCTTCTATTGTTTCAACACCATAGATTTTAAGTTGTTCATCTTTAAATTCTCTCTCAGTGCCTGGGGCATATTTGGCCAGAAGTTTAAGCCAGAAGTCAGATTCCATGGTTGTTTGCCCAATAATTGCCGCAACACAAGTCACCCGGGTGGACTCCCTTTCTAGTGGATTGGTACTTTCTGGTTCGGCCATGTCATCACTGAAAGCAAGCCACATTGCTATTTGCGCTCCTGCCGAGCTTCCCCATACCCCAATCTTCTTTTTGTCTATTTGCCACGATTGAGCGTTGGAACGTATAAACTGCAAAGCTTGTCTTGCATCATGATGTGCAGCAGGCAAAGGAGCAATTGATTTATAGCGATAATTGATAGACGCGACCGATATTCCAGCCTTCAGCAGCTGAGATAATACATTTGCATTCAGTTTTTCTTTACTGCCATGATCAAATCCTCCACCATGAATGAAAATGGCCAGAGGTGTTGTTTTGCTTTTGTCAGAAAACCAAACATCCATAATATTTCGTTCATGCTCGCCATATTTTACATTTGTCAAATCGGGAGTTGGTAGTTGTAATTTCTGCGCGTATGAAAAATTTGATGCAATCAAGAGTATTGCAATTGCCCATATTATTTTGAGGAACATTGGTTTCATTCTTAGTTTCGTCATGGGCCTACAGGTAAATGGGAAAATGCCAATAAAGCGGACGGTTCAACTCACTTTCATAGCCTTCTAGAATGGAAGACTGATTAAGGTTACATTCCATGTGAATTGGCTTTGATTTACCAACATTCAAGTTGAGGAGTATTGAAGAAAAATTTATGCCGATTACAGGTGAAATCGTCCAGAAATTCAGATCATTCTAAACCTAAACCCTTAGGTGGATAGGCAACTGTTTCACCTGATGCCCGCCATGTTCCTGTTGGAGCTTTTTTTTCTATTAGCCAGTTGCGCAGTTTGGCGTTCATTTCTCTTGCTAGATTGATAACAGCTTGATCTGGTGAACTGGCAAGTAGGTTTAAAGTCTCACCTATATCTTGAGTAAGGTTATACAACTCGTAAGTTCCATCCTCGTACCGATAAAATAGCTTGTAGTGATCACCATCTGTATGTCTCATATGGATGACCGATTGTGGCATGTTTCTCACATCCATATAGCCTGGAAAATGCCAGTACAGTTCGCGCTTATCCTCTAAACTCATTACCTCGCCTTTGATAATACTCGCTATCGACTGACCATCAATTTGATGAACTGATGCCTCAGGTAGGTTTGCTCCTGCGATTTCTGCGAATGTGGGATACATGTCTATCGCATGTACTTCCTGAGTGGTATTAATCGAATTGGGAGCAATATTACCTGGCCATCTGTAAATCAGCGGCACGCGTAAACCGCCTTCATAGTAAGTGCCTTTTCTCAGGCGCAAGGGAGAATTATCTGTTGGCCCGACAAACCCTCCATTGTCAGAATAGAAAACAACCAAAGTATTGTCAGCGATACCGTCAGTGCTGTCCCCATCACCATTTGGATCATCTAGTGCATCGATGATCCGTCCTACGTTTTGATCCAAAAGTTCAACAAATGCTGCATAGTCTGCTCGGTCATGACGTGGATCTTCTGATGCTTTGTCTTCATACTTCGCCTTCAAATCGAGTCGAGGAAGAATGCTAGTATGCACAGCATGAAATGGTACATACGCAAAAAACGGTGTGTCATGTGAGGCTCGAGTTTTTATGTAATCTACTACTGCATCGCCCAGCGCATCAGTTAGGTGCTTTGGTGTCCCTTTCAGCATGTTAGGATCATTGCCATTGGCATAAGGTGCGAGTACAGAATTTATATAAGCTTCATCATACGGCTCAGCATAAGGTTTCAGCAACTCATGACTAAACATCCAACCTTTCGCATCATCGTTTTGAGCAAAGAACTCATTTTTTACTTTTACTCCATTGACTTTAGCCACCACCTCTTTTCGCAAGGCAATATTGTAGTCTACTCCGTGGTAATTCGATATTTCAGCACTGGTTTTGATGGTATGAAATTTCCCAAACCATGCCGTATGGTAGCCTGCAGATTTGATCGTTTCAAACATCGTAATTGCGTCTGCCGAAAGATGTTTATTCTGAGTATGAGGGACTATAGATGTGACAACACGTTTGGATGCTCGATTGAGGCTGCCGACATTGTACACTCCATTTTGAGGCCCGGTAGCATATTGACCGGTTAGTATTGCTGCCCTTGTTGGTTGACAGTTCTGTTGTGTGTAGGCATAAGTGAAAGACATCCCATCCTGTGCCAACTTATCGATATTGGGAGTTTCGTAATACTTGGACCCGTTTCCCAGCGATGTGTTAGGCGTACTTAAATCCGTCCACCCCAGATCATCCGCCATGATGAATACAATATTGGGTTGGGCGTTTATTGCCCCTGTGTACCCCAAGAAGATTACCACTACAACCCGAATTAGATGACTTAACATTTTTAACATTAGCATTCTAGATCATTCTCTACCTTAAAATCAACCGCTGAGTGAAAGAGGGCATTAATTCAGTCGACTACTCGTTACAAAAATGGTAACTCATTAGTTGACATGACATTATTTAGCAAGATGGTTTTGATGGCGTATTCCACAACACCATTCAATAGGAAATTCAATCACATTTTTTCAAACTCAGATACTCATTCAACCAGCAACTTCTTGGTTACTAATGTACCATCATCCTTTAAGACCTTTACGAAATACAATCCTGGCTGTACAAGATTACCCTCCACGAAATTTGTTAGCGTATTCGATATTTCTTTTTCAAACACCCGAGCACCATTGATATTATAAATCATGACTTTGGATCCCTTCAATCCGTTTAGATCAACTACAAAGTCACCTCTAGTCGGATTAGGATAAATACTTAGTTCTGAAAGCCGGTCATTATTGGCTAGTACCACTTCCTCTTCTTCCTTTTTTATATACTCCTCTGGAATATCCAAATCATATACTTGTAAGTGGGTAGTTCGCTGGTCCCCTGAGCCTCCGGCTTCTTTGAGGTAATAATAGAGTTTCCCATTATTCACATGCACTACCCCCTTATCGAATGAAGGGCCATCCGCGTGCTGATAAACCTCCATGAAATCGTTGGTACCTCCTTCTGCTTTCACAATATTGACTCGACCGTTTTTCAAACCAATTACGTAAACATCCGGGCCGGCAACATATAGTTCTGATCCCGCAGAATACTCTTCCGTGACAAAGTCGGTTGTACCAGCTTTCCTATATGTATGAAGGCGTTTGCTTTTGTTATTCTGCTTATCTTGAACGTAGCTCACTATATGCTCATCCCCATTGTCTGTCACTGCAAAATCAAAGCCACCTACAATATGAACCATGTTTCGCTGTGTTGTTTCCACATAATCGCCTGGCTCTATCACAAGTACTTCTTCGGCTTTTACTAAGGGAAAAGTCATTGGATCTCCACTCGGCGTTTTCCACAGTGAGGCCCCTGTAGGATCATCCGAATAGGCATAATAGACCCCATTTTGATAGATGTATTTGTCCTGCCCATTTCTCAATCGTCTTTGAAAACCGATTCTGATCTTGCCTCCGGTATATTTTACAGCTCCGTAGATACTCCAGTCATGTGTCTCTCCCTTACTTTGAGCACCAAGCGCATTTACAAATTTGAACCTCCCCCATCTGGATTGGGTATCATCGTACTTGATAAATGCCTGCGCACCATCATGAGAGGTGCCCTTACGCATGGTTAGAAAAAGCTCTCCATCATCATTTAAAAAGAATTGCGGATAAGTATACTTAGTGTAATGTGGTGCATCCCGAACACCATCCATGGTGGTATGTCTGTAATCACCATCCAAAGGATCCTTTACAAATAGGTCGAGCGTAAACTCATCATCAGTTACTGTCGCTGCATCCTTTACTGAGTAAGAATACCTGAAATAATCATTCACAAAATTGCCTGAATTGCCATAGGCATGCATATCAAATACTAAGTGAATACTCTCGTCTTTAGGGCTAATCCCAACAGCAATCGTGTTATGGGTTTCTCCTATCCACCAATTCCCGTTTAGGCCCGTATGCTGATGTGGAAACTCTATAGTCTTCATGCTGCCAGTCTCCATATTGTACCTTGTCAGCATCATATGGCGGTCACTCTTTCCTCCTCTATACCAGGTCATAAATACATATTCACGGTAGGCTTTGATGCAATCTCCATGCGGATTAATCTCTCTGCCATACCTGTAGTCGTAACCTGTGCCAGAATCGGGCACCACACCGTTTACTTTCTTTCCATCAAAGTACAGGGCTTTGTCCGTTATCTCTACTTCTTTCTCCAATGTGACTTGAGCATCACTAACGTTGGACAATAAAAAGACTAATAAAAAGCAGACACTGATATTCAATTTCTTATTCAGCAATTCGATAGGAGCAGATAGGAATAGTTTCATTTTAGTCGTATTCGGTTTTACACGAAGCTAAAATGCTCATGAATCCAAAATTAAAAGTCCAGAAGATTTGCTAAATAGTCCAAACGAAATTCTAATCTCTCAAGCGGATTAGTCCGCTTTTTGATCACCTAAGGTCATTGATTGACCTTCACCTATGTAGAGCATCGTTTCCGTTACTCCATTTTGGGTAATGGTACGTGCTACCCCGAATCTTCCTTCGAAATGAAGGTTGATTTCGGGGAGATCAAACGAACTATCAGACTTGTCTTGACAAATGATATAATCTATAATCAGCTGATCACCCACTTGGCTCGTTACTTTGATTCCCGCGATGGTTTCATCTTGATACAAATGCTCTACTGCTTTCACTGAAGGTGATTTTTGGTCAGAGGGCTCATGGATCACCACATAAGGTTTGTTCCATGCTTCTCCATATTGTCTGATGGCCAGCACCAGTGTCTTCTTTTTGTCATAGCCATTTTTCACATCTCTGCTGGGAGGAGCTAGTGCCTGAGTATATTCCCGCTCTACACCTGCAGGAATGAATTGGTGCATAAACTTATTCGTTTTTCTAATATCATATCGCACCTGCACTCCCGAAGTATTCGGTGAGGTCACTTGTGTTTCTTCGAAGAACTTCCACCCTGGAGAATGTACCACATCACCAATGTCGGTATTGTAGCGATCTGTGGGAGAAACCTTCAACACCTCTCCTACGTCATTTTTTATAGTTGACTTATCCCCGATGTTGTGATAGATATAGTCGTGAAACCTGTTTTCATCTAGTGACTTTGACCGGAACATATCAAAGTAATAGCCACTAGTAGGGCTTGTCCTTATGGTGCTCAGTGTACGCTGCTGTACTGCATTGTTCACCTCATCATTTAGCTGCTGCGTGACGAAGCTGAAGTTTTCATTCTTGGGGTCTTCCAAATGCGCCGGTTCAGCTGCTATATTCACCACGGTATTCTGCCATACATTAGCTCGACCTTTCCAAGAGCCTTCATTCAAACCATGCGAAGTACCATTGACGATCACTGTATTGTTTCCGGCGTACATCCTAAAGTAATGCTCATGTAAGGGAATTCTTCGTTGTGCTACAGATGGCGGTAGTCCTGCATTGGGAGCCATGACATATCCAGCTCCATAAAGCTCCATAGTGATCCCTGTCACATGCGAATGGACATAATGTGCCCCTCCAATTATTCCACACAGTCCATACAATTCATTGTCCACTTCCACGTAGTTTCGCTGTAGCCCAATCCCTGCATGTTTGATAATTACAGTAGGTTTTTGGAAGTCAATTTCCCCTTCTATTGTCTCAGGAATTGTGGATCCCCAAAGTAATTCTGTGAATACTCCATAATTGCCAAAAGTTGAGATTTGTGCTTTTGGTGTATAGCCTCCTGAAGCATCATATTTTTGTCTCAAGGCTACCATAGCCTGATGTTCATAGTCAGCTAGTCCGCGTCTTTGAGCCAGATTCAATGTGTATCGATAGAGCTTAGATGTTCCATCAGAATTGCGATGCGAATCGCCGTATGTGACGAATCTACGATCCGGCATTCTCAGATTATCGAAGAGGAAATTGCCATCCAGAATGTGCATATTCTCCTTCATGACGTTCATCTCTGGCTTGATTCGATCAATGATATTGAGCATCATGGTGATGCCAGCCATGAAGCTATAGCTAGTGGATTCTGGCCAAATACCCTGCTCTCCAAACATGGGAAGTATGGTGTTTTTTAAGGAATTCTGATGAGCAGAACCTGTCTCCCAAAACACTTCAAACAACCGCTCTCGCTCTGTGTCATCCTCCACACATAAAATTCCAAAAAGAGCTCCTGGCCCGGTCAATATTGGATGGTTGGATACGAACTGTCCATGCTCATCCGGATGACCGTATTCCTGTAATGTATTCCCGACCATGTTTAAGATGGTCTTTTGCATGACACGATGATCGTACGTTACGTATTCTTTTTTACTGGAGCTATAAACGGTCGTTCCCGATGTTTTCAAGTAGTTGTAAATGAAATCATAAGCAATAGCGAATTGCCCATAGGACGTTCTAGGATCATAGAAGGTATTGCCGCAAATGGAGGTATTGTGTGGTTCTCGTTTTGATAATTCTTCGGCATAATACCACAAAATGTCCGCTGAAAATTGAGCGTAATTTTCGTCCTCAGTGAGGTAGTAAAGCAACGCCGCGTAAGATGCGTATCCAAGTACTCGTGCATGCTCATGGACTGTTTTTACTTCAAGCTCAGGAAGGTTGTCATCTTTGGATATCTCGGGAATATCTTTCAGAATCCAAGACGGATTTGCCTGATGAAGTTTCAACTTATTATCCACGATCTCATGAACTCCACCTACAAGCTCCTTGGCCCAATCCTGAGTATTGATTAGTTCTAGGACATTATCTCTTTCATCTGCTGTGGTCCATATGACTGGATGCTGAAGGGACTGTGAGTAGCCATAAACAAGAGTTAAACTTAGAAGTAGTGAAAGAATGCTTTTAATCATCATAATCATTTTATAAACAGCCTAAATAATAACTATACTACTTCAACACTTATCTCCACTATAGATTCTCCCTGCACAAAAAACACCTCAATCGGTACAGCCTCAGCGCCAGGTACCATGTTGAAAGATCTTCCCTTATTTGTTTCTTTTATAGAAAGTGGGACATTGGCTGATACTTTCACCGTGCCTTCAGGTTTAGCTATAGTGATCACTCTCGGATCGTCCTGCGTTACTTGTTCGCTTGCTGGAGAGAGAATAGGCAATACAAAAGCCGTTGGTGAATTGATCTCCTGATCCGTTTTGGCAGTGATCTTCATTCCTCCTGTGGAGCATTCATAGCTAATTTGAAATGCGCTTGCGGTATTCTGCACTATTTCCCGTGCCTCATTTTTAAGCGCTACCTGCCCGGCTATATTGATTATTCCAGATTCGTCTGTGGATTCGAAAGTGGCTGTCAAGTCAAATAAATTAGTAAACCACACACCGTCTTGGTAGGTTTCTATCCTTGGCGTAAATGCAATATCTTCTCCAGGCTGATCCTGCTGATTGAGTGGCTCAAGTTGCTTATAAACCGCCATACTAGCTGCACAAAGCAGCCCTACTTTGTTGTGATACAAGAGCGACAATGAATCACCTGTAGCCTGACGACTATCTATCTTATAATGATACTCAGCATCGTACGCACTGACCGTGCCACGCCAATCTCCCCTTGCAAAAAGCGCCACATCTAGCTCATCAAAATACTTAATCCCGTCTGCCGCTGCTCTTGGCAATGCGGCTTTGGTATTTATTTCCGGAAGGTGATCCCAATGATCTAACAAAAATGCCAACGGCTTAGCGTGCGCGAAGGTATGATGTACGCAAGGCTTGATTCCGCGTGATACATAGTGAGGCCCACCATGAAGGAGGCCATCTGCGGTGCATCTCTGCAGAAGCTCTGTATTCTTAACCGCTGCAGTACCCAAAGCAGGATTGGATCCGGCGAGCATGGATAGCGCGGGAGAACTACCATCACAGGTGCGGCTACCCCAGTAGGTCCACTTAAACATACGTGTACCCCAACCATTGTCCCAGCCACCATCTGGCAGCATAAACTCCAAATGTCCATTGAGTGACTTGGTGACCATATCCAAGAGCTCCTGGTCTTGCTCCTCCACGGCATACATCACAATGCTGTTAAGTGATTCCTCCACATTGTATCCAAGATCCACACCGGGCAATCCTTTGGCACTGATCTTATGTGCTGAAGGTTTGATCTCTCCGTAAAGCAGGAAGTTAGGATCGGTAAAGTAGGTTTTGATTTCCGTGGCAAGCGCTTTGCTTCGATAGGTATACTTCGGTTTATCCAGAAGTTTGCCAATCAGATTCAATGCGTAAATATTGGTTGCACCATAATTGACATTGGTAGCGTCAATGGTCGGAAATTTCTTATACAAAAACTCAGCAGCTTCATCCAGACGCTGGGCCCATCTGACACGCATATCCTCTTCCAGTAGATCTCCATGATATTGGAGGGCTTCCGCCAATGCGATCGCTCCAAACACGGTCGTGCCATTCCAAGATTTTGGGTTGATATCATTCGTCCAACTTCCGTCTTCCAAACTAACGTTGTTGTTAGACCATTCAAAGGCATTGATACCTGCCTCCAAATATTTCTTATCTCCAGTGGCTTTGGCCATATAAAGGAATGGATATACCGCATCTTGCAAGCGTGCATGGATCGTATCGCAAGCTGGACAATTCATAAAACCGTGCACGGTCATGTCGGATGGGTTGTTGATCTGTATTTCGATCATTCCGTCGCACCAGGACTTTAAGAGACTGAAAACCAAATCTCTATACTCCTTTGAGTGTATTTTATGTTCGGGCGTTGAGCACCCAGTAAACAATGATTGCAACGGCAAGGAAAGTCCTATTCCCAGTAATGCTGAATTTTGAACAAAATCTCTTCTTTTCATAATACATCTCTTTAATTAAGGTGTTTGAGGAACTTCTTGCCCAGTCAAGCACCAACTTTAATACTCTTTACTTTGCTCGGAACATAACCAATTCTGTGTGTCATCACCTTCAGCACAGAGCCGTCAGTGACCTGCACAGGTTCTTGATAGACACTCCATGCTTTCGGTTCTTTGCCCGAAATGGGCACTATCTTGTATCCGATAGAAGCTCCTGCCATCTTACAAGAAATAGTCGCTTTACTATTAGTGAACTTAACCTCAGCCCCAGCTGTAACTGGCTTAGATTCCGCTCCATTCCAGAGTTTCGTAATCAGCTCTTTCTCAGCCAGATCAGGGTTATCCCCAATTTCTACTAACCAACGATCCATTTCGCTACTCAATTTTTCAAGGATCTCTTTGTAAGCGGGATCATCAGCCAGGTTGTTCAGTTCATGAGGATCATTCTTACAGTCAAAAAGCTCATTACGTGGTTTGGCTTCTCTAAACCATTGGGCCTGCACTTCCGTGAGTCCGCCTTCTTCTCTCAGTCTTAGTAATTCCTGCATGGTAGGAATTTTTTCTCTATAAGCAACAGGCAAATAGTACCCTTGGTCTGTTCGGTAGTTGCGGATGTATCTGAATTGATCTGCTTTGACAGCTCTAATCACATCTGTAAAACCATCAAACCGATCTGCCGCTGCGTGAATAAATTCCCTTTCAACGTCTGATTTTTTTTGACCCAAGAATGCCTGACCTTGCATGTGATCTGGTTTTTCAGCACCTGTCAGAGAAAGTAGCGTAGGTGCAAAATCGATGAAACTAATCAACTGATCATCTAAGCTGCCGGCTTCCTTTGAATTAGGAAAACGGATGATCAGAGGGGTTTTTAGCCCTGATTCATAGATCAAACGTTTTTGTCTTGGGAGTGGTCCTCCATGATCACCATAAAAGAAAATGATGGTGTTGTCTAGTAGCCCATCTTCCTCCAATTGCTTCAACACAAGACCGAGTTGACGATCCATTTCGGCAATGTTGTTGTACATCTTCCACATATCCCGACGAACCACCTCTGTGTTTGGCAGATAAGGTGGAATAGGAAAATCAAGGTCTTTAGGTATATGCTTATTGGTTTCCTCTTCGGTCATCAGGTCTCTTGGGCCTAGCTCATGCATGGCTCGTCCGTCCTCCGATTTGTAATTTCTATCTCCTAAGTGGTCGTATCTTGTTTCTATTATCCTATGGCCATACGGCTCAAACAATGCCGACTCATGAGTTACCGTAAAATTGAATACGGAGAAGAATGGCTGATCTTTATCGCGATTGCGCCAGTGGGCATATGGACTGCTCTCATCCCATGCTGTTTCTGGTGCTCGAAATTGGTAGTCTTCCTTGTAATTGTTACTACAGTAATATCCATTACCTCTAAGTAGCTCACTCACCATTTTGACCGCTGGTGGCGGAACAGCCTCATATTTCTTCAAGCCAGTTACATCTGTATATGATGATGTTCGCATGTGATTCGCCCCTATTCCCGACGGATACATGCCTGTGGCAATGGCTGCTCTACTCGGAGAGCAAACTCCGGAAGTACTATAGAGATTGGGATATCGAATACCTTCAGCGGCTAACCTGCTAAGATTTGGAGTCACTATGGTAGAGTCTCCGAATGCAGGTATGTATGCACTCATATCCTCCGTGACCAACCATAGGATGTTTGGTTTTGTGGATGCGTTTTTTTCCTCCTGTCCAATTTCGACTTGTCCACTCTTGAGCTGACAAGCGCCAAGACATATCAATACAACCAGACTTGTTAGGTTCTTCATACTCGTTCTAGTTTTATTGGATAGGCTTTATTGGCATTCCATTGGCAGACATAGAGGTTTTCATCCTCATCGATGCATACATCATGGCAGTGTTTAAAAATTGGCTTCTCCTGCACCATTCGCTGTAATTGTCCATCAATGTAAGTTGGAGCTGTTCCGCCTGGATTGGAGACGACTTTATTTTTCTTATCTAAAATCGTTACGAACCCCGATTTTGGACTGGTTCGGGTCGGGTGTGTGGTCATATCCCCTTCTACAAAGTCCACTTCCGAAGACCAGCAGACTCCTGCGTACAGGTTCTTACCATTGATCACCGGACGACAGACAAAGGCCCCGGGAAGAGAAATTTCTTCCAAATATTGGCCATCTAGGGTAAATCGTTTGAAACAGTTTGCTGCGCGAGAAGTGATCAATAATGTAGGATTTCGAGCATCTCGGGTGTCGATAGCCACGCCATGAGCCGTTTGAAATTGGTCTTTATCTGTTCCTCTTCCATTGCCTATTTTTCGGATGAATTCACCATCCTTGGTAAACTGCAATATAAAGTTTGATCCATAGCCATCAGCTAGATAGATATCACCATTCGGCCCTACGGCAGATTCAGTTGGTCTGAAAAGGTCTCCCTTTTCGTAAGCACCAAAAGTGGACGGATGCTCTATTAGCAACAGCTCTCTCCCATCCACCGTCGTTTTCACCATGGAGCCTTTGGTATCGCAGATAAATAGAAAATCTTCTTCACCGTCATTCCATAGCGTCAGCCCATGTCCTCCTTTGTAGCGTACCCCCCAGGAATCTAACAGTTTACCCGACTTGTCATAAATGAGCACGTTATTTTTTATGTTGTCTCCCACCATGATCAATCGGCCTTTCGAATCCAGCACCATTTCATGACAATTTTTCACAGGAGTTTTGGCCGGATCAAGATTCCCCCATTCTTCGTGTACACGATAGGTAAAGTCTCCATGACCGATAATTGTCTCCGACAATTTAGGTCGTGCAATAATGTTGAAATGAGGGAACACCATTGCTCCCGCGGCTACCACTGCTGATTTCTTCAAAAAATCTCTTCTCTCGGTTTTCTTTTGGATAGGCGTTTTCATCTCAGCTTGTATGTTGATGATCAGTATGAATGTTGGCATTCTTGCCCATAGGCTTTCCGAACAAGTCCATGATCGGTTTACCATGACCATCTGGTGTGGTGTAGAATGGTCTTCCTTCTATGGTGTAATGTGTCTCTGGGAGAATGCCCAGAGCATGATAGATCGATTGGTGCACCTGATCTATTACTACAGTGTTTTCTATGGAGGAACAAGGTCTCTCGTCGGCAGTCTTGCCGTATACCAGTCCTTTTTCTACGCCCCCTCCCCACATTAGAATGGAGCTTCCATCTGTGAAATGTCGGTGCATCCCATAGTATTTCTCATCGTTGATAATGTCGGGCTGTCGTACCTGATCTTTCACCTTGAATCCGGGTCTACCTTCCAAGATGGCATCACGACTAAATTCACTAGCCAAAACGATCAACGTCCTATCCAAATGACCGCTTTCATCCAAATCCTTGATCAACTGAGCCACCGGTCGATCAATCAACTCTTTCATCTTTTTAGCCCGGGTGTGTCCATTTTCATGTGTGTCCCATCCAAGGAATGGTTCATACTCGGTAGAGACACTGATGAACCTACCTCCATTTTGTGCCAATCGCTTGGCTAACAAACAGCCCTGTCCGAAGCGACCTGTATTGTAGGTGTCAAACACTTCTTTTGGCTCTTGTGAAAGATCAAATACCTTGGATTCTGGTGAATTAAGTAGCCGGTACGATTGTTCCATCGATCGCATCAATGACTCTTTCTGGTAGCTACTTCCCTCTTTCATAAACGCACTTTTATTGGCTAACTCCTTGTAGAGCTTGTATCGTGCCTCAAATCGCTTTAGGGACATACCTTTTGGTGGTCGTACGCTTTCCAGGCCACTGGAAGGATCAGGAATGAGAAATGGCCCATACTCAGTTCCCAAAAAGCCAGCTGTGTGAAAAGCCTTCAACTCTTCGGATTCACCCATGGTGAATCGTTGCCCCATGGATATAAATGGTGGAATAACAGGATTCGCAGGGCCCAATTCTTTGGCTATCCATGCACCAATATGTGGTGCTTGAACAGACTGTGGAGGCTCATAGCACGTATGCCAATGAAACTGATGTCGCGTGTGCAATATATGACCAAGGTCGGCGGACTTGTACGAGCGGATAATGGCGCCTTTGTCCATCACACTGGCTATGGACTCCAATCCTTCAGAAAAATACAGATCATCAACTGCCGTAGGAATCTTGGGAAATGTGCTGAGTATTCTTTTGCTTTCTACACCTTTTTCAAAAGGCACGTATGCCTTTGGGTCGAATGTCTCTGTGTGGGCCATACCACCTGCCATCCAGAGCAAAATGACCGTATCGGCTGTAGATGGAATCACAGGAGTCGCAGGAGAACACGAGCTTAAAAAGTTGGCCAATGGTAAACTAGCCATAGAAGCGGTAGTGCCAGCAGCGGCCATTTTCTTTATAAATTCTCTTCTTGAATATTCTGAGTCCATTATCCTAATAAATTTCTACCTTCAAATAGCCCTAATTGATAAATTGAAATTCTGGTAGTATCAAAGTTGTCCAGAATACATCTTGGAGCCGATCTTCGTCCGCCTGCTCGCCCAATACATCTATCAATAAGTCATATTCTTTTTCAGATGGATCGCGCGAGAATGCCTTTTGGTACAAGATGTTGACGATTTGTTCTCCATCTCCATTATAGCGATTGATCCATTCTGATGCTCCTTCTTTCAGTACAGTATTGAAAAACTCTCCATTATTCAATTCTAGCGCTTGGAGAAGGGTGGCCTGTTCCTCTCTAGAGGTGGTTACTATGTCTCTTATTGGCCTACCCAAAATCTTGAGAAAAGGATGCTGCTTGACCAGGCTCGCTCTGGCGAATGGCATATTGTTTTCTTCGAAAGTAAATTCAAGCAGCTTGCCCCAATTGAGATAATTACGGGTATCATAATTATGTACATTCTCCCAAGATTGATCATCATAATCCAATGATGTCCAGCCAGAATCAGGATTATCCTCAGTGCATAGCCATTCAATATCTGAACTTAGTAGATAAGGTTCTGCTTCGGGGTATTCTATTTTCAAAGCAAACAAGATACCTGCGGGATTGGCTATAGTCCCTTCATTTTCAGCTTCCAAGGCAATGATATTTTTACCTGGCACTAAAACATCTATAAGGTCAACCTTACCCACTTTTTGCCAATCATTGCCTTCCAGTAGTTTGGTTCCATTGATATAAAGGACATAAGAATGATCCACTGATATAATGGCCTTTGCACTTTCCATTGACTCAGGCGATAATTCAAAAGACCTCCTAAAAAATCTCTTGCCCGGGTCTGGCAGTACCGTCTGTCCAAACTTGGTCTGTCTCTTCCAGATTCTATTGGCTGGCAGTTTTTGATTGTGTGGGTTGTATTCCAATGCCTTGAACATTGGCGATATGATCTGGCTCACTGCATCGGAAAAATGCTCGGCACTCATACGTCGCACCAGTGGGCCTTCAAAGACATAGTTAGTCTTTACGAGTTGTTCTTTCTCGTATGGCACTATAGGCAGTTGGTAAGCTTTGGATGTCATGATGAGTTTTAACAATTGCTTCAGATCCGATCCAGAATCAATAAAATCTGAAGCCAACCAGTCTAGTAAGTCCGCATTCCAAGGCGTATTGTCCATTTCGTCTAGAGGCTCTATAATTCCTCTACCCATCAATTTGTCCCAATACCTGTTGGTGATGGTTCTATAAAGTCTTCCATTTTCGGGCTTGACCATCACTTCTGACAATTTCCTCAATCGTTCTTTAAGTGTAGCGGCCTCTACGCTCCCAAGTTCTGGATAGATAAATTCCACTTTGGCATATTTACCAATGGGTTTGTCACAGCGATTGAGTTCGAGTACTGAATCAGCGAAAATGGATGCAAAGCCATAGGATTGCTCCAGTGTAAGGTTACTTATGAAGCTGTTGTGACAGGAAGCACACTTCACATTGACACCCATCAGTACCTGGCCAATGTTTTGGGCTGCCTGCATCTCTGTGCGCTGGCTGGCATTGACTACACCGCGCCATTGTACACCTTTGATAAAACCTTGTGAACGTTTGTTTGGATTGACCAATTCCTTTACCATTTGGTCGTAAGACTTATTCTGAAGTAAGGACTTATATAGCCAATCTGTAAACTGCACGCGATCACGCGTAATATAACCCGGACCACTATAGTCGTTTCTCAGCAAATCATTCCAAAAACTCAACCAGTGCTGGGTGTAGTTGTGATGATCAACTAGCAATGAGTCAATAAGGATAGCACGTTTGTTGGGATTAGAATCCTTGATGAAAATTTGCACTGTCTCAGGTTCAGGAAGCAGCCCTACAATATCAGCATAAGCCCTTCGGATGAATACACGATCATCAACTACCTCAGGCCAGTCGATATCTTGTTTACTGAAATAAACATCTATCAGTTTATCAATTGGATTTTTTAGTTCATCTACCTGTGGTAAGGAAGGTTTCTCCAGTGCCAAAGGAGCTTCAGGAAATATTTTCAGGGATTCGTCTGACCAATAAGCTCCATTCTTAATCCAAAGTCGAATTAAATCAATTTCGTCATTTTTGAGTGTCTTACCTTTCTTTGGCATTACGCCATCAGCATCAGAAGGCAGGGTGATTCGCTTGTATAGTTCGCTCGCTTCAGGATTACCAGCTATGATTACCTTACCGGATTCTCCTCCTCTGAAAACGCCCTCTTTGCTATCAAGGATAAGTCCCCCTTTTTGCTTGTTTTCACTGTGACATTGGTAGCAATTGTGTGCTAGAATGGCACGCACACCCATGTTAAGCTTGACTTGTTGTGCTTCAGAAAGCTCCTCCGTCTTGCTCAACGCCGCTAATAATTCTGTGGACTTCTCAGCAGAGTTACCCTCCTTTCCTTCATTGAATACGCTTGTGAGATAATCTTCACCATGTGTGAGGTTAGCTCCTAAGTGACCTGCTACGGTCAGAAGAATCACTGTGAGTGAAAATGAAATTCTGTATACGGAAAAATTAGTCTGTTGCTTCAGGGTTCTGTACAAGAGAATGGCAGTGACCGAAGCAAGCAACACAGTGGAAATTCCCGTGTATTGGTGATAGTCTACCAAGTCGCCTGAGTAATCGTCGAATGTACGTAGCAACCAGCCTGATAGAGCAGATAAAAGAGCCAACCCCGCTCCCAAATACACCATCCATTTGATTCCTTCGCGTAATCCCTGTCTTTTCCCTCCGATGGTAAGTATTTCGAACAAGAATGCCACCAAGAGGAGCCCTATCGGGAAATGTAATAGCAATGGGTGAAACCGCCCGAATAATTGAAATATGGAATCAATAGTACTCATGTATCTGGATTACTAACAAATGACTTTTATCCCGAATTGGAGGAAGTACAAATCTTGTGTAACCAAAATACTTAAAGCTTAAGAGCTTCTATCTCTCAGCATTCCATTATGGACTAATCCACCAGTAAAATGGATTGTTGAATCTCAACTTGAAGACTTTTGATCTTATTTGACTTTGAATCGAATGGTTTCGTTCAAATCCGCACTCTGAACATTTAGCAAATACAATCCCGTTTTGAGGGTACTCACATCAATCGCGAAATCTGTCAATTGTCCATTCTGCTGTTCAACACCAGCCATGTCATAGATTCTATAGCTTACTGGCTCTTGACTTGCATGGCTTACAAAGAGCCATTCAGATGCAGGATTTGGGTAAATGGCTACTTGCTCAATTGGACTCTGTACCTCTGCTGCTAATGGAGTTACCTCAACAACCTCAGGCAGCCCAAGATCATAAACCTGAAGGTGAATAGGCTGAGCATCGCCCGATGATGACTCCATCAGATACATGAAAAGCTTATCGTCCTCTATCAATACGTTCATATGTCTGAATCTTTTACCATCTGATGCTTCATACAAAAGCTCCCAATCATTGGTACCACCTTCAGTAACGTAGACATAAGGTCTTCCTGAGCTATTCAAGTCCATCAAAAACACATGGTTGCCTCTTGCTTCATATAGCGTGCCACCCGGAAATTCTGTACTGATGGTAAACTCGCTTTCTCCTGGTTTTTTATATCCGTGTACATCAACATTTTCTCCTGCCTTGCTTCGGATTTTATTGGTAATGAAGTGAATGCTTTCGTTATCTGATACCGTCCAATCTGCTCCCGAACTGATTGTTACTGAGTTGGCGCCCCCATCAGTTACAAGATTTCCCGGCTCATAAAAAAACAACTTGGCTGGATCAATGACTGGGAGACTCAAAGGTTGTCCGCTGTGATTGAACCATTCCTTTTTACCATCAGGATCATTGGAGTAACCATAATGCCAGCCATTGTTGTAGACATACTTATCGTTATTGTTACTCATCCGCTTCACAAACCCTACACGAAACTTACCATTGACATATTTGAGATCACCGTACAGCCCCCAATTGTAAGCATTGCCTCTTCCTCTGGCATTGAGCACATTAAAGTCTGTGAAATTGCTCCAAATTGTTCCATTGTATTTCGCGAATTTGTACGCTCCGTTGTTGTTTCCACCCTCTCTAAACCATACAAATAGTTCGTCTCTGTCATTCAAAAAGAAATTTGGATAGGTAATATCGGAGTAGTTATAAATCTGATTTAAATATGTCTGCTTGGGATTGAATACATCACGATTAAATTCTCCATCAGGGACCAGTGCCCCACCTTTTTTCGAAATATTGTAGTTGAAATAGGTATCAGGAAAATCCTGTTTGCTGTAAGAGTGCATGTCATACAGAAGATGCACTGTGCTATCCAGTGGAGAAATAGCAACAGCAATGGTATTGTGTGAATCCCCAACATGTGGGTATTTTGATCGCATTCCTACGTGGGTATGCGGAAATTCGATTTCCTCAAGCACCTCAGTCTTAATGTTGTATCTGGAAAGCATGACATGCTTGTTTTCTTCACCACCGGCCCACCAACTCATAAAAACATAGTCACCAAATTGCTTGATGCAATCTCCATGAGGAGTGATTCTTCTGCCAAAGAAATAATCGAATCCAGGCTCATCTGTATTCAGATCTGCATTTGTTCTTCTTTGTCCATCAAAGTAAAGACCATTTTCAGCAATCTCCAGCTCGGCTAATTTGGTTACCTCTTGGGCATCTACCACAACAGATAGCGCCAATAAAAGGACTAATGTAATTTTCCTAAACACTGCATAAGAATTAAGCATCATCATAAATCGCTTTAAATAAAGAAATAGGTTCAAATAAAACTTTCTAGTCGTTAATACTCGAAAAAGCACTTTCTCCATAGAGCGTGCATGAGTATATCCAACTTTGAAACATAAAGTAACTGCCACACGCTGATCTTATAATCCAAAAAGAAGGTGTCATAATCCAAATCTGTCCAAAAGAGCATTATGCTAACTCCGGTAAGATCAAATCCAGGTATCTTAGAAAAGTAAGCCAGCACCCAAAAAACACTCTTATGAAACATATTATGACTTTAACGCTCAGCATGTGCATACTCTTAGTGAGTCAAGCGAAGGAATTGACTGGACGGGTGACTACTTTTGGAAACATCCCCCTAGCCCATGTAGAAGTAACTGCCAGGTCTGGCGCAAAGACACTTACCGACACCAACGGACTCTACCGACTTGAAACCAAGAATAGAGATATGGTGACTTTTCGAGCTGAGGGATTCGTGGAAAGAAAAATCAGAATCAAAGATGATCAGCCAATAGACGTGAATCTAATGTTGCAGGACGGAGACATGGCCCAACAACTTGCCACATCAAATAATCACATATCAAAAGAAAATCTCGAGAAGGGGTTGGCTACTGTCGGTTATACAAATTACAAGTATTATGAAATGACAGACATCTATGAAGTGCTTCGCATGGAGCACCCAGGGATAAGGGTAGATTCGCAGAGCAATGGGGAAGTTTATCTGGTCAATCAAGGGAACCATTCGCTGAGCCTTAGCAAGGCAGCGCTCTTGGTGGTGGATGGTTTGGTCACCAATGATATATCCAACATAGAGCCCACTCAAATTAAGAGCATAGCTGTATTGCAAGGAGCTGATGCCTCACTTTATGGAGTACGTGGTGCTAATGGGGTGATTGAAATCACATTGATCTCTAGAAGAGATTGAGGTAGTGGGCTTTTAACGCTAGGTTACAAATGCATTTGAAAGAGGGGGCTTTTACTCGTTCCAGTTGGCAGTTGAGAGTTCCGAAATCGGTTGATAATGCTTTTGGTTGTTAGTTACCAATACCAAATTGTTTACACGTGCAATGCCTGCAATTAGCAAGTCAGCTGTTCCAATAGTTACTCCTTTTTCTCTAAGTTCGGCAAATATGCTTGCAGAAATTCTTATTGAGATGGTTGATAACTTAAGGATTTCACAAGTTGAAATGAAGTTTTCGAAACCCTCAATTTGCTTGGTCGCTTTCTTATAAGTCAATCCTGAAAGTATCTCGAAATAAGTTATTTCAGAGATGGTGAGTTTGGGGTACTCTCTAAGATAAAGCTCAAAGTTCTCAGATGTTTTCTTGTCCCCTTTCAAAAAGTAAGAAAGGATGTCTGTATCAATAAGCCAACGATTCAAAATTCCGGAATTCGTTGGGTTATGTCTCCTCGGGTTTTGTGAAGTTCGTCTGTCAATTCATTTAACTCCAAATCTTTAAAAATTCCACTAAAAGACAATGGGGATCGGTCAGATGAGAGAACAGTCTCCAAATCAGTAATGTAGGCGTCCAAGTTAGGAAGTTTGTCGTCTGACAGTTTCTCGATCTTATTAAGGATCGTTTTTCTGAGTTTTTCCTTAGTTGCCATAGCCTAAAGTTAGCGTATTTCGGTCAAGCTGTCCAAATCTCCTAATTAGCATCTGAGCTATGATCAAAAGAGAATGTTTAAAACGTATTTCTCTTCACAGTTTCTCTGACGATCCGCACATGGACACCTAAAGCTTAAATACCACTGGCAGAATGATCCTCTGCCTTACATTTTCTCCGCGTTGTTTGCCCACCTTCCATGCTGGGTATGATTTAACCAATCTATATGCTTCCTTATCACATTCCAATCCCAACCCTTTGGCCACTTTCATATTTGAAATACTGCCATCTTTCTCCACAACCAGTTGTACATAAACTCTACCGGCAACACCCTTTTTTCTAGCCTCCTCAGGATACACTAAATTTTGCTTTACATATTCATAAAATGTTTCCATACCGCCTTCAGGCTCTGCGTTATCCTGAACAATGGTAAAAATTTCATCACCTTCATCTGCTATCGGCAAATCTTTTATGGTCGTAGCGCTTTGACTTGGCTTGACCTTTTGTGGTTTAGAACCTGTTAATCTAAAAATTAAGGGCAAAACCATACTCACTTCAAGTGTATCACCATTCTCAACTGGCGGAATCCACTTGGGACCCTGCGCAATGACTCTTACGGCCTCTTCATCACAACCTCCTCCAATACCTTTCACTACCCGTAAATCAGCAAGTGTTCCATCTTTTTTCACAATGAAACTCACATAAACTCGCCCTTCTATACCGCTCCTCCTAGCTTCATGAGGATAATTCAGATTTGATCCCACTCGTCTATAAAAGGCGCTCATCCCTCCTACTGGTTTAGCACTTCGTTGCCTTTTTGTTTCTCTTCGGCTCAATACTTCTTCACGATTTCTTGGTCTTGATTTGAAGTAGGGATATTGTTCTTGGGTGACCCAATCATTGAATCTGAAAGCTTCGATGATCTTGTGATTATTAGCCATCAGAGATTTTTTAGAAATAATAGGTTCAGTGTAGCTTTCCACGTCATCTTCTTTGATGACCACTCCATGACGAAAGACGCCACCATTGTAGATTTCTTTCATGAGCATTTTGCTTGTTTCATCTCTGACTTTCCACTCACCTATTTTCTCTCCCTTCTCAAAAACCCCTACCATATAGGGAGATCTATAGCCGCTAATTCTCAAGGAAAACTTCCATTTCCCTGTACCATTGCGCACTTTCTGCTTTCCTGCAGGATTGAAATAATCCACCACAGTGTAATCCGATTCGCTGAAAGATATCTTTTCCCTAAGTGCCCCATCTCTATAATAGTAAAGCCAATCTCCTAATGCCTCATTATTAACAAAGCTTCCTTCACTGTATAGGTACCCGTTATTATAGTACCTAGTAAAATGCCCCGTTTTAGCCCCTTCATCATCGTACTGACCTTTCTCGAGAATCGCACCACTTGCATAATAGTCCACAAATGGACCCACGAAATACATACTATCTGGATGGAATGTGGCTATTCTGTAATAGACAAAGTTTCCTTTACCGCTTATGCCCCAGTTGTTGGTATAATAAATGGTGTCAGTGATCAAAGAAGGGTTCTGCTGGGCATGGAGGTTAACCCAGAGAATGGCACATATAATTGCTGTTATAAAGCGAGTCATCTATCAATTGAATAATTCCGACTTAAAGCAATATAATTCCTGATACCTTTTTATGCGAAAAAGTGGTAGAATAGTCTAAAAATAGGTGGTTCTTAATGTAATTGCGATCGAGCAGTGACGAACAAATCTGGATAGAAAATTCATAAATTATTATGGCGTGGAAGCGCAACATTCTGATTTCGATCTCGTGATATAGTCCAATTTATGAAAACAATTCTCACTGCAGGTTTCTGTTTACTGGTAGTAATCGCCTGCGCTCAAAAAAAAGACCTTTCAGATGAATTAAAGGGGGTTATTGCGAAGAATTATCCTAACGCAACTATTAAGTCACATAAACAGGCAAAGAATCTGACCAAAGCCAAAATTGAACACGAGGGTGTTATGAAGTCAGTGAAGTTTGACGCTAAGAATCAATGGCAAGGCACGATATATTATTTGACTGTAGAACAGATGCCAAATTCGATCATGAATGCGGCTAAGTCAAAGTCTAAAGGCGGCACCTTCAAGCGCTGTGAAGTAGTTGAAAGTCCTAATAAGGAGACAATCTATAATTTGACTTTCGAAAAGAAAAATGGCGTGCTTATATATCTCAAAATCAACTCAAGTGGCAAAGTCCTTGAGACCAAAGAAGTAGAACCTAAATCAAAGGACTCCATGCCTAAGGTGAAACCACCTACCGGCTCTGGCGGTGACGACTCTGGGGGTAGCTCTGATGACTAATTGAGTAATCGCCTATTATTCGGTCACAAGGCTTTATTATTCAACTAATAGTCATAAAAAATCCTGAGGATGCATTCTCAGGATTTACTTTTTTTGTGGTTCAATCACCATTATTTTTTACACTCCCTAGGGTAAAAAGGAAAGTTACTATCGAGCTCCGATTTAGCTCTTCTCTTCTTTTTTGTAAGTAGTATCGGCCCATCTAATTTGAGCTCTACCTCCTTTTACTCGGTAAGCACCATATCTAATACCAGATTGAGTGCCTCTTTCAGGCTCTGGGATGTTCCAATTGAAAACTTCATCTCCTATGATGGCATCAGCATAGTGAATCTTCTTAGAAGCATCATTTGGGTCTTGCCTAAAGCCCACTTCAAGTTCTATTGCAGTTGGAACATTCTTTTTGATGTTGGTCAGATAAATAATATCTCGTCCATTAGCACCAGAGCCTCCACGGTAGTTGATTTGCTCTCTAAATACATCAAATGAAACCTGTACCTGATTACCATCACTATCCGCTTCATATACAGGCTTAGCTAAATACAGGCATATGGCAGGATCTGCAGAACCTCCACCACCTGTATGCTTACCTTTAGCCTGCATAATGTAAGTACCATCACTACCCGTGCCTTCTGTGTCACCTACTTCCAAAATCCTCACAGTTCCAGTGAATTTCGCATAACTCCCAATACCAGTGGTCTGCGATCTGCTAAGAGAGCGTTCAATTCTCGGTTGAAGTCCATTGGTATCCATATGATTAGATTCATGGGTAATGTTGTACACCCCCCAAACTTTGCCATTGATGGTACTCTCTTTATAATTTGCATAGCAACTCCTGTCATCTATAGTCCCTACATTCACTGGGTTAGATATGTCCGTCTGTCTCGTTGCGTTGGTTCCTTCATCCGTACATGTTTCGTATGCCCCAACATCTTCATCACTCTCTCCTTCGCCCTCATTTTCACCTTCTCCCTCACCTTCTCCCTCACCTTCTCCTTCGCCCTGACCTTCACCCTCATTTTCTCCTTCACCTTCGCTCTCTTCTTCTTGCTCCTCTTCCTCTTGGTCAGTGTTCTCCACAATTTCTTCCTCCGCCCGATCAAGTGGCTCTTCATCAACACCACAGGCAATTAGGATGACAAATGATAGTGCTATCAATAGGGAGGATATTTTGAAATTCAATATACTTTTTCTCATCTGGTTGTTATTCTTCTTTTCAATAATAGGTACAGTGACCACTTTTTTCTTAGTCCTAACCTTATTGGATAAACCTTAAGGAGTAACTAAATGTTCTTTAACCACGAAAATGAGGTAACCAGCAATGTAAATAGTCTAATAAAAAGGTGTAATAGTACAATGCTATAATTGAAGGTGAAAGTGAAATTTTTATTTCTAGCCGGCAATTAGTTTCTCTGGTTCGATCGAAACTACAAAACCGAGAATCTCACAATAAAACAATGCTATTCGTCAAACCATTTTTTAGTGAATCGTGGTAGAATAATCTTAAACTAGGTAGATCGTAATGCAATCGCGATCGAGCTCGGTCAGGAGTAATTTTTAATGATTGATAAATCTAATTCAATCTCATTTTTAGCTCTTTCTTTAGCTCCTCAACCAATGCAGGGTATTCGTCAGCTACATTCATGGTTTCCTTATCTGTAGAGTTATGATCATATAGTTCAACAAATCCATCCTTATGCAGAGTCATCCTATGCGTAGACGTTCTGATGGAGGAGGCTTTAGCTGTGTATGCTATGGCAGTATGTCCAGAGGTGTCTGGATTCACTAATATGTCTTTCAATGATGCCCCGTGAGTATAAGTAGGAACTTCAATTCCTGTTAACTCACATAAGGTCGGAAAGATATCCAGTGTCTCCACAATTGCGTCTGTACTAGCACCTCGATGCTTCATGCCAGGGTAGTGAATAATTAAAGGAGCATGCAGCGATTCCTCGAATAAACTATGCTTACCCCAAATGGCGTGTTCTCCTAAATGCCATCCATGATCACCCCAGAGTACCACAATAGTGTTTTTATCCGCCCCAGTTCTTTTTAATTCCGACAGAACTTTGCCTACCTGTGCATCTGCATAACTCACACATGCGGCATAATGTCGGCGTACATCAGCTGCAAAAACCGAATCCTTGTTTGGGTTTTTACCCCAGCGGTTGTATCCCATAAATTCACCAGAGCCATGCCAGGTGGTTTTTCCTTTTGGTTTTTTGGGATGCTCTATGGATGGCAGTTTAACATCCTCATATCTGTCGTAATAAGTTTTAGGTGCACCAAAAGGCAAGTGAGGTTTAATAATTCCAACGGCAAGAAAAAATGGTTTTTCATTATTGCTAGACAGTTCGCGCAGTTGCTTTAAGGCTTCATCCGCAATTGCTCCATCTGGATAAATGTTGTCATCTCCCTCCACCGTCTGAAAAACGTCCATATCACCTCTTGTTATGCGAATTTCTCCGTTAGCCAGCCCATGCATCATGCCACGTGGATGTTGCCATTCCGCAACTGGCATAAGATGTCTATCCCACGCATTTGGCATTTCTATTTTTGTACTATCATCCCAATTCTTACCACCTCTTCCTCCGGGATGATGAGATACTTTCCCAACAGAAACGGTGGTATACCCATGTGTTTTGAACCACTCAGGCATACTTTGCGATACTTCTTCCGTGCCTTCGTTTATTTTATTGGCTCTACGAAAAAGTGCGTTGTTTCCTGCCGGCCCGTACTGGCCTGTCAATAAAGTATAGCGAGAGGGGCCGCAACTTGGAGCATTTACAAAATGTTGCTGAAACTTCACTCCCTTTGCGGCTAATTCGTCAATATTGGGTGAGCTAATGTAGTCTGCACCAAAGCTCTTCAATTCAGGGCGAAGGTCATCCACACAAATGAGTAGTACGTTGGGTTTTTGAGCTTCTTGTGTTTCTTTACAAGATGATGACATCAGTAAAGACAAAACAGCACAAAAAAATGCTAAGTGTTTTTCTATATTCATAATGATCGCTTTTAATAGGTTACCGTCTCTATTTCCACCGGCCCTATCAATCCTGACAACTGTAGTTTTGATTCGGGCTTAATATCGTCAGTTACCAACCAAGTGTATTTCTCGTCTTCCGGTCTCGATTTATCCTTGATCAATTGGTTTCTCCAAAGATTAACGACTTCTATTTCCAGTTCATTCTCTCCTTCTTGAATAGCATCAGTAATATTCAGTCTATAAGGTGCCATCCAAACACCTCCGACATCTTGGCCATTAAGTTTCACTTTAGCCATGACAGCCACCTCGCCTAAGTTGAGATAGATTTCCTGATCTTTCGGAAAGGACGATACTTCAAATGTTTTCGTGTAAGTAGCCGTCCCGGAATAATGCTTGATTTGCTCATCACTCGATTTTGACCAATCCATCAATTCATCCAAAACCACCATTTCTTCAGGAGCAATATCTTTGTTTTCGAAATCCACTAGATATGGTCCATCCAGTGCTACTAGTTTCTGATAGTCTGGAAAATTGGATGTCTGTCCCGCTTTTAGATTCTCATCCGTAAACACCACAAACCAGCTTTGTGCTGCTTCCATTGCCAGAGGTACTTTTATTCCGGTAGAGGTAATTTCATATGCTGGCAGTGGACGTACGGCTCCACTAATCGCATCCCACAATTGGGGCTTCAATGACTTCTCCACTCTGAATTCAGGAGCTATTTTGATTGATTCATCCGTCTGATTGGTGATAAAGTAAATATCTAATTCAGCAGTGCGACGATGGGTCCATAGGATGCTGCTATCATTCATAACAGTAAAATCTTTGACCAAACCAATCTCAGAAAACACGTCAGCTAACTCCCATCCATCCAAGATTTTTCCGGACCCGTGTGATGCGGACATTTTTCCGTTGGCATAACTGCCGCTCCATAGTTGATCCGCAAGCGATTTCACACGCTGGTCACAATTAGGATAATCTTCCAGACTTGGAGACTTCTCTGGTTTTGGCCCCAAAACAACACCTCCCTTCTCCACCAGGGAGACAATTTTTTCCAGTAATTCCGGACGCATGGTCCTGAACGGTGGCAACACCATCACTTTGTACGACATGCCATCGGGCAATACAAAGCGTCCATCCTGTACCGACAATCGATCCATGATGACTTCAGCGTTGATATAGTCATATGAATATCCTTTTGGAATTTCGGGGATTCTCCCTCCCGTCATAATGGGTGCATCCTCGCCAATGAAGTAGCATACATCCGCCACGTAGGTTCCCTGTTGCAATAGATGCTGGCATCTTCTGAGGTAATCAAAATACGTATCCGCCTGGCTAAACCAAGTGTTGTGACGGTTAAACTCTGTGCCAAACCAAGCATTCATGCCTGGCTTTCTGTCATCATCTGGCTGCTGTATGTACAGGTGCAAAACGAAGTGATTGATCCCCTCGGTCAGGGACCAGTCCCCACGCTTCTTGAGCATGGCAGGATGTCGAAGATAAGCCCTACGAGATGAAGTAAATGCTTCGGCTGAAACCCTTGGTTTGCCATAGGTATGCGCGGTGGAAGAGGAAGCCTTGCATTCAATATTTCCCAATGTCCCTTCATTCCAAAATTCCCCTGCTATCAAATCAGACTGTCCTCCATACATCATAAACTCTCCCGGAAAACCCCAGTGTCCGTAGTTTTCCAACCATGTCTGAAGGTTATGCTCATTGCTTGCTTTCCTCAAGGCGCCAACATATTCGTAAGCCACATCATCGGCGATCGTCCGGCGAAGATCCCATAGGAATCGTTCTGATTCTTCCACACTTCCCACAATTCTGCCCGAAAGCACAGGTAAGTACTTTACAGGATCGTACCCAAATTTCTCCTGAAACTTGACCTCATAATTGTCCGTCCAGTTTTGAGAACCCATCTCATAGCTATCTGCTACCACATATTTCAAAGAAGATTTACTTTCTTCCGGGATGCGCTTCAAAAGCTCCCCTACGAAGTTGTCGAAGTGGTATTGCACCAATTCGCCGTTCATTTTATCTATTTCGTATCCAACCCCTTGCGGTGCTGCCGGAGAGTTTTTAGTACCTGTAGGAGACATTCCCATGCGCATAATCGTCCATTCTCCTTGCGGAGCATCCCAAACCAAATTCCCCTTTTCATCAACCTTATCACTTATATCAATGACCTCATTTGGGTTTAATCTGGGTTCTTCATCGTGCAATTCTGCTTGCTGACTAAAAATATAGGTATCCCATTCAGGTTTGGGCGTGGGATGCATTTTACCTAATTGTTTTTCGATGTATTTATCCAATACGGGAGCTTCAGAAATGATGATCTCAGCAAAACCGTATCCCCCACCCCTTCTGAACATGCGGAAATTGGAACATTTCAGTTTAAACATATTGGCTCTTGTTCCAGGGAATACCGTGGCAACTGCCCCTTTTTTTATGGGGCCAATATTGTTAGCCATTCTGAAGCGATCAAATTCAAAAGTCTTTAGTACCACTTCTTTTCCATCTATTACCGCTGACAGTTCCATTTGGCATTTGAAAGCCTGACTAGGTACAATAGAAATGGATTGAGCCTCTATAGCTTCCGCTAATTCAAAAGTGATTTCTAAAGTTTCACTCGCTACAGGTTCGAAATTGGTGTCCGATTCGAGATCACCGTCTGTTAATAACTTCACTTCTACATCCTCCCAATTGGCAGTGACTTTGGTCGGAATAAATTGCGTATTTCTTTGTTCAGCTTTCAACGATTTGAAAGCCAATGTATGTGTATCCTGAAATTCCTTTTGAGGTTTCTTCAACTGAACGTTGATGATTTGCCCTCCTGAAAACTTCGTTTCACTGTACGTTAAGTATCTCATCGCTTTGGTAGCATCTACCCAAGGCCCTCCACTTTGGCTCCATCCTGGGCAATTAAAAATCCCAATTTCTACACCTATACGATTTCCTTCCTCCACTGCATGCACCATGTGCGACCACCAGTCTTCACTTAGCATCGGCACTTTCCCATCTTCCTGAGCTGGATTGATGTTACCAATTAAGGCTCCACCAATACCTGCTTTTTTCATGG
This sequence comes from Cyclobacteriaceae bacterium, assembly GCA_049115815.1. GTDB lineage: Bacteria > Bacteroidota > Bacteroidia > Cytophagales > Cyclobacteriaceae > Marinoscillum. The sequence continues at coordinate 146,983 of JAGDZO010000006.1, read as the reverse complement.
CTTCTAAATCCTTGGTGATGCCCTCTTTCGATATATCGTCATTGATCCAATACCAGTAACACCACAATGTATTGTCTTCTTTTGGGCTAGTGAAGCCCGACCGCATCAGGTCATATTGATTTGAAGTATTACAACCTGTGTTTCCGAATATTATCAGGGCAAGCAGCAAGATCTTTGAAATCAAAAAGGAGCTAAAACGGCTTGCCTGATTCTGGACTATATTCATAGGCGAAGGATGGAATTTGAGTTAATAGATCTTTGATTTTGACTTCTTCAAATATCTCTGGTGAGGCAATCTAACAAGATGAATAAGACCTTACAGCAGATGCCAATTCCTTATAGAACAATTTACTCGCATTTAGGACAATTTAGCCATCTCGACTTCCCATCATTTGTAATAACGAACAAAAGCACCCATTGAGCCAAGATATGCTTAGTCATCTCGTTGGCACTGCCAAAGTGATAACAATATCAATTTAGTCCCAACATCAATACAACCAAGCAGATTGAAAATTGAAAATCTTTCACATAAGAATGGCGTTTATAGCTATTTTGACCATTATGATAAAGATTGTAAAAGCGCATGAAATGAAAGACCTTCTCGAAAGGTTATTCTTGAAATATAGTTTCACAGAAGATAAAGCTAAACTCTTGGCAGCTGTTCATACAGAAAACACGCTCCACGGAATTAATTCTCATGGAATCAATCGGGTTCCCTTTTTCATAGATCAACTCAAACGGGGCCTTGTCAATAAACTAAACGAGGCAGAGAACATTGAATCTTTTGGGAATTTGGAAAGGTGGGATGGCAACTTAGGGCCTGGTGTAATCAATGCCATAAAATGCACCAATAGATCTATAGAATTGGCTTGCGAAAACGGCATGGGTTTGGTCGCACTGCGAAACACGAATCACTGGATGCGAGGCGGGTATTATGGTTGGATGGCTGCAGAACGTGGCTGTATTTCCATCCTCTTTACTAATACGGAGCCCAATATGCCAGCTTGGGGTGGCAAAGAGACTCGATTAGGTAATAACCCATTGGTCATATCTATACCAAGAAAGGAAGGTCACATAGTTCTTGATATGGCTATGTCCCAATTTGCGTTTGGAAAAATCAACGAATACAAACTGAGAGGTGAACAATTGCCTTATGACGGAGGGTGGGATGAAGATCATAACTTATCAAAAGATCCGGAGAAAATCCTTGACTCAAAAAGCGGATTACCAATAGGTTTCTGGAAAGGTTCTGCCCTATCCATGATTCTAGATATGCTTGCTACGGTTCTATCGGCCGGAAGGTCAACTTCCGAGCTAAGTAAGGATAAATATGAAAGCGGTGTATCGCAAGTGTATCTATGCATAAGTCCAAAGAAATTTGCTGATCAGAATCTGCAAGAAAGGCTAATAGAGGATATCATCAATTATACACATGATGTAACACCGACGAAAACCGGGGAAAAGACTCATTACCCTGGTGAACGCTCGTTCGCTAATAAAATATCAAATACTAAAAATGGCATGAAAGTAAATCAAGAGATTTGGGACCGAGTAGTGGAACTGGCAGCTAATTGATCTCATACTGACGCATTACAATCTTGCTTTCATTGGAAATGGTAGAGTCTATTTAGATCGCCGTGTATTTGCGACCAAAAGGGATACTGTTACCGTTAAAAGAGCATTGATCAATCAAAAAACAAGTCTTTGAGCACCTTCGCTAGTTCTAAGCAAGTACACGCCTTTCTGTGAACCCGACAAGTCAACCATATTACCCATTCCGGATAAAACCTGTTTCCCAGCTATACTAATCACTTCCCATTCCTGCTCATGGGAAAGGTAGAAAACGCCACTCTCACTTGGGTTGGGATAGACCTTAAGATCAGCGATTTGATGCTGCTGTGGGTTTGAAGACAATACAACATCTAAATCTGGGAACAAAGTGCCGGGTGTCCCTGAATTGTCACCAACCGTGGGAACAATTTTAAAAGATGGCCCACCTTCCGGAAACCTTAGGTCAAGAAGCTGTTTTAAGGTATCCTGAATTCCACTGTACTCGGACTTTCCTGCTAAATTTTCTTTGGCGACCTGACTCTGATCATGAAGGTAAAGTTCACGACCTTTGATTTCCTGCGTTTCAAACAGCCTCCATTCTGAATATCTCCACTTTCCATCCGTCACGGTTAGCCCCATTCGAAACTGCCCTTGCGCATAAAGGCCATAAGAAACACTATCCTCCCACACATAATCCGTCTCAGTTTCTGTTACGAGCCCAAGAAGACTCTTTCCGTCCATATTAGGAGGTGTTAGACGCGAAGCATGAATGATTGTGGGAAAAACATCAATATTTTCAACCATTTCGTCGGATTCTACACCAGATTTCCTTGAGTGGTATCCCGTTTCCCGACTAATGATGAGCGGAACTTTGGAATCAATCTCCACCACCGAATGCTTGCACCACGCACTGTATTCCCCGATTTTAAAACCATGGTCACTCATGAAAATCACCATCGTATTTTTCCTCAAATCCAACTCTTCCAAACGCTGCATGACCTTACCGACCTGCGCATCCACATAACTTACACAAGCATAGTATCCGTGAATGAGCTCCTTCGTCTTTGCTTCATCCAAATTTCCTTCTGGCGGAATGTCTCCATAACCTCTCAGCTCTCCCCAGTTGGATAAAGACCAGCTAGGCATATTGGTAGGCCTGGCCTGCTGCGGAATCTGAATATCTTCCCGATCATAGAGGTCCCAATATTTTTTTGGAGCATTAAACGGCAAATGAGGCTTACTAAAACCAACGACCATTAAAAACTTGTCGTTTCGTAGTTTATTCAGCTCCGAAATGGCATCACGAGCCACCCTTCCATCCTTGTAGAATTCATCTGCTACAGCACCTGCATCATGCGAGGACTTAAGTTCTGTATTCCCTGGCTCAGCCCAGGCATTGCCCTCTTTACCAATATAAGTTGACCATTGACTCTTGAAGTCATTCCCATGATGGAACACCTTACCAATGCTCACCGTCTTGTAGCCATTTTCCTTATACAACCTCGGCATGGTCATGATGTCTGGATGGGTTTGATCCAGACGGGTGAATATGTCGAAAATCCCCAAAGATTCTGGTCTGAGACCTGTAAGAATACTCATGCGAGAGGGAGCACAAATGGCTTGCTGAGCGTAGGCCTTGTTAAACTTCACCCCCTCATCGGCTAACTTATCGATGTTAGGACTTTTAACAAATTCACTACCATAGCAGCCCAACTCATCTCTGAGGTCATCAACCATAAAGATCAGTACATTGGGTTGCTGCGCTTCCAGCTTCAATGGGAACAGCGCGATGAGCACTGCCCACAAGAACGCTTTTGATCTATAAAATTTCTCGACCCTATTTTCAGTGGATTGTTTCAACACACTTACTTCACAATCAGCTTTTGTGTACTCGTTTTCGTTCTTAGGACATAAATCCCAATGTCATGTGCCGACAAATCGACTTTTACTCCCTGACCGGAAAACAGTCTTTGGCCAGAAAATGAATAAACATCCCAACGATCTGGCTTTGACAAGAAAAAAACACCATCGGTACTAGGATTAGGATAAGCGCTCGGTGTAGACGAGTCCATTGAACTAAGAATAGGAAACTCTTCTCCTTCTTCGCTTAAAGCAATAATGCTAACCGAGAGTGCCGGAAGACTGATAGATCCACCACCTTCCTTCACGAGGATTTTAGGATCAGCGTCAATATCAATATTAGCCACAGGGCCCAATTCTTCGAAAACGAGCGCATGATGGGTGTATGATTGGCGATAACCCTTCCCGTCTATGCTCAGCGCTAAACTGGCCGGCTTATTAGCCAGATTCACGGCAATAACCTTTTTCACCCCATCCTTTTCTACTATACGTGCGTTCACTGCATTCATACCTGTCTTGAGTTGGGTTGCTTCTATGCTCGACTCAAGCATCTCACCTCCCATGAAAACCTCTTGCAACATTTCATAAACCATCAGATAACCACGCTTCTGTAGTGGATAAACAGGTCGCCTATTTTCTACCACCACAAACGGGTTGAGATTTTTATTAAAAATGAACCAGTTAGCCCTATCATAGATATCCTGATTCTCTGACATATACAAGTAAACGTCTGCCATGCCTAAACAGGCCGCTGAATTAACCTCAACATCCTTATTGGCTGAAACTCCCCATTCTGTAAGCCAAATCGGTTTTTCTCCTGCATGGCTTCTTATCCATTTGGCATCTTCATCCAGAATTAATCTTGACGTGAGAATGGCGCTATAAGCGGTATTACTTTCTCCAGGGACATCTGGATCTGCTCCCATATAGCGATGTAAAGAGATAGCATCATAATACTGCTTATCTCCAATAATAGCTTTGTTGTAGGCCTCTTGATTTCTTCTCCATCCAAGAGGAATAGATACTCTCACCTCTGGAAACTCCTTATGCAATGCATTAGCTACAGAACTTGCGCGATTCAAAAAATCAGCTTCAGTTGCCGTTTGGTTTGATCGCTGAGTTTTCCAAAAATGCTCATTGCCCAATTCAATGTCTTTCACCTCAAGACCCAAGGCAATATCTTTTTTAGCTCTGGCCACACAACTCTCTGCATCATCAAAATTCATCGAATAAGTCCACATCATACTGAATCCTTTCCCTTCCTTCTCCTCTTTCTCCTTGCTCAATGAGGCGATCTCGTTAATATGTCCTTTTATACTTCTCACATAAACTTCCAAAGCCGGTTCGTGAGAGCCATTATCCCAGCTATCATTTTGATAACCGTCCGTTTGCCATTCATAGAAATTAGACCAAACTCCAGATGGAAATCTAATGCTGACGGGATTGAACTTCCTAATAAAGTCTTTTTCCTGATTGGTCTTAAAGTATTCGATATTGTAGCCTAGCAATTCATCCTTAAACTCCTCCTTTTGAGTAGTGGTAACAGACAAGGTAGCCGTAACGGCACCAGGCAGATTGAATGGATAGTCTTGTGCTTGTACATTCAAAGAGAGTAATACAAGTATTAGCAAAATTGAAGTTCTCGAAGGGGAAATTTTGACAATATCTTCCATGATATAAAATTGAGACTATACGTTCAATTTAAAGTTTCAAAATAGGGTAAAATAGTCCAACGGGCTATATCCATAATTATGGCAACATCACAACAATGCACCGTACCATATAAAAATAATAGCACCAGATATTCTATCCGGTGCTATCAAGTTATTTGTTCTTATATCGGCTAAAAGACGCCAACTTAGAATCTTTCCTTTTTTATTCAGTTTATCACTTCGCGATTCTTCTTACAACCTCTCCATTAGGGGTAACCAGTTTGAACAGATAAATACCTGATGGAAGAGATGTCAAGTCAAGTGAATTGTTTGTCGCGTCTACTTCAGCAACTTTAAGCAAGGTACCGCTTACCGTGTAAAGAGAAACAGTCCCATTAGTGCTTAATCCACTAATCTTCAATGTATTTACGACAGGATTAGGATAGAATGTAATCTTCTCCAATTCTATCGCTCCCAGTACTGGATTATCATCTACATCTTCGATCGCAATGGTGAAGTCCTTGCTAAACGTCAACTCACCATCACTAACAGTAATACTGATGCTATAGCTTTCTTTAGTTTCAAAATCAAACATTTCTGCACTCTTCAATTCAGTACCATCAATGCTGAAGCTAGCTGCATCGGTACCACCAATTGTGTAAGTCAAATTTGTATCTCCGTCTGGATCAGTGGCAGAAAGAGTACCTACTACAGTACCAACAGCCTCATTTTCAAGGATGCTTTCAGAGGATAATTCGATTGCAGTTGGTGCTTGGTTCTCATTTACATCAATCACAGTTATGACAAATGCCCTTCTGTAAACAAGACCACTTGTGTCAGCCACAGCAATTTTAATTTTGTACTCACTCTTAGTTTCAAAGTCAGTGCTTGCATTGACACTAAGGCTATTACCCGTAATAGTGAAAGCATCATTATCTACACCAGTGACAGTATCTGCTTCAAAAGAATAGATAAGAGAATCGCCAGGAGTCGGATCCATTGCAGACAGTTCACCGATTACTGCTCCAGCGTCATTATTCTCTTCAATACTTGTTGCGCTTAATGAAAGATCTGATGGTGCACCAGGAATGTGACCCAGTCGGATAAAAATCCATTCATATTTGTTCGAAGCTGTACTTCCCATTCCTACTTGCGTATTACCACCTCTTTGGCCGTTCCAGCCTTTAAGTACTCCTCCTGGAGTAGATTCGAATCGATGTGCAACATATTCTTTATCTAAGATGCTCACCGTAACAAGGGCACCGCTATCTGCATCATTTCTATTAGCTTCCACATTTTCAATCACTACCCCTTTAGCACCGTCGCTAGCTGCAAGAAATTGCTCATCCAGACTGGCTATATTGAAGCCAACTCCATTCTTTTTGACAATCCACTGCACGGCTGAATCAGCAATAGAACCTTCCGTCATTTTAAGTATGCCTCCAAGTGAACCAGGATTAGTCATAAACTTAGGATTACCAATATTCCTAATAGCATAAATACCATCGTTATCATAAAGTCCCGTGTAAACGGAAATGGTAAACGCACGTTTAAATTCAAGGCCTGAAGCATCAGTAACCTTTAAAAGAACGTGATACTTATTTTGTGTATCAATGACCACACTATCTATAACTTTTAGGGTATCGCTAACAAGCATAAAAGCATCATTATCTGCCCCGTAAATGGAGTCTTCTTCAAAGGAATAGGTAAGTACATCCCCTTCTGTATCATCAGTAGCTGAGAGTGTACCCAACACAGAACCTGCTGGAGAACCATTTTCAATAAGTGTTGAACTTAGCGTAAGATCAGAAGGTGCGCCTGGAAGTCCAGCAATTCTTACAAGCGACCAAAAGTATCCATCAGCGGCACTTCCGCCCATACCTACTTGTGATCCACCAGTTCTTCTACCATTCCAAGCACGTATACCGTTCGAAGCAGTATTGGTCTCGAAACGCAAACCAGTTCCTCTATCGATGATGTTAACCAAAGCCCCAGCATCATTACTGTTTCTGTTTTCTTCAGTATTCTCTAACAATACACCTTTTGCTCCGTCGCTGGATGCAAGAAACTGCTCATCCAAGGTGGAGAAATTAAAGTTGTCACCATTACCCTTGACCATCCAAAGAATGGTACTGTCAGATCCTAAAGCCACAGTATCCGGGTTGGACTTCATCGTCATAATCGCACCAGCAGATCCTGGATTAGTTATGAACTTATCATAAATCGATCCCTCTACTTGAGGAGCATTCTGAATGGCATAAACGCCATCATTGATGATCTGAGCACTCACATATCCTATGGATAAAATCAGTGCGATCAATAAAGTTGTAATTTTTAGCTTCATAAGATATTGTTTTTATTGAGACAAAATGAATCACCTCAAAGAACAAATATCTCAGAAAAAAAATAGTCCAAATGGATAGCAAAATAGACCAAATTTTACTGCGTAATGCTATAATAGTGAGCGTAAACACACATTTTATAATAGATCATTTTACAAATAGTTTTTGATATAAAGTATCCGCTAGGGCGCAATTGAATTGCGACCTCTATTTTGGCAGGCATTTATAATGCCTTTACACGTGCAGTTTAATGCACATGAAGGTGAAAGAATACAACCCTTCCTGATCACGTATCTTATATCGACTGCCCATATTAGAAGGTTATATATAATATAGGGCATTTCAAATGCTATATAAGGTTACGATCGCAATGCAATTGCGATCGAGCGGTTTGCCCCATATTCACAATCACATCTCCTTCAATTGAATATTACGAAACTCTACTTTCATTGGAGGTCCGACATGTACCTGAACCCCGATATACCCTTTGGACATTCTGTTGATTGTATCATTGTCTAGCACCTCACTCATCAATAGACCATTCACATAATGCTTCAACAGGTTTTCATGGGCAACTATCAGCACTTGATTCCAGTCATTCTGCTTAATATGTGCTTTAAGTGAGTCTTTAGGCAGCATCTCTTCGATGACCTCTCTTGTTTGCCAGCAGTTCTTTTTGATATTAGCCCTTAGGCTCACCACTGAGTCAGGTTTGCTCCAATGCCCAACCTTTACTTTTTCGCCCATGTAAGCAAGGGTCGTCCGTTTCTTCTCTTCATAGTTTTGACCCACGTACCTCAATTTCCCATCAATATCGCACTGATACCCCTGCAAAGCATACAGCTGGTCTCTGAAATAGTCGCTACGGTAATTGACTCCACTGTTTCCGGATTCTGAAATTCGGTATTCCAGTCTTAGCTCAAAATTTTCTGGCTGCCCACCTTGCCAAACAATGAAAGAATTGGATTTGAGTAATGTTTCAGGTGTCACAGTACCAACCAAATTTCCATTCTGCACCGTCCAATAAGTAGTATCTCCAGACCAACCAGACAAGGTTTGTCCATCGAAAATATTGACAAAACCTTCATCCTTACTCCTTGTCTTTTGATCACAGGCATGACTGCATAAGAGCGGAAGTACTGCTATTTTGGTCAAGAAGCTATATTTATTTTTCATACTGGAAGTAAATGATATTTAGGCTCACTTATTGGCTTTGAGCTCGATAATATTGGATTTGATCCCTTCGCTCTTGACTTCAACACTAACTACCCCTTCTTCTCCCGTATTCTGTAATATCATCAGCGCTTTTCCATTGAACACCTTTCGACTATTCAATTTGGTGGATGTTAGATCAAGTGGGTCGCCGTTTTCAAGACCTATATTATTGGCAGGTCCAGAGATTTCGAATTCCAATAGGTCATCTGCATTGGGAACGAAATTACCATCGGAATCCAGAATGTTAAACTCCAAATGCACACAGCTTTCGCCATCTGCTTTCATCGTTGGATTATCAGCCAATATCTGAATACTGGCTGGTGCTCCCGCTGTTTTCATTACTTTTTCGCTGACTATCTCCCCATTGGTTCTAGCTACAGCTTTCAATTCTCCCGGCACATAAGGCACGTCCCAAGAAAGGTTCATTTTACCCTGGTTAGAATTTACGCCAAGCGACTTACCATTCAAAAACAACTCCACTTCTTCGGCATTGGAATACGTCCAAACTGGAATCACTTTGCCCTCTTTACCGGGCCAAGTCCAGTGTGGCAATAGATGCACCATCGGTTCGTCTGTCCACTTGCTCTGATAGTAGTAATAATGATCTTTGGGGAATCCTGCCAAGTCGATGATACCGAAATTATAAAATCGAGATGGCCAACCCTTGATCGCTTCACCCAAGTAGTCGAATCCCGTCCAGCGAAATTCGCCAGCCACATAATCCAAACTATCTGTTCTTCTCCATGAGTCACGAGCGCTTATGCGCACACTGGAGTTGTCATATGAAGATGAGTAAAATGGGGTATCAAACTCAGGGAATATTTCTTCCTCAGTGAGATCCGCTACCGCAATCCCTTGATGTGGTGATCGCATCTCCGTCTTGGTCTTGTACACACCTCGTGTCTGAAACGAATGCGGTATCTCCGTAGCGATGAACTTACGATCCGGGTAGACTGCCTTGTCCTTTTCATAAAAAACAGAACCTCCTCCTCCATTGTATCCGGTAACATCAAGTAAAGAAGCAAATCCTGAGTCATTGGCCAGGTGAATGAAGCAACAGCCAGCAGTAACTGGTCGGGTCGGATCAAGATTATGAACCGTTTCCATTAACGGCTTCAATCGCTCTGGACCGGAGGCATAACACTGATCTGGGATTTCGTTACCCACACTCCACATGAAGATACTCGGATGGTTTCTGTCCCGAACAATGATGTCTTTCAAATCCTGCTGTGCCCATTCTTCAAAGTGCTTATGGTAACCATGTTTCACTTTGCCCTGATCCTTGTACTTCACCCATGGCCAGGAAGCAATCCATTCATCAAACACCTCGTCCATCACCAAAAAGCCCATTGTATCGCACATATGATAAAACTCAGGTGAAAAAGGATTGTGTGCTGTTCGGATGGCATTGCAGCCCATTTCTTTGAGTATTTTGAGTCTTCTGTAGAGCACATCATTGGGAACAGCCGCCCCTACTGGCCCTCCATCATGATGATTGTTGACACCTTTTACTTTGATGTTTTCGCCGTTCAGCCAGAACCCCGTCTCCACTTCAAATCGGATCTCTCTGAAACCAAAAGGAGTCTCATATTCGTCGAGCAAATCATTACCTGCTAGCAGTTTGGTTTTCATAGCATACATATTCGGGGTATCGATCGACCATAGTTCAGGACGCTGAACCTCCATTGCTTGATTGATTGTGATCGCCTCGTTCGGGTTTGTGACTATCTCCGAGCTTGTCTCATTGATCTTCTCTCCTTTCGAATTGTAGATTTCATTGACAACCAAAATACGTTCTGCTCGTGATGTGCTGTTTTCAATAGTTGTTTCGATCTTTACACTTGCAGATTCCTTGGTGACGTCTTCAGCTACTATATAGGTGCCATTCTCTGCTACTGAGACCTTATTTTTTACATTCAACCAGACATTTCTATAGATACCACACCCAGTGTACCATCTACTGTTTGGCTGAGCCGAGTTATCCGCACGAACAACCAATGTATTAGCTCCATCTACGAGATGAGGCGTAAGATCATAAGTAAACCCAACGTATCCATTCGGCCTTTTGCCGAGAGAAACACCATTGATCCAGACCTCACTATTGCTCATCACTCCATCAAAAGTGATCGACACCTGCTTATCATTCCATTCAGGTTTGGACTCAAATGTTTTCCGATAGTAGCCGACTCCTCCCGGGTAGAATCCACCAAAATGACCAGAAGGGTTGTCTTTCTTGATTTCTCCCGCTATGCTCCAATCATGAGGTATTTTGACTTCATCCCAACCTGAATCATCATATTCAGCCTGGGCCACATCAGCATTCGCTTTGAGTGAAAACTTCCAACCTGTGTTAAACTTAGTCTTTCGTATATGACTTGTGGAATTTTCGGTATTGCAACTACCTACTAGCGTCACCACAGCAATACATAATATCAGCACTTTTAAACCTTTCATCGACACTTATTAAAATCTTCCTTTCTTTTATAAAACCACGCTCCTCCAACCATCAAGTTTGAAATCCCTCAAAAGCGAACCGATCACCTGATAATGGCTCGATAAAAACGCCCTGAGGCTTCCACCAGATACATTCCCGGCTTCTGATCTCCTAGATTAATTTCATCACCGGATCCTGACCGAATTAGCCTACCATCCAAACTGGTTACACTCCATTTAGATGAACACTCAAGATTGAAAATTCCAGTAGGACTTGGATTAGGATGTATTTTTAATGGTGCTTCATCATTGACCGATAATACGTTGCCTCGGTTGCATTTTGTCCAGACTTTGAAATCGTCAAAATAGGTGTAATCCGTATTTGGTGACCACCACCATTCATCAGTCGCTGCTCCACCCCTGTAGGTATTCATAATGAGCGCATTGATTTTCACATCCTCTTTACCTGCTAGTCGATACTGAAAATCTTCTTTTTCAAATAGCAACTCGTCATTTACATACATTCTTAGGGTTCCATCATTCTGTCCGGGTGTATTGAGCTTGATGTATTGACGGATAGTGTACCATTGATCTTTCTTTATATCTCTTATGACAACAAAGTTTTCACCACAGTTCTTCGGTCGGTTTGGATGATAGACATAGGCAATAATTCTAGCAGGTATAGTATGTGCTATGTTTGTGACCCACATTAAGCGACAGGAGAACCCGATTTTACTGTACTCACTGGAGGTGGATACACAACCCGAAGGAATTGAACCATTTCGCTCAGAAGAAGTACCCCCCAAGCCTGGCAGTTTGCCCCCTGTAGCCCAAGTGAAGTTTGCATCAAATTTTACCTTGTACTCCAACATAGCCTCTTCCACGCCTTCAAATTCCCGATCAAAAAGAAAACCTCCGTTCGGCCCTCCGGCAGCATTAGCCATATATTCTGCCCTAAGCTCCCCATTTAGCACTTTGGTTTTTTGAGGCCACTCATCTCCTAAACCACGAATCTCTCCAGATGTATAGGCTCGAATAGGACCAAAATCAGTAGTTGCCATGGACTCTGTGTAAAGTTGTGAACTTGTGTAATGGTCAAAGTTCTGGTCAATTAACAAAAGACCATTATCGCATTCTTGAGCATAGAGCAGCTGACTGCATCCTATATAATAGGATAAAAAAAATACCGATAACACTCTTTTGAAAGCGTCTACCCTCTTCCTTTTAATATCACCAATTATGTGTGTCGTGTCCTTCATTTTTCAACAAAGTCTAACAACATGGCTTTCACGTCATATACCGCTGGCTGAATCTCCCCTTGATTGACATTAGCACCGGTTATCCAATAGTAGATCATGCCCGCATCTGAGCAATCCCACTTGCCTTTTTGAAACTTGACCACATCGTCTACTTCAGCCATCTTACCCATCAGCCAAATCCACTGAGCCCGATGATCGGGGTGATCTCGCGCCCAATCCCATTTTTCCTCATCCACTTTTAGCAGAATGTTCTGATCTGGTATACGGACTTCCTCCACGTCAAATTCGAGTATTTCTTCCCATTCGTAAAACTCGCCAGTCTGATCATTGGCGGGATGATGCGTAATCACTTTTACAAACTGATGCTTCTCCTTCAGCGAAGCATCCAAAGCAAAACCGATAAGATCTGGCTCTCCGGCTTCCACTATCCATAGGGGATCGTCAGCGCTAGACGCATTGATGGCATTTGCCAAATCGCGCATAGCTTCATCTAGATTCCATTTAGCATCTATGAAGTCAATGTGCTCAAAGCCGCCCCATCGTCTAGCAGTACCATCACAAGTGAGCTGCATCATCTCATGACGTTCCTTCTCGGCATCTTCAGAGATCCTGTTGCTCTTGACTATATCACAACTGTGAGAGTAATGAACGAGTCGTTTTTCAAGCCCTGCTGCTCTTAGCAATGCCAAGCTCACCGCAGTACCGCCCAAATCATCAGGATCAGGAGAATTACCATCCACTACAATAGCGATTCGGCCTGCAGGTGGATTAACCGATTGCGACATGGCTACTGATACAATCATCATTGCCAATAAGGCCAGAAGCATTCGAGAACTATAATTCGATATTGAATAATACTGCATGCTACTTGGGTGTAAATGTTGACGGGAAATCTTGAATCTTGCTGCCTTTGCCTACTGGTGCGAAAACAATGCCTGCCCATCGGGCACGGCAAAACTCCTTGCCGTCAGTGCCTACCTTGGCATAAACGGTAATTTTATCCCCTTTTTCAAGAGATACTGCTTTCCAAAGGGCGTTAAAATCCTTCCCTTCTTCAAACATACTATCAGTATCTTTTGGCTGATAAGTGCCTATCTCCTTGCCATTGACTAAAAACTGAAATGTGGAGCGACCATCGTTTTCGCCTACTCCTACAAACACTACATCATATTTCCCACTTGCAAATTTGAACGCAGTACTGGTAATCGCCTCTTGATGCGTATTAGGATTGATAGCCAGCCAATTGGTGCCATGCTTGTAAAAGTCCGTCCCAATAGAGGGAAACTCCTGAGCAGCTATCGCCTTATTGTCAGGCAAGGATTCCGCAACGAGTTTAAAGTAATTCTTCTTTGGGGTTACTTTGGCTACCGCCGGATAAGGATCTGGAAGTTTCTTATTCGCTAGTACCTGAGGCCCTTTGCCCGTAGGGTTGTAATCGACATCCTTGGTAAGGATAAACTTATCAAACTCAAAACCATCCTCGCGCATGCTGAATTGGATCACATGTTCTCCGGCCTGCTCAATATCCAAATAGAGCGAATCTGCAATGCCGCAATGCACCTCTTTCGTGCGCTGCTTGTTGCTCCAGGTCCATTTGTTTTTCCCATCACACCACTGCATACGTCTACCGCTAGAAGGCCATTGGCCATCCAATCCTATATGGATGCCATTGTCCTCACTCCCTGTGCTGTGTGCTCGCGCCCAAACGTAGTAACGCCCCGGCGAACTAATCTTAACCTTGTAATGAAGGACTCCTAACTGACCAGGGTCATCTGAGAAGTTCTCCTCCTTCACCAGTGCATCATCATGCGTAGCACGCGTATCTGGCAAGATTTCCAGATAGGCGTTGTGACTTGCGTCAAATACATGCGCTGGATCTGAGTCCTTACCTATTTTAGGACTTTCCTTTTCGGTAGTTCGGTACCATTTTCTTACGTCAGTCTTTGTCTGTTTGTAAAAAAACTCAGCTTCCACAGCAACCAAGCCATCTTTCTCTTCGAAAACTACTTCTTCCTTCACGATGGGATCAGAGAATTCCAACTCTTGGCCATGCAGCGAGATATTGGAAGTCATTGCGATAGCAACAAGTAAGAATGCTGATTTTAATTTCATCATCTACAGATACAAAAAGACTTGATAATCAATTAATTAAGTCGGAAACTAGCCGTTTTGAAGTCAGCACAAGAAGTACCTATTCTTAGTTCCCAATCTCCTTTACCCGGGTTTACCTCCATTTGAAGTCCTGTGTATTCCAGCATGTCAGGAGTGATTTCAAAAGTCACTTCTTTGCTTCCACCTGCTTCTAGGTAAATCTTCTCAAAGCCCTTCAATTCTTGCATCGGTCGTATCACCGTGCCAATGAGGTCTTTCAAGTAAAGCTGTACCGCTTCTTTTCCTGCCACATCTCCAGTATTGGTTACCGTGACACTTGCCTTGATACTACCATCTGTAGTCATTTCCGCAGAGGAAAGGATCACATCGGAATAATCAAAATCCGTATAGCTCAAACCGAAACCGAATGGAAATAGCGGAGTATTCTCCGCGAATAGATATCCCTTTTTGAAGTTGATCTCCTTCATGCTATAGTGAAATGGAATCTGACCAATGGATCGTGGCACGGTTACAGGAGTTTTTCCTGATGGGTTGACCTTGCCAAAAATTACCTCTGATATGGCGTAGTTTCCTTGCTCGCTCAAATCCCAGCAATCCAGCATGGCATCAGCTTCCTGCGCAAAAACATTGGCAGAGAGGGTTCTTCTATGCTTTAAAGCGATAATCACAGGTTTACCCAATTTCTTCAACTCCATCACCATCTCATCTTGCAAGCCAGCCGGGTCGATGTTGTCTCTATCTCCGAAAGCATTGTTGAAAAAGCCTTCTTTCGCAGTGTACTCATCACCACCTACTAGGGCCACCACAACATCCGCTTGTCTGGCAACTCGAAGGATTTTCTGAATGCCTTTTCGCTGCTCTTCTTCTGATAGCAGATCAGGTACTCCTCTGACGCCATTGGTCAATTCAAATCCTTTCTCTGATACAAATCGCACATTGCCACCTGCTGCTGAGGCAAATTCCTCCTGGTCATTCTCACCAAGAAGTGGGCCTACCAAAGCGATTTTCATGGAAGCATCTGGATTCAATGGTAATGCACCTTCGTTTTTGAGTAAGATGATCGACTCCCTATCTGTAGTTCTCGCTAACTCCAAATTCTTCTCTGATCTCACAGCTTCCTCCACCTTATCCACATCGATATATGGATTGTCGAATAGACCCAAAATGAATTTTGTGCGCAATACTCTAGCTGCAGAACGATCGATATATTGCATCAATGTAGGGTCCTTCTTGGCCATCTCTGGTAACAAAGAATAGGCATCCTCTGCATAAAGATCCACATCCACTCCTGCTTTCACTCCTAGCTCCACCGCCTCTTCTGGTGTTTCGGCTACTTTCATGAAATAATGCAGTCTGCCGACATCATTGGCATCTGATACTACATAGCCTTCAAACCCCCACTGATCTCTTAGCACCTCGGTAAGCAACCATGGGTTGGCATGACTTGCCACACCATTGATATCACCGTGAGAGGCCATTACGCCGAGTGTTCTCGCTTCTTGTACAGCTGCTTTGAAAGGAGGAAAAATCTCATCAATCAAAGTTCTTGGAGAAATCTCAATAGAAGCAAAATTGGTACCTCCCGCAAGCTGTGCATAGCCGGCAAAGTGCTTGGCCACAGCACCTATATGCGTAGCACTCAATCCGTCATAATCACCTTGCATGCCGGTAATGGCACTAATGATCATCTGTGTGGTCAGGTACGTATCCTCGCTAAAAGCTTCACTCATTCTCCCAAATCGAGGGTCACGAACTATATCAGCTTCCGGCGAATGAGTCAGATGCAAACCTCTCAAACGCGCTTCTCTGCCTACTGCATCATATACTTCTTTGACCAACTCTCTATTGAAAGTAGCGGCCATATTGATAGGACGGCCAAAGCTCGTACAGCCTTCTGCGTCTACTCCATTGTATGATTCGGTGACGAAAAATCCTGGTATTCCCAACCGACTGTTTTCGATGATGTATTTCTGTAGCTTATTGTTGAGAATCGCAGCTCTTTTTGGTGAAAGGTGCTCTCCTGGATTCTTGATACCCCCAATGCTCAGCTTTAGCTTCTCCTTCACTTTGTCCTTCAGCACGAGGTTGTCATTGTCGTCCAATTTCACACCGATCATGGCATGAAACATCCGCATCTGAGCCACTTTTTCTTCAAGCGTCATTTGAGCCAGCAGGTCATTGACCTTGGTATCAATCTCAGAAGTAGCTGAGTTGTTTTTGGTTTGTGATGAATCAGTACATCCTGCCATGACGAATACAATCAGCAGGAATATTGACGAAATTTTAGCTTTCATATTAGGTTTAGGTATGTTCGAGTAATTCATTTTTGCAATCTTTTTTCTAGTAGCTTTCGCGCCTTTATCTTTTATTTATTTGGTCAAATAGAGCAACGCATCCTTATCAAAAGGGCTTGTTAGTCTGATCAATTCATTTTGCGTTGGTTCTTCGATTTCTATTTGCTCACCAGTTTTCGGATTGAGCCATGTGGCATTATATCCTATATCTGGAAGCTCTAAGAGTACCTCTCCTTGTTGTTTCTGGTAAATGAGGTAAACCTGCCCTTCCTTACCCAAGACATAGTCATCTTCATATGACGTGAGATCGTCCATGTTTTGCATCTCCGTAAGAGGAAGATCATTTTGCGTGAAGAAATCCAGCGCCACTTTGCATTGGTCCCAAAACAAATCTCTACTCCTCCATGATTCGCATGTCAGATCAGAGTGATCGTGATGATAGCCGAAATACCACTCTATGCCTGCACTCCCTGCCATTAGCGCTCCCCAAAGTGCGTTGTATCTGGCCGTGTCGTGTTCCATATTATCTATATCTGGCACCAATGAATGTCTTGCATCCCCTGGCTCATCGACTGCTATGACCAATTTTCTGCCAATCGCCGCTGATGCCTTAACCCACTTATTGGTGACTCCATGCACAAATCGGAAATCTGACTTGTTCGTCTGAACCGAAAAACCCTTGACATCTGTTTCTTCATCCACCAGAGGCTGATAGTACTTGTCGTGCTGGTTGGGGAAGGTATGGACGACAGCAATGCTCTGATAAGGATCATTTTCGGCGAAATATCTCGCTTGTTCTTTTACTTGCTCTATGGTTTTGGTTTCTTCTTCTCCCAGATTCCAGTTGAGCGCGAGGTGATGCGAATACCTGGCTATTAGCTCCCTGTAGTAGAGTTTCCGGGTGCGGCCAAGATCTCCTCCATCCATTTTCTGATCGTTTTCATTCTCTTGAGTTTTGAAGTGCAGATACATTCCCTTCATTTCTCCGTAGGAAAACACTTGCTCCCATTGATCCATTTTGGACACATCAAATCGATCTTGAATGACATGCGTTTCCCAACCCTTTGGATTCTTTTTGACATTCGCGGCTACTTCATAATCTTCCAGACTTACATTGAGCAAATGAGGAAAAACGTTTCGATCGTCACCGTCTATGTTGAAGGTCAGAAAGGAGAAGGCATTGAGTCCTTTTTCAGTGAGGTAATTGATTCCTCCGAGTAGGTTCTTTCCTTTGTTTTTTTGTTCACCCCATAGAAATGGCTCGGCATCTGCATTGAAGTCTTGTGCATGGTCAGCCCATTTTTTTAAGCGATTGCCTACATTCGGGGTTGCATCAATTTCCTCATAGGCAAGCATATTCTCCGGCGCATCTACACCCATTTTGACAAAATACTCCTTGCTGCCAGCGAACTGAAGGTAATGCTCTCCTACATATTGAAGACGCCCTTTGGCCCTCAAGTCTCTGCCCAATTTATCAGAATCAGCAACCATAAGCTTCCCACTCTGACCATCCATGTATCCAGCACTTTCGCCTGGCGCGTTACTAATGGCGATATCCTTTCCTTTTTCAAAGGAAACCTCATACTGCCATTCACCTACTTTGTTAGGGCTAAAGTGCACTCTCCACTTATTGCCAGCGGTAGCCGAGGTATAGGCTGCCTCACCATCGGCAGCAAAATATCCGGGAACGGTGAACGATTGCTCGCCCTGAGTAAATGTCACATCTAGTCGAAAATCGCTAAATGGGTTAGGCTCAGCCATCTCAGAGCTCTCCGGCCCATCAAAAGTCAAAGTAATCTTGTGCCAGACTTTTTGCTCACCAGAGATTTCCACCTTGGTAGCACATGAAGTGGCCAATGCTATGACTATTGATAGGACGAAGAATACTCGCATTTATCTTAATTTTTGGACATTAGACATGATGATCATAAGGTTGGTTTCCAGCCTTCTGCATACTCACGACCCCAAAGTTTCATGGCATCATCATCCAGCATCTTTCCTGATTTTGAATCCACTTTAAATCCTTTGTTGACACGATAGGCAACATTTCCATAATGAACCATAGCCATGGAAATGGTGGCATCATCTATAGGTGCCATCAACTTTTCTTTGCCACGAATGGTATTGAAAAAGTTCATCACATGTGCGGTAGAGGTATCTCCACCTCCTCCGAGCGCCATTCCTCCTTCATTGGTGGCGGACTTTGATTCTCGAATCAGCTTCCCTGCTCTATCATAGACCCTGAACTCTCCACGGTCAACAAAAACGCTTCCCTCACTTCCGTAAATAATGGTGCCTCTTCCTCCTCCGTAGGTATTGTATCCATTGCGGCTTTTGCCGTCCCATTTGATGACTTTATCGCCATCAAACTTATAGGTTGCATCCATGGTATCGTACATCTCCCAGCCATCATCCACAAAGGCTGTCTTTTGTCCGTCTACTTGTACGTAATTAGGAAAATCCACTTTCAGGGCCCATCTGGCTACATCCAATTCGTGCGTAGCATTGTTGCCTAACTCGGCAGTTCCATAATTCCAACCATACCAGTGCCAGTTGTAATTCCATGTTTCAGACGTGTAGTCTCTTCGTACTGCCGGCCCTTGAAAAAGCTCCCAATCCAACCCTTCAGGAACTGCAGCGGCCTTTTGATGAGGTACTGCACCACGCCGGTTATTATAGAAAGCTACAGCTCTGTATGTCTGACCTATCAGTCCGTCATGGATTTCTTTTATAATCTGTCTCGTATGATCGGATGAACGTTGTTGATTGCCCATCTGCACCACCTTGCCAAATTTCGCTTGAGCTGAGACAAGCATTTCATTTTCTTCCATGTTGTGACTACATGGCTTCTCTACATATACATGCTTATCTTCCTTCAGCGCCATAATGGACCCTGGCGCGTGCCAATGGTCAGGCGTGGCATTGATCAGTGCATCTACTTTTTTGTCAGCCAAAACTTTTCGAATATCATTCGAAAGCTTCGGCTTGTAATCCAGCTTTTCAGCTACTTTTTTAGCGGCATTAACTCTCTGATGCTCCATGACATCACATAGATGGATCAACTCCAGATTATTTGCCTTATCAAAGAATGCAGGATAAAAAGCACCAACCCTTCTTCCTAGCCCTGCTATCGCAACACCAATACGATCATTTGATCCAATGATTCTGCTATAGCTTTTGGCCGACAAATGAGAGGCACCAAGCACCACTCCAGCTGAGCCCAATGCAGTATTTCTGATAAATTCTCTTCTCTTCTTATCCATGTTTACAGCTCTTTGATTTTAATGTTCTTATAAAAGACCTTATCTCCGTGATCTTGAAGTAGGATGTTTCCTTTTTCGGCCTCACCAAAGTTTGGCCAGTCTTTGTATTTGCTAGCCGCCACTTGGTCTTTCCATTGCTGGCCACTTCTATTGTATTTCACGACTAGAATACCGTTGAGATAGTGTTCCACATCAGCTCCATTTACCACTATTCTTGCACGATTCCAGATGTATTGACCCTCGTGTTTACTGACGAGCTTTTTACTGTATGGCATATCAGGATTAAATTTCTTGGCATTCGCGGTGATGAGATCGTAAAGTGACGCTAAGGTGCGATTACCATCTTTTCCCCTTTTAGCATCTGGATGTTTAGCATCATCCAATATCTGAAACTCACATCCGATAGATGAGCCTTTTCCTTGATTGAGTTCTGTGTCCACAAAATATTTGATACCACTATTCGCTCCGTCGGTTAATTTAAAATCAACCTCTAGTTCGAAATTGAAATATTCTTGCACAGTCACAATATCTCCACCGTTCTCTGACTCTGCACCTCCTGCATCCGCAACAATCAATTGACCATCACTGATAGACCAACCTTCTTCGGGAAACTTGTCTAGTTTGGCACCTCTCCAACCTTCAGTGGTTTTACCATCCCACAGTAGTTTCCAACCTTCTTCTTTCTCCCTATCCGACAATTGGTTAGTCAAATAGCTATTCTGAACTATTGGCTTTTCAATCGTCATTTGGTTTTGATTGAGGTTAGTCGTACAGATTTTGATGTTTCTAAATCTTACTTGACGTCCCTCAAGTTCCGGATTTCTACCTATCGCGTGGACTTGAAGTCCTATGAACCCTGACGCATCTACATCATCTACTAAGTCAGCAGTCTGTACACCATTGACCCAAACCCTCAGGTTGTTCCCGATAGCTTCTATTCTAAACTGATTCCATTGATTAAGCTTGAAGGACTCTTTTGCTGGTGCATTTCTTTCCAGATTATACACCCACTTTCTCCTGGCCTCATCATAAATACCGCCGGTCCACTTTCGTTTGGTAGGATCCATTTCCATTTGATATCCATGTACTCTACCCTCCATATAGTCAGGCTTGCTCTGCGCCCTAAACATGACTCCAGAATTGGTTCCTTCTCCAAGAAATCCCTCAAATGTCAGAATGAAATCTGAGTAAGACTCTTTGGTACAAAGAAATGTATTAGGCGTATTTCCAACATACGTGCCCACTATTTCGCCGTTTTCTACTGTGAAAGGTGCAGTTCCGTTTCTGGTCTCCCAACCTTCCAGGTCCTTGCCATTGAACAAGTCGACAAAATCACTTTTCTCTGTAGTGCATGAGAAAATGAATAAACTTAGAAGCAGTATACTGGTTGTGTACAATTTCATATTAATCTTATGTTAGGTCTCTATCTAAAAAATGAGTTTTTATTTACTTCCGACTAGTTTATACACTTCTGCTCCCGCACTCAAAAACGCACCCGCACCGTAGAGCTGGGTCTTGTCCGGAAATGCCTGCCCCGGAGCAGCTCCGATTGGCTGCACATACCCAAGCATGCCTTCGTCATTGATGTAACCGACCATGGCATTCCATCCTTTGATTACAGCGTTTTCGTATTTCTTTCCTTTCAAAACACCATTGTTGATCCCCCAGGCAAGTCCATAAATGTTAAATGAAGAACCACTCGTTTCGGGAGTTGGATAGAACTCTGCCCCAAGCAAACTCATCGCCCAGTGACCTTCCGGAGTTTGTAACTCGCATAAGCGAGCGGCCATTTTTTTATAAATACCGAGGAAATACTCGTATTCTTCAGTTTCGGAATCCAGATCGCTGAGGATTTGCGCCAGCCCAGCAAAGACCCAACCGTTACCTCTTCCCCAAAAAATCTTCGTGCCATTGTCTTTTTTGCCTATGTAACTCTGATCGCGGTAATAGAGTGACTCTTCCTCGTCGAATAGAAAGTCCGTAGTGGCCCTAAATTCTTTCATCAAGAAATCCAGGTATCGTTTATCACCCGTCTCATTGTATACTTTGACCCATACAGGCGGTGACATAAATAGCGCATCGCACCAGCTCCAACGATCATGATGAAACGGTGACGGCCAATCCAACTTGGAGGTGGCTGGATGATAAGTCATGTACTTAAACTGATTGATTGTCGGCTCAATCATCGCCTTATCTCCGTACTTTTCATAAAGAGCAAAATACATTCGGCCAGGCGTGTGATCATCTGCATGATACTTTCTTGGATAAAGCTTCCATTCCTCTTCTTCCCCAATATTTTTCATCCAGTTGTAGTACTTATCACTATCAGCCATTTCCGCCCATTTCGCAAGCCCTACGTAGAAAGCACCCCTTACCCAGCCTGCTGAAATGTGGTTCGGGCCCTTGCCATAATCATCTCGGAAATGGAAAATCTGCCAGTCGGCTACCCGCTGCATGTCCTTCTTTATTTCTTCTTGCGTAGGCAGTTGAGCCGAGACGGTCATTACCATTGCTATCATCAATGCTCCTAAAAATGCTCTTTTCATCGTTCTTCTTTTATCGTTTTTAATCTATTGATCGAATGGCCACAGGCCCAATCAATCCACTTTTTTCCAATTCCTTTTCGTCAGCCTTGGGCCCTGCGGTTGTCCAGGTTTTCTTTTCAGCCTTTGGTCTTGTATTATCATAGATCAACTGATTTCTCCAGGTATTGGTCACATGGACTGTCAGATCATTTTTTCCAGACTTTACAAATTCGGATACATCAAACACGTAAGGTGGAGACCAGCGAGTATCTACTTTCCGACCGTTGCACCATAGCTCGGCTATATTGGCCACTGCCCCAAGATCAATCTCATGGTACGCATTGATATCCTCAATTTCAAATTGATTTTCGTAAGTGGTGGTACCAGAGTAATGTCTGATATTGTCATTTTCTAGTTCGGTCAATGACTGTAAGCTTCCCAGTCTTATTTGAACAGGGGTATCCCAGCCTTCTGAAAAGCTTACTTGCCAATCTGCTAGCATATCAAGTCTATTCACGTTTTGATTGACCGTTTCTGATGTGCCACCCTGGTTGAGTTGATAATTTCCGCTTTCTGAAAAGATCCATTGTCCCCCTATTCTCTTGACCTTTGGCATTAGCTCATTTGATTGGTACCATCCTGTCTTTGAGTCCAGAACGGTCTGTCCATTCCATGCTACCTTGTTGGTGGATTTGCCTTCTTTACCTTTTGGGAAAACAATAATCACACTACCCTTTGGATCAAATTGGTAAGCTACATTGATGCGATCTGACTCTTCGCTCCAAACTATTGCATCTTCACGCTGACCGTTGAATGGATTCCAAATCTCAGGAGCGGAATCCTGTATTCTGAAGCTAAGTGATGCACTAATTGCTTCACTATTTCGTGCCGAGACGAAATAGATATCTTCCTTCTCAGTCTCTCTATGTATCCAATAAATCTTTTCCTCAGTTGGTGTGATGACATCCTGTTGGATGGATTCTGCATTGAGAACCTCTTGAAGGGTTTGCCCCCAATAGACGCTTCCTTTTCCTACCTGCTTTACTCCGGTTTCCTCATTACCCCAGAGTTCGTTTGATATCTCTATTAATTCCTTAAGATCATTTTCATTATCCATCAAACTAGGAGAATCCACAGGCTTGGCGCCATGAATCACAGCTCCTGCCAATACGAGTTCCTTAAGTCTGCGAACAGTCGAAAGCGTTAGTTCCTCAGAATCGCGGAGGGTAATGATCTGGTAGGTGCCTCCTTCTACAACTTTAATTTTGCCATTCTCTATGCTTAGCTTTTCATGCAGTATTTCTGAATTGAGATAATCAAATCGGTATCCTTCCGGGAACTCATCCAAATCAAATGGTGGCCGTTCGAAGTGATCTCCATAGTACCACAGTACATCAGCTACATATTCACCTTGCTGAAGCATGAATTGGCTCCTTGCCAAATAATCGATCCAATCTGGCATATGCTTCCACCACGTCTGGTTTCTTACGAATGGAAATCCAATGTTTCCACCAAAACTTGACCCAGGATATACTTCCACTTGCGGAGTATGTGAAAAGGTGTGAAACACGAGGTGGTTCACGCCTTTAGTGAAATTGTAATCAATCAAGTCTTTCACCGTGAATGGATGTTCGTTCCACTTAACCCCGACCTGGGTACATGCTTCTGCGGCTAGTCTAGGCTTATTATAAAGGTGCGTTGCGGAGGCCGCATTGAATATCGGCTTGGCATACTCATCTTGCATGGACGGAGGACCAGGATGCCAAAACTCAGTCATTGGTACATCGGCCACACCATAGTAGCGCATAGGATCAATGGGCAAAACTTCCCCGCCAGCCCCTTCTGTATACACTTCTGTACCCATTTCATGTGCCACCGTGGCAAAATGACTGAAGAAGTTGTATATGTACAATTCATCCATGGTGTGGCGCAAATCTCTCAGGAACTTTCCGGTGGTTTTCACATCATCTACAATGTACCCCATGGTAGCTGGCAAGAATGGTTTTAGTTTATAACCACGTCGCGACTCGAACTCACGATACATATCTTCCGAATTCATACTCCATGTTGGGATAAAACTTTCCCAGCTATCTATCAGTAATCCATCCAGTTTTCCATCTCCAATAGGCCCACCATTTTTGATGAGATTGCCAATCATTCCATTTTTTAAATGATTTTCGATAGCTATTTTATCCAGCTTACTGGCCTCCCAACCGGTTGCCTCCGGAACTGCTGGTTTGTTGGTGCGGCGCATATTGACATGCCCAATTCGGACTACAGTCCAGTTGCCTTCTGGCGCTTGCCAATTCAGATTTCCTGATTCGTCCATAAAATCAGATATGTCTTGAATGCTCGATGAACTCACAGTGAGCTGAGGATCAATATCAAGCTGCACCTCCTTTTGCAGACTTCTCAAAGCCCTGGCCGCTTTGGGCTCATGATTGTGAAGTCTTGGTTTGGACTCTAGCAATATGTAACTCGGGGCAATGACATGCTCTCCTGTAAATGTCAGCTTGTACTCATCTGAAGTAGTCTCGGGAACTGCCAAGGTCACATCATATTGACGATCAGTCCAGTTTCCATTTGGAATTTTGATTTCGGCGATATCTACCAGCTCATTGTTGACCTTAGCTTGAACAATGATAACTACTTTAGTCACCGGATATTCTGCAGAAGGTAACATAAACCGGATAGGAGGAAATATCAACGAGCGTAATGTGGTAGGATCTCCAAATTTGACATTGACCCATGGTTGTTCTCCGTTGACAGGCGTAATCCCTGTATGCGAATAGGGTTTCCAGCCATCTGGGAGTTTTCTGTTTACTTTCTTTACTGGCTTTATTGGATTGATCATTTTATTCCATGGGACATCAGTATTATTGGAGGTGATTTCGATAGGTTGAACCCTCTCCTGATCATCTCCCGTCACAGTCGGAAAGGCTAGAAGTGTGACATCTTGATAATTATACTCCGGCAAGGCATAGTTTTCATCCATTTGAAGCGGTGTGTTAATTACACGTCCTCCTTGAAAATGGTATACCGTCTCTACTAATTCTCTTTGAGCCTCTTCTACAGGAACCCATGGACCACCTGTCATTGACCAGCCCGGGCAATTCTGCATGGTAAATTTGAGACCAAGACGCTCGCATTCATCCGCCGCATGGCGAATCATGTCCTCCCACTCGGGGGATAAGATTTCGATTTGTTCTACATCTGGATATGGTCTTCCCGACTTATTGAAGAGATGTATTCCTTGAAGTCCAGCACCTTTGATCGCTTCCAGGTCCAAAGTGATTCCTTCCTTGCTTATGTTATTGCCCATGAAGTGAAACCAAGTTTCCGGGCGGTATTCTTCCGATGGATTCTGGAATGATGCGTATAGATCACTCTGTCCTCTCTCCTGCATGCAGGCTGTGCAGGTAAGTAGCAGTAGGACGGATATGATCCCCAATTTATTCATCATTCTCACTTTTCTTCAATTCAATAGCACCATCACGACCAAATCAAAAACAGATAATATCGCTGAAGTCAGCATTAATAGCGTCAACTTCTTCTATGGAAGATAAGTGCAGTAGAAACTTATCCACTCCGTGACCATTAGATCTTGCGGAAACTTCCATTTTGTAAACTTTGGCTTGCTCGAAAGTGACATAAATCTGATGTGGATCGAAATCATAAGTACGTGCTTGCCATTTAAACCCCTTGTCATTTCCACTTCTGTAGATCTTGAACCATCCTTCCGCTGAGGCACCTTCCGGATTGGGCGTTTTACCTACTCCTTTCGGGTAAACTTTGACATCTCCTTTGCTGGCGTAATAATCCTCTGCATCAGGGAATCTCAACCATGTATCGTTGTGCTCCGTCCCTTTGTCTCCAATGGTATATCCACTATTCCATAAAAATCGGTAGGTACCGGGAGTACTGATCCTGATATTAAATGTAGTGAGGTCATTACTTGGTTTGGAGAAGAAATCAGATCCGGTCCAAACCATATATCCGTCTCCTGTAGCACCGTCAATATCCGTCTTTAGCTCCCAGCCATTGCCGAATACAGCATTTTCAAATTCGGCTTTAACTATTCCTCCACTCTCTCTAAATATGAACTCTGATGGATCTTCGCATACCTTGACTTCCAAGGTAGTTACTTCTTGTGTATTGGAATTTTCCGAAAGTACTCCACCTTCAAAAACAGCACGGATTCTAATGAAGTAGGTAGTTGATGGCTCCAAGTCAGTGATAGTGAAGCTTGTCGATGTTACGGCAATGGCCGAATAGCCTACTACAGGCTGAGTAAAATCTCTATCTGTAGCTGCATCTAATTCATAAGATAGTGCCCCGTCCACAGCCGACCAATCAACATCTATTTCGGTAATCAATGGCGCGGGGATGCGAAGTAGAGGCTTTGGTAGCTCTGGCTCCTGGCTCACCGGATCCGTATCATCTTCTCCGCAGGAAACGCTCAAAACCATTAAGCATAAGGTGGCAATAAATGTCCCGAACCTAAAATTTCGTGGATTGAATATCATCATTGATCTTTTGAGAATTAACAACTTCAAGATAGAAGCATACTCAAGACCTATTCAGTGAAAAAATCCATAAAAGAGGTAAAATCGTAAATAGGGTTACTGAAAAAATTAAAGCCTTTGATTTGAGTCGAATTTGACCCCACAAGAAGAATAAAATGGTAAAAAAAACCCTTGACCATCTGCTTAAATGATCAAGGGTTATTGATTTTGAAAAAAGGGACTATTCTTAATTTGGGATCAGCTCGATGAGCTTCACTGCATGCGGCTCCAAGTCCACCTTCAACGTAAGGCTTCCATTTTCCGCTTTGGTTACTGTTGAGTCCGTCACCGTTTGTGGAAGTTCAGCTAAGGATTCATACTTCGCCAAATTCGCATTCAGGACATCTACCCAGCCATCACCAAACCGATCGGATGGTCTATTGCCATAAATACGGCCGCTTCCATTTTCACTAATACCAGCATTTCTAAGATCCTTATAAAGTTCATGCATCATGACACCATGCTGTTTATCCACTGTCCACTCATTCATTTTCCAAGAAGTGGAAGCTGAAATATCGTCTCCTTCTAGTTTCGGGAAGATGGTGGTTCCACCAATTTTATTTCTCGTTGTGCTGTGGTTATAAGCCAATAAATAAAGCTTCCCATCTTTAGATACAGGAATTACGCCTGCATGACCTTTTAGCTGATCAGAAGTGGCTAGTCTGCTACCATCTTCCATTTTTAATAACATAGTAGTGACATGCCTACGACCTTGTGGCAGATCGCTTGATTCTATTTCCTGACCCCAATCATAGATCTCTGTGACCCTGTATTCATAGGCCAAATCGGCAATGGCAGCATACCAACTAGCCCCAAATTCTGTGGCATCTACAAGGCTTATGCCCCTCACCCTGTTCTCATCTCTCAAGATCCCAAATTCTTGAATATCGAACGGTAT
Source organism: Cyclobacteriaceae bacterium (assembly GCA_049115815.1). Taxonomy (GTDB): domain Bacteria; phylum Bacteroidota; class Bacteroidia; order Cytophagales; family Cyclobacteriaceae; genus Marinoscillum. The sequence continues at coordinate 119,014 of JAGDZO010000006.1, read as the reverse complement.
ATCGCTAAACTGCGAATATTGGTCCAGGCCAGTTCTGTATTCCCCAAGTCTTTCAACAAAGCTTACTGTGTTTTCATCTATTTTCTCATAATAGGAAACTGCGAAAAAACTCATTCGAGTGCCTGAGCCACCGGTTGCGTAGTTGGTGCCGTTGGCACAATGGTCAATCAACTCTGTAGTATAGGTTGCCAGTCCTTCAGTGAGCATATTGCCCGGGCCGATTATCGCATCTGGAATGACTTTCAATACTTCATCTACAGTAATATCATAATGTTTGAAATACTCTTCCATGGTTCCTCGCCAATGGGCAGGTGTATAGTTAGGTTCTGTAGCTACTCGGAAACGCCATGTTTTTACTTCCTCCATGCCAAATTCATCTATCAATTCTTGTAAAAAAGCATTGATATACTGTCTCCAAATATCGTAATCAGTTGGAGGCTTAGAATTACCATAGGTATCTGAAACCTTTGGCAAACTCATTTCCCAAGGCACATTGTCCAACACCAGTCTAGGCTTAAAACCTGTACGCATAAACGCTCTCAAATCACTAATAAGTCCGCTGAAGTTCACCTTAATCTTGCCATCTGCATCTACTCCAAGATACATGGTGTTCATATTATCATTTCTCCCACCAAGCACTCTGACCAAGTTATAGCTCTTGACGTATGGCTTGATAACCTCAAGGCTTTCTACAAAACTGGAACTGGCAAATCTTGTCTGATTGATCATAGGCCGAGTAGACCAAAAGTTGTATAGTGGTCCAACGACGGTATTGGTATTAATCTCCACAACCTGAGTTGGATTGATGGCACCTTCTTCAGATTCGTCGATGATCTCTTCCTTTTCGACTTCTTTCATATCATCCTTGCAGGCTACTAAGAGTAGTAGTATAGCCATGACTGGAATCATTTTGATGATACCTTTCACATTGTATGCCCCCATTAGTATTCTCTCAATTCTGTTATCAATGAACCTCTTCATCTTTAGCTGTATAGTTCTAATGTAATATTACTATGCCAAATCCTTAGATAGTGGCTAGATAATCCAGAATGCAGGTAATCTGATTAGGTTGGGTCTATTGACTAATTGGTTATTGGGAGCTTAAACTAGTTTTCACCTTCTGATCAACGAAATACTTCTGAAATTTATAGTTGGAATGTGTAGCCCAAGGGCGGTTGACTGAAGGCAAAAGTCGCCTTAGTTTATCAATCTCAGCAGCATATTCTTTATTCGCCACTTGATTGACCCATTCATTGGGGTCAGTCGTGTAATCATAAAATTCTTCTCCTCCATTTTCATATCGGATATACCGATAATCAGCGGAGCGAACTGTATGATTGTTCATGCCGAAAGTGGTAATAGCTACTGAATTGTCATCAGCATTGCCCTGCATCAAATCGACTAAACTCTTCCCTTCATTCTCTTTATTTGCTGGTAAGCCACACAATTCCAATAAAGTAGGGTAAATGGAAAGCATCTCAACAGGCTCATCAATGACCTTACCTTTTGGCAAACCCGGCGCAGCAAATAGAAGTGGTGCTTTAGTAGCCGGATCCCAAAGAGCATGCTTGGCAAAAGTGCCCTTTTCTCCAAGTCGATAGCCATGATCTGACCAAAGCACAATGACGGTGTTATCGGCATGTCCACTTTTTTCAAGGGCATCCAATACCCGTCCTACCTCATTGTCCACAAAGCTGACACAAGCCTGATAAGCCTGTACGATCTTCGGCCATTCGCCACTTTCTATAGCCCAGTCTGTAGTAGGCATCATCGGTAGATAGTTGATCAGTTGGCCAATTTCAGGTACGTCCTGCATATCGTCAGCCTGATAAGGAGGTGTCTCTATCCCTTCAAGTGGATGCATATCAAACCACTTTTGGGGCACATAAAGAGGCACATGTGGCCGCTGATACCCAACAGCCATGAAGAATGGCTTATCATATTCTTTTTTCAGCCTTTCTATGATCCAGTTAGACGCCTGATGGTCCGGCATCAACATATCCGATTCAGGAAAAGCACCCCAGTCGGTGTTCGTTCTTCCGTAGTTCTCCCGATCTTCAGCAAACCCTTCCCAAACGAATCGCTTCTTCGGGTAAGGACCAAATCGAGGTACTCTCCCTCCTGATTCGTCAAATAGTCCTTCTGGTGCATGGCTATGAAAGAGTTTGCCTATACCCATGGTATGGTAGCCCTGCTGTCCGAAAAACTCAGGCAAGAAAGTGACCTGCTCAGTGACTGGATTATCCAATCGTATATTGTCATCTCCTATCATCCCGTATATGCCCGTAGTGGAGGGTCGCAACCCAGTCATGATGGACGCTCTGGAAGGTCCACAAAGAGGAGCCTGACAATGCGCATTAGAAAAGATCACACCCTGAGCGGCCAATTTGTCGATGTTTGGCGTCTTGGCATTGGAAAAGCCACCCAAAGCACCTAACCAGGTATTCAAATCATCTATCGAGATGAATAGCACATTCGGTTTGGGCTCTGGTAGTTGGTCTGCCTTATTTGCTTGATTGCAACTAACAAATCCTAAAACTGCGATTATACAGGGGTAGATGACTCTTCTCATGCTTTTCAATTAGTTCGCTTATTTCTCCCAGTGTTTAGCCAGTCGCTGCATCAAATCATCCACTACTTCCGGTTTGGCTACAGCCAAATCATTTTGTTCCATAGGATCTTCGTAAATCTGATAAAGCTGGATGGACTCCTCAGGTTTTCTCGTCTCATCTGGTACGATCAACTTGTATGGATTGGTATATACAATCTGGTAGAACAAACTAGAATCCACTGTGGTGAAGTCATGCGCATATATTTCACCGAAAATTGCTTCTCTACTATTGAGTGCTTGTTCGCTGAGCACGTTGACACCAGGTAAATCTGCAGGTCGATCAAGCCCAACCAAATCCAATACCGTAGGTACCATGTCAATAGAACTAGTGAGCGTTTCAGTATCCATTCTTGGTTCGATCTTGCCTTTCCATTTATAGAAAATAGGCGTTCGCATTCCGTAATCAAATGGGGAGCGTTTAGAGAAATGCTCATATGTTGGTCGATTCTCATTTTGCACCCAGCCATTGTCACAGACATAGACGAAAAGCGTATTTTCCATCAAGCCCTTTGCTTCGATTTTATCATTGAGCTGACCGATTGTAATATCAAACCACTCACACATGGCCCAGTATTTTGCTACCAGCTCCGTAGGGGCTTGATCCTTGTATTTCTGAAAAAGACTGTCAGGTGGATTGTGCGGCTGATGAGGTAAGAAGGGTGCATACCAAAGGAAAAATGGTTTGCCTTCGTCTACCGCATAATCAATAAAAGTGTTGAGCGTATCCATTCCTTTGCGCCCAATTTCTAATCCATAGTCCCCATGACGTCCACCTCTAGTTGGGTCGCCATGCGTCATTCCATAATCAAAGCCACCATCTTTGTGGCTTCCGTGCCACCATTTCCCACTTTGAAAAGAGATGTATCCTTTCTCTTTGAGCATTTTAGGTAAAGTAGCTTCCTCTCGGAATCTCTCAATGACATGGGCGTAAGCTTCTGCCCTATTCTGTGCTCTTTGTGCTTTATCCTTCGTTCTGTCGTAAACCCAATCATTTCCCAAAATATTGTGGTGTCTTGGATACTTGCCAGTAATGATGGTAGCCAATGACGGACTACAAAGAGAAGTAGGAACATATCCTCGTGTAAATGTGAGCGCTTCTCCCGCCATCTTATCGATGTTGGGAGTCTCAATGGACTGATGCCCCATAAAACCGTAATCGTTCCATGCCTGATCGTCGGACAGAATGAAGACTATATTGGGTAATTCTTGTTCATCGTTTTTGGCTTGTTCAGCAACTTTCTTCTTGCCACAGGACATGACCATGGCCATGAGAACAAGCAGCAGTAGTGTGTTAGTAACAGGTTTGGTTACTTTCTTCATAATTTAGTTAGTTATCGTACTTAGGTATTTTGTAGGTGTCTGGAAACTGCTGATACAGCAATAATTTCAAGTCTTTTAAGTCTTCTTTATAATCTTGATTTTCAGCCAGGTTTTTGCTCTGTGTCGTATGATCTACTTCGCAGAAATAAAGCTCACAGGAGTGTACCGTGTTATCCAATCGATACCTCCATTCTGTATATCTCATTTTTCCGTCCGTAACCGAAAGACCAATAATTTTATCTCCTCTTCCAAAGACACTATATGCAGCTTTATCCCATTTTTCCCCCGGCTTATTCAGTAGTGGCATTATGCTTTTCCCATCCACTTCGGGAATGGACAATCCACAAGCTTCGGCCAGAGTTGGAAACACATCAATGTTTTCAACGAGCGCATTGCTTCGTTTACCAGACGAACTTTTCTTACTGCGTGGGCTGCTTAGGATCAATGGAACTCTGGTGTCTATTTCGAAATTGGTATGCTTGCACCAGGCACCATGCTCCCCAAGCTTCCAGCCATGGTCACTCATGAACACCACAGTCGTGTTTTCTCTTAGTCCCAGCTCATCCAATTTTGCCATGACCTTCCCTACCTGTGCATCGACATAAGAGACGCAGGCATAATAACCGTGCATTAGATTTCGAGATAAGTCATCATCAAGCACCCCTTCCTTCGGCATGCCGTAGTATCCTCTTAACTCATTCCAGGGAGTCAATGCGTATTGACTCACTCCTTCAGGAGCTTCTTTATTTGGAATGTCAAAATTTTCACGGTCATAGAGGTCCCAATACTTTTTGGGAGCGTTGAAAGGCAAATGAGGTTTACTAAGCCCAACGAACATCATGAACTTCTCATCCTTGAGTTTATCCAAAGTCTCTATGGCGTATCGGGCCGCCCTGCCATCCTTGTATGCATCGTCCTCCACATCCGCCGACTCATATGCCGGGCCTTTTAACGGCTTTACCCCTGCTTCTTTAAGGCTATCCAGAAGCACCTGATTTTTCAGAACATTGTAAGTGTTCGCCTCCTTGGGAATATGAATACTCCAATTGGCTTTATCATCCCGATCATGATGGTAAACTTTACCAATGCTTACAGTTTGATAGCCGTTTTCTTTAAAAAACTCTGGCATAGTGAGCATATCTTCATGGACGGTTCTCAGCGGGGTAAAAAGCGAATGAATCCCGATCGTCTCCACCCGATTGCCGGTAAGAATACTCATTCTGGAGGGTGCACATACTGCCTGTTGACAATAAGCCTTATCGAACACTATACCTTCATCAGCGAGCTTATCAATGTTGGGGGTTATTGCCAGATCGTCTCCATAAGCACCGAGAGTTGGCCTTAGGTCATCTACGAGAAAGACTAGAACGTTCTGTTCATTTTGTGCCAAAACACTATTCACTCCAAAAATTGCGAGCATTATGATAATCTTCGTTATTCTCATAATTTCTTATCTATTTCAATGGCATTTAGAATTGGCTCACCAATACTCTTATCAAATGAGATCACAATCGATCCTTCTTGGCCAACGTATACTTCCGTTTTAAACTTCACTGCCCTGTACTCACCGTATTCATTGAGGATATCCAGTTTTTGAAGAATAGGTTGGCCATTAATAATGACTGAAAAAGTCCTGCTTGTTGCTTCAGTTGATGATTCTTCACCATCGGCAAGGTCGTAAGGGAGATGCTTGGCATTCGAGCCTTCCAGTTCGGCAAAGTGCAATTTAATATCATACTGTCCGGGAGGAACATCAAAGCGATACGCCTCTAGTCCAATCAACTGAGTCTGATAGACCGGATCACAATACGTCCCTTTTATTGGCTGATTTGTACCGTATGGATGTTGAGGTCTGCGAGAGGTTCGTCGGTAAGGCTCACCTCCGACTGATCCCCAGCTGCCTTCCGTATAAGGCCTATCAATTCCCCAGGCCTGACCAGTTTTTTCATCGTAGAAGAATCGCTCGTCCCCGATGTTGATGGACAGTCCGTTCGCTGGAAACTCTGCCAAAGAATTGGGTAAAATGTCGACTTTCACTTCTGAGTAGTCTTCAAGTTCCTCAACTTTCGCTTTCAGTTTATTGACTCCTTGCACAAACGGAACATCAAAAACCGCAATGGCATCTTCTACTTTCTTAGATCCCAGGCTTTTACCATTCAGGAATAGTTCAATAGTCTCCTGATTAGAGAACACCTGAACGGTCATTGTGGCAATGCCTTTTTGACCTTTATCTTCTAAAGCAGTTCGCCTATTCCATGTTTTTGTCGCTATTCCAATAAAAGGTTCTTCCAACAGCTTGGCTTGGTAATAGAAAAAAAAATCTTTCGGTTTACGGTCAATGCCCACCAATCCTTTGTTATTGACACTTTGCACCGCATCCACACGATGTTCTGAACTGAAATCCGCATAATTCCAAACATTGGCTCCTGCTACGTAGGGAAGTTTATCGAACAATTCAAGGTAGTACTTATGGTAAATAGTGGCATACTCCTGCGTGAAGTCAAAACGCTGTGGATTCAATGAATGCAAGCGCGGGTCAGCGCCTGCTCCATACTCAGTAATGATCATGGGTCGGTCTACCTCCTCATGTATCTGCTGGAGCTTAGGTTCTAGCCCCTCAAAATCTCTTGCATACCAACCATCGTAAATGTTCCAGCCTACAATCATTGGCACCTCTGTAAGTCCGGCATTCTTGTAAATATCCAGTCCTCCGTGATTGGGAATCATGGTATATCGATAGGGATCTTCAGCACGTGTAAGATCCTCTAGCTCTTGGGCCAAGTCGCGAACGAAATCCGTGTATTGCTTGAATCGCTCCGGATCTTTTCTATACTTCGGCCTCAGGAGCACCTCATTCATATATGCCCAGATGATGAGGCTTGGGTGATTATAGTTTTGACGAATCATCTCTAGTTGTGCGTTCAAACAATTTTGACCAAATTCTTCGGTCTCAGTTACTGTATCCACGATAGGTGTTTCAACAGTAGTCAAAATTCCCAGACGATCACAAGTCTCTAGAATCGCGGGATCCTGTGGATAGTGAGCAATCCTCAGAAAATTGCTTCCCATTTCTTTCATGAGTACAACGTCTTCTACATGTAGGTAATCCGGCAATGCATTGCCGATACCCTTGTAATCCTGGTGACGATTCGTACCGATTAATTTTAAATGCTCTCCATTCAAAAAGAATCCCTCATCCTTATCGAATCGGAACCATCGAAAACCTAGTGGGCTGGATACTAGATCAAGTACATTTTTGCTCTTGGGATCAACTATTTCACAAACGACCCTGCACAAATTAGGGCTATCTGGGCTCCACAGCATAGGGTCTGCAACATCATCTAATTCAAGATCGAATTCATTGGATTTTCCGGCACTCAACTTCAGCGTTTTAGCATGCTTACTAACTAATTCATTGTTAGGATCGAAAATACTTGTTGTCAGCTTTACCTTCTTTGTAGCCAACTCGTCGTTCTTGATCCTGACCTTCATATCTACCTCCCCATTTTCCTTTGAAACTTCAGGGGTACTCAGAAATACACCATTTGCTGCGTAATCTTCTATATCAAAGTGAACCTTCTCCTTAACCACTAGATTGACATCTCTATAGATACCTCCGAAGAAGGTGAAATCTGCTGTCAGAGTTGGAATGTTTTTGTTGAAGCTGTTGTCTGCTTTAACAACCACATCGAAAGTGCTGAACGCTTCTTCACTGAATTCAATAAAGTGAGAGACCGGAACAACGAACCGGGTATATCCTCCAATGTGCTTGCCAGCAAGTTTGGAATTGATATACACCTCAGCAACTGTATTGACTCCTTCGAAATGTAGGAATAGCTGCTTAGCCTCATACGATGACGGTATTCGTACTTTTTTACTATACCAACCTGCTCCGCGATAAAATCCTTTCTTTTCGTCGGTAACATCCTCCACATTCCAAGTATGGGGAAGATCCACTGCCTCCAATGTTTGATCTGAATTTTCAAACTCTTTGATGGACTGAATGGAATTGTCTTTTAGAAAAGTCCATGACTCATTGATGGTCCGAGTGAGTTGAGCGTGCACTGGTTGTAGTGAAAGGGCCAGTGTAATTACAAGTCCGAACTGGAATAAGCGCTTCATTTGGTATCCTGATTGTCTAATTGTGATTCGAATAGATAAGTCCCGGGCTTTGCTTCAAGCTTAAAGCCATTTTCATCTGCTTCAATGAGCTTTACATCGGTTTGATCGGAGAAAGGAACTCCATTGAGCTTTAAGTCCGCAAGACCAGGAACTATGATTTTAGCCGAAGTATTAGGAGGAATGACGACCTCAAGATGAAATTTCCCTTCAATAATCTTCCAGCTGCTCCTAACCTTTCCATAAGGTGAATCATAACTAGCCTCAGTAGATGTAAGTGGTCCACCCGGAATCGGGGCAATCTCAATTTCTTTATAACCAGGGCTTACAGGTTTTATACCTGCGATGCGCTCATACATCCATTGCCCAATGGCGCCATATGCATAGTGGTTAAACGAATTCATCCCTCCGGGATTGAAGCCGTCCTTGTGCGTGTAGCTATCCCAACGCTCCCACATGGTGGTGGCTCCCTGGTTGATGGAGTAAAACCATGATGGATAAGTTTCTTTGAACAATATCTCATACATCAGGTCGGTTTCGCCTGCTTCATCTAGCACGAAAGGCAGCAACGGAGTACCCAAAAAGCCGGTACCCAAATGATTATCGGCTTCTGAAATGACCCGCACAAGATGCTCTCTGGCTTTCTGAACCTTACCTTCTGGAAGCAAATCAAACTTTAAAGCCAACAAGTATTGAGTCTGGGTCTCCAGGTGATGCGTGACCTTCGCTTCTTCGTCAAAAAACTTACCATCAAATGCTATTTTAATAGAATCAAGGAGCAGTGCGAGCTCATTGGCTTCTTGCGTCTTACCCAATACTTGCGCACTTTTCATGGTCAGCTCAACCGATCGTGCATAATAGGCTGTAGAAACAAAATCAGGAGGTGTGTCTCCTCTTCGCCCTTGTACTTCTTTGCTTTTTGGGTAAGGCTGTAGCCAATCTGCAAAGCTGCGCATACTCACAATGTGGTCATTCGCTTTGGAAGCGTAAAATCTCAGCCAGCCCTTCATCATGTCGTAGTTTTCAGCCAATACACGTTTATCTCCTGTCCTGAAGTATAATTCATAAGGAATAATGACACATGCATCACCCCAACCCGAAGAAGACCCTGCTTTCAAGACATTGGGAATGACATTAGGGATACCTCCGGTTCTATACTGCTCTTGACGCATGCTCTGTAGATAGCCAGACCAAAAGGCGCCCATATCTGCATAAAAAACAGATGTTGGCGCAATAACCTGTGCGTCTCCAGTCCATCCCAGACGTTCATCTCGCTGAGGGCAATCAGTAGGTACATCTAGGAAATTGCTGCGCAATCCCCAAGTGATGTTGCTTTGAAGCTGATTGAGCTTGTCGTGCGAAGAAGTAAAGCTTCCATTCTCCTCAAAATCTGAATACTGGACTATGGCCGTAACCCAATCATTTTGTGGAACTGAACTTGACGCAAATCCGCTCAATTCAACATATCGATAACCGTGGAATGTGAAAGTTGGTCTGTAATCAATCACGCCATCTGCTGCTGCTACGTAGTAATCTGTGGAAATTGCAGATCGATAATTTCGGGTAAACAGCGAACCATCTGCATCCAGCATTTCGGCAAATCGAATAACCAAAGTATCTCCCTTAGTCATAGGTACTTGCACCCGAGGAACTCCCACATTGTTTTGGCCGAAATCGAAAATTGGCCTTCCGCTATCACTATTGGTAAAATTTACAACTTGGAGCTCAAGTTGATCTTTAGTGGTTTCGAAGCGCTTAGGCATCAATAACACGCTATCCGATAAATCGTGCGCTACAGCACTTAGCCATTGAGAATCATCATATCCTAACGTTGACCAATTACCCAATTCAAAATTGGCATCATAAAATTCTCCGTCGTAGATTTTTGCTGCACGTATGGGACCCTGATTGGTGACTTTCCAAGAGTCATCTGATAGGATTTGTACTTTGCCATCCTTTGTCTCAATCTCCAATTGATAGAGTAACTGAGGCGTATGTTCGAGTCTTTTTCTGGTTTTTCTCAAGTTGATTCTGCCCGAATGCCAGCCCTCTGCTACTACAGCTCCGATCGCATTCTCACCCTTACGCACTAGATCGGTGACATCATAAGTCAAAGTAGAAATGCTCTTATTCAAAGGTGTCCATCCCGGTGACATGACGTCATTGCTGACTTTGTTCCCATTGATATAAGCTTCAAAGACACCCTTAGCAGTGATGTAGAGTCTCGCTTGCTTGATCTCCGAGTCAATGTTGATCTCCTTACGGAAATACTGAGGTCGCAAGATCAATGATCCTCTGTTGCCTTTTATAGTATCTTTCTCCTGAAGCTCGCTATCAGGTATTGATATCCAATTACCTTCCCAGTCTTGATTGGTTAAGAGTCCTAATTCGAAAGTGGCCACCTCACTCCATGATGAGGCCTCACCCTTTTCATCCCAATATCTGACCTGCCAAAAAACCTCATCTCGTGAATTCAGAGGTGCTCCGTCATACTTCACATACAATGACTGTGACGATTCACGCTTACCCGAAGACCATAAATCTGGATTCGCTAACAATAGATCTTGCCCGCTAGCCACTACTATTTCGTATGCCGATTGCGCCAATGATGCCTTGGAAAGTTTCCAAGAGAATACAGGTGTATCACTATGAAAACCTAGAGGGTTCACCAGTCCTTCATTCACTACAAGTTGCTTTGGCACTACGGTTAACTTCTCTGTGGAGCAACCAACCAAAAAAAGGATAATTGCAATCCATAAGGTGTGTTTCGCTACATCTCCGCAAAGCTTCTTGATCTCGCTAGATTTCATCTTTTCTTTTGTTTTCATCACTTCACGAGTTTGATTTTGGTTGAACCCACCTTAAGAATATAAACACCTTTAGGACTGTTACTTAAGTCTATAACCTTCCCTTCATTACTATGAATCAATACCCCTGAGATGTCATAAATGCTATAACCAACATGCTGCGATAGCGTGAATATTCCGTCAGGAGACGGATTTGGGTAGACAGAAATATGATCACTTATCATTTGATCTGAAAGTACCAATTCAGGTGCCTCATATGCAAAGTCTAATGTGAACTCACTGAATGCTTTGCCTTCACTATCTGCTACTAACTCTTGGTTTTGAAAAGTGAGTTTCTCGCCTTTCCCTATATACATGGACACTTTAGTTTCATTTCCCATTACTTCCGCTCTTACAATCCCAAATCTTCCCTCAAAGGCAATATCATAAGCATTGAACAAACCTCCATCCTGCTCCTGAGCGATCACATAGTCAATGATTTGATGATCGCCTATACTAGAAATCACTTGTACGCCTACTATTTTTCCTGATCCATACAAAGGCGTGGTAGAATGCACCCTGCTTTCTTCGTCGGAAGATGGCTCGTAAATCACTATAAATGGTTGACCCCAAGCTTCTCCTTGCTTTCGCATGATGAACATTTTGGTATCTGTACTTGCATAATCTCTCACATATCTGGACGGAGGAGCTAGCGCAGTGGTATACTCACGCTGTACATTGCCCGGCACATGGACATGCAAAAACTTACCGCTCTTGCTCAAATCAAATCTAGCTCTAACGGCCTCAGCAGTCTCTTTTGACGTCTTGGCCTCCGAAAACCAGCGCCAACCGGGTTGCTTACGTTCATCACCAATGTCATTCTGAAATCGGTCCGGAGTATTGGTAAGCGCGAGTTCTAAATCATTCGAAAACACCTGGAGGTCATCACCAATTCCATGAAAGAGGTAATCATGGAAATCATCTTTAACATTGGATTTCGATCTAAAAATATCTACATAATAGCCTGAAGTTGGGCTGGTTCTGATGATGCTATTGGTTCGCAGTTGTGAAACATCGCTAAACGGATCATCCAAGTATTGACTTGAGAAGGAAAAATTTTCAGCGATTCTTGAAGCGGCTGCTTTGGGCTCTACAGCTTCCAAAGTAATGTCTCCGACTATGTTTTGCCAAGTGCTGTTTCCGATGGTTTTGGCACCTCGGCCAGAACTTCCATTCACAATCACGGTATTGTGCGCCGCAGGAGATACGGCATATTGTTCGTGAATGTCAGATCCATAAGTTTCTCTACCAAATTCAGGTCCGATCACATAACCCGCCCCGTAGATTTCCAAGTCAATTCCCGTGGCGTGAGCGTGCACGTAGGTAGCTCCTCCTGTGTAATACATCAGGCCATATTCTTGATTATCCATGGCTACATCATTGCGCTGCATGACTACTCCGGCATGCTTGATCACTCCCGTGCTGCTATAGTTTGTTGCCGCGGCGTTGGTGGTCTCTGGCACATCAACACCCCAAAACAACTCGGTAGGCGTGTCCCAATTGAGACGCTCGGTGGTAATAGTAGGCTTGTACCCACCTATGGTTTCATAGTGAGCTTTAAGTATAGTTCCGGCTTTATCTTCATATTCTGTCAACCCTTTTTGATTGGCTATATAATGGACATATCGGATGATGTGATCTGTTTCGCTTTGGTGCCTGTGCGTATCGCCAAATGCCATAATTCGGTTGTTCGGATATTTGAAATCATCGAAAACGAAAGCACCGTCAAGCAGACGTTGGTTGTTCATCAAAACATTTCTATCCGGATCGTATCTATCGATCACAATCAAGTTTCTGAGAAGGATGTCATGAACTTCCTTGGAGTAGCCCATCGCCTCAGGCCAAATATTCCCTTCTTCTGGCACATTTTCAATCATCCACGAAATACTGTTTTGCCCGGGCTCATCTTGCCAAAATCTATCATAGTAGCTCTTGCGCTTGGCATCATCATCCATGCAAAGTGTGACATACATCCCTCCTGCTAACTCTAGAAGTGGATGGTTTGAGTTCTTACCTCCAACAAGCAGCACATTCTCCGCCAATACTTCCAATGCTTTTTGAGCTACTTCGAAATCAAAGGCCACCCGACTACCATTTTCAACATCGTATACTGTAGCCCCAGTCTTAGAGACAAAAGAGTGAATCAAATCATATGTAATCCCAATTCTGGTGTAGAGTTCCCGAATCTGGATATGGTGACTATTGCTGCTCTCGGGATCAAAGAATTTGATGGTATTGGGATTTTGGGCACTTATCAATTTGAAATAATGATGCAAAACATCTGCCGCTAACTGGGCATAATCTTCATCATCTGTGAGGTAATACAGGACAGCTTGCTCTGCGGCAGCATTTAAGTCTTCTCTATGATTCGTACGTTCTCCTGGTATTCCGTCAAGGTTTGAAAGAAAGGTCGTCGGATTTGATTTGTGACTCTGCTTTAGGCTCGTCTGCCTTTGTACGTATTGTTCAAATTGACTCTTTGCCCAGTCAAACTGCTCTATGTTGTTTAATATCTGCTGCCTTTCACTAGCATCTACCCATATGTGCGGATGCTCAATCGATTGGCCAAAGAGCTTACAAGCTGCCAACAACCAAAACGATAATAAGAATAGGCCTTTATTCATCTTAGGTAAAGTGCAGGACTACAGTCTGATCAGCTTGATTCTCTGATCGTTTGCATCAAGTAAATAAATGCCTTTAGGAAATGATGAAATATTGACCGTGTCACCAATACCTTGAGTAATTAGTGTACCGCTGAGATCAAAGACCTGATACGGGATCTTTTTGGACAAAGCGAAAATTCCATCTTGAGAAGGATTAGGAAAAATTGAAAAATCCTCTGGTAATTCTGCTTTGAGGATAATCTTCTTTTCAATCTCAGGACTATCAGTAGTCAAAGACCAACGAAGTAATTGAAGGCGATTGTTTGTAGAAACCACCATACTTGTTAATTGACTTCCGTCTTCGTTCATCACGCTGTTGGTAGATGTCATGTAGCTGTCACTGTTGCTAGATACCTCCGACCATTGATTCCACTTACTTCCATTTTCCTTAGTAGCCCACAATTTCAAACCATTGCCTTGACGCACCAAAAAGTAAAGATCATTGGTCCTTTGGTCACTGTAAAACTTAGGTCTATCCGCATTCATGGATGTAATGACCTGCTTCGACCAAGTGAATTTATTGCCATTTCTTATCCCAAAATGATGCTGATACTCTCCCCCGACTCTCAGTACCACGTGTACATTGCCGTATCCATCTACGGAACAGCCATTGTGATTGGATAAGCCTGAGCCTGTGGGAATATTGGCAACTTTCAATCCCTGGCTATTGAGCGTCATGCGACCAGCTATTTTCACGCCAAGGCTATTCTTCCAGCTATTACCATCATCATCAGAGAAAGCAAACATCAAGTCGTGATTGGTGCCAGCGTCTGGTGTTTCTCTCCAAACCCAAGTGAGGTATATTCTTCCGTCTTTATAGTGTACATTGTTAAAATAGGCACATCGATCGTTGCTCCCCTCAAAAGAACCGGTATTGCCATCAATAATTTCTACAGGCTTGGTCCAAAAGCCGTCATCCTTGTATTTGGTGAAATAAGTATCTCCATTACCACTTCCTCCTGTGCGGTACAAGAAGAAAAGTTGATCATTGCTACCAATGAAAAATCTCGGGTATGTCACTCTGGCTATTCCGATCTGGCTGGCTTCCAAATAGTCTCTGGTATCCGAAAAAAGACCAGCGGTAAATTGATCATCGCTTACTGTGGCAGCATTTTCAGTTGAGATAATATATCTCAGATTTCGCGCATGCATATCAAATGAAAGGTGAATACGCTGATCATTAGGGGAGACAATAATATTGGGCGTATTATGATTATCCCATGTATTGTTTCGCATTTCGTAGATATGAGGAAGCACAACAATCACCCAATCGTCTCCTTCACCGTTGTTGCTATTTCTGGCAATGCAGAGATTTCTATCCGAGTTGTAGTACGTCATGTACACAAAATTCTTATATACAGCCAACCCATTTTGCTGGGTAGATGTCGCAATCACGGGATTAGTGGCCCATACATTATTAGCAACCAGAATTTTTTCCAATGTGGCTGATTGGCCTAATGCCAAAAAAGACAAACAGTAAAGAACAGGGGTGATTAAAGCTAGTTTCATAAGAGTTGTTTTGAATAAATCTGGATATACTATCGCCTCATTTTTATCAAAAAGAGACAATAAGACACAAGATCCTTGGATAGTAAAACTCGAAATAACCTAGATAAAAATGATGCACAAAAAAGGTAAAATCGTCCACACGATTTTGGCCATAAAATGATCAAAAACGATGCTGAACTATCGGAACAGAATCTTGGATACTGATGATTTGGAGTGGTTACTTACCTTCAAAATATAGACTTTGTTCGAATCGAATGAAAAATCTAAATGCATCGTTTCTTTCAGGTCTTCTAATTGCCTATTCAGCAAAAGCGCACCTGACATATCTATGATGGTTATTTGAAGATGATGCTCTTGTGGGTTTATTCCTGAAATGATTAAGCCGTTTTGGCTATAGCCAACATTCAATTTATTCAGTGAAATTTGATCGGCTGATAAGATTTTGCTTGAAACGAACAATTCAAAACGATTCTCATGGACAGGATCACTTGAGAATGAGTACTCTAATTCTTTACCCAAATCAGTGATGTGATTAACCTTCTTATCAAGAAGATATATGTTCTTGCCCTCCTTCCAGTTATTGGTTTGGTTCAGCCTCAATGTATAATTCCCAACTTTATTCACATCTATCCCCAATGGTATGGAATACTCGTCTCCTTTCGGTAATCCTTGAATGGCCATCGGTTGATCATCAATAAGTGAGAAAAGCTTAATTCCATTCGCACCATCCATTTTGTAGGCATCATACAGCCGATCATATCCTTCTGTAGCATCTTCAACAAACCCTATTAAGCATTGATTGCTGGCTAATTCATTTTGAAGCGAAAGTCTCAGGGTTTGAATGTCATTTTCATTTTCTCGCTTTCGAAAATAGCTGGCAGAATCATTGTTGCCGGCAACCTTCATCTCATTATCAAAAGTCAATGTGGATGGGGCATTTTCCGCTTTGACGAAGAAACCTTGAGTAGAACCAATATAACCATTCCAATCCGCACTTCGACCACTGCCATTCATTGCTGAAGCTACTTCACCTATCATATTCACAGTGATATAATCTCCATTATCTCTTTGTTCTATGTTGGAGCCTCCATCATCCCATAGATAGATGGTACCGGTGATTCCTTGATTCTGGGTAACCAATTCTTCAAAATCCACAGCTGCTGGATATGGATTAGATACCAAGTTGAAGCCAGCATTGGAGCCATCCGCCGCATTATAAATCAATGGAACGGAAATGATTCCGGTATTGGGAGTACCCATGAATGAGGTCTTGCCTGTGTAGGCAGAGAAATAGGCATTACCCACATCCATTGTTTCTGAATTCACTACTTCCACGAATCTCAAGGGGCCATAGGCTGAATTCTCATTGTAGCTATACACCAAATCTCCAAGAGCAGTAGTGTTTTCTCCTGAGACAGGTGAGCCTATCGCACTGTATTGGCCTGTGGAGCTATCGAAAGTGGTTATTCGCTCAAATATGTGATTGGCACCCGCTACAGCTCCATAAGTAATCAATGACGAACCTGATTCAACTATCACATGACCAGACCCAGTCACTTTCAAGTCTCGCAGTATGGTTAATGAGGCATTTTCGCTGACAGTAAGCACCACTCCATCTTGGAGGTCCAGCTCAGCTACATCTACAGATAAATTGGAAATGGTAGGTTGATTAGCAACAAGAGGAATAAATATCTCTTCTCCTGAAGGAATTTTGTTTTCAGACCAGTTACAAGCCAGGTTCCATTCGGTACTTTCAGCTCCAGTCCATGTATTCGGGGCACTTATCAGCCTGTATTCAGTGATCTCAACCGAGTTGCCTCCTTGTGTATTTCTCAATGCCTGAAACTGGAGTGCTGTTAACGTTCCAGAATATTTGGACGGATCAGCTCCTACGTCAATGATGTACGTCTTGAATTCTTCATCCGCAGAGCTGTGATCGAATGCGAAAAACTTGGATGAAGCTCCTGTGGTCGTGGTTACGATTCGGCATGAGTTACCTTGAGATCCTACGGTAGAAATTTCCAGATCGGGAGTAACCTTTATTCTGACCAACACCTTTCTGTAATCCTCGGTACTGTAAGACAGTCCAGACTTGACAAGTTTTGGTGTATTATGATTGCTCCAAGTCACAGTAAGAATTCCCTCAGTCACTGAAGCATCAGTATCACCATTCTGAGGATCCCAACCTTCCAGATCACCATCAGTATCCCAGTGCCAAACTACAGGTGGTATGACTTTCTCTTCTTTTTTGTCAGGATCAACCACAGTATCTGGCGAATCAAGATCATACACTTGTAGATGTATTGGCTGAGCATCCCCACTACCTTTCTGCATGAGATAAAGCATCAAACTATCACCTTCCACAATGGCATTAAAATGCCTGAAACTCAACCCTGATGTAGCTTCATAAATCAAATCCCAATCATTAGTACCACCTTCTGCTTGGTAGATAACAGGTCTTCCAGAACCATTTAGATCTACCAACAGCACCTTATCCCCTCGAAGGGCCAGAATGGTTCCACCTGGAAAATCTGTACTAATTGTAAATGAATTGCTCCCAGCCTTTTTGAACGCATGGACATCTGCGCTAGAATTATCAACATTACTTTTGACATTATTCCCGATGAAATGAATAGACTCACTATCTGTGACAGTCCATTCGGCTCCAGTTGCAATTCGTACCGAATTGGCCCCTCCGTTAGTCACTTCATCACCTTGCTCGTATAGAAATAAGGGTTCTGGATTCAATATGGGAATAGAAAGTGCCTGGCCTCCAGCTGTAAACCATTGATTCTTTCCTTCTGGGTCATTGGTATAAGCGTAGTGAAAGCCGTTATTCAATTCGTAAGCATCATTGGTTATGGCCTTTCTTGTAGCGAAACCCACTCGAAGCTTGCCATTGATGTATTTCATACTTCCATATAGGTTCCAATTGTAAGCATTGCCACTAGATTTGGCGTTGAGAAGACTGAAATTGGTAAACGCATCCCAACTCTCACCGTCATATTTTGTGAATTTGTAATTGCCATTGGTATGACCTCCCTCTCTAAACCAAACGAACAGTTCATCTTCATCATTTAAGAAGAAACTGGGATAAGTGATGTCCGAGTAGTTATAACTCGGGTTGAGATATGTCTGCTTAGGCTTGAAGAGGGCCAATGTGAACTGCCCATCGGCCACAGCCGCAGCTCCGTCAAATGAAATACGATAATTAAAGTAGGTATCAGGAAAGTCATTTTTATTGTATGAGTGCATGTCATACAATAGATGTATCGTGCTATCTACTGGCGATATTCCTACAGCGACCGTATTGTGAGAGTCCCCAATATGACCATAAATAGACCTAAAGCCCACATGGGTATGTGGAAACTCAATTGTTTCAAGTACCTCTGTTTTGAGGTTGAATCTGGATAACATCACGTGCCCGTTTTCCTCTCCTCCTGCCCACCAAGTAAGAAACACATAATCTCCAAATCTCTTGATGCAGTCACCATGGGGGGTAATTCTTCTACCAAAGTAATAATCGAAACCCGGCTCGTCAGTGTTTAGATCACTATTGCTGCGCTTCTGTCCATCGAAATAGAGTCCATTATCAGCGATCTTCCGCTCCAGTATTTTCGTCACGACCTGTTCTGATTCTTGGGCATAGCTCAAGTATGTAGCGAATAAATAGATTACCAGAGAGAAGAGTGATTTAGTCATATTCTTTAATAGAATCGAATTTTTGAGACATTGGTTAAATCAGGTGTAGAAACCCTTATAATGTATATTTTGTGCACATCAAATCTAAAATCCACTTGTGCTTTATTTGCAAGGTTCTGAATCTCATATTGAAAAAGTATAGCTCCTGTTAAATCCGTTATGGTAATGTTCACATTACGCCCAGCCTGTTTGTCAGAAGTGAGCAACAAACCATTTCTATCATAGGTTAACTCCAACGAAGAAACGAAAGGAGCATCAGCGTTTAGCACCTTGGCATTCACAATATTTCTAGAAAGGATAATTCTAAATCTCTCATCATCTACACCCTGACTTTGCACAAACGAATAGCTTCTGGTCTCTTTCAAGTCAATGACTTCATTGAGTCTGGTATCTTCGAGATAAATGTGCTTTTCACCGGCCCAATTTCTTAATGACAATAGGTTGATCACATATTCTCCCTCTCTTGATACATCAATTCCCAAAGGAATGACCATTTCATCTTCTAGGGGTAATCCCTGAATAGACATAGGTACATGGTTCAATAAGGAATATACTTTCAAACCATTCGCCCCATCCATTTTATAGGCATCATACAGTCGATCATAGCCTTGGGTAGCATTTTCGAGAAATCCTAACAAATGCTCATTGGTTGCTCCTAGGCTGTTCGTCAATGACAGTTTCAAGCTTTGGATATCTGATTCAGTGGTTCCTTTTCTGAAAAAGTTGGCTGATTCATTCTTTCTGACAGTCTTCATTTCATCATTGATATGCAATGCTGAATTCGCTCCTAAAGCCTTCACAAAAAATCCTTGAGCAGAACCTATGGCTCCATTCCAATCGCTACTTCTACCACTACCCCCATTTGCCGTGGCTACTTGTCCGATCATATTGACCGTGATATAGTCAGCATTATCTCGCTGACCTGTGTTGGAACCACCATCATCCCAGAGGTATATGGTACCGCTTATGTCATCATTGACCGTAACCAAATGCTCAAAGTCAATCGCAGATGGATAAGGATTAGAGACTAGATTGAATCCTGCATTATTTCCATCAGCTGAGGAATATGCTAAATCCAGGTTCACGTTGCCCGAATTGGGCAATCCTTCAAAAGTAACATCCCCGGTATATGCCGAGAAGTAGGCATCTCCAACGCTCATAGTTTCTGGACTGACTATCTCAACGAACCGATTGGAACCATAAGCTACAGTTTCATCATATCGATAAACCAGATCTCCAAGAGCCGTGGTGCTTTCTCCAGCGACTGGTGAACCTACCGCGCTGTATTGACCTATGCTGCTATCAAAGGTGGTTGTCCGCTTGATGATGTGATCGCTACCCTCTACATCACCATAGGTAAGCAGTGATGAGCCGGACTCCACCACTACGTGGCCTGACCCAGTTACTTTGAGATCTCTAAGCACTGTGAGTGTTGAATTTCCAGTGACTGTTACTGTCGCTCCATTAGCAAGAATCAGATCCGCCACCTCAGCTAAAGTATCAGCTATGATCGGCTGATTAGCAACCACTGGAATGGTAACTATTTCCCCAGATGGGGCTTTATTTAATGACCAATTCGCAGGCTCTTCCCAAGCACTGCTTATGGTTCCCTTCCATTGATTCCCATCACTAATAAGTCTGAAATCACTTATCTCTAAGGTGTCAATCGTTGATGTCTGATTTCTGAGACCTTGAATCCGTAGGCTTGTCAGAGTTCCTGAATATTTGGTGTTAGGCGCTAATGGTACTATATAAGTTTTGAATTCGCTATCACCAGTAGAATGTGTAAATGATGCGAATCGATCACCAGGATCAGATTTTGGGACTATTCTTAGTGACGTCCCCGTTGTGCCTCCACCTGTATTTACTGTTCCAATATCAGAATACACACGCATTCTTATCAGAGCGTTTGGAAAATCATCAACATCGGCATTCAAATTGGCCACTGAAATTTCTGGTGATGCCTGACTGCTCCATTCCATTCTGATTGAGCCATTCTGCACAGATACTTGATCCACATTCTTTCCTGTCCACCCATCAAGATCACCGTCAGCATCCCACGTCCATTGCACAGGGTCAACGTGAACGTAATCAATTGTCTTCGGAACTATCTCAGGGCTGTTGGTAGACAAGGACCATTTGATTTGCTGCAGGCGATTATCGGTAGAGACCACCATACTGGTTAGCATATCTCCGGCAGCATTCATCACGCTATTGGTAGAGGTCCTGAATAGATCACTCAAAGTAGAAATCTGCGACCACTGATCCCAAGTCTCGCCATTTTCATTCGTAGCGTAGAGTCTCAAACCATTGTTTTGTCTTACAAGAAAATACAAATCATTGGTTGTTTGATCTGCATAAATCTTAGGCCGATCGCCAGAGAAAGTGTCTATTGTTCCATTGGACCATGTATAGGCATTGCCATCTCTAATACCGTAATGGTGAACGTATGCTCCATTAACCCTTAATACCACATGAACATTGCCATGACCATCTACAGCACAGCCATTATGATTGGCCAATCCGCTATTGGTAGGGATGGTAGCCACATTGAGTCCAGCACTGCTGAGCTTGATAGGAAGAGACAATGATGCCCCGGCACTGTTGAACCACGTAGCGCCATTATCATCAGAATAGGCAAACATCAAATCATGGTTGGTAGCGCCATCCGGTGTTTCTCTCCAAACCCATGTGAGGTGAATTCTGCCATCTTTCACATGGACATTGTTGAAATATGCACATCGATCTGGACTTCCTTCATAAGTTTCGGTTTTGCCATGAATTAGTCTGAAAGGGCTATTCCAGAAGCCATCGTCCTTGTATTCGGCAAAATAGGTGTCTCCACTTCCACTTCCACCTACTCGATACATGAAAAACAGTTTGTTATTATCACTTAAAACAAACCTAGGGTAGGTAACTAAAGTGATTGCCGTCTGATTGGACTGGAGATAATCTCGTGTGGAAGAAAACAAACTAGCTACAAAATTGGCGTCTGAAGCTATGGCGGCATTCTCTGAAGATATGATGTACCTAAGATTGCGCGCATGCATATCGAACGATAAGTGAATTCTTTTATCATTGGGTGAAATGGCAATATTGGGCGTATTGTGATTATCCCATACGCCATTTCTCATTTCATAAGTATGAGCTAATTCTACAACGACCCAACTGCCATCCCCGTAGTTACTGTTTCTGGCAATACATAATTTTCTATCTGTATTGTAATACGTCATGAAAACATAATTCTCATATATGGCTATACCGTTTTGCTGTGTGCTGGTAGCTATCACAGGATTGGTGGCCCACGTAGTATTGGATACTACTGTCTTGACGTAAGTGGCTGTCTGTGAATAGGCAACCTGTGTGATGAGAGTACTGATGAATAGAAAGAGAATCCTTTTCATGATGGTTAATTGTAATTAATTGGAAGCTGATTGGTCATTAAGAATCTTGGGATGAATAGTTCATCAAACAAGTCCTCAGAAAACAAAAAAAGGCCATCTCAATCTCTTGAGATGGCCTAATAGAACTACTTGCTTATTTTCTCTTGGAATCCCTCAATTTTTTGATTCCGTATGCTCCACCTGCTGCGAGTAGCAATGTCAGCCCTCCATCAATCGGAGTTGCTGGAGGTGCTCCCTGTGCTAACACAGGAATGGCAGTACATAATAAAAGAAGGACTACAGATAATACATTATATATTTTCATGATGTTGATATTTTAGTTGAATAGAATTTTAGATACCAAGGTGTTTTCAGAAGTACTCACCTTAAGGATGTATACTTTGTTAGCATCAAACTGGAAATCGATAGATGCATTTCCTTCAATGCCTTTGATGGCCTTGTTGAAAAGCAACGCTCCAGATAAGTCCAGGATGCTCACATTAGCATTCTTCACATTCACGTTACCAGAAACAATTGTTAGGTTGCTACGTGTGTAAGTCACTTGAAGGTCGTTGTTCACAACATCTACTGCAGAAAGAACTGCCGCACTAGAAACAATCAAATTGAACCTACTAGCACCTTCAGTGATTCCGCTAGAGAACGTATAGCTTTTCGCGTCAGTCAAGTTGATCATTATGTTCAATTCAGTGTCTTCCAGGTAAACTACTTTTCCTTCAGCTAGATTATTCACGTATTCCAGGCTCAAAGTATACTCACCAGCTGCTGTCAATGCGATTCCCATAGGGATGATCATCTCATTAGCGATTGGTAAACCTTGGATAGCCATGGCTTTGTCATTCAATAGTGAATAAAGCTTAACTCCATTTGCTCCATCAAATTTGTAAGCATCATATAATCTATCAAAACCTACTGTCGCATCTGATACAAATCCTATTAAGCTTTCGTTTCTTACTCCTGCTTCACTTGTCAAAGCAACTTTCACAGACTGAATAGCACCTCTTTCAGCACCTTTTCTGAAATAATTAGCATCAGCATTGTTGCCCGTTACTTTCATCTCATTGTTGAAGCTAAGCGTTGAACCAGATTGTGAAGCCATTACAAAGAACCCTTGACCTGCACCGATGTTGCCATTAAAATCACCACTTCTACTATTACCGTTGGCAACAGTACCCATGGCATTTACTGTGATATAGTCAGCATCAGTCCTTTGAGCCATATCAGATCCACCATCATCCCATAGGTAAATGGTACCGGTAATATCCATATTGGCATCAACTAATGCATCATGGCTTATAGCACTTGGATAAGGGTTAGACACTAAATTGAAATCATCTGAAGTAAGCGATACATCAACAACACCAGTATTTGGAGTTCCAGTAAATGCAAGATCGCCAGTAAAGGCTGAGAAATACCCCTTACCTGCTGTCATAGTCTCTGGGGAGTTTATTTTCACAAATCTTCCTGTTCCTAATGGCTGAGATTCGTCATAGCTATAAACAAGGCTACCCAAAACTGAAGTACTTGCTCCTGCTACAGGAGAACCTACGGCGCTGTATTTACCAGTATTAGAGTCAAAAGTAGTAGAACGGTTAATCACGTGATCTGTACCGGCTACTGAACCGTAAGTCACTAAAGAAGAACCAGAGGCTACTTCAACATGACCATTACCCGCTACTGTCAAATCACTAAGTACCCTTAAAGTAGCTCCACCAGAGATAGAAACTACCACGCCATCCGCAAGATCAAGAGTAGCCACTTCTGCAAGACCACTCGAAATAGCTGGCTGATTACTTACCATAGGAATAACTACTTCCTCTCCAGTAGGTACAACGTTGTTTGACCAGTTTCCTGCCACATTCCAGTCACTACTAGTTGCTCCTGTCCAAGTATTTTCTGCACGGATTAGTCTGAATTCAGATAATGATAGAGACGCTCCCTCAGGGTGATCCTGACTTCTCATTCCTTGAATCTGTACTGATTCTAAAGTTCCGTTATAGTTACCTGGTGTAGCACTTACGTTCACGATGTAAGTGTGAAAATCAGCATCATTATTGGAATGACTAAAAGCAAAAAATTTTGTCGCTGATGTGCCATTTGTTGTTGTCACAACTCTAGCTGAGTTAGTGCCAGTACTAACAGCAACAGCATTTGGATTTTTAAGTCTTACCAAGACCTTCACAAATTCCTGCGTACTCAACTTAAGGCCGGATTTTGTCCATTTTGGTGAATTATTTGCTCCCCAAGTCCATGTAAGTGCTCCATCAGCTACATCTCCAGATGCAGTGTTACCAGCAGTCCACCCTTCGGTATCACCATCAGTATCAAAAGTCCAAGCAAAAACTGGAGGTACTGACAAATCTACCAGTGAAATAACATCATCTGATACATCTAAATTATCAGACGCATCTACAGCATAAATTTGATAATCACCATACGACAAACCTGTGGTTGACAATGTACCACTAGACGCGAAAGTCTCAACAGAACTCACACTAGCAGCTTGAATAGCTGCAAGATCGCCAGTAGTACCATCTGGCACAAGATAGACCTTAGCGTCTTCATCAGTAGTATAAGTAATATCATCTCCTATATCGATTATTAAGTTACTTGTGACAGTCAAAATCGGAGCAGCTAGATCTCCAGAAGGGATATCGCCTGTTCTTGTGATAGTCCAATCATAACCACTAGTACCAGCTCCCATTCCTACCTGGGTACTCCCAGTTCTGTTCCCATTCCATCCTTTCAACGTACCACCTGGTGAAGATTCAAATCTATAAACATTGGAACCCTGATCAGTGAAAGTAACCAAAGCACCACTAGTGGTGCTATTTCTATCTGCTTCTGTATTGGCAGTCATTACACCCTTTGATCCATCACTCTTTGCAAGTAATGTTTGATCTTCCGATATAATATTAAAATTCACTCCATCTGCATTTTTCTTAATAATCCATGAAGAAGGTGAAGCGGATAAAGTTATGATACTACCAGCAGACCCTGGGTTGGTCATATACTTAGAATTACCATTCTGAATGGTATAAATACCATCTGTTGTGAACTGAGCACTTGCGAATCCCACCGTGAGGATGAGTGCCAGTAATAAGTTTGTAAGTCTTAATTTCATACGATTTAGTTTAGTCCATGAAAAATTAATCTGCCTCTAAGTAATTAGATCAGTAAGAGTTCTAAATCCGAAAAAATGGTAAAATCGTCTAATTGTGTTTCCGAACAATTTTGTCATTTTCGCAAAAATCAACCTCTCACCACTCTATTCATTGATTTTTTACGAATAGTTAGACCAACTATCAAAGACAATTCAAAAACTAAATCGTATGGAGAAATCGTTTTAAACTCATTTAGGATTAAATGAATGGGGCCATTTTGGATGCAATAAAGTGCGCACTTAGACTAAGATTCCTTCTCACAGCCTGGCTATCGCTGCATTTACTAATGGATCCTAAGTCATGTCCTAGGTATCCTAGAAACACCTATGCATCAGTACTCTTTCCTCTACCTTCTCTTCCCTATCACTACGTACATACGTGCACCTTCTGGCATATCACCATCGCTATTCCCAGCCATGACAATGCTCTCTCCAGCTTTAGCCTCTCGCTTGTACAATGACATGGTAACCTCATCAAGCTTGAAGTTGTCTCCTGTGTCTATGTAGTCTTCTCGCAGAAACTCTGGACGCTCAATGCGATCATCATGACCAACGTAGATGGTCATATCCGCTCCAGCAATAAACTGCAGCTGGTCACGTGCCCAGTATCTGGCATCAGCGTTGGGCATCCTGATATATTCACCACCAACCAAGTATTTTGGGATCACGGTGTAATTGTATGGGAGGTCAGTATAGGCCTTCTTACCCCAGAAGATGTCTGTTCTCAGCTTGGCAGGTGAGTCACCCGTGTAGCTGAATTTCTTGAAGAGTTTACTTTTATTAGATACGCCAGGCACATATGGTGGCATTTCTGGTGTGTACGCTGGTAGTGGTTCTGCCACAGCTATCACATCAGATACTTGTGGAAGCTCTGTAGTCAACCCTCCCATCAACTGGATTTCCTGAGAAGTCAGGTCAATGCTCGTTTGCTTTAGGCCATCATACTCTGCGGTCACAGTTACAGTACCTGGCTCAAGTGTAGAGCGAACAGCTACCCTATTGATTCCAGCTTCAATATCTAAATACAGGTTATTGGTGGAGTTGGCTTTACCGCTATTGTATCCCCCACGCCATATAGCTGGGCCAGAGATGGTGAAGTCTACTCTTCCTTTTGCGAGCGGACATCTATCCCCATTAGCATCTACTATTTCCACATCTATGAGCGCTACATCAGAACCATCTGCTCTCCAACCCTGCGGTCCAGTAATGGAACTAAGCTTGATACTTGCTGGTTCGCCTATGGTCTCTTTGACCTGTGAGGCACGTAGTTCTCCTCCAATCGTTGCTTCTGCTCTAATCTCTCCGGCTTGCCACGTCACTTTCGGAAACTTGTAGACATATCCATTGTCAGGAATAGAATCAAAGCCTATCAGTTCATCATTGATATAGAGCTTGACTGCTGCGCAATTTGATATCACAAACATGTCTTTGGTCGTGCCCACTTCATAGTTCCAATGTCCCACTATATGCACCTGTGGTTCTGGACGCCACATAGCCTTCAGTGCATAAAAAGCTTCTTTTGGCAACCTCACAGCATCTACTTCTCCGCTTGCTCGCGTCACCTCTGTAGGGCATCTGCCTCCATGTGGGCCATCCGTAAAGATCCAATTGGCTCCTCCACTGTGATAAGGTTTCTTACCCATCTTTTTCCACCAATGCTCCGCTTGCTTGACGGCAAAAGTCTCAGACGCCATTTTGTAGGTGTTTTTGCTAATGTTGGGATGTGACCAATAATTATCATCGGGCGAATACTTGTCCCATACTCGCCTTGGTGCTTCATCACGGCAATACTCACTCTCGATGATCGGCAAGTGAGTATACTCACCTTCCCAACCTTCAGTTCCGATCTCTATCGTCACATATTTCTCCGACACATCACTTACATCAGCTCTTCGATTCCCCATCAGTCGTTTTCCTTTTGGGTCAAATCTTTTGATGGTCTCCAGGATTTCCTCGTAGTGCTCAGCCGATTCTGCCCAGTTGCCTCCTTCCCATATCATAATGGATGGATGGTTTCGGTAATAGACAATCATGTCACGGAATGCCGCAATCCTAACATCCCAGGTCTCTCCTTCGTCCGCTGACTCTCCTGAAACTCCCGGCATGAGGGTAACAAAACCGTATTTGTCTCCCATCGCTATTTCTGCAGGAGAACCAGCACAGTGTCCCCAGCGAATAAAATTTCCGCCTGCCTCGTCCATCAACTGGTACGTATATTCTCGCAACCAATCAGGAAGCGCAGCGCCAAGACCAGCCCAGCTATTGGTAGGTTTTTGCCCCCAACCATGGAGTTTTACATATTCGCCATTGTTATAGTAACCTGAATCTTTATTGAACTCAAAAGTTCTGATGCCCAATGGTGTTTCATACGAATCGATCGTCACAGAACCGTCCTTAATTTCTGTGACCACCTTATACATATATGGATCTCTGGTATACCACAGGTGTGGGTTGCTGATTTTATTCATCATGCGAATCACTCTCTTCTCCTTAGGATCAAGCTTTTGGGAGGTCTCGCAGGTAGATACTATTTGCCCCTTAGCGTCTATGACATGAGAAGCAATATCTACAGATTTGGCTGTAGTGTATTCATTGAAAATCTCGGCTTCCACATACACTTCGGCTGATTTCTTGCTGATTTCTTCTGCGTACACATAAGTTCCCACTGTTTTGATATTGTCAAAAAGTGGTAGCGTAATATGAAGAGGGTCCATGGTATGCAAAAAGACATTGCGATAGATACCTCCATGGGTAGGATGCCAATGCTCATGATTCCATACCAATGGGAAATTCTTTCTGAAATGATCTTCGCGATCATTATTTACCTTGACGGCAATGACATTGTCTTCTCCAAAACTGATGTACTTGGTCAAGTCAAAACCAAACGGAATAAAACCAGTCTGATTTTGACCGATGTGTTGGCCATTGATATACACGTCAGCGATTTGGCGCACAGATTCAAACTCAATAAATACCTTCTTTCCCTCATCTTCTTTGGGTAAACTAAAGTGCTTGCGATACCACACTGTTCCCCTCCATTGGTTATCCTCGCCATCATGATGACCATGCGAAAGATCATCAAAAGTATCTACGTCATTGAAGGTATGTGGACAACTGATCGTCTTCCAATTTCCATCTTCGAATGACACCTCGTGTGCATTTTCAGGATTTTCCTGAATGAATTTCCAATCTGGGTTGAAATTGTATTTGGTACGATTTCCCGGTTCTAGTTGGTAATCCGTAGTACATGAAGATGTGCCTACCACCACCAAGATCGTAAGTAGTATAAATAAATGATTTCTCATCGATCGTTATTTAGTTCATCACCAACCCAATTAATCATGATCACTTCGTTCTATATGTCAATTCATAGTTACCTGACCCGATCTTCAATGTGTTTTGATCGAGAACTGAGACTAAGCCATCATCTTTAACTTCAGTCCAAGGACGTCCATTAATATTCATAGTCTCTCGTTGTTCCTTAGATACTTTTATCAAAGCACTGGTGTTGAACGGTACACTCAGTTTCATAGTAAAGTGTTCACCTTCATTGTTCCAAGCGTTTTTGATTTTTCCGTAAGGAGTCGGGACTTCTACGGTAGTGCTGGATATGGCTGATGGAAACACAGGATCTACAGTAAAAGATTTGTATCCAGCTTCTTCGTATGTGGATTTTATTCCCCCGAGTGACTCAAAGAAATAGGCCGAAAATCCGCTGTGCATCGGGTGATTGAGAGAGTTGGTTGGTCCTTCCATCTTCTCCCATTCAAATTGTCGCTCAGGCCAAGTGGTAAAGCCAGAATTCATTACATAAGTTTGGCTTGGAAAATCAGGAGTTGTCAAAATATCATACGCCAAATCTCCTTTTCCATATTTGGTAAGTACGGTATAGATATATCGGTTGCCATGGATTCCCGTGGAGTGATGCCCTCCTTTGACTTCTACTATATCATATTCAAGTCCATTGAGTACTTCTGACAGGCTTTCTTCTGGCACCATACCGAACTGCAGAGCCATGACAGTAGCAGTTTGGCTGCCGTACCAACTGTGATCGGTATTGTCAATAGTAACCAAATATTCATTGTTGAATGCCTTCAAAAGATCATTCTTCTCTCGCTCCATCTTGGATTCGTACGCTGTGTCGCCAGTCATTTTGGCGAAGTGCTGCATGACTCCTAGCACATCGTAGAAATAAGCATTGGCAGAAATAATCGGATCACATTCCATAGCTGAAGGGTTCTTCCGTCTGTCCCAAAGTGGTGGACACCAGTCTCCCATACCATCTTGCATGATCCCGTTCTCTCCTTTGAAAGACAGGTAATATTCCGTGAGTACTTTCATGTCATCATAGTAATCTCTGACGATAGAGGAGTCACCATTGTACTTATAGCTATACCAAGGCAAATACATGGTAGCTACTCCCCAATCAATTTTGGCAATAGTGGAAGTACGTCTGCCTGGAGCTATCATGGTGGGTGCCCTGTAAGTCTCTTCGGGGTTGAATTTACCTTTGACGGGGCGCATCTGTGTACTGATGTCCTCCATGTATTTTTTGTAGAAGTTGCCCATTTCATAATTGTAAAGGGCATACTCACCAAAGGCATGAGCGTCACCTAACCATCCGCATTTTTCTCTATGTGGACAATCTTCAGGAATACCGTGCATATTATCCACTATGGTCCATTTACTGATAGAGTGCATCTTGTTGAGCAAGCTATCCGAAGATGTAAAACTTCCCGTTTCTTCTAGATCGGTGGCCACCAGTACGGCCTGAATCATGCCAGCATCTGGCTTTCTCGATATTCCAGTAATTTTACAATATCTAAATCCGTAGTAAGAGAATTTTGGTGACCAAGTCTCCAAACCCTCTCCTTTGCAGATGTATTGTAGGTTTTGTTTCATGCCATTCGCTCCACCCCCAGTTGAACCTAGAAATATATCTTTCCCATTGGTGAGTAAGGCTTCTGTCATGATCATATTGATCAATTGACCCTTCTCTTCTTGTACCTTGATCTCAACCCATCCCGCTATGTTCTGACCAAAATCAACTATCCACTCACCATCAGGCGATTGGAACACTCTCTGAGGAGAGAGACGCTTGAGTTCTCTAATTGGTGGGATATTTTGGTGGCTTATTTTCTTAAGTTTTGGGTCAACGACCAATGGTTGTGACCAAGCCGAATCATCATAACCTAGATCATTCCAGCCATTGATTTCAAACCTCGCGTCATAAGTATCACCACCATAGATATTGTCGAAAACTGTAGGCCCAGTTGTGACTTTCCAATTTTCATTAGAATAAATTGTTTCACTACTGCCATCCTGATAAGTCAGCTTTATCTGTAATTGAAAAGCTGGAGGGCCATAGGAAAGATCCCTTTCAGACTCAGGGTCTCTCTTCCAAGATATATTTTGTCCGTAAAAACCATTACCCAATTCCACACCTATTGCGTTTTCCCCTTTATGAATGTCTGAGGTAATATCATAGGCTACATAGTAGGCCTGCTTGTCATAATTGGATGGTGCTGGATCTAAGACATGATCTCCTATTTTGGCGCCATTCATAGATAATTCATAATAGCCTAATCCGCAGATATAAGCCCTGGCCTCTGATAGCTCTTTATCTATTGTTAGCACATTTCTGAAATAACCAACCGGCTGACTTGTGACCATAGCAGGTTTTTCCATGTTTCCAGTTTGATATGCTCGAAAGCGGTAGTCGGACGTTCTGGTATCTTCTTTCACAGAAAGCCATTTGCCCTCTAGCCAGTTTGCATCATCGATAATTCCCGTCTCGAAGGTATTTGTAGGCGACCAGTCAGAGGCTTCACCAGCTTCATCCCAAATTCTCACCTTCCAATAATATTTGGTAGTTGCCACCAAATCCTTACCTCCGTACTCCACGTGCGCCGATTGAGCGCTGAGTAGCTTGCCAGAGTTCCATACATCTGCTTGATCAGGAGTAAGTAGTGAGATGCTTGAAGCTACCAATATTTGATATGCAGATTGTGCCCTATTGAATCCATCTGCGCTCATCACCCAAGAAAACAAAGGTTGCTTCTTGTCTATTCCTATAGGATTCTCCATTGCGTCGCACTTCAATTGTTGGAAGGAAAGTCCGGGAGCTTTGTAAGAGTCAACTGATTTGCAAAAACTCAAACTGACAAATACAACAATGAAATATATACGGTACATAAATGAACGAATTAGAATGACTAATCAATAAGGAAACACACATCGAAGCTTTCAACAGCTCTTAGAAATTCTGACCTTGAAAACCAGATGAATATTTTGAAAAAGGAAAAAAAAAGCTCTTTCGTAAAAGAAAGAGCCTTTTTATTCAACTAAACTCAATTGTATAAAACAGAATTACAACTACTAATTGTTATCTATTAGTGTCTTATGACAATTTTGCGTGTATGTAGGCCCAATTCGGTAGATACTCGCAAAATGTAAACACCATTTTTGATCTTACTTACGTTGATAGACTCTTTTGCAGATGAATGAATCATTCGTCCTCCAAGATCTAATAATTGTAGAGACTGGATGTTTTGTCCTTGGACATAAATCATGTCAGTCGCAGGGTTAGGATAGATAGATAGTTGTAATCCATCTTGTGACGTCAGAACAATTACCTCATCTACATCGGATGATATCTCTACAGTGCTCAAAAGCTCTGACCAGTTACGTCGCTGATCAGCTGCATAAATGTCATATGATTGTCCTTTGACGAATACAGCTGTATCTGTAGAAAATAGGACTGGCTCAGAAGCGAAAGCTGTATCAGAAACAATTGCTGCTGAAACGACATCAGCTACAGCTGTTCCTGCTGGAACCACATAAACATTCCCATTTTCATTGATGGTAACTGAGATTGGGAATCCCTTATCTAGTATACCTGACGTGACTGAAAATGCTACTGGCCCTGCCACATCTAATATTTCAAGTTTCACACTAGAAGCACCAAAGTTTCCAAATCTATCAATGGCATAAACTTCGAAGAAACCTTCAAAAAGTGAAAGTGCTGAAATATAGCCAGTGGTAGTAGTCTCAAGGATAGAAACTAATGCCGCCTCTTGAACTGCAGCCAAGTCAGAAGCAGTTCCTTCAGGTACAACATAGATACTTAGTGCTGGCTCATCTGTGTTATACTGGACAGAATCTGTAGTGGTAAGAGCAGTAGCCCCAACAAACGAAATCTGTGGTGCAACTGCATCAGGAACCTCAACTGTGATGTCAACGGCAGTGGCTGAAACATTTCCTGCGGCATCAATAGCATAAAGATCATAAGATCCTGGTGATACTGATTCAGGCACAACCAAATTGGTCAGTGTCTTTTCCTCAGCTGACACAGATACAACAGCAGCAGCAGCAGCTCCAGCTCCATCAGCAACCAACTTCAAAGTACCGGCCTCATCCATGGTAGCAGTGATATCATCAAATCCTGCATACACAGAAGTAACTCCCCCAGAGATTAGAGGTGGATATGCATCCGCTCCGATATTTATTTGATTTCCCCTGGAAACATTATCATCATGATCAATTACAAAGAAATCATATTTTCCATCTGCAATTCCTGCTAAAGGAAAGATACTCCCTACTCTTGGCAATGCTAGAATGGTGGTATCCGATTTGATACTCGCAGCTTGAACTGCCGCTTTAGTTTTTTCTGTCCCTGCTGGCACTAAGTGAATCTCGCCCATTTCATCTGCAAAGATCCCAAGGTTGCCTTCTGAGATTTCTGCGATCTCCTTGATAGTAGGGGCAATCAGATTACTCTTACCGTAAGGGATAGTTAGATTATCCAACAGTTGCTTATTTTCAAGCGCACCTGCATAATCCTTGTCATGACCAAATGCCACAGAAAGGATTAACCAATCTGCATCCATAGTGGTTACTTGGCTATACATGTCTTGCCAACCAGCTCCTACTACTCCAGGGTGGGAACTTCCATTATGAAAGATCTCTCTTCCTACAGGGTGAATATTACCATCATTAAATCCGTTTCTTATCACATTATCATTTGAACTTCCTGTACCTGTAGCCCTCAATGTGTAGAGAAAATTAGCATCAGGATTTCCCTCGTCAATTTCAATAGTATAATAAGCTAAACCAACCCTGTCTGGGATATCGGCATCTCTTAGGTATTTACCAGTAAACTCGAAAGCACCACCAATCCCTCTATCTGTGTTATTAAAAACGTACAATAAAAGTGCAGAACCTGCTCTATCATCATTACATGCTATAGCTCCATCACCATCTACTCCCAGGCCATCTACCCATTCATAAGTTGAATTCTTACCAATATTTGTAGCGAACCATCTTCCGTTACCCGGAGCAATGTCTTTGATAAACTCATAGTTGATCCTATTTCCTGGAGCTATTGTTTCACCTTTGATATCTACAGTGGCTGCAGGTTGGATGTACACGGGCTTACTAAAGTCCTCTATTCTCTCGTCTTGTGCTATCACAGTTTGGCCCAATAACGCGACCAAACTCAGTGATAAAACAGTCCTGAGGGAACTTCTCAGTTTATTTATTCTATTATGTGTTTTCATTATAATAATTTTTAATGTGTATATCGATTTTTGATAGTTATCAACCTTAGATTAAAATGGCTGATATCTCACATATGCATTCATCTGATGTCCTACACCATTAGTAAAACGGTAATTGTGAAGACTTACAGAGGCACCTTTGGCACTACCTGGCATACTAGAGGCTATATCTGGAGAACCAATCTTATCAACATTTTGATTGAGTCTAATCTGCGCATTCCACAATCTCTGATTTATCTCTACAATACCAGTATCTCCTGGGATCATCGTCTGATAATAGAAGTGGAAATCAGATCTTGGAATAGTTCCACTTTGATCAATCACGTCATCAGGAAGAATATGATAATTCAACACTGCCTTTAATCGATTGATATCATCAATAGAATCCAAAGGATAATCTGCGCTACCTGTCATATGAGCAAGTAACTGACCTCCCCCATTCCAAGCTCCATTGCGCAGCAAGAAGAAAGTCTTCTGCGAATTTGGATCGTTAAACACATCCTGCATACCCGTCATTTCAATAGCTTCAAGTAAGTATGAGAACTGAGCTGTGCTATCATTGGTATTATAAGTGGTATCCTGGTTGATCATCGTGATCCACTCAAAAGCTGTCATGCCAGTGGGCACATTGCCTAATGGTTCCTTTACATATTCCCATTCCGTCTGTAGACCTAGGTCACAGCTTACGGTTACTAGAAATATCACTCCTACGAACCAAAATTTCAATATTCTATTTTTAATATTTTTCATTGTCTTAAAAATTTAAGTTCTTAATAACCAGGGGTTTGAGTCAAATTTGGATTCTCCGCCAAGTGCTCAAAGAAAATCGGGAAGAACAGCTTCTCTGATGTCTGACCATTAATTGGACCCATTACATCTACTGCGGTCTTCGTTCTGATCAAATCCCACCATCTTTTACCTTCACCCAATAACTCGAACTGACGCTCTAGTAGAATGGCATCAATTAGTTGTTGATTCGTCTGAAAATCAGCAAGACTGACACGTGGCAATTCTCTAGCGCTTCTGATACGATTCACTAAATTCACCGCCTCTTGGAAGTTGCCTAATCTGGCTTCTACTTCAGCTTTTAGCAATAACATACCTCCATATCTATAAACTACGATATCAGTATCATCAAGGCTGACAGGGTAATTGGACAAATTGTATTTTCCATACCTTCTGTTTCCAATTTCTTTGCCGTCTTCAATCAAACGAGTATATCTATGGAAATCACCATAAATGGTTGATCCATCATTTTCATTGATATTGGCAGGTACAAAATCAGGATATTTAGCGACCCACGATACTGAATCTACGGGAAATGTCTCTATCCATTTATTTTCTAGAGTAGTAGAAATGTTGTAGCTAGGAACTCCTGGCCAAAACAGACCGTAAATCCCAGAACGTTGATTCACATCTAAGTCGATCAATTCGTAACGAATGGAGAAAATTAATTCAGGTCCATTTTCTTCTTCATTCGCGCTTAATCCAGTCGACTCTGGTTCATTTCTAAACATGGCATGGAAAGATTCTGCATCGCTAGTCAAACGAAATTCGTCAAGTGCAACCAACTTATCCAAAGCTTCTTTTGCCAACACATATTCCTGCAGGTGCATATACACTTCTGCTTGCAAACAATAGATGCTTGATAGAGAAAACTGGAATCTGTTTTTTCTTGTCAGCATCAGATCTTCAGCCAAAAGCATATCAGGAATAACTACACTATCCATGATATATGACCCAGCAGTCTTGCCTCTAAAAATGTCATCATTAAGGCCTGAGATTGCTTCCAGATACAATGGAGCAGAACCCCAAACTCTAACCGCATCAAAATACGCAAACGCTCTGAGAGCATGAGCTTGAGCCAAATAAGGCCTTACATCACCAGGAATCTCAGCTATCTTATCAATAGCAACATTCGCTCGGAATATCATCCTGTAAAGACCTCCCCAGTTTGAATAGACTGAACTCTGATCGGTTAATTCGTTATTCAAAAGCTGCTGAGCAGTAGCACTAGCATTGCCTGAAGGCTGCCAGTTGTCAGATCTCATTTCTCCCCAGATATGATATCTAGAGCTATAAGCACTCTGCATTGCATCGTATACACCAGCCAATCCAGACTGTGCATCAGATTCTGTCTTCCAGAATTCTGTACCACCGACTTGACTCACAGGCTCTACATCGAGCAAGCTGTCGCATCCGACCGTCAGTATCATAAGCGCCGCAGCACCTATTGACCTTCTTATGTTTTTTAATGTTTTCATTTCTAATTCTTTTATTCTTTATGATTTACCTATCGAGTTGCTTAAAAAGTCGCTTTTAGACCTAAAATGTACTCTCTAGACAATGGATATCTTAAATTATCTAAGCCCGGAGACAATGCGTTTCCTCTTGAACCTAACTCAGGATTGTAACCTGCGTAGTTGGTCCATGTAAGAAGATTGTTACCTGAGGCATAAATCGATACATTCGAAAGAATGCCAGTCTTGCTGACGATATCCTTTGGAAATGTGTAATCGATTCTCACAGATCTCAACTTGATGAAGTCTGCATCATCTACCCAATAAGAATTTCCTAAGAAGTTGTTTCTAGCTGCTTCACTAGACCAAAGTGAAGGATATTGAGCCACATCACCTGGCTTATACCACGCATTGTCGATTCTGTCAGGACCAGGAAGTACTGTTCTTACCATTCTTTGATTACGGATCTCATCATATCTTCTGTAGATGTCGTTACCAAAGTTGTAATCAAACAATATTGATAGTTTAATCCCCTTGTACTTGAATTCATTGTAGAATCCACCGAAGAATTTAGGTACACCTTGGCCAATAACCGTTCTGTCATTGATAGGATCAATTTCGAAATCACCGTTATGATCTTTCCAATGAACATTTCCACCTTTCAATGGTACTCCTTGGAAAGTGATTTGATTGATGTCTCCGCTGTATTCGGAACCATTCAACTCATAGTTTACGAATGCTCCATCTTCATCAAATATTGGAGTCAATTGGTTTCCGTCATTATCAAAAGCATTTGACTCGTCATAAGCAAATACACCTTCTACAGTATACCCATGAAAATCTCCGATAGATCCACCTTCTTGGTAGATATAATAGTTCTGAAGGAACTGGCCATCTTTCTCGGCTAGATCCAAGATTTCGTTTTCGTTGGTTGCGATATTGAAACTAGTGAACCATTGGAAATCTTTGTTGTCAATAGGTGAACCGCTCAAAAACAATTCAACTCCTCTGTTTTCAATTTTACCAATGTTGTTGGTAATCTGAGTAAAACCAGTTTCCGGAGGAAGTGGAGTATCATAAAGAAGGTCATCCGTTACCTTGCTATAAACATCAACTGTCGCGGTGATCTTACCACCGAATAAGCCTAAATCAACACCGTAGTTAATTTGAGTTGTGTTTTCCCAAACCAAATTAGGGTTACCCAATTGAGTCTGGCTGATACCATTCAAGCCATTGTAGTTAGCTCCTGGCGAATACAACGAACGGCTATCAAAATTTCCAATTCGCTCATTACCATTCTGTGCATAACTTGCTCTCAATTTGAAATCAGAAAGCACACTAGTCAATGGAGTCATGAATGCCTCATCAGATACTCTCCAACCAACAGATGCTGCGGGGAAGATACCATACTGATTCTCAGTACCGAACCTAGAAGAACCATCTCTTCTAACAGTGGCTGCAAAAAGATACTTTCCTTTATAATCATACGTAGCTCGCGCGTACTGCGAAACCAATGCATGTGCTGTCTCAGATGATGTTGCAGCTATGTTTTCTGCACTTACGTTATTGAATGTGCTAATCAAGTCATTGTTGAATGCAATAGCCTCTAGCCTAGAAGTCTCATTTTTCCAAGTCTGGAACTGTGTACCAGCGAGTAAAGACACATTATGATCACCAAACTTTTGACGCCAAGTCAAATAATTCTCTTGTTGCATACTGAAATTAAGACGAGTGATTTCGTTACCACTTGCAGCAGCCCCTCTTGCTTGTACGATACTAGGGTTGAAATCATTGTCTCTACGCAATTCGTAGATCAAACCTAAAGTGGTCTTGAATTTAAGTGAAGGCAAGATTTGATACTCTAAAAAGTTGAACACCTGACCATCGAAATCTCTTCTGATTCTTTCTGTAAAGATGGTTTCTGCTACTACGTTTTGCTGACTTGAAGTCTGACCTACGTATGTACCATCCGTATCTCTATATGGTAGATATGGGAAGTGAGTAGAGAGCTGCCCAAACACAGCACCTTCATTTAGTCCATTCCGCTCAGCGAAAGAAACCATCAATCTTGTACCAGCATTGATCTTATCACGAACCTTGAAATTGACATTCAAAGTACTATTGAAACGATTGTAGAATGAGTTTTTAACTACACCTTCTTGCTGTAGGTAACCGGTGTTCCAGTAGAAATTGGCATCTTCTGTTCCTCCGCTCAATGAAAGTCCTAACTGATCTCTTACCCCTAAACGTGTGATGAGTTCTTGATAATCATAATCCTGATTGAACAATTGAGAAAGTGAATCTGATGGTGTAGCAGCAGATTGAGCATCTAGATTACCATTTCTTGCTATTTCATACTGTCTAGCCTGACGGGTATTGGATACTGGGATCTTGGTTGCTAAAGAAGTATAACTTCTGATATAGCTCGCATCAATCTTAGTCTCTCCTGACTTACCCTTCTTAGTAGTCACAATGATTACACCATTTGCAGACTTAGAACCGTATATCGCAGCTGAAGATCCATCTTTCAAAACTTCAACAGAAGCAATATCATCTGGATTCAAGTTGTCAATGTTATCCAGTTGCTGACCATCTACTACGTAGAGTGGACCAGTACCCGCATTCAGTGTAGAAGTACCTCGTATTTTAATATCGGCTGCTTCTCCTGGAGCCCCATTTGCTGTAATGTTTACACCTGACAAACGTCCTCTCATTCCTTCAAGCGCACTTACCGGAGTAGATTGAGCCAATGCATCCGCTTTTACTGATACAATAGATCCAGTAACGTCTCTACGATTTTGCTCTCCATAACCAATAACAACAACTTCGTCGAGTTGCTCTAGGTCATATTCCATTTTCACATCGATCACAGACCTACCATTCACTGGCGCTTCGCTCAGCTCAAAGCCTATAAAGCTAAAAGTAAGTATATCATCTGAAGAAGCGGATATTCTATAGTTTCCGTCTATATCAGTGATTGTACCAGTAGTAGTGCCTTTGATAAGCACGGTAACTCCCGGCAAACCTTCCGGTGAATCGTCAGACGTGACTCGTCCCGTAACAGTTTGATCCTGCGCATACCCTGTCAATACAGCCATAACTGCAATAAGGGTAATGCTCGATCGCAGTAATTTGTAAATTTTCTTCATCATCTAGCATTGTTAAAGTTTCAATTAATCAGTTTTAGGTCCGATCATTTTAAGGTGAACTGTCTGAAGCCGAAAAGAGAAGTTTGTAATAACAGCGCTAAGTATTTTCACTTCTCTTAACAAAGCCTCACTAGACTACCATCAAATTGATTTTTTCCTAGTTTAACCTCTTCAAAGCAATTAATTACAAGAAATATTATTGTCCAGAAAAGTGGTAAAATCGTCTTAGAGCCAAACAAGAGGGCATTTAGTCCATTCCAAGGCTCTCAGCGAACTTTTGGGCATATGCCTTTGGACTTATGGAAAAATGCTTTTTAAAAGATTTCGAGAAATAATTGGCGCTTTTGAATCCCACCATATAGCCAATCTGAGAAATGTTGACTTTGTTTTGCTCAATCAAGGAGGCTGCTTTCTTCATTCTTGCTGTAAGTATATAATCATTAGGTGTCTGATTGGTCCACACTTTGAACTTAGTAAAGAGCAATGATCTGCTCATACCTAGCTGATCACATAACATCTGAATGCCAAAAAACTCATTCCCAATGTTCTCCCGAATGATATGAATGGCCTTATTCATCATGACCTCATCTATTGAGTCTACCGGAGCTTCGGATGTTGGCACTTCTCCCACTTCAGCAAAGCGCGCTTTTAGTTTTTCTTGCGTACTAAGGATATTCCTGCACTTAAGCAGTAGTTCTTTGATTTCAAACGGCTTACTGAGATATTCATCAGCTCCAGACTCCAATCCATCATACTTATAAATCAAAGAAGTACGTGCAGTGAGCAAAATGAACGGTA
Source organism: Cyclobacteriaceae bacterium (assembly GCA_049115815.1). GTDB lineage: Bacteria > Bacteroidota > Bacteroidia > Cytophagales > Cyclobacteriaceae > Marinoscillum. The sequence continues at coordinate 78,935 of JAGDZO010000006.1, read as the reverse complement.
TATGACTGGTGCGGATATCCGTCTTGATTTTAGAGCAAAGCTCGATTCCGTCCATAACTGGCATCATCACATCACTTATGATCAAATCAGGAAGCGAGGATAGTGCTTCCTTATACCCTAGAGCTCCATTTTCGGCTACTGTCACGCTGTATTCCTTGCGCATCACATCCTTCATGAAACTGCTGATTCCTACATTATCTTCTACAATAAGCACTTTAGGAGCATTTTCATTGAATTCTTCTCCTTCCCATTCTACAGTAGCACTCTCTTCTACTGCCAAGACATCTTTATCTAACACATATTGTGAGACATCTTCGCTATTCTTAAAAGTGGAGATTATTTCATCTGGCATGAGATGGTCTTGTCCCAATCTTAACGTCATGACAAAATCACTCCCCTCGCCTTCTGTACTTGTGGCAGTTAATTCCCCCTTGTGAAGTTCTACGATGTTTTTTGCTATCGCCAGACCAATTCCTGAACCTTGCTTGTACTTGCTTTGTGACTTGGATTTGGGGATTTCATAAAACCGATCAAAGATTTTCTCCAGGTGATCAGGAGAGATTCCCATCCCATTGTCTTTCACAGAGATGCTTACTTTCTTCTTGGCGCGCGTAATATTTACTGTTATTTTCCCTTTTGCTTCAGTGTATTTAAAAGCATTGGATATTAGATTGTATAGAGTCTTCTCTAATTTATCGCGATCAAAAAAGACCTTAATCTCAGGCTGATCCGAATGAAAAGAGTAATCCAACTTATTGAGCTTTGCATGCTGATCAAAAGATAAGAATATCTCCTTTGCAAATAGAACGATATTGCCCTCTGCCGCTTGAAGAGACATTTGTTTGTTCTCAAGCTTACGAAAATCCATCAACTCATTGATGAGTTTGAAGAGCTGATCTGTATTCTTTTTGATGACCAACAATTGTCTGAAAACATAACTCGGACCTTTATATTCAGAAATCAATTTTTCAAGTGGGCCGGATATCAGGGTTAGTGGTGTTCTGAATTCATGCGAAATGTTTGTGAAGAACTGAAGCTTCTGCTTATTGATCTCCTGCTGGTGTAAAAACTCCCGCGTTTCTGCCTCAAGTTGGTGCTGCAAGTTGATTCGGGATTTGAAGAAGAAAATAAAGACCAACAATGCTGACATAAACAATATAATGTAAATCATGAAAGCCCAAATGGTGAGCCAAGGAGCATCCTTAACCTCGATTTCTAAAGATGTAATCTCAGTGCTTTCCAGTCCGTCGCTATTGATCCCCTTTACTTCAAATACATAGTTTCCTCCACGCTGAATGGTGAAAGAAACAAAGGGATTTGAGGTATTCACCCAATTGTCATTCAACCCTATGAGTCTATATGAATAGGTGTTTTTGTCAGATTTGACAAAATTGGGCATGGCAAAATGTACCGAAAATATATTCTGATCATAGTCCAGGGTGAGGCTGCTTGTATACTCTATCGGCTCAGCAAGAATTTCAGTATCATCATTAGGCTGTAATTCTTCTTCACCTAGTACGAATTTTGTCAGTACAACTTTAGGTGCTTGATTATTGGTTATATCCAGAGTCTCAGGATGAAATGCCGAAACTCCCAGAGCCCCTCCAAAATAAATCTTACCATCAGATGCTTTCAGGCTTGCTCCTCGATTGAATTCATTGGCATGCAGACCGTCTTTCCTATTGAACACCTTCCGCTCAAGAGTAACCGGATCAAATCGCACAATACCTTTTTCTGTACTTAACCACAAAACGCCTTCCTCCCCTTCTTCAATAGCGAAAACGCTGGAAATATCACTCAAGCCAGAAAGGATCAATTTGCCCTCTTCAACATACAACAGGCCTGATGATAGTGTTGCCAACCAGATTTTCCCATTGTTATCTTCGACTATGTCATGATATGCCAGGTTATCAACTTCACCATTCTCCAGCTGAAAACTTTCAAATACGAATTCTCTGTTTTTATAGGATTTTGCAGATAAGACGGATAATCCAGCTCCACTCCCTACATATAGATCACCTGATTTGGTTACCAATAGAGACCTAACATTGTTATAAGTAATGGCGGAACTACCGGATGTAGCTGTGAATCTTGTAAAACGATTATTGTTAGTCTCAAATAGGTCAAGCCCGCTGCTTAAGTTGCCGATCCAAAGATTGCCATCGGCTGTAGAAGCCAATGATACTACTCGATTAGATGAAATGCCGCTATTAGTAGTATTGTATTCTTTCAAATCTTTTTTGGTTAGGTTGAGCTCAACCACTCCATTATCAAAGGTTCCTATCCAAAATTTACCATTTCCTTCATACAGTACTTCTTTCACCTTTATAGATCCAAGAGACTCATTGCTTATCAACTGGCTTATGGATCTAAAATCACCATTCTCAATATTATAAGTCGTGATTCCATTGCCCTCAGAACCAAAATAGATGTTGCCCCTTTCATCCTCTACAATGGAGTTCACCACATTGTAGCCCAGCTGAGTACCACTGCGCTCATCTATTTTTTCGAAACTCACAAGGTTTCCACTCCAATAATGCACCCCACCATAATAAGTACCTACCCAAACTCCACCGTTTTTATCTGTGAACAATGCTCGGATATTGTTCCCTTTCAAACCATCGGGATTTTGAGGATTATGTCTAATTCCTTGTACTAATTTGAATTCTGAGTCAATAATATTCAGACCATCAAACGTACCTACCCAAAGCCTATTCTCGCCATCTATTGTCAAGCATCTTACATTAGGATTGGTCAATTGATCATTGGAGATACTTTCAAAAGGTCTAAATGTTTCCTCTTCCGATTGTCTGATGAATAGGCCAGTCGAAGTGCCTACCCAAACATTCCCAAGCCGATCTTCGCTTATCGCCTGAATGTGAAAATTGGATTGATCCACTGGGTCGAGTTCAATTCTCTTAAATGTTAGCTTTCCATCCTTATTAGAGACTACTTGATTGAGCCCACTCCTTGTACCAACCCATATCGTACTATCTATTTTGGACTGATAGAAGCTGACTATTCTATTGGAATTAATCGAAGTAGGATCGTTAGGATCAAAGCGATTCACGACTAGCTTCTTGGTGGACTCATTGTAAACTTCAACTCCGCTACCCCCACCTATTAGTACTTGATCTTTATTTATCCTGAGAATATCAAATACCCTGCGAAGCGTAGATGTGGACGTAGCTGATTGAAACCACTCCAAATCCTCAGTTTGAGAAGATTTGTTATGGTAAAAACTCAATCCATACCTTGAGCCTATCCACACTCCCTTGCTCCCGTCAAGATGGATGGTATAGATATCGTTGACACCCAATCGCTCCACGGCACCTGACTCCCGGCGCATTACTTTCAGATTCACTCCATCGTATCTGATTAGACCATTTCTAGTACCGAACCACATCATCCCCTGCTCGTCTTGCGCGAACGAATTGACAGAATTCAGTGCGAAACCATCGGAGGTGGAGATGTGACGGAATTTGCTAAATCGATTCTGACCTTCTAATCCAGTAGAACTGATTAATGCGAAACACACTAATAGAATCACTCGAAATGATCTTTGATAATTATAGAATGTGCTGATATTATTCATACTAAAAGTTGGTCAACTCAATCAAAAATACTCACTGATTCTTGCGCATTGAAGCAAACAAGTCACTTTTGGTATGCCATAGGGTGAGTTATTTTTCATAGTTCCGGCTGTATATATCGTCTATCTTTTCCAATTATTTTTTGGCTCAGAGCTCAAAGATGATAAGAATTGAATTTAAGCATTTAATTAATTTCTCAATCGTTTTATTGCATCCTATATAAGATAATACAATTCTCAGATCAATGTTCAGATATCAAGTACCTCCCTCAAATTCCGGGTTTAGCTCAGTTGGGATTGGAGCATTGGTTTCAGTCCACCAATTTTGAAGCAAAACAAGTAGCTCGTCTCTCTTCTTTGGTTCTATATCTGCCAGATTTTCCTGCTCTCCTATATCTCGAGAAAGATTGTACAACTCCATTTCATTATTCTCAAAATAATAATGGAGCTTCCAATCACCCAACCTAACTGCTGAGCCAGGGCGTGTTCTGAAAAGTGGGTCACGATTTTGGTTATTGTTGACATTATAAGCTTCTAAGTAAATCGGAAAATGCCAAAAAAGAGGTCGGGTTAAATCATTCTTCTTGCTCTCTAAGATGGGAGCCAAATTGACTCCATCGAGTAATAAATCATTCACGTCCGCACCAGCATAGTGCATCAAGGTAGGAAAAATATCAAGGCTGGTAACAGGTATCTGACTTGTAGAATTTGCAACTATTTTACCCTTGAGCATTATGAAAAATGGTTCACGAATACCACCCTCATAATAAGCCCCTTTACCTGCTCGCAGCGGAAGTTGCTTGGTGATCCCATACAAACCTCCATTATCAGACGTGAAGACTATCAAGGTATTGTCGAATACACCTTTCGCTTTTAAGCTTGAGATAAGTAAACCTATATTCCTATCCACGTTTTCCACCATGGTAGCATAAGCTTGATTGTCCTGTCCATTAGCTCCTGTTTTGCCTTTGTATTTTTCAATAAGGGGTACTACTGGCGTGATAGGGGTATGAACCGCATATGGTGAATAGTAAATAAAGAATGGACCACTCGCTGAATCAACAAATTCTATTGCCTTCTCCATAATCAAATCTGTGAGCAATTGATCTTCTCCTCCTTCTAGGTTTACATTGCCGTAAGGCGGATAATAACTTCGAGGCATGCCATTAAATCCACCTCCGATATTCACATCAAATCCATAATCAAGCGGTTCTTTACTTAAGTGCCATTTACCGGCATGGATAGTCGTATAGCCTTCATGCTTCAATATACTCGGGATCACAGGATGCTCCTTGGAAAGTATCGTTGTGTTTTCGGTTGGTATCAGCTTTCGATCTTTTGATTCTCCCCTCTCAGATGAATTCACCGTGTAAATACCGTGTCTTGGTGTCCACTTGCCTGTCATTAAGCAAGCTCGACTCGGTGCACAATTTGCGGAAGCAGAGTACCCGTTGCTGAAAATCATTCCTTGACTCGCCAGCTGATCAATGTGAGGCGTTTCATAATAATCACTACCCATGAAGCCTACATCCTTCCAACCCATATCGTCTATGTTAATCAACACAATATTGGGTTTGGCATCCTTGGAGACTAGAGGACTGCAGGCATTGAGTGACGAAACAACTAGAATTAGAATAAGCACACGAGATGCCAAGCCTATGTTTTCTAATCTTGTTTGTGCTGAAGTTTTCATTGATTGATAAATGTTGAGTTAGCCTTCTTCAAACCGTATAATCAGTTGAAAATGAAAGAATCTAGTTCCATCAAGTCCTTACCTTTGCCTCTAAACACGAAGCACAGATTCACTACCGCTGTAGATGGAAGATCTATTCTCACTCTGGTATTCTTACTTCCCTTTACCGGTTTCACTTTGGTTTGGGTTAGCAATTCTCCATCGGCAGAACCATCTCTAATTTCTATCCGGCATTTTTCGCTGGCCTTGAGGTCAAGCGTAATCTTGGTTTTCCCTGCGGTTCCTTTGATGTTAGGATAAATAAGAAAATCCCCGTCATCCACATCCGACATGATGAATCCGCCGTTAGCAGTCTCCTTCTTGATCATGCCTTGAGATGCGTAATAATCCTCAGCTTCAATTGCACCTTTGTCAGCGTCGTAGTTACCTACTCCCACCAAGTCGAGCCGAATCGGAGCGATTTCCCCATTTTCTCGATAATGAACATAGCTGATGAAGGTATCTCGAAAGTAGCGATTACCAGTTTGGCTAATGTCGCAGTAAGCAAAATAGGTTTGATTTTTCCATTCGAAGAATGAGCCATGTCTTCCTTGCAAAGGGCCGGTAGGCCAAGTAGGGCGCTCTAAGCCATTTTGAAAACTGGAAGATTCCAAAATAGCTCCTTGATAATCATATGGTCCATAGAGATTGTCAGAAACAGCATAAAAACAGCCCCAGGAGAGATAATATTTTCCATCTCGCTCATGCATGAACGGTTTATCATCGGTCGGTTTCTCTGTATTCTTGCCATCAAGATTGTAAGGACCCCTTGGATTGTTAATCTCAATTTTCCTTGGCTTCTCGGCTAATGAGATCATGTCTTCATTGAGTTTGGCGATGTAGTACTCCCAAACTCCAAAAACGATATAGTACTCTCCTTCTTCATCCTGAATGAGTCCCATATCATACTCATCCGTGGGTGTCATTTCTGAAGTAAGTAGCGGCTTGCCCAATGGATCCTTCCAAGGACCTTTTGGACTATCAGCAACTACCACACCTGCCTGTTGGTTTCCCTCCGAGAAATACCAATAGTATTTCCCATTTCGTTTGGCAATATCTGTCGCCCAGCAAGATGAGAATGGTTTGCCTATGTAAGTATCTTCTGGCTTCAAGACTGATTCCAATTCCCAATTGACCAGATCCTCAGAAGACCATAGCCACCAGTCTTCCATGATGAACTTGCTGTTGGTTGCTGACTTATCATGAGAAGCAGATAGGTACGCCTTTCCATCAAAAATCCTGATGTGTGGATCATTCGCTCCCTTGTTGGGTATGATTGGGTTTTGTGCCAACAAAAAGGTGCTCAAAATCAATAGGAACGATAGAATTGAGAGTGGTTTTATCAAAGGATTATGTATTAAAGACTGAAAATTTGCTACTTCAAGAAAGATGCTAAAGGTGTAGTTTCATCCAACATCCGTATGTTGATGTTCTTATAATAGACCTCAGCTGCCTCGGATTGAATCTGGATTTTTCCTTTTGATAAGGGTACTAACTCACCATTCTCAGCTGCATGACGTGAATTGTACAAAACCATTACCACCTTACCGTTCACCTTATGGATGCTCGTGCTACCGATACATATCAGCTCCAAGGTATTCCATTCGCCGTTTGGCTTTTCATTATCAAAACCTTTGTTGCAATGGCTTTGAATTTTTCTGTCGATGCTGGAAAATGGATGGATGCTTGAATCTCGTGCATAGATAAATTCACGTTCGCCTTCTGGCTGAAAAGAAGGAATATCAATCTCCGTTCCCGCCAATCCATAGTAATCACCTGTATCTCCCTCTTGGATTTGAAACTCCTGCGAGCGCATCCATACATTCCAAAAAGTTCCGTGCTCCCCTACGCAGTGGTAGAGAAGTCCACTATCACGCTTTCTCCCAATTCTCGGAGGCCAGATTTTCTCTCCCCACTTGAATTGAAGTTGGAGGTGATAATTTTCGTATTCCTCTTTGGAAGTAAGACCTCCATAGATTTGGCCTGAAATGTGGAGTACCGTTTCCTTGCCTTCCTTTTCAATCTTAAATACTTCCTTTGGGTCATTGCCCAATCCAAGAGGAATGCCTTTCTTGCCGTCGCTATCTGGATTAACTCCTTCAAGATCGGCTACCGACCCATGAGGTACCCCCAAGAATACTTCCCAATTTTCCGAATAATCCTTCTGCAGCAATTTCTCCCACTTTCCTTTACCAGGTTCGGCATGATCCTCATTTTCCATTTCTGGGTCAGCTGCCAATAATAAAGTAGCAGGAACACCTAGCAGAATGATAAGAATAGTTTTATTGAGAGAGGTCATCCGCATTATTTGATTACTTATTAGAAAAAGTGTACTTAAAAATGTAGGTACCTGAGCCTACAGTAGCAGAAGCTGATTTCCCTTTTTGCATCAATTCTAATGATTTAATCACTTTCCCTGATTGATTCGAAACCATGACATCAGCCGCATCGGCTTTTGGTAACGTCACCAAAGCAGTAGTATTCGGAGGAACCGTAACCTGATAGTTCATGGTGCCGTTTTCGAGCTTCCAATCAGAAATGACCGTTCCATATATCGATTCTATCTCGGCTTTGGCAGATGTAAGGCCGCCTCCAGGGTGCGGACTCAGAATGCTTCGCTTGTATCCCGGATTATCTTCGTCAATCTTCAGACCTGCCACGTGGGTGTATAGCCATTCGCCTATCGCTCCATATGCGTAGTGGTTGAAACTGTTCATTCCATCTATTATGGTACCGTCCGGCTTCTGAGTATCCCATCGCTCCCAGATAGTAGTGGCACCCTGAGTCACGGGATAGAGCCATCCCGGAAACTCTTTTCTATTCAGTAGCATGAAAGCCAGATCATCTCTGCCTATGGAAGAAAGTGTGGTGCAGAGCAGTGGAGTTCCTACAAAGCCTGTAGTGAGATGCTTAAACTTCTTCACATCATCCGCAAAATGTTGTGCTGCTTTGGCTCTTAATTCCTCAGGAATCAGATCAAACGATAGAGCTAAAGCATATGCAGTTTGGGTATGCGATACCAAACGTCCATTTGGTGTGATAAATTCCTGAATAAAGGCCTTCTTCACCTTTTCCGCCAGTTCCTCATAAACCTGAGCTTCATCGTTTTTCCCCAATATGTTAGCAGCCTTACTCAAGAGTGATGCACTGTATTTAAAATAAGCAGTTGCGATCAGATCATTTACCGTCACAGATCCCGCATATGCCGGACTATCTGAGTGGAACGCCAACCAATCTCCCCAGTGATGTTTGTTTTTTTGATTCCATAGGTAGTCCTCGCCTGATTTGTTTTTCATATAATCTACCCATCCCTTCATGCTGGCGTATTGCTCCTCCAAGATTCTCTTATCTCCATATGCGCGATAAACTGTCCAAGGCACTATCACTGCAGCATCCCCCCAAGCGGTGGTACCGCCAAGTTTATTGTTCCACATATCAGGTATTACATTGGGCACTTCGCCATTTGGTTGCTGATCCAATGCCAAATCCTTGAGCCATTTGGTATAAAAAGCAGCTACATCAAAATTGAAAGCGGCAGTCGTACTGAACACTTGTGCGTCACCAGTCCACCCTACACGTTCGTCTCGCTGTGGGCAATCCGTCGGAATATCCAAGAAATTGTCCCTTTGCCCCCATTGTATATTGCTCTGAAGTTGATTGATCAATGGATCTGAGCATACGAAGTTTCCTGTTGGTTTCATATCAGAATGAATAACCACTCCCGTAACATCTCCAATATCTGGTGTTCCGGGGTAGCCTTCTATCTTGATAAATCGAAATCCATGAAACGTGAAATGAGGCTCAAAAACTTCTTCTCCATCTCCATTTAAAGTATAAATATCTGTAGCCTCTGCGGCTCTAAGATTCTTGGTAAAGAAATTGCCATCCTTATCCAATACTTCCGCAAATTGCATAATTACTTCATCACCCGCTTTGCCCGAAACCTTCAATCGTGCCCAGCCTACAATATTTTGACCAAGGTCAAATACGATCTCTCTTTTAGGAGTAATGATTTTTTTGATTGGCGTAATCTCTTCAATGGCACGAACCGGCAACCCATTGGAGGCTACCAAGATGTCTTTTGGGTGATCCAATGATGATACTGGCTGCCAGCCTCTATCATCAAACCCTGCTTGAGCCCACCCGTCCATGGCCTTACGAGCGTCATATTTTTCTCCGTTGTAAATATCAGATTCGTCGATAGGCCCATAAGAGGTTTTCCATTGTTCATTCGTCACTACGACTTGACTGCTACCATCTTCATACTCGAGAATTAGCTGAGCTATCAACCCCAATTGATCACCATAGTAACTGCGACCACCGTCCCAGCCAAGGTAACCTCGGTACCAACCATCTCCCACTATGGCACCAATGACATTTTCAGATTGGAGCATATCCGTCACATCATACGTCTGATACTGAATTCGCTTCTTGTAACTGGTAAAGCCTGGAGTAAACAGATCCTTACCGACTTTTTGACCGTTGATATATAATTGGTACAAGCCTAACGATGACACATACACTCTAGCTGATTTGATGGGTTTTTCAGCTTTGAAGTCATTCCTATAAAACTGACTAGGGAGCGAGGTTGCAGATTTTTCCTCTTCCATCGTGATCCAATTGGCTTTCCAATCTGAAGTATTAAGTAATCCAACTTCCCAAAAGGCAGGTTGGCTCCAGCTGCTTACTTTTCCTTTTTGGTCCCAGACTCTCACCTGCCAATAAGCCCTTTCGCCAGAATTCAAACGCTCTCCCTCATAAACTACATTAACTGATTGGTCACTTGCCACTTTACCGGTAGTCCATATCAAATCACCCTGAGATGCCAGGTCCGCTGACTTGCGAGCCACTTTTATCTCATATGCAGATTGCATTACGTTATAATCCGAAGTGTTCAGTTTCCAGCTCAACCTAGGTTTTGACACGTCTATTCCGATGGGATCTACTAAGTACTCAGTAGTCAATTGCCCAACTGATACTTTGGCTACCGCACTGCTGATACTCAACAATGCCACCGCTAAACTCAAAATCAACTTGTTTCCTTTCATCTTCATTACTTTCTTTTGTTAGGCCTTGCATTAGACGAAGTGGCTTCCTGCCAAGGGTGTTCGTGTTAAAAAAACTAACAATTTTCCCACCTCATCTATCAAGATAGAAGGGTTGTTATGATCATCAATTTCTTGATTATTATAAATGACCTTCGACCTGAACTTTTTGGTTTCTTGATCATAGTACTCACCGTGAATATCACCATAATTGTCAACCCAAACAGAATAAGTCCGGCGAAACGCTCCTTCGAAATAAACCGCCAGAGGATTCAAAAACCAACACCAAGCGCCTTGAAAGGTCATGGATTGATAAGACTCTGAGATTTCAGGATTGGGTTTGATCAATTTATGCCTGACAAAAGTCTGCGCCTGAGTTTCCAAATTAAGAGGTATCAAAAGTCCAAAACTCAAAAAGTCGGTATTGAATGACAATCGATTATATTTTTGTTTCATGACTTAGATTCCTCACTGGTATTCGATTAATATGCTGATATGGTGAAAAAAAAGGCGGCCCAATGGGCCGCCGAATGGGCACCACACTATGCAATACCCAGCCTTAGTAAATTTATAGCCCTTCTCAACGTACTAAAACCTTCATCCTACAATACGCTAAGCCTAATTTCTTTAAGATCCTCTGCCCTACTTGATGCACCAACTGAGACAGTGAAATCACCAGGTTCGACCACTTTCTCCAAACGTTGATTGTAAATAGACAAGTTTTCTTCGTTGAGTTCAAACTGGACAGTCTTAGTCTCTCCTGCGGCCAGAGTGACACGCTCAAAACCTTTAAGCATTTTATTATACCTACCAACTGATGCAAATTCGTCTCTGATATACATTTGCACCACTTCATCTCCGGTCATATCTCCCGTATTGGTTACATCTACCAATACCTGAGTAGATCCTCCAGCGGAGATTTGATTATCCGCAAGTCTTAGATTGGAATACTCAAAAGTGGTATAACTCAATCCATAACCAAAAGGAAACAAAGGTGATTTATCAGTAAACTTATATAAGCCTTTGCCTGAGCCTACAAAATCTGGACGCTCTAGATAGGTAACCGGTATTTGTCCAACTGATCTAGGAAAAGAGACTGTTAGCTTTCCCCCAGGATTCACATCTCCAAAAATCACATCTGCAAGAGCGTCTCCACTCCTCATGCCCAGATACCAACTCTCAATAATTGAAGGGATGTTATCAGCCAAGTAATTGATGGTTAGGGGTCTTCCATTGATTAAGACCGCCACTATTGGCTTCCCCGTTTTGTGTATTGCCTCCACAAGTTCATTTTGCACACCAAACAGATCAAGATCATCACGATCAGTACCTTCGCCGCAAGTCCTTGTAGATCCTCCAACAGCCAAAATAACCACGTCGGACTTCTCTGCTGCAGCTACAGCTTCATCAAAACCATCCTTCGAATCGCTCAGCAACGAGCAGCCTTGGGCATAATTGATTTTAACCTTGTCCCCTACTTTATCTTTGATTCCCTCTAGTACGGAAGTATAATAAGGCGGAATACCTGAGTAACCACCCATCAACGTATATTTTTTACCTTTTGGCACTTCTTCATGGGCATTCGGCCCAATGATAGCGATAGACTTTACTTTGTTAGCATCTAGTGGCAGCAAATTATCCTCATTTTTCAATAGCACAACAGCTTTCTTGGCAATTTCTAGTGCGAGTTCCTGGCTCTCTGGCTTGCTAACAACTGGCCTTACTTCATCCGTGTTTTCTTGGTCAAACAACCCCAGTTTATACTTCAATCGAAGAATTCTTGATACGCTTTCGTCAAGGTAAGTTGTCAAACTAGGATCGCTTTTAAGTGTATCTTCTAACACGCTCATTAAATAAGCAGAATTCTCAGGTGCTTTACCAATGACCAAGTCCATGTCTATCCCAGACTGAAGCCCCAAGACCGCAGCTTCGGTTCTGGATTTGGCTATCCAGTGCATATGATGTAGTCTGGAGACATCATTGTTATCAGACACTATAAACCCTTTAAAACCGTACTCTTCTCGTAAGATATCCTTGATCAACCAAGTATTCATATGGCAAGGAACTCCGTTTAGGTCCTGGTGACCAGGCATGATGCAACCAACCGCTGCTTCTTTGACCGCTGCTTCAAAAGGTGGTAAAAATATCTCTCTAAGTCTTCTTTCGGAGATATCGCTAAAGCCTCCGTTAATTCCTCTTCTGTTTTCTGGATATGCTACAAAATGCTTGGCTGTTGCCAATATATGATTCTCATCATATTGTTCATCTCCAGTTCCCTGCAGTCCTTCTATAAAAGCTACTCCCATACGACTGACCAAATATGGATCTTCACCATAAGACTCTTCTACTCGTCCATATCTGGCATCTCCAGAGATTACATCGAGATTCGGGGAATAACAATGCGTGAGATTTGCAGCCCTTGCTTCTTTAGCAATATCTGTAGTCATCATTCGCACTATTTCAGGATCCCAAGTCGAACCAAGAGCTATTGCCTGTGGATATACCGTTGAACCAGGAAGCCACAAGCCATGCAAGCACTCGCTATACTGCATCATAGGTATTCCCAATCTTTCATTTGGAGGAGCGTCTTGTGTAAGTTCAGCTACTTTCTCTTCCAGGGTCATCTGCTTGACCAGCTCCTTGACTTTATAATCAATCAGTGCCTCTGGATCTTCCTCTACGGACTTCATATGGCAACTTGCCACAATTGCCAATATCAGCGTGAACAATAATCCGGTTATGTTTAGATTTTTCATCGTTAATTTCAAAATACGTCCTTTTAGAAAGACATATTGTCTCAAAAAGTGTCCAAATAGTCCAGATTCACTAAGCCGAAATTGGTCAAAAAATGGTCTTAGAAGTTCTATTGGCTGTTTTTGAGCGAATCAACATGGAAAATAGGATTTTGCCTTTCTCAATCTTCGCTCGATTTATTGACGCTCATTTTGATAATTACGGACTATTTTCTTCTAATTCCAGGGACTACTTTGAGCAGAAACTGTGCCCGATCATGAGGCCATTTCAAGATGACCAACTGTTGTTTAGTCTCATCCCATATAAAATCTGAAATTGAAGAATTCTGAACCGCTTCTAATCCCTTATTGTTGAGTGGGTTTTGTGTCAATATCATTTCCTCCCCGCAGTAAATCGTAAATCCATCCGGATAATGCCTATTAGCTCCGATGAATATTTGTGAACTCCCCAAACTGTTGTTTGATACAATATTGATACTCAACACTCTCGTAGCAAAATCGTATTTGAATTGTTCAATATCACCTGCTATTGTCTGAGGGTAAGGTCTAGCGATAATATCCGTGATATACTTGCGCTCTACATTACCGATTCCTACAGAATCACTAAAAATCGCCCAAGTAGAAGGCCCGCCAGGCAAGAAGTCTTGCATAGCTCGATTTCCCGAAAACCAAGCTTTGATAGTCCCAACACCTAAGCTGTCAAAAATATTGGCGGTATGGATGTAAAAGTCCATATAGTTGAGTTGATCTTGGTAACTAAAATCAGTGGTTAACAAAGTAGGAAATCCCCATTCCCCAACCAGCATTGGACCACCCTGAAGGTTTGCTTCTTTGTCAAACCGAAGCATTGAAGGCTTGATAAATTCCTTATTTTGTTGATAGAATAGATATGTGGAGTGAAAACGACATTTTCTCGCTCAATGCTCTTGGTAATCTCTGCATATTGATTGTTATCAACCTTATCACCTTTATTCATAAAAATGCCCTGACAATAAAGATTTTTACCACTGTCCAATTCGTAATAAGCATCTATGATCTTTTGAAAAACGGGCACTAAATATTTTTCCGTAAGGTCGCTATAAGAAATGTCCATGCTATGTTTCCTTGGCTCATTCACGAGATCATATCCGGCTACTGAAGCTTCTTCTTTGTAGCGCTTCCAAATCACCTCCCACGCGCTGATGTAATCATTCTGCTCACTATTTTGGTCTTCCCAGAAGGACTCCCATTCAAAATTATCTGCACCGTAAACGGTCATCTTGAAAACGGTCTTAATACCAGATTGCGTTCCGAGATTGACCAAGGTATCAAGCTTGAGTAGGTAATTGTCATCAAGTTCTTTGCCCCCAAACTCACTGAGTTTCCCAAGTTCGAGTCTAACCACCTGATAATTGGCTCCCATTCGCACCATCCTCAAGTAGTCTTCCGGCGTATAATACAGTTCACCCACTGCATCGTTCGTATTGTTGACAAACCCTCTTGGAATGACATGCCTGCCATGCTCGTCACGAGCTCCATGTTTTAGCTGAGCATTACTTGTGAGAACTATATAAAGCATCACAATTGTTAAGCACCAATTCATGTTGATTACAATTAGGTTAGGTATTTGTACAACCAAATAGATCTCAATAGTAGAAATGGATCGTCCAGAAAATTGGTGAAATTGTTCCTTAAGGGTATGACAGAAATGGAAAGGCTTGTTGGAAAAGTGTTGGTTTCCGATGAGTTGTTATCAGATTATTTAAACCAAAAGCAGCAAACAACTTCCAACTTCCACAGGTTTTAGGATTGATCCCAAATAAACATGTCAAAATACTTGGCCTATACCTTGACCTAAAATAAAAAAACCCTCTTTATTTAAAATAAAGAGGGTTTTTAAGCCTTTAAAGTAGTCCGTAGGGAACTATGCTTAATACTGTAAATCAGATAGTTATAATATATGTGTAAAACTTTTCATAAAACATAATAGGAGAAAATATCTAAACGTTTTATAAAAAGATTACAAACTGAAAAAACTTAATAGGGCCTCTGGACTCTGTGAGCTTGAAGTATATGATTAGATCATAGCCATTGTATCCATACCTCTTGGGTGCAGTAAGGAACATCTAATTGATCACATACAAGCATGGTATGACCAGTGCCTCCGGATTTTGGTTTCTTGAGATCATCATAGAAGATCCCGAAGGTGGCAGGAAACACATCCCCTACACCTGTGACTTTGGCAGTATCACGGAGCAGGTAAGCAGCTTTGATCGCGAACCTTCCTCTATCTCCTGTCATGTATCTATCCACTAAATTGGCGACCTTCTTATTTCCCTTTGAGTATGTCACTACAGGAGAGTCTTCAACAATATTCATCTCGTCCAAGGAGTATGTATATCCTGCCTGGTTCTGTTTCTTTCTATGCCCACTGTAAGGAGTGATTACCTCTAATCTGTTCGCATCAACTGCCACTACACCCTTAGAGAAATACTCATCGGAACCAGCCGCATTGCCACTTCTGAATACAATATGCTCCGTTCGTAGGCAAAGCAACTTCCCTAATGCAACTAGTTGATTAATGTCCTCCGGACTCACATCACGTTTACCTTCTAATAGCACGATAGCGCCTGGCTTATCATGGTCTCTTAAAAACTGATCTAATGTCATAATTCTGAATGTCTAGTTGTAAAGGTAATTATTTATAACGTTATTTGTTATTATACTTAGTAAAACCAACATTTATTACAAAATGTACCTATTGATAATTAACTGAATAGCTAATAATTGCAAATAGGTAAGTGAAGGATTCATTTCTCATGTGTGAAAATGAATCAATCACTAAAACCTCAGTTAAGATGAAAAGGTCAACATGGAATGCGAAAGGGTATTTGTACATATACGACATCAATGGCATGACGAAATTTGGAATTACTAACGACACGGCTAGACGAAAAAGACAGTACAGAAAGCTCATTCAGGACTTACCTATGCAGGAGATTCGTACTTACAATTTTGATCATTACTGGCAAGCAGAATTGGTAGAGAGTATGATGAGGTACCGATTAAAACAATGGACAATGAAAGACAGATATGAATGGCTAGTAGAGTTACCACTACAGCAGGTCATGGACTGCTTTCGTCAAATCATGAAGGTAATCAAGTCTGAATACCATGCTTGTGAATGTTTCCATTATCACCCGCGAGTGAGATATGATCACTATCGAGATTTTTTCAGGATGTTCCAGTCGAAATTTGATCAGATCTGCTTGGCTTGATTTTCTAATTGGTTATACATTAATCATTTACCCCAAAAACTATGAAACTTCAATACGCTTCTGACTTACACTTGGAGATGGCCACCAATATGAAATTTATTAAAGCAAACCCTCTCCTACCTAAAGCTGACATCTTATTATTGGCTGGAGACATTACGCACTTGGAAGACTCCTCTTTCAAAGATGAAGTATTCGACCTATGGTCTAGTGAATTCAAGCAGGTCTATATGATTCCTGGCAATCATGAATTCTATGATAAGTGTTTTCCCATTTCCGGGACCTTACCAACTTTTGAGAAGAAGGTAAGAGAAAATGTTATTTACCTAAACAACAAGACCATCATCATAGGTGACGTAAGGATCATTTTTACCACATTATTTTCTAATATCCCACCAAATAAAAAGTTTGAAATAAGGCATTCGATAGCTGACTTCTATCGGAGTATTTACAGTGGAGTAACCAAACAAATACTGACTATCGATGAGTTCCATGAAGCACACCAGATATGCCTGGATTTTCTAGAGGGTGAACTTAAGACTGACTCCAAGGGAAAGACAATAGTGGTAAGTCACTTTGTGCCATTTCATAAGAATAAGCTCAAAGATTATCCTTGGTTTCCTATGGACTTATCCTCTTACTTTCATGTAGAACTAGAATGGCTCTGTGAGGCTTACAAAATTGATCACTGGATATCAGGTCACACACATATTCCTTTCAAGTCTTTCCAGTTAGAAAACACTTGGATGCATCAGAACATGTTGGGATATGTATCACACTATGAGCATAAGCAATTTCGAGCTGATGCTATTCTTGAATTATAATCAATACAAATCGCAAACATCATGTCAAATAAAAGCACCTCTAACACACCACGCACTCCCATAATCCATGTGGACATGGACGATACCATCGCAAAATATAGCGAAGCGTTTAAGCAATCTATTATGGATACTCCAGGGATTAAGTATCCTCAATCACAATATGGTTTCTTTAGCAATCTGGAGCCATTAGAAGGCGCTCTAGAAGGTATTAAAAAGCTTTCTGATTTGGGATATGATATTTACATTCTTAGTTCACCATCTCCCAAGAATCCTCTTAGTTACACCGAAAAACGTGTGTGGATAGAAGAGCACTTGGGGTATGAATATGTCGAGAAACTGATCTTATCCATGAACAAGGGGCTTGTGAAAGGTGATTACCTGATCGACGACTGGACAGAAGGTAGAGGACAAGAGAATTTCGAAAGGCGCTTGATTCAATTTGGATCTGGGGAGTTTCCTGATTGGGAAGCGGTGGTGAACTACTTTGCCGGGTTAAACAAAAGCTAATTCAGTTTTCTATTTATAATTGTTTGGTTAGAACTAGTGAGGTATTGACATATATTGCTTCTGCCTTGAATCCATTTGTTTGACTTACCCCGTTCACCATGACCGAACTCTTAGTAATAAACTTTACCAAAAATTGTCCGAATGGTAAAAATCCTTAACCCGCAGATCCAACTCTTGACAGAGCACGAAGAAGAATCCTTATTTATCTCTGTGAATTTTGGTGGTTTAAGAACTGAAGAGGTTTTCTCCTTTTTGAGCAATGATCAAAGGAAGATTATACTCATATCATCTTTTCTCCATAGAGCCATTGAGAAGGTATTTGGCGAATTTGATGAAAATGCAAACTTCAACGATGAAGAAATATGGTCGTCTATTACAGACAAATCAACTGAAATGGCATGCTATGATGATGAGGTAGAAATCAGAGATCTCACGGTGCAGTGTGAAGCGCTTATGGTTTATCGACAAATAGGTGGACAAAGTCATTTTGAAGCATATCGTAATACCAGTGGTATTTATGTGGACCATGAAAAGTATAAACAACCATTTACAGGTAACTTCGATACGTTTTCTGGAAATGCACGAAACGCAATGGAGGCAATCGCTCAAGTGTTTATTGTAGAATTTCGAGCAGATGCCCCAGAAGCAGAGCGATTGAGGTTATTAGAAAAAATAGATGAAGGATTATGCATATAGAACACAACCCCCACCTCCTATTTCAGTGGCGTGCTGATCAACTCATAGCTACGCTCTTATCTGAGTTTGACCCATCATCAGAAAACTACCATGGACATGAGAGTGATTATCTAGAAGAGCAATACAACGAATTGCGCTCGGCACTTGAATTGAAGTACCCCGAAACTATTAGCATGCCTATCTCTCCTAGACTTACCAAAGTCACTGATAAGATTAAGATTCAAGCAAAGCAACTGAGCCTCTATCATCCAATAGGTGATGAGATCCATGAATACTACGAAAACAGATACAATACCCTAGCAAGCAATTTCACTGATGTATTGACTGATTTTTTCATCAATAAGAGACATTTGGATCCTTGCCCAACATTGGATGAAATAGGAAGTGAAATCCACGTTCTAGACATGTATGCTGGGTTTAATTATTCTGACACTTATGAAAAGGTCAATGAATTGATTGGGAGATTGAGAAAGTTGACTCAGGAGTAAATATGGTGTTTTAACCATTTTACAAGCTCAAAGAAATTTTCATGCTCTTCATTGGGTATCATTCTACCGCTTGGAGATTTAGAGTCTAAGACAAATTCCCTCGACAATCGATTCACCTCAGAACCAAAATCTCCAAAACCTGCATCACCCTTATTGTTTTCAATAGGTGTTCCTCTAAAATCTGTTAAAAACCTGTTATTTCCCATGGTATGAATAACCCTAATTTGTTTAGGGTATTTCCTCAAAAATGAATGAACATTTTTATTGTACGTTCTTTCAATCCTACTTGAAATACCATACTCTCTTTCCTTAACCTTGGAGGTAAATATTGTACTATCCTCATAGCCAGTCAATACCTCATGTTCAACAAACTGTGAGCACAAATCCTCACTATCATTGTAATAACACACTTTATCAATTACATCCAAGCAAACAAATGATCGCAATTTCATTACTTCAATCTTTCGATTAAGTAGATCTTGAAAATGACTGGTGTCCTCGATCTGAAATGGATTATCATTAGAGATCATCTCAATATAAGCAATTGCTTTCCAAAAATAATTTGACTCACGACCATAATAGTACTCGGTATTTTGATCATTCGGATTATGAGGATTAAATGACCCAAGCACCAGAACCTTTGGGTTCTTTACTTCTTCCGGACCTGGCCAATTATTAACAATTGCATTATGTTGGATAGTGATTTCAGGCATATCAGTTGTGTGTTTTTTTAAATATATGTGAAAAAATTATGAACTTATTATGGTTTGCGAATAATATAGACAGACCTGACACGGCATATGTAATCTACCCAAGACCTGTATCCGGTATCCTTATCTAAACGAAACCACAGACTTATCAGGATGGGAGCTACCAGACATGCCATAAAATAGCTGATGCAAAGTCGCTTGAAGGATCCTATCAAAGTGAGAGGCCTCATCTTGTATTCGTCTATTGGGAAAATACCGACTATACGCTTACCAACTGTACCCCCTAAGCCGTCAAGTATGGTTTGATAAAAAGTGATGTAGAACAGCATAACCCGAAAACAATGCTCAATGATAGTTTTAGGAAAATTGAAAAAGATCAACACCACTATGGATACTAATACAAAATCTATAAGCTTCGCTTGGAAACGTTGCTCCGGGGTAGCATGAGCTAACCCGCTTCCATCCTTATAGTCCATCTTGCTGTCCATCGTCATCAAATCTGATTGGATGCAAAGCTGCGGATGGTCTGTTCAGCTATCCCGAACTATTACGAATCGTATTGTTTCTTGATCTTTATGGCCATCTCGCTTATGCGCTCTCTGAGGTTGGCAGGTTCAAGAACTTCCACATTGACATTGTAGTTAAAAATCAGGTTCTCTAGCTCAAAATTATGGATCACCTCTAAGGAAATGATGAGGCTTCCATCCTCTCCTCTTCGTACCACTTTTTGAGAGCCGTGCAATGGCTTTGTATCGATATATCTTGACATTTTAGAGGTGAATTTTAAGACAACCTTGACGGGTTCTTTAGTCTTATCACGCCAAACTCCGATAAGGTCTTCGAAGTATTCATCAAAATCAAACTTGGTGTTGGGTTGGTACTGTTCATCTTCCTTGATCTCTATAGAATCTATGCGATCTACACTCAAAGTAAGTGGGTGATCTTCATACTTTGGAGTAAACCCAAGTATGTACCACCTACTATCAAATTCCTTTAAGAAATAAGGGTGTATGATATGATGCTTGATCTCATCTTCCCTAAAAGTTTGATAGCCAACATCTACCACTTTCTGATCTCTGATGGCTTTAAAAAGCACACCAATGAACTCCTTCCCTTTAAGAAATTCGTTATGCTCAAAACTGATGATCATAGAATTTTCGGGTGACTCATATACGCCCAATGACAACTTACCAGCAGCTTCTTCCACCCATTCAAATCCTGGCAAACCACTAAATCGATTTAAGATCATTACAGCATCTTTCAAATGCTCTATCTCCTCTTGATTAAGAGGTTGATTGGCAAAAGAATAGTCTGCGTCAGTATAGCGGTAATACGCTCGCCCACCTTCTCTGTAATCTTCTATAGGAGCTTGAAACTCGACTTTCAAGTCTTTAATGTCCTGGTAAAAAGTAGTCTTCCCTACTGGCTCCAATCCACGATAAACCAAATCCTTATTAATCTCATCTAGGAGTTCTTTGAAACCATACCTTTTGGCGGTATTCCTTAGACAGTTGTCAATCACGCGATAACGAAGAAGCGGCTTTTTGTTTTTGGGCATTGTAATATTGTCAATCCACGATGATCATTTTGAATGTCTCATCTTTGGTTAATGATGCCTCTAATCAACTGCAGAATTATTTTCTTTTCTGATTTTATCACTGACTATTGAAAATCCAGCAAGTAAGGCAAAGCACGAAAAGACTTCAATGAAGCGAGCTGCATAATATAATGAACCTAAATCATCTTCGTCAATGTACACTAACACGCTCACAATTATTGAAATAATAAAATAAACTCTAAACCAAATTACAGAATCATTCTTTACTTGAAACAATCTTATAATAAACCTCAGGAAGTGATAAAAGTATAAAATCAGCATTGCGATAAGACATGGTATAAAAATATATCCAATGAAATCCTCCCGTTCAGATAAGCGCTCAAGACTATTCGAATTCCGAATATATAAGTTATCAACAAAACCCAATGGAATTATTAACCACATAAGCCAAATGAGATTGGCTTTGAATTTATGGTGGCCATTCATATTTACGAAATAGGCTTTAATTCCAGCGAAAACTCGTGCTAAGGCTAAAAATTGCACAAAATGTGCGAGATAATAAAGTCTTCCTTGTGGTTCATCAAAGTATCCAACTCCTAATTGAATCAATATGGCCAAAATCATGAATACAACATAACCAACTGATGTGGAAATCTTCTCCTCATACTTCTTGAGGCTATTCTTCGAAAACGAAGAATCTCCTTCTGAACTTTCTTCAGTCTTCTTTTTGGGAATGGGGGGTGGTGTCGATTGAGTGGATTCGCCCTCCAGAACTAATACTTCTTCAAGTTCCTTAAGTAGATGAGCTTCTACCCATCTATCCATCCCCTCTTTCCACACAAGGGTAGAACCTGTAATCTTACCCTTTAAATCATCTTTGGAAAAGGGACCATGTTCTTTATCATTCTGTGCGTAATACCACTCTTTATTATTATCCATAATGAAGCAATTTGAATTATTAAATCAGAATATAAATCAACTCTGCGTCTTATGCAATTCACATTTAAATTGACAACAAACCGACCAAAATAAATAGACTTAAATATTATAATATTAAATACCACATCATCTTAGAATAACACAATAGTTAGCGCTGACAAAGACATTATCATTGCATCAACCAAATAAGCCTATATGAAACTAACACAAAGAGAATTTCTATTACAGCACTTATGCGATGGTAAGAAATACCAAGAAATAGGCGATGATTATAATGAAGATAGACTTCAGTTATCAGAATGGTGGGAAACTGGCACAGAACTACGTGAAAAAATCAAGCGTGCAAATCAGCTTTTCAATAGCCGGATCAAAAATCCAGATTTCAAATCATTTCTTAATTCAGGCAAAAGGGCCTTTTTCGAATGGTTTGAAAAACAGCCTAGCGAATGTGGTTATTGTGGAATAGAAGAAAACAAACTAGAGGCATTGTTCTCTGGGGAAAAACCAACTTTGGAAACAAAACGGAGAAGAGGTGCAAAGCTAGAATTGGAACGCCGGGATTCTGGGTCGAATGAATATTCTGAAGAAAACTGTATTATGGCGTGTTACCTCTGCAACAACCACAAGAGCGATCTGATTTCAGAGGAAGATCACAAACAATACTTTGCACCTAAGATCAGACAGTATCTAGAGGACAAGTTTCAAGAAAAAGATGGTAAGCAATCCTAATTGTAATAAGGTCTATTTTTCTTATTTGCTCCGCTCAAACATCCAATATGCTCCAGCGTGGAAAAGGTTAGAATGTATTCTTAAAAAGCATAAAATTCATTATGATTTGCTTCCACACACTAAAGACATTTGGTGTAGGGATTATATGCCCATTCAAAAAACTACTGACGAATTTATCCTCTTCAGGTATGACGCTCCTTATGTTTTTTATGAACCAGAGAAAATCACTGACAGAACACCACTCTTGAATTCGCTCCAATTAAATCCAAGCATTTGTGAGCTCACTCTAGATGGAGGAAACCTTGTAAACTGGGAAGATAGTATTATCATGACGGAACGGGTTTTCAAAGACAACAGCGATTTGAAACGAAACGTGGTTGTTAATACATTGGAAAAAGTGTTTGACGCTAAGGTTCACTTTGTGAAAGATGTATTGTCAGACATGACTGGCCACATAGATGGTCACTTAAGATTCATCAACCAAAACACACTCTTGGTCAACTCCCTTGCGAATGAAGTCAAGTGCTGGCGAAATAGCTTTCTTCAGATGGTTGATAAAACAGGCTACTCCTATATCGAGATGCCTTGGTTTGAACGCAAAGTAAAGGGAAATAGTCACCATGCCATCGGCTGCTATGTCAATTACTTGGAGATAAGCAACATAATCATATTCCCCATTTTCGAGATAGATGGAAACAATGACAAAGAAGCCTTGCAAATAATTGAAGAAGCCTTTCCAGATAGGATAATTGAGCCTATCAACATCAATGAGATTGCCCTAAGAGGTGGTTTGATGAATTGTATTAGTTGGCAGGTAGAGCTCTAGAATTGTTAGAGTAACCAATGTTTAGCATTTCAATCATCTCTTAATTCTTTCTAGAGATAAGCCAATTCAACTAGCCTGATTACTACAAATCTTGAAACCCTATTTGTTCAACTACGCACAAAAACATTTATTCATCCTTCCTACTCAGCTTGACTATCATCCTTATTTGATTTCTTGTTAAGCATATCCTTAATGAGCATTATAAAAACTCTCGAATACACATATATTATGGCGGGTAATACCAGAATAGAAAATAGAATTTTAAGTTCAGTGAAATCTGATGTGTAACAAGCCACTACCACAACAATATTAAGAAAAATTAAAAACCAAAGGTGACCTCTTGACATTGATTCAAATATGATTTAAACAATTTACAACCCAATAATGAGCGAGGTTAAATTTCACTTGAAGTAACCATCCTAAACCCAAGCTCCTTAAACCGTTTTGCCACCTCCATCATTTTCCTTTTTATAACAGGAATACCTCGTTCTGAGAATTCATTCGATTGCAACGCCTCAAATAACAGCAAATCATTTGCAGTAGAAAGCACCCAATCAATGTCTGTTTTATATCCACCAATTGCCAAAGCTCCAGTAGTTTTTAGAAACCTTTTCAGATGCCTCAAATCAATATCTAGCGTACTGCAAGAACCAAAAATCACAACCCTACCCTTACACTTGCCTTTTAAGAGGTCAGATATGTAATTAAGGTTTATTACTTCACCCATAAGACGAATACTATCTTTTTCTCCATGGAAGGCTAGATACAATACAGGGTAATCGTCATACTTTTTCAATGACCATTTACTCAAATAAAAATCTAATTCAGATTTAGTTGCACAACGACTGTGAATACACCTGATTCCTCTATGCTTTGACAACAATTCAATAGCAGGCAACACGGTAGATTGATCATTTAGGTTACCATCCCAGAGGCCCTCAAGGCAAAATATGTTTTTTAGTTGAGTGTTTTTTCTCATTCGTCTTCAATTATCTCCTTTACTCAAACTTATGGTTTAGAAGTTATTTCTGATCCTATTATCCTTCTACAGCTTAACAACTTCTTCAGTTGTACCATTATAAGTTCATGTTTATTCGATGTTTTATAAAATCGCATTGTAGCTTAAACTCAAGATGAAACTTTACATGGGTTTTCGCTATAACAACTTTAACGAAACCAGATTGTCTGGTTCAAATATCATTTCTAAGTGCTCATTTTGTAAAACCGAGTTATCAATATGTTGAGTTAAAGCCTCTTGCAGATCATCTAGGATCGCTAGTTTTCTAGGGCATGACCAACTGACAATCGTCCCTTTCTCAACCCTCACTTTTAAAGCTTGCTTCTTCAATGCTCGATAAGAACGAAAACCAGTGTAAGAGCAAGAAACAGAAGTACTACCCGTATCTGCAAGATTTCCTATTAAAATCTCGAGTAGACAAAACAGCAGGTATACACTTGTTTGTTTCTTGTTATTTTCTAGCATGCTACACTTTCTCTTTGATACTATGTCACCTATAGCTCCAACTGCCTTCCAAATTTTCCCTTACTTGCAAGTAAAGTATTGATAGAAAAGAGCTTTTGGCATTATCACACAACTCACTTAAAACCATTTTTTTCCATCTTATTTTATTATTTCAATGAAATCATCTTCTATATTAACGAATAATTCCCAAGTCTTTGATCATTTGAATAAATTGATACTTGATTGTATTGATATAATTGAGTCGGGTCATTGGCTTTCCTGAATCTCGCCTAAATCTACCTCACTTGATTTCTTTCGTAGTGTATTGATACTATTACGATGATAAATGCATGAGACTTCAAATCATCCTAATTTAGCACTTACTAGATAGAAATGACTAAAGGTGAATAAAACATAACAACTGATAAGAATGGAAAACCTTAACATGAAAAGCCCTGACCTTGTCAGCGAAAACTTTGAAAAGCTTGCTGAACTCTTCCCTAACTGCGTGACGGAAGGTGCAGAAGGCAAAGCCATAGACTTTGACCTGCTCAAGCAAGAGCTGAGCCATGCGGTGGTAGAAGGCAATAAAGAGCGTTACCGTTTGGAGTGGCCAGGTAAACGAGAAGCCATAGTAACTGCCAACCTACCTACTACCAAAACCCTACGCCCTGTAAGAGAAGACTCAGTAGATTTTGACAATACCGAAAACCTCTACATAGAAGGCGACAACTTAGAAGTGCTCAAGCTACTGCAAGAAAGCTACTTGGGTAAGATTAAGATGATCTACATAGACCCGCCTTACAACACAGGTAAAGACTTTGTGTACAAAGACAACTTTAGGAAAGATGCTCAGGAAGAACTCATAGAAAGCGGACAGAAGGACGAGTACAACCAACGCTTGGTAGCCAACCCAGAAACAGCAGGGCGTTACCATTCCGATTGGCTAACGATGATGTACCCAAGGTTGAAGTTAGCAAGGAATTTATTGACCAGTGATGGGGTTATTTTTATCTCAATTGACGATAATGAAGCCCATAATCTAAAAAAAGCATGTGATGAGATTTTTGGTGAAGTCAATTTCATTGCAGATTTAATTTGGGAGAAAAGATATGGTCGAAGTAACGATGCTAAGCTAATGGCTTCAACATTTGACCATATACTATTGTATAGGAAATCCGAAAGTCTTCAACTGCTTAGAGAAGTTAGAACCGAGTCTGCAAACAAAGGCTATTCAAATCCTGACAATGATCCAAGGGGAGTTTGGACAAGTGTTTCGTTCGTAAGCCAAAGAACAAAATCAGAAAGACCCAACCTGAGTTACACAATTGCGAATCCGAACACAGGAAAAGAGTTTGATCACCCTACTAACTCATGGAAGTATGCAGAAGACAAGTACAAAGAGTGGCTTGCGGATAACAGATTCTATTGGGGCAAAGATGGAAAACAAGATTTTCCAAGGATAAAAAGGTTTCTTTCCGAATTAGATGATGGATTAGTTCCAGTAAACCTGTGGAAACACCAAGAATCAGGAACAGGTGATGAAGGAACTAAAGAAGTGAACAATCTAATCGGAAAGTCAATATTTACTTACCCGAAACCAACAAAGCTTTTAAAAAGAGCCATTGGTCTTGGTTTAGACCTTAATTCCAAAGATGGGATTGTACTTGATTTCTTCTCAGGATCAGCAGGTCTTGCGGATGCAATCTATCAATTGAACTCAGAAGATAATGGGAAGCGCAATTTCATATGTGTTCAACTTCCCGAAGAAACAGATGAAAAAAGTGAAGCCTACAAAGCAGGCTACAAGAATATCTGTGAAATAGGAAAAGAACGAATCCGCAGAGCTGCAAAAAAAATCAAAGAAGAAACCAAGGCAGATATAGATTATGGTTTCCGTGTCTATCGCTTAGACAGCAGCAACATGCAAGACGTCTATTACAAGCCGCAAGATTATGACCAAACCAACTTAGACCTCTTTGCGGACAATGTAAAGTCAGACCGTACCGCTGATGATTTATTGGCGCAAGTCATGTTGGATTGGGGCTTACCCCTTTCGCTCAAAATTGAGCGGGTAGATGTATCAGGCAAGAAGGTGTTTAAAGTGGCTGAGAACTCACTCTATGCTTGTTTTGATAGTGGTA
Source organism: Cyclobacteriaceae bacterium (assembly GCA_049115815.1). GTDB lineage: Bacteria > Bacteroidota > Bacteroidia > Cytophagales > Cyclobacteriaceae > Marinoscillum. Next base: position 51,676 of record JAGDZO010000006.1, on the reverse strand, counting down.
TTGATGAAGACTTTGCCAAAGCCATTGCTACAGATAAGCCGCTTAGAATCGTGTTTAAAGACAGTGCATTCAAAAACGATACGGCTAAAACCAATGTAAAGCAATTGCTGAAGCAATTGACTCCTGAAACTGAAATGAAAGTGATTTAATGGCACTTCCCACGAACATAGAAGACCTTGTCCATGGCAATACCATCGAATGGGAACGTCTGGAATTCAAGCAAGGCTGGAATCCCGAGGATGTAATCCACTCCATGTGTGCCTTTGCGAATGACCTGCATAATTGGGGCGGTGGATACATCATAGTTGGAGTGGCTGAAGAAAATGCCAGACCCGTACTGCCTCCAGCTGGTTTAAATCCAAATAAGTTCGATAGTATTCAGGGTGAAATTGTTCAATTAGCGCATCGCATAAGCCCTAATTACTTTCCGATAACCGCTCCCTATCAAATGGACGGGCAGCACATTCTCGTGTTGTGGTGCCCGGCGGGAGACAATCGCCCGTACTCAGCTCCCAGTTCCTTGGGCAGTGGAGCACAAAGACAGCATTATATTAGAATAGGTTCAAGAAGTATTATCGCTCAAGGAGATAACCTCCGCAGACTGCAGGAGCTTGCTGCTCGCATACCCTTTGATGATAGGATAAATAATCAGGCAACTTTGGACAACCTTGACCTGGGACTTATCAGAGAATATCTTCAGGAGATAAAGAGTGATTTATTGGACCAAAGTACGAACATGCGCTTTGGAGATTTGTGTAGAACTATGCTCATCGCCAAAGGTCCCACCGAAGACCTCAGACCGGTAAACGTAGGTCTGTTATTCTTCTCCAAAGAACCACATCAATTTTTTGAACGCGCCTGGATTGAATTGGTATGGCATCAGGATAGTTCCGGAAAGAATTTCAAAGAAATGTATTTCAAGGGGCCAGTTCACAAACAACTTAAAAAAGCACTTTCTTTCATTCAGAACAATGTCCTTAGCGAACAAGTAATAAAGCATACGGACAGGGCTGAGTCTGATCGCTTTTTCAACTATCCATTTGAAGCCATCGAAGAGGCACTATCAAATGCCGTCTTTCACAAAAGCTATGAACATGGTGCTCCCATAGAGGTTCAAATCTTTCCAGGTAACATGACTATTCTGAGTCATCCGGGACCGGTTCCTCCGGTAAACAATCAGGTAATCACTACTCAGCGAAGAATCATTGCGAGAGAATACAGGAATAGAAGAATTGGCGATTTCTTAAAGGAGTTAAGGCTTACTGAAAGTCGGGGTACCGGTTTCCCTACTATTTACAATGCCATGGAAACAAATGGTTCTAAAGCACCTCGCTTTGAAACAGATGATAATACTTATGTACTCGTAACACTAGCAGCTAGAGAGATTGGTATTGATAATGGCGTTGATAATAGTGGAGAAGTTGGTATTGAAGCTAGTAACGGAGCTAAAGCATTGTTGTTCAATACATTAGATGATGTAATAGCCTTTAGTAACGGAGCTGGTAACGGAGCTGGTAACGGAGCTAATACTGGTGTTGATATAATTAATGAAAAAATTCATAATAGAGTTATTGAGATACTAGAACTACTCCTGGAGAAAAAGAAAAGAAACGAGTTGTTTGATGCAATGGGGCTAAGCAATCAAACAAAGAATAGGGAGAAATACTTGGATCCCTTAATAACCTACGGATGGGTGCAAAGAGAACATCAGGAAGAAACACATCCTGGCCAGAAATACTATACAAGTGAAACAGGAAAAAAAATACTTCAACTCGCAGAGCAATGAAACTACAGTTTAAAGAACAAGACTTCCAGGTTCAAGCAGTAAAGGCAGTAGTAGATTGTTTTGAAGGGCAGCCACTCAAAACCAACCGCTTCACCTTAGAGCGTAGCAAAGAACTCATACGCAAAGCCAAACAAGCAGCTTCAGGAGAGCAAAGCTTAGACTTTGGCTTAGAAGAAGAAATTGGCTACCGAAATTCTGCCATTCAGATTTTAGAACCGCAGTTGCTCAAAAACATACAGGAAGTGCAAAAGCACAACGACCTGCATGAAAGCCAACAGATAGAACGTCCCAAAGGGGTGAAATTAGGCTATAACCTAACCATAGAGATGGAAACAGGCACAGGTAAAACCTATACCTATATCCGTACCATGTATGAGCTGCATAAGAAGTATGGTTGGAGCAAGTTTATTGTAATCGTACCCAGCATTGCTATTCGTGAAGGAGTTTATAAGTCATTTCAGGTAACACAAGACCACTTTCAAGAACTCTACGGGCACAAGATCAACCCTTTCATTTACAACTCAGGTCGCCCACAGGATATTGAGAACTTCGCTTCTGATAGCCGTATCAGTGTCATGATTATCAATACCCAGGCGTTCAATGCCCGTGGTGCAGATTCCAGACGTATCTATCAGGAGTTAGACGAGTTCGGCACACGAAGACCCATTGACATTATCGCTCAGACCAACCCAATCTTAATCATTGATGAACCGCAATCGGTAGATGGTGCAAGAACCTTGGAGAGCATGCAGGATTTTAATCCACTATTCACATTGCGCTATTCCGCTACCCACAAAGTAGACTACAATAAGGTCTATCGGTTAGATGCCTTAGATGCCTACAACAAGCGATTAGTGAAGAAAATACAGGTAAAAGGCATTAATCTAAAAGGCTCAACAGGCACTACAGGTTATATGTATTTAGAGAGCATTAGCTTGAGTACGTCTAAACCACCCTTTGCTTGGATTGAACATGAAAAAAGAAGCAATGCAGGAACCGTTTCTAAAAAGCGGGTAAAAGTTGCAGAAGGCTACAACCTTTATGAGCAGTCAGGCAATATGCCAGCCTATAAGAACCAAACAGTTACTGAAATCAATGGCTACCTTAATAAAGTTGTGGTTGGTGGTCAAGATATTTACCCAGGCGATATTCTGAATGATAATGATGAACATGCATTCCGCAGAGTTCAAATTCGAGAATGTATCCTATCCCACTTGCAGAAAGAAAAGCAACTCTTCGGGCAAGGCATTAAAGTGCTTTCCCTCTTCTTTATTGATACAGTAGAGAAGTACCGTGTCTATGATGAGTTAGGAGAACAACAATTGGGCGAATATGCTCAGATATTTGAAGAAGAATACAACAAGGTCAAGAATGAGTTCTTAGACCTGTTTGAGCAGGAATACAACGATTTTCTAAAAGATACAGACCCAAGCAAGGTGCATAAAGGCTACATGCCTACCAATTTTGGAGAATACCTCAAAAGAGATTCTGCAGACCAAGTACATGATGGCTATTTCTCTATCGATAAGAAAAAGAAGATGGTCGACCCGACAGTAAAACGTGGTAAGGAAGAATCAGAAGATGTTTCAGCCTATGACTTGATTATGAAAGACAAGGAAAGGCTGCTCAGTTTTGAAGAACCTACACGTTTTATCTTCTCACACTCTGCTCTGAAAGAAGGTTGGGATAACCCCAATGTATTCCAAATCTGCGCACTGAAGCATGCTGAAAGCGGCAGTTTAACCAGACGCAGACAGGAAGTTGGGCGTGGAATGCGATTGAGTGTAGACAAGCGTGGCGTACGTCAAGACTTTGAGTTGGTTGGCGACCAGGTGCATGAGCTGAATAAACTCACCGTTATTGCCTCAGAGAGTTATGAAGCCTTTGCGAAAGGACTACAAAAAGAGATAGCAGATACACTCAAAGACAGACCACAAAAAGCAGAAGTAGATTACTTCGTGAGCAAACTCATTACCAATGAAAAAGGGGAAGAACTGCGCTTAACAGAAGATGATGCAAAGAAGCTTCAGTTTAAACTGATTGTCGGGGAAATAATTGATGAAGACTACAAAATCACCCCTAAAGGAAAAGAGCTAATTGAGCAAGGCAAAGTTGCCCTACCAGAGAAGCTTGAACCCTTTAAAGAAGCTGTTTGCAAACTATTACAGACCATTTACACAGGTGCTGAGTTCAAGCCAGAAGATGAACGGCAAACGGTCATACTTAATACCAACAAGAACTTTGCTAAGAAGGAGTTTCAAGAGCTTTGGGATAAAATCAATCTCAAAACGATTTATGAAGTACAGTTCAATACGGACCAACTCATTCAGGATAGCAAAGTCAAGATTGATGCACAGCTCAATATTGGAGACCGTGTGTATGAAGTAAAGACAGGAGAATTAGAAGATGGCACTGCAGAGCAAATGAAAGAAGGCAGTTTGGTCAAAGAGTCCAAACGCCAATACATGAAGCTCAAGAACGACTTGTACTCTAATACCGTCTATGATGTGGTAGGTGAAATAGAAGTACTCACCAACCTAACCCGAAGAACCATAGTAGAGATTCTAAAGAAAATAAAGCAAGAGAAGTTCTTACTCATTCGCAAGAACCCCGAAGAGTTCATAGCCAAGTGCAGCAAGCTGATTAATGAAGTAAAAGCGAGTCTCATTATCAACAACATTGTCTATCACAAAACCGAAGAAAGACATGATGCCAAGACTGTGTTCACCAATGATAAATTCGCTCTACGTCAGTCAGATTTGCTCAAAAAGCACATTTACGACTTCCTTACTTCTGACTCTAAGATTGAATCAGATTTTGCTACTGCATTAGAGAACAGTACTGAAGTAGTAGTGTATGCCAAGCTACCAAAGAGTTTCTATGTATCCACCCCAGTAGCCAACTACAGCCCTGATTGGGCAATTGTATTTGACAAAGACAAGGTGCGGCATATCTACTTTGTAGCAGAAACCAAAGGTTCTGATTCAGATATGGATTTAAGAGAAATAGAAAAACTGAAAATTCATTGTGCAGAACAGCACTTCGACTCTATTGGTGGTAAAGAAGTTCAGTTCAAGAAAGTAGCCAGCTATGACACGTTAAGAGAAATGTTAGAGCCAGTTGAATGATAGATAGGACTAAATGAAGCTAATTGATAACGTAAACACTCGCTTAGGCGATGATTTAAAGGAAACCATTCGTAAAGGCAGCAAACTGAGTATTGCTGCTTCTACCTTTTCTATCTATGCCTTTGAAGCACTCAAAAAAGAGTTAGGCAAAGTAGACGAGCTGCGTTTTATATTCAGTTCACCCACCTTTATCGAAGAGAAGTTTCAGAAAGAAAGTCGCAGGTTCTATATCCCACATATTTATAGAGAATCAGAGCTATGCGGTGGTGAGTTTGAATTGAGATTGATGAATCAACTCAATCAGCGAGCCATTGCCAAAGAATGTTCACGTTGGGTAAAAGAGAAAGTCACCTTCAAATCCAACAAGCATAACAACCAACCCTTAAACGGGATGATTCACATTGCGCAAGGCAATGAAGAAGCTTCAGCCTATTCAAACGTCAGTGGTTTCACCACTTCCGATTTAGGAATAACACACAAGAAAGGATTCCCTACGCTCATTCAAAAAGCAGAATACCCAGATAGTAAAGCATACTTAGATTGGTTTAATCAGGTATGGGAAAATGAAGAAGATTTAAAGGACGTAACACAAAAGGTTCAGGACTACTTTGAGAGTGCCTACAAAGAGAATAGTCCAGAGTTTATCTATTTCATTACACTTTACAACATATTCAATGACTTTTTAGATGATCTGTCATTAGACAACTTGCCGAATGAGCAGATTGGTTTTAAGGACACCTTAGTATGGCAGAAGCTCTACAATTTCCAGCAAGATGCTGTCATTGGCGCAATCAACAAATTAGAGAAATACAAAGGCTGCATATTGGCTGATTCTGTTGGTTTAGGAAAGACCTTTTCAGCATTAGGCGTAATCAAGTATTACGAAATGCGGAATAAGGACGTATTAGTGCTTTGCCCTAAGAAATTAGAAGCCAATTGGAACACCTATCGCCACAACGATAAGAACAACATATTAGCGGCAGACCGCTTCAGGTATGATGTGTTATTCCATACTGACTTGAGTAGAGAAAGTGGAACAAGCAATGGTCGAAATCTCGAATCGGTGAATTGGGGAAACTATGGCTTAATTGTTATTGACGAATCACACAACTTCCGCAACAACAATACAGTTGTGGAAAGGGAAAATCGTTATCAGAAATTATTGCGCAGGGTCATTCAAGAAGGAATTGAAACAAAAGTATTGATGCTTTCTGCTACCCCTGTAAACAACAGATTCAACGATTTACGAAACCAATTAGCCTTGGCGTATGAAGGTGATGCGGAGAACATAGATAGTAAATTAGACACTAAAAGCAGCATTGACCAAATCTTCCGAAAGGCACAACAAGCCTTCAATATTTGGAGTAAATACGAAACAGCTGAACGCACCACAGAGAAGCTCTTAGACATGCTTGACTTTGACTTCTTTGAAATATTGGATTCACTCACCATTGCGAGATCCAGAAAGCACATCACCACATACTACGATACTACAGCTATTGGGAAGTTTCCAACTCGCAATAAGCCAGTATCCATTCAAAGTCCATTAACACATTCAGCTGATGTAACCTATGTTGATATTGCTGAGAAGCTAACCCTACTCAATTTATCGGTGTACACACCTTTGAATTATATACTACCAAGCAAGGTGCAAGCCTATGCAGATTTGTATGACAAAGAAGTGCGTTCAGGTTCAGGTAAATTATCTCAAGTAGATAGAGAGATTAGTTTAAGGATTCTAATGCGTATCAACCTACTCAAGCGTTTAGAGAGTTCTGTTGACTCGTTCCGTCTTACTTTGGAAGGCATTATTGGACAAATTGAAAATGCCATTAAAACCATTCAGAAAGGGAATGGAGATGACTATGAAGGCATTCACAAAATACTTAGCGATGAGAATTATGACTTTGAATCCAATTGGGCAGATGAAGAGCAGGTAATTGGGAAGAAAATTAAGGTACACATTGCTGACATGGACACTACCAAGTGGCAGGAAGACCTAAATGAAGACCTTACTGTTCTGAATCACCTATGGGGCAAAGTTGTAGACATTTCAGGAGCCAATGATGCAAAACTTCAAAGCTTAGTTGAGCTTTTGAATAACAAGGCTGAAAAACCTTTTAACCATGAGAACAAAAAGGCAATAGTTTTCACTGCATTTGCTGATACCGCAAACTACCTATTTGAAAATATTAGCGAGTCACTCAAAGAAAACTATGGTATAAACACGGCACTCATTACAGGTTCACGTAAGATTTGTACTTCTAAGAAAATACCGTCAGACCTCAATGCTATCCTTACTTGCTTTTCGCCATTGTCTAAAGACAAGGCTCAGCTATATCCAAGAATCACAGACTCTGTTGATTTATTGATAGCTACAGACTGTATTTCAGAAGGTCAAAACCTGCAGGATTGTGATTTGCTTATCAATTATGATATTCATTGGAATCCAGTGCGAATTATTCAGCGTTTCGGTAGAATAGATAGAATTGGTTCTAAGAATGACAGCATAACTATGGTCAACTTTTGGCCTGATGTTACTCTCGATAATTATATCAACCTCAAGCAACGTGTGGAGAATAAGATGCTTATCAGTAACATGGCAAGCACAGGTGATGATAACATTCTCAATACAGAAGATAAAGACTTAGAATACCGTAAAATTCAATTACAAAGGCTACAAGATGAAGTGATTGACTTGGAAGATTTAAGAGAAGGAGTCAGTATTACCGACCTTGGATTGAATGACTTTAGAGTGGATTTATCCAATATGATTAAGGAATATGGTGAATTGAAGAATATTCCAGAAGGATTGCATGCTGTTGTTAAATCAAGTCCAATTCTTCAAAGTGGAGTAATATTCGTTTTGAAGAATGTCAATTCAAGTGTCAATATCAATAAGTTAAACAGATTACACCCCTATTATTTGGTCTACATGAAAATGAGCGGTGAACTTATTCTCAATCATGTAGAGTCCAAAAAGATATTGGATGCCATGCGTATGCTTTCTAAAGGCAAAACAGAACCAATAGAAGAAGTATGCAAGGAATTAAGCGAACAAACAGATGACTATCACGAGATGGATGAGTATTCGTCTTTACTCAAGCATAGCATTAGTACAATCCTTCAAAAAGAAGAAGAAAAAGAAGTGTTAAGCTTATTCAAATCAGGTGGAACTACAGCGTTGCAGGAAAAGATAAAAGGTATTGAAGACTTTAAATTAGTATCATTTTTAATCGTGCGTTAAATGGACTTCTTCAACTTACCTTCAAGAACAAAAGTAGGTCGTGTTGTACCAAAGAACGCCTTTGATGAGTACACCAACACCAAACAAAAGAAGCAGTTTACGGATGGTATTCAGCGCATTACTTGGACCCACAAATTATCAAGTGAAACAGTAAACTTAGAAGCCAAGGATATTAAGGAAATTCAGGTTTTTAAGGTTGAACTGAAAGAGCAGACGGATATCCTGAAAATCCTTGAAATCATTAATAAGGCAATTCCGTATCACATAGTCTTTTGGGTTGAGTTCAAAGAGCAAGCTTATGTTTCCACTGCAGCTAAGCACCCTCACCCTACGAATGATGACATTTCAGTAGTTGATTGGACTTTCTCCTCAGATTGGTTTAACATAGCTTTTACGACATTCCAGTTCAATCTAAAAGGCTCATTGGATACTGTATTCAAAGACCTCTGTGTTCAACTAACAGGAAAGCCCGATTTATCTAAAAAGTCTATGGATTCAATCCTGCAAAATCAGCAGGAAATAGACCAATTGAAAAAGGAAGTTACAAAACTAAAATCAGCCATTTCAAGAAGTAAACAGTTCAATGAGAAAGTGGACTTAAATCTGAAACTAAAGGAAGCGGAAAAGAATCTGAGTCAATTCAAAAGTCACTATTCATGACGGCAACCATAAGTAATTATTTAGCCTACCAAATAAAGTCAAAATAACAAGATCATTGTTAATGATTATTTGGTTTAGCTAAGACCTAAATAGCATCTTCCCATATTATTAAGCAACTCACCTAACTCCTCTGCAAAAATAATTTTAACCGACTTATCTTCGTCAATTAGCTTAAGGTTGACTTCTTTCTTTGCTCTAGTAATAATTATCCATTTATCTATCAGCTTAAGATTCTGATTCTCCCAGTAATTACTTGCCTTATTGATCTGGCCGACCACCTCATTTCCTACTACACCTGAATAGTCTTTAACTTGTATGGCTATTGCATACTCATACCCCTCTACAAACGTGGGCAGTTTTATGAGAATATCAGTTCCATGCTCCTTTTCTGTAATGCCACCCACTCTATCAATTGAATAAAACGGCAACATAACTTCCAATCCAGATACAAGTGCATACTCCCATTCCTCTCTGGTAAATTGTTTATTAAAAATATCGTAAATAACTTTTTTAAATTTATTCCCATCAAATGCTATATTAAAAGCTTCACCAATTGCACTTTCAAAGCGACTTCTATAATCTTGCTTGATATGCAGCTCTAAATCTTTTTCGCTTAAAACTTTTTCAATATCCAAGGAATAATGAGAAATATTCCAGAACCTAGATGGGTTCTTTAATGTTGATCTAATATTTCCAGAAACTACTGCATTTTGTCTCGAAAAACTCTTTAAAAATTTCGCAGGAAAAACATGACCATAATCACCTAGTTCAGAATCTATTGAAAATTCGTAGTGCGTAAACCAATCGTCTGTTGCCTCGACAATGGCTACAACTCCCCACTTGGGAAGGTGTGGAATTAAGAGCAAATCTCCCTTTTTAACTTTATTATACATTGATAAATTCCTACCAGCCCCTTCATCTAATGTCATATTTCGCAAATTCTGCCTTTCATCATACCCCCACCCCTGCCGCAATCTTCCTTGATGTAATTCTTGAGTGAAAAAATCTATATTATTTTTATTAATTCGATAACCCCAATAATTTTTATTCATAGATGTTTTATTTGGTAATATTCAACGTTATTAAAACTTCATTCAACTTTTCCAAAATCCTCACCATCGCCCAGGTATCCAGTTTGCAGTAAGCCAATAGGTCTTGACGGGTTTTCTCAATATCCCCTTGAAAGTTTCCTTCTGCCATAGCTTTGTAATACAGACTTGCTGTACCCCCATCGGCTATGGCCATTCCCTGATAACTTTCATCTGGGACCAATGCTGGTAGTACATACTTGATAGAATAAGAACCCTGCATTTCAGGTGTATAGTACCATCCCTTCTGAAAGGGAACCATCAAGTCAACTATCCGAGACTGAATAGTCTGCAAGGATGCTGTCACTTCAGGAAACAGCGCTTTCAAATCCTCAATTTTACCATTCTCAAAACCTTTGTTGTATACAATCACATCCCCTGCCTCCCCACAATCCACTAGGAGCTGTCTACCAAACGCTATCCGTGGATCCGTGCCGTCCGTTTCACCGAGATATTCCCGATGTTCGCAAACTCCCCCGGGCTCCATTTGAATATGCAGAGAATACTGAAAAGTGATCTGCTGATAAGGTCGACTTTCATCGTATAGCGGCACAGCTGGGTTAATCGTCTCAAAATCTAGAAAATAGAGTGGATAGTTAAGCGATTGTAAAAATCCGTTGATCTGTGCTTCATCAATGAATGAGGTGCCATTGCGTACTCCGTCTATTTGTCTCCTCTGTCTTGATCCCAGATGATAATCATCCGGTATATCCAGCATGCTCAACACATCTCGGTCATACAATTCCCACTTCTTTTTTGAACGAAGATTCGCTATGTTGAAAACTGATTGCTCAGGCATATTCTTCCAGCAGTGACCCCTAAAATCGCAAGGGTATGGGTCTCCACAATGAGGGCCAATATTTACATTGGGAATTTCACCCTGACTTAACACATCCCTCAGCCTTGCTATTTGATTTGGTGTCTCCTCCAGCAGTTCCAATGCTCGTTCTTTGACCGATGCTATACTGAATAGCTTATCAATTTCTAATGCTCCTCGGCGCGTGTATTGATTATTGATATGAACAATGAAAATGTCTGCTAACTCTATACCACAGTTATTGAGAACATAGGTCTGTAGAGCAGCATCTTTCTCATAAACTTCCTTCACACCAGTAGAACTCTTCACTTCATACAGCTTCCACCCTTCCTCGTCTTGCACTAAGATGTCCGCAAAAACAAGAATATTTTCATAACGAAAAGCTGCTTCGTAAATAATAGGCTCTCCCCGCTCCATGTAATTCTTGGTTCGCTTGATGCTATCATTTATCTCACCAAAGTCTGAGAACGAACAATCCTTACCTCCTGGGAAAAGTTGCTGAGCCAGTTCCCCAACAGTAGTACCCTGGGCGAAAATCGCCTCTTGGTTTTGATCAATCTCACCCCGAAGCTCTGGGTGCATCTTATGGAGATACAGTGACTTTTCGCATTGCAACCCTCTTATAAAAGTGGATTTGGAGAGGTATGGGTTATTTGACATATTAAATGAAAGTTACGTCTTGATTGATAAATATTAGTATTATAGCTTAATATTCCGCTATTAGTCAGGTTTACCTATGATCATTTCTACCGAGTACTTAAAATCCAATGCTTGTCGATGCTCTTCTATGACGCACTTAGCAGCATGTAAGAATGGACTCAATGCCTCACTGACATCAGGAGTAGTCTGACGGATCTTATATTCATAGAGCGTCTTTCTATTATTTACATTCTTATACTTATCTATTTTAAACCATTCAATCCTAAACCCAGATTCAGAATTACTTATTTCAAAAAAGTCTAATCGGTCAAAACTTTTGCTTGAGAATGACAAATTGAAGTGAAAATCTTCTGTAGGAAACTCAAACCATGTAAGAACACTTTTTAAAATCCTCCGCTCCTGATGTACCAATGCTACCAACTGAGAAGCACTTTTAACTATCGTTACACATGCTTCTTTTTGTTTGTTTCCTATTTTAATCAATCTCGACTTCTCCATCGGAAACCACTTATGAAGTAATCTGAGGGGCACGACATAGTTGCCCGAATCCAACAGAATCCCGAAGTATGTCCATTGCAGTCTTTTGGTATTGAAAACCTTGGGTATTCCCTCAATAAGATCCTTTCGAAATTCATGAATTCTAGCCCATGCAAACTCCCTTTCAGCTATGAGATCAGCCCTGATCAGCATAAGTTTTATTGACCTCCATTTGATGGCATCATCGCGTTTCAAATGACCTACCTTAATCAAAAACTTTACGCAAATCATCTGAAAAGCTATTTCTAGGTATACTTCGTCCGTCTTTGTGTCATCTTGATTCTCATCGGAATAGATTTTCACCCCAATCAAGGCCATCGTCATCCGATACAGCCCAGATATATGATGATTAGACTGAAGCACAGGGAAAACGTAATTCATATAAATTGATTTAAACCTCTTGTTCGGACTTTAGTAGATGAAGTTCTTCTGGTAATGGCATAATGACTTCAGCTTTATCTGCTTCATCCCCTTCAACAATGGTTTTCTCATACGGATGAACGTTGACTTCTTCTTGCTTATCATTTCCAATTGCTTTTGAGCAAAGGAATTCGCTGGGTCTATCAGAGGTTGATAGACTAATCAATTAGATTTAAGGTATGACTTCCACAACCAAAATTCTCAGCTATGCTGCCATCATAGAATATCTAGAGGTGCACAACAAAGCCTCTTCAAAACATTTAAGACAGAAACTTGAGGAACACGAATTACCGAGTTCTGAGGCCACTTTTGAACGACTTAAGAGTGACCTTAAAAATTTTGGGGTTTTTCTGATTTATGAAGACGGGAGCTACCGAATGGAAATGAGGGCCAGCCCACACCAACCTACTTTCTTCCATGTCATCAACCTTATTAAAGAAGTGAACCTGTTGCAACACTTGATCATCGATGGTGAAGCACGAGAGAAAGTAATTCTACAGTCGAAAGAGCCGCCAAAATTCTACGATTTAATTCCTCAGATATTCAATTCAATTATTATCAAACAGAAAATCCGTTTCGACTATGAGCATTTCAGCAAAGGATTTCTTGGTAACCTTGAACTAAACCCACTACTCCTTAGAGAATATGAAAGACGGTGGTATGTAATCGGATTTGTAGACCCTTTAAATCAACACCGCACCTTCGCCATAGATCGAATTAAAAACCTCGAAGTGCTAAAGGTTAAATTCAAATATCAAGATTATGTGGGTTTAACAACTCAGGTGGCAGAAACTTATGGGGTCAACTACAGTGAAGCTCCTATAAAATTAGTCTTAAAGGCACATGCTCCACAAAACAATTATCTAAGGAACCTGCCGCTTCACGACAGTCAGAAAGAAATGGGAAATGGTGATGGCTATACACTCTATGAATATCAACTTAGACCTAATTATGAGCTACAGCAAGAATTGCAAAAATTGGCAGATCAAATCACCATAATAGAACCTGATTGGTTGAGATTAAAAATCGTAGAGAAGCTAAAATCAGGAATTAATAGAAATACCAGATAGCGCAAATAAAGTCAAGCGAAACAGTAAAATTCGAGGAGTCATGATCGAAAAGCTCAGTATCTCTTTCTTAAACTTAAATTAGTATTCCTCATCTAAATCCATACATAATTAAATGTTAATACCCGGTTCGAAATTATTACTTCTCCTCTCCTTTTTTCATTGGTCATATATTTCTGCTCAAAACTTAGAGCACTTCTACCCTAAATCACAAGGCGAATTAGTGGAGCACAAATACTACAGCCTTGACTATAATGAATCTCATGAACAAGCGAATTGGGTGATCTACTTCGCAGGTAATACTGGTATTACCTCACGAAATGATAATTTCAAAGCAGACCCTTTAGTCTCTACAAAATCAGCACAGCTATCAGATTTCAGCGGATCTGGGTACGACAGAGGACACCTCGCTCCTGCTGCGGATATGAATGTAAACAGCACAGCCATGAGAGAATCATTTTACCTTTCGAATATGAGCCCTCAACTACCAAGTTTCAACCGAGGGATTTGGAAGAAATTGGAGGCATTGGTAAGGGACTGGGCAAATAATAATGATTCCAAGTTTGATGTAATTGTCACAGGGCCTGTCTTGACGAATATGACCTGTGGCTCAATCGGCAATGGTGTAACTGTGCCCTGTGCGTATTACAAGATCTATGCTGATTTAGAATCAGGAAGATCAATAGGATTCATTCTCCCCAACCAGAGTTCTAGCAGTCCCTTAAGTTCATTTGTAGTCAGCATCAATGAGATAGAGGATCAAACGGGCATTGATTTCTTTTACCTTTTGGAAGATGATCAGGAAGAAGTGTTAGAGTCTCAATCGAGTACTACTAATTGGAGTTGGAGTATCACAAATTCAACTCCTAAGACAAAGGCAGGAAACGACATTTCAACTTCGCAATGTTCTGCTACAACCCAATCAGGGAGTAGATGCAAAAGAAAGGCTTCGGAAGGAAGTGATACGTGTTGGCAGCATGATTAATAGCTAGAATTTTTGGTGTCAAGTTCGAAAAGATTGCCCTAAACATAATTGAACGATTCATTAATCCTCTAGAATCCATTTGAGTCAAATAAACTAATTGATATAATTTCTGTCACCCAATAAAACACAAAAGCCTGAGGCCGGAATCTGAACATTATCAAATAATCTTTGATAGTTAAGAAGACAATTAGTTATTCATATCTAATTTTAGATTTTTGACATTCTAAAAAGAGCTATAACCTGACCTAAATAACCAAAAAATCTCTTTCCTCTGGGAATAACTCCTGTTCTTCTATTGATTTTAAAACAAAAGGAGATCCCGCCTTTTTTATTTTAATAGAATACTTCGATAGCCTTCCAGTAATTGATTTTAATTCTAAATCAAATGTATTGCTCAAGTATACTTCTTCACTTTCTCGGCCAATATCATAATTGAGGTTAAAGTGTTCTTGAACGAAAGATTTGAATTTAAACCCTCTTTTACCTTCAATCAAACAATATTTTTGAAAGATTAGTAACCTTATTGTAATTCCCTTCACCAATAAATCTCTATTCTCTTTTTGTTTATCTCTTTTTGATTTTGGACGCTTCCATTTTAAGTAAGATTCTGGATGTTTTTCATTTTTTAGATTACTTCGAATTTCATCCCAAAGCTTATTGAAATCTGCCAGCTTAAACCTTTTCAAATGGTAATAAAACTTCTTTAAATCTTCCCATTCCACACCACTTGGACCAATAAGACTCTCTATATATGCCTTCCCGTTTTTGCTTATCTGCTTTTCTATTTCAGCTAATTGATCTTCCCAAACGTATTGCACCGGCAAATAATGATTGTTTCGGTCTTTAAATAAGATAATTACTTTGTTTACCAGATTTGCATTGATTTGCCCAAGCAATCCTTCTACATAAGATCTGGGCTTTGAGGTCAATACGCAGATAACAATGTATTCATGCCTTTTCACTAACTCTTCAATCAAATCAACACCCCAAAACTGTTGGTAAGTAGTATATTTTTCATTGTGATTCTCCAATAGCTCCAGATCACAAAAGACTAGGGGATATTCTAGCTCCTGCCGGTTGTCTAAAAACTGAAGAGCTTCAAGTCCACGATTAAAAATTTTTATCTCATTTTCATTATCAATATATTTTCTTAAAGAAGTACTTAATTCATTGGAAACCATCAGATCATCTTCAACCAGTATGGCATTGGTCTTGATTTGAATTCCCTCTTTGTACTTGGAATATCGGCCTTTAAGCTTCTTTTCAATCCTGTATACAAATTCCTCCAAACCACTTAGATCATCTAATTCTATGAAGTCTTTGTAATCTTGAATAATTTCTTCCCCTAGAAATTCTTCATAACTTAAAATTCTTAAAAGGAACTTTTTTAAATCCGAAAGGCTGGCAACATATCTCTGATCGTGAATAATATTATCAATGATACCTCGTTCGTCCATGCTCAGTTTTATCGCTTTCCATTTTGATTTGGAGTTAAATAGAACAGGCAAATCAGATGCTGAATTAGGATTATAAACAGGTATGGCTCTCAATAAATAGTGGATAAACCCTTTTGTTGACGAAAGCATCATCTGCAATTCTTCATTAGCTATAAAAACAATATTTAATGCGTCAAACGGTGTTTGATCCATTAATTCCTTTGCTTTCAAACAGCCATGATATTGTGTCTTACCCCAATCCAAATCAACATCAATATATATTTGAGAGTCTTTACTGGAAAAATTCTTGATAATCCAATCAACACTAAAATCCTCTCCTTTCAAGATGTAAAAAGCTCCTTCAGAAGAACTAGAGGTATAGCCTTGAATATGATTGAATTTTTTATCGTATTGATAATCGATAAATGCTTTATACCATGTTTCATTAATTGACCTCCCCAAAACCAAAACCTTACTAATTTTTTTAGCATCGTCTGGATTTAACTTTGTCCCAAGAATTGTTTGATTATGGTCATAAGAGCTTCGTGTTTCTTTGCCTAATGCCTTGCTCCATACCCGATCAAAACATTTTAAAATAAGTGATTCATTATTGGCCAATAAGGCATCTCTAAGCAAATTTAAGGGTCGAGTGGTTTCGGTTACAGGATTGTCTGATTTCCAATCCTCCATCCATTCTCCTATTTCCGTTGAATGTCTGACAACAAAATCAAAGTTCAAACCTGAGTTTCTTAAATGGTTTTCAAACTCCCGTATTTGATTAGTATGAGCAAGTACGCCCACATGTCCCTTAATTTTATTTCTATCAATTTCGGACTTAAGTTTTACGGCCTCATTTTGTAGGTTATCCATATCAAAGGCCTTGAAATGAATCTCAAATTCATCGTCTATAAAACTGGCCTGATCCTTCCAAAACTCAGTCAGTTCATTACTAAATTTTCTTATTCTAGGATAAATAAATAGATATCTCTTCATTTCAAAATATAGAACTCTGGATTAGTTTATTTATTAAATCTACTTTATCAATTCTTTGTCCACTTAAGCTTGATAGGATTTCATTAATGGAGATAAAAGACGTTTTCTGCTCTACTCCATGTTTGTCTGACGATCCAGAAGTAATGATTATTTTAGAGTATTTCATAATTTGATTCAGGCAATCAGGATTTGACCCTAGCAGTTCCTTTGCCATGGTTCGGTGCATTACAACATAATCGAAAGCCTTGAAACTCAAATCAAGCTCCAAATCCAATAAACACGGAATTTTAAGATTGTCTGACAAAACGTTGCATTTCAATGAAACACCATTGTCTTTAAACTCTACATTCAAAACATAATTCTCTTCCTGATTAAGTGATTCCCAAATAGGAATAGTATTATCTCGAATTTGAATATGAGTACCTACAAACACTTTAGCAGCCCATAGGGGCATAAAGAATGACGTTCGATCATTCTTGAGATAGTTACCTGTCCATCCATTTTCTAGCATATTATCATATTCCCTTCCCTGTAATTGCTCACAACTTAACTCAACAATTCTTTCATCTAGGATCAATACACTCGATTTGCAAGCTTCAATGTATTTGTAAATAAATTCTGGATGATCAAAGATTGAAGTATATAATACCGTATCAAAATTTGGACTCTTTTTATCAACTAGTAGGTAAGTGCCTTGTTTATTTACATCAAATCGTGTGATTCTCCCATCCATCAATGCACCATGCCGATCCATCATTACGTTATACGGATTATCATGTCTTTTCTTTTCATCTGTATCTGGTTGACCAGCATCGTTAAAATAGGGCAATATTGATATTTTCTCATTTAATTGATTGAATATCTTCGCAAAATCTATCCACTCACTTGTTGGATAATCGCTCTTCTCCTGCTGAAAATAGACTGATAGGTTTATGGGAGTGCCCAAAAAATTAGCTCTAATCCAGTAGGCCCAACATTTTAAAACAAGGTTTTGATCAAGCGAGTTAGGTTTCTCTATCGTATCCAAAGAATCGATGTATAAAACACGCCCCATGTATTCGGAACTGCAAATATTTTCAAAATCACTCCTAACAACCACAAACTCATAGCCTAAAGAATAAATTGAATTGTTGGTCAAAAAACCTTCAATTGAATCAAAATGATCATAAACCTCTTCATCAAGTTTTAAATCATTTTCAAAGCCGATAAATGCTATTTCCTTTTTTCGTAACATGGGAAAATGATAAGCAAGTTTCCCGTCAAGACGCTCAATTTGAACTGGAGGGCTTGTACTAAAATTGAAAATCTGATCACCCATCATCAGCCCAGCATTAATTTTCACATCCATGAGGCCGAGATTATTCATTTGAGGCTCATTATCATTCTTAATCAATTCCTCCTTTTCCTTAGCCTTGAAAACGTTAAATTCATGATCAGAAATCACTGAAACATTATCACTAATTGTTATACCTACTAGACCCAATGACGCGCTTTTGGCTACATCAATTTTGATCACAAGATCCCTATCGTTTTGCTGTATACTATTTCGGTTGTGCTTGGCAGAATTTCTTATAATATTTTCCAGAATACTATAAAAAGCATGAGGATGGGGTATTGAAATCTTAACATCATGCGCCCCTACAACTTCCTTACTGTTAAAAAAATCAAGGGATTCCCCAAGACCTGGCAAATATGGTAGATCATCCGGGTAGCAGGCAACTACATCTGTTCCTCTTTTGTATTGAAATGAAATAGACTCCCCATCAATCGAAACCAATATTTTTAACCTGTTGTAATCTTTGTTATCATACCTCACTCCTTCACTTGCAGTGATATTATCCATTAAAAAACGGTTTTCGATAAATGGAATAATGATATCTCTATATAAAAAATAAGATTGGAAGCCTCTTATTGGGTTGGCAATGTACTCCTCCCTGAGTACAATGTAATTGGTTAAGTTCTTGTTGTAAATTTCAAAAAATTCATATGGTTTGGTATTAGGCTGAATTTTCCTTTTGGTTTCTTTATCCACTATCCAAAAAAAATCCTTTCCATATAAATCTTTCACTCGATTTTTATAGGCTGTTAAGGTTGATCTTGTGGCTACATGAGATCCAATATGGTGTGAGAAATTTCGAGATAAAATTCTTGTGACATGGGATGAAATAGCCTTTTCCCTGATATCCTTCAATTGACGAGGGACCAAATGCTCAAGTGCATCCCCAAATAAGAAAGACTCCATTAAAGACAAAACAAGGTCTTCATCCAGAGTACCTCTAACACTTATATAAAGAAATAAAGCCGTGTGAAATCTTTGGCGATCATTGCCAATATCATATTTTAAATATGCAAAATGGGTAATATGGTTATTATACTTTCGAACTGCATCGTTCCATGAATTCACATTTAATTTCCATGCTTCATCATCCGCATCTAACCAATATTTTTCTGTTGTCTGAGAGATAGTTTTGTTCAAGTATTCTGATGCTGAAAAACGTTTGTTAGCATCAAACATCTGCCCTTTATAATACTCTATGAAGACTTTATTAGGATTTAGTAACAGACTAGGCAAGCCGAAACCAAAGTATATTTTTCCTAATTGATTTAAATATTCATTACTGTCGGCGTGGAGAAGATGTACATCGTACTTCTCCACATCATTCCCAACAGCAACAAAGTCAAGACCTATAACTGATCCATCAAGATGGATTTCGAGTCGCTTTTTTAATTGTTCAAGATCAATCTTTTTGTTGTTCGTGATAATCATTTACGAAGGTCAGGTCAATGGCTGTCTCAATATCAGATTTATCATCAATTAAACCAATTTTGATCATATCTTCTCCAAAATCCGACAATATCCTCGAGTCTACAGTCAGCACCTGCCCAGAATATCCATACAAATAAAATCCACCTAATTGTAGTGACAGTATTTCGCGTTCTGTATCCAAACTTGGATTTTCTTTCAGTAATTCCTGTATTGCCAAATCATTATCTGATTTTGTTTTTTTCCAACCTTCTGCAAGCGCGTAAGTAAATTTTTTCAACAACTCTTCATTCTGCTCTATAAAATCTCTTTTTACGAAATAGACTCTACCCGGATACTTAATTCCCCAATTTCTAGGCTCAAAAAGATTAAACGTAATATTATTCAGTTCAAGATCAATAGGCTCAACATATATGTAGGCCGGACGTATTTCGTAAATGCCTTCGATAAATCCCTTTATGTCAAAATCTGCTGGTATCTCTTCTATTTTTTTAGCATCCAAATTCCCTATTTTTATCAGAGCCCTGTATATAAATTCAGTTGAGCTCCCAGGAGCCAAACCAATTGACTTACCCTCAAAATCAGAGGGACTATTCAAAGTATCAGAACCAAGAGTTAAAAATACCGTCGGTGCAATATGGTTTGCAACGGCAAAAACGACTAGATCCGCACCTTTTTCATTTGCCATTAGTACCTTTTCAAGACTGGCGATACCAACATCACTAACACCTGACAGCACCATTTTAATCGGATCAATACCGATTCCACCAATATTATGAACTATGCTGATTCCATATTTATCATCAAAATATTTTTCAGCCAATATTTCACCGCAAAAATTCATATTCAGGATCCAGTCATACTGAATACTTATCTGATTTTCACCATGATCATTTCTGCAACTTGCTGCAAAAAGAATCGCTAGGGCTATAAGCGTAATGGATTTTAATTTATTGAGCATTCTAATATTAAATATGGTGGAACCTTAGTATTTGCATTGAATGGACCTACTACAATATCCTTCAATTCTTCAATTTTTGATATTGATAAGCCAGATTCTTCAATTTGTTTATTAATGAACCCCAAAGATTTATGATAATCAGTTATCAAAATAGGTTCATCAAACGTCTTTAAAGATACCTTCAAAGGTGTGAATTCATTAAAATAGTTGTCCATGTTGAAATCCGTAAAAAAAGTACTGAATTCTTGGTCTCTAAAACATGGGTGAGTGGTACCAATCAATAGTTTCCCTGTTGGCTTGAGTAAGCTTTTTACTTCACGAAGACTACTTATTATCTCATCTTTTGAACTCATTGTTATTAGTACCAACGATAAAACGACCACATCAAACCGACCAAATAAATCCATGGTGATTTGTTTATGGAAGAAGTTTCTTGAATTCTTAACTATGCGATCCTTAGCAATGGATAGCATGTCTGAACTTAAATCGTATAAATGATTTTCATTCAGCGACAGAAAATCAAACAAATGCCCTTCTCCACAGCCATAATCCAAAATCGTTTCCGCATTCAATTCATTAACTCTTTTGGCTAATTCAGGCAAAAGAAGAGAAATTCTAGAATCCGGCCTATCCTTTGAAAATTCGTAGGCCTTTGACGTGTATAAACTATCTAACACTATTTTTCTTTTCGTCTAAATACCAATAGCCTAATTTCATTTCGATCAACCTTATGAGAAAAAAGAGCAAATGTCCAGCTACCGCTGACAAAATTAATGAGCAAACCAATAATTCTGGTTCCAACTGCAATGCACTTACGTAAAGATTCTTTCCCAAGCCTTCTTTCGCACCAGTAAACTCTGAAACTATCGAACCTATTATAGCCAAAGTAGCTGCTATCTTCAGTCCAGAAAACATGGCTGGATATATAACTGGCATAAGCAATCTTAAAGACTGCAGATCAGATGCATTCAAAATATGCAATAAATTCTTCAAAGCACTTGGTAAGTTTTGAAAACCATTTATCATATTAACGTAAATGGGAAAGAATGAAATTAAAGCCGCCATTGCTATTTTAGATTCCATATTCACACCGAGTAGAATGATAAAAAATGGCGCAAGTGTTACTAATGGAATTACCTGTAATGATACGATTATCGGGTAGATGAAGTCATAAAATGACTTAGAAATATATCCTAGAAAAAAAAGTATCTGTGCCACTAGAAAAGCAATCATGAGGCCCAGAATGGATTCCATAAAAGTGACTGAAAAATCTTTTGAAAGTCGCAAAATATTATTCGAAAAATACTCCATTACTAAGCTCGGATAACTTATAAACAAGCGGACCGAATTAGAGCCTCTTCCAGAATATTCCCAAAATAGAAGAATAACCAAAATAAATAAGGGAATAAAGTATTTAGAACTTCGCGACATCCACTAATATTTTTTTTATAACTTCTTTATTGGTACTAACTGTACCGTCAAAACTTCTCATTTTTCCATTATCAAGCAAAAGAATTTTTTTACTAGTCAGAGTAAATGCTTCTTCAACATCGTGTGTTACTAGTAAAGTTGTTGGTCGAAATGAATTTGTAAGCGATTTAAAGTCTTGATATATCTTCTGTTTAATGCCAAAATCTAATGCACTAAAAGGTTCATCCAATAACAATACTTCAGGTTTGGTTATAAATGAACGAATAAGCGCAACTCTGCTTTGCATTCCATGTGACAATTGATATGGCAAATGTTCTTTGAATTCGGCTAACCCATACATTGACAACATTTGTTCAATCCTTTCTAATTCCGGTTTTTCATTTTTTATTTGAAAAGGAAGTGTCACATTCTTAAATAGCGACAGATGAGGAAGTAATGCGGTTTTTTGAAACATGAAGGATAGGGTGGCCCTATCGATAAATGACTTAGGCGTAAATCCATTAATTCGAATCTCACCAGAAAAACCATGAGACAGATTTGAGATTAGCTTCAATAGTGTAGATTTCCCACTTCCAGAAGGTCCAATAATTGGAATAATTTCACCAACCTCACTAGAAAATGAGATATTATCCAGAACCTTTCTGGCACCATAAGAAAAACTAAGTCCTTTAACTTCAATCACAAATCAAATAGAACTAAAATCCAGTTTTCCCTAGTTTTCCCAATTAAAGAAACCACCAGTATCAACCCATACTTAAAAGGGAAGATATCGATGTTATTTAAAGGATTTGAAAGCCTAGGATACCATTATTAATGGGCGTGAATGTTTGATTTATACCACCTGGGGTAATGGGATTTCATTTACAACCCCTTTAAAGTTTCCCAAACTACCTCTGACTGCATTGGTACCAACTGGACTGAATGGTTCTCCCTCCTTCGGGACAATTGGGTTGAAAGTACTAATTGAACCTACGCGTCAAAACCTTCCTGACTTATATTTTCGAATATATCTTTTGAGTAAGCCATAATGGTTATTTGTTTCAGATTTTAAAGTAAAAAAAAGCCTATCCGGTTGTCCCTAGTTTTCCCAATTGCTTTTCATCATGATGAATGTGGCATCAATAATTGGTTAAGAAGACAACATATCAAATCAGCCAGCTTTATTGTAAACCAATCAATTTAATGCTATTACAACTAATTTCTCGTATGGGATAGTTTAAAAAAAACACCCCACAAAATCGCCAAAAAACTAGCTGTCAATATGATGGTAAACTGCTCAATACTGAATACCAACCCAAAACGGTCAATTAAGCTTAAGCTGATCCTATCCAACTTTTGCAAAAGGACAGGATAATAGGGTCGCAATAACTCAACCAGCAAAGAGCCTATGATCGTACAAGTAAGGACTGAAAGTCCATGTGATATTCCGTGTTTTATCATAATTGAAAAGGTTTAGATCAAAATTGGCAAGCTCCTAGTTTTCCGTAGTTTTCAACCAACCTCACCCCTTCCGTTCGATTTTATATAGGAACGTTTCCCTAAATCTGACCCAAATAGGCAATTGGTCTAAATCGCTGCACTACCTCCACCAGATCATCAATCAATGACATGCAATCATCCAGGTCACGATAACAATAAGGCGCATCTGTCTTAATAGAGATATTCTGTATTGCCTCAGGTATATAAATATCCTCTCTCATTTGATCATAGTCAAATGAGTTTGAAAACGCCTTGGCGTCAGATCGCGACATGGTACGACCTGTACCATGACACATGGAGTTAAATACAGATTTCACGCTTTCCTTTGCCCTGACAGTTACGATATCACCGGTCATGTGAGATGGTACTACCGTGATTTCATTTGGCTCCAGCTTCGAAGCACCCTTCCTGATAATCACATGATCATCCATCTTTTCGAAATGATTATGGTTTTTGTCGAGAATCACAGTGGTCTTCCCAAAGTGACGTTCTACAATTTGTAATACTGCACGACGATTATCTTCAGCCCAGTTGCATACCGAATCAAAAGTGGAGTCAAACTCCCCAGGCTTATCTATCAAATGATCTACCAAATTCGATTCCTTTCGTGAACCTGTATGAATCAAAAAGTAAAGCGTATCATCATCATAAGACTTGACAGCATCCAGAAAGTGATTGCCAGATCCCAGATCCCCAAGTTTACCTTTATTGGCTTTCAGCGCAGCGTGTATGTCATCCCAAACAGATTTATCAAAATCTTGAATTGAAATACTTGATTTTGCTAAAAGCATTCCACATCCACAATCCGAGACTGCAAACTTCCTCCAGTCTTCTTGTCGAGTTTTAACCACCGTGCCAGTTGGTAGTGGTGATTTACCTGGACATGCATCTGGAAAAAAGACGATTTCTTCCGCTTCAAGTCCATTGGGAATCCAACTATACAATTTATGAGTTGGTTCTGCTGAGTAGTTTTGAATTTTCATGATTTCCTTATTTTGCAATGACACCCTCAGTGAAAGCAAATTAATACTTTCCTTTTTTTAGGTTTTTTATCTAATGGTATGAGTAGCGTTAAAAAAGAGTGAACCAACCAAATATTGATTCACTCTCTAGACTCGGGTTTTAAAATTGTAAATAATCTGATACCTTCTGAGGCTTGAAATCTATTACCTCAGCGGAAATATTGATATACCTATTATCATCCAAACTTTCCAAGTGCACATGTCCATGGAAATTTGCTCTAAATCTTGACAATTGGCTTACATGAATTGGGCAATGCGTGAAAATAACGTCCTTATATTGATACATTCCACAGACAGAATTGACATGATTCAGCAACCTAGGAATGTGGTTCGGCCTATCATGATTACCCAATACTACTTTCTTATATCCCCTTAGCTTGTCCAATAAATTATAATTACTGGCCTTTTCCATGGTCAAATCGCCAAGAATCCATACTACATCACCTTTACGTACCACTTCATTCCATGAAGTGATGATGTGACTATCATGATCTTCTACAGATTCAAAACCTCTTCTTATAGCCATGTTTCTATGGCCGAAGTGTAAATCCGAAATTACAAATACGTTTCCCATGTCTTTCTAATTTTTGACAATTATAGGTGGCTCCTGGTTTACCAAAGTTTTCTTCCAAAGAGACTATGAACCTACCCGCAGTGCCTTCGGTAATTATCTATCAACTTCTGTATGTTTTCTGCTCCAACGGGGTTTGAGCTTTGAATGAAAATATCTGGCATTTTCTCACCACTATCCAAACAATGATCAACCAACCACTTCGCACAATCATATCCCGACTTCTTCAAAGTTGGAGAGTCCAGATTATCCGTATTGCTGATTTCTTCTCCCAAATCATGATCAAAGCAGATTACATCTGGCATAGACGTCAAAACACACTCTTCAAAATCCTCAAATGATTTTGCCCAAGTGATTGAAAAGTCGTTTGGATTACCCACATTCTGTGTGATCCAATCTTGCCAAAATCTGTCTTTTGGATCTCTAATGTCGTCTAACCAAAGTAAAGTTTTCATTTCAATAATTTTTAAAATGCGTTTTTGTTAAGCTTATATTTATGCTCTTGAGGTTAATGTTTCCCCACAATTATAACAGCCATATACATCATCTTTAATGACCTGTCTGTTCCCGCAGTTATCACAAATTCCAAATATGTAGGAGTTAGTAAAGTAATCCGGGAATTGAATGTCCGTTTTCTCAAGTGCCAACTTCACGGCAGGCCAACAAGATGGGCTTGGGCAGTACCCTGTTGAGAGGTTAGTGATTTCAGCGATGCTCAATTCATTGCCAATGAAATCGACTATTAATTCTCCTGCAGCTAAAACAGAGTTTCCTCCCGCACATGCAACATGTTCTGACTCTCGTGGCGCAATTCTTAAACTTCCATCCTGATCTACAATGTAGGTCAGTGTCACAAAGCCCTGAGCATACTTCATCATCTTCAACCAATTAATTAGCGCTTTTGCTGATAAAATATCCTGACCCAAAGATTCTCGATCGATGCGATCGAGAATCTCACCTGGGCCAACGTATTGATATGACTTCATCATTTCTCAATTAAAAATTAAATCCATTGAATCCACCATTAAATCTCGAATTAAAGTCAAATGGGTTTTTAAACGAATCTTTGGCTGATTTAAAAGGATCGTTTATATCCAATGGCTTGTTCAGATCTAAGGGATCAAAATTAAGATGTTCTTTGGGGTCCAAAACTGAACTTTTAGGGTAAACATCATATTGGTCTCCAGCTGTTTTATAGGGCTGGCTATCAGGCCAGAAGTTATCTGGCCCCATTGCATTATACTGGTAATTGCCTAAAGGCTTGCCAAGTGGATCAAGCACTTGATTACCGTTTAATGTTCCGATTGGATCATTTCTCCATGAGTTCTGATCGAATACGTTTCCGAAGGGATCTACTGTAAATGGCATGACTGTTTTGTTTTGATTGACTCAAAGATGTGGCGACTAGAGTTTTCCCAGGTTTTGAAATTACTAATAGGGTAGTGATTTGGCATCATCTATTTGGAACAAAAAAAAGGTGCCTTAATTAGACACCCTCTTTAATAATTCCCATTCAATCCGACTTACCACATATTGTTCTTCTTAAAGAAGTCATTTTGAAAAGACACAAAATCGACTTTTGGTAAGTTGTAGAGGTTCGCTTGGGCATTGTTATAGTTTTGACCCATTTGATTGAACTGCGCCTCATTCATAGAGTTTGGTCCATACAAATCTCTCTGGTTCTGGTTTAAACTTGGTGGATTGTAAATGTCCTTTTGTGCGTCGTTGTAATACATGGTCTTATTGTTTTAGTGATACCCCAAAGAAAGACTAGGAGTAGTTTTCCCCAGTTTTTCAAAAGAATACGTCGATAGACTAATTCTTATCCATCTTGACTATTCGCGGTTCGAATTTTCCAACGACTTCAACAAGTGCCTTTTGAGAATCCATCACCTCGTCGATATCCTTGTAGGCAATCGGCGCTTCATCTATTCCTCCACCAATAAGTGTTACATTATTCTTTTTCAACACTTTTTTCATTTCACTGCCGGTGTAGCTCTCTTTCGTACGCTTTCTAGACATTCTCCGTCCTGCACCATGTGAAGCGCTATCCAGACTATCTACATTACCTATTCCCTTAACGATATACCCATTGTTGGCCATTGATCCGGGAATAATCCCCAACTCTCCAGCAGCAGCAGGTGTAGCTCCTTTCCTATGAACAATCACTTCGCCTACACCCTCAATATGCTTTTTCCAGGCAAAATTGTGATGGTTCTCTATCCTGGCAATCGGACTTAATCCTAGATCCTGACACAGGTGAAAGTGCACTTGATCGTGACAGGCTTTTGCATAGTCACCCGCCAGATTCATCGATAACCAATACTCCTGCCCTTCCTCGGTGTTTAGATCCAGCCAGGCAAAATGCTGCGCATGAGAAGGAAGCAAGCATTGCTCCTTCGCAATTTCGGTGTAGTGTTCCGCCACATAGGCGCCTAACCCTCTTGATCCCGAATGAGAAAGCAATCCTAAATACGCTCCTTCAGGCAATCCAAATTCGTTTTCATCAGGAAGATGGACAATGCCAAACTCTACAAAATGGTTACCAGATCCAGAGGTGCCCAGTTGTCTCACTGCCCTTCCGTGCAATTGACGAAGTAGTCCCGTTTCTTGGAACCGGATATCATCCAGCACCTCATGGCTCTGACTTTTGAAGCGAGTCTCTTTGGCTCCAAAGAAAGTGTTCTCATAGAGTGAGGTCTTAAACTTAAAAGCATTTTTATCTAAGTAGGCGGCAGAAACATCAAAAATGCTTAAGCTCATCCTGCAACCGATATCAATGCCAACACCGTAGGGTATCACGGCATCCTTAGTAGCTAAAACCCCGCCAATGGGCAAACCATAACCCTGATGTGCATCTGGCATCAATGCGCCTTTTCTAGTAATTGGCAACTGCATCGCCAACTCCATTTGTGAAATAGCCTGTGGCGTGATGAGTTTTTTACCGAAAATCTTAAAATCCAGTGGCTCCTCCAATAAGGAGATTTCACTTTTCTCTTCCACTTCTTCCTCATCCAAAAGCTCCATAGCTATGGGTGCCAAATAATCATGATCTCTGTAGTTCTCAGGGTTTTGGAGTACATCTGATAAGAGCAGCAATTGCTCGTCTAGAGATGTATGCTTGTAATATTTAGCCATTACATCAATGGCTATACTTCTTACTCTATTGTCTTGATAATTTATTCTTTTGAGGTCGTTACCTCTCAATTTTTGCTTTTTCATATGTGCTTTTTTCGCCATCATGTGATGGAAGATTGTGATAGTATTTAAGACCACCTCAAAAGCACAGCTAATTAAGATTGATTAGGCCTTCTTAGTGGATTTATCGAGATATGGTTCTAGCGCAATCATAATTGACACAGGTTTAATTGATGAAGCAAAGATGGGGGTTTTATTGTTTTCCATGGCTGTACAGAATTACCAACTTAAAATTCAGTCCAAAAACTGAGCCTTACGGTGCTTTTTCCAGCTGCGCTGAGCATTGGTGAATCTCGTAGAGTTGCTGGTCTCCCAGCCATGTGGGAAGCAATAACTACAACCGCGCTCATCGCCAAACTGAATTCTGGCCACTCGAATGTTTGAGATCTTTGCAGGAATCATTTCGAAACCATACTCATCAGTCCCAAACATTCTTTTGATCGTTTTTCCTTTTTTCATGACAATGCATTTAAGTTTTACCTCAATGCACTGCGCCTTTTTTGAATGATGCTAAAAATTTCATTTCAATCAATTTATTGATTCAGTATTCTACTTTTTTACCTCTTTTTCGGTCATAAGCCTTTTTAGACTTGAACACCTTGCGGTAGGGGATGACATGATTACCTTTCATAACCATATCCGATCTTCTGGAGCTTTTCATTTTGCCCAGGATGACCTCTTTTGATATAACTATTTTGTTTTTCATGACTTTCTTAATTTTTGATAGACAAAGCTCAGGATAATCTAATTTTCCAGAGTTTTCCTTATCAATACTCCGTTCACCTTATCTATAGTAATCTTCAATCTCCTCGCTATTTTCTCTTCACTAAAACCCAGATACTTCATACGCCTTATTGCCAGATAAAGTAAGGGAGCATTGTTTTCATGCCAAAATAATATTTGACTTTGAATACTCGAAACATTACTCTCCGAATGAAGATCTATGCTTGCCTCCAATAAGGCGGTCAATAACTTCAGGAAATCCTCTTCTTCAAAATCTTCAAGTGATTTGAATGTAGGTTCATCATAATGTTTGAATTGAAATGAAACATCCTCTCTATCTTCAACCAACTGAAAATTTCCTACTATTGGTAGTACATGCCAATAATTATCCTCTTCAGTTGGAGACTCAATGGCCCTTAAAATTTCATGAAGATTCAATTGACTTTCATACTTATGAACAATCGGGAAATCGGTCCATGATTCTGGCATCTTATATTGATCCAAATAGTTGGCTAAGGCCAGTTCACCTCTCTCGTGGTTCATTAATCGAAGAAATAAAATTGGGTCTATCATGATTGGTATGAAATAGTTGACAAGACAAAGAAGGTATGTGATGAGTTTTCCGCAGTTTTACCAAAACCCCAGCATTCAAAAAAAATAGAAGTTATAAATGGATGCAAATAGGAGGGTAATGACTCTTAGTCCACGTTCGGTTCAAAATGAACTTGCCAATTTGTTAAATCCAAGGCACAGAGACTGCCTGTTCCTTCTCTATTTAGGAAAACACCATTGTCTATAGATATCGACCAATCTCTCTGTTCTATACTTCTTTCTATAGATTCCTTTGGCTGAACAATATGTCCGTGGATCACTCTTTTATTATTCAATAATGAATGTGGAGCATCTAGCTTAAAATCAAACCGATTCATCATGGCATGCGGATCATCAAACGGACTTTCAATTCCTAAATTGAAACCGGCATGTACCAGGAGGAAGTCATCCAGTTGAAGGTAAAACTTCATTTCTTTCAGAAAGGATAGAAAGGGTTCGACTATCCTTCTTTTGCCAATTTGATGTTCCTGTATAACCCTATGGTCATGGTTTCCGCGTATACATCCAATCTTGAAGCCTTCAGCTCTCAGCTTGATGACGTGCTTGATAATTCCGAGTGGGTTTTCTGTTGTCTTTCGAGGATTCGATCCATGTCCAATGATATCTCCAAGAATATAGAGTTCATCAGCCTGACTCAATTTAACAGCATTTATCAAGGCCAAAAAAGTATTGAATTGTCCATGAAGATCAGAAATGGCTATTTGTCTCAAAATAACGGCATTAAACTATCTTTTCGACTTTTGCTCTCTGATCTTAATCCAACACTTCTTGCAGGTGACATCCTCTTGGACTTCTGTGGCGATACCCTGAACCGCTGCTCTATGAGAAGCCTCCTTATCACGCGGATTACAGGCTACCATCCCCTCAGATGTCAACCAGTGCATGTCCTTCTTATCTCTTTTTTGTTGTCTGGAAAGCATTTTTCGACCTTTATTTTGTTAAAAAGTTATGAATTTCATCTCGTATAAACAATCAAATTGGTTGCTTTAGAAATACTCGTAGGACCCTTCACGCGATTATCCAGGTTGCCTTTGTCGTCATGTACATTTAGGATGTTGTAGCTGCCAACATCAAGGTTCAGCATAGCTATGACTTGCTTGTTTCTTGCTTTCAAAAGCTTAAAGAGCTCCTCCGAAATGATCGCCAAATTATACCCTGATTTTATGTCAAAAATCACATTGTGCAAGTCGCCATTACCTCTATCCTTTACCACTGCCAGTATGCGCCGCTCTCTTATGTCCGACTGTGCATCTGATACATTGATCAACAAATGATCTTCATAGGCTAAGAGCTGGGTCTGGAACATGGTGGCGTTGTTGCTTCTCCCCCACTGGATCAAGTTGGCATAGTCCACCAAACTTTTGCGAGGGGTAACCTCACCATAAGCACCCAGGGAAATTTGTCCTTGCTTCAGGTTACAAACCGCCAGCCCTCCATTTGGATAGATGATCACCAAACCGTCCATGTCCTTCTGCCGCAATACGGCATTGACGATATTGCCATTTTCCATGGTGAGACCTACTGGTTGGCTTTTTTCATTGGTAAATCCTCCTGTTGCCGCCAAATACACTTTACTCGATTTTCTTTGAGATGCGTATTTGCCATAAATAGAGGTGCCCCCATCCGCATGTGCCAAATAGGACGCTTTGACATAGGGCCTGAGCATCCAAACACAATGACCTATGGTGGTATAGCTACTCTGAATGCTGAATACATTGATCGCATGGCCTTTTCCATCTACCGGAAAATAGTTTTTATAGTTGGCCAAACTGAGGTGGGTACCCTGATCACTCAATCCAAAGGTTTCATCTATTTTCTTACCCATTCGATCTGAGAGGTAACTGAAATTCCCTTTGGCAACATTAGACAACACTTTCTCCCAGGTGGATGGCTGTTCATTGACATAGATCTTGTTCTGCTCCAACCGATCGATGATTAATTGATTTCCGGGAGAGTATTTACTGAATTCACCGTTCTTGATTCCTGCTTCAATGGTTTCTGCCACCTGACTCAACAGGTGATAGCCTATGAGCTGGTACAGTTCATTCACTTTGTCATTGAACAAGTTTCGTTTAGGACTGATAAAAGCTTCCCCTATCTGGAGATGATCCTCGGTTCTATGCAAGTAGATCTTATAATACTGGAGAAACCTCTCCGCCAAGTGACAAAGAAACAAATCTCCAATATTGGTTCTACGCTGGCTCCATAAATAATACCGGTGCGCCTGCAAAGTCTTGAAATCTATAAATGAAGTCACTTTCAGGTACTCAGCATAAGGAAACCGGTCCAAAAACTGCTGTTCCGTCTCGTGCCGATGCTGGGCATAGTAGGATTTCATATCAAACTGTGCAGATGCCGAGTTGACACAAAAAAGGAAAAGGGTCAGGTACAGGATTCTCATAGCGTTATTATTTTGAGATAATACCAATCATGGCGCCAAAATCACCCCCAAGCTCTTGGCGATTGAGCTGTGGGATATACATCCTGCTAATGGCACCATCCAGATAGAGGGCATTTTCACAGTAAAAGACCGCCTTGAAAACACTGGCGAAATCGTAAAAGCAAACCGGCTCGTTGGAGATAATAAATACCAAAGTATGCGGATCTATCAACCCTACCCCACTGCGAATGTATTTGCTACTGGAGTTTGGCGTAAATACCGAATGGATTTCACGGTCTATCACCAGCATCGGACCCGATTGAGTAGCATAGCTGATACTATCCTGATCCTGCCATTCGGCAGTAGGGACGACCACCGCAGATCCTGAATGGGTCAATCCAAATACCCCATTTGGCTGCAGGTAAAAATTACCATAACCAGAGCTGGCCGTATCCAATGGAATGAGAGTTTGTCCATTCTCCATATATAGGCCCTGTGGGTCATTGGTCTCCGTATACATGCCTGCATTGGTGGCAAATACTAATTCTTCTGATTCTGCACTTTCAACGAGATCCTTCAAAGCAGTAA
Organism: Cyclobacteriaceae bacterium; assembly: GCA_049115815.1. Classification (GTDB taxonomy): domain Bacteria; phylum Bacteroidota; class Bacteroidia; order Cytophagales; family Cyclobacteriaceae; genus Marinoscillum. The sequence goes on along the minus strand of JAGDZO010000006.1, from coordinate 19,123 downwards.
GACTCCTGATTTTGTCATTAGATGAATCCTTCCAAAAAAAGCTGATCTCAATAGATCTCAGATCTACCAAATAAGTATCGTAGGAATTTCCGCCAAAGGTCAAGCGCCGAGCATGGTTGTTAGTCTGATGAGGCGTTTGCTCAGCCATCGCAGCTAATGAATCCTTCAGGATCAGATTCTCTAGCACAACATCCTGACTGTATGCATTACAAGTGGCTATACTCTTTTCAAGCAAGCCATTCTGGTACTCCAGCATGGTGATATCATACACCAGGGAGTCCTTTTCTTTAGCCACTTGACTTAAGCCATTTTGCAAGATCAACTGATTCTGATTGAGGACCATGAACTGCTTTTGCAGACTATCCAATAGCTGAATCTGCAAACATACTCCCTGCCTGATGTTAGCAGCTTGAGCACTCAATAAACCCAAACTATCGGACACTACCCCATCACGAGACGCGCGCTTAGCTTGATCTGCTTCCCAGGTCTTGAGGGAGACGCAGCTTGAGAGGATTACTAAAAGAAATAAGAGGGTTCTTACTAGTTTCATCTTGCATGGTTATTTCAATGCAAGATGATGAGGGGGGAGTTTTCCGGGGTTTTTTAATCAATTAGCTAAATTGGAATAGGAAATGAAGTTCAACCAACTTAAAAAAATACTATATTTCAATCGATGATTCAAATTGTTACAAAAGACCTTATAAATATGTGTCAAAATGAGTTTAACTGGGAAAAGGAATTGTATGAGATAAAGGTGATAGAATCATCAAACCTTAAAACTATTGAAAAGGGAATAGAACAATACTTGATAGGATAGATTAAAAACAAACAAAATTCCTAATAAGCCATTGGTACTATACGATTATTTAAATCTATTATCTTCGTTCACGCCCGAAGTAAATAGAATTACTGACCACATTAAATATTGATCACCTTTGGAAAAACAACACATAAAAACCTTTGTAGGAAAACTTGATTTCGAACAAGAAACGGGTTCTTCTCCTGAATTTGATTTTTTAGTTGATTTGTGTGGCACAAAATATCGTAATGGCAGGAAACACATACCAAATCCGGAAAGAGGGCTGATGATCTATTCTTTACTGAAAAACTACAATTTATCATCATATTGTGAAATTGGAATTGGAAAGGGCTACTCTTTAATGAGTGCACTTAAAGCATTTAATGAAAGTAAAAAGAGATTCAAAATAACTACTGTTGACATTAATTCTGAAAGAATAGATATAGCAAGAAATTACGTAGCTGAATTATTTAATAATCTAAATGGAAGAATAAACTTTGTGAATGAGCCCAGTGAAAAAATATTGCCTATGCATAACACGCGTTATGATTTAATTTTTATTGACGGTTGTCATGAGAAGAAAAACGTTCTTTTCGATGGAAATTGGGCAATTTTAAATACAAACAAATTTGTATTATTCGATGATTATAATCAAACAATGTGGCCAGGTGTATTCAGCGCGTGTAACGAATTAATAGAAAATCACAAAGATGGTTATTGGCGCTTTATTATTTCTGATAGACTCATTTACAAAAAACAATCTAAAAGTTTACTTCAGGTTTTTACTGAAGGACACGGAATGCTCCTTTACTCTAAGGCATATTAATGACAAATCTTTTCGTAGCAATAAATTGTCGATTCTATCTTTGTTCGCTAAATATTCGTACCCTTTTAATATGCCTGCCTGAATTTTCTCTATCAGTTATTTCACTTCTACCGTGAAGTACTTTTAAGTTATTAATAATAAGTGTATCGCCACCTTGCAACTTGAAAGATTTGGTATGCTCATTAATGATTTTATCTAGTTTATCAAAGATCCATTTCTGGCTCTCTCCATAACTTATAATATCCCTTCTATAGGAAATATTTAGTTCATTCTTATCGCTAAAGCTTAAAATAGATTTAAATATTGGACCTTGCGAATCCCTATTTCTGGCTTTGAATAAAAAATTCGTAGACAATAGTTCTTCGAGGTGTTTTGAATCATCATTCAACTTATCCCAAATATCATCTATAAAACACAATAACGAACAGCCTGAGCCATTAGCGTCCTCTTTAATGCAATGCAGAACAACATAATCATGAGGTTTAATCATCCCAGCCGAATCTGTATGCATTGGCATTTTGGATTGCTTGTGTAAGTATCTTTGCTCATTTAGCATATCAGCTACCAAAATATCCGCAACTACAGATTTATAGTTATTCTCAGATGAAAGAACACCCATTGAAGAAAAGAAATTTTCTAGCTGAGCGTTTGACTCAAAATTGCTCTTAAAAATGCAATGCCCATCTCTTTTTACTAGGGTCTGTATATCAACAATATCCATTTTCGATAGTTATTTCTTTATTGCTGGCCAATATTGATTGACACCTGGGAATTTGTAATCGGATATCAGGGAAGAGTACAAATTACCATTATACAAATTATCATTTCGCAACTTGTTCAAGTTACCTTTATAAGCAAGAGGCCCATTAATTGAACTCCTATCTTGTCGGTGTTTTTTATTCCAAAAATCCACAGTGTCGATCGTACATTTTGAGAATTCTTGCCAGAATTGATGTTTTTCATCATGAAGGAGAGGAAGAAACGACCATAGTGACCATAAAGAAGTTCCAAAATCTGTATACACTTCACTTTTCGATATCCCCAACCAGCCCGGATAAAATAAACCTAAGGACCCCACTGCTTGATAGAATAGGTTAATATTTGTATGAAAAATCTTCGCTAATCTCTTAATTGATATCTTGTTGCTATTGATTGAATTCATAAGTGGGAAAAAACAAGCGGTTGTGGATAATCTGTAACTCAGAGATCTGCCATAAGGAATAGGGAACCCTTCCTTATCAAAATAGTTTGATGAGAATGTCTCAATGAAGGTTTGGCCATGTCTTTTTATGATAGTTGAACACCAATCGTCTTTCCCATACATAGCTAACAATGGTATATACAAATAAAACCCCCAAGAATTATAATAATCCTTGCTTTCAAATTTTCCATCAAAAAACCACCCATCTGATTCATCTATAAAATGATCTAAGGCTTTCTGAAATTTACTTATCGCTATACGGTCATTCGCTATAATTGCTTGCGAGAAATGGAACAACAAATGATTATTGTTCGGACTATCAGAATTTGCACCATTTGCAAAATAATTTTTCAACTCATTTGTTTCTTGCGTGATACAGCAACCTGGCTCCATCATTTCCATAAGTGAAAAACATCCACCAAACATTGATTTTTGATGAATTTCAATATCTGTGGATAGTATGTCGAGACATTCCTTAACAAGCCCTTTTAATGTCGTGAAATTATTGGTAATTCGACCTAATATAAATGCCGCAATGGCTAATCTTTCCAGGTATTGTATTATCAATGGATCCCGATCTTCCCATTTATTATTTAGTTTCCAAATGGTTGAAATATTAGATAATCCTATGTTCAAAATATCACTGAGGAATTTCATGACTTGCTCATGATTACCCAATGATGGTTTATCAACTAAGGCAGTTGTGTTCTCAATATGAGAACCCTTAAGTATCATTTTGTAATGCTTTGCAACTTTTTCCTTATTGAAATGATTTGCTTTGACTAAGCAATTCTTTTTAAGATTATCAAGTAAATCTGGATTCACAATAATTGGTATCAACGCAGTAACCCAATCTTCAGTCTTAGTTGAATTTACCGCAATCGAATCCTTTCCCGGCTCTACATGCTCATAAGCACTATCAAAAAAGTTACCTATAACAGGAATTCCTGAGATCCACGATTCAAGAAATACGTTGGGACAGCCTTCTATTGTTTTTGTATCTCTATACAATGACGGAAATATCAACAGGTCATGTTGTGACATCAAATTTTTTACTTCATCTCTCTCAACAAAACCTATATACTCGACATGTGTTTCTACTTTTAAATTCCTTATAACATGTTTAAATTCATTTACTACCCCTTTTTCACCTTGTCCAGCTATCGTGATTTTAAACTTTTCAAATCCCGAATCAATTAATTTTCTAGCTATTTCAGGAAGAAGTTTGTAGCCTTTATGATCCACCAGCCGTCCTACAAAAATCAATCTTAAGAACTGAAATTTCAGCGTGTGTTTTGTTATCATTTGGCCTTCAATCCAATTTTTACCAATAAAATTTGCTTCAGCCGAAACATTATTTTTTAGACCCACATAAAGAGCTCTGGATATATAGATAGCTTGAGAACAAGAAATATTAACTCCAACTTTTTTTGGCCATTCGTCTCCAAACCTGAATATTTTAGGCAATTCAATCTCCTCAAGTTGTTTCCAAAAATCAGATGTAAATTTCCAACCATGCAAAACCAAAATGCAATCACATTTATCGAATTGAATTCTGCTAAAACGAGTGTCCTTGCTGATATGGAAATCATTCTGATATATCTTGGAAGGGGTCACATATTCAATAATTGAACCTACTTCACAAACGAGATTATACCATTCCCTACTAACTTTACCAGAACCCCCATACCCCTCTCCAGGACATGTTTGACTAATTATTATGAATTTCAAATCTTACTTATTTCATGCAATAAATTACTTCCATCATCGAAACGATATTTTCTCAAAAAATCTGAATGCCTAATTTCATAATCACTTATAAATGATTGTAAGTCTTCTCGACTCAGTAACATCGTATTTTCAATTGATAAAGCTAAACCAGCATCCATGAGGAGTTTTGTTCTTTTTCTCTGTTCATATCTATCTCTGTCCTCGATTATCATAGGAATTCCTAGATAAACATTTTCCCAACATGTATTGTAGCCAGCCATATTTATACTTAGCGTATAATCAATCGTTTTAATAGAATTTAAATAGTCGAATGGTTTGATCTCTTTCCATTCTTTATGTGCTCTACTGCCGTTCTTTGAAAAGTACCCTTTTGCTAGATGATATTCTTCATATCCGTACTTCTTAAGAATAGACATTAAGGAATCCAATTTTTCTATCATTACTGCGCCATCTCGGCCACCCCCAGCACTACAAATGACCTTCTTATTAATTAAAGACCTGCGTTTCAAATCGCTATTTTTAAGACTACTAGGTACTATAAATCCAGTAAAAGAATAAGGTATCTCACATTTTTTCAACCATCTCAATATTTCCGTATCGCTGAATTCTATTTCGCCATGAAAAATAACTCGATCGATCAATGTCATAGCCTCTGAAAAAGATTTTAAATGTTTTTCTGGAGGGAAACTAGAACTGTGAAGAATGTCTCTTAAGCTTATTAATACTTTAGCCCCGTATTTCACTTTGGCATACGAACAACATGAATTAAATTCTTCCAGAAATCGATATTTATAAAAAGGGATGAACTCATAAATTATTATTTGAGGTATAAATTCGTCAATTATATTTTTGAGCTTCGATATTCTTTCAATGTTTGATGCCTCAAGTTCAATTTTAGCTTTATTTCCTTTCATATAGCTAGAAGCTTGTTCAAGTGATTCCCAAAAATCTGGATTAGAAAACCTTATGGCATTATAGCCTGCCCAAAAAAAATCATCTAATTCAACACCAGAATAGGCTATCGCAACTTCAAAACCTGCCTTTGTAAATATGTCAGATATATTCTTGGACCTATTAAAATGTCCAACTCCAAAGTTAGAATGTGCAATTATTAATACTCGTTTTGGGACTATTTTCATAACAGTACTTCTTGAGGTATTATATTTAAATACTCGATGATATTCAGTTTAATAATGAAATCAACTGCTACCCTCAATGAGGGCAATATTTCTAAATCCAGCTTACCCCAAATAGGTCAATTAAAAAATAATAAATTAGTTACGATTTCACAAAGGTGGAAGCTATAACATACCTGATGCCAGAAGATATTTTTGATACCATGTGTTCAGTATTGCAGTTCTCACCAACTTGATTCTTATTTACAGATAATAATAGATCCCCTCTTTGAAGAGAGATTTTGTACTCATTTTCGTCTTTACCTTTATATATGTATGACCCGCCAGAAAAATCACCTAAATATAGCATGGACAGAAAATAATGTCTTGGTTTATCCACGTGCCACGGCACTTCACAATCCTTTACATATTTAAATACAAAATGCTCTACTTTCAAATCTGATTTATAATATTCTTCTAATTGAGCAAGAATATCGGTTATAAAATTAGATATCATTGAACCAACATTGATGGAAGCTTGAGACTCAAACCTAGCAAGCTTATGATTTTCATATATTGCCTGATAATCCAATTTATCTAGTTCTTTGAGTAAGGACTCTCTATCGAATAATGATAAAAATGAACTGTATTTTAATAGATTCGTTCTAAAATCAATTTTTATTGGCTCATAGGTTATCATGTCTTGAAATTAATAGTTGCGAGAGAGCGTTAGTATGTTCTGGAAATTCGGAGGTAGGGGGCAAACTTCCATATGGATTTATATCAATTACAAATGGACGATCTGAGCCTTCTTGCATAATCAAATCAAAACACAAATAATCAAGGTTGAACTCACTCATCATAGATCTGATAGGATGATAGATTTTATCCAAATTAAATTCAGCCTTATAAAACGAAAAATCACCAGTACTCTGATCAACTCCCGCTACCTTTTGACGTTCGAGCAAAAAAACATCCTTTCCTATAACATGAACTCTCAATTCTTTTCCTTCAATTCTTTCTTGGATGAGAACATGATCAACAAGGTTAAAATACTTACCTGCATTATCCAAGTCAAATTGTTGTGCGGGAAAAATTGTAGCAATGTCTTCCCCATCTCTTTCTACAGAAAAAATATCATTATTAACATCTGTTAATTCCTCGCTAACGTAGCAATTTCCTATTGACTTCACGATGTATTTTTTCTTCGAATTCAGATACTTATGATCATTGAGAAGGTACGTTTCAACAATATCTCCCCCATGTTTTTTGTATTGAAGTAAAGAGAACTGCCGATTCCGCAGTTGCCAGGTGGAGGCAAGTTTATTGATTGCACAATTATCAAACAGGAGTGCAACTGATTTATGGTATTCTATAGCCTCACGTTTACTGTAATCCGAAGTAAATGGCGGAATTAGATCATACGGGTATCGAATATATGAGCTTTTAATTTCGGAATGTAAATAACTACTACCATTAACAATCAACTCATTCAGACTGCAATACTCAATATCACTAACATGCAACAAAATGTTACTCTTACTATTCTCGATAGCATCATTAACACCTTTTATTCCTGAGAATGGACAACCAGTTAAAATCATAGTTCCTAAATTTATCATAATAGGTCTCACTCCACAATGAGTGAGACCATCCCTGTCAATCTTTCCAAACTTTATTAATCATTATAAACACCTCCTTTCACCTTATAGATTATAAATAAATATACTTTAAAAATCATACTCGTAAAGAATACTATTCCCCAGCTCAGATAGCGCCTTTCTTTGCTATGACTTCAATTACAGGTTTTAAAAATTCCATTTATCAAAGTTTTAATCACCCTGATTTCCCATCAGGCTTTTCTTTAGCATCATTTAAAATAACAAGAAATCAATTCATAGAGAAACTAAGGCTTTTTTGCAGTACATCTTCTAGATGCTCCCTCCGTGAGACACACCCCAATATACCTGACAGAAGTCCAGCGAAAAGATTATTTGAGGGTCTTTTAATCGCTAGATTAAGTGAGATGCTTTGAGCTATATGATCTGTAAACCACATATAATCATCAAGATATTTTTGATGGTTTTTTGAAAAGCTCAGCATATAGCCGACGCGTTCTTTACTTTGTCCCAAATACTCAGAAATTTGTTCTATAGAAGACCCCTGAGCGTACAACTTTAGAATGGCTGCCTCGATGATTAGTTGATTATTTCTGGACCATAGGTTCAGGTTTTCAGAAATAAACATAGCACACTTTACAGAATCATTTTTGTCAGTATCAGTACTAATATCAATGCTCATTACCATCAACAACCTAACTATCTCAACCCATACATTTTCATCTTGGATTACCTCTCGAAATCGAAAGACAGTATTGCCTATGGAAACAAGCAAAACCAAAGATCCCTCACTTCGAGTCACTTTCAAAAACCCAGTCAGGATCAAGGTGTGAACAGCTTCGAGTTCTTCACCTTTTAGTCCTATGACTTCTTCAAAGGCATTGGTATTAATTAGTCGTATTGACTCTTGATAAATAGGGAATTCAGAAAGTTTTTCAGGAAGCTGACCAAATATCGAAAGATAAGATTGCAACACCGGCAAGGTATCCTCCTGTTTGGACAACTGATTGCAAGCGGTAGTTATGATATCTGTTTTCATGAGCTTTGAAGTTTAGCTCAAAATTGGGGGAGTGGGAGTTTTCCCTGGTTTTAGAGAAGATTATCCTAACAAAATCAACACCAATCCTAAGATTCTTCCATCCTCCATCTGGCATAAATGCAAGGCCACTCCATTTGTATTCGGATCTTTTAGCAGCTGCATCTGTTCATCAGATGATGAATTATTGAAACCCAGAAAATAGAAAATCCTAGATTCACTAAAATTCACCCCTTGGCCGGCAAGCTCTTTACCCGCCTTAGCCAAAAGAGCTGAAAGTTCATTTCCCTCAAGTTCATGATCTATATTTTTAAACGTCCTTGGATTGTGAAATTGAATTGATGACAGTTTATGCTTCTCCCGCATCATTTGTATTCCTGCAATCCATTTCGTTTTAATCGCTCTAGGATCCTTAACAATAACTGGGTTTGCAAAAAGCTGGGTTACATACAATTGACCATATTTGTCTATGGTAATCCCTATTCCTATCTCTTCCCAATCACCCACTATATTTTGATAATGCCCCGGACTGTTCATTAATCCACGATGGCTCATCTCCAGTTCAGGCGCAGTAGCTACATTTTCAGCAGATCTCATGGCGAGATATCCATCCCTTTTGATCCGCACCCCGTGAGTTGAAAAATCTTCAGGGGATTCGTGGAAAATATCCTTGTGCCTGAGCTGAACCTGGCTGTGCTTTCTAGCAACAACAGACAGATGAGCTGAGGACTTCAGTTCCTTTAGTCCTCTAAGCCTCCTTTCACGATTGACCATTGTGATCATGGCTTGCTCGACAGGAAGTATTGTCGATTTCAAAACTGATTGCATTATTTTGTTATTGCCAATTTAATTTGACCAAAGAGTTGACCAGCATTGCTTGCGGTGGCAGGATTTGTATTGATTTGTTGAATAAGCTGATTGGACTGTGTATTGATCACCTGCTCATTGATGAGGTCTCTTGCCGCATTGAGTTGATCATATGCTGTTTCCTTTGAGAGCATCTTAATTAATGCAGGAGTGAGTTCTAGCAGCATCAGCAATAGCATTAAACCAATCGCAATCTCCTTCACCGCTACACTACCATTTTTCATTTCACCCAGCGCATCATAGCGAGCCGCTATTCCAAAACTGCCTTTCTTGAAGTTGGCGTTATATGCTTCATGGATAGCTAGATTCTTTTTATTGTAAGCCGGCTCGGCTCTCTTATAGTCCGCTTCGTATTCTGACTTTAGTTTTTCATGAAGTGCTAAATTCCGCTCTGCTTCAATGTAATTCCGTCCTATCCCCATGACTCCAGATCGTCCCGAAGTTTTCAACCCTTTGTTTTCTTCCTCCATGACTCTTGACCAGTAAGCTATCTGCTGCCGCTCCTCATCCACCCGATCTTTTAGCCTTTTGAGTTCAATATCTAAACTAACCAATGCATCATCTCTGGTTTTAATCACGTCATGGTTCGACAGGTTATTCTTCTGGATCAAGTGGGCTTCAATATCATTTTTCAGCGCCTTCATCTCCAAAGGAACGGATACTGCTAATGCGATAACTATTGCCAGTGGAATCCTGACCAAACCTACTTGCTTGTTTTTGTTTGATACGATTTCCCGATCGATCATTCCAATAAAGGCAGCCCACAGCAAACCGAGGAAAAAAGAGACCAACGAATCAAATGTGCTGATTATCACATATTGCCCATCATATTCGTAAAAGAATGTCTTGGCGAGCTCCTGTCCAGAAATAAATGCCAATAGCATTGTCAAGAAAACAAAGATGCCATAGGTGAGCTGGCGACTCTTCGCCTTTCTAGGCATGTTGGGCGTATTCAGTAAATCTTCGTCGGTATCACTTAGCCAGTAAAACAGATCCAGTAGCTTCTTCATAGTTTCAGTGTTTAATATCAGCTAGTAATTTGAGCACAATTGAGTTTTCCCTGGTTGCTAGATGATCAATCCGTTCACTTTCGAAACCAATGGAGTAGTACTGGCTATGAGCTTATTTGGAGTTACCATGGAGCCCCCCCCTATTGGATTAATTAAACCTTTTGCTTTTGGCAGACCAGCCCTTTGAATAATTGGCTGTTGCTTAATTGGTAATGGTACTTTCGGCACTCGAATTGGATTTGGTGGTATTGACTGATGTGCTTTTTTCACCTTCTTTATTGGTGCCGGATTTTGTTGGCTATTGACCTTCTGAAATTGCGATTGATTCTGCTTAATCTGAGGCTGATTTCTAACAATTACAGTTTTGAAAACCCTTGACCATTCGGTCGCATTTAGCCGCCTATTTGGTTGCTTATGCCCATCATCCAACGTTTGAACAAAAGCCTTTTGCACCTCCTTGGGGAGATAATTAAATACCTGATGAGCATTTGGAATGTTCGATAATAGCCCGCTCCTATTCCCATTCGCAAATGCTCCTTCTTTGATACAATCAGTTAAAACTGCCTCAGAATCTCTTTTTAAAATGCCCTGAAATGGATGAACCCCAATCAAAAGCTGATAAAGAATGATCGCTAATGAGAAATGATCATATTCCACTGATCGATTTAGAGATTGCTTCTTGATAAACTCCGGGCTTGTGTATTCTGGTGTATAGAGTGCACTGGGAAATTTAGCTTTAGAAGAACTAATTTGAATGCTGTCCAAATCTATTATCGAAACAAACCCCGTAGGATCAATGAGAATATTGGATGGCTTTAAGTCGCACAATTGGTATTCTTTTTTAGAATGTATAAGTTCTATCGCCTTACAAAGATTGTAACAGGCCACTAGTCTCCTAAAGAAAAACTCCGGTCCACTGCGAAAGCTCAATTTATCCCATGTTGTAGATTTGACTTTTGGGTGCCGCATGAATACTGTGAAATAGCCCAGTTCCATACCCGATGAAACTTTAGGCATGATATATCCAACAAAATTCCCTTTCGAATCCATCAAAATCTCCTCAGGCCATATAACTGATCTTTGAAATCTTTGATCAGCACCCTTCAATGGAGGATTCTGCACCATATATGAAAGTTTTTGAAACCTATCGTTGGTTCTATTTTTAGGAAAGTAGATTTTGGCTACTTTATCTCGTTGACCTATTATATCAAACACCTCTCCTTCACCACCAGATGCAAGAGGAGTCCTGCTTGTAGCAATGGATTGACCGGCTGCTGTTTTTAACATTTCACCTAATTTATGTAGTGGCTTAATACCATGGTCCTATCGTCAGGTTCATTTTTCAAAACCTGATTCCCCTCTTTTACAAAATCACTAAAGACTTGCAAGAGTTGTTCATTTTTGGAAGAGAAAGGAACAAGTATTGCATCTACACAATAATCCAAAAACTCTCCAAAAGGCTGATTTACTTTCTCATATCTATTGACTTTCTCATCAAATCGATCGATGAGCCAGACTGCACGTTCACAACCGTCTGACATGGCCACCACTGAGCAAATATGACCATCAAAAATTCTGGACTGAAAGTAACCAGGTTCTTTCCAAAAAGAGGTAGTAAGAAAACAAGTAGATCCGCTACTTTCACCTTCCACAGGATCTAGAATGGATTTCCATTTGTTGTTAATCTTAGCACCTGCTCGGCCATCTCCAATGTGGCTTATATAGAGCTTTTCTTCATTGTGAATAATCAGAATTAGGGTGCAACTCAAGTCCTCAAATTTCAAGTTCCTTTTACGGGCTGTTCGTTTGAGTCGGTTTCTGACCTTTTCAAAAACAGAAGAAGATAGCAACGCCCATTTCCGGTGATCAAAAGCCAAATCGGGATATCTATTGATCAAGAGTTTAGTAAGTCGTTTGGATTCTTCAACAGCTATCCGACTTCCCAGATGAGATTTCGGACAAGATCCTGCACCATCAGAAACAATAGTAAAGTTCCAATTTTTATATTGACCATATGCATGTGCATCCTGACAGGGAGTACCATCCTCATAATGGTAGCTCCCTTTTATAGATGTCCCTATTGTAACTGCTTTCATGAGATAGTCATTTGAAACGAGCCAATTGGGTCACTGCTCAACTCTTTTGATTTCGAAACCATTGATTTGGACAACTTTTTGAATAGCGCTGCAAAGTTTTCTGCATCACCTATATATCTCGCTGGAGCCTTTTCATGTGAAAGCGCATTTAACTGATCCATATCGGCACCTTCTACACCGAATGCTTGAAAGAAAACCTTACTGTTGTTCATCAAGGCCCTAATCTGGTTACCCATTGCTCCCAGCTCTCCTGAGTCCCAGGCCTGACCATCTGAAATAAAAATAATCACCGGTTTACCTGTTGTTATGCCCTGTGATTTGAACTCCAATCTGTTCTTTTCACATTCCTGTATGGCATAGGTTATAGCTGGGCAAAAGACCGTACCTCCCAAACACTCAGAAATGTGAGGAGCTTCTTCCTCCCCTAAAGTGTTAAATTCGCGAAGTACTTCATAAGTGTCTCCGAAACCCATAAGCATAACTTCGACCCGATTTAGAGCTTCTACATCGCTCTGAACTCCTTTGAAGAATTCATTAAGGCCAATATTCAATTGATTTAACGGTTCTCCCATCATGGATCCTGAAAGATCCATTACCACTGCACATTGTTGCCTTGGCTGTGAATTGAATTGACCATTTAGGACTGGGACATTTTGAAAATCTCCGGGTCCTGCATAAGATTGTGTGTTTTGTTGTGGCATTTTTTTGTAGTTTAAAATGATATCACAACATTCGCACGAAGGTAGTTTGCCCTAGTTTTCCAGTAGAAAATCAGAGATTACCAAAGACTCACTTCTTTTGCTTTATGAAGCTAAATCAGGGCTCGCCAATAAGAATAAAACCTGTTAAAGATTGCAGCTCGCAAAACACTGTTAGATTTCAAGATCATTTGAAATTAATATATTGGGGAGGGCAACATAATCAATCAAAAGCGCTACAAATGTTATTAGAATGGATTAAAGTACCTTAAGGCGAATTCGGATTTTTCGAATCCCTCAATTTACTTATGAATAATTTCCCTAGCCATATACTAACCACTGGATTTGATAGTCGATTGGAATCTCAAAATGATCCAAACCTAAATTTGTTAATATTCGCATATGCTTATAAAAAAACAAGTGACTAAAGAATGATGTGAAAAAATTCGGATGTTTTAGAGGCCTTTAGCGAATTAGGCGAATTCACCAAAACACAAATAAACACGTCAAAATACTTGACCTATTCCTTGACCTAAAAATAAAAAACCCTCTTTATTTAAAATAAAGAGGGTTTTCAAGTCTTAAAAGTAGTCCGTAGGGGAATCGAACCCCTGTTACCAGGATGAAAACCTGGCGTCCTAACCCCTAGACGAACGGACCATTTTGTCTAAACACTTGGAGTTTTTAATTCCGTTGGTGTGTTTGGGAGTGCAAATATAGAATTGTGATTATTATTTACAAACACTCAAGACAAAAAAAAGGAGGGAAAATGAAAATTCATTTTCCCTCCTTCCAATTTCCCCTCAAGGGGATAATACTAACTACATATTTACCTCATTGCCGTACTTATCTAGCAGGATAGGATTTCCTACGCCTTCTACTTTCAATCGGTCAAATTGGGTCTCCTTATCTCCAATGATCAGGTAAATCATATTATTCAAATCCATGTATTCTTCTACTGCCGCCTTGACTTTATCGACGGTCATATCTTGAACAGCCTGCTGTTCTACTGCTAAATAATCCAATGGTAAATCATAAGTGCTGATGTTCTGCAGAATACCTAATAGATCACCTAAGGTCTCATAAGCTCTTGTGTTTTCTTTGATCATTGACACTTGGGTTTTTTCTAACTCCTCCGCATTATAAGTAACACCATAGCCACCAATTACTGCTTTAAATGCATCTAGTGATTCCTTAGTCACATTAGATCTCACACTAGAATACGCCATGAAGATACCCGGATCAAAAGCTTTTCTGTTTACAAACGAATATGCTCCATAAGTAAATCCTTTTTCTTCTCTCAATACTTGAAACAGCTGTCCACTACCTCCTCCGCCTAAGCGATCATTGGAGATATTCAATGTATTATAGAGAGGATCATTCCCGGGAGCGGTCAACCTCGCAATTCTCATGGTTGATTGTTTCGCTTTTGGGATGTCAACGAAGTATACCATTGGATTTTCAGGAATAGCAGGCTCATCAAATGTTGGAATCACCACTTCCTTGGCTTCCCACCTGCTGGCTAAGCCTTCCAATGCTTTATTGACTTCCACCTGTGACACGTCTCCAGCCACGTGGAAGTTAGTCACTGTTGGTGAAAAGCTTCGATCATAATAAGCCTTGACGTCTTCCAATGTCATCGCCTCTACGGTCTCTATATAACCTTGGGTAGGATGAGAAAGAATATGATCATCGCCATATAACAGCTTATTCAACACCAGTGTAGCAATCGCATTAGGGTTTGATTCGCGCTGCTGAATAGCATTGATGGTGCTTTGCTTCTTCCTTTCGAACTCTTCAGCATCCCATCTTGGCTCTAATACTATTTCCGTCACCAAATCCATGGTGGCTTGGTAGTTTCTTGCTAAACAATTTCCTGTGATAGCAATGTATTCAGGTGTAGTATTCATGTTGATACTAGATCCTAGTTGACCAATAGCATCCTCTAATTCTTCAGGTGTTTTGGTAGCTGTCCCTTCCATCATCATGTCGGTGATTAGATTAGCAGCACCGATTTTATTAGGATCATCAAGGTACAGTCCACCCATTATTCTTATGGAAAATTGAACCAATGGCAACTCCTTGCTTTCGATTCCATACACGCTCATTCCGTTTCCAGTCTTGTCTGTCCAAATGACCGGTGGCACTACCAATGGCTCTTCTCCAAAGCCCGGCTCTACGGAGCGATCAAAAGAAGAAGGCGTTTTAGCAATAGCTAAATCTGCTTCCTGCTCCAAACTCTCGCTTGGCTGATAAGGCGTGATATCCTCCTCCTTCACATTGGCTACAGCTGCACCTTCCAAGGCTAAACCAGTTTCTCCACTAGGCACGAAATTGGTAACGATCATATTTTGACCTTTAATGTACTTACGATAAACACGCATCACATCTTCTTTGGTCACGGCTTTGATATTCTCAATGTCCTTAGTTATAAATCCAGGGTCACCAGCATATTCATTGTAGAAGGCCAATTGAAAGGACTTATTAAAAACACTAGAAATGCCGTTGTAAAACTGTGTTTCTTGTCTGGCTTTGATTCTATCCAAATCCTTTTGCGAAAAGCCTTCAGCTTCAAATTGCTCCAATGCAGACTCTATCACAGTACGAACTGTATCCAAATCCACTCCCTTGTTGGCTCTTACACGAATGGTAAAGGTTCCGGCCAATTCGCTGTTGGAATGACTTGCAGATACTCCAGATTCTGGAGCAAGCTCAGCTTTCTCCACTAGATTTTTATAAAGCGGTGCACGCTTTCCATCAGAGAGTATTTCCTGTAGAGCATCTAAAGGCCATTGGTCAGGATGAAATGACTCAACAGTAGGAAATGTCATTCTGATTTCCGGAAGGCTAGCAAAATTGTCCTCATGATACAGCACTTTGGTTTCCTCCAATGTTACTGGCATAGGTCCTAATGGTGTGTTGTCTCCTCTCGCCGGGATCTCTCCAAAATACTTTTCGACCATGGCCTTCACTTCCTCTTTTTTGTAATCACCCGCGATTACTAGAGTAGCATTATTAGGGCCATACCACTTGTCATAGAATTCCTTTACATCCTCTATGGTGGCATTTTGAAGGTCTTCTAGCTCTCCGATCACTGTCCAGTTATATGGGTGTCCTTCTGGGTAAAGTGCCTTTCTGATTACATAATCAGTATGCCCATAAGGCTGATTGTCAACTCTCTGTCTTTTCTCATTTTTCACAACAGGCTTCTCCCCTTCCAATTCTTTAACTCCTATGGCATTGATAAAAAATCCCATTCGGTCAGACTCCATCCAGAGCACTTTTTCCAAAGCGTCTTTAGGTACAGTCTCGAAATAAATGGTAAAATCATTGGATGTTCCTCCATTGAACGTTCCGCCATATTCGTTGATGTTTTTAAAAAAACCACCTTGAGGCACGTTCTCAGATTTCTGAAAAAGCATGTGCTCAAAGAAATGAGCAAAACCGGTTCTTCCTGGCTTCTCTCTGTTGGAACCCACATGCACTATAATAGAAACGGCTACTATTGGGTCGGACTTGTCTTCGTGAAGTATGACATCCAATCCATTGGCCAATTCGTACTTCTCGAAAGGTACCGATAGGGTCTTTTCTTCTTGAGCAGGTTCGCTACAGCCAAAAGTTATCGCCAGAATGACAATTGCTGATAATATTTTTGTTCGAAACATTTTGATGGATTTTGAGTGTTTGTATTTGACTTAAAGTTAAAATATGAAGGTCTAGAACGACTAAAATCGATTGCATTATTTTATGAGTGGTAGGTAATGATTTTGAATGTCAATCTTCATGATCAAATCATGATAAAAATTAGCTTACTGACTGATGAACTAAACATACCAGTAGTTTGTCTGTAAGGAATCAAATGATAGATTTGCAGAGAATTATTTTGAATAATCCGTAAAAAACCAAATAACATGTCAAAAGTAAAAATCGGGATTAATGGATTCGGAAGAATCGGAAGATTAGTATTTCGCGTAGCAGCGGAAAAAGAAAATATTGAAGTAGTAGGTATCAATGACCTATTGGATGTAGACTACATCGCATACATGCTCAAGTATGACTCAACTCACGGACGTTTCAAAGGAACGGTAGAGGTGACTGACGGTAAGCTGATCGTCAATGGATCGGAAATCAGAGTAACTTCAGAAAGAAACCCTGCTGACCTTAAGTGGGGAGATATAGGCGTAGATTATGTAGTAGAATCTACTGGACTTTTCTTGACTAAAGAAAGTGCTAAAGGTCACATCGAGGCTGGTGCTAAGAAAGTGGTAATGTCTGCTCCATCGAAAGATGAGACGCCTATGTTCGTCATGGGCGTAAATGAAGAAAAATACACTTCAGACATGCAGTTTGTATCTAATGCATCTTGTACTACTAACTGTCTAGCTCCTATAGCTAAAGTATTGAATGACTCATTCGGTATCGAGTCTGGATTGATGACAACTGTTCACGCTACTACCGCTACACAGAAAACTGTGGATGGTCCTTCTATGAAAGACTGGAGAGGTGGACGTGGTGCTGGTCAAAACATCATTCCTTCTTCTACTGGTGCCGCTAAGGCAGTAGGTAAGGTTATTCCAGAATTGAATGGAAAACTTACTGGTATGGCGTTTAGAGTACCTACTCCTGATGTGTCATGTGTTGACCTTACGGTAAACTTGAAGAAAGAAACTTCTTACGAAGAAATCTGTGCTGCCATGAAAGCTGCTGCTGATGGTCCATTGAAAGGAATTCTTGGGTATACCGAAGACGCTGTTGTTTCGAATGACTTCATTGGAGATGCGCGTACTTCTATCTTCGATGCGGGTGCTGGTATCCAGTTGACTCCTACTTTTGTAAAAGTTGTTTCTTGGTATGACAATGAGTGGGGATACTCCACTAAGGTTGTTGAATTGCTAGAATTCATTGCTTCTAAATAAGCAATCACAATAAATCAAATGAAAGGGTTTTGGAGCTATTCCGAAACCCTTTTTTTATGCCTTATGGTACTCAAGTAAGTAACGATCTATTCAATATTCATTAGTATATCGTTCGTTTCTTCGCATAATTGAATTGATTTTCAGAACTTCATATCATGAAAACTTTATGGCTACTTGTTGTCATTGGCGTTTTGTTGTTATCATGCGCGGATGATTCGAAAGAAAACGTCCCTTCTGCCAACTCTCTAGCTGCGCTGATACTCAGCAACCCTTCTCTAGAAATAGATGAACTGATTGCGTGTGCGGCAGGAAATAATAACAATGATTTTGGAACTGTTGATTTCCCAACTTCGGTATTCTTCTACCCAGTAAAGGGCTCCTCAGACTTCAGGTATTATGAAGCTACAGACCTTGCTGACTCTTTGAACTTTGATAAATACTATCAGTTTTTTCCAGATCAAAGTCCAGTTTTCAATGGATACCTCAGGCGTTTTCATAGAGAAGTATTCTCTGGTGAACGCATGTGCATAGTCACCTATGTAACTGAGCAAAAACTACATATTAGTGATCCCATCAGGATCAAAACCAATACAAAGTCTACCGAAGTGAATGCCGAACTAGGTACCATTGTGTCAGGCACCGAGCCTTATTTTGAATGGAAAGATGGGTTCATCGATGAAAATGTTATCTACTTTCAAGTGGTCTCCTCACTGGACGGAGACTTCATTTCGGGCACTTACACCTACGAAAAGCATTTTACATTTTACGACGTTTCCAATGTGGTGCTAAATGTTACTGACCCCTCCACAAATCCTAAATTACAACCAGACTCTACGTATAGATTTACCATGATGGGTGTTAGCGAAGATAATTGGGTCAACCTGCTCATTGAGAAGGAGTTTACTACCAACTAACATAAAAAAAGGAGCTGCGATTGAAAACCACAGCTCCTCATTATTCTAAAGTTTGATTGTTAAGACTTCCGACTATCAGACAGCTTCTTCAATCCATATGCCCCGCCAGCTGCGAGCAACAAACTTAGTCCCCCATCTATTGGAGTTGCAGGCGGTGCGCCCTGCGCTAGCAATGGAATTTGATGTTACCCCAATGTTTAGGAGAGGTTTAGTATCATTTTAAGTTCAATAATAGTAATAATTGCATTGTTTAGGCTGCTTCTTTTCGTTGATAATAATACAGTTCTTCTGGTAT
>JAGDZO010000005.1:0-632604 GCA_049115815.1 Cyclobacteriaceae bacterium | reverse complement strand
CGCCCGACATTAGTTTCAGTACAGATAATAGTTGTATTTCCACATTAAGTCAGTTCACGAGCATCAACACGAGTGGAGACATTACAAGTTATAGTTGGGACTTTGATGGAGATGGAGTGGAAGACAGCAGTGATCCTAATCCTAGTTATCAGTATCAAAACATCAGGGGGTATGATGTAAGGCTGTCAGTAGATGCCAGCACCGGCTGTAAAAATTTCATTACTCAAAACGTACAGATCTACCCTGATCCACCTGATCCTTTGATCACTTTTGGGAAATCCATATTTTGTCAGTTTGAACCTATCACTATTTCCAACACCACCAATGATGCCAACTATGGGGATGTCCTTCAGTACGAATGGATCACATCAGATATGGATACACTTGTTGGAAAATCGCCTGATTTTTCGTTCGAAACTCCAGGTCAGAAGATCATCACTATTCGTTCGGAAATTCCGGGTTGTAGGTCAGATTCTATCCGTAGGTCCTTGACTGTTTCGACCTCTCCAACTATGAATTTCGGAGCTTCGCCCACATGTTTCGGAGAGATCACCACTTTTACCAATCTTTCGCAAGGAGTAACTTTCGAATGGGACTTTGGTGATGGTTTTGTAGGGACTCAGAAAAATATGTCTCATATCTATTCTGAGCCCGGTAATTACACGGTAAAACTTGAAGCCACTAACCCAAATGGATGTGTAAATACCCTGGAAAAAAGTGTTCTGGTTGGGGCCATTCCTGAAGCGGGATTCAACTATAATATAGTCTGTGAGGACTTTGAATCGGCATTTACTGATGTCTCGGTCGTAGAAGGAGCTGATATTATTAGCTGGCAATGGGCTAGTGGTTCGGAGGTGTTTTCAACAGAACGGAATCCAAAGCTATTATTAGAGGACGAAGGAGATCAAGTCGTCAGTCTAACTGTAGATGCATCTAATGGCTGTTCATCTACTTATTCTGAGGCCGTCAAAGTGTTGCCCAATGCTGATATTTCGCTGGATGTTCAGATCGCGTGTTTTGGTGATACATCTAATGTGTCTGAAGTTTTGCAAAATGAAAGCATCATTTTCAACCGAATATGGTCGATCAATGATGTGGTTTTGGATCATAGCGAAAGTACGTTCAAGTATCTTTTTGATGAAACGGGCACTTATGAAATCAGCTTGATGGTAGATACTGAAAACTTGTGTTCCGCTGAGACAACTAAGACTATTGAAATTCGCCCTCTGCCTGATCTCAACATCCATCTAGCGGCTGATTGCGAAAATGAGCCCAATATTCTTGTAGACAATACAGACGACTCTTTTGACCCGATAGTCTCTAGGTCTTGGTATTTGAACGAATCTTTTGTTGGCAATGGCAAACAGGTACTCTTAAACAATATTGAGATTGGAGACTACAAAGCCAAACTCACAGCCACTACTCAGAATGGTTGCGTGCTGGAGGATTCTCTTGATGTGACAGTTCTTAGTTTTCCTCAAGTTGATTTTTCAGTATCCAATAATTACGACATCCCTCCGTTTACCACAGAATTCGTCAATAGGTCTAATAATGCGACTTCTTATAACTGGTATATCAATGAAGAACTCATGAGCGACCAACGGGATTTTGAGTTTCAATTCGCAGATTTTGGATTGTATAGCATCAAGATGGTAGCTCAAAATCAAAATGGCTGTCGCGATAGTTTGATCAAAGCGGTAAATGCCGTATTGCCTCGAATTGATATGGCTATTGCCAATATAAGCCTGGACGACAATGACAATCCTCAACATATAATACTGGACATAGTCAATGCGGGCAATTTGCCAGCCGAGATATTCCAGATAAACGTTGAGTTTCAGAATGATTATCAATTCACAGAAACAGTTTTTCAGCGTGTAGATTTTGGAACCTCATCCACTGTTGTAATAAATCTTGATCTACCTGAAGGAACCAAAACTGACTATCTCTGTGCCCGTGTTATTTCGCCGTTTGATGAGCAAGAAGAGACCCCTTCTGACAATGAGTTTTGTCTGGACCTAATAGACAAAATTTCATTTGAACCACCTTATCCAAATCCGACGCAAAATCGAACCTCCATCAGAGCTATTCTCAATGAACCCGGCCAAGCTACCATTTCGGTGATTGATTTGTCTGGGCAGATAAAAACAGTAAAGATGGTAGATGGCTTAGAAGAAGGTTTAAATACGTTTGAGATTGATCTTTCAAATTTGGACGCAGGAACCTATTTTATCTCTATTTCACATAGTGATGGGACACATCACGCTCGAATTGTTAAGAAATAGTCAGTTTCGCATTAATAGAAATTTATTGTTAAAAGCTTTAGAATTAGATTAAAGATTCCAAACAATTGTAAATGTTATTACATTTGTGGCAAATATAATTTGGAATGAAGTTAAATTCGCAACAGTTGAAGTTAGACGAAATCGATAGGAAGATTTTGGAAATACTTCAGTCAAATGCCAAAATCACCAATGCTCAATTGTCTAAGGACATTGGGCTGTCTCCAGCTCCTACTCTCGAGCGTGTAAAAAAATTGGAGAACTCAGGCATCATCAAAAGTTATCATGCGAGACTAGATACCGAACGAATAGGTTTGGGAGTTCATACTTTCGTGCAGGTCACTTTAAAAGGTCACAACAAAAAGAATATAGACACTTTTTTAGGTGAGATTAACCAGATTCCTGAAGTGATCGAGTGTCATCACATTACTGGGTCTGGAGACTTTATTCTTAAAGTAATTTCTAAAGACATCACGTCCTATCAGCGATTGATGCTGGAGAAAGTGAGTGAAATTGACGTTGTTGATAGTCTTCAATCTATGATCATTTTGTCCACCTTCAAGGATAGTAAGGTGATGCCAGTTCCATTATCATGAGCAAAGAGAACCTTATTCTTTCCGAATCTCAAGTTGACCAGATCATTAAGCGAATAGCTTATGAGATTTATGAGCACAATTTTGATGCTAAGAAAGTATTCATTGTGGGTGTGTATGATAAGGGATATATGCTTGCCGAGCGACTGGTAGGTGAGCTGACCAAAATCGCTTCTCAAATTAATTTTGACCTAGCGAGATTGGACATAGATAAGTCTAAGCCACTCGCTGATGAAGTAAAACTAAGCGTTGATACAAATGAGCTGAAAGGAAGGGTAGTGGTGCTTGTGGATGATGTGCTTAATTCTGGTCAGACAGTTGCGCATAGCATGGCGGCTTTGCTACGAGCGCAAGTGAAAAAGATCCAGATCGCAGTATTGGTAAACAGAAGTCATAAAAAATTCCCGCTGGAGGCAAATTTCAAGGGTTATGAGCTTTCTACTACCATTGACGAACACGTAGAGGTCAGACTTGAAAAAAAAGTAGGGGTTTACCTATACTAATTTGATCGTCGGGATTGATTATGGAAGTAAAATGGCTGGCACAACAGCCATTTGTTGTTTGAGGGAAGGCCAACTCAGCATAGTTTCCAGTTTAAAAAATCATGATGCAGATCAATTTATACTTGATAATCTATCTTCTTACGAATCTCAGATAAGTGTCTATATTGATTCCCCGCTATCGCTTCCCGGGGTTTATACAGGCTTGGAAGATTGTCAAGACTATTTTTACAGAAAGTCTGATAAAGAATTATCGGCTATGTCGCCTATGTTTTTGGGAGGACTAACTGCCAGGGCCATGAAGTTAAAATCTAACTTGTTACCCTATGGACATCAAGTTTTGGAGGCCTATCCTGGTGGATTGGCTAGGCTAAATGATTTGAAGTCATCAGGCTATAAAAAGGAGACTAATAAGATAGCAGTAGTCACTCAGCGGCTCTTGAATCAATTTGACCTGACTCTAGAGTTATCTCCAAAAACTTGGCATGAAGTGGATGCTTTGATTGCCTTTTGTATAGGGCTGAAGCACCAGAACGGGACGGCTCATGAGGTAGGAGATCCTCGAGAAGGAACTATACTTTATTAGCTCAATAGTCTTTATACAATTCTGGTTTTCTTACCAACATCTCTAGGCTCAGTTCTACAAGTTCTCCCATGCTATGGCAGTCTAAGAAGTCTTTTTCTTCGTAAAAATCGGCGAGATCTTCTCCCAGTTTGGCAACATTCTCAGGAGTGGAGATTGTGTCTTTAGTCATGGCTAGTAACAAATCATCTATACGAATACGCTCAACTTTGACCCTATTGGCAATGAGCGAACGTTCCTCACGCTGATACTGCTTCACACTCTCAGGTGTCAGCAGATTAAGTCCGATTTTGATAATGGGGTTGTTTTGTTTGAAGTATTGAGGGAGATAAATGTTTCTGCGTCCTTCATAAGACTGCTGGTCAAAATCAATGGCTCGAATCCTATAAACCACTTCTTCAAAGTCCGGAGTGATGTCGATCACAAAATTGCTCGAATGCATATCTCCCAAAAGTCTCACAAAGCACCTTTCGTTGAACTTTACGAATTCCTTGGCCAATCTGATTTCATTGATGTTGGGGTCTTCCAAATGATGCTTGATGAACTGATCAGCCGGGATGCCCACTATGTGCTCCTCTATTAGGGTATCCTCGTTTACAGCATAGCTGATTTTATTGGGCGAAAGCAAATGCTCCAACTCCAGACCATATATCCGTGAAGCGTCAGCATGTTTGATATAGAAATAGTCAAAGTTGTCATTGAGTCGATTGACTATTCTAATCCTGAAAGGCTGCGTATTGCCAAATACACAAAGATCTACTCGATCAATGAAAAGGTGATCTACCACGGCCATATCACCGCTAGCTTTTACAATGGCATATATTTTTTTGAGAGCGTAGTAGATCTCAGACATTTCTTCCTGAGGATAAAACACGGTCTCCCACAATGTGTCCCTGGCGTTTCTATCGTAGAGCGGTATAGAATTGTCATACCTCAAAAGATCAGTATAGGCAATCGGCAGAGATATCTCACGGTCATATTGGCGCAAGTATGGACGCAATGCGTCGCTGATTTTATATGGAATTTTTTTCTTGCTAATGATAGCCATCAAGTCATCTGTCTAATAATATATTCTCCTGCCCTGTCAGACCAAGTTCTAAAACTGCTAGCATCATGTTTATGATTGGTCAGATAGTCTGACAATTTACTAATATCAAAGGTATCGCTGGATATACCCGCTCCAGCGCGTATTCCATCTATAGCGTTACAGGCCTGCTCGAAATGTCCTGCTACAGGCACCATCATGACTGGTTTGCCAAGATACATGGCTTCACAAACAGATTCGAAACCTGCCGTAGTTACATATCCCTTACAACTAGCCATGTATGCCAAAAAGGACTCATCATTGAGCTGATGAAAAACAAGATTCTTGTCTATGATCATAGGGTCATCGGCATTTCTTTGATCCCAAAACACATGGAGTTTTTGATCTGGATGATCAGCATGAAATTGGTGGATTTCATCCGCATAGCCGGGGTTCAGTAAGTAAACCAAGAAATGCTCTTCATTGGAAGTAATACTCATTGTTACTTCTTTACGCAAAATAGGAGGGACTACTTTGAGGTTTTGATCATCCTCATTACCAAATTCCTGAAAGGATAAGGCTAGTAATTTGCTTGCTCCCAGACTGGTTATTTTGTTTCCAATCATCATGCTCATTTTGTCGAGTGATCGATTGGGTGGAAATTCGAAAGATGAATGGTTGAGTAAGTACTGGTGGCCTATACAAATCATTTCGGCTCTCGGCTTTTTCAGGAAATAATAGAGACCACCTAGGAATTCATAAAAGTTGATGATGAAGTCAGGGTCATCATTTTCTACTACTTCGTCAATCTTCTTAAGTGATTTTCTGTAGGCGGGAGTCTTGACCAGCGATTGAGCTATGGTTTTCCATGGCCGTACAGATTTTTGTTGCTTGTCGGTAACAAAATTGGGACTTGACAAGGGTAAAACAGGAGTGCCGATTTTCTCTAAGAAAAACTTAGGAATCACTCTTCGGTCACTTTTTCCAATGATCACTCGGCTGATTGTGTGACCATGCCTTCTGAGCATATCGGCTAGTGAGAGTGCCTGTGTCATGTGGCCTCTACCTTCTCCCTGAACTATAAATATGTATTTCACCTAAAGCTTCTTTGTGAAATTAAGATAGCGATTTAGGCAGAGAATTTTAGTGTAAACTCCGTTCCTTCGTTGATGATAGATTTGGCGGATATGAATCCTTTGTGATTACGCATGATCTGCTTGGAGAGGCTTAGGCCAATTCCCGAGCCGCTCTTTTTTGTAGTGAAAAATGGGATAAATATTTTTTTCATGGCTTCTTCCTCAATTCCCGGACCATTGTCCCGAATGGTGAGCAATGCTCCACCTTCTTCACGTTGCTTAGCTTTGATCACCAAATGCTTTACCGCGTTGGGGTCATCTAATTCTCCAAGGGCCTGAACAGCATTCTTGACGATGTTGATAACTACTTGTTCTATCTGCCGCTGATCTATTTGTATGCAAAGTTCCTCCGAGACATCTACCTCTACATTGACTTCTTGTGTTGCGATATCAGTTTTAAGCAAAGTCAACACATGATCCACCAATTCCTTCACACAGACTTTGGAGAGATTGGGTAGCGTGATTCGGGTCATATTCCTAAAATCACTTACGAAACTGATCAGGCTTTCACTTCTACGGTGAATAGTATGCAGAGCCATATGGAAATCCGAGATCTGCTCATTGCTAATCTCGGTGATGTTTTGGCCATCATTGAGCCATTCTTCCATTTCGGTTTCGATGGTTCTTGCCAATGAAGAAATAGGCGTTACAGAGTTCATGATCTCATGGGTCAGCACTCTGATGAGATTCTGCCATGCTTCCATTTCCTTTTCTTCTAGCTCACTCTGTATGTTTTGCAGCGAAATGAGCTTAAACTCTTTGCCCTGCAACGTGAGCTCTATAGCATATATGGCCAATTGGATTTCATCCTCATCAGATTTGCCAATTTTGATCAGATCTCTTCCTCCTGTCTTTAATTCCGAAAGGGATGTAACCAGATTTTCATTCGCAGCTTTTAGTTGACTGATGTTTTTCAGGTGCTTTACGCTGAGTAATTTTTTGGCCGTGCTATTGATGATTTGCACTTCACCAAGATTGTCAAACGTAATGATACCAATCCCAACATGCTGTACTATGGTCTTTAAGTATTGATAGCTCGCTTCCTTTTCGGCTCTTACCTCTCTGAATTTCTTAATGACCGCATTGAATTCCGCGAAAAGTTCGTCCAGACTCGTACCTTCCTTTCGTTCAGGGTAGGTATGCGAGAAATCATCCCATTCTATACTTTGTAAGAAACTTACGAGTTCTCGATTTGATCTTTCGAGAAAATAGTAGAGATAATACCCTTGAACGCAGACCAACAGTCCCAGCAGAATTTTGGAAATGCTATAGCTGTCCGTATAGAACAGGCTCGCAAATACAAACATGGTGAGCCCAAGCAGTACTATTCTTCCAATTAGCTGATATTGGAATTTGTTATAGCCCATACTTTTCAAGTCTTCTATAAAGGGAGGCTCTAGTTAGGCCCAATTCCTTAGCAGCTTTGGAGATATTGCCATTATGCTTATTGACAGCTTTTTGAACTACATTTTTCTCTACCTCGTCCAGATTGAAATTGTCAGACTCCAAAGTGTTGGCACTTTCTGATTTGCTTGAAAGGAAGAAAAAATCATCAGGACTCAAGCTGTCAGTATCACTCATGATAATGGCGCGCTCTATTGCGTGTTGCAATTCACGAATGTTTCCAGGCCAGCTATATTTCTGTAGCTTCTTGATGGTGGCAGGAGCAATGGTGGTAATGTTTTTTCTGTACTTGCTATTGTAAGTCTTCATAAAGTGCTCTGCCAGCATAGGAATATCATCAGCCCGGTCTCTGAGAGGGGGTAGTTGTATTTCCACAGTATTGATTCTATATAGCAAGTCTTGTCTGAAGGTACTTTCACCTACCATATCGTAAATCGGCATATTGGTGGCGCAGATCAACCGAATGTCGATATTCACCTCTTGATTGGACCCTATTCGGGTAATCTTACGGTTTTGCAAAGCAGTAAGAAGTTTAGACTGTAGCGGCATATTGAGGTTGCCAATTTCGTCAAGGAACAATGTCCCATTGTTGGCTATCTCAAACCTTCCTGCGCGATCTTCTTTGGCATCTGTATAGGCACCTTTTTTATGGCCGAAAAGCTCACTTTCGAAAAGGCTTTCTGTAATGGCTCCCATGTCCACACCAATAAACACTTTGTCTTTCCTGAGAGATTTCTGATGAATAGCTCTAGCTATCAACTCTTTTCCAGTACCATTTTCACCTAAAATCAGCACATTGGCGTCTGTGCCCGCTACTTTGTCTATTATCTTAAAAACATCTTTTATTTCTTGGCTTTCGCCAATGATATTTTTGAAAGCTAAGTTGCTGTCTTCTTGCAGCTGCTTACTTGTTTGTTTCAGCTGTGAGACTTCTTTATAAGATTCTTTGAGTTTGGTAGCACTGTTGAGCGTAGCTATTAGTTTTTCGTTTTGCCAAGGTTTCAAGACAAAATCTGTAGCTCCTGCCTTCAGCGCTTTTACAGCCATTTCTACATCACCAAATGCTGTAATCAATACCACGACTGCCTGAGGATCCTTGTCTAGTATTTGCTCTAGCCAATAAAATCCTTCTTTACCACTCGTGATATCCTTGCTGAAATTCATATCGAGCAAGATCAAGTCATAGGTGTCGTTATTGAGTAGGAAAGGTATTTTTTTAGGATTTTTCTCTATGAGCACCTCTTTGGCATGCCTTTTCAAAAGCATTTTAGCAGCTAATAGCACATCTTCATCATCATCTATGATGAGTATTTTTCCTAATTCCTTTTCTGTGGACATATTGATATTTGTTATTAAAGTCACAGTCCGAAAGTCAGAAACTGTGCCAAGTGATACAATCCTTCAATACAAGCGATATACGTAGTTTAGAAGGAAATTATGTCCGTAAATGTACAGTAAAAATAGAGATACTGTCCTTATTCGTACATCTTCATGTAATCGAGGTAAGGCAATCCTACGCTGTAAGGGAGTTCGGCTTTGAGCTTTTCAAACTTCACCAATACATCTAAATACTTGATCATGGCACTGATGTATTTGTCTTGTTGCACATTGAGTTTGAATAAGTCGCTCTCACCACTTTCTAGATTGAAGACCTCTGCCTTGAATAGTCTGTCATAGTTAGAGGTGATTTCTTCGTATTGATTAGTCAATATCTCGTTGGTTTTCAACTCAGCGTAGCTCGCTTGAATCCCCGTAATTACCTCCTGACGTTTTTGATCAAGATCAAACCCAATGCTCTCTTTATATACCCTTGTCTTCTGAAGTTTACCTCTTTCTTTTCTTAGCAGCAGCGGGATCGAAAAATCCATCCCTATTTTATAGTTTTCTTGCCATTCGGGAGATTCAACACCATCACGGCTAAATGGTGCATCTACCAGACTGTAGCTTAGATTCAATTCTGGTTTGAGGTTTTCTCGATTCCAACGTTGCTCCACCTCGAGTTGCTGTTCTTTGGTGGTCAGCTTGAGTATTTCGGGATGGTTTTCATTCGCCCAAAGAATTAGATCATTGATGGTAGAGTCATTGGGCACTATGCCAATAGCACTTTCTCTAGACGGGATAGCGAGCTCATCCAATATCAACGGCACATTACCTTCCTGCCACAGGTGAATCGATATCCCTAGCCTGGCTTGAAGCAGATCCAGCTTGGCCTTCTCATAATCTGCCAATCGCGTCTGATAAGTTATTTTGGCCTGGACTGTATCAATGACTGCCACTTCCCCAAATCCGTAATCCAATTTAACTCTCTTGAATACTTCCTCTGCTATCTCCTTGCTCTGATTGATTAAAGTAAACTTGGTATAGGCATGATACCAATTCCAATAGGCTTTGGTAATGTTGAGCAGCGTTTTATTGGCAATTTTTACTTGCTCGGCTTCAGCCAAGGTGCCATACAATTTGGCCTGCTTCACGAGCATACGACGCTCATCGATAAACAATCCTTTACCGATAGGAATACTCACACCAGTAGATATTTGCCAAAAATCAGTAGTAGATCCTACGTAGGATTCAGGATTTAATTGATCTCCCTCATTCCTATAGACCTCTATTTTCGGATCAATCGGAAACCAGACAGGCACTTTGAGCACATTGTAGAACTTGTCATAATACGTCTTGTCCTTGAACTGTTTGGCATCATAGGATGACTGAATTTTTGGATCAAATGCACCCCTGGCTTGTCTTAGTTGTGCTTCTGCCAATTCTTCTTGGAGATACGCCTGCTTCAATATTGGATGATTCACCTTGGCTATCTCTATCAGTTCAGACAGATACAGATAGGTTGTGTCCCCTTGCGCATGAATGCCAAAAGATATCAA
The DNA here is from genome assembly GCA_049115815.1 of Cyclobacteriaceae bacterium. Classification (GTDB taxonomy): domain Bacteria; phylum Bacteroidota; class Bacteroidia; order Cytophagales; family Cyclobacteriaceae; genus Marinoscillum. The sequence goes on along the minus strand of JAGDZO010000005.1, from coordinate 622,206 downwards.
CAGGCAGAAACTGGCTATGATTTTGTTCATTTCTTCTTCTCGACCTTTTTCACTTCACTGCTGTCATATATGCTAGGAGGGAACCCGTTGAGTTGTCGCCATAGTTCGAACCAAATCGGCACATCGTTGAGCATAACCCATCCCTTGATACCAGAGCCCATTCTTATGTTTTCTGGCCATTCTTCCGCATCCGGATCAGGAGTAACAAGTATTCTAAATGCACCTGGTTTGCTTTCCACACGGTCGATAACTCTCACTACTCCACCGAACGTACCCACTGATACATTTGGCCAACCTGAAAACTGTAAAGCGGGCCATCCGTCAAATTCGATTCGGACTTTTCTGCCCGTAGTGATAAATGGAAGGTCCATGGCCTTAATGTACATTTCGCCTGCTTTATCGTTGGTCTCAGGCATGATAGTAGCCACAGCTTCACCTTCTTTGATCGTTTCACCGATACCCGCTTTCAATGCCCTTACAATATATCCTGACTGAGGAGCTATAAGTTGATACTGGGCATTCCTTATTTCCATATTAGAAAATTCGTTGCGCATTTTAGAGAGCGACCCCTCAGCATCATATAGGTCAGCTAGTGTCGCGTTGAGATCAGATTGAGCTTTGCTGATTTTATCTTGATATTCAGCTTCTGTACCAGCTATGTTCACCTGTGCATTGATAAGCTCCGCTTTGCTTTGAAGCCATTTATTTTCAGCCGAAACCAATTTTGATCTACCCTCTTGAAACTTTGACTCGAGATCTTGAAACTTCGTCAACGGAATATTTCCAGCTTCATATCTGGTGCGGTTTCTTTCGAAAACACTTTCAGCATTATCAAAAGCGATTTTGATGGATTCATAGTACATGCTATCGCTCTGCAGTTTGAGCTCCATCTGAGTCAGTTTGTTTCTGACCTGCTGTAGTTTGATTCGCTGGCCAGATCGTAGCGCTGTGATCTGTCTTTCCAGTGCCCTACGTTTTTCTAGTTTCGCCTCTATACCACCTTCTTTCGCGGCGATTTGCTCTTGCAACCTCATTAAAAGGTTGGGATCAAAATATTTGTCTTTTACCTCTGATAATAACAAGATGGTGTCTCCTTTTGAGACATATTGGCCTTCAGATATTTTCCAATTTACAATTCGACCTGCAATGGCACTTTCAACTGTCTGTGGCCTATTTTCTGGGCTTAGTGCGGTGACCGTACCCGTACCGCGAATATTTTGCTGCCAAGGAAGAAAAAGGGAAAGTAGAAATATACTGATGATGACCACCAGAACCTTAGCCAAAAGCCTCCCCATCCCTGGGGTCTTAAGTGTTCTTAGGGAGTAGAGTTGTGACTCATCTACGCTTTCCCCATTTTTAGAATCTGAAATGTTCAGCATCTTGTTTATATGTTTTTAACGATTTCCTCGTTTTTGATAATATTCTCGAAAGTGTCATCAGCTAGGATATCCCCATTGGCCATATAAATGATTCTGTTGACAGCTGCCATGACCAATGGATCATTGGATACCACGATGAGTGTCCAATGGTTCTCAGGATTCGTCAACATCTCCACAAGTTTCAGCCTTTCAAACTTCGGGAAGTCACTAAAAAAGTCATTTAAAATCAAAAGTTCCGGGCGTTTGGCTAGACATCTAGCGAGTATAATCTTATTGATAAATGAGCTACTAAAACCTTTGCCTGCGCTCAACATAAGCGTATCAAACCCTTCTGGCAAAGCGTAAATTTCATCTCTTAGTCCTACCTTCTCTATACAGTCGATGGCTACATCAATATCTGCAAAAGGCTTGCCGAGCAGGATATTGTCCAATATAGTCCCCTCGAAAATGTCATCACGAGATACGTTTTTTCCAATGCGATCTCTTAGGAATGTTCTATCTAGATCTCTAAGGCTGTATCGGTTAAAAGTGATGATTCCGTCATATTCAGTATGAATTCCAGCCAGTACGTTGGTTAAAGTAGTTTTACCTGAGCTTCCATCTCCCGCAATACATACGGTTTCACCAGCCTCTATTCTGAGGTTAATACCTTGGATCGAGTGCTTTTTGGCGCCTGGGTATTTGTAACCAAGATTTTTAAGTGTTATTGACAGGCCGTCTTTCTTTAGTTGTGTAAGAGGTATATCTATTCCTCCTGAAGGTTCTAGTGGAAGGTCTGTAACCTGCGAGATCTTATCTACAGCAGTAAGCATGTCATAGACCACATCCATGTACATGATAATCTTCTCTACAGATGCTAATATCAAAATGATGATAACCTCTGAAGCAACGAACTGACCTAAAGTTATCTCCCTATTGACTACTAGCATAGTACCAATAATCAGCAATCCCCCAGTGATAATTGCCTTGAAGAGCAACACGTAGGCATATTGACTGATCAGCACCTTGAAATGTATGCTCCTATTCTTGAGGTAGTTATTGACATTAAAATCAGTCTTGGAAATAGGTAGCTTGGTATTTCCCGACAATTTGAAGGAGTAGAGTGTTCTTGCCATCTCCTCAAGCCAATAGACCACTTTGTATTTGTATTTGGATTCTATAATCGAGGACTTGAGACCCTTTGGTCCGGTCAGCAAGAAAATGGAAACCAGAATACCAACGAGCACTATTCCAAAGAATACAAAGAATGGGTGATAGAATGAGAGTAACAATAACCCAAAAAGGATCTGAATGATACCAGTGGAGAGATCGATTAATAGTTTTGGCAAACCTTTCTGGATAGTCAAAACATCGAAGAATCGGTTCATTAACTCCGGCATATGGAGATTAAGCACAGATTCCATTTGTATCCTGGGAACTCTAAAAGCAAATTCAAAAGCGGCCTTGGTAAAAACTCGTCTCTGGAGGTATTCCACAATAGTGATCTGAAACACCTGTAATACTCCGGTACCTAGTACACCTAATATGACAAAGCCAATAAGCACATAGACGGAACTAAATACTACACCTCCACTGATGAGCTCTATCGCCGCTTGAATACCTAGAGGAAGACTCAAGCTCAAAAGACCAACCAGCGCTGCATATACATAGACATACATGATGTCCTTCTTCTCTGCAGAAAGCAACCTGATGAGACGCTTGACAGGTGAGATGTGTTTGGACTCGCCAGTACCAGTATCTGTATCACTGACTATGCTTTGATAATCAAACACTGATAAGAAAATAACTTCGAGCTTATCTGTACAAGCAAGGTCCAAAGAATGAATGTCATCCATCTTCATGGATTCAATGCCAGAAGACAACATTTTGGTTACTTGATAATGCTTTCTTTTCCGCTCTACAAGGACTGGGCTAAGTTCATCTTCTTTAGCAAACACAATAACAGGTGCAGTAAAGTCTTGTAGTAGCTCATAGAATGCCTCTTTCTGAAGATGCTTTTCGAGCATGATCATCCCTGCCTCATTGGCAGACTCTACCAAATCCCTTATGAATTCGAAGATTTCTTCATTTTCATAAAGCCTGTCTACCGAATCTATCGAGCTGAGTACCTCGCTCGAAATCTCGATAGAAAGAAGATCGGCACATTCGTGGATAGTGTCCTTTATCTGTCGATTGTTCATGCTTGAATGGTCTTAAAGACTAGGGATTTTAAAAATTTGTAATTGGTGTGATATATGCTCTTATCATTTTTGATCTCGGTAAGAGAGGGTAAATGGCGTGCAAAAAAGATCTGTTGACTTGAAGCTTCCAATATAGTACTTACCAGCGCATGCGGGTATTCAAATTTCGGATTAATATCTCTGATAATCATGGCTATATCATGGCATAAATTTTTATAACCCTTGAATAGGCCTTCTTCATTGTCCTGATCCACTTGCTTGGTGAGATAAGTCTTGTCTGATTCTGCAGTCACAATACGCGATAAGGCCACTTCATTGATATCAGGAAAAGCGTCATCTGCTATTGGTTCATCACAAACTATCTTGATTATTTTTTCTAATCGTTCAATCGGATCAGAGATATGATGTGTATTGTATTCAATCCGATACTCCAACCATGCCCAATACCAAGTGATTAGATACAACAGCAGTCGGTGTTTGTTTTCAAAGTACCGGTAAATAGATGCTTCTGTTGAGTCAATTTCTATAGAAAGTTTCCGAAAGGTGAATGATTCAAATCCCAGCTGATCAATCATTCTGATGCTCTCTCTAACGATTTTCTTGCCGAGCTCAGTGGTTTGTGGATCTTTGATAAACAAGTTGTCAGGAAGCTGTAATTGTAAGACTGCCATTATTAATGTTTAATACTTCTCAAAAAGATAGCAATACTATCAACGAATAAAGCTATTCAATGTTTTACTAAGGAGTCAAAAACTTGATTTATAACCCAATTTGGATCGTTAGGAAATTGAATTAAATGGAGTGTGGCGGGTTAGTCAACAACTAAAATTAAGATGATCGTTTATGAACACTTTCGTGTTCCAAAATGTACACAAAGAAATGAACCTTCTAGAAAAAAATCAACTTAAAACATTGAAAATCAGAAATATACAGGTATTGGCATCTTAATTGGCATTGCGGCGACCAGACTAGACGATTTTTATGGACCGTAAAATTGAAAAGAAAAAATGGACGCTCAAGCTGTTCTTAACCTGGGGTGCTGGCGGACTTTTCCTTTTATTCATACTATATAGCTTCATTTTTGCTGATGGAGGTTCTCGGCTCAATGTGGAGCGAGAAAAAGTGAACATTGCCCAAGTAAAAGAAGGGGAGTTCAGGGAGTTTATCCCTGTAGATGGCTCAGTGATGCCTATCAAAACTATTCGACTAGATGCCATAGAAGGTGGCGTGGTAGAGAAAAAGTATTATGAAGGAGGAATACTTGTTGAGCAGGGGGACACCATTCTCAAATTGTCCAACAATGACCTGTTGCAAAACTTTGTGCGTGAGGAGACTCAGGCTTTTATTTTGATGAACAGTCTCGAAAACACTAAGCTTAGTCTCAAAAGGAACCAGTTTGAATTGAAGAGAAATCTCATCGAGTTGGATTATCAGATTGATGAAGCAAAGGATGCATATAATAGAGGTAAGGAGCTGTATGACGAAAAGATTATTTCTGAGCAGGAGTACCTCAATCTGAAAAGAGCCTATGACCGATTGATTGACGGAAAGGTAATCCAGATAGAGTCTGCGAAGTTTGACTCATTGAATGCGCGCCTTCAAATTGCTCAAGCAGAGAGTACGCTGAAAAGAACTAGAGACAACTTGGAAATGATCAAAAAGAATCTAGATAATCTTTACTTCAAGGCACCTATATCTGGACGTTTGAGTACAGTCAATGCCGAGGTAGGAGAGTCTATCTCACCAGGTCAGAATATTGGTCAAATAGATGACTTGAACGGATTCAAAGTAAGAGCGTCCATTGATGAGCATTATATAGCTAGAATCTACCAAGGATTGTCAGGGACATTTGACTTTGCTGGCACCACCTATAGACTCCATATATCCAAGGTATATCCGGAAGTAGCCAATGGCTTATTTGCAGTGGATATGGTTTTTACTGATAGTATACCTGATGGAATTAGACGTGGACAAACACTGCAGATAAGACTGCAATTGAGCGAAAATATCACTGCCATTCAGATTCCGAGAGGTAGTTTTTATCAGACTACTGGTGGAAATTGGATTTTCGTACTGACAGCTGACGAATCAGAAGCGGTAAGAAGAGATATAAGACTTGGAAGGCAAAACCCTAGATATTACGAAGTAATTGAAGGTTTGCAACCTGGAGAAAAAGTTGTTGTCTCATCCTATGAAGGATATGACGACAAAGACAAATTGGTATTCAAATAACACACAGAAACAGCTTAATTAAATTGATATGGAAAATTCAGATGCACTAATCAAAACCGTAGGTCTCAAGAAGTTTTATTATACAGACGAGATCGAAACTACCGCTCTAGCTGGAGTCAACCTTGAGGTAAAAAAGGGAGAGTTTGTAGCTATCATGGGCCCTTCAGGGTGCGGTAAATCAACTTTACTCAATATTATTGGCTTATTGGACAACCCATCAGAAGGGGAGTTTCACTTTACCGATCAGGAGATTTCTTCTTATTCGGAAAGAAAAAGAGCAGAATTGCGAAAAGCTAATATTGGTTTCGTATTCCAAAGCTTTAATCTAATTGATGAGTTGACTGTTTATGAAAACATTGAATTGCCATTGATCTATTTGAAGTATTCTTCTGCAGAGCGTAAAAAGCGTGTGGAAGATGTAATGGAGCAGATGAAGATCATGCACAGAAGAAATCATTTCCCTCAGCAGCTTTCTGGTGGTCAGCAGCAACGTGTGGCTATCTCTAGAGCAGTAGTAGCACAGCCAAAACTGATCCTGGCGGATGAGCCGACCGGTAATTTGGATTCGGCCAATGGACAGGAAGTCATGAACCTATTGACTGAGCTCAATGAGAATGGAACTACCGTGATCATGGTAACTCACTCACCTATCGATGCAGAATATGCACACCGAGTGATTCACCTATTTGATGGACAGATAGTTTCCGAAAACAAAAACGCTAAGGATAGCGCACTGGTATAATTCCTCAATATCAAACAGCAAAAAGAGGCATCAAGCCTCTTTTTGCTTGGCTTTAAGTAGCAACTTTATGAGAAAAGCATTCTTGGTTTTTGCTGTTTTGTTTTCAAATATGGGATGGGCCCAGAACCCTGTTCAACCCTTGTCCTTGGATGACTGCATCACAACAGCCCTTGAGAATAATATTGAACTCAAGCAGGCTAAAAACAATGAAATAATAGCAGAATCCAACAGGATGAGGGCTATTATGAACTTTTTCCCCACCCTGTCTGCTGGGATCAACTATGACTTCTTTTTTGGTACTTTTTTCGACCCGAACGCTGCTAGGCAAGTGTCCGAAACTACCAGTAGCTCAAGCCCCAATTTGTCATCATCACTTACCATCTTTAATGGCTTCTCCAATCATCATAGGCTCAACCAGTCCAGGCATGCACAAGATGCTGCCAAAGCCGCGACAGAGAATTCTGCGTTATCCGTGGAAGGGAATATCTTGACGTTTTATCTCAATGTTATTTTGGATAAGGAAAATATCAAGATCGCAGAAGAACGCGTAGAATTATTGTCCGCGCAGTTGGAACGAGAGAAGCTAAGAGAGTCAGTTGGGGTTGGCAATTTGGAATCTGTTTACAATTTTCAAGGACAATTAGCTAGTCAAAAATTGACCTTAAACAATCTTCAGAATACACTCAAGCGAGACCTACTTGGTTTATTTCAGGCCATGCAACTGGATCCAAATGATGCCGAATATGAAGTGGTTGGGTATGATGTTCAGGAGGATGAGCTACTACTTGAAGAAGCCCCGTTTTCGGAGGTGCTTTCGGCCTGCATAGATAACAGTCCAGCACTTAAAGCGGCTAATTCTAACTTTAATGCCTCGAAATTTGCCTTTAAGTCAGCACGGGCTCAGAGGTATCCTTCCATCACGGCTTTTGGTCGATTAGGATCCAATTATTCTACCAATGGAGCATTGAATCCCGAGGATGGAAGTTTTCTGCCTGATGCGACGTTCTCTGAGCAGATGACTTTTAATGAATTTGAATATGTGAATTTCTCCCTGAACATACCGATTTTCACACGGTTTGAGACGACCAATAATATTCAGATCGCTCGCGTGTCCATGGCAAACTCGGAACTTCAGGTGACTCAGGAGATGAATAATGTCACCAATCTAGTACAGACGGCATATTTGGATTTGGTCAATGCTCAAGACACCTATGTGTCCGCTAAGGAAAATCTAGAAGCTGCAGCTCAGACCTTTGACTTTATGAAAAAGAGATTTGAAACTGGCAATACGGATTTCTATACTTATCTAGAAAGTTTGAATAACAAGAACAGCGCTCAATTGCAGTTGGTCAATGCCAAGTACAGTATCGTATTCAGAAAGAAGATACTTGAGCTATATCGTGGATCATAAGTCGAGACTGTAGTAAATCAATTCGTCCTTCCGGACGAAAATGTATTGATTTCCAAATCTATAAACGGTCATACTGGCCTTTTCAGGAGCTTTTACACTCTTTACTATTGTTTGAAATGTATAGTCTACCATCCACACCGTGTCAGATTGCAAATAGATCAGATCGTTTTTGCTCACTTGAAAGTCAGTGATTTTTATAGATGGATTATGAGCGATCTGGTTGCCATACTGGTCAAAATAGAAAAGCCCATTTTCAGGGTCACAAATGATCAGATTGCTCCTGTGTGCTCGCATGTAAGACGCACTACTTAGGTCTAATTGCAGTGGATTTTCAAGGATCAGTCGTCTGGTTTGAATGTCAAATTTTTTCAATTCAGAATGATTGGCACTGAGCACCCAGAAGCTATTGTCAAAACCGGGAGCACATAGAGTAGTCAGTCCACTATAGAAATCTGACAGATCATACATAGCTGGTGTTGTGCTGAAACGATCCAAAAAGTAAAATTGCTGCGCACTTTGATAGTATATAAATGGCTTCATGCGGTTCCATGCTTCCACAGTGGTTACAGGAAATTTGCCCAAATCGGAGTATGTTTCTAACAGCTCTCCATTCTGATCATACTTTAGGATATTGCCCGATTTGGTACCTACATATAGGTATCCATCACTGTCCATAGATTGATTGGTGGTTTCTTCAGGCAGACCAACTGTCTTGATATGGTTCCATGTCTGCCCTTGTGATATCAGGGACATGCATAAGCAAACCGTGATGATAGTTAGTCTATTCTTCAAAGCGAGAAAGTTTAGCAGATATGCTATCAATAGTCAAATAGGTGCTTCCCGACATCCATTCTCCAAGATTGATGTATTTGGCATCTGGAGAAAGATCATATTCAGCGAACAGATGTCTGTGCCCATAAATATAGTAGTCGTGATGAGTAGATTGCTCGATCTCCTTGCTATGTATGATGAGCCACTCCTTGTCTTCTTGAAAAGGCAAATCATTGTAGGCTTCTTTGCTACTATTTGACCATTTTTTAGCTAGTCCAATTCCCAGATCGGGATGGAGCCATCTGAATGCCCACTGAGCTAAAGGATTGGTGAATATTTTCTTGTAGAATTTAAACTTACAATCTCCCGGACCAAGTCCATCACCATGACCTATGTATACCTGATTTGATCCAATCAGAAAGCTTCTTGGTTGCGAATAAATCTGAACGCCCATTTCTTTTTCGAAATAGTCAGCCATCCAGATATCGTGGTTCCCGGTAAAAAATAGGACGGGTATTCCTCGGTCTCTTAACTCTGCTATTTTCCCAATGAATCGGACAAACCCTTTGGGTATCGCGTGCCTATACTCAAACCAGAAATCAAAAATATCCCCAACCAAAATGATCCCAACAGCATCCTTTTCTATCGATGATAGCCAGCGCACGATTTTCTTTTCACGAAGTTGACTTGACTGGAGGTCAGGAGCACCTAAATGAAAATCACTTGCCAGATAGATTTTCTTTGATTTAGGTATGTTCTTAAACTGTTCGTCCATAAAAAAAGGAGCCTCATATCGAGGCTCCCAATTTAGTAAATGTTGTTGAGGAGAGATTATTTTTTATCCTCTACTTCTTCTTTTGGTTGATCATCCTCAGAGTCCTCCTCCTTTTCCACCTCATCCATCACATGACTCTTCAAGCGATCCAATTCATCTTGAGCAAGTTTGTCAAGTCGGGCTTTTTCCGCTGCATCAGCCTCATCTTTTTCATCGTTCACATTCTTATTGTTTGTGAACTGCTCATAAGTTGTCTCTTTCTCAAATGGTCGCTTGCCGATGAGTCTTTCAAGATCACTTTGAAAGAGGATCTCTTTTTCCAATAACTCCTTAGCTATGATTTCAAGCTCATTCTGCTTTTCTTTTAGGAGTTTCATCGTACGCTGATAGGCAGAATCAACTAGTGCTTTTACTTCCTGATCGATTGTTTCTGCTGTGGCATCAGAATATGGTTTTTGGAAGTTGTATTCACTTTGTTTCGGGTCGTAGAATGAGATGTTACCTATCTTCTCATTCATACCGTATACAGTGACTATACTGTAGGCCATCTTGGTGATACGCTCAAGGTCGCTAAGCGCCCCTGTAGATATTTTGTTGAAAATCAAGTCTTCAGCAACTCTGCCTCCCAAAGCCATGCACATTTCGTCTATCAGCTGTTCTGTTTGATAGAGGAACTGTTCTTTAGGTAAATATTGAGCATATCCTAGCGCAGCAACACCACGAGGCACAATACTCACTTTAACCAAAGGATCTGCATGCTCTAAGAACCAGCCGGCTACCGCATGTCCTGCTTCATGATAAGCTACTATCTCTTTCTCTTCTGGAGAAATGATTTTGTTTCGTTTTTCCAATCCACCAATTACACGATCAATAGCATCTTGAAAGTCCTGCATATCAACGGCCTTTTTATCCCGCCTTGCAGCGATCAAAGCAGCTTCGTTGCATACGTTAGCTATTTCAGCTCCTGCGAAACCTGGGGTCTGAGCAGAAAGCTTTTTGGCATCCACATTTTCGTCAAGCTTGATTGGTTTCAAGTGAACCTTGAAGATTGCTTCTCTACCAATAATATCTGGCTTGTCAATGCTGATTTGTCTATCAAAACGACCTGGACGTAGCAACGCTGAATCCAAAACATCCGGACGGTTAGTGGCTGCTAGAATGATCACACCTGAATCTGTTGAGAATCCATCCATCTCCACAAGTAGTGAGTTCAATGTGTTCTCACGTTCATCATTTGACCCTGGCATCTGACCTTTACCCCTTGAGCGACCTATCGCATCAATTTCATCTATAAAGACGATACAAGGAGCCTTTTCTTTAGCTTGTTTGAAAAGGTCACGTACTCTAGCGGCACCTACCCCAACAAACATTTCCACAAAGTCAGAACCAGAAAGGGTGAAAAATGGCACCCCAGCTTCTCCAGCTACTGCTTTAGCTAATAAAGTTTTACCTGTTCCCGGAGGTCCTACAAGTAATGCGCCTTTTGGTATTTTTCCACCAAGTGCAGTGAATTTGCTCGGAGTTTTAAGAAAATCTACTATTTCCTTAATTTCCTCTTTAGCTTCTTCCAATCCAGCAGCATCGTTGAAGGTGATTTTCACCTTGTTTTCAGCATCAAAGAGTGCAGCCTTAGACTTGCCTATATTAAATATCTGCCCTCCAGGTCCGCCACCTCCGGTCATTCGTCTCATGATGAACCAAAAACCGAAAATGATCAAGAAAAGAAATCCCCAGTTAAAGAAGAGGCTGGTGATGTCTTGCCTATCCTCTACCTCATAGCCCATTCTCTGATCTCTGGAAACCTCTTCCATTAGTTCATTGAATCGTTGGTTGAAGATGGTTACGTCGACAATTTTGAATTTGTAATGCGGGCCGCTATCACCGGAAAAAGGCGATTGACCTTCGAGTTCAATCTTGTATTTGGTGTTCTGAAGTGCCTCTGGCTTCAAAGTCACCTCTACCATATCTTGGTTTTTGATCAATACAATGCGTTTCACATCGTTTGCCAACACCATCTGTTCAAATCTCTTTTCAGGAATGGTGACAGCTGTATTGCTTTTGCTGAAGTAAGTAAACCCAAAAACAACCGTGATAATACCGATGATAATCATCAGTTGGTAGTTAGGTTTATTTGGCTTGCCTCCCATCAAAGGGTTCTTCTGTCTCGGTTTGTCCGCCATTATATATGCTTAAAGTTTATTTGCTTAACGCTTACTAGTGAAATTGGTTCATGCATCGATTTTCACGATTTTGGCATCTCCCCAAAGGTCTTCCAGGCCGTAAAAAGCCCGCTTTTCGTTATTGAAAACATGGGCGACCACATCTACATAGTCTATGATCAACCACTCTTTTCCTTCCTTGCCCTCTCTTTTCCAAGGGGATTGACTTGTAGATTTGAATACTTCTTCCTCTATAGAGTCGGCTATTGCGTCTATTTGGGTGTCAGAGTTTCCGGAGCAGATAACGAAATAATCGGCCACAGCATTTTTCACATCTCGCAAGTCCATTATCATCACTTCAGAAGCTTTTTTCTCCAACATTCCCTGAGCGATTGTTTCGCCAAGTTGCGTTGAGGTTACTTCCTCATTTGCTTTAGCCTGCATTCAGTATTTTTAATTCAATTTTGTGTCAAAACTAACAAATTAACGTTGCATAAATACTTTGCCAAACCTCTATTCTTAGCGAAAAGCATTGAATATCTGCCAGAATGTCACAGTACAAATGAGGAGATGGTGAATCGTGCCAAATCAGGAAATCTTGCGGAAGGACATTTGATTCATACCGATCATCAGATTAAGGGCAAAGGTCAACGGGGAAATATGTGGGAAAGCAGTCCTGGACAAAACCTGCTTTTTTCCATGTACCTCAAGCCTAAATCATTGCAACCAAAAGACATCTATTTGATAAATATAATAGCCGGTCTAGCAGTATTGTCTGCAATAGAAAGCGATGTGGACATCAGAGCTGAACTCAAATGGCCCAATGATCTATATCTCAATGACTTTAAAGCAGGTGGTGTATTGATTGAGTCTTGCTTGAATGCCGGGATGATAGAGAGTATGGTGGTTGGGATTGGCATCAACGTGAATCAAACCGAATTTGGCAACCCTAATGCTACATCACTATTCAAGGTGACTAATCAAGCAATTGATCGACTAGAACTCCTCGAAGATATCGTGGTGCAGTTTGAAAAGTATTATCTAAAACTCCGATCCAATCGGCGATCAGAGATCATGCAAGAGTACTATAGTAACATGCGATGGAGAGGAGAGGAGCATATTTTTGAAGATTCTGAAGGGTCTTTCAAAGGGGAAATTCTCGGGGTTGATGATTCGGGTAAACTGGTGGTGAAAACAAATGATCGATCCAGGCGTTTTGACGTCAAAGAAATCACATTTATGAAGTGAGGGCAAATACCTCCGAATTATCTAATTTTGCGCCAACAAAAATTGCGCGGATAAAAAACGTACCCATGATTGAAGAAAAATTGACTTACAAAGTAAAAGACATTAGCCAAGCTGATTTTGGTCGAAATGAAATCAAACTTGCAGAAGCAGAAATGCCAGGATTGATGGCACTGAGAGAAGAATATGGAGCTTCTAAGCCATTGAGTGGAGCAAGAATAGCTGGATGTCTTCACATGACTATACAAACAGCAGTATTGATAGAGACATTGGTAGAGCTTGGAGCTGAAGTTTCATGGTCTTCGTGTAATATATTCTCTACACAAGATCACGCGGCAGCAGCTATCGCTAAAGCTGGAATCCCCGTATATGCATGGAAGGGCTTGAATGAGGAGGAATTTGATTGGTGTATAGAGCAAACGTTATTTGCTTTTGAAGGTGGCAAGCCACTAAATATGATTCTAGATGATGGTGGAGATTTGACCAATATGGTTTTGGATAGATATCCAGAACTAGTAGAGGGCATCAATGGTCTATCTGAGGAAACTACCACGGGAGTACATAGATTATATGAGCGCATGAGAAATGGTACACTGCCAATGCCTGCGATCAATGTCAATGATTCGGTTACTAAGTCAAAATTTGACAACAAGTACGGCTGTAAAGAGTCATTGGTAGATGCGATTCGAAGAGCTACGGATATTATGTTGGCAGGTAAAGTAGCAGTGGTAGCTGGATACGGAGATGTGGGTAAAGGATCTGCGGCTTCATTGAGAGGCGCTGGTGTTCGCGTGATTGTTACTGAGATCGATCCTATCTGTGCATTGCAAGCTGCTATGGACGGTTATGAAGTGAAGAAAATGGTAGACGCAGCTCCTAGAGCAGACATCATTGTCACTGCGACTGGTAATAAGGATATCATCCGCGGAGAGCATTTCAAATTGATGGGTGACAAAACCATAGTTTGTAATATTGGTCATTTCGACAATGAAATAGACGTAGCTTGGTTAAACAATAACTATGGCGATTCTAAAGTGGAGATCAAACCTCAAGTGGATCTTTATAATGTTGATGGCAATGAAATCATCTTATTGGCGGAAGGTAGATTGGTTAATCTTGGATGTGCTACGGGACACCCTTCATTCGTGATGTCCAACTCATTCACCAACCAAACTTTGGCGCAAATCGAATTGTGGACGAATATTGACGCTTATGAAAATGCCGTATATACTTTGCCTAAACATTTGGACGAAAAAGTAGCAGCGCTACATTTGGCTAAGATTGGCGTTGAGTTAGAGACACTTTCTAAAGATCAAGCTGATTACATAGGCGTAACTGTCGAAGGACCATATAAGCCTGAGACCTACAGATATTGATTTAGAAAAATCATTATAGATTTAAAGAGGATGTCTCAAAAGTTGCTTCCTACTATGGAAGTGTCACATTGAGCTTGTCGAAATGTTGTCTGTCAAAACAAACCTATGTTTCGACGGACTCATCCTGACAACCAATGATACTTTTGTGACAGCCTCTTTTTTTATGAGGATACTTTTTACTACTCATCAAGGAGGTCTTGCTGGGGCCACTTTTTCGATTATTTATCTAGCAAAAGGACTCTCCGAGAGAGGTCATGATGTGCATATTGCATGCCCTAAAAATAGCTTGCTGCAAGACGAGTTGAAGGAACTAGAAGGCATTACATGTCACTCGATTGATTTCGCGGGATATTTTGATTTGGGCTCAGCACGACTACTAGCCAAAATAACCAGCCTTTATAAAATACAACTAGTCAGTCCTCAGGCAGGGCGCGACAGAAATCTGGCCATTGTGGCAAAGTGGATCTTTGGGATGTCTGCCAAGCTCATATTTGTACGGAGACAAAGGCCGAGAGACGAACCATGGATTAAGCGGTGGATTCATACCAAGGCGACTGAAAAAATCGTCATGGTCAGTAATGGATTGAAAGAGATTTTCGTGAAGAAAGGCTATCCTGAGAATTATTTGCAAGTGATTCACAATGGAGTTGATCAAGGTGAATTTGAGGAAGGTATTGACGAACAAGAGAGGATCAATCTAAGGCAAAAACTTGGGATTGGCAATGAAACAGTTGTCGGGTGTGTCAGTAGATTAAAATATCAAAAAGTTCTCATTGAATCGCTGAAATACCTGCCTACTGATATACTGATATTGTTTGTTGGTATTGAGCAAAAACACTTGAATACAGAAATTGAGAGGGAACGCCCAAAGCAACGATTAGTTTTTACAGGTGAGGTAGCTCGACAGTTGATGCCTCTTTACTATTCACAGTTCGATGTTACCGTCTTGGCCAGCCAAATGGATGGATTTGGTTTGGTTGTGGTAGAATCAATGCTAGCAGGTGTTCCGGTAGTAGCTTCAAAATTTGGTGGTATTCCAGACATTATTGTTGATGGAGAATCCGGCTTTTTATTTGAAAACAGCAACCCAAAACAATTAGCCGAAAAGATTATGGAAATCCTTGAGAACCAAGAATTAAGAAACGCTTTAATTGAAAACGCAAAACAAAGGGCAGTAGATATATTCAGTATTCAAGCTACTGTGAAAAAATTTGAGGAGCTATTTCAGGGCTATGCTTAGTTCAAGGAATTAGTATTCCTTAATTGCATCTGAATTCTGTACTTCAGAAATTTTTCAAGCATGGATAGCATAGCTATATGCCAACCTCTCTTACCGTCTAGAAATCCTCCTTTTAGGATGTATGACTTTAAAAAATATACCAACGGACTAGCTACCATTCTGAGAAATGGGAATCTTCTACCTCTATTGAGATTCGAACGACCACTGATTTTGGCGTACTTGTGGACCTGACATATGTGTTCATCTAAAGTCTCGAATGTAAAATGGTGAAGTAGTCCAGAGAGTTTTTTTGAATTGTTCTTATTATCTAGAATCACTTTGTCGTGAGGATTAGGGCCGACCCAATTAGCGGCATCTTTTTTCCATAACCTCAGCTTCCACTCTGAAGACCAGTCACCAAAGTTGACCCATGCACCTTGATAAAAAGCCTTCCTTCTAAAGTAGTAGCCCGATAAAGGAAATGATTTGTCTTTTTCTCTCGATATAGCCTTCAATAGTTCATCGTTCAACTCTTCATCACCGTCAATGGACAGCACCATTGGAAACGCGGCTTGGCTCAAAGCAAATTGCTTCTGTTCTACCTGGCCGGGATACGCTCGCTGAATGAGACGAACTCCGAATTCCTTACAGATATCCACTGTCTTATCATCAGAGTACGAATCCACAACAATGATTTCGTCAGCTATTTTCTGCACACTCTTAAGACATTTCGCAATGTGTTTCTCCTCATTATAAGTGATTATCAGAACTGATAATTTCATTGATTCTTATGTGTTTTACTATTGTCTTGAAATCAATTAGCGCAATAAAGTGGCTTGAATTCCATTGCAATCATTACTTAATACAATTTAGATTTATTCTAAACAATAATCAGATCCTCACGTAAGTACATGTACATACATGAAGTTTTTATAGACTTCATGCGAATGTGCAAATATTGGTAAAGCCATTAGACAATGACACAGGATTTTGTAAAACGTACCTACTCCAAAGCTGAAGCAGAACATATCTTCAATAGTGAATTTATGCCCTACGTTGATGCCATGTATAATTTCGCCTATAGGTTGACCTATGACGAAGATGATTCAAAAGATCTTGTTCAGGATACTTATTTGAAGGCATTTAGATTCATTAATTCTTTTGAGCAAGGAACCAATGCCAAGGCTTGGTTGTATAGAATATTGAAAAATAGTTTTATCAATGACTTCAGAAAGAAGAGTAAGCAGCCAGCCAAAGTAGATTACAACGAAGTGGAGTCTTATTACAACTCTGAAGAAGTGGAAGGGAACGCTACGGTTGATTTGCGTGTGGAAACAGTCAAAGAAATGATAGGTGATGAGATCACTCTAGCGCTAAATTCTCTTGATGTTGATTTCAGAACCGTGATTATTCTCTGTGATCTTGAAGGATTTAAATATGAAGAAATGGCCAAAATTTTAGATATTCCAATTGGAACGGTGAGATCTAGACTGCATAGAGCAAGAAACTTGCTGAAGGAAAGATTGAAGTCTTATGCCACTTCTTTAGGGTATTAATTTAAAACCACTCAAGAATCAAAAAAATATCATAATGCAGAATAATAGTCCGAAAACTGATCAAAGTGGCTGTAAAGAATTTGAAAAATTCCTGAAAATTCTCTACTTAATGCTGGACAATGAGGCCAACGATAGTGAAGAGCAATATGTAGTGGATCACATCGATCGATGTATGAGTTGCTTAGAGCAATTCGAGGTGGAAAAGCAATTGAGACTTTTACTCAAAACTAAGCTTGCAAAAAAGAAGGTTCCTGTAGATTTGGCGTCAGAAATAAAGCGCAAAATTCACAACCTGCCGACAGCATGAATAAAGGAAAAGCGATAATTTTTTGTGCCCCTTCGGGCGCTGGAAAAACCACTATCGTTAAGCATTTAATTGAAAAGATTCCAAGCTTAGAGTTTTCGGTTTCGGCAACTACTCGTCAACCAAGAGAAGAGGTTGAGACAGATGGGAAAGATTATTTTTTTCTTACGACAGAGGCTTTTAAGCAAAAGGTTTCAGACGGAGAGATCCTTGAGTGGCAAGAGGTCTATGAAGATATTTTTTATGGCACTTTAAGGTCAGAAGTCGATCGCATCTGGCAAAGCGGTAGGCACGTGATTTTCGATGTGGATGTGGTTGGTGGGGTTAATCTCAAAAAAGTACTCGGTGAGCAAGCTTTGGCAGTTTTTGTCAATGCGGAAAGCATTAGTGTTTTGGAGAATCGATTGAGAGCTCGCAATACAGAATCAGAAGAGAAGATAGGTGTGAGATTGGCAAAAGCTGAGAAAGAAATGAGCTATGCCAATCAGTTCGACTATGAGCTTATTAACAAGGATCTGGAAGTTGCCTTCAATGAGGCCGAGGACCTGGTAAAAGCATTTATCAAATGAAGGTCGGATTATTTTTTGGTTCTTTTAATCCCATTCATGTTGGTCATTTGATCATTGCCAATGTGATCAGAGAGACCACTCCCATAGACGAGATTTGGTTCGTAGTATCACCCCAAAATCCTTTTAAGAAAAATAAAGGTTTGCTACATGAGTTTGATCGAATTGATCTAGTCCGAGCAGCGATAGAAGATGACTATCACTTTAAGGCCAGTGATGTGGAATTTGGTATGCCTCGCCCGAGTTACACAATTGATACCCTCACTGTCTTGGCTGAAAAATATCCACAACATGAGTTTTCATTGATTATTGGTGAGGACAATTTGGGATCATTTAGGAAATGGAAAAACCATCAGTCTATCTTAGAGCATTTTCAACTAATAGTATATCCTAGGCCTCATTCCAAACCTTCGGATTTATTGGACCATGAAAGTGTCTTAGTAGTAGAAGCTCCAATGATGGAAATCTCCGCCACACTGATACGCAAAATGATCAAGTCAAATCAATCAATCAAATATCTTGTTCCCCACAGGGTTGAAGAATTGATCAAGGGCAAAAAGTACTATCAGTGATCAGATAGTCATGATGTCTTTTTCCTTCACCTCAAGTAATTCTTCTATCTTCTTAGAGTGGCTATCAGTGATTTTTTGAACCTCTTCCTCGGCTCCTTTGATGGCATCTTCTGGAGCACCATCCTTAAGTAGTTTTTTTAGAGAATCCATTACCTCTTTTCGCACATTTCTCAAGCTGATCTTACCCTTTTCAGATTCTGCTTTGGCTTGCTTTACCAGAGCAATTCTTCTTTCTTCTGTCAAAGGAGGCACGTTGATTCTTACAATGTCACCATCATTTTGCGGGTTGAATCCCAAATTGGCATTGATGATAGCTTTCTCTATATCAGGAATCGTTTTTTTCTCCCATGGTTTGATGATGATTGATCTCGCATCTGGAGTGGTGACAGATGCCACTTGATTGAGAGGGGTCATAGTTCCGTAATAATCTAGCGAGACACTGTCAAGCATATTGGGAGAGGCCTTTCCAGCTCTTATTCTCGCTAGTTCTGAGTTGCAGTGTGTTACTGCTTTGTCCATCATTTCCACTAGGTGGTCTAGATAAAAATCGATCTCTTCCATTTTAATATCAACTGATTAAGGTTCCTACTTCTTTACCTTCTACTAAATTTTTCAGGTTGCCAGATTTATTCATGTCAAATACTATGATTGGCAATTCATTTTCCATGCATAGTGTGAAAGCCGTCATATCCATAATACTAAGACCTTTTTCATAGGCCTCCTGAAACTTCAACTCAGAGTATTTTGTGGCGCTAGGGTCTTTTTCTGGATCGGCCGTATATACCCCGTCTACACGAGTACCTTTCAGTACCACATCAGCTTCCACTTCAATGGCTCGTAAGCTAGCTGTAGAATCGGTGGTGAAATAAGGATTGCCTATTCCTGCACCAAAAATCACAATTCTCCCTTTTTCTAAGTGTCGAATTGCTCTTCTGCGAATAAAAGGTTCACAAACCTGTTCCATTCCTAGGCCTGACATAAGACGAGTGTACATGCCGTGCTTTTCCAGACTACTCTGCAGTGCCATTGCATTGATTACGGTGGCCAACATACCCATGTAATCACCTTGCACTCTATCTATTCCTGATTTTTCACCATCCACGCCTCTGAAAATATTACCACCTCCTATTACGATGGCAAGTTCAAGACCACTATCATGAACGCTTTTGATTTCTTTAGCGTATTGTTCCAATCTATTGGAATCAATCCCGTGGTTCTTGTCTCCCATAAGCGCTTCACCGCTTAATTTGAGGAGAATTCTTTTATACTTCATGAAGTGATTGGGTTTATGATGAATTGAAATTTCACAAAAATATAAAGTTTAGCGAACCGCACTTCATTCATTTCTAAAAAGATATAAGCACTTGGTTTTTTTCTACGTTTTGACCCTGACTTACATGTACTTTGGCAATTGTTGCGTCTATTGGACTTTTGATTAGGTTTTCCATTTTCATGGCCTCTAGTACTAACACTCCGTCTCCTTCACTCAGTTGGTCTCCTACTTTCACTTGCACTTCCAGTATCAGTCCTGGCATAGGAGCTACTATTTCAGATACCGTGCTTGAGACAGATACATCCATTCCAAGTTTATCCAGCATCAAGGCTATTTCATCCTTGTGGCTCACCTTCAAGTCATATCCATCAATGTTGAGTTCGAGCATGTCCTTGTCCCTCCCCAAAATCATAATGGTATAAGACTTTAGTTCTGACAAAGCGAGGAATTTTGAATCTGAGATCTTTTTCAATTCAAATACCTTATTCAATCCAGAAAGTACCATTCCGTTTTCATCCTCGTCTACAATATATTCATTGCCCGAGTCAATTTTTACCTGAAGTGCCATATAGGCTTAAATATAGTTGAATTGATTTTACAGGAAGTGCTCTGTTTAATCTGAAACCAAGCCCCTGTTAGAAATTCTTCTATGAACAATAGATCCGTTGAAATTAGATTTTAGATTTAGTGGTAAAAATTTGATTAAAATAAAAAAGCGTATAATTTTGCATTCCCTTTTTCGGGAGAACCGAAAGAGACTAGTACTTTGAGAGTTTAATAAATCAGTTGGGGGGATACCAAAGCGGCCAACTGGGACGGACTGTAAATCCGTTGACTTATGTCTTCGAAGGTTCGAATCCTTCTCCCCCCACCATTTGATGATAAGCGGGTGTAGCTCAGTTGGTAGAGCGACAGCCTTCCAAGCTGTAGGTCGCCGGTTCGAACCTGGTCACCCGCTCTTATTTTCAAAGATGATTTCCCAAAGCCGATGTAGCTCAGGGGTAGAGTGCTTCCTTGGTAAGGAAGAGGTCAGGGGTTCAAATCCCCTCATTGGCTCTTGAAACATCAGCTTGCCACTTCGGTGGTATTTTGAAGCGTACTTATTTTGACTTATTTATAATTATTAATTAGGATTTAAACCGAGGATTATCAGACATGGCTAAAGAAACCTTTGATCGTTCAAAACCGCACGTTAATATCGGTACTATTGGTCACGTTGACCATGGTAAAACCACATTAACTGCTGCGATTTCATCTGTATTGGCTGGAAAAGGTCTTGCAGAACAAAAAGACTTTTCTTCTATTGACAATGCACCAGAAGAAAAAGAAAGAGGTATTACAATTAATACTTCACACATTGAGTACCAAACAGCAAACAGACATTACGCTCACGTTGACTGTCCAGGTCACGCCGATTATGTGAAAAACATGGTTACGGGTGCTGCGCAAATGGATGGTGCTATCATCGTTGTAGCTGCTACAGACGGACCAATGCCACAAACAAGAGAGCACATCTTGCTTTCTCGTCAGGTAGGTGTTCCTGCTTTGGTTGTGTTCATGAACAAGGTTGACTTGGTTGATGATCCAGAATTGTTGGAGCTTGTTGAAATGGAAATCAGAGAGCTTCTTTCTGATTATGATTTCCCTGGTGATGACATTCCAGTTATCCAAGGTTCTGCCCTAGGTGCTCTTAACGGAGAAGCCAAGTGGGTAGAAAAAGTAGAAGAGTTGATGGATGCTGTGGATAATTTCATTCCACTTCCTCCAAGAGCTGTAGATAAAGATTTCTTGATGCCAGTAGAGGATGTATTCTCTATTACTGGTAGAGGAACTGTTGCTACTGGAAGAATCGAAAGAGGAGTTACCAACACTGGTGATGCAGTAGATATCATCGGAATGGGAGCAGAAGGACTTAAGTCTACTATCACAGGAGTTGAGATGTTCAGAAAGATTTTGGACAGAGGAGAAGCTGGTGATAATGTTGGTCTTCTATTGAGAGGTATTGAGAAGAGTGAAATCAAGAGAGGTATGATCATCTGCAAGCCAGGATCTGTTACTCCTCATGCTAAATTCAATGCTGAAGTTTACGTTCTTTCGAAAGAAGAAGGTGGACGTCACACTCCATTCTTTAACAAATATCGTCCACAGTTCTATGTAAGAACAACAGACGTAACTGGTGAAATCATGCTTCCGGCTAATGTGGAAATGGTAATGCCAGGAGATAATGTAACCATCGAAGTAAATCTTATTAACCCAATCGCACTAGAGAAAGGATTGAGATTTGCAATCAGAGAAGGCGGTAGAACTGTCGGATCAGGTCAGGTTACTGAGATCTTAGACTAATATAATTGAAACAAGGCGCCATCTGGATTATTATTCAGATGGCGTTTGTTTATAAAAATTGATTCATCTACCTTTGCAGACCTTTTGGGCGGCACAGGTTTTTACGGGTGTAGCTCAATTGGCAGAGTAGTGGTCTCCAAAACCATTGGTTGGGGGTTCGAGTCCCTCCTCCCGTGCAATCATTAAACACAACGATGGATAAGATTATCTCTTTTTTTAAGGACGCTTACGACGAGTTGCTTCACAAAGTGACATGGCCTAAGTATTCCGACTTACAGAACAGTAGTGTTTTGGTGCTTGTTGCATCTTTAATATTCGCACTTATGATTGGTCTTTTCGATTTTGGATTCGAAAATGCTATGACATGGTTTTATACGGAATTTTAAGAAATGTCAGAATTTAAGTGGTACGTAGTTAGGGCTGTAAGCGGAAAAGAGAAGAAGGTCAAGGAGGCTATGGATACCGAGATAGCAAGACAGGGTCTTGAGTCTCATATTCCACAAGTTTTGATACCATCTGAGAAAGTTTATGAAATGAGAAATGGTAAGAAAAGAGTGCGTGAGCGCAATTTCTTTCCAGGTTATATTTTAATACAAGCTGATTTTTCCAATGGAGAAGTTCAGCACATGATTACTAATAAAGAGTTGATTCCCAATGTAATTGGGTTTCTTGGCGAAGGTTCTACCAGCGCTTCCAAAGATCCTGTTCCACTTCGTCAATCTGAAGTGAATAGAATTTTAGGTAGAGTCGATGAAGTCGAGGAGAATGAAGAGGTTCTAGATACACCATTTATAGTCGGTGAGACAGTAAAAGTAATGGATGGTCCATTCAGTGGTTTTACTGGTGCTGTAGATGAGGTTTTTGAGGATCGCAAGAAGTTAAATGTTACGGTAAAAATATTTGGAAGAAACACACCAGTAGAGTTGAATTACATACAGGTGGAAAAACAAGATTAAACTAATGGCTAAAGAAATAACAGGCTATTTAAAACTTCAAGTTCGTGGTGGAGCGGCTAACCCTTCTCCTCCAGTAGGACCAGCACTTGGTGCTAAGGGTCTGAACATCATGGAGTTTTGTAAGCAATTTAACGCGAGGACTCAAGATAAGCAGGGGCAATTATGTCCGGTAGTTGTTACTATCTATACTGACAAGTCTTTTGACTTTGTAATTAAGACTCCTCCAGCTCCAGTGTTGATAATGGAAGCTTTGAAATTGAAAAAAGGTTCTGCTGAGCCGAATCGATTGAAAGTAGGTTCTATTACATGGGATCAAGTGAGAACAATCGCAGAGACTAAGATGCCAGATTTGAATGCGTTCAAAGTGGAGTCTGCTATGCGTCAGGTTGCCGGTACTGCACGTAGTATGGGTGTAAGAGTTTCAGGAAAAGCTCCTTGGGCTAATTAATTTATAAGCGATGGGAAAATTGACTAAAAATCAGAAGAAAGCGGCTGAACTAGTAGAGGCAGACAAGTTGTATGCGTTAGAAGAAGCTTCAAAATTGGTAAAGGATATTACTTTTTCAAAATTTGATGCATCTGTAGATCTAGACATTCGTTTGGGAGTAGATCCAAGAAAAGCTGACCAAATGGTAAGAGGCGTTGTGGCTTTGCCAAATGGTGTGGGTAAAGAAGTAAAGGTGCTTGTGCTCTGTACTCCTGATAAGGAGGAAGAGGCGAAAGCTGCCGGAGCTGATCATGTAGGTTTGGATGACTACATAGCTAAAATAGAAGGCGGTTGGACTGATATTGATGTTATCATCACTATGCCAACAGTTATGGCTAAGGTAGGTAGACTAGGAAGAGTGTTGGGGCCAAGAGGTTTGATGCCAAATCCTAAGTCTGGAACAGTAACTATGAATATCGCTCAAGCTGTTACAGAAGTGAAGGCTGGTAAGATTGATTTCAAGGTTGATAAGACTGGTATTATTCATGCGAGTATTGGTAAGGTGTCTTTTGATGCTGAGCAAATTCGTCAGAATGCAGCTGAGATGATTTTGACTATCTCAAAATTGAAGCCTGCTTCAGCGAAAGGAACATATTTTAAATCAATTTCACTTTCTAGTACTATGAGTAAAGGAATTGCGATTGATAAAAGTAGCATAGCTGGAATTTAATACGTTATGACTAGAGAAGAAAAAGGACAAATAATAGCTGGGCTTACAGAAAAGTTTCAGCAGACAGATCACTTTTATATCACAGATACTTCAGGTCTTACTGTGGCGGAAATCAACTCTTTTAGAGAGATGTGCCACAAATCAGAAATTGAGTACAAAGTGATTAAAAATACTTTGATCAAAAAGGCATTGGACAATTTGGAAGCAGATTTTTCTGAGTTGGATGATGTTTTGAAAGGTTTCTCAGGAATCATGTTTGTGAATGAAAACGCAAATATTCCTGCTAAAGTCATCAAGGACTTTAAGAAAACTGACAAGGATCAAAGACCTAGGTTTAAGGCTGCTTCCATAGATTCAGATATTTTCATTGGTGAAGATCAACTCGACGCATTGAGCAAGCTCAAGTCGAAACAAGAACTTATCGGTGAAGTTATCTCCTTACTACAGTCACCTGCGAAAAATGTTATATCTGCTCTTCAGAGTGGAGGAGATACGATCGCTGGCTTGGTAAAAACACTTTCAGAAAGAGAATAAGATTTTAAAAACAAATTAATAGACAATTAAAATGGCAGATTTAAAAGATTTCGCTGAGCAACTAGTGAACCTATCAGTAAAAGAAGTTAGTGAACTAGCTACTATCCTTAAAGACGAATATGGTATCGAACCTGCAGCTGCTGCAGCTCCTGTAATGGTAGCTGGTGGTGCTGGTGATGGTGGCGATGCTGCTGAAGAAAAATCAGCATTCGATGTAGTACTTAAATCAGCAGGTTCTGCTAAGCTAGCAGTTGTTAAGCTTGTGAAAGAACTTACTGGTCTTGGACTTAAAGAAGCAAAAGAACTAGTTGATGGTGCTCCTAGCAACATCAAAGAAGGAGTTGCAAAAGACGAAGCTGAGGCGCTTAAAAAGCAGCTTGAAGAAGCTGGTGCCGAGGTTGAGCTAAAATAATTGAATACATTTCAACTAAGGTTAAGGCCTGGCTCCTTCTTGATTTAGTCAAGAAAAGGATCAGGTCTTTTCCCGTTTGTATCTACTTCACATTGTTCTGGATTTTATTTTGAACTAAACAAAAAAAGCTTTGGCTATAAATTTAACAGAGAGAATTAATTTCTCTTCCATAAAATCTGTAATCGATTATCCTGACTTTTTGGATGTTCAGTTGAAGTCATTTGTTGACTTCTTCCAATTGGATACTCCATCTGAGAAAAGAAATTCCGAAGGCCTCTATAAGGTTTTTATGGAAAATTTTCCAATATCAGATTCAAGAGACAATTTCATCTTAGAATTTGTCGATTACACTGTAGATCCACCGAAATACTCAGTGGATGAGAGTATTGAGCGAGGTTTGACCCACTCTGTACCTTTAAAAGCCAAATTGCGTTTGTTGTGTAACGACGCAGAAAATGAGGACTTTGAAACGATAGAGCAAGAGGTGTTCCTTGGAAATATCCCTTACATGACCGCTAAAGGTTCTTTTGTTATTAATGGAGCGGAGCGTGTGATTGTATCGCAACTTCACAGGTCCCCGGGTGTATTCTTTGCACAGAGCAAGCATACCAATGGAACTCATTTATATTCAGCCAGAATCATACCTTTCAAAGGTTCTTGGATAGAATTTGCTACTGACGTGAACAATGTCATGTATGCATATATTGATAGAAAGAAAAAATTCCCTATCACTACTCTTCTAAGATCTATCGGATATGGTTCTGATAAGCAGATCTTGGATCTCTTCGGATTGTCAGAAGAAATTGAGGCAACAGAAAAGGCCTTAAAGAAAGTGGTAGGAAGGCGATTAGCCGCAAGAGTTCTTAGAACTTGGACAGAAGATTTCGTTGATGAAGATACTGGGGAAGTTGTTTCAATAGATAGAAATGAAGTTATTCTTGAGCGTGATGGTATTATCTCGGACGATGATATCGAAACGATTTTGGAGTCTGGATCTAAGTCGATCATTCTTCATAGAAAAGATGTAAACATCACGGATTACTCTATCATTTATAATACGCTTCAGAAGGATAACTCAAACTCGGAAAAAGAAGCTGTTGAGCAGATTTACCGTCAATTGAGAAATACTGACGCTCCTGATGAGCAAACTGCGAGAGATATCATTCAGAACTTATTCTTTAGTGATAAGAGATATGATCTTGGTGAAGTAGGTAGATATAGAATTAATAAGAAATTAGGAATTGATGTTGGGTATGACAAGCGAACGCTTACTACCGAGGATATTATCCTAATCGTAAAATATTTGATTGGTTTGATTAACAGCAAGGCTGTTGTTGATGATATTGATCACTTAAGTAATAGAAGAGTTAGAACTGTAGGTGAGCAATTATATGCTCAGTTCGGAGTTGGACTAGCTAGAATGGCAAGAACCATTCGTGAGAGAATGAATGTTAGAGATAATGAAGACTTTAAGCCAGTTGATCTTATCAACGCTAGGACTTTGTCTTCAGTTATCAATTCTTTCTTCGGTACCAATCAGCTTTCTCAGTTTATGGATCAGACGAATCCACTAGCTGAGATTACTCACAAGCGTAGAATGTCTGCTTTAGGACCAGGGGGTCTTTCACGTGAAAGGGCTGGTTTTGAGGTTCGTGATGTTCATTACACTCACTATGGTAGACTTTGTACGATTGAAACTCCTGAAGGTCCAAACATTGGTTTGATTTCTTCTCTTTGCGTTCATGCCAAAGTGAACCAGATGGGATTCATCGAAACACCTTATAGAGATGTAGTCGATGGGAAGGTAAACATGACCAGTAATGTCAATTATCTGACTGCTGAAGAGGAAGATACTTTCAACATTGCTCAGGCAAATGCACCTTTGGATGAAAAAGGAGCATTCTTGAATGATAGAGTTAAGGCAAGGTTCGAGGGGGACTTCCCAGTAGTAGAGCCAAAGGAATTGAGATATATGGACGTTGCTCCGAATCAAATTGTTTCTGTAGCGGCATCTATGATTCCATTCTTGGAGCATGATGATGCGAACAGAGCCTTGATGGGATCAAACATGCAGCGACAAGCTGTTCCATTGTTGAAACCACAAGCGCCAATCGTGGGTACTGGACTTGAGAAGCGAATTGCCATTGATTCCCGTGCTTTAATTATAGCTGAGGGTGACGGTGTTATTGACTATGTAGATGCCAATAAGATCACTGTTAAATATCAAAAAACTGAGGAGGATTTATTGATTCAATTCAATGATCCTAGTGTTACTTATGAATTGACCAAATTCAGAAGAACAAACCAGGATACTTGTATCAACTTGAAGCCGATTGTTACTAAGGGTGACAAGGTGAAAAAAGGACAGCCTCTATGTGAAGGTTTCGCAACTGAAAATGGTGAGCTGGCATTGGGTAGAAACCTAATGGTGGCATACATGCCATGGCAAGGATACAACTTTGAGGATGCGATTGTAATCTCAGAAAAAGTTGTTAGGGAGGATATATTCACTTCTATTCATATCGATGAGTATGATTTGGAAGTAAGAGATACTAAGCGTGGAGAGGAAGAATTAACTTCTGAGATACCAAATGTTAGTGAAGAGGCAGTTAAAAACCTTGACGAGAATGGTATCATCAGAATCGGAGCTGAAATCAAAGAAGGTGATATCCTTATTGGTAAAATCACTCCAAAAGGTGAGACCGATCCTACTCCAGAAGAAAAACTCTTAAGAGCTATTTTTGGTGACAAAGCTGGTGATGTAAAAGACGCTTCATTGAAAGCTTCACCATCATTAAGAGGTGTTGTCATCGACACGAAATTGTTCTCAAGACCTAAGAAAGATAAAGATCTTAGAGCTAGACAAAAGAAAGAAGTTGAGCTTTTGAAAAATCGTTATAGTGGAGAGCTTACAGAGCTTAGAAGCAAAATGATTGACAAGCTGGCCAAGTTGCTAGAAGGTAAAACTTGCCAGGGCATCAAGCACAAGTTTGGTGACGAGGTAATGTCTAAAGGTACTAAGTACAACAAGAAGAATATTGAGGCTAATTTGTTCCCAGCACGAAATGTATATCGTGATGAGAGCAACTATAATGTGCCTGAAGAAGCTAATCTAATCTCTGATTTGATTATTGAAAACTGGGCCACGGATCAGCATACCAATGATTTGATCTTCAAATTGGTGAAGAATTATATCAATGCTAGAAATGATGTTGCGGGTATTTTCAAGAGACAGAGATTCACTTTGGAGGTAGGAGATGAACTTCCTGCTGGAATCGTTCAACTAGCGAAAGTTTATGTGGCTAAGAAGCGTAAACTGAAAGTTGGTGATAAGATGGCTGGACGTCATGGTAACAAGGGTGTTGTCGCGAGAATTGTTCGTGATGAAGATATGCCTTTCATGGAAGATGGAACTCCAGTTGATATCGTTCTTAACCCACTAGGTGTACCATCTCGTATGAACATCGGTCAGATCTATGAAACTGTTCTAGGTTGGGCTGGTTTGAAGCTAGGAAGAAAGTATGCTACTCCAATTTTTGATGGAGCGACAGAGGATGAAGTTCAGGCAGAATTGAGTGAAGCAGGTTTGCCATCATTTGGTCGTTCATACTTGTATGATGGACTGAGTGGTGTGAGATTTGATCAGCCGGTAACGGTAGGTATCGCTTATATGCTGAAACTAGGTCACTTGGTAGATGACAAGATGCACGCTAGAAGTATTGGACCATACTCTTTGATTACTCAGCAACCTCTTGGTGGTAAAGCACAATTTGGTGGTCAGAGATTCGGTGAGATGGAGGTTTGGGCACTTGAGGCATTCGGTGCGGCGCACGTTCTTCAAGAGATTCTTACTATCAAATCGGATGACGTTATTGGTAGAGCTAAAGCGTATGAGGCGATAGTGAAAGGCGAGAATATGCAAAAGCCGAATATCCCTGAATCTTTCAATGTATTGGTACACGAGCTTCGTGGACTTGCACTTGAAATCACATTAGACTAATAATATTGAATATAAGCCTGGAGTTAATTCTCCAGGCTAAAACATAGATCATTTAATTATGGCATTCAGAAAAAATAAGAAACTGACTAACGATTTTTCTAAAGTAACGATCAGCTTAGCCTCACCAGAGTCTATTCTTGAGAGTTCGCACGGAGAAGTAACTCAGCCGGAAACTATCAATTACAGAACTTATAAGCCTGAGATGGGCGGATTGTTCTGTGAGCGAATTTTTGGCCCTGTGAAAGATTGGGAATGTCATTGTGGTAAATACAAGCGTATCAGATATAAAGGAATTATATGTGATAGATGTGGTGTTGAAGTGACCGAGAAGAAAGTGCGTCGTGAGCGTATGGGGCACATCGAATTGGTGGTTCCTGTAGCACATATTTGGTATTTCCGTTCTCTGCCTAATAAAATTGGTTATTTGTTGGGTCTTCCAACTAAGAAATTGGACCAGATTATTTACTACGAGCGTTATGTAGTAATCCAATCAGGTATCAAAGAAGAAGACGGAATCAATGAAATGGACTTCCTCACCGAGGAAGAGTATTTGGATATTTTGGACAAGCTTCCAAGAGAAAATCAAATGCTAGATGATGAAGATCCGCAAAAATTCATCGCTAAGATGGGAGCTGAGGCTCTTGAGATGCTTCTTTCTAGAATCAAACTTGATGAGTTGTCATATCAATTACGTCATCAAGCAGCCACTGATACTTCACAGCAACGTAAAGCTGAGGCTTTGAAGCGTCTTAGAGTTGTGGAAGCATTTAGAGATGCTCGTACCAGGATTGAAAATCGTCCAGAATGGATGATCATCAAAATGGTGCCGGTTATTCCACCAGAATTGCGTCCTTTGGTTCCTTTGGACGGTGGTCGATTTGCCACTTCAGATTTGAATGATCTATACAGAAGAGTTATTATTAGAAACAATCGTTTGAAGCGATTGATTGACATCAAAGCTCCGGAAGTGATTCTCAGAAATGAGAAAAGAATGCTTCAGGAAGCTGTGGATTCACTTTTTGATAATTCGAGAAAAGTAAACGCTGTAAGATCAGATGGGAACCGAGCACTTAAGTCTTTAAGCGATATGCTTAAAGGTAAGCAAGGTCGTTTCCGTCAAAACTTATTAGGTAAGCGTGTTGATTATTCTGGACGATCGGTAATTGTTGTTGGTCCTGAATTGAAGATGCATGAGTGTGGGTTGCCTAAAAACATGGCGGCTGAACTCTTTAAGCCATTTGTGATTCGCAAGCTGATCGAAAGAGGAATTGTAAAGACTGTTAAGTCTGCTAAGAAAATAGTTGATCGTAAAGATCCAGTAGTTTGGGATATACTAGAGAATGTTTTGAAAGGACATCCAGTTCTTTTGAACAGAGCTCCTACGCTACACAGATTAGGTATTCAGGCTTTCCAGCCTAAATTGATAGAAGGTAAAGCTATCCAGTTGCACCCTTTAGTTTGTACAGCATTCAATGCCGATTTTGATGGTGACCAGATGGCTGTTCACGTACCACTTGGGCATGAGGCTATATTAGAAGCTTCTTTATTGATGCTTTCTTCTCATAATATCCTTAATCCAGCTAACGGAGCACCTATTGCTGTTCCATCTCAGGATATGGTATTGGGGCTTTATTATATGACTAAGGGAAGGAAGAGCACGCCTGAAAAACCTGTAAAAGGTGAAGGGCTGACTTTCTACAGTGCTGAAGAAGTAATCATTGCTATCAATGAAGAACAAGTTTCGCAGCATGCTTACATTAAAGTAAGAACTAAGGTTAGAAACGAGAAAGGTGAATTGGAAACCAAAATCGTCGAGACTGTAGCTGGTCGAGTATTATTCAATATTCACGTACCGGAGGAAGTTGGGTTTGTTGACGAATTGTTGACTAAGAAGAAACTTCAAAAGATTATCTCAAATGTATTTAAGATCACGGGAATGGCTAAAACAGCACATTTCTTGGATGATATTAAAGAACTTGGTTTCCAAACAGCCTACAAAGGTGGACTTTCCATGGGACTGGATAATATTCAGATTCCAGCTGAGAAAGAAGGACTTGTGGCTACTGCAAAAGAAGAAGTAGAAGCGGTTTGGAATAACTATTTGATGGGTCTTATCACTGACAATGAGCGTTACAACCAGGTGATCGATATCTGGACAAGAACGAACACGTTGTTGACCAATACATTGATGACTCAGTTGGAAGAGGATGATCAAGGATTCAATTCTATCTACATGATGATGCACTCAGGTGCAAGGGGATCGAGAGAGCAAATTCGTCAACTGGGTGGAATGAGAGGACTGATGGCTAAACCGCAAAAAAATCTTCAAGGTTCAGTTGGTGAAATTATTGAAAACCCTATTCTATCAAACTTCAAAGAAGGACTTGATGTAATAGAGTACTTCATCTCTACGCACGGTGCGAGAAAAGGACTTGCCGATACAGCACTAAAGACTGCCGATGCGGGTTACTTGACGAGAAGGCTGGTAGACGTAGCTCAGGACATGGTAGTCAATGAAGAGGATTGCGGAACTTTGAGAGGCCTGTCTGTTCTTGCATTGAAAGACAATGAGGATATCGTTGAAGCACTTTCTGAGAGAATTTTGGGAAGAGTTTCAGTACATAATATATATGATCCATTGACTGATGAGTTGATCATCGAGTCAGGTAAGGAGATTACTGAAGAAGTAGCTGAGCGTATAGAAGAAACTAGCATTGAGGAAGTTGAAATCAGGTCTGTATTGACATGTGAAACTAAGATGGGAGTATGCGCTAAGTGTTATGGTCGAAATCTTGCCAGCGGTAGAATGTCTAATATGGGTGAGTCTGTTGGGGTTATTGCAGCGCAATCTATTGGAGAGCCTGGTACACAGCTTACTTTGAGAACTTTCCACGTTGGGGGTACCGCATCTAACATTGCAGTTGAGGCCAATCTGAAGGCAAAATTTGATGGAGTTCTTGAATTTGACGAACTAAGAACTGTAAATGCAACAGATGAAGATGGAAACAAAGTCATGAAAGTGATGGGACGTTCCGGTGAGGTAAGAATTCTTGATGCTAAGAAAGAGAGAATCCTAATCTCCAATCACGTGCCTTATGGTGCCATTCTTAAAGTAAAAGATGGTGCTAAAATCGCTAAGGATGATGAGATCTGCAGCTGGGATCCATACAATGCTGTGATCATGGCAGAGTTTGATGGTAAGGCAGAATTTGATGCAATCATCGAAGGTGTGACTTTCAAAGAAGAATCTGATGAGCAAACAGGTCACAGAGAGAAGGTTATCATTGACACGAAAGATAAGACTAAGAATCCGGCTGTGGTGATTGCTAATAAGGATAACTCTAAGGGATATAACATTCCGGTAGGCGCTCACTTGGCAGTGGATGAGGGAGATGATATTAAGGCTGGTCAGGTATTAGCCAAGATTCCAAGAAGTTCTGGTAAGTCAAGAGATATTACTGGAGGTCTTCCACGTGTGACGGAACTCTTCGAGGCTCGTAACCCATCTAACCCTGCTGTTGTAAGTGAGATCGATGGTGTTGTGACTTATGGAGGAATTAAGAGAGGAAACAGAGAGATATTCATCGAATCAAAAGATGGAGTAAAGAAGAGATACTTAGTGCCATTGGCTAAACATATCTTGGTGCAAGACAATGACTTTATAAGAGCTGGAGACGCACTTTCTGATGGCGCTATCACTCCTGCCGATATCTTGTCTATAAGTGGGCCTACAGCGGTTCAAGAATACCTTGTGAATGAGATTCAAGAAGTATACAGACTTCAAGGTGTAAAGATCAACGATAAGCACATTGAAGTGATTGTGAGACAGATGATGCAGAAGGTCATTATCATTGATGCGGGAGACACGAGTTTCTTGACCAATCAAACGGTGGATAGATTTGCATTCATGGAAGAGAATGATAGTATTCTTGACCAGAAGGTGGTGATGGAGTCTGGTGATTCTGAAAACTTAAAGCCTGGTATGATCATCACTAGTCGTGAGCTAAGAGACGAAAACTCTAATCTTAAGAGAAGAGACCTGAAACTCGTACAAGTGAGAAATGCTGAGGCGGCAGTTTCTAAACCAATCTTGCAAGGAATCACGCAAGCTTCATTGGGAACTGAAAGTTTCATCTCTGCGGCATCCTTCCAGGAAACCACTAAGGTGTTGAGTGAGGCTTCTATTAGAGGTAAGGCTGATTACTTAGGAGGTTTGAAAGAGAATGTGATTGTAGGGCATCTAATTCCGGCTGGTACGGGAAATAGAAACTTCCAAAATCATATTGTCACATCGAATGAAGATTACGAGAATCTTGTAGCGGCAAAAGAAGAATTTGCCAACGCTAAAGAAATTGAATCTTAATCATGAGCGATAAAGAAAGCAAAGATCCAAAGCCGTCTAATCAGATCAATATTGAATTGTCTGAGGAAACGGCTGAAGGTGTTTATGCCAATTTGGCGATGATCGCCCACTCAAGTAGTGAGTTTGTTATTGACTTTATTCGTCTAATGCCAGGAGTGCCAAAGGCTAAGGTTAAATCCAGAATTGTGGTTACACCTGAGCATGCAAAACGACTACTGAAGGCTCTAGAGGACAATATCAAGAAGTTTGAAAACACCCATGGCAGCATAAAAAGCATAGAAGAGGCTCCAAAATTTCCAATGAACTTTGGAGGCACTATGGGGGAGGCTTAAAATATCGTCGATAATTCCATTTAGAATTTTTATATAATATCAATAATCCTATCTTTGCGTTCCCAAAAAATTGGATAATAAGAAATAAAGCAGAATGCCAACTATTCAACAATTAGTAAGAAAGGGCAGAAAGAAGTTAACTTCTAAGTCAAAGTCTCCGGCTTTGGACTCATGTCCACAACGAAGAGGCGTATGTACGAGAGTATATACTACTACACCTAAGAAACCTAACTCGGCTATGAGAAAAGTAGCAAGGGTTAGATTGACTAATGGTAAAGAAGTTAACGCCTATATCCCTGGTGAAGGTCACAATCTACAAGAGCACTCTATCGTGTTGATCCGTGGTGGTCGTGTGAAAGATTTGCCGGGTGTGAGATATCATATTATTCGTGGTGCCCTAGATACTGCGGGTGTGAGCGGAAGATTACAAAGAAGATCGAAATACGGAGCTAAAAGGCCTAAGGATAAAAAGTAAAACCTGATGAGAAAAGCTAAACCTAAGAAGAGATACCTTCTTCCTGATCCTATTTATCAGGATACATTGGTTACTAAGTTTGTTAATAACCTGATGCTAAGTGGAAAAAAGAGTACTGCGTACACTATTTTCTATGATGCCATTAAGTTAGTAGAATCAAAAACTAGTGAAAATGGAGTTGAAACTTGGAAAACAGCATTGAACAATGTTTGTCCAGGTGTAGAGGTGAAAAGTAGAAGGGTAGGTGGTGCTACTTTCCAAGTACCAGTAGAAGTTCGTCCTGAAAGAAAGATGGCTCTAGGTATGAAATGGATGATCAAATATGCACGACTGAGAGGAGAGAAGACAATGATGGAGCGTCTTGCAGGTGAGATTATCGCTGCTTCCAAAGGAGAGGGTGCTTCTATCAAGAAAAAAGATGATACTCATCGTATGGCAGAAGCCAATAAAGCATTTTCTCACTTCAGATTTTAATTGAAATTATCCAGTAATGGCTAGAGATTTAAAGTACACTAGAAATATTGGGATTGCCGCGCATATTGATGCTGGTAAGACCACCACTACAGAAAGAATTCTGTATTACACCGGAGTAAGCCATAAGATTGGTGAAGTACATGATGGTGCTGCTACCATGGATTGGATGGAGCAAGAGCAAGAGAGAGGTATCACTATTACTTCTGCTGCTACTACCGTATTCTGGAAGTACAAGGAAAAAGATTATCACATCAATATTATTGATACTCCAGGTCACGTGGATTTTACCGTTGAGGTGAATCGTTCCCTTAGAGTATTGGATGGTTTGGTGTTCTTGTTTAGTGCGGTTGATGGTGTTGAGCCACAATCTGAAACTAACTGGAGACTAGCTGACAACTATAAAGTAGCGCGTATTGGATTCGTTAATAAAATGGACCGTGCGGGTGCAGACTTTTTGAAAGTTTGTAAGCAAGTGAAAGAAATGCTCGGCACTAAGGCTGTTCCATTGCAGTTGCCAATAGGTGCTGAGGACACTTTCCAAGGTGTTGTTGATTTGGTGGAGTACAAGGCCATGGTTTGGTCTGAGGAGGACATGGGTATGACTTTTAAGGAAGTTGATATCCCTGCTGAAATGGAAGAAGATGTTAAGTTTTATAGAGAGCACTTGCTTGAGGCAGTAGCTGAATATGACGAAACGCTTCTTGAAAAATATTTTGAAGATCCAGAGTCAATCTCAAGAGATGAAGTAGTGGCAGCTTTGAGAGCAGCTACTATCGACTTGGCTTTTGTGCCAATGACTTGTGGTTCAGCATTTAAGAACAAGGGAGTTCAGGCGATGCTCGATTATGTAATGGAGTTGTTGCCATCTCCATTAGATAGAGATAGTATTGTAGGAACTAACCCAGATACTGAAGACAAAGTTGCTCGTAAGCCAAATGCGGATGAGCCATTTGCTGCTTTAGCCTTTAAGATTGCTACTGATCCATTTGTAGGTAGACTTTGTTTTGTGAGATCCTATTCAGGAATGCTTGAATCTGGTTCTTATGTGTTCAATACACGCTCTGGAAGCAAAGAGAGGATTTCTCGAATCTTCCAGATGCATGCGAACAAGCAGAATCAGATTGATAAACTTCATGCGGGTGATATTGCTGCGGTAGTTGGATTCAAGGATATCAAAACAGGAGATACTCTTTGCGATGAAAAAAATAAGATTGTACTAGAATCAATGGTATTCCCTGATCCTGTGATTGGATATGCAATTGAGCCTAAGACACAAGCTGATGTAGATAAGTTAGGTATCGGCATTGGTAAATTGATTGAAGAAGATCCTACGCTTCAAGTTGAAACCAACCATGATACTGGACAAACTATTCTTAAAGGAATGGGAGAACTTCACTTGGATATCATCATTGATAGATTGAAGAGAGAGTTTAAGGTTGAGATCAACCAAGGTGCTCCTCAGGTAGCTTATAAAGAGGCTATCTTGAATACTGTAGAACACAAAGAAGTTTACAAGAAACAGTCTGGTGGTCGTGGTAAATTCGCCGATATTGTTTTCGAATTAGGACCAATTGACGAAGATATAGAGCAGAAGGATGGCTTACAGTTTGTGAACAATATCGTTGGTGGTGTGATTCCTAAGGAATTCATTCCGGCAATCGAGAAAGGTTTCAAGCAAGCTATGAATAATGGTCCGTTGGCAGGTTATCCGGTGGATAGCATGAAGGTTAGACTTTTCCACGGTTCATTCCATGATGTTGATTCTGATGCACTTTCGTTTGAATTGGCTTCTAGAATTGGATTCAAGGAGGCTGCTAAAAAGGCTAAGCCAGTTTTGTTAGAGCCAATTATGGGAGTAGAGGTTGTAACTCCAGACGAGTACACAGGATCTATTACCGGTGACTTGAACAGAAGAAGAGGTTTGATGAAGGGAATGGATACTCGAGGAACTGCAGCTGTTATTAAGGCGGATGTTCCATTGTCAGAACTGTTTGGTTATGTGACTGATTTGAGAACTATGAGTTCGGGACGAGCCACGGCTAGTCTTACATTCTCACATTACGATCAAGTACCAAATAATATTGCCGAAACGGTTATCAAAGAAGTAAAAGGAGCTGACGCTTAAAAATATAGTCATGAACCAAAAAATTAGAATCAAATTAAAGTCTTACGATCACAGCTTAGTTGATAAGTCTGCTGAGAAAATTGTAAGAGCGGTGAAAACTACTGGTGCTGTAGTTAGTGGTCCTATACCTCTTCCTACTATCAAGGAAAAGTTTACTGTATTGAAATCACCTCACGTAAACAAGAAAGCTAGAGAGCAGTTTCAGCTTTGTACTTACAAGAGACTCGTAGATATATATTCTAATAGCGCTAAAACGGTTGACGCTTTGATGAAGCTTGAATTGCCAAGTGGGGTTGACGTTGAAATCAAAGTGTAGGTTATAAAATTTGTCAAAAAGAGGAACCAAAAGCGTGGTAGTTTTTGGTTCCTTTTTTTGTCTTAAAAACTAAGTTAAATCTTTTGTTCGGAGGAAGGAATTGCTATCTTTGCAGTCCTTTTTACGGGGAGTTTATCTGGAAACAGAATAAGAATAAATAATTAGCGAAATGCCTGGAATAATTGGTAGAAAAATCGGGATGACGAGCGTTTACAATGAGAACGGCAAAAATCTTGCCTGTACACTCATTGAGGCTGGTCCTTGTGTGGTAACACAAGTAAAAGATAAAGAGACGGACGGATATCGTGCGGTTCAGTTGGCTTATGGTGAGCGCAAAGAAAAGAACACACCTAAGGCATTGAAAGGGCATTTTGCGAAAGCAAAGACCAGCGCTAAAAGTAAGCTTGTAGAGTTTAGAGACTTCAGAGACGAATACAACGATAAATTAACTCTCGGAAACACCATTAGTCTTCAGGATATTTTTGAAGAAACTGATTTTGTTGATGTGGTAGGTACATCTAAGGGAAAAGGTTTTCAGGGTGTAGTTAAGCGTCATGGTTTTGGTGGTGTGGGTCAGTCAACTCACGGTCAGCATAATAGGTTAAGAGCGCCAGGTTCTATTGGAGCTTGTTCTTTTCCTTCAAGAGTTTTCAAGGGATTGAAAATGGGTGGTCGTACTGGTGGAGATCGTGTGAAAGTGATCAACCTTAAAGTAGTAAAGATCTATCCTGAAAAGAACCTAGTACTTGTAAGCGGTCCAGTACCAGGAGCTAAGAATTCCTATTTAATATTAGAAAAATAAGATGAAGCTATCAGTTTTCAATATCAAAGGAGAAGATACAGGACGTTCAGTTAGCCTGAGCAAGGATGTGTTTGGTATAGAACCAAATGAGCACGCCGTATATCTCGAGGTAAAACAATACCTAGCTAACCAAAGACAAGGTACGGCCAAGGTTAAGACTAGAAATGAAGTTTCTGGATCTACAAGAAAAATCAAAAAGCAAAAGGGTACTGGTACAGCGAGAGCTGGTAGTATTAAGTC
This sequence comes from Cyclobacteriaceae bacterium, assembly GCA_049115815.1. Classification (GTDB taxonomy): domain Bacteria; phylum Bacteroidota; class Bacteroidia; order Cytophagales; family Cyclobacteriaceae; genus Marinoscillum. The sequence goes on along the minus strand of JAGDZO010000005.1, from coordinate 583,917 downwards.
GCCTATTTTTAGAGGTGGTGGTACTATGTTCGGTCCTGAGCCACGTGATTATAGCTTTAAGTTGAATAAGAAAGTAAAGCAACTTGCTAAGAAGTCTGTTTTGTCTGCTAAGGCAAAAGAGAAGCAAATTAAAATATTGGAAAACTTTTCAATGGATACTCCTAAGACTCAACAATTCAGAGATATTTTGAATGTGTTGGATTTAGGATCTTCGAAATCAGTGATTGTGTTGAATGAAAGAAATGACAATGTCTTTTTGTCTTCTAGAAATTTGAAAAACACGAAAGTTTTTACCGCTGATGAATTAAGTACTTATGATTTGGTGAATGCTGATCAGGTAGTGTTGTTAGAAGGATCTGTTGAAATCATTCAAAACCGATTAAACTAAGATGGGAATTTTAATAAAACCTTTAGTTACAGAAAAAGCTTCTGCTCTTAATGAGCATGGTAAGTATGGTTTTGTGGTCGACAAAAAGGCTAACAAAGTTCAGATCAAGAAAGAGGTGGAGAAGACCTATGGAGTAACTGTAGAAAGTGTAAACACTATGGTTCATCCTGGAAAAACTAAGTCGCGTTATACTAAGTCGGGTGTGATTGGTGGTAAGACACCTTCTCAGAAGAGAGCAATCGTGAAAGTGGCGGACGGAGATATCATTGATTTTTATAGCGGAATTTAAATAGACAGGTAAATGGCTGTTAAGAAACTTAGACCCGTAACCCCAGGACAGAGATTTAGAGTAGCGCCAGTATTCGATAAGATTACTAAAACTACTCCTGAGAAATCTTTGCTTGCTCCTAAAAACAAGGGAAGAAAAGGTGGGCGTAACAACCAAGGTCGTATGACAATACGAAACGTTGGTGGTGGTCACAAGCAAAAAATTAGAATCATCGATTTTAAAAGAGATAAAGCAGGTGTGCCCGCAGTAGTTAATGCTATTGAGTACGATCCAGGTCGTACAGCTCGAATCGCTTTACTTTTTTATGCTGATGGTGAGAAAAGATATATTCTAGCGCCTGCAGGGCTTGAAGTTGGAACGGAAATCGTGTCTGGACCGAAAGTGGCTCCTGAAGTTGGCAATGCAATGCCATTGTCTGATATCCCTTTAGGTACTTTGATTCACAATGTGGAGTTGAAGCCAGGAAAAGGTGGTGCGATGACAAGGTCTGCTGGAACATACGCACAGTTGGTCGCGAGAGAAGGAAAGTACTCTACACTTAAATTACCTTCTGGTGAGATGAGAATGGTCTTGAATACTTGTTATGCCACTATTGGTGTGGTGTCTAACAATGACCACATGAACGTAAGACTTGGTAAAGCAGGTCGTAACAGATGGATGGGTAGAAGACCTAGAGTTAGAGGGGTTGTAATGAATCCAGTTGATCACCCAATGGGTGGTGGGGAAGGTAGATCTTCAGGAGGTCACCCAAGATCACGTAATGGCTTGTATGCAAAAGGTCAAAAGACTAGAAAGCCAAATAAATATTCTGATAAGCTGATCATAAATAGAAGAAAATAATGGCAAGATCGCTAAAAAAAGGGCCGTATATCGATTTCAGACTGGAGAAGAAAGTCGAATCAATGAATGAGTCTGGTAAGAAATCTGTTATCAAAACTTGGTCAAGAAGATCAATGATTTCACCAGATTTCGTGGGTCAAACGTTTGCAGTACATAATGGAAATAAGTTTATTCCTGTATTTGTGACTGAAAACATGGTGGGTCATAAGTTAGGTGAATTTGCACCTACTCGAAACTTCAGAGGTCATATTGCTAAAAAGGATAAAGGTAGAAGATAATAAGGATGGAAACTGCAGAAAGAAAACTCAAAAAATCCGTCAAGGTACGTCTTCAGAAGGAGGCATTGAAGAAGCATAGAGAGGATAATGCTGGTAAGTTAGGAGCTGTTAAGGCTTCATTACGCAATATTCCTACTGCTCCTCGTAAAATGCGTCTTGTAGCTGATATGATCAGAGGTGTACAAGTGAACGTAGCATTGAACTTGCTAAAGTTTGATAATAAGCATGCCTCTAAAACTGTAGAGAAGTTGTTGATGACAGCAATTGCTGACTGGCAGGCGAGTAACAGTGAAGTGAACATCGAAGATGCAGAGCTTGTAGTTAAAGAGATTTATGTTGATGGAGGTAGAATTCTTAAGAGATTGAGACCTGCTCCTCAGGGTAGAGCGCACAGAATAAGAAAAAGGTCAAATCATTTAACAATCGTTGTTGGAGATTTGAATGAGAATAATAGTCAATCCGAAGATAAAGCAACGAAATAGATGGGACAAAAGGTAAATCCAATTGGTTTCAGATTAGGAGTCGTTAAAGGATGGGACTCAGCTTGGTTTGGTGGAAAAGATTTTTCTGATAAAATCGTAGAAGACCAAAAGATAAGAGAGTACATCGCAGTACGTATTCCTAAAGGAGGAATCTCAAAAGTTATTATTGAGAGAACATTAAAGAGAATTACGTTGACTGTGCATACTGCCAGACCAGGAGTGGTAATTGGTAAGGGTGGATCTGAGGTTGATAAAATCAAAGAAGAGTTAAAGAAGCTTACAGGAAAGGATCTTCAGATCAACATATTTGAGATTAAGAGACCTGAACTAGATGCTAAACTTGTTGGTGAGTCTATTGCTCAGCAACTGCAGGCTAGAATCTCTTTTAGAAGAGCGATGAAGCAGGCTATCGCATCAGCAATGAGAGTGGGGGCTCAAGGGATAAAGGTTAAGGTATCTGGTCGTTTGGGTGGTGCAGAAATGGCGAGATCCGAACAATATAAAGAAGGAAGAATTCCTTTGCATACATTGAGAGCTGATGTTGATTATGCTCTTTCTGAAGCCAATACAGTTTATGGTAAAATCGGCATCAAGGTGTGGATTTTCAAAGGAGAGGTATTTGGTAAAAGAGATTTATCTCCAAATGTTGGTCAATCAGGTGGAGGAAATAATAGTGGTCCTGGTCAAGACGGTCCGAGAAGAAGAAGAGGTGGAGGAGACGCTCCAAATAGGAGACGTGATCGTAAATAATCTCAAAATAGCTAAGTAGAAATGTTACAGCCAAAGAGAACCAAATTTAGAAAAAAGCAAAAAGGTAGAGTTAAAGGAATGGCTCAAAGAGGTCATCGTTTAGCTTTCGGTAATTTCGGTATCAAATCGATGGAGCCGGGATGGATAACCTCAAGACAAATAGAGGCTTCTCGTATCGCCGTTACAAGGGCGATGAAAAGGGAAGGGCAAGTATGGATCCGAATCTTCCCAGACAAACCAATTACCAAGAAGCCTGCTGAAGTACGTATGGGTAAGGGTAAGGGAGCTCCTGAATATTGGGTGGCTGTTGTTAAACCAGGAACCATCATTTTTGAAGTGTCTGGTGTGACTAGAGCTGCTGCAAGAGAGGCGTTGAGATTGGCTGAGCAGAAACTACCTATGCAGACGAAATTTGTAGTACGAAGAGATTATACAGGAGAATGAAAAATTCAGAACTAAGAGGTTTAAGCTTGGAAGAATTGAAAAACAAGCTTGTTGCTGAGAAGGATAACTACGGCAAACTCAAATTCGCACATAGTATCACTCCTATCGAGAATCCTATGAAGATCAGAGAAAGCAGAAAGCTTGTAGCGAGGATTCAAACAGAAATAAGAGCAAAAGAACTAAGTAACTAACGCATCGATGGAAAGAAATTTGCGAAAAGAGCGTATCGGTCAGGTAGTCAGCAATAAAATGCAAAAGACTATTACCATTGCAGTAAACCGTAAGGTAAAACATGCTATGTATGGTAAGTTCATCCGAAAGACGACAAAATTTACTGCTCATGATGAGAACAATGATTGCAATATCGGTGATACTGTAAAAATCATGGAAACTCGTCCGCTGAGTAAGAACAAAAGGTGGAGACTAGTAGAAATACTCGAACGAGCAAAGTAAGATGATACAACAAGAATCAAGGCTTAATGTAGCGGATAATAGTGGAGCAAAGGAAGTGCTTTGTATCCGTGTTTTAGGAGGAACCAAGAAGCGTTACGCTTCTGTTGGCGATACTATTGTAGTAACAGTTAAATCTTCCATTTCTTCTAGTAGCCTTAAGAAGGGTACGGTCTCTAAGGCTGTTATCGTTCGGACTAAAAAGGAAGTAAGAAGAAAGGACGGATCTTATATAAGATTTGAAGATAATGCTGCTGTGTTACTCACTGCAAATAATGAGCCGCGTGGAACGCGTATTTTCGGCCCTGTTGCAAGAGAATTAAGAGAGCGCCAGTACATGAAAATAGTTTCATTAGCACCTGAAGTACTTTAGTAATGAGCAATCACAAAGCAAATAAGTTTCACATAAAGAAAGGCGACACTGTAAAAGTGTTAGCTGGAAACGATAAAGATAAGACTGGAAAAGTTCTTGAAGTTATCAAGGATAAGTACAGAGCAATAGTGGAGGGAGTGAATATAGTAACGAAGCACACTAAGCCGTCTGCTACATCTCCAGAGGGAGGTCGTGAGCAAACAGAAGCAGCTATCCATATGAGCAACCTAATGTTAGTAGATCCAGCTTCTGGAGATGCTACACGAGTTGGGAGAAAGCTTAACGATAGCGGCAAACTACAGAGATATTCTAAAAAAACCGGAGACCTTATCACTAATGGCTAAACCTAGATTAAAAGAGAAATATCTTCAGGAGATAGCTCCTGCACTGAAAGAAAAATTTCAGTACAAGTCTGTCATGCAAGTACCTAGGTTACTTAAGATATCTGTCAATAAAGGTATTGGTGCTGCAGTTGCTGATAAAAAGTTAGTAGATGTTGGAGTTGAAGAACTGACAACTATTACTGGCCAGAAAGCAGTAGCTACAGTAGCTAAGAATTCAATCTCGAACTTCAAGTTGAGAGAAGGAATGCCAATCGGAGCAAGAGTTACTCTAAGAGGTGATAGAATGTATGAATTCCTTGATAGGTTGATGACTGTGGCTTTGCCGCGAGTACGTGACTTTAGAGGAATCAAGCAAAAGGGTTTTGATGGAAAAGGTAATTATAGCTTGGGTATTGAAGAGCAAATCATTTTCCCAGAGATAAGCATCGACAAAATCAACCGTATCACTGGTATGGACATCACTTTTGTAACATCTGCCGAGACTGACGAAGAGAGCTTGGCATTATTAAAAGCATTCGGCATGCCATTCATGGCAAGTAAAAAATAATAACCATGGCGAAGGAATCAATAAAGGCTAGAGAAAGAAAAAGAGAAAAAATAGTAGCTCGTTATGCAGAGAAGCGCGCAGCGTTGAAAGCAGCAGGTGACTATGAAGCTCTTGACAAACTACCTAGAAACTCATCAAAAGTAAGACTTCATAACAGATGTAAGCTTACCGGAAGACCTAAGGGTTATATGAGGAAATTTGGTATCTCAAGAGTTACTTTCAGGCAAATGGCCAATGATGGTAAGATCCCTGGGGTAACTAAAGCAAGCTGGTAATCTTTATTTTTGCGAAAGCAGAAATAATTAAAAATATTCATTAATTTTGCACCCCGTTTTCGGGGTATTTAATTAGAAAAGACAATGGTAACAGATCCAATAGCAGATTACTTGACGAGAGTCAGAAATGCCATAAAGGCAAATCATCGTATTTTGGAGATTCCTGCTTCTAACCTAAAGAAAGAAGTAACAAAAGTATTGCACGAAAAAGGATTCATTCAAAACTTCAAGTTTGTGGATGATGACAAGCAAGGAATCATCAAAATCGCGTTGAAATACAATACACAAACTAAGCAGTCTGCAATCACAAGTTTGGAGAGAATCAGCAAGCCAGGTTTGCGTAAGTATGCGGGCTCTGATAATCTTCCGAGAGTACTTAATGGTCTTGGAATAGCTATTTTGTCGACTTCCAAAGGAGTTATTACTGACAAGGAAGCAAGGAAAGAAAAAGTTGGGGGTGAGGTTCTTTGTTACGTTTATTAATCATCGATAGGATATGTCAAGGATAGGTAAAGCACCAATATCAATACCTGCAGGAATTACTATTAATGTTGATCAAGATTTGGTCACAGTAAAAGGTCCTAAAGGAGAGCTTAAGCAAAATATCCATCCGGATATGATTGTGAAGATTGAGGATGGAACACTTACAGTGGATAGACCAACCGAGCAAAAGCGCCATAAGGCAATGCACGGTTTGACTCGTTCATTGATCAACAATATGGTTGTGGGTGTGGCAGACGGTTATAAAAAGGAAATGGAACTTGTGGGTGTTGGTTATAAGGCCGCTGTTCAAGGAAATGTGTTGGAGTTGAACTTAGGTTTTTCTCACAATATTTTCTTGTCGGTTCCAACAGAAATATCTGTGGCCGCTGAGACTGCTAAAGGGCAGAATCCAAAAGTAACTGTAGAGGGCATAGACAAGCAACTTGTAGGACAAGTAGCAGCAAAAATTAAATCCCTAAGAAAAGTGGAGCCTTATAAAGGTAAGGGTATCAGATTCATAGGAGAGCAAATAAGACGTAAAGCTGGTAAAACAGCAGCTAAATAATTAGACGATGGCCGTAACTAAACTAGAAAGAAGAAAGCGCATCAAGCTCGGTATAAGAAGAAAGATTAGCGGTACTAGTACGAGACCTAGAGTCTCAGTATTTAGAAGCAACAAAGCTATATACGGGCAGATCATTGATGATATCAAGGGAGTAACACTCGCTCAGTCTTCGTCTATTGAATTAGGTAAAAATTCTAATAACATAGAAATATCAAAAGAAGTAGGTAAGGCTCTAGCTGAAAAGGCTGTTTCTGCTGGTATTCAAAGCGTTATTTTTGATAGAAATGGTTATCCATATCACGGAAGAGTGAAAGCTTTTGCTGAAGGAGCTAGAGAGGGAGGACTTAAATTTTAATTTGATATGTCTCAAAGTAATATAAAAGCAGTAAAAGCAAGCGAAATAGACCTTAAAGAGAAGGTTGTTGCTATCAAGAGAGTAGCGAAAGTGGTTAAAGGTGGACGTAGGTTCAGTTTTTCTGCAATCGTTGTTGTAGGAGATGGTAACGGTGTTGTTGGATACGGTTTGGGTAAAGCCAATGAAGTAACGGATGCGATTACTAAAGGAGTGGATGATGCTAAGAAAAACTTGGTACGTGTTCCTTTATTTAAGACCACTGTTCCTCATGAAGCGATCGGAAAATTTGGTGGAGGTTTTGTTCTATTGAAGCCAGCTGCACCGGGTACAGGAGTTATAGCTGGAGGTGCTATGAGAGCAGTGCTTGAAAGTGCTGGTATTCATGATGTTCTTGCTAAGTCGAAAGGTTCTTCTAACCCACATAATGTTGTAAAAGCGACATTTGATGCTTTGCATAGAATGAGAGATCCATATGCTGTAGCTAAGCAAAGAGGAGTAACTCTAGATAAAGTTTTTAACGGATAAGATCATGGCAAAAGTATTAATCACTCAGACTAGAAGCATAATCAAACGTCCTGAAAGACAAAAAAGGACTATTGAGGCATTGGGTTTAGGTAAGATCAACAGAAGTGTAGAGAAAGAATTAAATCCTCAGATTTCTGGAATGATTAGCAAGGTTCAGCATTTGATTGACGTAAAAGAACTTTAAGATGAGATTACAATCTTTAAAGCCTGCAAAAGGGGCTACAAAAAATAGAAAGAAGATTGCCAGGGGACAAGGTTCTGGTAAAGGCGGTACGGCAACAAGAGGACATAAAGGTGCTCAATCAAGATCTGGATATTCGAGAAAAATTGGTTTCGAAGGTGGTCAAATGCCTTTGCAAAGACGAGTTCCTAAATTTGGTTTCAAAAACAACAATAAGATTGTTTCTAAGCCTGTAAATCTGGATGATATTCAAGCTTTAGCTGATCTTAAGAAATTGACTGATATCAATCCTGAGGTGCTTCGTGAAAACGGTATCGTGGGTAAAGGAGATGTTGTTAAGATTTTGGGTAGAGGAGAATTGACTTCTAAGCTTAACATTACTGCACATAAATTTTCTAAATCAGCTCAAGAAATAATCGAAAAAGCTGGCGGGACTATATCGGTAGAAGCATAATTCGATGAAGAAGTTTTTTGAGACCATAAAGAACATTTTTTCTATTGAGGAGCTCCGCACGAGGATTCTCAATACTATAGGGTTTCTAATCATTTTTAGATTAGGATCATTTGTAGTGTTGCCTGGTGTAGATCCAGCTCAACTTACAAGTGACGTAGGAGGAATTTTCGGCCTTTTAAATACCTTTTTAGGAGGAGCGTTTAGTCGGGCTTCCGTATTTGGATTAGGGATTATGCCTTATATCTCTGCCTCTATTGTGTTGCAGTTGATGACAGTGGCAGTTCCTTATTTTCAGAAACTTCAGAAGGAAGGTGATAGCGGAAGAAAAAAGATTAGTCAAATCACAAGGGTGCTAACCATCTTTATTTGTTTGGCTCAATCAATAGGTTATCTGACAGCAACGATTCCAGCGGAAGCTATTATTCTAGAAAATCAGTTCTTGTTTCAATTGTCTTCAATGGTGATTCTTACAGCCGGTACCATATTCTGTATGTGGTTAGGGGAGAAGATCACCGATAAAGGAATAGGAAATGGTATCTCCATGTTGATCATGATTGGTATCATCTCAAGATTGCCAGGTTCATTATGGTATGAGATTGTTGAGGTTAATGGACTAGCAGGTGCGTTATTGTCGATCCTCGAATTGGTCGCTTTGTTTTTCGTAGTGTTGGCTACTGTGGCGCTGGTACAAGGAACAAGACGAATTCCAGTTCAATATGCTAAGCAAGTAGTAGGGAACAAAGTCTATGGTGGTCAAAGACAGTACATTCCTTTGAAGGTTAACTCATCAGGAGTTATGCCAATTATTTTCGCTCAGTCGTTGATGTTCTTGCCAGCTTTGTTAGCAGGTATTTGGAGTCAAGAAAGTGATTTGGCTCAGTATATTGGAACTACATTTTCAGATATTCAATCTTGGCAATACAACTTGTTGTTTGCAACGTTGATCATATTATTTACATTCTTTTATACAGCCATTACGATTAATCCAAATCAGATGGCGGATGATCTTAAAAGAAATGGTGGATTTATCCCTGGTATCAAGCCAGGTAAGCAAACCTCAGATTTCATTGATACAGTACTTACGCGAATCACCTTGCCAGGATCTTTTTTCCTTGCATTGATTGCGATACTACCTGCTTTTGCAATGATGGCAGGAGTTAGTACTACTTTCGCTCAGTTCTATGGAGGTACATCCCTCCTAATCATGGTGGGAGTAATTTTGGATACTCTTCAGCAAATAGAGAGTTACCTATTGATGAGACATTACGAAGGGATGATGAAGTCTGGTCGTGTAAAAGGTAGAACCCAAAATACAGCAGTAGCATAATGGCAAAGCAGTCATCCATAGAGCAAGATGGTAGCATAGTAGAGGCATTGTCTAACGCTATGTTTAGAGTAGAGTTAGAGAACGGTCATCAATTGGTCGCTCATATCTCAGGTAAGATGAGAATGAATTATATCAAAATATTGCCTGGGGATAAGGTAAAGTTGGAGATGTCTCCATACGATCTGTCTAAAGGAAGAATAGTATATCGCTATAAATAGAAGTTATGAAAGTTAAAGCATCCATAAAGAAGCGTAGTGCTGATTGCAAGGTGATCCGAAGAAAAGGAAAGCTTTATGTGATCAACAAAAAGAACCCGAAGTTTAAACAAAGACAAGGATAAGACATGGCTAGAATTGCAGGAGTTGATATTCCAGATAATAAGCGAGGTGAGATAGCTCTTACCTACATCTTCGGAATCGGTAAAAGTTCGGCACAAAAAATATTGGCTAATGCCAATGTAGATCCTAACAAGAAAGTTGTGGATTGGAATGATGACGAGTCTGGTGCTATCAGAACAGTTATTGCCGAGAACTTCAAAGTAGAGGGTGTTCTTAAGTCTGAGGTTCAATTGAACATCAAGCGTCTGCTAGATATAGGGTGCTACAGAGGGTTGAGACATAGAAAGGGTCTTCCAGTAAGAGGTCAGCATACTAAGAATAACGCTCGTACTAGAAAGGGTAAACGTAAGACTGTAGCTAATAAGAAAAAGGCTGTTAAGTAATATTAATCATGGCGCAGAAGAGAAAAGATAAAGCAAAAAAGAGAGTCGTAGCAGTTGATGCTATGGGTCAGGCTCATATCCAGGCTACATTCAATAATATCATAATTTCTTTGACAAATGCTCAAGGTCAAGTGATATCATGGGCATCAGCTGGAAAGATGGGTTTCAAAGGGTCTAAGAAGAATACTCCATATGCAGCTCAAGTAGCAGCTCAAGATTGTTCAGCTAAGGCTTACGAGCAAGGATTGAGAAAGGTAGAGGTATTTGTGAAAGGTCCGGGAGCTGGACGTGAGTCAGCTATTCGTACTATCCAGAATAGTGGTATAGAGGTTACTATCATCAAAGATGTTACGCCTATGCCGCATAATGGATGCCGACCGCCTAAAAGAAGAAGAGTTTAATAGTTAAAATACTGCATTAACATGGCAAGATATACAGGGCCTAAGACTAAAATATCTCGAAAGTTCGGGGAGCCTATCTTTGGAGCCAGCAAGGCTTTGCAAAAGAAGAATTACCCTCCTGGACAGCACGGAAGAGGTAGAAGAAAAAAGCAATCTGAATATGCTATTCAATTAGCTGAAAAGCAGAAGGCTAAATATACCTATGGAGTTTTGGAGAAGCAGTTCTCGAACATCTTCCAAAAGGCGTCTAGAAAAAGTGGTATTACTGGTGAGATCTTACTTCAGTTATTGGAAGCGAGATTGGACAACACTGTTTTCAGATTAGGTATTGCTCCTACAAGAAGAGCAGCTCGTCAGTTGGTTGGTCACAAGCATATCACTGTCAATGGACAAATCGTGAATATTCCTTCTTTCACAGTAAAGGAAGGTGATTTGGTAGGCGTTCGTGAGAAGTCAAAATCGCTAGAGGCAGTAAGTGATAGTCTTGCTTCAAATGCACGTAGTTATTCGTGGTTAGAGTGGGATTCATCAAACATGGTAGGTAAATTTTTGAATGTACCTGCAAGGGAAGAGATTCCTGAAAATATCAAGGAGCAACTAATAGTTGAATTGTACTCCAAGTAAGATTTTTCAATAAATAAAGAAAAAGATATGTCAATTCTAGCATTCCAAATGCCAGAGAAGGTAGTGATGGAGAAGGCCGATGATTTTCACGGCCTATTCACCTTCAAGCCTCTAGAACAAGGTTACGGTGTTACAGTTGGTAACGCACTTAGAAGAATACTTTTGTCTTCTCTTGAGGGTTATGCAATCACTGCAATCAAGATCCCTGGAGTTTTGCATGAGTTTTCTACTATAGAAGGTGTTGTTGAGGATGTCAGCGAGATCATCTTGAATTTGAAGATGGTAAGATTCAAAAGAATTTCTGATGTAGCTGATAGCACCATCACCATCTCTGTTTCCAACAAGAAGCAGTTGACGGCAGGTGATATAGCAGGAGGAACTACTTCTTTTGAGATATTAAATCCTGATTTGGTCATCTGTAACCTTGACGAAAAAGCCCAGTTTGAAATTGAGTTGAATGTAGAAAAAGGAAGAGGTTATGTAGCCGCAGACGATAATAAGCCTGCTGATCAGAACTTTGGCTATATCGCTATTGACTCTATTTTCACACCAATTAAGAATGTGAAATATAGCGTAGAAAATACGCGTGTTGAGCAAAAGACTGATTACGAGCAATTGATTTTGGATATTGAGACTGATGGATCAATTCATCCTGAGAATGCGCTTAAAGGAGCTGCCAACATTTTGATCAAGCATTTCATGTTATTCTCAGATCAGAACATGATCTTAGAATCACAAGAGCAAGGCGAGCCAGAGCAAGTTGATGAAGAACTTCTACACATGCGTAAGTTGCTTAAGACATCATTGAACGATCTTGATCTTTCTGTGAGAGCATACAACTGCCTAAAAGCGGCTGATGTTAGATCATTAGGGGATTTAGTATCTCTTGAAATATCAGACATGATGAAATTTAGAAATTTCGGAAAGAAGTCTTTGGCTGAGTTGGAGCAACTTGTAGCTGACAAGCAATTGACTTTCGGTATGGATCTTTCGAAATATAAATTGGAAGAAGAATAATGAGACACGGTAAGAAATTCAATCATTTAGGAAGAACAGCACCGCATAGAAAGGCGATGTTGTCAAACATGGCTTCTTCTTTGATTTTGCATAAAAGAATCAACACGACTGTTGCTAAGGCAAAGGCGTTGAGAAAGTATGTTGAACCTTTGATCACAAAGGCAAAAACTGATACGACTCATTCAAGAAGAATAGCATTCTCCTACTTGCAGGACAAGTTTTCAGTACAAGAACTTTTTGGCCCAATCGCTGAAAAGGTTACTGAAAGACCTGGAGGGTACACCAGAATTATCAAGACGGGAATCCGACTTGGAGATAATGCTGAGATGTGTATGATGGAGCTTGTTGATTTTAACGAATTGTTACTTCAAGATTCTGAAGCTGGTAAAGCAAAAACTCGTAGGTCAAGAAGAGGCGGAGCTAAGAAAACTGATAAAGCGGCTGAAACGGCTGCTCCAGTAGCAGAAGCTGAAGTTGTGACTGAGGAACCTGCAGCAGCTGCAGAAGAAGCAGTAGTGGTGGAGGAAGAGGTAGTAGAGGCGACTGAAACAGTGACTGAAGAGCCAACTGCTGAAGCTAGCACTGACGAGCCTGCAGAAGAGGCAAAAGAGGACGAAGCTGAAGATACTAAGAAGGGTGAATAACACTTTGAAATGAATATTGTAAAGGGGATTTGACGTTAGTCAAATCCCCTTTTTTTTGCCCGAATTCTGAATTATTATTTCTTATTTTTGCGCAAGTATGAAACAACCTGAAAGAAAAGAAGCAGTATTATTATTAGCAGATGGTACGTATTACCAAGGGGTATCTATAGGTAAAGAAGGTACATCTGGGGGGGAGATTTGCTTTAATACCGGTATGACCGGATATCAAGAGATATATACTGATCCATCTTATTACGGCCAGATCATTGTCAACACTACGCCACATATTGGCAATTATGGTGTTCATGAGGATGAGGAGGAATCTGATCACCCAATGATCAAGGGCCTTGTTGTAAATGATTTTACACATGAGTTTAGTCGGCTAACTTCTACTGAAGGATTACATGAATATCTGATTAGGCACAATACAGTGGGAATATCTGGAATTGATACTCGTAAGTTAGTACGCCATATTAGGACTAAGGGAGCAATGAATGCGATCATTAGTTCGGAGATACTCGATATCGATCAACTTGCTAAGGAATTAGAAAAGGTTCCAAGTATGGAATCATTGGAGTTATCAAGTTTAGTTACAACTAAAGAGCCTTATATAAAAGGAGAAGACAATAAGGGCTTGAAAATTGCAGCCTTGGATTTTGGTATAAAGAAGTCCATCATTAAAAACTTCACAGATCGTGATTGCATTTGTAAGGTTTTTCCTGCTTCTACTTCTTTTGAAGAATTGACCAAATGGAATCCTGATGGATATTTTCTATCGAACGGCCCAGGTGATCCTGCGGCAATGGATTACGCAGTAGAGACAGTGAAGGATATTTTGAATTCAGGTAAGCCAGTGTTTGGAATATGTTTGGGAAACCAATTGCTAGGCCGATCTGTTGGAATCGAGACATTCAAAATGCATCATGGTCACAGAGGGCTTAATCAACCTGTGAAAAACTTGCAGTCCGGTTTGAGCGAAATAACATCACAAAATCACGGATTTGCAATAGATATGGCATCTCTTGAGGCGTGTGATCAAGCCGAAATTTCACACATTAATCTAAATGATAATACTGTAGAGGGCTTACGTCTAGTAGGGAAACCTGCCTTTTCTGTGCAGTATCATCCAGAATCATCTCCGGGACCCCATGATTCTACATATCTATTTGACGATTTTATAAAATTAATTAAAGAACAAAAATCATGAGTGTAATTGAAAGTATCCACGCAAGACAGATCTTGGATTCAAGAGGTAACCCTACTGTGGAAGTAGATGTTATTACTGAAAATGGATTTATGGGCCGTGCTGCTGTGCCATCTGGTGCTTCTACAGGTGAGCATGAAGCCGTGGAATTGAGAGATGGAGACAAATCTAAATATTTAGGAAAGGGAGTCTTGAAGGCTGTAGAAAATGTAAATGAGCTGATAGCACCTGAAATAGTAGGAGTACCCGTATTCGAGCAGAAGCTCATCGATGATATCATGATCGAACTGGATGGTACACACAATAAAAGTAAACTTGGTGCTAATGCAATCCTGGGAGTATCATTGGCTGTAGCCAAAGCTGCCGCTGAGGAATCTGGTCAGTCATTGTTCAGATATCTGGGTGGAGTGAATGCTCATACATTGCCTGTGCCTATGATGAACATCATCAATGGTGGTTCACATTCTGATGCTCCTATCGCATTTCAAGAATTCATGATTCGACCAATTGGGGCTCCTACATTTAGCGAGGCTCTTCGAATGGGTGCTGAAGTTTTTCATAACCTCAAGAGTATCATTAAAGCTAAAGGTCTTAGTACTGCCGTAGGTGATGAAGGTGGATTTGCACCTAATTTTTCTGGGGGAACAGAAGAAGCTTTGGATAGCGTATTAAAGGCGATCGAAAAAGCAGGTTACAAAGCTGGATCAGACATTACTATTGCTATGGATTGTGCTTCCTCTGAATTCTATGAAGATGGAAAATATAACTATGCTAAGTTCGAGGGGCCAGAAGGTAAGGTTCGTTCGGGCGCTGAGCAAGTGGCTTATCTTTCCGACTTGGTTGAGAAATATCCTATTGACAGTATTGAAGATGGTTGTGATGAGAATGACTGGGATAGCTGGAAACTATTGACTGAGAAAATAGGAGACAAATGTCAATTAGTGGGAGATGATCTATTGGTGACTAATGTGAAGTTTTTGGAGCGTGCTATTGCTGAGAAATCTGCAAACTCTATTTTGATCAAAGTGAATCAGATTGGAACTCTTTCTGAGACTTTTGCTGCTATTGAGATGGCACATAAAGCTGGATGGACGGCTGTAGTATCGCACAGATCAGGTGAAACTGAGGATAGCACGATTGCTGATATCTCTGTTGCGTTGAATACAGGACAGATTAAGACAGGTTCTATGTCGAGATCTGACCGTATGGCCAAATACAATCAGCTACTAAGAATCGAAGAAGAGCTTGGTGATATAGCTTTTTATCCAACTAAATAATAGGATACAAGGATCCTTAAGGTTCTGTTGAAAAATTCTAGAGCTGATTTCGTATGCCGCGAAATCAGCTCTTTTTTTTATCTTTAAGTTCAATATGAAGAGTATATTCCAAAAGCTTCCTCCCTTATTTAGGAATTTCTATTTCCTAACTTCTCTTTTATTCCTTGTTTGGATGTTGTTTTTTGATTCAAATGATGTGATATCTCAGTGGAAACTCAGTCAAAAACAAACTGAGTTAGAAAATGCGAAAGAGTTTTACGAGTCAAAGATTGTGGAAGTGAAGAATGACAGGGAAGCACTTCTCAACAATAAGGATTTGCTTGAAAAGCTAGCTCGTGAGAAGTATCTAATGAAAAAGGAATCTGAAGACATTTTCGTCATTGTAGAAGAGTAATGAAATTGACAAAAGGATTCTTTCTCCTACTTATTTGCTTGTTAGGCTACTGTGCTGAAGCCCAGTATAGGGCTCCAAGTGCTCGAGGTGGATCTTGGGAGGATAAAGTTTATTTTGGTGGCGGTGGCGGCTTTAGTGGAGGAACGAATTTCTTGAGTGTAAGTGTTTCTCCCCTTTTAGGCTACAAGGTCACTGAGGAATTTTCTGCCGGAATGCAGATTACATATCAGTTCAATAAATTCGGAGATTTCACTGCAAGTAACTATGGCGGAGGCCCTTTTGCCATGTATGCCTTCTCTGATAAGATTTTCGCTTACTCCCAGTATGAGTATCTCAATGTTCAACCTTTGGTAGTCGGAGGAGGACAAGCCGATCGATTGGATTTTACTAGTTTTTTTGTGGGATTGGGATACAATGAGCCATTAGGAGGTAACGTTTCATTTCAGATTACAGCTCTGTATAATCTGCTCTATGGAGATGGTAGTAATTCTCCATACCAAAGTCCATTGCAATTTAGGTTCGGAATCGTAACAGGATTTTAAACCATAAAAAGCTTCACAAGTCTTATCGTTTCATAATCAATGACACCATTCAATGCTTTGTGAATGATACCAATTCTTACATTGCCTTCCTTATCGTAGTATTCTTCCTGATTTTGTGATTTTATCTTTTGGATAACCTTTTGGACTTTCTGAATGTCTTTTTCTGAGGGTTTAAATCGGGTAAAATCTATCTCTGGATCGTCTTGCTTAATCCTCTCGAGGTGACCTACAATAGTTCCTTCCGAAAGCTCTCTTTCCATGGCTATTTCCGCCAGACTTTTTCCCAATTTGATCAACTCCAGAGTTTTCTTGTAAGTGGATTCTTTCTTCTCCTTTTTGTAATATTTTTTGGCTCTGTTCTTATTAAGAGCAATTACTTCAGGATCATTGGTTCCTCCACATTTTTCGATGTATTGAAGGTGAATTTTTTCCAGAGATTTATCATCATGGATATTAATCCAATCTTCAGATTCTTCAGACAATTCTTGAAATCGCTTATCAGCTTTTACAGCTAATGGATCGAGCTCTAAGGATATCCGATTGATCCCTTCCAGTACCAAGCCGTCCCATGATTTTAATCTGGATAAGGCTACATAACCCTGACCTGCTTCAAAGGTTTTGGACAAATCTAGGGTAGCCTGTGACAAGGTCATTCCTTGACTCTTGTGCACTGTAATTGCCCATGCGAGTCTGAGTGGAACTTGCTTGAAGGAAGCCAAAATGGTTTCGTTTTCATCTGTTACCATCCACTCTTCCGGGCTCGCGATGATCTCATTTCCGTCGAGTAATTCTACTACCGGATAACCTTCTTCATCTTCAAACCGAGAGATGATCCCCGTACTTCCGTTGAAATATCCCTTGTCCGGATTGTTTTTTACAAACATGACTTGAGCACCCTCTTTGAGCTCCAATTCTGGTGAAGCTAACACAGACATTTTAAGACTTTCGAGAATGTTGGACTGTCCTTGTGTCTCTGCGTAGAACGCTTTTGACCTGTTGGGGTTCTCCTTGAGTTTGGATGCGTTCATGCTATCTACATCAGCATTGTGTGTAAATAGTTTAATGGCATCTGGAAGTTTGGTTTCATCTTCCAGTTTTTCTCTTAGCCTTTCAAGGGAATCGTCTGAGATATCCTGACTTCTGATTTCATCTAGAATAAAACTAAGGGTGTCTCTTCCTTGACGGAATTGTTGGGTGAGATAGCAAATCTTTAATCCAGCTTCCACCCATACAGGCGCCATAAAGGCGAATTTTTCTCTATTGCTGACAATCTCGCGTGATACTGGAGGTAGCTGATAAAAGTCCCCAGACAAAATGATCTGTACACCTCCGAATGCCTCTGAGTTTTTTCTGAAATGTTTGAGTATTTCACTGATGGCACTAAGGACCTTGCCGGATAGCATTGAGATTTCATCAATGATTAAGACTCGTACAGCCTTGATTCGGGTTACGGTTTGTCTATTCTTCCCAATTCTCTCCAGATCCTTAGGGCCAATGGTGTCTTTGATGCCTACACCAGACCATGAATGTATGGTTTGACCACCTATATGTGTTGCTGCTATTCCAGTGGAAGCTGTAACTGCCAATGGAACTTCGCGCTCACGTAGATATTCAATGAATTGATTGATTACGTAGGTCTTTCCTGTTCCAGCCGATCCTGTCAAGTATACGTTCTTGCCGGCTTTGAGAAGTGAAAGTGCGGTGCTTTGATCCAATTGATTAACCTATTAATGCTTTGGAAAACTGATTTCGAATCGGTCCGATAGCTCCTTTAGGTCATTGACCACTGCATCTAATAATGGTATTCCATCTCGTCTTCTCTGAGATTCCAGATGTCTCTCAGGGTCACCTGGTATGAGCACATCGTGTCCTTTCATGATAGGTTCAGCATTTCTAAATCGCTGAATCCAGTTGTCCATATGTGACTTGAATTCACCAGCGGGCCGAAAAGCATCTACTCTCATGGCACCAAAGAAGTGACCAATGCCTTTACCAACTGGATCGCTTACAGGATCCATAAAAGCCACAAATGGGGGCACCCAAGGGCCGTAGTTGGCACCAGACAATACAGCGGAAAAAATATCTACTACCGAGGATAAGCCATAACCTTTGTGTGATCCGTGCTCCTTATCGCCACCAAGTGGCAGAAGAGCTCCACCATTTTTTACACCAAAAGGGTCTGTGGTTTCCTGTCCTTGGGCATCTTGAACCCATCCTGTGGGTGTGTTTTTTTCCTTTCTTTGGAGAATTTCCAGTTTTCCATTTGCAGCGGTGGTGGTAGCCATGTCTAAGACAAATGGGGGCTCCTGATCGGCAGGAATCGCAACAGAAATAGGATTGGTTCCTAAGAGGCGCTCCTTGCTGAATGTAGGCGCAACCAACGGACTTGCGTTAGTCATAGATATACCGATGCAGTCATGCTCAAGCGCCAGCATAGAATGGTAGCCAGCTATTCCGTAATGATTGGAGTTTCTGACAGACACCCAGCCTGTCCCTACATTCTTAGCTTTCTCAATAGCCAATTTCATGGCATCAGGTCCCACCACCAAGCCTAGACCACCATCGCCATCTATCACTCCAGTACTTGGAGTTTCGTGAGTAATTTTTATATCTGGGCTGGTATTGACTCTACCTTTATCTACCAAGCGGATGTACCCGCTCAGCCGTGCCACACCATGTGAGTCTACTCCTCTCAAGTCTGCACTCAAAAGCACCTTGGAGGCCAAGTGGGCTTGATTATCTGGGCAACCAGCGGCGATCAATATGTCTTTAGTAAATTGAAAAAGTGAGTCGTGCGTAATGTTCATATGAAGGCTTCCAATATTAGACCTAAGTCCTTTGGCAAGGTAATTGGATGGCAAATTAATCAGAATATAGGTAGCAGGAAAGCCCGAACAAAGGAAGTGCTGCGCCATTACTTAAACCTTGTATCATGAAGTTTCTTATTGCAAATTTAGTATCATTATTTTCAATCACACTTCTAGCTAAGGAAGTCAATTCTAAAGTAGATCAGGTTACCATTTATTTGAATCAGGCGGAAGTACATCGGGTAGCCAAAACCTCTATAGATGCCAATACAACCGAATTGGTGTTTAATAATTTGTCTAATCAATTGGATCAAAATTCTATCCAAGTCAAAGGAAAGGGTGACTTTATCATCTTGGGCACTTCTTACCGATATAATTATTTGTCAGGTGAGCAATCATCTGAAGTGATCCAAGATCTCAGGACTCAAATTGAATCAAAAAATGAACTGATCTCCGATCTAGCGAGTATGCTTTCGGTCTTAAGTGCTGAAGAAGATTTGTTGAAATCGAACAAGGTGATAGGTGGTGGCGAGTCGCATATTACTGCGGACGAACTAAAGTCAATGGCTGAGTACTATCGAGAGCGACTGTTGGCCATTAACAAAGAGCGATATAGAGCAAAAAAAAGTAAGAAGGCGGCCGAATTGGGATTAAATAAATTGCAGAATCAATTAAATCAAGAGACCAGTAAGGAGCAAAAAGTATCTGGAGAGATCGTAGTAGAGATTAGTAATTCTAAGCTTCAGCAGGTTGCTTTAGAATTGACTTATCTGGTTAGAGGAGCTTCATGGAACCCATCTTACGATCTAAGAGCAAATACCTCACTTGATGATATGGAGCTTATTTACAAAGCTTCGGTAACGCAAAATACTGGAGAGAAATGGGAGAACGTTGATCTTACGCTGAGTACCAATAATCCTAGCTATGGCTCCTCTGTTCCAAAATTAAATCCGTGGTATTTGGATTTCATGAGAGAGGCACAATTCCGAAACAAGCAAGCAAGTATGAGGTCGGCAGCATTGATGTCTTCAGAGCCGATGATGGAAATGTCCGAAGATGCAGTTGATATATATGAAATGGTAACTGTCAATGAAGGCTTGCTTGCTGTGAACTATCAAATAGATGTGCCAACTACTATTCTTTCTGGAAGCAAGCCTACGTTGGTGCCTGTTAGAAGTGAGAAAATAAAAGCGGATTTCGTCTATCAGACAGTACCCAAGGTGTCGGAAAAGGTTTATTTAGTGGCGAAAACCGAAGATTGGAAATCTTTGAATTTGATTCCTGGATATATGAATGTGTTTTACGATGGTGGATTTGTCAATAAGACTTACATCAATCCTAGTCAAAATATGAATGAGCTAAATGTCTCATTTGGCGTAGACCAATCTGTAACAGCAAAACATCAAACAATCTTTGATTACACAGACGATCAAAACATAGGTAGCAAGAGAAGAGTGGATTTTAAATATTCGCTAAGCGTACACAACAATAAGTCTAAGGCGATTTCCTTAGAAGTGTTTGATCAACTACCGGTAAGCCAGAATGACGATATAGAGGTCAACAATATTGAAGTGAGTGGTGGAGTTGTCAATAAGTCCAACGGTGAAATTAAGTGGACGTTTGATCTGGATGAGGGTAAAAAGAAAGCTTGGGAATTTGGCTATCAGGTGAGGTATCCTCAAGGAACCAAAGTCAATGGGCTATAGAAATTAGGTGTTAAGAGAGTGGAGTGTTTTCAGAAGCACTCCCTCTTTTAGTGCGTAGGCTGAAACGCGAATATTCTTAATTTTAGTTTTTTCTAAGATGTAGGTGATTAGCTCACAAGCCACTACAATCATCTCTACACGCAATGGGATCATGCCTGGTATGGCTAATCGTTCCTCCCGATTTTTCGATATCATTTCTCGATAGATTACCTCAAATCCAGAGATTGATAACGGGTATTCAGTCAAACCCTGATCTAGCATAACGCCCGCTTTATGACAGTGGATCTCACTTAGGGTATCAAATGTTCCGGAAGAACCAATAAGCGCAGAAGGTCTAAGCCTTTCGCAAGCTTCAAACAACTCAAGCAAATTTTCTCCAAGATAACCTCTTTGCTCCTCTCGTTGAGCTTCGGTCATTGGGTCATTTCTCTGAAATTTTTCGACCATCCTCTGTCCGCCGATTTCGAAACTTTGCTTCCACAAAATCTCTTCATCTGTACCAATAATAAATTCGATACTACCTCCACCAATGTCCATAATCAATGATGGCGCAGGTCCGATTTTCAGGGCCTTTTGGACTCCAAAATAAATGTATTCGGCTTCTTGAAGGCCAGAGATCACACGGGTTTCAATTCCTACTTTATCGCGAATCAATTCCACCAGATCTCTTCCATTGCGAGCATTTCTAATGGCGCTAGTGGCGGTCGCAAAAGTTTTGTCAGCTCCATGCTCAGCAATAATGGATTTGAATCCATTCAAAGAATTTAAAGCCCTTTGAATAGCCGCTTCGGTTATCATTCCATTGTTGATCCCATTTTCACCAATTTTCACTGGGTCTTTTTGTCTAAAAACGATTTTGAAGTCGCCAGAGAATACCTCCACTATAATCAAGTGAAAAGTATTGGTGCCCATATCTATTACTGCGACTTTCATATGCTTAGCAAAAAATTTAGTCGCAATATAATGGAAACCAGATAATGGAAACAGCGATTTTTTCTATCAGAGCAGAGCTCGAAAAAAATCAAAAAAATACAACTTCGCGGTAAGGAGTTCATTCATTATATTACTGCCAATCTTACCCCAAAGAATAATCAAATGAGCACGAATAAGCCCAAAACTGCCACTAACGTAAAGTCAACCAAAGAGAAGATTGTCGAGCTAGAGCGGCTCAACAAAGAAGCATTGCTTGGAGGCGGTGAAACTAGAATAGCGAAACAGCATGATAAAGGAAAACTAACAGCAAGAGAGCGAATAGACTTGCTGCTTGACTCAGGATCGTTTCAGGAGATCGGCAAATTCGTGATGCACAGATCCGTAGAGTTCGGCATGGAAAAACAGAAGATTCTGGGAGATGGAGTAGTCACTGGTTATGGTACTGTTCATGGGCGCATGGTTTATGTTTTTAGTCAAGATTTTACGGTTTTTGGGGGTTCATTGTCTGAAACCTTCGCAGAGAAAATTGTGAAAATTATGGATATGGCCATGAAAAACGGAGTTCCGTTGATAGGCTTAAATGACTCTGGAGGGGCACGGATTCAGGAGGGTGTGAGGTCACTGGGCGGTTATGCGGATATCTTCTATCGCAATACGCGAGCGTCAGGTGTAATACCACAGATATCAGCGATCATGGGCCCATGTGCGGGTGGAGCGGTTTATTCTCCCGCCATCACAGATTTCATCTTCATGGTGGAACAGACCAGCTACATGTTTGTGACTGGTCCAAATGTGGTCAAAACAGTGACACAAGAGGAAGTGACGTCCGAAGAATTGGGTGGAGCAAGCGCGCACAGTGCTAAAAGTGGAGTAACCCATTTCACTTCTAAGAATGAAGCTGCATGCATTCTTGATATCAAGAAGTTGCTCTCTTATATTCCTTCCAACTGCGAAGAAGAGCCGCCTCGAAAAGATTATGAAATAAAAGAATCCGAGGTAGTCGAAGAACTTGATCAAATACTGCCTGATAATCCCAATCAACCTTATGATATCAAAGAAGTAATCAAGGGTGTAGTGGATCGTGAATCGTTTTTTGAAGTCCATGAAAATTATGCTGATAATATAGTTGTTGGGTTTGCCCACTTGGCTGGCAGGAGCATTGGGATAGTTGCTAATCAACCCATGAGCTTGGCTGGTGTGCTAGATAATGATTGCAGCAGAAAAGCGGCGAGATTTGTGAGATTCTGTGATGCATTCAATATTCCACTTCTTGTATTGGTAGATGTCCCAGGTTTCCTTCCGGGAACTGATCAGGAATGGAATGGCATTATTACCAATGGGGCTAAACTGTTGTATGCATTTAGCGAAGCAACGGTACCAAGAATCTCCGTGATCACACGAAAGGCCTACGGGGGGGCTTATGATGTTATGAATTCGAAACATATAGGAGCGGATATGAATTTTGCATGGCCAACAGCCGAAATAGCTGTAATGGGTGCACAGGGTGCAGCTGAGATTATTTTCAAGCACGAGATTAAGAGTTCAGAAGATCCTGATGACAAGCTGCAAGAAAAGATTAATGACTATACAGAAAAATTTGCGAACCCTTACAAGGCAGCCGAGCGAGGATTTATCGATGAAGTGATACTGCCTCATAATACAAGGGCAAAACTGATAAGAGCATTTGACATGTTAGAGAATAAGGTGGATAACATGCCAAGAAGAAAACACGGAAATATTCCGCTTTAGGCGATTATAATTGACGAATAAAACAATCTAGAGATAAAAAAACATGGATAATAAGAGTATTGATTTTCTCTTTAAGTATTTGAACACGGCCTCTCCTACGGGATTTGAGAGTAATGGTCAGCAAGTTTGGTTGGATTACGTGAGGGAGTATGTGGATGATTATTTCACAGATACTTACGGTTCGGTAGCTGCGATAATTAACCCAGAGGCGAAATACAAGGTGGTCATAGAGGCTCATGCCGATGAGATCAGTTGGTTTGTGAATTATATCAATGAACAGGGGTATATCTACGTGGTGAGAAATGGCGGATCAGACCACCAAATAGCTCCATCAATGCGGGTGAATATTCATACTAAAAAGAAAGGCATCGTAAAAGGTGTGTTTGGCTGGCCTGCTATACATGTGCGAAAGGACAAAGAGGATGCACCTTCTTTGAAGAATATCTTCATTGACGTAGGGGCAGAGAATAAAGAGGAGGTAGAAGCGATGGGAATTACTGTCGGGTCGGTGATCACCTTCGATGATGAGTTGATGGAGCTCAACGAAAAGTATTTGACCGGACGGGCACTAGATAATAGAATCGGAGGATTTATGATAGCTGAGGTGGCCAGGAGGTTAAAAGAAAATGGAGTGAAACTCCCTTTCGGACTTTATGTGGTCAATGCAGTGCAGGAGGAAATAGGGTTGCGAGGAGCGGAGATGATCGCTCACAGAATCAAGCCTGATCTTGCGATCATCACAGATGTGACTCATGACACGCACTCTCCTATGTACGATAAGATAGCCAGTGGTGATATCAAATGTGGAAATGGTCCGGCTGTTTGCTATGGCCCTGCTGTCCAAAACAATGTCTTGGATATGATCATAGATGTAGCGGAGGAAAAGGGGATTCCGTTTCAGCGAAGGGCAAGTTCTAGATCTACTGGTACAGACACAGATGCTTTCGCATACAGCAATGAAGGTGTTGCCTCTGCGTTGATTTCAATCCCCCTGAAATATATGCACACTACTGTTGAGACTTGCGCCAAGGATGATCTGGAGCAAACAATTCAGCTTATCTACGAGACGGTGGTTCAAGTAAAAGATGGACAAGATTTCCGTTATATCAAATAGCCAAATCGTTCAATTGCTATGATTGGCAAAATGACGATTTCATAGTAGTATGATACACTGAGGCCTGGTTGCTTGATGCTCTGTCAAGTGACTAGGCTTTTTTATTCCCCAAATGGACATGTTTATCGAATTAATTCCAAGTATCATCAATTATCATTCTTGATTTAGTCTAATTGTAAGTAGATTTAATACAACCAATTAGCTATGTCAACTCAAATAAATACGGTTAAGTCCAATGAAGGTATGAATGATCAACAAAATGATCATTTCGCACCTATTCAAACGGAACTTCCCCAGAAACTTCGCTTACTATCCTTCGCCCTGAAAAACAGAGACTTCAATGAAGTTGGGTTTATCGCACATCACATTCATCAACTTTTCGAGAGATTGGGTGCGGTGGATGAGCAGGCTATGGCACTACAGCTAACCAAGGCATCTACCATGCATCCCGCAGAAGCGGAAGAGAAGGTTAGCAAGTTTAAAGAGTATTTGCTCAGAGGGTCCGGATTGGAGGATTGAGGCTCTCCTTGGGTGAATTATTTCAAATCTCTTTTGATCAGGATATACATGATTCCTGTTATGTAAATACCCAACCAAGCGGTGGCTATTGCCAATGCTTTGAAAGGAATATAATCCACAATTTCCCGAAATATGTATCTCGGAAAGGGAACCGCGATAAGATTGTTCAATGCTTTGATGGGTAAAAACGGAACAAGGTGAGGGATAAAAGTCGCTTTAATGTCTGGTTGGTTCTCAAGTATCACTGCGAATATTGGTTCAAACATGAGGGAATATAAAAACACAATGACTATCACGAATCCCGATTTCTTAATTAGGAGCGAAAGCAAAAAGGCGAAACAGCAAAATATAATGATGTCATAGGCATAGGCCAAGAGAAAGGAGCTGCCTTCCAGAATATATTCTGCTCCCCAAACATGTGAATACATAGCGCCATTGATCAGGCCAGCGAAAAACACGAAAATCATACTTGCCAGAGCCATAGAGATAATCATACTCATCTTGCCAATCAAATACTCCTTTTTGCTGGTGCCATCAATGATGTTCTGTCGTAAGGTGTTGTACGTCAGATCGTTGGTAATAGAAATGATCACTATGAAGGCTAGTAAGACCTTGAGGAAAGATCCCAAATAAGTCATGTTTTGCCATATATCAGGAAAATCATAAATTGGCAATATGGTCGGATCTATCCCTTCAAAATCTGCTCCCTGAGATTTGAGGTATTCGAGTAAGAACATCCCACCAAAACAGACGATGGTTAATGCTAGAAAATACATACCTAACAAGATCCAAAAGGTCTTGTAGTTTTTGACTTTGAGCCATTCCAATCGAAGTGCTTTGATCATTTTTCTTTGAGTATTTTCAAAAATTCTTGTTCTAACGATTTGCTTTGAGTTACCAACTTTTTCAAGGTTACACCTTGCTCAAAGCAAGCCCTATTGATGGTGTCTGCAGTGGTTTTTTCCTTGAGTGTCAGGAAAAATGAGCCTTCTTGCTGTACTATTTTTTCGATTCCAGCTATCTCCTGAAGAACTTCTTCTAGTTTTTCATTTTCAGAAGCGACTTCTATTTCATTGGTCTCACCCAAAATATCCTTAACCGCACCTTGATGCAGCTTGACGCCATTTCTCAACACGCAAAAGTGCGTACATACCTTTTGCACTTCGTCCAAAAGGTGACTGG
This sequence comes from Cyclobacteriaceae bacterium, assembly GCA_049115815.1. Taxonomy (GTDB): domain Bacteria; phylum Bacteroidota; class Bacteroidia; order Cytophagales; family Cyclobacteriaceae; genus Marinoscillum. Next base: position 557,733 of record JAGDZO010000005.1, on the reverse strand, counting down.
CCATGATAATGGTTTTGCCATTAGACGCAATATCCTTGATCAGCCCTCTTATCTCGGCAATGCCTTGAGGGTCTAGTCCATTGGTGGGCTCGTCTAATATGAGAACCGGAGGATCAGCGAGCAGGGCTGCACCGATAGATAATCGCTGTTTCATACCCAAGCTAAATCCCTTGAAGTTGTCATTCCTTCGTTCATAGAGTCCGATTTGCTGCAGAACCTCATCTATACGGGAAGTAGGACATTCTTTTATATGCGCAGTTATCCTTAGGTTTTCAACTGCTGTGAGGTAAGGGTAGAAACATGGCGTTTCCAGAATCGCCCCGATGCGCTTTCGGGCTTCTACATTGTCTTGGCCCTCGAACCAAGAAAAGCTGCCCTCAGAAGGCGCTACCACATCTAGTAGCATCCCCAAGGTGGTAGTCTTTCCGCTTCCATTTGGCCCCAAGATCCCAAATACTTCTCCAGCCTGAATGTTTAGATTCAGGTTGTTGACGGCCTGGATTTTGCCAAAATTCTTCGAAAGATTATTTACTGAAAGTACGCTACTCACTGGCTCTATTATTTTAAATCAAATACGTTGATCACATCACTTTCCTCCATAGTGGTTAGCAGTTTTGGAATTTTTTCCCATCCGATCTTGCCCCTGAGGTAAAAGGCAATGCTAAAATCTTCTCGCACAAAATAGCCCACGTATTGATCTTTTTGAGCTTCTTTCCCCAGGATGGCCATGTTAAGTTCATTTCCCATTGACATGGCATATTCTTCATACCCTTCGGCCATGTACGCCTTGCTTATTTCTCGATAGGATTTTTCACTTTTCGAGGCACTGTCCAGCTTGTATATCAATATTTTCTCAATGCCAGTGACTAATTCATCGAACTCTTGATTGTTGCTGATATTGATCATGCGGAGCGTGCTTGCATAGCAAGCGTAACCTTCGTGTCTGCGTGGTAGCTTGTCCTTGACAATATCCCTCAGGATGTCTTCTTGCGCCAAAAGGGGCTGATAGCTCAGCCCCAATAGCAGAATTATTAATATTTTGATTGAACTATTACTCATCAAGTTTCTTGAGCTGCTCCAAACCATCTACTCTCATTGCGCTAGCTATTTTGGAGATGTTTTTAAGGTCAATTTCTCCGAAAAGACTCAATAGAACAAATTTCTCATTTCCACCCACAACCATGATGAGCTCTGAGATGACGCCATTCTTTTCTTTGATCGAGAATTTCATATTCTCTTCGGCATCCATCACGGACATAAGCTCATCATAACCAGCGCTTGAAATGTCCGCTGATGCTTGCTTGTACATACTTGCCGAGTTGCTGATGCTATCTGCTACGATGATTTTTAGACCTTTCAGTTTGCTTACGGCTTTCAAAAATTCTTCTTCCTGTTCACTTCCCGTTTCCAGATCAGTGAATAGCGAGAACATTTTGCTGCTCACAGACACTTTTGTGAATTGTTCGTTGGTGGCCAACTGATCGAAATACTTGCCGATTACCGTGCCCTGTGCGAATACCGCCGTGCTGGCGAAGGATATGAGTACTATCAATAATTGCTTTTTCATAATTGTCGTTGATTAAAAATTTGATTTTGAACAGCCTTAGTTCTCTATGAGGATTTCTTCGGCCTTGTTTATTTTATTTATTTCTTGTGAATAATTCCTTCCTTCTTGCAAACCAGAGGACACCATCAAAAGCGCTTTTCTTGTGATTTCATAAGCCTCTTTGGGATCTTCAACCACAAACTGTTCTTGCTGTTTTTTCGCGTCTTGAAATATCATCACCGCCGCTACCAACCCAATGGTAACCGTCGCAGCTACTGACCAGCTGGCATTTTTGATCTTTTTGCCAGGATGCTTAAACTTCACTTGCTTATTCCCTTTCACCTTAGCGAGTTGACGGAAGTATCTACCCTCACCAGAAAGCGAAGGGTTTTTAGCAAAGTAGCTTTTGATTTCAGCCTCTTCGTCCAATGTGGATTCTCCGGACCAATATTTTTCCAGTAGTTCTTTAATTCGCAACTCCATATGCATCTAGTTTACTGAAAGTGGATTTGATATGTAACCGAGCTCTATGTAGATATACTTTTACTTCACTCAAACTGAGAGACAGCACATCCGCTATATCCTGATAGGTGAGTTCTTCTACTTCTCGTAGATGATAGATTTCTCTTTGTTTTTGAGGCAATGCCTCCAATACCTTTTCTAGCCAATCCATTTGTTCTGAGAAAATAGCATCATAGTCTGTACTTTCATTGCCAGCCTTCTCCAATTCATCATCCGATAGGACCGTAAAGCGATTGGTTTTCACCCAGTCATAACATTGATTGCGTGTGATGCGCATCGCCCATGCTTCTGGGCTTTGAATATCTTCCAATTTTTGTCGCTTAGACCAAATCTTTACCAGACATTCTTGTACAACGTCCTGCGCCAACTCGTCCTCTTTGAGGATCGAAAAAGCATACCGATGCATTTTTTCTGCAGCGGGCATAATGTGTATATCAAATAGCTTATCTGGTGACATTTCAATAGGGAGACGACTCGACCTAGAGAAAGTTACAAGCTTTGAAAATTAAATGTAGCGAGAGGGGTTATTTGATGATCAGATTGCCTTGGACAGGTAATGAGAAATATAAGTTCGAGATTAGAAGAATTGGAAAAAATATGCCTTTTCAGTACAGTGTGACCATCTGGTCGAGTTTTTCTTCTTTCTCCTGTACGACTTTTACTCTAGCTTCAAAGCCTTCAAACTGGCCTATATTTATTTTTTTGACCAAGTAATTTTCATTGGGTTCCCAGTAAAAGACCTTCAGTAGATTGTCTTCCTTATCATAGACTTGAATGTCTATAGGAGCGAGGTTATCCGGTTTGATTTTGACCTCTAGGATCGGATAAGCATGCTTAATCTGTACTCTTTCGGCTAATAATTCCTTCGCGCTTTTGAGGCGAATGGTTTCACTGTACTCTATGCCCTCAAACGAAACAAGAAACTCATATTCTCCATTTCTAAGTTCGCTCAAGGCGAACCTTTTAGAGAATCCTGCGGCAAAGATTTCTTTTTCGGTAATGACCAAGCCATTCTTGTTTTTGAGCTGAACCGAAACATTATGATGTACCGTATCGGCAAAGAACACAGTGTATATTTTATCCTCTTCGTTTTTATCTATTTTGATCCTGGCAGAGATGAGGTTCGGATCACTCGCGAAAACCGAAAGGGTCAAAAGAATTAATAAGATCGAAGTAGTACTTCTCACGTTAACTGATCATTTGGTGGTATTACAAATAAACTCAAAGCGTAACCATGATAGACGCGGCTATAGTTCAACTTGAATTATACTAGTGGAATGGGAATAATTGGGGGGTGAGTGAAAAAGATCGGATAAATTGGTACAATGATATGTCCAGTGAATTTTTGATTAAGGAACATCAGTATTCACAGAATGCTGTATTGGCTTAATATGGTCGTTATTTAGCGTTGCCTTTCAGCTTGTCTAAAGAGTGATTTATATGCCTCCAGTTCTTCTATCAATTGGTACGAAGAAGTGGTGGAGTCTTTGGTCACCACATACCGGATCCGCAGAGGGTCTTTGTCCCATTTCATCTGATATCTGGATAACTTTTCATTCACAAAAGTGCCCTCTGATGTTTTCAGCATGATTTTGTCCTTTTTACTTGTTTCAATAGTCTGAGCGTTTAATCCTTTGAATTTGAAGCCTCCGTAGGATTTGATCAGCTCATGGCCAATGTCGGCTGATAGGTCGAATTTCTTCTTACTAAGTACACTATCTACAAAGTATAGCGTCAACTGTGTTACAGGAGCATTGGCTATGTATAATTCCGGATTTTCAATGATGAAAAATTCTGTACGATCTTGAAAAAATCGTCCAAATAAATGCTCCTTTTCGATATCGATATTGGCTCTTTTAGAACCTATCTCCACACTGAGGAGGTTGTACTTTTTTGCTTCATCTGCGTTGGCCTGCTTGCCTCTTTCTGATACTCCTGAGTAAGGATCTGATGACTTCTTACTGTTTTCCATACAAGAGAGGATGGTCACAAGACTTAGGATAGATATTAGAGCAGGTAGTTTATTGGGCTTCAAATATTGTGTTTTTGTCTAACGGATAAGTTAAGAATTATAACATTACCTGTCTTGGATCAAGAGACAAAAAAATCCCGATGAAGCAACGCTTCATCGGGATTAAGTCTTAACAAAGATGCCCTATCAATCTCTTTGGATAGAGCTGATTCCTGCTTCATTGATGGTTACATTATCAGTGCCTCTATATCGAACTTTACTGACACCAGCAGAGGTTATTTCTATCTCATCTGAGCCGTATACCTCAGCTTTGGACGCTCCTACGGCAGAGATATTGGTACGCCTCGCAAGCATGTCATACGCAGATAGACTTGACGCGCCGATAACGCTCGCTGTGAGATCTTTCGTCTCACCATTGAGATCCAAAGAGGATGCGCCAGTGAGGCTTACCTCTATATCATTATAACTGACATCCACATAAAGGTCACATCCGCCAATGGCTTCTATCTCTAGTTCATCACCTTCAAAATCCTTTACTTCCCCGTCTGTATCTCCGATGACTTGGAGGTACTCCAATTCAGGCATGACTATGTAAAGATTGACTTTGTCTTTCTTTCTGTCTCTCCACCATTCCCAGCTATCTTCTTTAAACTTCACCTCCAGCTTATCGCCAACTTGATTGACGTAAACATCATCTAAGTCATCATCTTCACCTCTCACTATGACCTCCCATTCTTTTCCTTGACGTATGTCTATATCGAAGTATGAAGCGATGACCACTTCATCAAAATCTTCAAAAGGATAAGCTATTTTCTCCTGTCCATCAGAAGTGGTCGATTGGTTGGCGCTACTGAGTGAACCACTACTCAAAGCTCCACTTCCAGACCTGCCAGGACAAGTAAGACACTGAATTCCATCTCTATCAAACGTCCACTCATTGCCTTCCATCTGATAACTTTTATAGCCGTTTTGATTCAAAGTGTTGACCAGAATTTCCGCTAGATCTTCATCCATTCTGAACGTTTTGCCATAAGGAATATAGAAGTAAGCTTTTACACTCTGAAATCTGTATTGCGCCTCTTTTGGAAATGAAATATCTGAGTCGAAGTAAAAGTCATCTCCTTTCTGCACCACGTTGTAGTTCACGGCTTTCGCGTTTTCCTGAGCGTTTTTTCTCGACGAACCTCTGCTTTCAATATTCAAAGTAAGCATGTAGTTTTCGTCACTATGCCCGCGCAACCTTAGATCCACTCCATCGAAAGATTCTGATACCAGGTCGTTTAATTTCAACACAGGTACACGCTCATTTACAGGATATATTTTTTCTATTCTAATATCATCTTCAGAGGCAAACTCGCTTGCAAATCTTGGAATAGAAAAAGTTGCGAAGATCAAAGCTGCTACCCATACGGTAAACAATGACCAACCTACGTAAGCATTGGCAACTCGTCTTTTTAGGATAATTACCAGTCCCAATAAGCTCAAGGCTAAGGCAGGGATGACCAAAACCGTATAGCCCGCAGCAAGCGACCAACTATCTAATGAACGTTGGATAAGCTCTATCGGAATCTCGCCTATGTGCACATAACGATCAGCACCTGCCATTCCGAATAATCCAAATAGGCCCATAGTGAGCCCTACCATGATGGCAAAGCCAAGAAGGCTTAAAAATATTCCGAAAGCAATTCGAAGAATTTCACCTAAAAGACCAAATGCGGGCCCTAGGAATTTTCCCAAGCCATTGATGATAATAGCTATCAATCTAAATGGGAATAACAAAACTTTGACTAATGGACTTTCTTCACCCTCTTCCATTTTGAGCCCTTTTTTTACATTTTGCTCAATATTGGAGAGGGTAACGGGCTCCCCCTGCATTTGCATTTTTTCGGTGATACTGCGTGCCTCAGGAGTAATGATCCACAAAATGATGTACGCTATCAAGCCAGAGCCACCCAAGAAAATGGATAGTACAAAAAGCAATCTTACTACTGATATATCAATTCCAAAGTAGGCAGCAATTCCACTCGATACACCTCCTAAGACTCTTCTTTCGCCATCTCTGAATAGTTTTTTGACCGCTGAATCTTCCTCTAAAAATGCATTGGCAGGAACCACAACCCACATGATGATATAGCCAAGCAGCGCTGCTCCAGAAAACGGTGCAAAGAACACATTAAAGAAAAGGCCCAAGAATGCCAATCTTACCCACAATGGATCAATGCTGAAATAATGAGCAATACCGGAGGCTACCCCACCGAGCATTTTGCGTCGAGTATCTCGGTAGAGTGTTTTGGATACACGATCAAAACCTTCCCAAGACTCCTTCTTTGCTTCAGAATTGGTTTGCGCTTGCTCCTCTGTTTTAGCTTGGTTTTCTTCAGCTTCTGGCTCTAGGCTGGCGTCAAAATCGCTGGTAGTACCCATGGTTACCATGAGCTCTTCCACGTCTTCTATGCTCACAGTTTGTTTGCCTTCGTCCAATTTGGTGAAGAAAATCTCCGCAATCCTACTCTCAATATCTGCGATGATTTCCGCACTGTCTTCGAAATTCGAAAAGTACTTATTGACAGAGTCTAAGTAGCTTTTGAGCTTTTCGTAACCATCTTCTTCTATGTGAAAGATGATGCTCCCAATATTTATACTTACAGTCTTTTTCATGATTTTTTAGTTGAGGTCTTCACAGAAATGATTTTTTTGGTTGAGGCGACTAACTCATCCCATGTTTGTCCAAGACCACTTAGGAATGACGTGCCATCTTCGGTCAGTGTGTAATATTTGCGTGGAGGCCCTGAACTGGACTCCACCCATTTATAATCCACCAATCCTGCTTTTCTCAATCTGGTCAGTAGCGGATACAGCGTACCCTCCACGACCATTATCTTAGCGGAAGTTAGTTCTTCTAGCATATCTGAAGCATATACTTCTCCTCTCGCAATGATATGGAGAATGCAGAACTCCAGTATCCCTTTCCGCATTTGCACTTGTGTGTTTTCTATATTCATTTGATGTCAGTTTATCACCAATCAATTGGCCTTGCCATTAGTCTATACGGAAAGGTACTATGCATGGCCGAGTACCTTGTTATTTATTTTGTCAAAAAGCATGAAAAACATTTAATAATTATATGATAAATAAATAAAGTACAATAAAAAGGCATTTTTTGTCACTACTACTTCGTTAATATCTGAGCTACATATTCGCCAATCATTGTTCATAAGCTAACTTGCAGATACATATTTATCACATGAGAAGACTCATTCTTCTATACTTCATTCAAGCTTGTGCCACCATAGTGCATGCGCAAGACAACACTCCCAAATACAGCAATGAATTCCTCAACATTGGGGTAGGTGCTCGCGCTTTTGGGATGGGATCAAGTATGGTGTCTCATGTAGAAGACGTTACTGCGGGTTATTGGAATCCTGCAGGTCTAAATCACTTGTCTACGGACTATCAGCTTTCGTTGATGCATTCGGCATATTTCGCTGGTATCTCCAATTATGATTATGGTGCCATAGCCACTCGATTGGAAGATGAGTCAGTATTGAGCTTGTCAATTATCCGATTTGCTGTAGATGATATAGCTGATACAAGATTGCTTTTGGATCCTACGGGGGCTGTGAACTATGACAACATTCAGTTTTTTTCGGCTGCAGATTATGCATTTATCTTGTCTTATGCGCGTGTATTGCCTTGGCTAGATGGATTGGAATTTGGTGCCAATGCCAAAATCATTCGGCGCATAGTGGGCGATTTTGGGGGTTCATGGGGATTTGGACTGGATTTGGGTTTGCAAAAGCAATTAGGTGATTGGAACTTAGGTTTGATGGCCAAAGATGTTTTCGGGACTTTTAATAGTTGGTCGATAGCCGATGAGGAACTGGCATCAGTGTTTGCAGCTACGGGCAATGAATTATCTGCTAGTTCTCTCGAAATAACGCTCCCTTCCATCGTCCTTGGAGGTTCAAGAGAGTTTGAGTTATCGCGAAAGTTTTCGTTGTTGACTTCATTGGACTTAATCACAACTACAGATGGCAGGCGAAATACCCTGGTGAAGACCAATGTGATGTCTATGGATCCAGCTTTCGGATTGGAGTTTGGATATCAAAAGATGGTTTTTGTACGGGCAGGAGTTAGGCAATTTCAGCAGATTAAGGATTTTGATGGTTCTTTATCATGGTCATTTCAACCCAATGCCGGGATCGGCTTTCATCTGCAAGGCGTCACTGTAGACTATGCGTTCACAGATATCGGTGACCAGGCAGCTGGTCTATATTCTCATGTGTTTTCTGTAAAAGTAGATTTCGATGTGGAGGATTAAGCTTGTTTGTGTTTTTGCTATTCTGAGTGCTTTTCAGGGATTTGGTCAGGTCTATGGAAATGAATGGATTGATGAAGCCAAGTCCTACTATCGCATACGGGTACTGGAGGATGGTATATATCGAGTTTCTGCTAGCGAGCTGCAACAAGCTGGATTACCCGTCAACAGCATTGCCGTCAATCGTTATCAGATGTTCCGGAGAGGAGTAGAGCAAGCGATCATAGCTCAGGATGATGATGGTGACGGCAGGGTAGATTATATCGAGTTTTATGGACAAGCCAATGACGGTGACCTAGATACCGAATTGTACGATGCGCCCGAAGCTCAGCCTCACAAATATTACAGTCTTTTTGCAGATTCGTCTTCTTACTTTCTCACTTACCATCTATCGAATATCGACGGTAAAAGAATGGGGCTGACTACCCTCAAGGATATAACCGGACTTACTCCCGCAACGGAGCACATTTTGTCACCTATACAAATTCAAACCAATTCTTACAACGCAGGACAAGGGTATGGAGCAACTGGGGAAGTGGGCAATCCTTCATATGATTTTGGTGAGGGTTGGACTGGCTCTGTGGTGTCAAAAAATCAAAATCAGGCTTTCTCTTTCGTGTTAGATGGGTTGTTGAAGTCAGGTAGTCAGCCTGTGGTCGAATTGGTATTAAGTGGTAGGAGTAGTTTCGAGCATGTAGTGGAGGTAAGAGTAGGACCGAATTCATCAGAACTGAGGAAAATTGGAGAATCCACCTTTGAAGGAAGAAATAGCACACTTTATCGGCAATCTATTCTTTGGACAGACGTATCTGACGCTGGAGAGTTGGTAGTGCAAGTGACGCCTATCGGAATTCAAGGACAGACAGATGCCATCACTGTTTCTTATGTTTTGGTAGAATACGCCTCAAGTTTTTCTCTAGCCGGTGACCAGCAAAATTTTCATTTGACTTCCAGTGGAATTGAAAAGGGCTTACTAAGACTGCCTACCACTTTAGCCTCACAGCTTCGCGCCTTTGACGTGACCGATAGGGATAATCCCTTGTCGCTTTCACCCACCGCGTATACTGATCGGCTAGATGTAGTGTTTGACCAATTCACTGAAGACAGGGATATTTTGATTGTCAATACACCTAAAAGCGTAGGGTCAATTGTAGCTTCTAAAATTTCCAGTCTCTCTGTAAATACTGCCAACTATTTAATTGTCTTTCATGATGCGATGAACATCTCAGTAGATGGAGTAAATCCCGTTTCGGCTTATGCCGATTATAGGGGGAGCATTGAGGGTGGAGGTTATGATGTGCTATCGGTAACGATCGATCAGTTGTTCGATCAATTCTCCTACGGAGATCCATCGCCTATCGCACTGCGAAGATTCTGTACTTACGCCCATGATCAGGGAACACCAACTCATTTGTTCATCATTGGCAAAGGACTTATGCCCGAGGATAATTATTATCGAAATCCCACTGTAGGAACAAACTTTGTCCCGACCTATGGGCATCCGGGGTCTGACTTGTTGTTCACAGTTCACCCAGATCAAGGTGGAGATATAAATCCTGATATAGCCGTTGGTAGGTACAATGCATACAATAGTGCTCAAGTCAACGCCTACTTGGATAAGGTTAAAGAACAAGAATCAACACCTTATGATGACCTATGGAGGAAACGCTTGATTCATCTGAGTGGAGGTCAAACCCCAGTGGAGCTTGCTATATTCAGAAGCAACCTAAGTGCCATGGAACGTGTAGCTGAAGGCGATTTTCTTGGAGGATCGGTTTCGAGAAAGGGGAAAAGCAGTGTAGCTGTAGACAACTTGATAGATGTGACTAGTGAAGTCAATAGCGGAGTGAGTTTAATGACGTTTTTTGGTCATTCCAGCTCTATCGTCAATGATATAGAGATAGGCCGTGCTTCAGATCCGAGCGAGGGTTATAATAACAAAGGCAAATACCCCTTTATTCTCATCAACGGGTGTAATGCAGGCAATATTTTTGGCTCCACATTCACCTTCGGTGAAGATTGGATGGTGGTGCCAGATAAAGGTGCTCTTGGCGTAATTGCTAATTCCGAATTTGCCTTATCATCGGCTCTGAGGAGGTGGTCTAATTTGTTTTATGAGTTGGGCTTTTCTGAGGAAGAAAAAATAGGAATGTCTGTGGGGGAGCTGATTAATGAAATCTCTAGTGAGTATTTCGAAAGATATGGGACAGACCAATTGGATAAATCTCAGGTTTATATGACTGTGCTGCAAGGAGACCCTGCCTTGACCGTGCTTGGTGCCAAGCAGCCAGATTTTTCTGTGGAAATGGATCAAGCGTTTGCTGCTTCCTTTGACAAAGCGAGGGTGCTGGCATCAGAAGATTCGTTCTTAATTAAAGTCCCTGTAAAGAACTTTGGAAGAACAGTGCTGGACTCGTTGGAAATTAGCGTTCAGAGAACTTTGTCAGATGGTACTATGATAGCTTCGGGTTATCAAGTTCAGTCAGTAAGATATTTGGACACTCTTAAACTAACGATCTATAACAATGAATCTGATATCAATGATGGTAACAACAGCTTTGTAGTCACACTAGATCCTCAAAATAAGCTCGCCGAATTAAATGAGCTCAACAACTCTGTTAGTTTTGATTTATTTATTCCTCGAGGGAGCACCATTCCATTGTATCCCTTGGCATTCGCCAAAATTGCGAATCGTACACCTGAGCTGACATGGCAGTCTGCCAATCAACTAGAGGGTGTTCGCATGTATGACTTAGAAATTGATACCGTAGCGGATTATTCTAGTCCTTATCTGAGACAGGAGATCATTGCCGGAGGACTATTGAATAGATATATGGCCAATTTGGAGAGCCTTCCAGACAGCACGGTAGTGTATTGGAGGACGAGGTTTGAGCAGGCTGAAGCCAACGAAGATACTTCCTGGGTTACACAGTCATTTACTTTGTTGCCCGATAGTCAAACGGGCTGGATACAGTCCAGTCTTAATGAAATTGGACAGAACGAGTTCAACAGACTTACTCTAAATGATCAAACAGGAGAATTTGCATTCAATCAAACAAGCACCACCTTAAGTGTGAACACACATGGTTCGGGCCATCCGAACGGTTATGAAAGTTATGCGGTGATTGTAGATGGGATCAATTTACTAGCTACGGACAATGCTGCAGACCCTAGATGTAAGAAGCTAAATGCCATCAACGCTGTGGTGTTTGACAAAGAGTCGTCTCAACCAATTAGACCTCTGGGTATAAGCGGATCTGATGTCAGCAATGATCTGGTTTGCGGAAGGTTACCGCAGATGATCCATAATTTTAGTGAAAACGAGGTGTTGGGATCTGCAAGATATCTTGAGCAGTTGATCAACGCCATGGACAATGGAGATATGATTCTGCTTTTCTCTTTTGATTCTGTAGCATACGCCAATTGGGATGCGGCCGTAAGGACAAGTCTCAATTCTGTTGGAATTTCTGAGGCTATGATCGATGGGTTAATTGCAGGGCAGCCAGTCATTTTTCTAGGCAGAAAAGGCGATCAGGCAGGAACAGCTCAGATGGTCACTGCTGAAGAAGGTGGTGTGGTTGATGTGAAGGATCAAGCCATATCATTTGTAGGTGAAGCTTCCGGTAGATTTACATCTGGCAGTATAGAGCAATCATTGGTTGGGCCAGCTAAGAGTTGGAAAGACTTTAATATAAGTGTATCAAAGGAGGATGGAGATGATTGGTTTGTGAATTTGGTAGGAGTGTCTAAGACAGGCGAAGAAAACCCGATTGTTGATGCTATAAGTAATGAGCAGATTGATATTTCTTCACTAGACGCTGCTGCGTTTCCTTTCTTAAAAATTGACTTACAGTTTAGTGACAATTTGAATCAAACTCCTCCGAGGCTCAATAGATGGGCTGTTAATTATGACACACCACCAGAGGGTATTTTGATACCCGCTATGACCGAATCCATCGAGTTGGACGAAGGGGCAGAATTTGTCGGAGATTATTCTTATGTCAATATTTCCGACGTACCATTTGAGGAGGATTCTGTTTCGGTATCGGCCGTATTCACCAATAGTTCTTCAGGTAACCAATCTGTTCAGGAGTTCCTTATTGCAAGTCCAGCATTAAATGATTCCTCGCATTTTCAAGTCAATCAAAATTCCAGATCATTCGCTGGAGAGAATACTTTGGCAGTGAAGGTCACCAGCATGGAGACAGAGCAATACACTCAAAACAATGCCGTCATTATCCCAAATGCTATGAATGTGATCGGTGATGATACCAATCCTGTATTGGACGTGACTTTTGACGGGAGTTACATTCTTGATGGAGACATAGTCTCACCCAATCCTAACATCTTGATCTTGTTCAAAGACGAAAATGAGTACCTACTCAAAGATGACACGACTGGAATAGTGGTGGAGCTGAAGTCACCTTGCGAAACTTGTGTCTACGAACGAGTCAACTTCACCGATCCTCGACTTAGCTACAATGTAGCTTTCGAGAATAATGATTTTGAAATAACATATAGTCCTGGTCCATTGGAAGATGGAATTCATTCACTCAGAGTGCAAGGGGAAGATGCAAACGGAAACCAGTCGGGAGTGCAGCCTTATGAGATATCTTTCGAGGTGATCAATAAGTCATCTATCACTCATTTTTACCCTTACCCCAATCCATTCTCGACCAATACCCGCTTTGTGTTCACCTTGACAGGAAGTAGCATTCCTGATCAAATCAAAATACAGATCATGACAGTATCAGGAAGGGTAGTACGAGAAATCACGCAAGACGAAATAGGCCCGATCAAAATCGGAAACAATGTCTCTCAATATGGCTGGGATGGGAAAGACGAATATGGAGATCAACTGGCCAACGGCGTATATCTCTACAAGGTCTTTTTGCGGCAAAATGGTGAATCTATTGATCATAGAAACACCAGTGCCGACCGTGCTTTCAAGAATGGTTTTGGGAAGATTTATCTTCTCAGATGATCAAAATAGGGAAGCCAATTTCATTGCTACTCCTTTGCTTCCTTCGATTTTCATTTTTCCGCTCATCATGGCCATCATAGGATTGAGATCTCCATGCATCATGTTGAGGAAGTTTTCTAAGGACAATACTATGGTGCAATCAGCTTCAACATCATCATTGGAAACTACGGTTGGAGACACAGTATCATCTAGATGAATCATGCCCTCGTCAAATTTGAAGTTGATTTTTGCTTTGACTTTGCCCCCATTGTTGGCAGCTAGTTTTACTACTTTTTCTGTTGCTTTGTCTAATGTCATTTCTGGGTTAATTAAGTTTAATTGGGAACGAATTTGACTTCAAAGAGTTTTGGCCAGAGCTTTCCGGTTACGAAAATCTGACCTGTTTCGGCTTTATATGCTATTCCGTTTAGCACTTCATTATCGTCCGAATTGAGCTGACTTCTAAGTCCACTTAAGTCAATAACAGATAGGACTTTGCCAGAATTGGGATCAATGCTGACAATCTGATCTTCCAGCCAAACATTGGCATACAATATGCCATCAATCATTTCTAACTCGTTCAGGTTTTTAACGGGCGCCTCGTTAGTATATACTTCGAGCCTGCCAATCTCAGAAAAATCCCTCGGATCTATGAGGTGAAGTACCTCTGTGCCATCACTTACTATCAGCGTATCACCATAGGTGGTTATGCCCCAGCCCTCATGCGGATAGTTGAAAGTTTCCATTTGCTGGAATGATTTATCGAAAACGAATCCCGTCTGAGAGGTCCAGGAGAGCATGATGATTTTGTCATTCCAAATCGTGCAACCTTCTCCAAAATACTGGTTATCCAAACTGACAGATTGATAAGGTTTTGAAGAATTAAGACTTCTCATGCTTATTACGCTGGTGCCATGCCCCCCCGTGCTTTCTACAAGTGTATCACCGATAAAATATAGACCCTGCGTAAATGCTTTGGGATCATGTGGGTATGATTGAATCAATTCGTAGGTGTATGGTGCAGGCTCGATATCTGAGAAGAATTTTACCCGTGGATAGTGCACCTCTTGATTCCCGTTGGAGAAAACGAATAGTTTGAGCTGCTGAGTGCCTGTTTTACCCTTTGAAGCCTTCCAGGTAAAAACGGAATCTAAGAAAATGATAGACTCATTTTCATAATCCAGTCTTACAGAATCTATTTGCTTGGTTGACGAAATCTTGAATGATACTGGATCCCCTAGGATAAACTCTTGGTTTATTTTAGGCGTAATTAACCGACTACTTTTTTTTATCCTTGGACTTTTCTGATTTCCCGCATTGTCTCTTTCGTTTCCTCCACATGAAGTCATGATTACAATGCATACAATAGCCAAATACCCTATGAGGTTTTTCATTGCTCGCAAAACTAGCAGAAGTGTGATTTAATCAAGGATCTAGCGGTTGATTAATGACCGATAACCTTGTCCTTTTTCTCGCTGAAGCTCATTTTCATGAGCATAGGAACCGTCAAGCCCTGGTAAAGGACAGAACAAGCTACCACTATGTAGGTCATAGTGATGATTACATCCTTGCCGTGAAACTCTGATAAAGAGAGCGAGAGTGCTATGGGCAGACCTCCTCTAAGAGCCCCCCAGGTCAGTATGGGTATGGTATGCGGTTGAAAGGACCGTTTGACCGACATCATTTTGATCGGAACAAATACACTGAGCCATCTGCCAAATAAGACAATATTGACTGCAAAGAATCCTGCCGCAAAATAGTCGAGCCGTTGTGGAATCACCAACATCTCCAGTCCGATAAGTACGAATAGCATTGCTGCTAAGGACTCTTCCATCAAATTCCAAAACTTGAAAACATAATCTCCTGCGGCGCTCTTTACATGCTCGCCTCTACCTTCATTTCCGATGACCAGCCCCATGACCACTGCTGCTTGCTTGGAAGAAACATGAACAAAATCAGCCAAGAAAGAACCAACCATGACCATGGCTAGTGTGATGAGTATTTCCACTTCCACAGCGTCATTATCTACATATTTCAACAGTCTGAAACCTATAAATCCGAGGAAGAGACCAATGAAAATCCCTCCACCAATATCCGCACAAATGATATAGCCCGTCTCAAAAACCGATAGTGCATGGTCTTCACCTGCGTGGGCTATATCTAGGAGTGTCAGGGCTAGCACCACCGCCACACCGTCATTGAATAAAGACTCTCCTGTAATCTTAATTTCAATCTCTTTGGCGAGGTTGAATTTTTGAATGGTTTTGGTCACCGCTATTGGATCTGTAGGCGAGATTAAGGCACCGAATACCAAGCAATAAATGTAATGAAGCTCGATTCCAATCAAATGGAGCATGTAATAGATCAAAGTTCCAATCACGAAAGTGGAGATGAATACCCCTGTGGTGGCTAATATCAATACCGGAGTTCGCTCCTTTGAAAGCTTCCTAAAATCTATATTGAGTGCTCCGGAGAAGAGCATAAAGGAGAGGACTACTTTGTACAGTACATCTGCGTATTCGTATTCTTTCAGCTCTTCGGCATCTATGGCCAGAGAGGGAAATATCCATCCCGTGAGTAGAATAATTGCAGACAGGGCAATAGCCATAATCATCAAACCAATTGATGAAGGCATTTTTAAAACGTAAGTATTAACGAAGATGAAAAGCCCTGCTAGGAAAATGAATAGAGCTATGATGTCAAATACGTGCATAATAGGTGCCGATTAAGCGTTTAAGGGTGCTACCGCAAAGTTGTTTTACACTAAAATCAATTGTTAGATCAATTGGTGAGATTGATCCTGCTCCGACAACAATCGGAACTGCTTTGGGTGGTTTATCGACATTCTGCACGAAAGTCAACTCGAAGATACCTTTTTTTGGTGTTTAATACAAAATCAGGACGCTAGGTTTAATATGCTTTGTATAATTTGCAAAACTATGAATAAGCGATTTGAACATGCATTTGATAAGCTAGAAGGCCGAAAAATGATGCTCTGGAAAAAGCTTCAAACATTGGATGAATCCAAATTGGGAGAACAACCAGACAATAAATCTTGGTCGATCATACAAGTGCTAGATCATTTGGTTTTTTCAGAATCAGCGTCTGTCAATTATTCTAAGAAGAAACTCTTGGCTGGTGATGCGCTAAAAAAACCGACGTTTTTTCATACTCAGCGCATGGGGTTTTACAACATTATTTTGCTTTCGCATTTTAAAATAAAGGCACCGGCTGTGGTGAGTGCTCCTTCAAATACCAAGTCATTCGCTGAAGCAAAGGCAGACTTTGAAAACTCGA
Source organism: Cyclobacteriaceae bacterium (assembly GCA_049115815.1). Classification (GTDB taxonomy): domain Bacteria; phylum Bacteroidota; class Bacteroidia; order Cytophagales; family Cyclobacteriaceae; genus Marinoscillum. The sequence goes on along the minus strand of JAGDZO010000005.1, from coordinate 541,115 downwards.
GAGTCCAGCTCAAACAATTCCTTGAAGACTTTCCTGAGCAATACATGGATCGTGCTGTCTACAGGCACCCTTTAGCCGGAAGAATAACGGTGCTGCAGATGCTGAAATTCTTCGAAGCGCATTTTATTCACCATACCTATCAGATTGATCGAACTTTGAGGCGACTTGTTTAGTTTGTATTGGAGATGTTAACCTGCAAAAACCTAAATTATACCTACGATGATGGGCCTACACTGAATTTCCCAGATTGGGAAGTGACTAAGGGCAATCATGCACTTATTTTGGGGCCATCAGGTTGTGGTAAGACCTCACTTTTGCATTTGCTTTCTGGGCTTATTCGGCCGCCGAGAAATTCCGTTTTAATCAACGCGATAGATTTAGGAACACTTTCTCCTGCTGGATTGGACAATTTCAGAGGGAAAAATATCGGATTTGTATTTCAAAAGCCTCATTTGATAGCCTCCTTATCTATTAGAGAGAATGTGAAGCTTTCTGCCATGTTGGCCAAACTCAAGGTGAGCAATGATGAAATAGATCAGCTGCTAGATCATTTGGGAATTCAAGAGCTAGCCAAAAAGAAAGCATATCAAATCAGCCAAGGTCAAGCTCAAAGAGTAGCAATAGCCAGGGCTGTGATTCACAAACCTGCTTTGATTATTGGTGATGAACCCACTGCAAGTTTGGATGATGTCAGTTGTCAAAAGGTGATCGAGCTGCTCAAATCTGAAGCTGAGCATTCGGGTAGTACCTTGCTTATAGCGACGCATGATCATCGAGTAAAAGATCATTTTTCAAATCAACTTGAGCTATGAACATGCTGCTATTGAGTTGGAGGAGCATTATTTCAAAACCACTTAGTTCTTTGCTGAGTTGGTTGTTGCTCACCTTTGGGGTATTGATTGTGATCATGATTCTGCTGACCTCCAGCAGCTTGAAGGAAGAAATCTCTAAGAACACCAGAGGCATTGATTTGGTCATAGGTGCTAAAGGAAGTCCACTGCAATTGATCCTGGCCAATGTATTTCATGTTGATTTCCCTACAGGAAACATCAATCTCAAAGAAGCAGCTGGAGCTTCTAGAAGTAGATACATAGAGCGAGCTATTCCGGTATCCCTGGGAGATAGTTATTTGGGAGTTAGGCTTGTGGGTACCACTAAGGCTTACGCTGATCTGTATGAAGCCGAGCTTGGTGAAGGGGAATGGTATGGAGATCATATGGAAGTGGTCATCGGATCTGAGGTGGCGAGAAATTTAGGATTGACCATCGGTAGCGAATTTCAGAGCCAACATGGACTTTCTGATGATGGTGATGAACATGATGCCCATCATCCTTTTGTCGTTTCAGGTATTCTGAGGCCTTCACAGACTGTGATCGATAAGTTGATCCTCACCAGCCTGCAAAGTATTTGGGAAGTGCATGCTCATGATGAACATCATGCAGATGAAGATTCTCTCATGACCATTAAGCACTTAGGAATTGAAGTATCTGCTCATCATTTTCAGGAAGAAGATATCACTGCACTTTTAGTCAAATATCGATCTCCGATGGGAGCGGTCATGTTACCAAGGGCCATAAATTCTGATACCAATTTTCAAGCGGCATCTCCGGCATTCGAGACGGCAAGGTTGTTCAACATTATAGGCGTAGGAGTGGATTTGCTCAATATGCTTGGCTTACTAATTATTGTCATTTCAGCCATGAGTGTTTTCTTGTCGCTGCTCAATTCGCTCAAAGAGCGGCGCTATGATATTGCTATCATTAGATCCATGGGTGGTACTCGTATGCAGATTTTCTTGTTGGTTCTCTTTGAGGGAATGATCATTACTTTTGTAGGAGCTATTTCTGGATTGGTATTGGCTCATGTATTGATATATGCATTGGCATCATCATTGGATGGAATCAACCCTGATAGTTTAAGTTTTATGACCGAGGAGTGGTTGGTGCTAGCGGGTTGCATAGTGATAGGCATCTTGGCTTCCATGTTGCCAGCATTTTTGGCATACAAGACCAATATTTCAGAGACATTAGCCAAAGGATAAATGAGAATAATCGTAGCAATAACATTTTTAGTTTCTTCTTTTTACGGGTTAGCCCAATCTTCTTCCGAAAACTGGAAGACTTTGGGGTTGATAGAATATGAAAAATCCACAGATGAGTATGGAGAAATCTATGTTCCAAAGTTTGGAGAGGAAATCAAAAGCATGGAAGGCAAAGAGATAGAGTTATCGGGTTATATTATCCCTTTTGAAGGGATGTTCAAACCGGATCACTTGATCTTATCTTCGGTGCCTGTGGCGTCTTGCTTCTTCTGTGGAGGTGCAGGGCCTGAGTCTGTCGCTGAGGTAGACTTGAAAGAGTCGGTGAAATACACCGCAAAAAAAGTCACAGTACGAGGAAAACTAAAACTAAACAGTACGGATGTAGACCAACTCATGTATATCTTAGAGGAGGCTACCATGGAAATCAACTAAATATGAAAAATTACCTATCAATCTTGGCAATCGCTCTAGTTGCTATTGCTTGTTCACCTAAGGCAGAAAAAGAAGAAAAAATTGACTTGAAAGCAGAGGTCATGAAAGTTCATGATGAGGTGATGCCCAAGATGGGTGAGCTGCGTGAGGCTAGAATGAAGCTTGAAGCTAAAGCTTCCGAAATGGATTCAATCCTATCTAAGGAGTACACTATAGCAGCTGAGCGAATAGCGCAAGCTAACGAAGGGATGATGGTATGGATGAGAAACTTCAACCCTAACCCTGAAGGCACTCAAGAAGAGATTGACGCTTACCTCGAAGATCAATTGAAATCCATCAAGCAGGTCAAGGAAGATATGCTTGGCTCGCTGGAAGAAGGCAAGAAATTGGTGGAATAACCTATTTGTTTTCGCATTTCAAAAGCCATTTACTTACCGTACTTACAGAGGTTAGTTCAGCTTCATTTCCCCAAGAATTACTCACGTAGGTAATAATCTCGGCTATTTCTATTGGGTCTAGAGATTTATTGGCAGGCATCATCCGATTATAGGTGATGCCATTTACGGTGATTTCACCCTTTTGGCCATTTCTAATCAAACAAGCGGCACGCTCAAGATCTTCAAGCAGATAATCTGATCCAGCTAATGGCGGATATAGCCTTGCCAAACCTTGACCTTCCATGCCGTGGCAGTTGGCGCAGTTGGCTCTATACAGGCTCATGCCCTGAACCATATACTGCTCTAGCCGAACTTGCTCCTCATTGCTAAGTGCTTCGCCAGATGCATTTTTGTTGCCAGAAGTGCTACACGAAAACATAGCAAGGCTTAGAACTAATATTAAAGTTCGAGACAGATTCATCATTGTTGTTTCGATATCAATCGGCCAATATCCTTGATCAGCACGTCCACTTGCTCGGGCACTGTACCGTCATATACTCCTCTTATTCTGCGCTCCTGGTCTATTAAAAGAAATGCGCCACTGTGGATAAACCCGCCAGGAGCAGACTCATCTTCATTGGCTACTACCATATAGCTTTTCTCACCTATGTCATAGATGTCATCCTTGTCACCAGTAACGAAATGCCAAGTAGCCGAGCTCACTCCCAATCTATCTGCAAAGTCTGCAAGTAGCGTTACAGTGTCATATTCTGGATCTATGGAATGCGAGATGATTCCAACCTCAGGGTTGGACTTATAAGTCTCATAGACACGTAGCATCTGCTGCTTCATGATGGGACAAATGGTCGGGCAAGAAGTGAAGAAAAAATCTGCAACATACACACGCCCATCGAATGTTTCATTGGTAACTATTGTGCTATCCTGATTGACAAATGAAAAGTCGCGAATCGTATGATAGATAGTATCGGTCGGATTGCCATCAGCATCCTTTATGATTTCTTTTCTACCCATTATGGGAAGTTCATAGGCTTTTTTTACTTCCTCGCATGAGGACAATAGCGCTGCTGCTGCAAGTATGATTATTATTTTATTCATGAGAATTTTCTCTAATGCGATTATATATTCTGATTGCGAGCATAAGAATCACTCCAAAGAGAAGGATCCCAATGGTGCCCCAAATCCAGCTCATTTGATTTTTGACTACTATTAAGAATACGATGGCCACTAAAAAGATAGTAGCTAATTCGTTCCATATTCTTAATTGATTGGAGGTGTATTTGGTTTCTCCTTTTTGCAATTTCTTATATAGCCAATGACACGCGAAGTGATAGAGGTAAAGGCAAAACACGAATGTCAACTTTAGATGCATAAAGGGCATCTCCAACCAACTGGGCTGAAGAATGATCAGCCAACTTCCGAAAATCAAAGTAATAATGGCTGAAGGCCATGTGATGCCAAGCCACAACCGCTTGGCCATGAGTGACAGTTGGGAACTTAAAATGGTACGTTCAGGTTCACTTTTTTCCAGTGCTTCGGACTGATAAATAAACAGCCTAACAATGTAGAATAGCCCTGCAAACCAGGTGACAATGAAAATAATGTGAAGTGCTTTTATATATAAATAGTCCATCGGTTGAGACTTTTTGCAACTAAATCTTGTTAGACTTACGTTGTGCTCTCGGAAGTGCAAAAATGCAACCTAGCTACTGACTTATCAAACTTTTCTAAGAATAGCGTAAACCCCGATTTGAGTAATGAGTGACACCACTAAATTATGGTATTTTGAAGATGTGGATTTATTCGAAGTACTATGCCCTACCAAGACTCCAGGGCTAGAAGAGAAACACAATCCAAATATTTTCAATAGAGACGAATTTATTTTTTTCCCTGACCAGCCTTCTGAGAATATCTACATGATAGCAGAAGGCAGGGTGAAAATAGGTAGCTACCTAGATGATGGTAAGGAGATCATCAAGGCCATTTTGGGCAAAGGAGAGATTTTTGGTGAGCTGGCGCTAGCCGGAGAACAACGGCGAAGTGATTTTGCGCAAGCTATGGATGCATCTACTCGCGTATGCCCTATGACCATCGAAGGCTTGAGGAGTCTGATGGCGGACAACCAGCAGCTAAGCCTGAAGATCTTCAAAATTATGGGATTCAGATTGCGCAAGATGGAGCGGCGCATAGAGGCTTTAGTTTTTAAAGATGCGCGATCTAGGATTGTGGATTTCCTAAAGGAGATGGCAGAGGAGAAGGGGCAAAAGGTCGGTTTTGAGACCATGATCAAAAATCATTTAACCCATAAAGATATCGCTAGCCTTACGGGTACTTCAAGACAAACTGTAACTACCATTCTCAATGAATTGCGTGAAGCCAACATCATCAATTTTGATCGCAGAAGGATTTTGATCAGGGATATGGATAAGCTCAAATAAGTATTCGGAAGCAATGTCGTGAAGTTGACCAGCAGAAGATGTGATTCTTACGTTGGACAGATTAAAATTGAGCTTATGAAGAAATTACTAATGATTTTCACGTTCCTGCTGGCATTCGAAACCTATGCTCAGGATAATCTCCAGGTATACACACCATCGATTCTTTTTGACAAGGGAGAATGGGAGTACAAAAGCTTCCAAAATTTATACACGCAAAAAAGATCTTTTGACTTGGATGGGGGATTCGGAAAAACTGCGGCTGCTGCCGAATCTCAGGTATTCTTCACTTCTATCAATCAGTTCCTCTATGGGGTCAACTCTCAAATCAATGTTGGACTAGATGTATGGGTCAATTATACGGCACTTCCTTTCGCTGGATCGCGTGAGTCACAGACTGGAGTATCACTGATTGGGCCGAAAGTGAAGATCGCACCTTTCAAGTCACTTCAAAGGCTGTCAATACAATCGAGCTACCTCTTTAAAGCCGCAGATGATCTTGAAAATAGACTGCCCAATGCCGAAAATCCTTTTTTCTTTTTTGCGAATGATCGGTCCATCTGGCTGACCCAGTTTTTCTATGATTTACCCATCAATGACCAATTGCAATTGTTTTTCCAACAGGCCATTTGGTATTCCGTAGTTGATGATTCTTTTCGAGACAATAATTATCTGCAAACACAGACAAGTGTCTTTGCTAGCTATTTTCCAAACAGTCGATGGACGCTATATGGGATGATGGAATATTTCCCAACTCACTACAATGATCTGAAACAGTCTTCCCAAGGTTTCTATTCTTACTTCGTGCAGTCCGGCATTGGAACCAAATTCCAAGCCATCCCCAATAAGCTTGAGCTTGAGTTTTTGTATACCAATTTCATCGTAGGTAGTGCAGGAGGAGGTGCTGGCCAGACAATCAATTTTGGCATAAGGCTGATTAGACAATAGCTTTACATGTGCGCTTATTTGTTTTCCTTTCACTTCTATTTTTAGGACTCGCTACCGAGGGTCAGGATCTGATCATTTCGAAGGTCAGTTTTGAAGGGCTCAGAAGAACCAATCCTGAATATCTTCAGAGCTTTCTTACACTTGACCAAGGGCAAACATTAGATTGGGATCTGCTTGAGATGAACAGGCAGCGGCTTGCAAATCTCGAAATTCTCTCCGACGTACAGGTGAAAACAGACACACTCCCAACTAGTGTGCACGTCACTTACGAATGCAAGGAGCTTTTTTCTCATTTACCGATTGCTAGTTTTGGAGGCATCAAGGAAAACTTCTGGCTACAACTTGGAGCAACGGATGTCAATGTGTTTGGAAGAGGCTATAAGGCTTATCTGGCATATCAATATTACGACCGACACTCAGTGTCTGCACATCTCAATTTTGATTGGATCAAAGGCTCCAACTGGGGACTTAATCTCAATTTCGTAAAGTGGGGAACCTTAGAGCCATTGTACTTCTCGGATGGCGTGGTAAGCTACAATTATGACAACTACACCTATGGAGTAGATGGGGTCTATCATTTTGGATTTAGAGATAAGATATTATTTGGTGCCTCTTATTTCACCGAAGAGTATGAAGCAGCTTCAGAGTTGGTCGCCGGAGCTCCTGCCTATAAGTTGACGAGAAAAACCCTCTTCAAATTGATGCTGGACAATGACTATACCAATTGGTTTTATTATTTCAGAGAAGGCTTTGCTCATCAGCTTCATTTGCAATCGGTATACTCTTTGGATGGATATCCGGATTTTTATATCGCCTTCAATGACCTGAAATATTATGAGCGCGTGGGAAAAAAAGGAAATTTTGCTTCTCGATTGAGAATGGGAATAGCCACCAATCAGGATTCTCCATTTGCGCCATTTGTGTTGGACAGCTATCTCAATATTCGAGGAGTAGGCAACAGGGTAGATCGCGGTAGCGGATCCGTAGTTTTGAACCTTGAGTATAGGCATAGTTTCATAGATCGAGACAAATTGGCTATTCAAGGTGTGGCTTTTTCCGATTTGGGTACTTGGCGTAACCCTGGAGGGGAATTCAAGGACTTTATTCAATCAGAAAATGTCAAATCTTTTGCCGGCCTAGGTGTGAGGTTTATTCACAAAGAAATCTTCAATGCCACCCTTAGATTGGACTATGGAGTGGACCTTCAGAGCCCTGATCGCAATGGGTTTGTGATAGGTGTTGGTCAGTATTTTTAGTACCTATTGCGTTACCGCCCAATATGCCGAACGCTCTACATCTGTGATAGTCAATGAACTTCCATCGCTAGATTCCATCTTCAGAAGTAAGTTTGGGTAGCTCCCATTGAACCAATAAAAAGTGGTTTTGGATGGAGTCTCTACAGTTACCTTATAAGGATTGTCCGCGAATGAAACATCAACATCAAGCATGTCCGCTTCACCTAGTTTTTTGACTTGAATGGTTGCTTTCTCTGCTTTCGGTACTGTTACCTTGCTACTCACTTGTGATGGATATAGGGATATTTCGAAGTTCAAACCATCCGCAAATTTCAAAGACCGAAGGGTGTAACTCAATTGATCTTCAAACCATGGCTCGTCCGACACTTTGGCCTGCCCATTTCCTTGACCATCCCAGTAGCTCATGTATTCAAAAAGATACTGGTTTCCTTCATCAATGAAGGACTTGGCTGTGTTGCCACACCATTCTTGAGATGTATTGGTGAGTTTGTGAACTCTGTCCGGATTGCCTCGCTCATAGAAGACAGAGGTCAGGTAGTGATATGGATAAGCCTTCGTTGGTATTCGACAAAATTTATTAACCTTCATCACATCATATAGGTCCGATCGGCTATAGTCATCTGTCTTGACAGTGAATTCTTCGTTGAACACCTCCTTGACCAAAACGAATACATATTCGAACGAGCGAGACTTCCCATAGACCGTTCTTGTAGCTTGATATTTGGCTACCTCAGCCTTTCCATCATCCCACAGTCCATTATTGGCCCAGTCGTAATTGATGTAATCTTTGCTTTCGGCCACCTTGGCCGATTCTCGCATGTCATTGCCACAGGAGGAAATCACCAATATGGTCGACCATATGATTATCAGTTTATTCACCCTCTACAAATTCAAAATCTATGCTCGAGTCTTTCAAGTCTTGAAGCGTGTCGATATCGCTTAAGGTTTCCATCAGATGAAATTCAGAACCGAGGTTCGCGACCTCAGTCAGTAGCTCTTGGAGCACCTTGTCGTGACTATACTCTTTGCCCTCAAAAAGCGAAGGTTGGAATTTGTTGAGCCCTATTAGATAAAAACCACCATCTTTCGCCGGACCCACTACCAATTCATTATTGTCCAATTCATCAATAGCTTCTTCTACGTGCTCCACTTTTAAGTCAAAGCAGTCAGTACCTATCAGTACTACTTTCTTATATCCCTTGTTAAATCCCCACTTAAAGGCGTTTGCCATTCGCTCGCCTAGACCATTGCCTGTTTGTACCTGTAGCTGATACTCATCGGTATCCCAGATGTCTTCTATCTCCACATACTGCGAATAAAAAATAGCCTTGTCAGTATAAACGTCCTCCGCCATTTCGCATGTTGCCTCTACTAAATACTGATAAACATCTAGCGCCCCTTGCATTCCAATATCTTTCGCCAATCTTGTTTTTACCTGACCGGGAATCAGGTTTTTAACAAAAATGATAAATAGGGTATCGTTAGTCTTACTCATAAACTTTTGTGCCTTTGTAAAGCCACTGAGACCAGTTTGCATTGTACGTATGCACACTGTCTGTGGGTAAATTATTCTTATTGATTACTGTGTTTCCTTGATTCTTCCAGTCGAAAATACCTCCATATAAGTTGCTGACATTCTCATAACCCATCTTTTGCAGTTTCTCACCTATTCGTTCGCTTCTATAGCCCACCGAGCAATAAACTATGACTTCTGCATCTTTTGGGATAGACTTGACGTCCGATTTTTTGAAATTGTCATAATCTATCAACTGAGCATTAGGGATGTGACTGACCTCATATTCCTCTGGAGCTCTAGTGTCCAATACGTACAGCTCTTTTTGATCTTTCAACTCTTTTAATTGATCCGAATCAATCAGCGGGACGGTGTTTTTATATAGACTCTGCATCTTCTCATCAAAAGTCTTCTGTCCACAGGCTGGAAACCAACTAATTCCTAGAAGCACGATAAGCAAACTATAAATCCGTAGCATGATTCTTTTTAAAGTTTTCAATTCCAAATGCAGCAAGTACAATTACATATTCCAAAACGATCCAGAGCGGTGAAAGTTCATATCCATTCTCCGTATAGCCGAAATACGTCACAAAGATAATTCCTGTCCAAACCAAAGGGTAGTAATATCCTGAAAGGATTCCTAAAGCCATCAGTGGAAGTACATACCAAGGGTGGACTGTGGTGGCCAGAAGCAAGTACAGACTCAGACTAAATAGGCAAATTATTTCTACGGACCATCTCTTTTTTAAGCCCCAGAATACCACAGCCATGATGGATGCAAATGTGGCCATGGAAAGCATCGGCCCTATAATGTGAATCATGTTGTACCCAGTGATCCAATAGCCTATTTCTCTGGCGAGAAAGTATACACTTGCGTTGAATTCGAAATTTCTAAAATACAGATCAAGGCTAGACTGCATTCCCGAAATCGTGCTCTCATTCAGAAATGGAATGAAACTCATCAAAAGAATCATAGCAGCAATACCTGAAATAATCAATCCCTTTCGAAACCAATATTTGAAAACTAATGCTGGAAGAAAAATGATGGGAACGAGTTTGGTACCGATAGCCAATCCAACAGAAATACCTGTGGCGACTAATTTGTCTTGTTTCAGAAACAAAAATCCAAGAAGCAAGAAGGAGATGACCAACCCCTCGAAATGAAGATTGCCGCAAACCTCTAAAATCAATAGCGGGTTGAGAAAGAAAAGCGAGAGCTTTCTATTCCTACTTGGATTGTCCTTGAGTAAGGTACTTAATGCTAAAAGGCTAGCTAGTTCGCCTACCAATAGAATAGCGCGCAAGAGGTTAGTTTTCGTAAGATAGCTTTCGCCAAAGTGACCAAGCCAAAAAATCAATTGATTGAGAGGCGGGTAGACCGAGTAATATTCTGGAGAATTGAGCTCATTGAAAAGGGCAGGGTCTATACCCTCCAGGCCTGAGAGTTTCAAGGCGCTAGGCAAGTTGGCATAAGGGCTTATTCCATTAGCCACTAGCTGACCATCCCAGATAAATCGGAAAATATCATCCGAAAGGGAAGGCATCTGAAGAAATAGAGCCAGCCTCAAACCGAGACCGACAACCAGCAACTCTAGCCAAGATATCTCTTGTCTACAGTACCAAAAATATCCCAGAAATGCAGAGAAATATGCGAAGAGTAACATCCAGCCATGATGTCTCGGAATCATTAGTCCTACGGCTGTCACCCCTGCAATTAAGATGAACAAGGCCGAATAATGGGCCGTCTTATCTGGCCGAAGCATTGATTCTAATGGGTTTCACAGATAAAACAAAAACCGACCCGAACCCGATAGCCAGCATCAGATGAAATAAGATCAGTCCAAAGTCTCCTAAGTAGAAGCCTGAGACAACTCCGAATATGAAGTACAGGCAAAGCAATCCCTCCAATACGGTCACAAAGGTTATTTCTTGCGCCATATATGTATTGGCAGACCAAGTATCACTTTTCTTTTGGATGTTGAATTTTGGCGTCCGCACAAACGGACTCTTCACGCCCAAGTATCCTTCGAGTACGGCTATGGCATTGTGTAGTGCCAATCCCATCGTAAAAGTTAAGAATACCGGAAAATGTGAGGCATAATATTTAAACGAAAAATCAGGCTGGCTGGCTTTGGATGCCACCCAATAGAAGATCATCATAGCGATAAATCCCAAAATAAAAATACTTGCAGAATTAAATACAAGCGAAAGCTCGGGACGAGCTGCCTTCACGAACAGCAGCGGAATAGATAATATGGACCCAATGATCAGAAATAAAAACACGGAACTGTTAAATAAGTGTAACAGGGCATGCATTTTCACTGGAAACTTAAGTTTAGAGCCTAAGATTTTAGACCAGTTTTTTCTAGCGGTTTCCGCTGCGCCTTTGTTCCAGCGATATTGCTGAGATTTGATAGCAGGCACCATCACCGGCAGCTCGGCAGGTGAGATTACATCCTCCAGATAAGTGAATTTCCAGCCTCGCAACTGAGCTCTGTAGCTCAGGTCAAGATCTTCCGTAAGCGTATCATGTTGCCAGCCACCAGCTTCCATTATGCATCGTTTGTCCCACACTCCCGCAGTACCATTGAAATTCATAAATTTCCCTGAAGCATTTCTACCAGCCTGCTCCACGGTAAAGTGAGCATTCAGACCAAAGGCTTGCATTCGGGTAAGGATGCTATAGTCCTGATTGATATGTCCCCAGCGCGCTTGAACCATCCCTATACCTCTGTCAAATGCCGGAAGGGTTTTAAGTAAAAAATCAGGGTTGGGCAGGAAGTCTGCATCGAAGATGGCGATATAATCCCCTTCGGCCATATTGAGACCAAACTCCAATGCACCAGCTTTGTAGCCGACACGATTGGTTCTGAGGATTTGCTTGATGTTGTGACCTTTAGCCTGCCAATCATTGACCTTGGCTAGAACAATATCTCTAGTCTCATCCGTTGAGTCATCCAAGACTTGGATTTCAAGCTTCTCTTTTGGGTAATCCAAAGCACAGATACAGTCAATCAATCGCTCTGCGACATATTTCTCATTATACAACGGTAGCTGAACTGTCACTTTTGGAAATTCCGTAAGAGGCTTATCCACAGCTCTAGTCTTGCGCTTGCGATAGGTCAAAGCCAAATGCAACTGCTCAAAACTAAAAATGGTAATAATGAGCAATGCCAATGAGTAAGCGATAATAATGATCCATTCCATATTACTATAGGTATTTGAATATGGTAAGAATGATTTTATATCCTGCCATGATTGTTCCTTTCACAGTTCCAGACACTTTGGATACGCCTATTCTTTGACGATAATTTACAGGTATTTCGATGGATCGAATTTTCAACTTCGCCGCTTTTAGTTGCATTTCTACTGTCCATCCGTAGTTGGTGTCCTGCATATCTATGGCCAGCAGACTGCTATATCTGATAGCTCTGAATGGGCCAAGATCCGTATATTTTACTCCATAAAACCACTTGATCAGGCTGGTGGCTAGCCAGTTGCCAAATATCTGCTGTGGGGTCATAGAGCCTTTTTCTTTCTGTCCGAGAGCACGTGATCCTATGACCATATCCGCTTGGTTGTCGATGATTGGTGCTACCAAGTCTATCAATTGATATGGGTAGTCAGAGTGGTCACCATCTAAGAAAACCACAATGTCCGGCTGAGTATTCGCCATGGCGATATGCTCCATTCCTTTGAGACATGCCTGCCCATACCCCCTCCGATTTTCTATGAGCGCTGTAGCACCTTTGCTTTTCGCTTGCTCAAATGTATCGTCATGTGACCCATTGTCCACCACGATCACCTCGGTCACCCATTCGGAAGGAATCTCCTCCACGACCAACCCAACGGCATTCTGCTCGTTGAAAGCAGGAATAATCACCCTAATATCAGTATTCAATGCTTGTCACTTTTGTGCAAATCTAGCACAAGCCACTACTTAAGGCTGTCCGAGCTAAGACAATTGTGGTGTTCAATCTAACCTTTATGAATCTAAAGGTTATTTGTTGTAAAAATCAGTTCTGCGCATTATTTAAACTGTCTCATTATAGGGGAAGGCTACAATAGTTTAATGTCAAATTCACAGTGTTGATCTTGGAGGATAAAATATTAGCGAGCTTTTCAAGCTCTTAAGGGGGCTAAATATTGCTGAAGAATGAATAGACTCATTATTTGGTAATTATATTAACTCCTAATTTTGCAAGTTCTAATAGAATTCCAGCGACAAGCTTTTGTCCAATATCAGGGCTGTTTTTAGTAAGAAAAGCTTTTATCCTATCGTAGTATCCTTGAGAACCTTCGTTTCTATCTCGAATCTGATAAATAGAATTAATAAGATCAGATCTTTCTTTTGGAGAGGATGAGTATTTTTCGATTGCCTTCTCTAATTCTAATTGGTAATTGGAGTAAATTTTGGTTGGATTTCCTTGAATAATCTTTACGGTCCCAGCATTGATTTGAGTTCTGATCATATCTTTTGAGTTTTCTGGATTCTCAGCTTCAACTTTTGATGTTTTATTCGAAAGAGTATCGCTTATAAGTCGAGTGATAATTACCCTTTCAGCTGTTTTTTCGCAATTAATTGATTCAACTCCCTTGATTTCAAACATTCTCAAAACTTCAAAATTAAAAAAGTGTGGATCAATCGATTTTTTACACTCTTTGCAACTACAAGGTATCATTTCATGAACCACTGGTTCTTGAAGGGTTTTATGAATTTGATCAAACTCCTTTCTAATTATTGCGAGAAGTTCTTTTTTTCGAGGGCCAATAATTTTTATACTTATAGTGCTGTTTTGATTGTTTTCAATAATTTCAGCAATTGTTTCGTCAAGAGAAATCACAACACCATGTTTCCAAAAGATATCTTCATGTATATAATCATGAATACTAACAATAAATCTTGTTAATATCCCCGCAGGCATAAAATCATATTTGAACACGAATTTCATTGAATCCAGTGTTGTGATTAAGTTATAAATAGCGGGATTCGCAGGGAGTAATTCTGGTATAATAAAGGTGTCTTCACTCAGTTGAAAGCAGATCCCGAAGTTTTTCATAAGTGCTAGAAGCTCAGGTTTTTTTCGCTTGAATCTTTGAGAAGTCCATATTTTGGATAGATCTTTTAGTTTCATTCTACCATTTCCATTTTGGACAATTTTCGAATCCAGAACGGCATATGCTCCATCCACAGCCCAATCAGGGTTAATAATTACCGTTTTATTTAGTAATAGATCATTTTGAAAGTGCACAGTAACGCCAAGAATATGAAAATATTTACTTAGGTAATTTGATTGATCTTCGTTTAAGCCTTTTGATGCACATATTTTGTGATATTCAGTTAAAGAAATATGGTCGCGATCTTCTTTTTCTAATTCATTTCTTACTTCTATCCATTCAATTGGTAATTGGTCGCCAACCTGAGGGAGATAATTGATCGCATCCGCAATTAAACGATGAAGTTGTTTATGTGTGTCTTCGTAGCCTTCAGCGATGCTGACATCAACAAACCCAACAATATTTTTGAACCTGTCTTGATAAGCTTGAGTAGGAATGTTCTTTTTCCTGATATCAATCTTAGCTTGAACCACTATCACAGGACTTTTCTTACTTAAAAGGCTTATGGTATTTAGCCAATAGTCAAAATCAAGGTAATTAGTTTCTTGCCTAGCTTCCGTGAGGAAAAGATAAAGGGACCTTTCAGTTAAAAAAAATTGATGAGTCGCATCATATTTTTCTTGTCCTGCAAAGTCCCAAATATTGAAAGCAAATTTGTCTGCTTTCATCAATTTTACAGGGAACTCTAACTGAGATATTTGAATTCCTTCTGTCGTGTCTGTTTCATCGTCATTTAACAAGTAGTCTGGATTCTTAATTTTCTTGACCAATGTGGTTTTCCCTACTCCACCTCGTCCCACGATAACAAGTTTAGACTCATAAAGATAATCGACACCCTTCGAACTACTTCTTGATTTTAGATAGTTAAGAATAGCTGAATTACCTTGTTTCAATATCCCCTTCGGAATATTAGTTATTGGGTTATCATTCACGTTAATTTTTTCCAGAGTTCCGATGAGTCCCAATTCAAGTGGTAGAATTGATAAATTATTATCTGCCAAGTTTAGTGTTTTAAGAATTTGAAAATTTCCAATATCTGGACTAATTCTAGAAATCTCATTGGAACTTAAATCAAGGAACTCAAGGCATTTTAATTGTGAAAAATCTGAATAGTAAGAATCAAGATTGTTGTTATTTAATTTAAGTTTTTTTAGCGATCCCAATGTAAATAAGGAGTCCGGAAGATCATCTATCTGATTGAAGCTTAAGTCGAGTGTTTCTAAAGAATGAAAATTTAGTTCTGTTTCTTCAAAATATTTCAGGTTGTTACCTGCCAGATTCAATTCTTTTAAAAGTTTTAAATCATTAATTGAGGTATTTATTTTCGTTATTTGGTTGAAACTTAAGTTTAATTCAATAGCTCTATCAAATTTTGAAACTCTTCCAATTTTTGTTAAACTATTTGTGCTTAGATTTATTTCGGTAATCCTAGCAATATCCTGTAGGTGTTTTTCAGGAAGAGATTTAAGATTTTGGCCTGGTAGATTTAACTTC
This sequence comes from Cyclobacteriaceae bacterium, assembly GCA_049115815.1. Lineage (GTDB taxonomy): Bacteria > Bacteroidota > Bacteroidia > Cytophagales > Cyclobacteriaceae > Marinoscillum. The sequence continues at coordinate 525,483 of JAGDZO010000005.1, read as the reverse complement.
ATTTCTAATTCTTAATGACAGTCATAATACAGATATTGTTAATAAATAAGTGTTTACAATCTTCATCTATTGTGTCAACTGACAATGTCTAAAAACCTGTTGAATATAGTCTTTTTCCTCTTCAGTGTTTCTTTATTGGCTCAAAATGATTTTTCATTTGAGACCAAAACGGTGGTGAAAGGTGTTGAGATTCCTTGGGGTATGGATTGGCTACCCAATGGTGACCTACTCATCACCGAGCGTGGAGGGAAATTGTATTTATGGGATGGTCAACTTACCGAAATTGAAGGCACTCCGGAGGTAGTAGCCAAAGGACAGGGAGGCCTTTTGGATATCAAAGTGCACCCTGAGTACACATCAAATGGCTGGATTTATCTCTCATATTCTAAGCCTGTGGGCGATCAGGCGACTACTGCCGTCATAAGAGGAAAAATATTGAACGGTCAATTTGTGGAAGGAGCTGAAATATTTAAAGCTGAGCCGGCTTCTGGTAACAGACATCATTTCGGATCGAGAATTATTTTTGATCGCAATGGGTATCTATATGTTTCGGTAGGAGACAGGGGCAATAGAGACGAGAATCCCCAAAAGCTTGACAACCATTGTGGTAAAATTCATAGGATGAATGATGATGGTAGTGTGCCTAGTGACAACCCATTTGCTGGCAATCCGATTGCTATGCAGACGATCTACTCCTATGGTCATCGCAACCCTCAGGGGTTGGTTTTGAATCCTTTCAATGGTGAGATTTGGGAGCACGAGCATGGCCCAAAAGGAGGAGATGAAATCAATATCATAAAGCCGAAAGTGAATTATGGGTGGCCAGTGATTTCCTATGGAATCAATTATAGCGGAACCAAATTCACAGAGATTACTGCCAAGGAAGGTATGGAGCAGCCAGAGATTTATTGGGTGCCGTCTATCGCTCCGAGTGGCATGGAATTCGTTTCTTCTGACAAATACGGTTCACTCAAAGGAGATTTGTTGGTTGGGTCGCTTAAGTTTGGATACTTACACCGCTGTGATGTGGAGGAAGGAAAAATCGTGAAAGAGGAGAAATACTTAGAAGGTATCGGAAGGGTAAGATGCATTAGGCAGGGACCGGATGGTTACATCTATCTTGGAGTTGAGGGAAAAGGGGTTTTGAGATTGATCGTGCAGGATTGACTGAGCCATATGTGTTGCAATGGTGACTCATCCAAATGAAAAGTTTAAAAGAAGTATTAAGACAATTAGTTACATGAAAAAAGTCTATTATTTATCAACATGTTCTACTTGCAGTAGAATCATCAAAGAGTTAGGAATAGGTGATGAATTCACTTACCAAGACATTAAGAAGGAGTCCATCACTCCGGATCAGATTGAGGAAATGAAAAGTCTTGCAGGGTCTTACGAAGCATTGTTTTCAAGGGTAGCCATGAAGTATCGCTCCATGGGACTCAATGAAATGACTCTTTCCGAGGATGATTATAAGAAATACATTTTGGAAGAATACACCTTCTTGAAGCGACCTGTTTTCATCATAGATAACCAGATTTATATAGGCAACAGCAAGAAAAATGTTGAGGCTGTTTCCAAGGCCTTGTCTTGATGGCCAACTATAGAGTCTCAGGGCACACTGTTATTGTGAAATATATTAGGACATAGTCATGTAGTCTAGCTACATCAGGAGTAAATTGAAGAGAACATTGCTCTACAATTATGCGACATACTTTTTATATAGTCACTCCGATCATTCTAGCACTTATTGGTTTAGCAGGATATTTTGACTCAGATTGGTTCTATGCCTATTTTTTAGCCATTCCACTGGCATTGATTGGCCTGAATAATCGATTTCAAAAGAGCCATGCGATATTGAGAAATTTCCCTCTGTTGGGTTACTTCCGTTATATGTTTGAGGCTATCTCCCCGGAGATTCAGCAGTATTTTATAGAACGTAGTACTGATGGTCGTCCTTATAGTAGAAACCACAGAGCCTTGGTCTATCGCCGAGCGAAGAATGTAAACGATACGCATCCTTTCGGCACTCAGCTAGACATCATGCACAATGACTATGAGGCTATTCGTCATTCGATCTATGCGACCGAACCAGCAAAGGAATTTCCCAGAGTGACGTTTGGGTCGAGTAAATGTAGGCAGCCTTATAGTGCTTCTATTCTGAATATTTCCGCCATGAGTTTTGGGGCGTTAAGTAAAAATGCGATTTTGGCATTGAGCAAGGGCGCCAAGAAGGGAGATTTCTATCACAATACCGGTGAGGGAGCCATATCATCTTATCATCTGGAGGGAGGCGCAGATCTCGTTTGGCAAATTGGAACCGGATATTTCGGTTGTAGAACAATGGATGGTGACTTTGATCCTGAGGCTTTCAAGGCCAAGAGTAGTTTGCCACAAGTCAAAATGATAGAACTCAAGGTGTCTCAAGGGGCAAAGCCAGGGCATGGCGGAGTGCTGCCAGGGATCAAAAACACGGAAGAGATAGCGGAGATCAGAGGGATCAAACCTCATACTACCATATTGTCACCTCCTGGGCATAGGCACATTAAAAAACCGGAAGATCTTGTGTTGTTTCTTCAGCAACTTCGTGAATTATCCGGAGGAAAACCAGTAGGATTCAAACTCTGTATTGGGCGAACGGAGGAGTTTATAGAGTTGGTGCAAAAGATGAAAGAGTTAGGGACTTGGCCGGATTTTGTGACCGTAGATGGCGCGGAAGGAGGTACTGGTGCAGCTCCATTGGAGTTTGCAGACTCAGTTGGGCTGCCACTTGAGCCAGCGCTGATATTCGTAGATGCTACCTTAAGAAAATATGGTTTGCGAGATGAGATCAAGGTCATAGCTAGTGGCAAAGTATTGACCGCATTTTCCATTCTGAGGATGAAAGCACTTGGTGCGGATATATGCAATTCGGCAAGGGCATTTATGTTTTCATTGGGATGCATCCAGGCACTCAGGTGCAATAGCAACGACTGCCCTACAGGAGTAGCTACCCAAAATGATATGCTGCAAAAAGGATTGGCTGTGACCGATAAGTCAGAGCGAGTATTCAATTTTCATCACAATACTATACACGCCGTACTAGAATTATTGGGTGCGTGTGGCCTTTCGCATAGCGAGGAGATCACCATCGATATGTTTGTCAAAGGAGATGAAATGGTGGAATTAAGCAATCGATATTTCCCTGATTCTGTTCAGAACAGGGTGGATACCTAGATTTCTATTTGGATATGTTCGCTTTAGGCACGAAAATGGTGATCAGGGTGTTGGATTACTTTTTATTGGATAGAAAACCAAAGAACTTCGCAGTATGAATTGCAGCTTATATATCAAGGCTACTACCAAAGCCTTCTTATTCAGTCTATTTAGTTTTATTTTAGTTGACCTTCATGCTCAGATCGATCAGGCCAAGGTGGCGGCCTTTAAGGCCAGTATGATTGAGAAAGGTAACTATCAGGCAGAAGCACTGGACAAAGTATTGGCTAGTGCCGAATACGATCAAACCATCATTGACAAAATCAGTAAGCCTGCAGAAGGCACCATGACTTGGGGAAGGTACCGCAGGATTTTCATTCAGCCAGAACGTATCCAAGCCGGTGTGGATTTTTGGAATGAGCATGAATCCACACTCAATGCTGTGAGCGAAGAATCAGGTGTTCCCGTGGAAATTATTTTGGGAATCATGGGCGTAGAGACATTTTTTGGTCAGCGAATAGGTAGCTATAGAGTTCTTGATGCTTTGTATACGTTGGCATTTGGTTATCCAAAGCGGTCAAAATTCTTCACCTCCGAATTGGAGAAATTCCTTGAGCTATCTCAAAAGGAAAATATAGACATCACTAGCATTAAAGGCTCTTATGCCGGGGCAATAGGTTATGCTCAGTTTATGCCAAGTAGTTATTTGGCTTACGCCAAAAGTTTTGATGACGATGGCTCAAGAAACTTGATGGAGCCAAAGGATGCCATCGCTAGCATAGCCAATTATCTGAGAGAACATAGGTGGGAAAAAGGAGCGCCAATTACTCAAGAGATTTCAAATATTAGCAATTCTAATCCTAGTGGTTCTAAGTCAGTGAAACCTGCCAATACTTTAAAATATTACAGTGATCAAGGATACGCTCCTTCCGGGAATCTAACACCGAGCTTAAAAGCCTCTATTGTTGAGTTGGAAGGAGAGGAAGGAATGGAGTATTGGTTTGGCTTCTTTAATTTCTACGTGATCACACGCTATAATCATAGTCCACTTTATGCTATGGCGGTATATCAGCTTGCTCAAGAAATTAAATACTCAAGACAAGAATAAATCTGTATCTATCTGCTATTTAGTCTTGGTGTAGCTGATTTTGAATTGCTCTGCCCATTGTGAGCCTACGCCTACCCAGTACATTTCATTTCCATTGATGACCACTCTCCAAGAGCTATCATCTTCCTCACCTGAGTCACTATCTATAAATAGCGTTCGCTTGTCCAGAGCGTATTTGCCAGTGTTGGGACCATATGGATAGCCATCACTTTTGAAGGTGCCATCCGCAAAGAGTTCTATATATCTTTCATTGCGTGGATTATGTTTGATGCTGACATCCCGCTCATCTTGAGTGACCGTTTTTATCATCCACTTGCCTACGATTTCTTTTTTGAATGATTGCGCATTGACAGACGCACCCAAGAATAAGAAAAGGCAGACCAATATTAACCTGTTCATGCTATGATTTTAATTTAACTATAGAAGAATTGTATTAAGTCAAGTACCCAAGCATCAGCTCGCGCATATCTTCGCGACTTACATCTTTGTTTGCTATGAGATAGGGAACTACCTCCGGAGCGAAAGCCAATTTGTGAGCCATTTGTAGTGCGAAGTATTCTTCAGATTTGGTGACTACATCATCCGCTAGGATTACCACGATGCAGTCCATCATAAAATCCATCTTGTCCATCACACTCATTGGATTTAGACTTTCTGTGATATCTGGATTGGCAAAAAGCTCATCCAATTCTTCCTCAGTAGCGCCATAGTTTGCTCCTATCCTACGGATAGTAGCAGCCTCAGATTCTGCGAAATCATCATCTACCATGGCGATTTGCACCAATATGCTCAGTTGCTTTTTCTTCTGAAAGTCTAACATTACTCTATTTTACGAAAAATAAGTGACTCTTACACACCTTGTGACATAGTTTTACCTTTTCAGAAAATTGTCAAGTCGATGAATAAGTGTGTTTTTTTGGATAGGGACGGGGTGATCAACAAGGATTTTGTGGATTATGCCTACACTTTGGATCGTTTCATCATTTTGGATGGAGTGCCAGAGGGTATTTCCATGCTCAAGGAAGCTGGCTATTTATTGGTGATCGTGACCAATCAATCGGGGATCACCAAAGGTGTTTACACTGAGGACCAAATGAACGAATGCCATGCCTATATGCAAGAGCAGCTTAATCATCAGATTGATTATATCTATTTCGCTCCCGGACATGAAACGTATTCTAGGTCGCTTATGCGCAAGCCGGATACTATGATGTTTGAAAAAGCCATTGCCAAATTTGATATTGATGTATCTCAATCCTGGATGATAGGAGATAAGAAGAGAGATCTGATTCCTGCGATCAAGATGAATTTGAAGACCATTCAAGTTGATGGTAATGATGATAAGATGGCTGATTTTGTAGAAGCAGATTTGCTTGCAGCAGCTAAGCGGATTGTATCAATTGACAAGCCAATGGTTTAAAGTTTTACTTTGGCTTAGAAAATGAAAATTTGAACACATTCCATCCCAAACACTTCACAACATGGTCAATCACACACCATATAATCTGAATAAGCAATTCCTAATTCTTTGGCCTTAAGCCAATCGGCATTGGCTCCTTCTTTATCTTCCATCATACATTTGGCCGTTCCCCTACTGACCAATGCTTCCGCAAATTCGGGATCAAATTGTATGGCCTTATCAAAAGCCTTGATGGCCTCTGCGGCATTTTGATCGGTGAGAAAGATGTAGCCAATTTCATAGTAGGCTTCTGCATACTCCGGGTTTAATTCGGTGGCCATCTGTAGATCTTTCATGGCTTTCACGGTTTCACCCATTGTAGAGTAGCAGACGCCTCTCAAGTAGTAGACTTCAGGATTTAGTTGATCAAAAGAAGCTGCTTTGTTGTAGTCCAGGATTGCTCCTTTATAGTCTTCATCGCTGTATTTTTCGTATCCGGCATCCAGATATTTTTCAGCCGGACTTTGCTGGATGGGCAATAATGTAAACAAGGATATCAGAAAGGCCAGTGCGCTCATATTTCAAAACTAGATAAAGATCGCCTACCTAACGACTATTCATCCTCGTTTAGTGCTTCGAGTCGCTCCACAAACCTGATGGCTACATTTCTGGTTGCGCTGTTTTGGATGTTCTCAGGATTTTGGAATCGAATCTCATGTTCATAGTCACCATCGATATATCTTATCCAGTAGTCACAGCCATCGGCACATACGCCGCAAGAGTTGAGTCTCTCTTTCTGAAAAATCCCACTAGCATAATATTGCTGAAGGATTATCCAATCTTCATCATCAGTAGCGAAGAAAAACTCGGGCACATCCAATGAATCACCGCACGCATAATTGTATTGGTAAGAAGAGGTTTCATAGGTAATGATCATCTCCTCGGTACCATGACACCAACCACAAGTTTGACCCACCTTCACCTGTAGGCCATCGGATAGCTCCAGAGGCTCCTGTTCTTCGCAAAACGTCAAACAAAGAAGTGTGATAATTGAAAGAGAAATTACTTCAAGCTTTTTCATGTTGATAAGACCAACAAACCATAAGAAAGGTTGTGCTAATATTAGCTTTTTACTGAAATGCTATTGTTTCCTATAAGTAATGGCTCATTGAATCGGCCATCTTCATCTCTGTTCTCTAGATTCAATACGCCTCTTGGACATACCGCCGAGCATACGCCACAGCCCACGCAAGATGATCGGATAATGTTTTGTCCTTTTTGCGCATACGCCCTTACGTCAATTCCCATTTCGCAATAGGTAGAACAGTTACCGCAGGAGATGCATTGTCCTCCATTGGTTGTGATTCTGAATCTTGATTTGAATCGCTGAACCAAACCCAAATAGGCAGCTAGTGGGCAGCCAAACCTACACCAAACCCTATTACCCATAATGGGGTAAAACCCAGTGCCTACCACTCCAGAGAAGATAGAACCAATCGCGAACCCATAAGGCTTTCTGAGATAAGTGTAGGTATCAATGCCAAAAATGGTGTTGGTTCCAGAGATGAAATTATAAAGTACGGCTCCCGTCATGATCACTGCAAATACAAGCACCGCATGAATGAGCCATCTTTCGATTTGCCAGGCTTTTAGAGATTTGTCTGATAGTTGTCGGAATGGATCTCCGGCAGTTTCGGCCAATCCACCACAGCCACAAACCCAGGAGCAGTACCATCTTTTGCCAAAAAAGAAGACGAAAACAGGGACACCCACAGCGAACAGTGTAATACCCCATGCAAACATGAAAATGCCCAACCCACCAGAAGAGGTGAGCGTGTTGATGTGCCAAGCATCAAAGAAATCATAATCAAGCGGCCACATATTCTTAAAGTCAAAATACGGTTGATTGAGCCTCACCAATATTTCAGGGATGACAAAGGCAAACGCCACTTGGAAGAACATGACCGAAAGGGTGCGGAAGATCTGATACTTGCTATGTCGGTATTTGATGATCATTCTGATCCCCATCACCACCACCGCAAAACAATATAAGAAGCCATACAAAAACCACTGGCTTGCAGTTGCATCCGGATTTAGGAATTTTTGAGCTGGGTCAACTAAGATGATCCAATTCATGATATAAGCATCAAAAAAGTAAAGAGCTATATAAAAAGAAACCAATAGCGTCCCTATCAATATTCCAAGCCAACCTTTGTTGTTGAGGGCATTGTGAAAGATTCCATTGTTTTTGATGCCTGGAGTGCCTGTTAGCTGTACCTGCGGTATTAGATACATAAGTGCTCCTATAGTACCCAGTACGAATGTCAGAAAGAAGTACCATCCCGTATGAACTACCAATGTTCCCTGAGTGGCCGCTCGAGTAAGTGATGAGGTATAATTGTCATAAATCACCTTATCCCAAAGCTGCTGCTCGCGCATGGCTTGATTGACATTGGCTACTGCACCATCTACTGCATTGACAAATGGTATACTCAGACCATATTCTTTACCAATGATTTCATCAAATTCGGGACGGAGCGTTTCCTGATGCTCAGGTTTGACTATTTCGGCGAAAGTAGTTTCGTCAAGTTGGTAAGAAGAGATGAAGAATAAGGACAAAAACAATCCAAATGAAAAGAGGAAAATAGCGAGTCCTGAGAGTCTAATGATTTTCATAAATGTCAAATGCTTATAAGTCGTAGATCAACTAAATATTTTTTCTAGAAAGCCCTTTTTGCGGACGGTAATGGTAGCGTCAGGGAATTCGCTGTTGTATTGCTCTTGAATTTCTCCCTCCCAATGTGTGAAGAATTCGGGATCGAAATTGGCTTCTGTCAAGTGCTGCATGATGAACTGCAAATCACGTTTTTCATTGAGCCATTTGTCCCAAGTCTCATGTCGGTTTCTGATGCCAAAAAGATTGACACCTCTGACCTCCTGAGTAGTATTGTCATAAGATATGGTGATGCACTTTCGTCCATCATTACATTTCCAATGGAAGTAGCCACAGTCATCCGGGCAACGTGGCAAAACAGTACCATATGTCTGATACTCGATATCAAAAAACTTAGCAGAATTGAACCATATGCCGGGGTTATATGCCGTAGGATTCCCCGTGACAGTATGAGCTACGGCTTCACCCATCATTCTCCCTACATACCAGACAGCTTCTATAGGTCTGCGATGCGAAGGTGGATTTTTCAATTGAGCACAATCTCCAATGGCATAAACGTCAGGGATGTTTGTTTGAAGGTTTTCGTCCACAATGATTCCTCGATCTGTTTCCAGTTTGGAGCCACGCAAGAATCCAATATTCGGACTCACGCCAACTGTCAATCCAACAAATTGGCAGTCAATAATTTCACCAGTTTTGGTCTTGATTCCTTTTACTCTGCCGGTTCCATCATCAATTATTTCCTCTAGTTCTGTTTCTTTTCTTAAGTCAATGTGATTTTCTGCCAAGTGATCATTGATCATGGTAGCATCTGTTTCAGGGAGGACATTTCCCCAGAAGTATTTTTCGCGGATAAGATATGTGACGGATATGTTTCTAGAATGGAGCATCTCGGCCATTTCCACACCTATCAACCCACCTCCGAGGATCACTGCTTGCTTGATTCCTTTGGTGTTTGCTTCCATTAGCTCCAAGTCTTGATAGTTATAGAGCCCCTGCACGCCTTCTAGATCTTGACCGGGCCATCCAAATTTATTTGATTGACTGCCTGTAGCTAGGATCAACTGATCATAGGAGATAGATTCTCCATTGTCAAATCCCAGTTTCTTCTCATCAAAATCAAAGGTAGTGACCCATCCTCTTTTCAGTTCTATTCTGTTTTTAGCCCAAAACCAATCCTCATAGGGTTTGGTGTTTTCGTACTTCATGTGACCCATATAGATATACATGAGCGCTGTTCGACTAAAAAAATGATCTGTCTCTCCGCTGATCACAGTGATTTTGTGGTCACTCAGTTTTCTGATATGTCTCGCTGCGGTGATTCCAGCTATTCCATTTCCCAGGATGACGGTGTGCTTCATGGTGCTTTGTGTTCTAAGGTCAATCTAGTGAGTTCGAGAAGAAATAAAAGGCATGATTGTTGACTATCCATAGCATTGTCAAAGATTTGACAATTGATTCTAATCAAAATCTTTTAACTAGTGAGTTCGTATTTTAAGATAATCTAATATACCTATGAAACACTTAGTATTTCTATTAATGTCACTTTTGGTTTTTGGTGCTGAAGCCCAATCTTTTTTTGAGAAAGCAGAAAGTTTCTTCGCAAAGCACGTGAAGGATGGCGCTGTAGCTTACGAATCCATCAAGGAAAATCCATCTGAGCTCAATGATCTGGTGAAAGAGATAGCAGATCTGGACTTGTCCAACAAAAGAGTATCTCCAGATTTTATCAAAGCCTTCTATATCAACGCTTACAACCTTTTGGTTATAAAAGAGGTCATTGATTTGTATCCAATATATGGGCCTTTAAAAGTAGACGGCTTTTTCAATGGCATAAAACACACGGTGATGGGACAGGAGATGACCTTGGATGAATTGGAGAAAGGGACATTGTACAAGGAGTTTCCAGATGCCAGATTGCATTTTGTGCTCGTATGTGCTGCTAAAGGGTGTCCTCCGATTGCTGCGTTTGGATACTTCCCTGACGAATTGGACAAACAGTTGACTGAGCGAACCAAGACTGTTTTGAACTTAGAATGGTTTGTTCGTGTTAAAGGCAAAAAGGTTGAAATCTCTCAACTTTTCGATTGGTATGCCAAGGATTTTGGAGAACCGAAAGCGTATATCAATAAATATCGAACTGAAAAAATAACAGATTCCGCCAAAATCAGTTATTATCAATATGACTGGTCATTAAATAATCAATAGACATTGATGGGTTACTGATAGATTAGGTTAGGTTTTAATTGTCCCATCAACAGAAGCCCCGTTTTGGATCGACGGGGCTTCACTTTTTTCTGGGCTCTAAAAAGAGATGATTGTCAAAAAATGAATCCATCAGCTACAAAAGCAAGAATAATGGGATCCTCTGGCTGTGCTAGTACAGATAATATATTAGCTATTTAGTGGCTTAATTGATATATTTGTATAACATTTTATCTAAAAAGTAGTATTCGCTAACAGCTAACAGCTAACAGCTAACAGCTAACAGCTAACAGCCAGACCATCCTTATCTATGAATCTTAAAATTCCATCAGAAGTACAGATTGAAATTGCTCAAAGAGTTCGTAACCAACGAAAGGTTCTGAAGCTATCTCAAGAGGAACTTGCTATTAAATCTGGAGTTTCTTTTGGGAGTGTTAAGCGTTTTGAAACAAGCGGTAAAATATCATTGGAATCATTGCTCAAATTGGCTGTGGTGCTGGGCAGCTTAGAAGACTTTGATCAGCTATTTCTACCAAAAGAGAATCTGCTTTCGTTGGACGAAATCCTAAAGCGTAAGAAATGAAGCTGAAACCTGTCGAAATATTGAATGTCTTTATCTGGCTAGGTGGCGAGAAGCTGCGAGTTGGTAGGATGGCGCAGGTGTCAGGTCGGATATACTTTGAATATGAGACTGAATTTTTAAAAAGGGGAGTTGAAATATCTCCTTTTAAATTACCACTCCAAGCAGGAGCGATGACCTGTGAAAGCCAAATATTCGAAGGAGTTTTTGGAGTGTTCAATGATTCTTTGCCTGATGGGTGGGGAAGACTTTTGTTAGACAGGGCAGTACAGGCAAGGGGAATAGCCCATCAAAGTCTGTCTCCTTTGGATCGACTAGCTCATGTAGGTAGAGGTGCCATGGGCGCGTTGGAATACGAGCCAGATTACTCGATTGAAAATGATCAAGTGGCATCACTTCGCTTGAATGACGTAGCTCATGAAATACAAAAAGTACTCAAAGGAGAACCTACAGAAGTATTGCAGGAACTACTGGCAATGGGAGGGAGCTCAGCCGGTGCCCGACCAAAAATCTTAGTGGGCTACAATAAAAATTCGTCCCAGGTTATTCATGGTCTGACCGAACTGCCAAGAGAATTTGAGCCGTGGCTTATCAAGTTTAGCTCTTCGCTAGACCAGCCAGACATAGCGAGAATCGAATATGCATACGCCTTGATGGCCAAAGTGGCTGGTGTAGAAATGCCCGAAGTTAAACTCTTTGAGGAGTCAGGCCGCAAGGCTTATTTCGGGGTGAAACGATTTGATAGAATAGGAAACCGAAGAATCCATATGCATTCAGTGGCGGGACTTTTACATGCAGATCATAGGGTACCGAGCCTTGATTATGAAGGGATCCTGCGCTGTGCACTCGCGCTGACTCGAGACATAACAGAGGTGACCAAAGTTTGGCGATTGGCGGCTTTTAATGTGTTGGCACACAATCGTGATGATCACAGTAAGAATTTCTCCTTTTTGATGGACAGAGACGGACACTGGAAATTTTCGCCAGCTTATGATCTTACTTTTTCTTATGGACCCGGTGGTGAACATTCCACTATGGTTTTTGGTGAAGGCCGGAATCCTGGGAGCAAAGAGTTATTAAGTCTAGGTGAAAAGTTTCAGATTAAGAATGCAAAAGAGGAATTGGATAAGGTCAGGTTTGCTGTATCGGAGTGGTCAAAGTATGCAGAAATTGCTGGCGTGAGTAAAGAATCAAAAGGGATCATTCAAAAGCGATTGGTTCAAATAGGATAAGAAAAGGATTCCTAACTCTTGCTGATGCTTTCACCGGCCCGTTGGCTTATTGATGAATTTAAGACTAATCACTACGAGAGATTCCCCGATCTTCGCTTCGCTGTAGAATGACGGAATACTCCTGTTTTTGTGCGTTCTCAGAGTCCCCTTCGGGTGACCCTGAGGATGGTAAACTACTGTTTTACTCAGAGTCACTAGCGGAGGACTCTGAGGTGGGTTAACTTTTTTCAGACATCTAACGAACAATCAAGAACGCTTCTAGTTGTAGCTTTCGTATCAGAGTTATCATATCATTTCATGAGGAAGACATTTTTTTTCAGCTTACTTATAGTCACATTTATTGCAGCAGCTCAAAACGAAAAGACCGGTTCACTCTCCGGCTATGTGAAGGATGCTAAGACTGAGGAGCCACTTATAGGAGTGACGGTCAAACTGCAAGGCACAACTACTGGGGCTGTCACAGATTTCAATGGTTTTTACACCATCCAGAAGATTGAGCCAAGCACTTATGCAGTAGAGGTCTCATACATTGGTTACAAAAGCCAAACCAAGTATAATGTAGTCATACGTTCAGGAGGAAACCCAGATTTGAATATCGATTTGGAAGAATCTGCCACTGAGCTAGAGGGTGTAGTGATTACCTCCAATCCCTTCGAAACCTTGGAGGAGACGCCATTGTCTATTCAGAAATTGTCGAGAGAAGAGGTTGCGACATACCCAGGCGGCAACAACGATATAGCCAAAGTAGTACAATCGCTCCCGGGCGTGTCTGGCTCTGTGGGAGGATTTAGAAATGATGTGATCATCAGAGGAGGAGCGCCCAATGAGAACGTATACTACTTGGATGGAATTGAGATTCCCAATATCAATCACTTCGCCACGCAGGGGAGTGCTGGTGGTCCTGTGGGACTGCTAAATGTTTCGTTTTTTGACGGTGTGACACTTTCTTCTAGCTCATTTGGAGCACAATATGACAATGTGCTTTCGGGTGTACTGCAGTTTGATCAGCGTAATGGTAATGACCGAAATTTTCAAACCAATATTCGCGTAAGCAGCAGTGAGGCCGCTTTGACGTTAGAAGGCCCACTTTTCAAAGGAGAGAAAGAAAACAGCAATACCTCCTTTATTATTTCAGCACGCCGATCTTATTTGCAATTGCTTTTCAAAGCAATAGGTCTTCCGTTCCTACCTGATTATTGGGATTACCAATATAAGATCACACACAAAATTGATGAGTACAATGATCTGACTTTTACCGGAGTAGGCTCCATTGATGATTTTTCGGTTAATGTACCAGAAGAGTATGACGAGGAGCAGCAAGCTACTTTGGATCAGATTCCTATCATTAAGCAATGGACGACTACTTCGGGGCTGAGTTGGAAACGAAGGTTCAAAGACGGTACAGGATTTATGACCACCGCATTGAGCACAAATATCTTGAACAATGACTTCAAACAGTTCAATGACAATGTCAACCAGACTGGATTGATCATCAACAATATCTCACAGGAGCAGGAGACAAAATTAAGGTACAACTACACCCGATTTTTTGATAACTGGACTATGTCACTCGGTAGTGTGATCATGAATGCTGACTACAGCAATGAGACCTTGGATGCTGTTAATAATTTCAGCTATGAGAACGGGCTCAACTTTTGGAGATATGGTGTATATGGTCAGATGTCCAGAAAGTATTTTCAAGAAAGAATGGGCGTCTCTATAGGAGTGAGAATGGATGGAAACTCATTTACCAATACTGGAAACGAACTTTACAGAACATTCAGTCCGAGGGCTTCTATTTCCTACCAATTAGGCGAAGAGCGTAAATGGAAAGTCAACGCTTCACTTGGCCGATACTACAAGATTCCTCCTTATACTATTCTAGGTTTTAAGAACAATGCTGGAGCCTTGATCAATCAAGATGTGAAATACATCCAAAGCGATCATATAGTAGCTGGGGTGGAGTACTTGTTGACGTCTTCTACCCGAGTGAGCGTGGAGGGATTCTATAAGCTTTATCAAGATTATCCTGTGTCTCAGGTGGACAGTATTTCGTTGGCTAACTTGGGAGCTGATTTTTCGGTGTTGGGTAATGAGCCTATTGCGAGCGTAGGACTTGGCAGAACGCGAGGGATCGAATTTCTTGTACAAAAGAAATTCACCAATAATTTTTATGCCATCCTAGCCTATACCTTATTCAAGAGTGAATTCACGGGTTTTGATACCAATGAATACAAGCCATCATCCTGGGATAGCGGTACGCTCCTGACCTTCACTGGTGGGTATAAGTTTGGTAAGAATTGGGAGGTAAGTGCCCGTATGAGATATGTTGGGCAGACACCTTATGCGCCGGTAGATCAGCAGGCTACCCTCAATAATTATCCATCAATTATATTGGACTATGACCGCTTGGGGGATGTCAGACTGGGTACTTTCAATCAGACGGATATAAGAATAGATAAGAAGTGGAACATGAAAGGATTTACACTCGATGTATTCCTCGAAATTCAAAATGCTTTGGCGCAATCAACGCCCAATATTCCGTCTTACGGCTTGGCGCGAGATGACGCTGGGAATGTGAACAACCCACGTGAACTTAAACTGATAGAGACAGAAGACAATGCCAATGTCTTGCCTTCGATAGGGATTGTGATTGATTTTTGATTCATATAGAAAGAAAACTTTCTTCCACCAGAAATCTGTGAATTGGCTATCCCAAGCTTGTTTTATTAGTTGATAATTTAGTCACCCTAAATTTTTTTCAACTAATTTTATTCTTTCAGGCAACCATTTCATTCACAACCTACGTATGGGGTTTGAATTTAAAATTAAACCCTATTTATAATGAAAACGATAAGAGTAATTTTCGCAATGATGTTGGTTTCGGCTGTGATGATTTCATGCCAGGAACAAGACGATGCAATGACCAATGAGCTAGACCTAGCGTCAGAGGCTGTGGTCACTGATATTTCACCGGAGGACTTGCCAGGTACAGCGGTAGCTTACATAGAAGATGAGTATGCAGGAGAGCTGGTAGTAGAAGCGTATAAGATCACTGAAGCTACCGGAGAGGTATTTTTTGAGAGCTTTTTGACTAACAATTTCAATATCACCTTCGAAGAGTCGGGTGAAGTATTGGGCGTAAGTGAGGAAGAAAGCAGAGTGACTTGTGATGGTAGGAAGAAAGATCGCAAAGGAGGAAAAGGTAGAAAGCACAGAGGAGATTCTACTAGCCGACCAGACAAGCCTGTAGAGATCACCATAGACGAATTGCCCGAAGCTAGTGCAGCTTACTTGGCTGACAATTATGCAGACTCCACCATCAGAAAGATTTTGAAAGTGACGCTCGAAGATGAGTCTAACTTATATCTGGCGCTGGTTGCGCAAGTAGGTGCAGTCGTTTTTGACTCGGAAGGAAACTTTGTAGAAATTAGAAATAGATCTAAAGCTTGCTTCAACTTCGAGCAAGTGGCTATCGAAGACTTATCCGAAGCGATTACAAGCTATATAGCTGAAAATTATCCAGATGCAGTTGTACTAAGAGCAAGACAAGGTACGATCAAAGAAGTACCACAGATTCACGTATTACTTGAATCAATTGGAGTCTTAATCTTTGATGCTGAAGGAAACTTTCTTAAGCTTAAGGAGTGTAAGCCCAAAGCATAATTAGAAAGCTGGTGGGGCTTGCTCCACCAGCTTTATATTCTACCCAGTGATTGCCAACCTCGATCAAATAATCCAAGACTGCAAGGCTCAAAAACGAGCTGCTCAGGAAATGTTATACCGACATTTTTATGGATATGCGATGAGTGTGTGCATGCCTTACTGCCAGTCAGAGAGTGAGGCCCAAGAAGTAGCCAACGACGGATTCATGAAGACTTTCAGAAAAATTGATCAATACAATAGTGCCATGCCCTTCAAGGGATGGATACGGAAGTTGATGATCAATACCGCCTTGGATTTTTACCGAAAGGAGAAAAAGCACTACTTCCAAGAAGACATCTCTGAATTAGAAGTGGAAGAGGAAAAAGTAGAAACTATTCTGGACCAATTGGCAGCAGAGGAAATTATGGAGTTGGTGCAGCAGCTCTCACCGGGTTATCGTATTGTTTTTATCCTTTATGTAGTTGAGGGACTCAAGCATCACGAGATAGCCAAGCAATTAGATATTACAGAAGGTACGTCCAAGAGCAACTTGGCTAAAGCCAAAGCAAAACTCAAAGCCGCATTGTTACACCATCAATCATCACGTGCATGACATCATTTGAAGATAAATTTCGAGGTAAGATTGATGCCTATCAGTATGATAAAATGCCTTCTGATAGTCAGGTGAATGATTTCTTTGAGAAATTTGATGGTCAGCCTGAAAGTAAATCAGGGATTCCATTTTACTGGAAACTTGCCGCATCTGTCATATTGGTTTTAGGCAGTTTCTGGATTAGTTGGACCATAGCTCAAGTAGAGGTATCAACTGGTCTGGCGGAAGTAAAAGAAGTTTCTCTCCCCGATCAATCAGTGGTTACCTTGAACGCCGAGTCGAGATTGAGTTACAATCGATTGTCCTGGATGGCCAACAGAAGTCTTGAGCTGGAAGGTGAGGCTTTTTTTGAGGTGACAAAAGGAGAAAGATTTGAAGTGATATCATTGAAAGGCACAACGGAGGTGTTGGGTACCAGCTTCAATATCTATGCCCGTGAGGATGCCTATGAGGTGAAGTGTTATACAGGAAAAGTACAAGTCAGCTTATCTGAAAGCAAACATGTTTTGTCACCTGGTGATTGTGTCTTAGCTCAGGCCGGTGAAGTCAAGACTTCATCATTTGATACCTTAAGGCAGACGTGGAAGCAGGGCGAATATCATTATGACAATGCTGAATTGGCCAAGGTCATCAAGGACCTTGAGCGAACCTATGGGCTTAAGTTTGAGACTGCAGTGGTTGATCTGGGCAAAAAGTACACTGGTTACTTTCCACGAGACAATCAGGCCCTTTCCCTGAAATTGGTATTTGAGCCATTTGGATATAGTTATCGCATTGAGGATGGAGTAGTATTCCTTTCGATCAAAATAGACTAATTTGATGTGATCAAGTACTGAATTAGACTTTCGTCACATTGATGAATCGATTATTAGCATATATCATTCTGTTGGGTTCTGTCACTTCACTAAGTGCACAGAATTCTTCTGTTTTGATCACTGAGTCTTATCAGCAAATTTCGTTGAAAACCGTACTCACAGACCTGTCTGATCGGTACCAACTCAAGATCGCCTATAGTGATGATTTGATAGCCGATGTAAAGGTGACTGTCCAGTTAGAGGAGGATAGTCTGTCTTCAGCTTTCGCTAAAATTTTGAATGGGACTGGTTTTACATTTGATCTGATATTGCCCGCCACTATTTTGATCAAAGAAAGAACCGGCCCAGAGTTGTTGCCACTCAAGTCGATGATGGGCTCTGTGGAGGATGCTGAGTCCGGCGAAAGACTTCCTTTTGTTTACTTCTATCAACCACTAGAAGCGCTAAGCACCAGCTCCAATGAGGACGGTTATTTCACCCTCTCAGACCTATCTACCAATTCCAAAATCGTGGTGTCTTACATAGGGTATCAGGATACCACAATACTTGCAGCGGATCTATGGCATGATGCAAGAATTTCTTTGAAGTTGCGGCCTTCCATGTTCAAGCTTGATGAGGTGATCGTCAGTAATAGCAAAACGAAGGTCTTTGCGAGCACGGGTAACCTTTCTTCGATAGCCATGAGTCCGGCTTTCGCCAAATCGATACCTGCCGCTGGTGAATCGGATGTGTTTCGTATGATGCAGCTATTGCCCGGAGTGGCGAGTACCAATGAATTATCATCAGGTTTGGCTGTGAATGGTGGTACTGCTACTCAAAATCTCGTGATATTCGACGGGATACCAATCTATCATGTGGATCATTTTTTTGGTTATTTCAGCGCCATCAATCCAAATGCCATCAAAAGTATCAACCTCTACAAGGGCGGCTTTGAAGCAAAATATGGTGGGCGATCTTCTAGTCTGGTCAACATAGTGGGCAATGATGGAAATGGAGAAGAGGTGTCAGGTCAGATTAGTTTCAATGAACTCAGCGCAAATACATCTTTGGCAGTGCCGATTTCTGATAAGTCAAGATTATTTCTGTCTGGGCGAAGATCCTATACCGATGTACTGGAAACCTCGCTCTTTGAATCGATTTTTTCGCTGTATGAATCCGACCTGCAAAGTGACGTTAATCCCGTGAGGGTGCTCGAACAGGAGTACAAACCCGAATTCTATTATACTGACCTCAGTTTTAAGTTTAGCACGGACTTATCTGACAGAGATTTGCTAGAGGTGAGTTTCTATGATAGCAATGATATTCTCAATTTCACTGAAGATTATACTGTGAGAATCGGGAGAGACACGACTCTTGATGTGAAGAATGTGGGCTTTATCAATTGGGGAAATATTGGATCATCCGTGAAATACTCTCGCCTTTGGAATGCGGATCATTACTCCAACGTGCTGTTGTCTTTTTCTAACTATGCAAGCGAATATCAAGAAATAGGGTCGGTGGTAAGCACAGATGCTGAGAGCAGCAGAGCTACGGAGCAAGACAACATGATTAGAGATGTCAGCTTCAAGATTGATCATGAGTGGAGGATAGGAACTAGAAAACTGGAGACTGGATTGCAGTTTTCTAATTTCAAAACGAGCATTAATAGCCTATTGAACGACAGTAGCATCACAGATATTGATCAGGAGAATATCTTTCAATTGATGCATTATGCCCAATACCCCATTGTAAAAAACGAGCAATTGACTGTGCTGGCAGGGTTACGTAGCAACTACCTCTCCTCGACGGGACTCTTTTACTCCGAGCCTCGCATCAACTTTTCTCTCAAACTTACAGATCGTATTTATGCGCATGGTGCGGCAGGTGTTTACCGACAGTTTGTCAATCAGATTCAGACAGAAAATGCACTGCAAGGAAGTAGGGATCTGTGGTTGATCAGTGATGAGAATATCGCAGATCAGAGATCCAACCACTTCATGCTCGGGGCAGAGTATTTCCGAAATGGTTTGAGCTTTTCAGCTAATTATTTTCACAAGACTTTTGATGGCTTACTGGATTATGCGTTTAGTCGGGGTGGACTTGTGACGCCCTATGAAGATTACGAGCGATTGTTTTTCCAGGGCGAAAGCAAGGCTCGTGGGTTGGAGTTTTTGCTAAAGAAAGAATCTAACAACCTGACGGCATGGGCCAGCTACACATTGAGCGAATCACTCACCCGTTACCCTGAGTTGAATAACAATAGCTATTTCCCGAGTGATAATGATCAGCGCCATGAGGTGACGCTTTTTGGTTCATACAAGCTGGATAAGTGGACTTTTTTTACAACCTGGTACTATGGATCTGGTATGCCTTTCACCACTTATTCCCTTAGGGAAATCCAGAAACGTGACAATAGTAAAGTAACCAAGATCAGACCTGATGGGCAAAACACTGGACGGCTGCCCGAATATCATCGATTGGACGTTGGCTTAACTTATGATTGGAATTTTGAATTGACCAGACTACAGGTGTCAGGCAAAATTTCCAACTTCTACAATCGAGAAAATGTGATGGATCAAAGATTGGAAATCATTAGACCTCCAAAACGAAACAATGGAGCAAATACACTTCCACGGTTAGTTCCTTATGATTTGAAACTGATGGGATTCACGCCAAGTTTCTCAGTGAATTTTAAGTTTTGAATCAATTATTCAATGCGGATTGATATCATATTCACAATTGAAATAGATTGATTTTCAGCTAGCCAGAATTGTTATTTTTGCCGAAACAGCGGATATCTACTCATACCAAACTTTATGCGATACTTAGCTCTCGGTGCTCTGCTTGTCTTTTCATCTTATTACGTTCAAGGTCAGATCCTCAAAATCAATAAGGGTTCTTTTGTCTCCGACTCTTCTGGATACTTCATCGGTGTGGCTGATGCCACTTTTGCCATGAATAATCGTGCCTCCACCCAAAAGGAGCAGAACTTATACGTGGGGATTAATACCAATCTTGACATTGTGCATATTGGTAAGAAAGGTGCTACTATGTTTATAGGTGGGCTCAATTATTTTAAGATTGGTGAGAGCGCAGCGATTTACAATGGGAGCATTCATCTAAGACATATTGTGAAAAGAGCGGTCAGACTTACTCCCGAGTTTTACTCACAGAGCCAATTTGACGAATCTAGAAATATGAATCTTCGCTACCTGACCGGAGCTGGATATAGGTGGAATTTTCTTCAAGGCAAGAATATTCTTTATGCCGGATTAGGCGTGTTTTATGAATATGAAAAGTGGAAGGGAGAGCAGTCTATTATTGAAAAGAACTTATGGAAGCTTAACTCATATTTGAGTGCAGATGTCAAGCTCACCCAACGAATTAAGCTCAATGCGATTGGCTATTTTCAGTCTGGCTTTGATCCGACCATAGATGCGTTTAGAAATAGATTTAGTGGACAAATCGAAATCAGAGATGCCCTTACGAAGCACTTTGGCGTCAAGCTTTCTGGTCAGTTTTTACTCGATGATCGTCCTATAATCCCACTCAATCAATTTACCTATCAAACCTTTTTTGGTGTTGAATATCGGTTTAATTGAGAGTCATGCAATGTGCATTCTGCCAAAAGTTGAATGCGTACAAACCTCTTCATCTTGACAACCAGTAAAGCTGAGGATTGCCAAGATGCCTACTGCATTACTAGAGAGGTGAAGATAAAGTCCAATGTATAAGTTAGGTTCAAACTCGAACATGTAATTACATAAGTAATTACTATATTTGAATCATGATCGTTAAGTTGACAAAAATTGGTAATTCGAAAGGTGTCAGAATTCCGAAGGAATTTATTGAAGGACTGGAAGAGGGAGCAGAGCTAGATCTTTCACGGAAAGGAGATCAATTAGTCCTAACTCCTAAAATCAAATCGCGAAAAAACTGGGTAGAACAAATCAAGCAAGCTGAACCAGACTCGGAAAACGATTTTATTATCAATGATTTTGATGATAACGAATGGGAGTGGAAGTGAATCGCTTTGACGTATGCTTGGTAAGACTAGACCCAACAATTGGCAACGAAATCAAGAAAACCAGGCCTGCAATTGTCGTATCTCCCGATGAAATTAACCAACACTGGAGTCCATTGGTAATTGTGCCGCTTACTTCTAAGATCAGAGAAATAGATTTTAGGGTTAAGCTGGTTTTTCAAGGCATTGCGGGACAAGCCGCGATAGATCAGATTAAGGCAGTGGACAGAAAGCGCATTGTCAAGAAACTCGGATCTCTATCTCCAAGAGATGCGAATAACCTCCAAAACGGCATTAACTTGTTCTTTCGTAAAGAGGGTTGAGTATTTTTCAAAGTACGTTTTCTAATTTCAGCACTTCAGATATTATAAGCCTTTAAATTCTTTTCATAGCGTCATTTTGTAACAAAGAGGGGGCAATATCACTATATTTTTGTAACAAAGAGGGGGTAATATTTCCGTATTCTTGTAACAAAGAGGGGGCAATAGATTCACCTAAAACCAAAAAATAACCGTCCAAAATCCAATACCTTTTGGACGGTTTCCCTACTCAATTATCGAATATTTTAAACGCTAACACCCGAGCACCCGCCAACATTAAAGCGCTTCCTTCTCACTCACATCTTTCACATTATCCTTCGGGTTTCTATCTATCAGTTTGTTGATAGGGTCGATACCAGCTTTGGATGGCTTGGTGCTGACCGTGAGGGCAAATTCATTTTCATTCTGGCTGATTTTGTGCTTCTGTAGGTAAATCAGACTGTCTTTTCCATCTGAACCTTCTGTGAATACTCCTACGTCAATCCAATCTTTCAGCTCTTGCTCCTCTTCATTTCCCAGGCTGTCAGCTTGATATTTGATGGTATTTACTTTGAGTGATACCAAATATTCATTGTCAGATATTTCCTCGTATTCTGCATCTGTGGTTTTGTTTTCGAAGAGCGTGATCGTCTCAAACATATCAGTGATAATAAACTGCAAACTATCAGGAGTCACCTCTCTGTAGTATTTGATCAGGTCTTTGGAAGTAGGGTATGGTGCTTCTTTAAATGCATAGTCCTCATTGAATCGTTTCAATGCGGCATTTACGCTATCCTCACCAATGTAATCTTGCAAAGCATACATCACGAGCGACCCTTTCCTGTAGTGGATATAGCCTTGGCCTTCTACTTGATAGAGCGGCATTTCTTTTTTCTGCTCAAAGGTTCTACCTAAGAGATAGCTATTCAATTCAAATTTCAAAAACTCCTTGATGATCTCTGGTTTGAATCGGTCTTTCATCACCATCAATGCAGAGTATTGCGAAAGCGTCTCTGATAACATGGCGTTTCCTTTTACACCAGCTTCGGTTACTTGATGTCCCCACCACTGATGCGCCACCTCATGGGCCGTGACATAAAATGGCAAGTCTACATTGTCTTCTTTGATGTGTTGGATGAACCCAATGCCTTCCGAAAATGGTACCGTATTGGCATAAGATTGTGCAAAACCTCGATACCTTGGAAACTCCATAATTCGCAGTTGTCTAAACTGATAGGGGCTGAAATTCTCTGTGTAGTAACTCAGCGCTTCCTTCATACCATTCATCATACGATCAAGGTTGTACTCGTGACCCTTGTGGTAATAAATCTCCAAAGAAACCTCTGGCAAGGTATCCACTGGAGGCTGCCAAGTATCAGTCACTACTTCATAGTCAGCAGATACGATAGAGTAGAAGCTCACCATAGGCACATCCATTTTGTAGTGGTAGTATACCCTTTCTCCGTCATTCCATTTTTTCTGAAGATATCCGGGAGCTATGGCTATTTGGCTGCTATCCGTGCTGATGATCACTTCAAAACTAATTTTGTCAGAGTCATCACCGAACAGGCTATTCGCGATTCCCCGAGGATCATCTGTTTCCATCATACGCTCCTTCACTTCTAGGTCTTGTTCCTTACGATCATCATCACTTCCCAACTCAAAACCACTGTTGTATCCGAGTGAAGGAAAGTATTGGGTATTGTTGAAGAAAGTGCCATTGTACACCACATCGTTGTTAGACTCACCATTTTTGAATCCCACGGTAGTGAAGGCTACATCGAAATTCATTTTGATAGAATCTCCAGGAAGCATCGGTTGATCAAGTTGATAGATAGTATATCTGAAATTTTCGTACGCTGTGTCTATCTGATAACCTTTTTCGAAACTCAGATTAGTGATTAATTGGTCATCCACAGATTCCTGAATGTGAATGTTTTGAATGGTGTCTTGGGTTTTGTTTTTCAAGACATAGTAACCAGATGCTTTGAAGTCTCGGTTTTTAGGAAAAATATCTACTTCCACATACGTGTCAATGATTTTAGGCTGAGGCAAAAACTCATACTGCTTAAGCGTACGCTCATATAGCGCCTGATCCGCTTTCCGGTCATCAGAATTTTGATATTCGTTGAGTACGGTAGTATTGTAATAGATATACGCCCCTGTACCCCCAAATACCGCGAGGGCTACCACTATTGAGGCGATGGCCGGCACATTCAGTC
The DNA here is from genome assembly GCA_049115815.1 of Cyclobacteriaceae bacterium. GTDB lineage: Bacteria > Bacteroidota > Bacteroidia > Cytophagales > Cyclobacteriaceae > Marinoscillum. The sequence goes on along the minus strand of JAGDZO010000005.1, from coordinate 501,496 downwards.
TATTGGCTCCTATTTTGAGCCTGATGATAAATTTGGAATCGATTCCTCTTACCGTAAATAGGATGGCCACCGCATAAAATACTGCCGCCAGTCCAAACCAATACACATTGAACCAAGAGAATGGTGTGACGTAATGGCCATATTGATTCATTTCTGAATAGGTGCCCAAAGACGCTCTGGCGAAGTAGAACATATTGTGCTCGATACCAAGCTCATTGATGACAATCAAGGACATATAGAAGGCAAACATGAGCCCGAAACCAACGAATTTGTGATTGATTAATGCTTGGATAAACAAACCCAGAATGAGGTAGAGCACCATCACCGAAAGCGTATCCACAAATAGATTGGTGAAATATATGCTCCACTCAATGTTGGGATAGCCTTTGATGATTTGGATGGCAATCCCTGTGAACATGAGTAAGGTCAATAAGAAAATACTCATCAAAACCATTCCAAGAAATTTGCTGGCCAAGCTCACATAGTTGGTGAATGGGAGCGCATCGTAGATGAGGTTCATTTTGATATCCCGCTCTTTCCAGACGATCTCACCAGTGTAGAATACTGTGATGATGATGAAAAATAGGTTGAAAATCCCAATCATGCTCACTGCACGGCTACTTGTCATGTATACTTCTATGTCATAACCCTCTGTGCCACCCACAAACGCGAGGATCAACACAAATGCCACCCCTGCCAGAGAGATGAATAAAAATGGGCCTTGCTTGATGATCCATTTGAAATAGAACCACGACAGGCTTCTGATTTGAGTGAGTTGAGCGGCTATTCCGAAGTACTGGTTTGCATCTGGAGAATCGATCGTTTCATCAGTAAGTTCTCTTGCTTCACGGCTGGCAGATTTCTTCGTTTTCTTGCTGGCATTCCCCGCAAGTCGGTAGTTGAATTTGACATAAGTCACTACCAGTGAAAGGATACCAAGTGCGAGCCATAGTAATCGATTTCCCAAGATATACCCTGAGAACGGAAGCAACAGCTCATTTTGCTCAGCTACTGTCCAGTATTGGGTGGTGACCTCTAATGCACCAAAGCCAAATGGGTCCAACATGGCAGCCAGTGCCTGGTTATCCAACTGTGACAAGAAGGAGCTAGCTATAAGGTAACCCATAAAAAGCGTGATTCCTTGAGCATATACCACCACCATTCTTTTGCCTAGTGATCCTCCCATAAAGAATATAGCGCCAAAGACGAACAGATTGGGAATGACGAAGGTGATAAATGGATTCCAATAGCGGATAAAGCTAAATTCCATCAGCCTGTCTGCATTGTCGAGCCATGGCCATTGAAAAGCCTGACCAAACATGCTGCCTAGTAGAATGCCCGAGCAGATAAACAATAAGGTGATGAATGACCCAAGAAATTTTCCACCGAGATAGCTCATTTTGCTAGTAGGAGTGGTGAAGATCATCGAATCGGTCTTGTGTTCAAAATCTCTTAGGACTGGCACGCCCATCACCGCGGAGGCAATGAATATACCGAAGATCATAACCGCAAGCATGATACCCGAAAGCACCAATGGGGCATTTTCCATGACTTTTCCGCCACTACCACCCGCTCTTACAATATCGGTGGCAGTGGCTATGAAAGACATCAGAAATATGATGAGGAAATATATGTATGTGACTGGTCTGCTAAATCTATAATTCAGCTCAAACTTGATAAACTCTCGCATGATGAAGTGGGTTTATGGGTTATACTGCAGCTTCAGCAGTTTGAGTTGATTCTTTGATTTTTGAGAAATAGACGTCTTCTAAATCGGCTATTTCAGGAGAAAAGCCTTCGGGCTTAGTGTCACTATGGACATGGATTTTTGGCTTGCCTGCAATCAATCTCTCAGAGATGACATTGTATTTTTCTTTGTAGCCTTCTAGCTCTTCCTTTTCGATGGTTTTGCTCCATATCTCTCCATCAATACTCTGGATCGATTCTATCGGGTTTCCGGTGAGCAATACTTCTCCTTGATTGATAATCGCCATTTTGGTGCAGAGTTCTTTTACATCGTCTACTATGTGGGTGGATAGTATCACTACGGTATTTTCACCAAGCTCACTCAGTAGGTTCAGAAACCTGTTGCGCTCCGCAGGGTCAAGGCCGGCCGTAGGCTCATCTACAATGATCAATTTCGGATTGGAGATCAGCGCTTGCGCTATACCAAAACGTTGCTTCATTCCCCCTGAATACCCCCCTAGTCCTTTTTTTCTGTGTTGCCAGAGGTTGGTTTTTTGCAAGAGAGATTTCACCAGTTTCTTCCTCTCCTTAGAGTTGGTGATTCCTTTGAGTACTGCGATATGATCTAAGAGATCTTCAGCCGAGACTTTAGGGTAAACGCCAAATTCTTGAGGTAAATAACCGAGCACTCTTCGAGTACCTTCCTTATCAGTCAGTACATCCATGTCACCGAGAGTGATAGACCCAGAATCTGGCTCTTGCAATGTTGCAATGGTGCGCATTAGCGAAGATTTACCAGCACCATTGGGGCCTAGCAGGCCAAACATCCCAACAGGGATTTCAAGGGTAACATCTTTGAGCGCTTGTACTCCATTTGGGTACGTTTTAGATAAGTTTTGGATGGAGAGATTCATGGATTATCAGGTTGTGATTTTTTGATTAGTACCTTATATGAGCTGGAAATTACACCAATTGAATTATTTCTGCTAGTAGGCAGCTGATACTTTGGTAATTGGTGATTTCTAACGCATACAGGATCTAGAAAATATGAAAATACTAAGTTTAGATTACTTGCTATACATGTAACCGAGAGTAGCCGCAAGCATTGCTTTGACGCCTGTTTTCATGCCACTATCGTCTACATAAAAATCTGGAGTATGATGCGGTGCTGCCGTAGCAGGATCAGTGCCTTCTGGACAACCACCTACAAAAAAGAAGAAACCAGGTACTTCATTGGCATAGTAAGAAAAATCCTCGGCACCTGTCATGGCTTGTCTAGTTTTTACGTTTTCAGCACCGATCATTTTCTCGATATATGGTACGGTCTGTTTCGTGAGGTCAGGATCATTGTATGTCACTGGCACATGAGGATCAATAGTGAGCTCTGCTATGGCACCCATTGATTCCGCGATGTTTGTTGCTACCCGCTGAAAGTCCGCGTGAAGTTTGGTTTGCATGTCCACATTGAGTGTTCGGATGGTGCCAATCATTTCTACACTTTCCGGAATGATGTTGTTCCTTATGCCGCCTCGAATGATCCCCACAGTAAGCACTGCTGCCTCTTTGGTCAATTCCGTTTGTCTACTGATGATGGTTTGCATGCCGTTAATGATTTGCGCAGAGGTCACAATTGGGTCTATACTGGTCCAGGGTGTGGAGCCATGAGATTGCTTACCATTGACCTTCATCACCCATCTATCAGCAGCCGCCATAGTGCCGCCAGACTTGTAGGTCACAGTTCCCACAGGAGTCAATGAATTGATATGTAAGCCATAAATCACATCAACATCTGGGTTTTTCAATACGCCTTCCTTGACCATTAATTCTGCCCCACCTTCTTCTCCTACTGGAGCACCTTCTTCGGCAGGCTGAAATATGAACTTGACCGTACCTCTTAACTCAGATTTCATCTGACTCAGCACTTCGGCGGTAGCCATCAGTATGGCAATATGCGTATCATGGCCACAAGCATGCATCACGCCGGTTTCTAATCCATTGTAAGTCGACATGGCTTTGGATGCCCAGGGTAGATCCACACGCTCAGTGACTGGCAGTGCATCTATATCTGCTCTTAGGCCAACCACGGGTCCTGGTTTATCTCCCTTTAATATTCCAACCACGCCCGTTTTGGCAACATTTTCTTGGACTTCTAGTCCGAGCGATTTAAGATGTTCCGCTATTTTTTTAGCAGTTTTAAATTCCCTATTTGATAGTTCTGGATTCTGATGAATATCATGACGCCATGTTATCATTTTTGCCTCTATTTCATCGGCAAGTTTGGACGCTTTGGCCGTGACTTTAGTGGACTGGCCGTTTGTAAAAGTGATTGCTCCGATCAAGAAGCATACGGTGATGATGAATTTGTTTTTCATATTGCTCAGGTTTGAAACCTAAACATAATTAAAGCTCAGCAAAGGATTCTGTTAAAAGGATAAATGGACTCAAAGCGATGATGGTCGGAATGGATGCTTTATTGATTGGCGTCTGTGAGTCGGCTAAAGTCCTCCCATTTCAGATTTTCAGTATTGAATACTTGTTCTGATGGATCCTTATCCTTGTTGTATCGATACTCCGAATTGATTTCTACTGGATCTTCCGCATTGAGCGAATTGATTTTGAATAGTTGTTCTATGAAAAAATTGGAGGTTTCGTTCGCGGAAAACAAATTTCTCTTTTTGATTTTCATGTTCACATTGATGTAAAAGTATTCAGGATACCAGGATCCATCTATGAGTTGATAGCGCATCTGCTTTTTCACAATTGGATTGTCTAGAGATATACCAAATGCGAATAATATGGGCTCTATCGCGATAGGAATCACCGCTTCCGCATCAAAATCTAAAGAGGCAATTGCGTCTGTTCGTGTATCAATGTAGATCTTCCCTTTACTCCTGATATGATCTACTTTTCCCTTTGATTCAAAATTGATGACCAAAAGTTCTCTGTCTCTAAATGCCATAGGTGTACCAAACTCGTATCTGAATTTCTTGAAATAGGTGCTATCTAAAAATTCGTCAAGTTCATTGTTCATATCCATCTCTAAGATTTCATCTGGCCCACCAAATGTCGCATTGATAAGTCCCTCTGATGGTTCAAAGTCTTCGCCTTTCTTTTCAGCCTTGGCGCGTTTCTTCTCATTTTTTTTATCTCTTCTAGTCTTCATAAACTGCAATTCAGCCGGATTTTCTGCAGTTTCATAGAGCATGAGCTGATATTGATTCTTGGTGGTGTCATTATACGACTGATGAAAGGCTTTCCATATTCCTTCTGAGAAGGCTAGGTACTGACCATTTTCCATGAATTTTTCGCGGTAGTATGATTGAGATTGCACGGCTTTTTGGGACAATACCTTGTCCATGTTTTTCACAACTCTCTTGATATAGTCCTGCGGTGATAGTGGCCTGATGACAAGCTCTGCAAGTGTCAAAGTGGAAGGCTTTAGCTCTATGATAATGATACCTTGAATTTGGTCTACAGCTAATTTTTTGGAGTAGTAGCCCATGTAACTGACCTCAATCTGTTTGTCCTCAAACCCCTCTGGAACCTGCAGTTCAAAATCTCCATTTTCGTTTGAAATGGTCCCAATAGAAGTACCAACAAAATTGATAGTAGCAAATGGAAGGATTTCTTGATTGGATTCATCGCGGATACTTCCTTTGATAATTTGCGCGCTTACTTCCAAGATAGAAAGCATCAGAACTGCCCATAGAGCAATCAGTTTGTGTGAGGTCATAGATTAGTCTTTACAAAGAATAGATGCTAATGATAGGACAAAGGTTTCAAAGACAGTTCATTTTTCTAAGAAAAATGAATAGAGGGCTTTTCAATTTTGCCTCACAAGCGCGGAGGTTGCTTCCGTGCTGTCTATTCCATCAAAATAAACTGATCAATCCATTGGAGTCCACATAGTTACGAGCATCACCGTATACTTAAGATACCGGCTCATCTACTACTCCTTCCAAATCTCGTTCGGAAGTTACTTCCGGATTGATCTACTAGCGATTACGGCTCACATTATGGTTTGATTGTCAAGGAACTAAGTTCTCGTCAGATAGTGAATAACACACCCCAACCCCTCTCAAGAGGGGAATTTTGAGTGGTTGGTTCTGCCCTGAGATGTGTCCTCTACTAATCCAAGGATTGCGTCCCCACCATCCGACATATTAAGTTTCGAATCGTGATACATTCTCGAGACAGAAAACAAACATTCCATAACTCTCAATGTTAACAGGAGGAATTTGCGTTCTAAATGATTCCGTTTGTTGAATAATTTCTTGATTGTCATGGATTATACTGAGCTAAGGATTAGTCAGTTTTAATTATCAGGTCAGTTCAATTTTTCAATTTGAAGACATTTTCAATAATTCAGGCATGTTGTTAAAAAGAGTGTATTTATTCAGTCCCTCAAGTGTGGTATAAGCCACTCGGGGCTAATTTTGTTATGAAAATCATAATGACTACAACTATGAAATCACTTAAACAATACTTCGTTGCAAATGTGCTTATCCTCATTGCAGGTCTAAGTCTGATTGGCTTGACTATGGTAACTGTGAATAATTATTCGACATTTTTCTTGTCGCTTATCACAGGGTTCTTAGGCATGGCACTTACCATCATATCTATTTCACTTTTGATGGACTTGCGAACTATTAGAAATCTTCAGAAACGCTAGTCTGACTAACTACTAGACGGTATTTCTTGACCCCAAAGCTCAGGTTTGAGCAAAAAATTTGGATCGGGATTCCTTAAGGCATTCAATAAACTTGACTTGATTTGGGGGTTGGTTTGCTGAAGTGTAGTGAGTAATTGCTTCACCTCCTGTCTTTCCATCCACTTCTCCTCTAGCGAATACAGTGGCCTGATCACGTTGATGTTTTCTTTTTCTGTTTGATAATGAGGAGCCATAGAAGCCAGCTGGCCAGAATAGAAAGCATTCATCAAAAAGGTCTCAATCAAATCATCCAGATGATGTCCAAGCGCAATCTTATTGCAGCCTAGCTTCTTCGCAAGGTCATATAGAACACCTCGTCTCAGCCTACTACAAAGCGAACAATACGTATTGCTGCCTTTGATTTTCTCCACTACTACCGAATATGTGTCTCTATATTCTATATGATGAGGTACATCCCAATCCTTGAAAAGATCAGGCAAAATATGACTTGGAAATCCAGGCTGGCCTTGGTCCAAATTGACTGCTAATATTTCGAAGTTGATGGGCGCTTTTTGCTGAAATATTTTGAGAAAATGAAGGAGGCACAAACTATCCTTTCCTCCACTAACGGCTACCATGATCTTGTCACCTTCCTGGATCATTTTGAAATCAGCAATGGCTTTGCCCATTTCACTATTGATTTTGGAGAAGACTTTTTTATGATCCGGCACGGTAGGTTCCTTTGTGGTATTCATCCCGCAAATATGCTCAATAGCGATATTTAATACCTAAAGCTACTCGCGGCATCATTGAGTAGCCAATCATATTCGTAAGTAGTGATTTCGTGATCATCGGGGATTTTAATGTCTCGATACCGATTGACGAATGATTTGACATCTGTTGTGTCATTGATGAAATCACTCTCATACCATTCGAACACTTTGGATAACTGCGTATGATTTTTGTAGACTCTCACGTACCAATTGATATTCAAAATCTCTCTAGTCTTAGCATCTATCAAGGAGTCTATATCATTTGGCTGAAATGCATAATTGGCAATAGGAGGACAGCCGATAGCGGCACATACCAGTACAAAATGAAGGCGCGGATCTGGAAATGCAGGGAAAAGAATATCTTTCTCTAATTCATCCAAGGTCACATCCCTTCCAGCTACATTGAAAGTAGTGGCATTAAAAAAACCTTTTTTGTCCAAGGGCCCCTTGATTGGATAATTATCTATGATCTGTTTAATCACAAGAATGTTGTAAGCATTGGTATAGAAGGCCTTCTGTTCTTCAGGTTCTTTACCTGCAACCAGATATTCACTGATCTGAGTGATCAGGTTATTTAGGTCAGATGGTTTGTCAAGAACTTCTTGATACTTTACCAGACCATTTTCTACATAAGTAGCAAAAAAGTCGTCTGAATTTTTAAAAAAGTTTTGGTCTTGAGCAGTGGAATTAAAGGCCACAAACAGACAGATCAGTAGGTAGATATTTTTCATAAATCAGGAGTCGTCACTCTGTACAACGTGAAAACTAATCCGTCTTGTTATCAAAATCAATGTCTTTTTACCACAGCACGAATAATTTAGCGGCTTACCTAAAATCTGACTTGATACTGGAGGACATACATACCCAGGTACTCGGACCTTCTGGTCTCGCCATTTTCAAGCATAAAAAGGGGCCTTTGCTGCATTCCTAGGCTTATTTTCGACTTATGTCCTTTGAGTAGATAGTTTACCCCTAGCTCGTATACGATCATTGGATCATCTAGTGCTTCGAAGCTTCCATACTCCAGATTGACGTAAGTCTGTATCGCGACATTTGACTCTTTTTCAGCTTTCAGTGGTCGTAGCATGGCAAACTGCAAGAACAGCAAGTCACCTGATCCTACTGTAGGGAAGGCATTGCCTTTACCGTTGAAGTATCCATTTGCTGTGGTAGCGGTGGCGGAGTTATTTGGTCCGATATTCCGTATAAAACCAGGCCCTAGATCATGGTGGATAAATGACGCATACCATGTCATTGACCATCTCTCTGAAGGTTGCCACTCATGAAGCACATCTACACCAAAAGAGATGGCGTCATAGATTACGCTATCTCCAGTGGAGGTGATGTTTTCTGTCGAATTAGACTGATAACTAAATCCAGCCCCAATATTTAAGATTTTCTTTTTTCCTAGGTAGGTCCATGGCGAAAAAGCCGAACTCAAAGATTCTTTATCGAAGAACTCCCATTTGAAATATCCAGAGGTATGTACCGCATCAGGATCATTGATAAAATTGGCATTTTCACTTAGGGCAGCTGTGCTGTTGCTGTTGGGTTTTGCCAACACTACTCGATAGTCTAGCTTGGCAATTTTGCCATGTGCTGCAACGCCAAATCGTCGAAAAAAGTCGTCCTGTACGTTGAGAAATGGAGTTGCGTGATAGTTGATGTCAGTACCCATGGCACTGAAAGTGGAAGGTGCAGCGTATCTGGTGAGTCCGGTCCAGGCATGCTTGCCCGCTATCAATGCCAAGTTTTTGCTGATTTTGAAATCTACATAAGCGTCCAAGAGTTTCGGTGCTTTGTCCGAATTGAGGTGGTTTAGGTTGTTATGTCCTACTTGCAGGTTGTAACTGATTTGGTCTGAGACTGTGCCTTTCACCCCCAGCCTATATCTCCTGAGCGATCCATCGAAGTAGTATTCACTTGGTTTATCACCTTGCAGTGATCCCGGATTCTGATGGGTGTATCTCGCCCAAAGCTGCACACCGCCATAGACTTTGGATGTTACATCTTGAGCATTAGAAGAATGATGTGCTAATGTTAAAAGGAGGACTAATGCAGTCCAAAATCCCTTCAAATAATTGGAGGTAGTCATATGGTCTAGGTCGTTTTTCTCAATTGCTCAAAGAGGGTATCCTGATCAATGAGCTCAGGATATTTTTGATAATCGAGCCCTTTGGATAGAATGAATTTGGTCAGGAGTTGCTTAATGACTTTTTCTAATTGAGCTTTCTCCCAAGGCTTTTCTATGTAGTGATCAAGTTTGGCAGAGTTGATAGCTTCTATGGTGTCTTGATGAGTGGCAAGTCCTGTGAGCAATATTTTGCGGGTGTGATCGAATCGCGAATCTTCGTTGAGCTTCTTCAGAATGTCCACACCTGTATTTACAGGCATTACTTGATCGGTGATTACCAGCGAGACAAAATCTCCGGCGGCATCTATAGATTCTATGATCTCCCAAGCTTCTTCTACAGATTCACATGCTTCTATTCTAAGAGTTGATTCAAACTCTTTTAAATCTTCTGTGAGTGCGTTGAGCACGTCACGTTGGTCGTCAATACAAATGATATTTAATTTATCCATGACTCAATCGGTTAAGGGAATTTTTACACTAAACTCTGTATGACCAGGCTCGCTGGATACGTTTATTTGAGCATCATGCTCTAGTACTATTCTTTGGACGATAGATAGCCCAAGGCCTAGTCCAAAATTGAGCCCTGATACTTTGGTCGTAAAGCTGGGCTCGAATATTTTGGTCAATATCTTTTTTGGAATTCCTGGGCCATTATCGACTATTGACACATTGATAAAGTCGCTTTCCTTGTAAGTTTGGACTCTTAGATGCGGTTTTTCAGTGCCGTTTTGCAGCATACTTTCAATTCCGTTTTTGATAAGATTGATCCACACTTGGACCAGCTGACCAGCACAGGCAGCCGTATTGGGTAAGCCTTCTTCGAGATCAATGGTCGTTTCTACATGTTTGGTTAAGTTGGTGAGGATCACTAAAGCTTCATTGATGGTATGGTTGACATTTACACGATCACTCCACTCTTGTTTGGCCACTCCAAGTTGCTTGACGGACTTGACTACATGAGTTGCATGTTTGGCAGCAATCTGCATATCATGAATAGCACATCCAGCATCCCAAAACTCCAAAACCTCATCTAGTAGCGCAGGATTAGTTTGGTATATTTTCTTTAGTTCGGTTATTTCTATTCCCGTTTTAGCTAATCTTCTGGCCTGCGATGGGGAGATTTTTTTCAGTTGCGATTCGATTATTTGACGCTTATCCCGCGCTTCTTTACTAGATACCCATTGGCCTTTGGTTAACCCAACCCTGAAATAATTTGAAAGCATGGAGTTGCTATGTCCTGCGGTACAGCTGGTGATAAATTCCTCCAGGCTATTCATGCTGCCATTGAGCACTCCGATAGAATTATTCAATTCATGAGCTAGCCCTGCAGCCATTTGACCCAAAGTGGCTAGTTTTTCGGCTTTCAAAAGACGCTGGGTATCAAGGTGCTTTTCTTTAGCCATTCGCTTGGCGAAATGCTGCCTTGAGAACAATTCATTGACAACCAATTCCATGAAAAATGGAGCTAGTTCATTCAACTCATCTTGGCTGTGTGCAGAATATGGTCTGTCATAATAGTAGATGATAGTATCTTCTCCAGCCACCACTCGGCTATAGCTTTTGTGATCTTCTGAGAAGTAACTATAAACACCTATAAACTTATTCTCCGTCTCCTCGAATATTGGGTAGTTTTCTAACTCAGCGTCGTTGAGGTACCCAAGCACTTTGCCTTTTCCTACTAGGAATAATCGGCGATTCTCTTGATTGGGATAGAGCAAGGTCTCTCCGCTACGGAGTACTATTTTTTTCTCCTCATCACTGAAAAGCTCTTGCTTGATCCATTCGAAATCTACTTTTTGTCTCATCTGATTGGCTTAAAAGATTCCTATTGTATGAAGAAGGTACATCAAGCTATAGTTCAAAACCATCCCTATCAATGCGATGACTACTCCCGGCTTGGCCATGTTTTTGGATTCGATCGTGCCAGTAGCAAAAGCCAATGCATTAGGTGGAGTGCTAATAGGCAGTGCCATTCCCATAGAACAAGAGATGGTTACAGCCAATATGAGCATCTGATTGCCTCCAAAAGCTTCCAGGCTTGACAAAGAAACTCCTAAAGCAGCAACCAGTGGCAAAAGCAAGTTGGCAGTAGCTGTATTGGACATGAAATTGGCCATCAGCATGGCTACCATGGTTACCAACAATATGATCATCATAGGAGACAGACTATCGAACGGGATCACTGTGATTAATCTCTCAGCTAGTCCTGTAGCTTCTAACCCTAGACCTAGGGCAATCCCTCCAGACACCAACCAAAGCACATCCCAACTGATGTTTTTAAGTTCATTTTTATTGATGATGTCAAGGGCGGAGAAAATAGCGACTGGAATCATAGCCACTATGTAACTATTCATACCATGTAGAAAATCCGTGAGCCATAGCAAAATAGTCAGGGCAAAGGTCACATATACGATATAGGCTTTTCGGTTTTTAAGCCATGTGCCTGCTATTTCTAATTTTATTTTTTCGGTTTTGATGGGATAAAACAAAAGCAATAGTACCCAACACACTCCTAGTAGAAGAATAACGTAAGGAATGGTCAATGCCATCCATTTTCCAAATGAGATATAATCAGCACCTGTTAAGTATTTGAGAGCTACTGCGTTGGGCGGAGTACCTATTGGGGTACCTATGCCACCTACGTTTGCAGCGAAAGGAATGGCCAAAGTAAATGCAATTTTCCCCTTGTCACCCGGTAGAAACACTGCCAGCACTGGTGCTAGAATAGAAAGCATCATGGCGGTAGTGGCCGTATTACTCATAAACATTGAGAAAGCTGCCGTGATGATCATGATTCCCAGCATTACCCACTTTGGGTTCTGCCCAAATGGCTTGAGAAGTACTTTAGCTAAGTTTTGATCCAAGCGAAATTTGGTGGCCGCCATGGCTAAGAAAAATCCTCCAAGAAAGAGAATAATGATGGGTGATGCGAAAGTGCCTAGTATGTCCTTATAGTTTATGAGTGTTCCTAGGTTCTCCGCTTGACTATTGATCAAGAGGTTTAGACCCTTGGTGGAGATCATCACCAACTCAAGAAATATGATAAGCAAGGACGTGGCATAGATGGGTATTGGCTCCAATATCCACAATAGCGCGGCTAGGAAGAATATAGCGATTACTCGCTGTTCTACTATAGTTAGCCCTGTTATCCCTAAGTATTCGGTTGGAAGAATTAGTATGATCAAGGGAATGATGACGCAGATGAGCGTTTTGACTTGTGTGCTAGACATTGTTGTTATTGATTATCAGGCGGCAATTTAGCTTTGTCTCAAGGGGCTGATTATGCCAAAATCAACCTTTACAACTGATATAAATCATAATTAGTGAGGTGACCAAGAATGAATAAGGAGTTACAAGGGTAATTTTGAAATCAAATCTCTGATGGAATCGCAGCTAATTGAAGATTCCCCACTTAGTACAGACCAATGATTTTTTTGGCAAATAATTTTTGTAAGTGAATTTTCTTGAACCTTTATTCCATGCCGGTGCAATGCCTGCTTGGTCCAAAAAATCACCTCATCATCGCCTTCTAGTGCAACTTCACCTTTGGTTTCAATTTGCATATCCACCGATCCGTGGATCATATCATATCCATACCCTTGAAGGTATAGTGTTCGTTCAAGCGTCCCGTCAAGAATAAGATCTTCGGGAGTTCCTTCCTTGGGAGGCTCGTTGAAATTGAAAAGCCACAGCTTATCAGAAAGCTGCGTACTCACCTGCATATCATGGGTCGAGATGAGTATGCCCTTTCCATTTTTGGCAATTTTCCTTAGGAGCATCATCACCTCTATTTTATTGTAAAGGTCCAGATGTGCTGCGGGTTCATCCAGATAGATCAATGCTGTCTCTTGAGCGAGTGCTCTTGCGATCATGACTTTTTGGAGTTGACCATCGCTAAGTTCATAGAGCTTCCTATTGGCCATATAGTTGGTATTGGTCTCGGTGATAGCCCAATCAATGACTTCCTTGTCGTGTTTGCTGAGCATTCCTGCCCAGTTGGAGTAAGGGTGCCGGCCTATGGCGATAAGTTCAAGAACAGTGATGTTTTGTGAGAACGGTTTTTCGGTCAACACGATGCTAAGCCTTCTCGCGAGATCTTGTTTGCTTAGTTGTTTCAATGGTTGATCTCCATAGTAAACCTTCCCCTCTAGACTTGGTAGGATACCAGATAGTGTCTTGATAAATGTCGTTTTTCCAACGCCATTCTGTCCCATCAGGGAAATGATTTCACCTTCATTGATGGCAACATTGATGTTGGATTGCAACACTTTAGTTGGAGATCCAGAAACCTCGTATCCTATACTGAGCGATTTGGTTTCTAGCAGCTTCAAGATGGATGAGAATAATTTAGGTTTCTCTTTTTGAGAAGCACAAAAATCACAAATGGCGCACCAAACAAAGCAGTTACGGCATTTATTGGCAGAGTAGCTTCCATGCCCGGCAGTTGAGCAATAAGGTCAAAAATCAACATCAGCCCAGCGCCAAAGATGATCACCAAAGGCGTGAGCAAGAGGTGATTGGAGGTGTTGAAAAGCATTCTAGATAAATGTGGAAGCGCTATACCAAAAAAGGCAATTGGCCCACAAAAAGCTGTGATTGTTCCTGCCAACAAGGCAGTATTGAGGATAATAAGAAAACGTGTTTTTTTGATATTCAGTCCTAGGCTTGCAGCATAATTTTCTCCAAGAAGTAGGGCATTGAGTTGCTTTGAAAGCAACATGGAAGCTATCAACCCGATTACAATCAAAGGGATGAAGACCGACAATTCGGTCCAACTGAGGCTACCTAAACTGCCAAACGACCAGATAACATAGGCTTGGATATTCTCAGCCTGACTAAAGAACTGCAAAATACTAACAAAGGCACCCGAAGCTGCACCAAACATTAAACCAATGATCAATAGCGTCACACTGTCTTTTATTCTGGTAGCAGCAAGAGAGATAATAAAGAGGATGGACAAGGAACCTAATCCGGCGGCAGCCACCAAAAGCCAACTTCTACCAATTCCAGAGAGCTCCAGAAAACCACCAATATAAAAACCAAGAAATATGGCAATAGCTACCCCAAGGCCAGCTCCAGAACTTATTCCCAGCACATAGGGACCTGCCAGTGGATTTCTGAAAAGTGTCTGCATCTGCAAACCGCTTACACCAAGCCCACTACCTACCAATATGGCTGTGATTGCCTTGGGAAGACGAAAATTGGTCAAAATCATATCCCATGTAGAAGTGCCAGTTGTTGAGCTAAAAACATAGCCCACCAACGAGTCAATTGGTATCTTGATAGAACCAAGGCTTAGGTTAGCGAGGAAGCAGACCGACATGCCAGCCACCAGAAAGGCTATTATTTTCGCCCACTTTTTATTCGATGAGTCCAGATATTGCTCAATCATTGGAGTTTTTGAAAGTAATAAGTTTCGTAACCTTCCAACAATTCGGGGTGCAGGATGCTTATCAAATCTGCCAATACAATATCGGGTCTAGAATATGCCGATTCAAAAAAATCATAACCTCCCTGTTCACTAATGCGCTTGCCATAGTTGAACACCTGATCTGTTTTGTAAGCTTCAAATTCTCCATACCGCTCGTCTTGACCTAACAATTCTTCTTTTGAATTGAAAGTGCTTGTGCCTAGCCAATAGTCCGCTTGACCGGCCTTATAAAAAACCGATTCAAAGCTCACCTCCAGCCATCCACCCGTTGAATCTTCGGACCAAAGATAGTTGCCGCCTGCATCTGCATAGAATTCTGCAGCCCAATTTTGACCTCCGGGCAAATACCAGATATCCCCATACATCACACCGCTAAAAATTGTCGGTCTATCTGAGACTCCACCAGCCAAAGCTTTCAGTGAATCATACCTGCTATTGATTTCATTGAATACTGAATCTGCAGTTATTTCCTGATTGAATAGCACACCAAAAAACTTGATCCACTCAGCACGGCCAAGTGCTGAAGTCTCCAGAAAATCCGCATTGTAGATTACGGGTATGCCAGATTCTTCAATTTTATCTAAAGAGGCAGATTCACTCCCCATATCAAAGGCGATCACCAAATCAGGCTCAAGCGAAATCAGTAATTCTAAATTCATATTGCCATCTGGACCTAGATTGGTAATCAATCCGGCTTCTACGCGTTCTCGTATTTTCGGTGAGCTGATGTATTGCGTTCCGGGAAAACCAACCAGACGGTCTTCCAGACCAAGCATTTCTAGATAGGGGAGATGAGTAGTGGAAGTCACTACTATTCGTTGAGGAGCGTCGGTGATCGTGTATTTTTTTGGTGTTACCGCTCCCGGCCAAGGTTCATTGACTATCAATGCTTCTTCTTTAATCTCAAATTTCTCAGCGTATTTTGTATCCAACTTTGAACCCCTTGTGGATGTAGTATTTTCGGATACGGGAGTTTGACACCCGATACAACCTAAGATTACGAATAAGAAAAGCCAGTTTTTCATTGAGGTCAAATTTGACCAAAAAAAATTAGACTAATGAAAATAGCCAGAACATCTCTATCTTCGTGCTTGATTATGGTTGCTGATGAGGTTTCGCCTTTCAGCATTAATAGGGAATTCAGTGAAAAACTGAAGCTGTCCCCGCAACTGTGATTCCAAAGAGAGATTTGTCTCATCTAGCCACTGTTCGTTTTAAGAATGGGAAGGCGACAAATCGGGAAGAGCCAGGAGACCTGCCAAGATCATTTATATTCTAAGCTTCGGGTAGAAAGCAGAGAAGATTTGATAACTGACTATTCATTTCATTTTAATGAAGTCATAGAGCTTGCATTTGCGTTGGCTCAAAGCGGTTATTATGCTTCGCTCTTAAATTCTCAAGCTTAGAATCAACTTAAGTAGTAAATCGAGTGTTGAGAACGATCTTGTTAGTTTTTGTTTTGATGAATGTGTCGATTGCGTATGCGCAATTAGATACTATGCATTTACAAGAGGTAAGGATCTTTTCTACGCCTTTCGAGCGCTTCTCCACAGGGCAAAAGGCTATCAAAATTGATGTAGACAAAGCCCAGACCCTCACTGAAGTTTTGTCAGATCAGCCGGCTATTTACTTTAAAAACTATGGCAATGGCCAGCTTTCCACCATTTCGTTTCGTGGAACCTCAGCAAATCATACCAATGTGCTCTGGCACGGTATTCCTGTCAATTATCCTTCGCTAGGTCAGACTGATTTCACTCAGTGGCCAACTTGGCTCGTTGAGTCTGTCAGTTTGCATCCCGGTGGTTCCGGATCATTGTATGGCAGTGGAGCGATAGGCGGGAGTGTGTCAATAGATTCTGAGCTAAGTAAAATATCTACCAACAATGCATCGGCACGCCTTGCAATTGGAAGCTTTGGAGAAATATTTACAGGACTGAAATCTGAATATTTGACCGGCAAATGGTCGGGCAGTACCAAGGCCTACCGGAGCATTATAAAAAATGATTTCGAGTACCAATTTCAAGGACAATCCGAGATTCAAAAGAATGCTGCAATCCTCGATAAGGGAATTCAACAAGAAGTTCAGTTTGAGCTTGCTCCAAATCGGTACTTGTTTCTAGATGCTATGTACACACTAAATCACCGTGAAGTCCAGCCAAATAAGGCTTCCCCTGACAATTCTGATGAGTTGGAAACAGAAAATCTGCGTGCGGTACTTGGGTATCATTCAGAACAGGAAAATAATAGCTTTACAGCGAATCTAGCCTTTGTTCGTGCTGATCAGGTCTATAACAACTTAGATCAGACCCTTACGGGTCAATGGTCAGCCGTCATTTCCTATTGGCAGGAGATTGAGGATGGCTTCTCCTTTCGAGTAGGAACTAATACCAATTTGTTTGCAGCCAATGTAGATGCATATTCGGAAGATTTCCGGGACCTGCAGGTTGAATTATTTTCAGGTTTTGAATGGGCTAGATGGAAGAATTATCATGCTGCACTCAATTTGAGGCAGTCCTTTTATGATCAGAATAGCCCTTTTACTCCATCTTTTGGGCATGAAATATTTCTGTTGAAAAGTCAAAACCAGCAATTGATTGTCAACCAGCAATTCTCAGTAGGATATCGCTACCCCACGTTGAATGATCGTTATTGGTCACCCGGTGGTAACCCTGACCTTAATCCGGAATCAAGCAAAACATTAGATACAGGTGTGAAATGGGAGAGAAAGGGAGATGCATGGCAACTCGGTACAGACATCAATGGATTCTTTACGCATTCTGATGATTGGATTGTTTGGATTCCTACTGCAGAAGGTTTTTGGTCACCTAGAAATTTGCGAAGTGTCAGGATCCTTGGGCTTGAGTCGTCTGCCTTCGTTAGGGGCCAGTTGTTCGATAGTGAGCAGCACCTTACCGGAGGGTATGCTTACACCCAATCTACTAATCAGACAGGATCAAATACAGGCAACCAACTACCATACGTCCCTTTTCATCATTTCAATTTTGGTTGGAGGTCATCATTTCGCTATGGTCTAAGTACACACATTCAATATGACTTCATAGGTCGTAGGTATACCACTTTGGATAATACCTTACTGCAATCAGTCCCAGGATTTGGTCTATGGGATCTTGGAATTCGGTCCCAACGTCAAATCAAGGATTTAGAATGGTCTGCTGAATTCAAGATCAGAAATATCACCGATCAATCTTACGAAAATCTTATCAACCGGGCTATGCCCGGTCGTAATTATCAAATCAGTTTAACATTTACTTATTCCAACAACCAATGAATCAATCAAACAAATTAGCTATCATTTTAGGATTAATGCTCACCCTCTCATGTGCGGAGGAAGAAACTTCTCCAACACAGATTCCTGGACTTTTTGAAAACGGAGTTTTTATTTCCAATGAAGGAAATTTCGGAGATGCCGATGGTTCTATATCATTTATCCATGAGAATGGAACGGTACAAAACAACCTCTTCAAGTCTGTTAATAATATAGTCTTAGGAGACGTAGTGCAATCATTGCATCGTACAGGGGATCATTTGTTTGCGGTAGTGAATAATAGCAACAAAGTCGAAGTGATGACTTTAGATAGCTTGAAGAGTAGTTACACAATGACCGATGTAGCCCTGCCTAGATATATGGATTCGGATGAAAATACAGGCTATCTGACCGAATGGGTAAGTTTTACTGATTCTGGCCGAGTCACGCTATTTGATCTTTCCACAGGCACGATTTCCTCATCAATTAAGACAGGTTTTGGGACAGAAGGCGTGTTGCTAATTGAGGATATGCTTTTTGTGACCAACAGCTTTAGTTCAGAGCTGGTAATTATAGACTTAAGTACAGAGCAAATAGTAAAATCTCTGGAGGTTGGCAATAGTCCTAAGCTAATGGTAACTGATAAGGATGGCCATTTGTGGATAGGATGTGCTGGAGGTTATGATAGCGATTTTCAACCTTTAGGTGATGGAGCCCTTGTTGAAATAGATGTTGAAAATTTGTCGATCCTATCTACTGTGAATATTGGAAGTAATTTTTCTGGTAAGATCGCGTCAAACCTAATTGGTGAAGAGATCTACTTCACGGTAGGCAATGAGGTGAAGGCTTTGGATATGGTGACTAATCAAATCAAAACTAAAGTGACACAGAGTGATGTGACCTCATTTTATGGAATAGGGGTAGATGAGGACGGCAACCTATATGCTTCAGATGCCCAAGGCTTTGAGGGAAACGGTAAAGTCTATGTTTATTCGACTGACGGCATGCTGAAATACTCTGCTGCTGTCGGTCGTGGGCCTAATGGTTTTGCCTTCAACTAAAGAGCTCATTCACCGCATGGCGAACAGAGATTTCGCCTGCGGTGACTTTAGATTTAATTTCTTCTAGTTGATTTTGTTTATCAGGATTTCCAAAAAAGGATGATTTAAGATTAAGCTCTATCAGTGAATCAAGCCATTGAACATTTTGTTTAGCTCTGTTTTGAGTAATCCAACCAGATAAAGAATGAAGAGCTATGAATTTTTTTATTACTTCCCATACCTGCTCTATTCCTGTGTTTTCTATAGCTGAGCAAGTCAAAACAGGGGTATTCCATCCAGAGGACTTTGCTGGATATAAGTGCAACGCATTTTCATACTCTTCTTTCGCTTGTTTAGCCGCGTTTAATGATTTGCCATCAGACTTATTAATAATTAGTGCATCTGCCATTTCCACAATCCCTCGCTTAATACCCTGAAGTTCGTCACCTGCTCCGGGTATCATCAACAATAGGAAAAAATCAATCATCTGCTTGACCAGGGTTTCACTCTGTCCTACACCGACGGTCTCAATAATAATAATATCATAACCCGCAGCTTCACAGATCAAAATAGCCTCTCTCGTATTACTGGCTACACCTCCAAGAGTATTTCCAGCAGGAGAAGGGCGGATGTAAGCCTTATCATTCATGGAGAGTTTTTCCATTCTGGTCTTGTCTCCCAATATGCTCCCATGACTGAGCGAACTACTTGGATCTATGGTCAGTATTGCAATCCTGTTATCCATACTAGTCAAGTAGCTTCCCAATGATTCTATGAATGTACTTTTCCCAACCCCTGGCACTCCAGTAATACCGATTCTTATGCTATCATTTTTCCATGTACCTATTTCATCGAGCAACCGACTGGCTAGCATCTGATCAGCAGGCAGCTTACTCTCGATCAGAGTTATAGCGCGACTAAGTATGACAGTATCTTGTTTTTGAATACCGCTGATTAGTTCCTCTTTAGTGGGGCGACTGGTCGCTCGATTTCTCATACTTATCGAAAGTGAGGGGAAAAATTGGTTTAAACCAATAAAAAATTATATTTTACCTATATTGCGTTTGAACTATGACTGAATGCGTATTACTTGCGGGGTAAAATAAATTTAAATTCAATCACCCCCTAACTAATTAAACTCATGTTTAAGAAATTCTGGCTCGATGTTATCTTAGGTACCGCTTTCATTTTCGGAATGATGGCCGGTATTAGTAGTCTTACTGCATTCAAGGTTTTTGACATTTTTGATCCTATTGGTCAAGCTCTGAATGAGATGGAAATGACTGATATCGCCTTTTCTCAATTGAGGGATGATCCAGTAGGAGATGATAGGATAGTGTTGGTTAATCTCAGTACGCTACAGCGAGGTGAGATTGGGATGATGCTTCAGATAATTTCTCAATACAATCCTGCGGTCATCGGGATTGACTCCTTTTTTTATGAGCCAAAAGAAGATACACTTGGAGATATGATGTTGATGGAGGGTTTAGCCAGCGCTCCTAATTTGGTATTGGCCTCCAAGCTTATTCTTACCGACGATGAAGAACAAGATACTATACTGTATTCATGGGATGTATTCAATTCTTTTGCATCAAGTAATGGTTTTGCGAATTTGATTACTGATGCTCAGGAGCAAGAAGATCTAAAAATGTGTCGTGAGGTATATCCTCAGTTTGATTTAAAGGGTGAGCAGCAATTATCATTAGCTGTGGCCATGGCGAGTTATTATGATTCAGCAGCAGCAGCTAATTTTTTGGCACGAAACAACGAGATAGAGGTAATTAACTACCGTGGTAATGTGCTCGATTATGGAGCTACAAGATTTGGTAACAAGTACTTCGCACTGGATGTGCCAGATGTATTTGAAGAAAATTTTGTTCCAGAAATGATTGAGGGCAAAATAGTCATGTTCTGCTACTTGGGTGAGTATCTGGGAGATAGAGAGTCTCTTGAGGATAAGTATTTTACTCCTTTGAATCAGAAATATGCGGGTAGAGCATTTCCAGATATGTATGGGGGAGTGGTACACGCAAATATTATTTCTATGATTTTGAATGAAGATTATATTGACCACATGCCGGAAACCTTGTCAAACATTTTTGCGGTTGTTTTGTGCTTTTTAAATGTGGCATTGTTTTCGCTTATCTATAAGAAGTTGTCAAAATGGTATGATGGGATTACCAAGCTATTTCAGCTTGCTGAAATAGGTTTTTTCTCCTTCGCCATTATTTATGTTCTTGAGCTTTATTCTTATAAGTTGGAGATCTCAATAGGCTTGGCGGCAGTAGCTCTCGCGGGAGACTCTTTAGAAGTTTACTACGGAGTAGTCAAAAATGCTTTTACTAAAGAAGGGAGAAAAGCATTATTTAAAATGGATAAATTATAACTTTACATCGAATTTTTCAATAAACGCTAAATAATTATGAGAAAGCTTATTTCTTATGTTTTTGTTGCAAGCTTGATTTTTTCATCAAGCATTTTATACGCTCAGGATTATGCCTTTAGAGTGTTAGCAAACAAAGGGACAAATCAGGTAAAAAAGGCTGGTACTAGCACTGCAGTATCATTAAAGACAGGAGCAAAGCTCAGCTCAGGAGACGAGATTATTTCATCTGCTGGAGCATATATAGGTTTAATGCACTCTTCTGGTAAAACCACTGAGGTAAGAGGAGAAGGAACAAAAAAAGTTTCTGATCTGGAAAAAACCATCAATGTAGGAGCAACAAGTGTCGCAAGTCGATACGCGAGCTACGTGATGAACAAGATGAATGAAGATGATGGTGCGGCTAGCTATAGATCTAGAATGAAAGCAACGGGGGCGGTATCTCGTGCTACAGGATCGGCTGCTATCAACGTGATGGCTCCTAGCCAAGCGGATCTTTTGGGAGATATTGCCATCTTGAGATGGGACGCTCCAGAAGGTTTCACCGAAGAGGATGCTTACGTTGTGAAAATCGAAAACATCTTCAATGAAGAAATCTATTCTGAAGAGACTAAGAAGTCTTCTATCGCTTTAGATTTCTCTAATGAGGAGTTGGCTTACGATATGGGACTTTACCTCGTGAAAGTTTACAAGAAAGGTGACGATGAAATCGCATCTGGAGAGGTAGGCATCAAGAAGGTGAAATCTTCTGATAAAATCGAAATTCAGGAAAACCTTGCTAATCTAAAAAGCGAAGTTGCTGAAAACGAGTCACCTCTTAACAAAATCATATATGCATCTTTCTACGAAGAGAATGGGTTGATTTTGGACGCTTTGACTAAATATGAGGAAGCTATCGAGATGTATCCGGAAATCGAAGATTTCCAAGATCTTTATCAAAGCTTCTTAATCAACAATGGTCTTGCTCAGTAATTGATAAAATATTAATGGTAAAGAAGGCTATCACTCTTGTGATGACCTTTTTTTATGCCTTTATCCTATTAAACTTTCTAGGATTTCACATGCTGCCTTGGATAGTATAGTGCCCGGACCGAATATGAATGACACGCCTCTTGATTGCAGGTATTCATGATCTCTTTCAGGAATAATCCCTCCGGCTATGACCATAATGTCTGGTCTTCCATATGCTTTCAAAGCGTCGACTAAATCGGGTATCAGCGTTTTGTGACCGGCTGCCAATGACGAAGCACCAACAATGTGCACATCATTTTCAACAGCTTGCTTCGCTACTTCCTTAGGAGTCTGAAAAAGGGAACCAATATCCACATCAAACCCAATATCGGCGAATGCTGTAGAGATAATTTTGGCACCTCTATCATGCCCATCTTGTCCCATTTTCGCTACAAGAATTCTAGGTCTTCGTCCATCCAGTTCAGCAAATTGATTGGCCAGTTGACGTGCTTTCAGGAAATCTTCATTTTGTTTTATTTCAGATGAGTACACTCCAGATATTGTTTGATTTTTTGCAATATACCTTCCAAATTCCTTTTCGAGAGCCATTGATATCTCACCTAAGGTTGCTCTATGTCTCGCAGCATTTACAGAGAGCTCCAGCAATTTCTCCTGCCCATTTCTTGCAGCGTCGGTCAGTCTTTCAAGCGCTTGATTTACTTTTCCTTGATCACGCTCCGATTTGATTTGTGTGAGCTGGTTCAATTGATGTTTTCTTACCTCGTCATTATCAATCTCAAGCAGATCAAGATCCGTTTTTTGATCTGACTGATACCTATTCACCCCAACAATGATTTCATCTTTGTTGTCTATTTTGGCTTGCTTTTTAGCTGCTGCCTCTTCTATTTTCATCTTTGGAATCCCCAGTTCTATCGCTTTAGCCATCCCTCCAGAATCTTCTATTTCTCTAATAATCTCCCAAGCTTCATTGATCAAATTGGCTGTTTCTTTTTCTATTTCTCTGGATCCTCCCCAAGGGTCTATTACTTGAGTGATGTTGATTTCGTTCTGCAAATACAATTGGGTTTCGCGAGCGATCGCTGCAGAATAGTCAGTAGGGAGAGCGATTGCTTCATCCATGGCATTGGTATGTAGGGATTGGGTATGCCCAAAGACAGCAGCTAATGCCTCAATAGCGGTTCGACAAATATTATTGTAAGGGTCTTGAGCCGCCAAACTATAACCTGATGTTTGACAATGCGTCCTCAGCATTGAAGACTTTGGGTTTTTGGGTTGAAATTCGCTTACCAACTGACTCCAAATCGCTCGCCCGGCTCTGAGTTTAGCTATTTCAGTCTTAAAATTCATTCCTATGCCCCAGAAGAACGATAGTCTGGGGGCAAAGTCATCAATGCCCAAGCCAGCTTCTATCCCTTTTCTAATATATTCTAGTCCATCACTTAAGGTGAATGCCAGTTCTTGAGCGGCAGTTGCTCCCGCCTCGTGCATGTGGTAGCCACTTATGCTTATGGAATTGAATTGAGGCATATGCTTAGAGGTATATCGAAATATATCAGCCACAATTCGCATCGACTCATTTGGTGGGTAGATATAGGTATTTCGCACCATGAATTCTTTGAGAATATCATTTTGTATGGTGCCAGATAGTTTTTCAGCAGTAACTCCTTGCTCTTCCGCCGCAACTATATAAAATGCTAGGATCGGCAGTACCGCTCCATTCATAGTCATAGAGACGGACATTTGATCAAGTGGTATTTGATCAAATAATACCTTCATGTCCTCCACAGTATCAATTGCTACTCCCGCTTTGCCTACATCACCGGTCACCCTAGGGTGATCACTGTCATACCCTCGATGTGTTGCCAAGTCAAATGCTACAGATAGTCCTTTCTGTCCAGCAGCAAGATTTCTTTTATAAAATGCATTCGACTCTTTGGCTGTAGAAAAGCCGGCATATTGACGAATAGTCCACGGTCTCATGGTGTACATGGTGGCATAAGGCCCTCTTACATAGGGAGCCAAACCCGGGGCATAACCTTCGTGACTGTACATCTGGTTATTTGAGTTTCCCATTTCAGGCTGGTTTATTCCCTTTAGCCCTTCTGAGAATTTTCCGATAAGATCTAGCGTCAGACTATCAAGAAAATAAGAGCCATCAGCCAGCTGTCTAGTGTCAAATAATTTGGCTTCATGCCGAATAATGTTACCGACATTTCTGCTTATTCCATCCGAACCATGACCTAACCATTCTTTATTCCCTTGGCTGAAAGAAATACTATCGCAACCCCCAATGATGCTGGCCAGGCCGGCAGTAGTCAGTTGTAGTATGTGATTACCTTCATTGGTGCCCGATTGGATATTCGCATGAATACTAATAGTGGTGTTTAACAAATGTCGTTCGACCAAAAGCTGTTTGATACAGTATCTAAGGGCTTGAAGTCTTCCGATTTCATGATAGAAATCGTTGGTTGGTTGGAGGATTGTTGTAATTGATGCGGGAGCCTCTTCCTTATCCAGTCGTTCCGCTAAATCAATTAAGACCTGCTGATTTTCTTCAATCCAATTTTCTGCTTGATTAGGAAGAATGGTCCATCCTTTAGTTTGTGCGTTTTCAAAGCGGATATTATAAAAAAAGCCTTCAGGGCGAGCGATCGAGAGGTTTATCTGAGAAGTGCCTAGGTGTAAGAAGGATAACTTACAATGCTCCGGTTCAATGCCATTGAGTAAATGGTTAATGTTCACCTTTTCAAAATCACCTTCAAAAATGATCCCCTCACATCCATTGTTCAGGGCATTTAAGGCTATTTGATTGTCCACTTTATCCGTTGATAGCCGGATATATTCATATTGAACCCATGGCACTTTTGGGTATTCCAAAATTGGTTTAGCATGGACTTTCGGTTGATGATAATATGGCTCCAAGGTTATTCCCTTAGTTTGCCAAGACAATTCAGATAACTGAAGATTTTTCAGGCTTTTTGATGCAGCGTTTTTCCAATCGTTGAGGGTGTGTTTTGGAAATGCTGAGAAATCTGGGGTGTGTTGTTTCATAGCAGATTAAAGTTAGTCTCTCTGATCTTAATTCCGTCCTTTTGATTTTTGATTGTGAAAGATCTACTTTGAAAAAAAATAAAAAAAAATCGGACGAAATTATGCCCTTAAAAAGAGGGAGACCGATTTTTAAAAAAGTCAAGTTTTAAAGCGTTTTTTTCTTAAATTATTTATCCACATTTTTGATGTCCTTCAAATATCGAAGGGGCTCTTTTTCCGAGTTTTGTCCTTTAAAATATAAATCGCCAATGTATTTAGAGACGTGGGAAAAATGTCTTCTTTTCATTAAGGAGCGTATTCCAGCTCAAAGTTTTTCTACCTGGTTTGAACCGATAGTTCCTGTGAAATTGGAACATGAGATTTTGACCATTCAAGTACCAAGTCAATTTTTTTACGAGTGGCTTGAGGAGAATTATGTGCATTTACTAAAACAAGCGATTAAAGCTGAGATTGGCGAGCAAGGGAGGTTGGAATACTCCGTAGTAGTGGATAGGGGCGATGATGAAGTCAAGCCTGTGACTATCAATGTTTCAGGAGCCAGCAATTCTCAGAATAAGAACAGAGTCAATGGCTTTGATTCTTACAAAAACCCGGATTTCCATCAAGAATTAAAGAACAATTCGAATCTTAACGCTTCCTATAAATTCGAAAATTTTATTGAAGGGGACTGCAATAGATTGGCAAGGAGTGCGGGATATGCGGTAGCTCAGAAGCCGGGAATTACCTCTTTCAACCCTTTGATGTTTTATGGGGGCGTAGGCCTTGGTAAAACTCATTTGGTACAAGCTATTGGTAATAAGATAATAGCTGATGATCGTAAAAAGAAGATCATTTATGTGGCTTCTGAAAAGTTCACCAATCAGTTTATCGAGGCATTAAGAAACAATAATCTTCAGGACTTTATCAATTTCTATAAGGAAGTGGATGTTCTGATCTTGGATGATGTTCAGTTCTTAAAGGAGAAAGAAAAAACTCAGGAGATTTTCTTCCACATATTCAATCATTTGCATCAGGCCGGAAAGCAGATCATCATGACTTCAGATTGTGCTCCGAGAGATCTCAAGGGACTTCAAGAACGACTGGTTTCTCGCTTTAAGTGGGGATTGACTGCAGATCTTCAGGCGCCAGATTTTGAGACAAGAATGGCGATCATTCAGACCAAAATGCAGGCTGATGGAATCGATATTCCGGATGAGGTGATTGAGTATATCGCTTATACGGTAGATACCAATATCAGAGAGCTAGAGGGTGTGGTAATTTCATTGATTGCTCATGCATCATTGACGCATCGTGAGATGGATTTGGAGTTGGCAAAGCAGATTTTGAAACATATCGTGACTGATATAGATACTGAAGTTGGTATTGACTACATACAAAAAACAGTTTCGGATTATTTCAAAGTGGAGCAAGAAGACCTCAAGGCGAAAACAAGAAAGAAAGAGATTGTGATTGCTCGCCAGGTAGCCATGTATTTTTCAAAGGACTATACCAACCATTCTTTGAAATCCATCGGATATCATTTTGGAGGTAGAGATCACTCCACTGTTATTCACGCTGTTCAATCGGTGAATGATATGATCGACACCAATGCGAAGTTTCGTTACTCAATAGATGAGTTGAAAAAGAAACTGAAAATACGAACTGCCGTAGCTTAGAAATAATACGGGTAGTAGACTTTTCGGCCCCTTTGATCTATACCAGAGATTATCACTCTTCCGCGTACATGCTCTATGATCTCGGCAAATTTCTCAGGCTCTTCAATGTTTGTGTTGTTGATATGAGTAATAATAAATCCCTCGGCGATTCCTAATTCTGCAAAGACACCAGAGTTTTTATAATCAATCACTTTGATCCCGTTTTTGATGCCCAAAAGATCCCGTTCTATCTTCGGTACACTTACAAAAGATGCTCCGAGCCATTCTGAGAAATACACATTCCTTTTGATGATGCCTGTAGTCCCTTCTTTGTTGGTCAGTGTGATTTTTTTGGACAAAATTTTGGAATCTCTTTCTATGGACAAAGTGATCTCATCACCTGGATAAAGATTGGCTAAGTATTCTTCCAGAAACGCTCTATTTTCCACGTTGACGCCATTGATTTCTCTAATGACATCTCCTTTTTCAATTTTGGCTTTGGCAGCAGCACTTTCATTTTGAACATTAGCCACTATGACTCCAGACAGATCTTCTAAAGACATTTTTGAGGCTAATTCACTATTGATATCGATGAATGCAGAGCCTAAGAATGCCTTTTGCACCTCACCATAATCTTTAATGTCCGCATATACTTTCTTGACAATGTTGGATGGTACTGCAAATCCATATCCGGTGTAAGATCCCGTTCTGGATAGAATGGCAGTATTGATACCAATGAGTTCCCCATTGGTGTTGACCAATGCTCCTCCACTATTTCCTGGGTTAATCGCTGCATCTGTTTGGATGAAGGATTCCAGCGGAAATTTATCCTTCAGAATATTGATATTCCTGCCTTTGGCGCTCACAATACCAGCTGTCACCGTAGAGGTTAAATTGAACGGATTTCCCACAGCCAGCACCCATTCTCCTACATTCACCTTGTTGGAATTGGCGAATTTGATGGCAGGAAGATTGAATTGTTCTACTTTTAGAATCGCAAGATCAGTGCTTGGATCTCTACCGACTAATTGCGCTTCATAGGAGCGTTTTCCATGTGCTACTTTGATAATATCGGCATTGTCTATCACATGATTATTTGTCACAATATATCCATCCTCAGATACGATCACACCAGAACCACTACTTACCTCTTTTGATGTGCGAGGTTCAAAGAACCAATCTAGCCAATGTCCAGTCCGATAATCGTATTCACTTAATGTCTGTATAAAAACTACACTTGATTTACTTTGCTCTGAAGCCAAGACAAAATCTACATCAGTATTGGGTAAGTGATTCTTGATGTTATTGATGCTCGGTTCGAAATCATAATTTTGACTGCCTGAAGTTAGGGACGTAAAAGTCCCCTCATTCGTAGTGTGTTCTTTACCTCCGTTCAGAATATGAATGGTTAAAAAACTTCCAGCGATAGCTGAAAATAGGCTGATGAAAATGATAAAAACAGATTGACGAAGCATCTATATCTTAATTAGGATTGAAATCAACTATATATAAGGATAAGCCAGAAAATTGTTGTGTTAAAAAATCTAAATTATTGATTACCGACAGAGAGAATGAACTTGTATTTCAAGAGTGTATAGAAGCTCTAAATTCTAGGATTTAGAGATGCCTTTATCTTACTTTGATCCATATTTAAAAATACACTATGGGATTTCGATCCGTACTTAGCAAACCTTTCGCGGCATACATCCATTCTGAAACTAAAAAATGGATTCAATCTGGTTCCGAGTATCAGGATAGGATTTTTAAGCATTTGATCGCGAAAGGTGCGCAAACGCAATTCGGAAAGGATCACGGATTTAATGAGATCAATTCTCATGACGATTATACGAAGCAAGTTCCAATTAGAGATTATGAAGGTTTATCTCCATATGTCAATAGGGTAGTCAAAGGAGAGGAGGATATACTTTGGCCGGGCAAACCGGCTTATTTCGCCAAAACCTCTGGTACCACATCGGGGACTAAATATATTCCCATCACCAAAGATTCTATACCCAATCATATTAATTCGGCCAGA
Organism: Cyclobacteriaceae bacterium; assembly: GCA_049115815.1. Lineage (GTDB taxonomy): Bacteria > Bacteroidota > Bacteroidia > Cytophagales > Cyclobacteriaceae > Marinoscillum. Next base: position 472,441 of record JAGDZO010000005.1, on the reverse strand, counting down.
AATGCTTTGCTAGCTTATGTGCACGAAACGGGTAAAGCCAAATTTCTTGATGGTAAGTTGATATTTTTGTCTGGTGCACCCACATTGGATAAAAAGGCCGGAATCAATACTGGAAGGCTTTCTGGAATAGTCAATCATCATGTCCCTGGGTACCTCCGTACCAATCAGATGCCCACCTATGAGACCAATTGCATTGAAGACTGGGAGCAAAAGGTAGATCAGATAGTGGAGGAGACCTACAATCAAGACATGTCTCTTATTTCGGGGATTCCCCCTTGGGTACAGATGTATTTTGATCGATTGACCAGGAAAACAGGGAAGCAAATCAAGGACCTCTTTCCGAATTTTGACCTTTTCGTTTATGGCGGAGTGAACTTTGAGCCTTACAGGGCCAAACTTTTTGAGTCTATAGGGAAAGTAGTACCATCGATTGAGACCTACCCTGCTTCTGAGGGATTCATCGCATATCAAGATTCTCAAACGGAGGAGGGGTTGTTGCTTTTGGCAAATAGTGGAATCTTCTTTGAGTTCGTTCCAGCGGATGAATATTTCAATGAAAACCCAACACGATTGACATTAGGTGAAGTAGAATTAGGAGTCAATTATGCCTTGATATTAAACAGCAATGCGGGGCTTTGGGGCTATTCCATCGGAGATACAGTAAAATTTGTAAGCAAGAATCCTTATCGCCTACTTGTCACGGGGAGAATCAAACATTTTATCTCAGCCTTTGGCGAACATGTGATAGGTGAGGAAGTAGAGCAAGCAATGAAGAACACCTGTCAGAAATTTCCAGAAACGGAAATCGTAGAATTTAGTGTTGCTCCGAATGTTACGCCTAAAGAGGGTCTGCCTTTGCACGAGTGGTATGTGGAATTCGCTCAGCGCCCAAACGACCTAGGAGCTTTTCAAAAAGAATTAGATTTGCAGTTGAGAGGTAAAAACACCTATTATGATGATCTGATTAGCGGTGTGATTTTAAGACCACTTGAAATATTACCACTCAAGCAAAATGCCTTTATTGACTACATGAAATCGATCGGCAAACTTGGCGGGCAAAACAAAGTCCCAAGACTAGCCAATGACAGAAAGATAGCAGATGCCATGCAAGCACATATAATATGACCGAAGAAGGGAAGAAGGGAATTGCAATATTAGGATCCACCGGGTCTATCGGTACACAGACCTTAGAAGTAGTAGACCAGCATCCAGATAAGTTCACAGTAGAAGTTTTGACTGCTCAAAATAAATTTGAGTTGCTGATAAGTCAAGCGAAAAAGTATTTGCCTAATACAGTAGTCATAGTCAATGAGGCTCATTACGAAGTTGTATTTGATGCCTTAGACCCTTTGGACATCAAAGTATATGCTGGAGCTAATGCTTTGGCTGATATTGTCACGATGGAATCAGTACAAATAGTGCTGACAGCCCTGGTAGGATATGCAGGTTTGAGACCAACCGTCAATGCTATTAAGGCTGGAAAGACCATCGCACTGGCAAACAAGGAAACGCTTGTAGTGGCTGGTCAGATGATCACACAATTGACCCAAGAGTATCGAGCTAACATTTTGCCTGTTGATTCGGAGCATTCCGCCATATATCAATGTTTGGTTGGTGAAGTGGGCAACCCTATAGAAAAGATAATCTTGACAGCTTCGGGTGGCCCATTTAGGGGAAGAAAGCGCGATGAATTGCTTGAAATAAAAAAGGAACAAGCCTTGAAACATCCGAATTGGGATATGGGAGCTAAAATCACCATTGATTCGGCGACCATGATGAACAAAGGATTGGAAGTGATAGAGGCCAAGTGGTTATTTGGGGTGAATCTTGATCAGATAGATGTAATCGTACATCCGCAGAGTATTGTGCACAGCTTGGTACAGTTTGAAGATGGGTCGATGAAAGCACAAATGGGACTGCCAGACATGAGATTGCCGATTCAATATGCCATGGGCTACCCGGACCGCTTAAAGTCTGATTATCCTAGGTTCAACTTCATGGATTATCCGAATCTCACATTTGAGCAACCCGACTTGGAAACATTTCGTAATCTACAACTTGCGTATGATGCTATGAACAAAGGTGGGAATAGCCCCTGCGTACTCAACGCAGCTAATGAGGTGGCAGTAGCGGCTTTCCTCAATGATCAAGTTGGTTTTTTGGAAATTTCGGATGTTATTTCATCTTGCTTGCAAAAGGTAGACTACATTAGCGACCCGAATTTGGAGGATTATATCCAAACGGATGAAGAAACGAGAATTAGAGCAAAAGAATATATTAAGTAGATGGAAGGATTAATCATGACAGGGCAGCTCCTGCTGGGCCTATCAATTTTGGTTGGATTACATGAGTTAGGGCACTTGCTGGCGGCTAAGGCTTTTGGTATGAGAGTGGAGAAGTATTCCATAGGTTTTCCACCAAAGATTTGGGGTAAGCAATTTGGCGAAACGGAGTACAGCATTGGTGCTATTCCATTGGGTGGATTTGTGAAAATCTCTGGAATGATCGATGAGTCATTAGATACATCCACACTTTCGGAGGAACCCGAGCCATGGGAATTTAGAGCAAAACCAGCTTGGCAAAGGCTGATCGTGATGTTGGGAGGGATTATTGTCAATGTTATCACTGGAGTGATCATTTTCATTGTATTGACTTATTCGAATGGTGACGACTATTTGACCAAAGAAGAACTTAACAAAAATGGGATTGTAGCCTATGACTTGGGTGAGCAATTGGGGCTAAAGACCGGAGATAAAATTCTCAATATCAACGGACAGGATTACGAAACCTTCAGCGATCTAAGGAGCCCGGATGTGTTGCTCGGAACGGATGGTTTTTATACAATTGAAAGGAACGGCGAGAAGATCACTATTCCTATCCCGAATGATTTTATAGATAAGTTCTCAGATAAGAAAGCCGCATTTTTTAGCCCTCGGTCTACGTTCACCATTAGAAAGGTGGCAGAAGGCAGCAATGCTGAAGCCGGTGGTTTGATGGAAGGAGATAGGATTATCGCTGTAAATGGCAATAAGCTGACCTTCTACGATGAGCTAAGACCAATACTGGAATCTGTTGCTGGTGGTACGATCAGCGCTACTATCCTTAGAGATGGTCAGAATCTTGAATTAAATTTTGATGTAACCGAAGAGGGTACCATAGGGTTTTATCCAAGTTTGGAATTGAATTACGCGCACAAGGATTTTACTTTGGGAGAAGCTATTCCTAAAGGAACAGCCGAAGCTTTCAATGTTGTGTTTTACAATGCAAAAGCTTTTGGTAAGATGTTTTCTGGAGATGTATCACCGTCAAAATCGCTTTCTGGACCAATTGGGATAGCCCAGTTTTTTGGTGGAGTTTGGGATTGGGCTAATTTTTGGAGAATTACCGGGTTGATCTCCATGGTACTAGCGTTTATGAATTTGCTTCCTATTCCGGCATTAGATGGCGGGCATGTTGTTTTCTTAACCTGGGAAATCGTGACAGGGAGAAAGCCAAGCGATAAATTTTTGGAAAATGCTCAGAAGGTAGGAATGGTGTTGTTGTTAGGATTGATGAGTTACGCCATATTCAACGACGTTTATAAACTTTTCTAGGTCTTTTTATTCACCTATCAACTCTCCAGTTGAAGGGTCTACTTCTTCTGGGGCAGGTCTGTAGATTTCGAATTCTACCCTGCGGTTGATAGACTTGGAGGCTTCATCTACTTCTTCGACTATAGGCTTGGAGCTACCATAGCCCTCCCAATCTACCCGAATGGGTGATATACCTGCAAACTCCACAAAGTAGTCTCTGATATTACTTGCTCTGGTTTTTGATAAACGGAGATTGACTTCATCCGACCCAAAAGAATCGGTGTGTCCAGCTATCCTTAACCTAAAGTCAGGATTGTCATAGAGAAAGTTCACAATCTTATTGAGGTCGGAGTACATCTCCTTCTTGAGATCAGCTTTACCATTGTCAAACTCTATCGACTCAAATTTGACCCTACTTGCTAGAGGTTGCGTGACGGTCTGAAGTTCCATTGGGCCATCCAAAAAGAAAGTGTTTTCAATCCTGAAAAAATCATCCCCTTGAATCACCAGTAAGTAATTCTTTTGATCAATAAGATCAAACTCAAAGCTTCCATCTTCCTTGAGATACTTAGGAGCGACCTCTATACCTTGATCCAGATCGATGATAGACACTATACCCTTAAAAGCCTTACCTGTTAGTGAGTCTGTTAACGACCCAGTCACCCGCGTGGTGGCCAAAGGCTGTGCTTCCATTGGTAATGGGAACGAATAAATGTCCTGTTTATTAAGATCTCTCGATATGGACCGAGCATAGAAAAGCAATTCTGATCTTGAGTCAATAGTGAAATAGTACTCGCTACCTTTTCCATTGACCAAAGGACCAATATTATAAGGCTCACTCCACCGCTCACCGACCTGATTGGTCTTATAGATATCATATTCACCAAAGTTGTAAAGCTGACCATTGGATCCAAAATAGAGCACTTTGAACACCGGGTGATAAAATGGGCTAACCTCATTGTTTCTGGTATTGATGATCGGGCCAAGGTTCTTGGCAGAAGTCCATGTGCCATCACTTTTTTTGGTAGTAAAATAAATGTCAGATAGACCAAAGCCCCCTAATCTATCAGAGGCGAAAAATAGTGTGTCCTCCGTATGAGAAAGTGAAGGATGAGAATCCCAGCTTAAGCTGTTTACATTAGTACCAAGGTTTTTGACTTCTCCCCAGGTGCTATCGTTCTGTAGTTTCGCTGAAAAAAGATCACAGTCGCCATAGCAGTCTAGGCAATCGCACCTTGAGAAATAGAGTGTCTTGCCATCACGAGTAAGAATTGCCGATCCTTCCTTATACCTAGAATTGATGGCTGTAAATGGCTCGGCATTGGACCATGTCCCATACTCATCTTTGATGCTAAAAAACAGATCTTCATTGAATGTACGACGAATAGTTATGTCTAGATCATTGCGCTGAGAGGTGAAGATGAGCACGTCATTTTGCACATTGAGTGATGGAGCATAATCCGCTTTGGAGCTATTGATTTCCTTTCCCATATTGAGCAATACACCTCTTGGCGGTCGGAGGGTGTCAATGAGTTTTCGGTATTCTACAAGTTCGTAATAATAATCCAAGGGTACATATTCAGCAGCTTCTTGATCATTGAGTGAGTCATAGTACAACTCTATTTCTTTCATATTGATACCAATATGATGATGTCTGAGTACGAGTCGATAGAGGCTTTTTGCTTCCTCATATCCACCGAAAAGTTCTGTTAATTTGGCAAGACGCCAAATCAATTTCGTGTCCTTGTAGAAATTCTGAATGCCAAAATTTTCCACATATTTTCGCAATGAACGATACAATCCTTCCCAGTCTTCAGCATCATTAAGCTTCTGGATTTTCTTAAGTTCATCAGCGTCATAATACACTGGTGTTTTGTTGATTTGCTTAAATTCAAAAGCGTTGAGAATGATGTCCGGTGGGAGCGAGTCAACGTTGATGCGTCTAGCTGATATCTGCTGTGCAGACACCAAACTTGAACTTAGGATGGATAGGCAGATAAAAAGTAAGAGGCGGCAAGGCGTTCCATTCATAAAAGCATGTCTTTTCGACAGACTATCAACAAATAAGTCTAAAGATAATACCATTTATGGCACAGTAGCTAATTTGGCATAGGTATTGAAAATCAAATATCGGATTAAACGAAGAAGCCTTTTAGTAGGGTTTCTCTGACACATTGACACATAGAGTATGTTTAAAAATAAATTTATCAATCCCGCATCGCTTGGAGAATATTTAGAGGAAGAATCCGGTGAGGTGATTGAGTTGGTAGCGGATGATGAAGGCTCTAAGATCTCTGAAAATGATCTTCCTAATGAGCTGCCAATACTGCCAATAAAAAATACGGTACTCTTTCCCGGAGTGGTTTTGCCTATCACTGTGGGGCGGACAAAATCCATCAAGCTTGTCAAAAAGGCTTATAAAGGAGATAGAATTATTGGTGTAATAGCCCAGAAAAACACATCTGTGGAAGAGCCAGCTTTCAAAGATCTGTACAAGGTAGGCACAGTCGCGAAGATTTTGAAAATGCTGGTATTGCCTGATGGTAATACAACCATTATCATTCAAGGACAGCAACGGTTTCAATCTCTGGAAGTAGTCAAAGAAGAGCCGTTTATCAAGGCGACATATTCTATTCTCGATGAAAAGGAGGATGTCACAGAAGAGGAGGTTAAAGCAATAACGGCTTCACTGAAGGAAGCTGCCTATAAGGTGCTCAAATTAAATCCTGAGATTCCGAAGGAAGCTCAGGTAGCCTTAGAAAATATTCAGAGTTATACATTTCTCACTCATTTTCTGTCTTCCAATATCAATGCTGAAGTTTCGGATAAGCAAAAACTTTTGGAGTCAAACGAGTCCAAGGCTCGTGCGGAGCTATTGCTCAAGTATATGCTGAAGGATATTCAGATGTTAGAACTGAAGCATGAGATAGCGAGCAAGGTTCACTCGGATATTGATCAGCAGCAACGAGATTTTTATTTGCGTCAGCAAATGAAAGTGCTCCAAGACGAACTGGGTCAGGATGGTCCTGATCAGGAGATCAATGCACTGAGAGCTAAGGCCAAGGATAAAAAATGGTCTGATGAGGTTCAGAAGCATTTTCTGAAGGAGTTGGATAAAATAGGTAGGATGAATCCCGCAGCAGCCGAATATCCGGTGGCTATGAGCTATGCCGAATTGCTGGTAGACCTGCCATGGGAGGAAGGAACTGAGGATAACTTTGATCTAAATTATGCCAAAAAGATCTTGGATAGAGATCACTTCGGATTGGACAAAGTCAAAGAAAGAATACTCGAGTATTTGGCAGTGAGGAAATTAAAAAATGATCTGAAAGGACCTATTTTGTGCCTTTACGGCCCTCCTGGAGTAGGTAAAACGTCACTCGGAAGATCTATAGCAGACTCGCTAGGAAGAAAATATGTGAGAATGTCTCTCGGAGGTGTGCATGATGAGGCCGAAATCAGAGGTCATCGTAAGACTTATATAGGAGCCATGCCCGGTAAGGTAATTCAGAATATCAATAAGGCTAAAGCATCCAATCCGGTTTTCATACTTGATGAAATAGATAAGGTAAGTTCTGACTTCAGAGGAGACCCCTCTTCTGCACTTCTAGAGGTATTAGACCCTGAACAAAACAGCACTTTCAAGGACAACTATTTGGAGGTGGATTATGATCTATCAAAAGTCCTTTTCATAGCTACAGCCAATTCTTTGGACACCATTCAACCAGCTTTGAGAGACAGGATGGAGATCATTGATATAACTGGATATACTTTGGAAGAAAAGGTTGAGATCGCGAAGAAGCACTTGATCCCAAAGCAAAAAGAGGAACATGGTCTTAAACCTTCGGACATCACCTTTGATAAGTCTGCAGTGACCAAGTTGATCAACGATTATACGCGTGAATCAGGGGTTAGAAATCTTGAAAGAAAAGTCGCCTCGGTCATTCGTAATGTGGCTAAGTCCATTGCGATGGAGGAGCCTTATGAAAAGAAAATCACAAATGAAGAAGTAAGACGGATTCTCGGATCTGAGGTGTTTGATAAGGAGGCATATGAAGACAACTCTATGCCAGGAGTGGCTACAGGTCTAGCATGGACTTCTGCAGGTGGTGATATATTATTTATAGAAGCTAGCTTGAGTCGAGGTAAGGGCAAATTGACGCTTTCTGGTCAACTTGGCGATGTGATGAAAGAATCGGCTGTGACCGCACTGTCTTATCTCAAGACCAACGCCGAGTCTCTAGATATTGATCATCGTACGTTTGAACATTATGATCTGCATGTGCATGTACCCGCTGGTGCGATACCTAAGGATGGACCATCTGCTGGTATCACGATGTTGACCGCACTTGCCTCGGTTTTTACACAGCGCCTGATTAAAGACAAATTGGCAATGACTGGTGAAATCACACTTCGAGGCAAAGTGCTGCCTGTAGGCGGGATTAAAGAGAAGATTCTCGCCGCAAAGCGTGCTGGTATCAAAGAAATCATCATGTGCGAAAGAAACAAGAAGGATATTGAGGAGATCAATAAGGATTATATCAAAAATCTGAAAATTCATTTTGTGTCTACAGTACAAGATGTGATCAGTATTGCGTTATTGAAAAAGCAAGCTAAGGAGCCTATGAAATTTATTCTTCCGGAAGGTCAAAACAACTAATTGAGATTCACAGCAGCCATATTACTGCTTTGGAGTACTACGTGTCTAGCGCAGTTCAATAACTTCCAAAGTCTAAACGCTCCATTTGGTGCCAGAAATGCCGCCCTAGGTGGTCAAGTTGTATCCTTGGCCGATGGTGATCTATTTCAGTTTGTGCACAATCCTGCGGTATTGGATTCTGTGAAGAGTACCTCTGTTGGTATCAACATCAGTCCATATTTTGCGGATATTTTATCCTTCTCAGGAGCGTATCAAGCTGAATTTAGCAATATTGGGAGTCTGGCTTTCGGAGTTACCTATCTGGATTATGGGGATTTTGCGGAGACAGCAGACAATGGAGATGAGCTGGGTACCTTTCAGAGCAGCGATTTACTGCTCACACTAGGTAAAAGCCATCATATAGGTGCGTTTTCATTGGGAGCTAACATGAAATATGCCTCCAACGGAGTAGCAGGATATGGATCTTCATTATTACTTTTTGATTTGGGAGGAATTTATCGTTCTACCAAAGCGGATTTCACTGCTGGGTTGGTATTTCAAAATTTCGGCTTTGTGCTGAATGATTTTAGTGCATCTTCAGAAAGTCAAGTGCCTTTTGATGTTAAGATCAGTACGAGTTTCAAGCCCGAATACATGCCATTTAGATTCAGTATTTCAGCTTACAATCTCACTCAAAGAGACTTGTACTATCAGGTTGCTAGCGATATTAATAAGTCCAGAACAGTGGAGCTGGCAGATCAGCTGCTCAGAAGGATCAACATTGGGACTGAGTTGATTTTGGGAGACAATTTGCAGCTGTTGTTGGGATATAGTCACTTGAGAAGACAAGAACTGAAAATTGGCGAAGAAGGATATGGAGCTGGGTTTAGCTACGGATTTCTATTAGGAATCAAGCAGTTTCAGATTCGATATGCTCACGCCACATATCATGCAGCCGGAGGAACTGACTTTTTCAGCATACAAACCAACCTGCATTCATTTAAGAAGATATTATGACAATGATAAATAAGAATTTAACTCCTAAAGAAATAGTAGCGGCACTTGATAAATACATCATTGGCCAGCATGACGCTAAGCGAAATGTAGCGATCGCTTTGCGCAATAGATGGAGACGGATGAATATCAAAGAAGATATTCAAGGAGAGATAGTTCCCAACAATATCCTGATGATAGGTGCTACTGGCGTAGGGAAAACTGAGATCGCCAGAAGATTGGCCCATTTGGCAGATGCTCCATTCACGAAAGTGGAGGCCTCTAAATTCACTGAAGTGGGATATGTCGGGAGAGATGTAGAAAGCATGATCAGAGACTTGGTAGAACAATCCGTGGGAATAGTACAGACTGCCAAGAAAGAGGAAGTAAAAGAGCGAGCTAAAGATATAGTGGAAGGCATCATATTGGATGCGCTTATTCCTCCAGTCAAGGGTTCCGTGAAAGCCAATAGCACTACCATAGGTAGTGATGAGCCAGCAACCGAACAAGAACTCAACGAGCAAACTAGAGCACGTTTTCGTGAGAAAATTGCCAACGGAGAGATGGACGATCGTAAGATTGAGATCAATGTGAAGCAGCAAGGTGGGCCAGGAGTGGGAATGATAGGCGGAGGAATGGACGAGGCGTCTATGATCAATATTCAGGAGATGCTTGGCAATATGATGCCCAAGAAGACTAAGAAACGTAAGGTGACCATAGCTGAAGCTAGAAAGATATTGCTCGATGAGGAATCTTCTAAGCTTATCGACATGGATGAAGTGAAGGAAGAAGCCCTTGCCAAGGCGGAAAATACCGGAATCGTATTCATAGATGAAGTTGACAAAATTGCTGGAAACAGCCGCGGAGGGCAGGGTGGACCTGATGTGAGCCGTGAAGGTGTGCAGCGAGACTTGCTTCCAATAGTGGAGGGTAGTGCTGTCAATACCAAATACGGCATAGTCCATACGGATCATATTTTGTTCATAGCAGCGGGAGCGTTTCACTTCAGCAAACCTTCAGATCTCATACCCGAACTGCAAGGTCGATTCCCGATTAGGGTAGAGCTGGACAACCTGACCAAAAGTGATTTCTTGAGAATTCTAAAAGAGCCAAAAAACGCATTAACCAAACAGTATACTGCCTTGGTAGGTGCTGAAGATGTAGAGCTTAGTTTTCAGGATGAATCTCTTGAATTGATAGCGGAGATAGCTTTTCAGATAAATGAGGAGGTGGAAAACATTGGAGCAAGAAGACTACATACAGTAATGAGTAAGTTGCTCAATGAAATTCTTTTCGAAATCCCGGATACCATCGGGCCAAATGCCAAGATAGTAGTAGATACTGCATTGGTAGAAGAGAAGCTTAGAAGTCTGGTAAAGAACAAGGACCTAAGCAGATATATCCTTTAAGACTACCTGAGCGTTCTTAGCTGATTTGATATTAGTAGCTACAAGCTGGTGGTGATGAAACAGCTGTCTTGCTTGGTTAATTGGATGGTAGGCGTTTTGGTGTGACGTAGAATTTTCGCTCGTATGCTGCCGAACGAATATCTGACCAATTGTCTATCTCTAGGCGAACTGCATAGACTCCACAAGTTGGCAGATTGTCAATATATTCTGACGAGTATAGATTGATCAATTGTGTGAGTCCTGGGTTGTGGCCAAAGATGGCAAGCGAATCAGCGCCCTCTTGCTTAGAAATGATATCCAAGAGGTCCTCACCAGATGCATGGTACAAACTATGATCAATGATGATCGAATCTTCCGGATAACCCCACTCATCACCTATAAAAAGTGCTGTATATAGAGCTCTGCTAGCCGGACTGGTGATCATTAAGTCTGGGGTATCTTCATTGTTGCTTAAGTGAGCGGCCACTCGGAGCACATCTCTTCTTCCTCTCAGATTAAGCGGTCGATCTTGATCTGGGAGATCAAACTTCCATGAAGATTTCGCATGCCGAATCACAAAAAGGGTTTTCATAGTAGTTATTAATTAATCGGGCAAATAAAAGTCAAAAGCGACATCATTCATACATTTAAAATGTCCCTTGGGACATTTGTCAAAACCTATTTTCGAACAAGGACGACAATCCAAGTTCTTGTTTTCGAATATAGTAAACTTAGTCATGTACGGGTACATTCCAAACTCTGGCACAGTGCTTCCCCACGTACTGAAAATCTGCTTTTTGAATGCCGCTGCTATGTGCATGAGCCCTGTGTCATGGGTGAATACAAAGCTCGATTGCTTGATTAATGACGCTGCTTGATTCAGATTAAACTTCCCACAGCCATTGAAAACTATGGCATGTTTGCCAAGCTCATCCAATCCCTCAGAGTACTGATTGGGAGATTGACTTCTGGTAAAAAACTCTTCGATTTCTTTACCCACCAACGCATCCTGCTTGTCTCCAAGCAAAACAATTGGTTTGTTGATTCGGTCACATAGCTCTATCAACCGAGATTTTGGTAGTCTTTTGGTGGCGAATTGTCCTCCTATGGCAAGGGCAATATATCCTTGACGGAATGGTTCCGGTAGCCAGTCCAATTCGACCTCATCTTTCTCGGGAATGAAGTAATCCAAGCCTTCGTGATCTAATGTTGGTTTGAGGTGAATAATAGTTTCCAGGTATCTGTCTACTATGTGATTGTTTGGCAGCTTATTGATCTTGAAATTAGTCAACAGCCATTTTTGAAGATTGTATTTATTGACTGTTTTACTTTCTGTCCCCAATCGAAATTTGATCCACTTTGTGCGTAGGTTATTGTGCAGGTCTATGATAAGGTCGAATTTCTCTTTTTTTAATTGACTGATAAGAAGGTTGAGATCCGAATCTAATACATGAGTCTTAGTGACAAAAGGGTTTGCCTCTACCAATCCAGCATGGGCCCTCTTCGTGGCGTAGTGCACCTCAGAGTCTTGCATCTGACCGAGGTTTCTGATTACCGGAGTGGTCAACACAATATCGCCAATGGAGGAGAATCGCAGGATGAGTATTTTCATATGTTTATCTGAGGATAAAACCGTGTGAATTGACTTAAATTTAAGTGCATTAGCAGGCATAGACAGTAAGTAGCACAACTATTTTCTTGGGCTTTGGTTAAATCTTTTCTAGGGTAAAGAAGCCTAGGGGTGTTGAAATGAAAGTGAGATATATTCTATACGTTTTTTTATTGGCTTTTTCACTTTTGGGATTTGCCCAAAAGAAGGATCGAGATACCAGTTCTTTTATCATTCAACCCAATCGAATTGAATTTCAAATGGAGGATTTCAATACCAATTTTCAGTTGGTTGGGGGAGAAGAATCTGGAATTTTGGCAGTGGTAAGTACTCAGAAGAACAATGGGGAAGGCTTTGATTGGGTTTTCCATAGTTTGGATACGGCACTGACCGTTCGATGGACGAGGGTTTTTTCGATTTCTTTCGATAGCTACTTGCTCGGTACGGAATATCACAATGGAAAGTATTATCTACTTTTCAATACTTCGAGGTACAGAAATGAAGATCTCTTATTGTTTGAATTGGATGCTGAATCAGCTGAATTTACCAGAGCAGAAATCAGCACAGTTTTCCCTGTTCAATTAAAATTCTTTGAAGTATTGGGCAACAGCGTGATACTGAGCGGATACACCAATTATCGACCGGTTCTGCTAACGTATGATTTGATAGAGCAAAAGCCTCGAGTAGTACCAGGCTTCTATGAAAACAACAGTGATATTCTGGACGTGATTATAGATGACGAATCTCTTCTGTTCACAGTGATTCAGCAGGATAAGGTCAACAAAAATCAGATTACCATTCAGGCTAAAACTTTTACTTCTCAGGGAGATCTTATACAAGCTAATTCTGTGGTTCCTGGCGAGCGAAAGAGTTTGATTGATGGTACCGCCACCATGTTTTTAGGTGGTTTTCAGTACATGGCGGGTACCTTTTCCAAAAAGCCTTCAGAATATTCCAAGGGACTTTACCTAGCGAAATTCATCAATGGCAGACAGCAATACATTAGCTACTACGATTATGCTGAGTTGACTAATTTCTTCGGATATATGAGTGATCGTAGAGAGAAGAGGGTGTTGGAGCGAATCCAAAGAAGGAGAAGCAAAGGAAAGAAAGCCAACTTTAGCTATAGACTTACAGTCCACGATATCCTGCAAAGAGGAGACGAATATCTTATGATTGCAGAGGCCTATTACCCGAGGTATTCCAATAGCAGCTTTGGTTATGCGGGGAGCGGTGGGGCATTTGCTAATCCCGGGTTTCTTGGCTACCAATACACGCATGCCATCATGGTAGCATTCGACCGCAATGGCAACATCCTTTGGGACAATAGCTTCGCTATCAATGACATCTCTACGTTTACACTAAGGGAGTTTGTGTCGGTGAATACCATTGACGATAAGGTGGTGCTGATGTATCTTGACGAAAACACCATCAAAACGAAAATAGTCCAAGGACGAGAAGTTTATGCCGGCACCACTTTTAATCCGGTAAGACTCTCTTACGCCGATGATGAAATCAGATCCAGGGATCCTGAGATCGAAGGACTTCAGAACTGGTATGACAACACGCTCTATGCTTTTGGTGAGCAGCGTATATTCAACGGTAATTTTCAAGGCGCCAAGGGCAGTCGGCGCGTTTTTTATATCAATAAGATCAAGTGCAACATAGCTGAAGAATGAGGTCAAGTGATTCGTTGAATTAATTAACCTCAAAACCATTAAGCCTGTTAGAATCAATGCGATTATATTTGCATCCGATTTAATCATGCAAAAACGACTCCTGTTTAACAGTAAGCTTCTCAAAATCACAATTAGCAGATTGTGTCATCACCTCATTGAGAACCACGGAGATTTTAGCGAAACAGTCATCTTAGGAATGCAGCCTCGGGGTATTTATCTCGCAGAGCGTATCAAAAAGGGCTTACAACAAGAGCTTGATAAGGAAGTGCCCACAGGCTATTTGGATACAACTTTTCATAGAGATGATTTTCGCAGGAGAGTCATTCCTAAGACACCCAATCAGACCAACGTACCATTCGTCATAGAAGATAAGAAGGTCATTCTCATAGACGATGTGCTCTTCACAGGTAGATCTGTGAGGGCCGCATTGGACGCAATGACCATGTTCGGTAGACCGTCCAAAGTAGAGTTGTTGGTGCTGATAGATCGAATGTATAGCAGAGACGTACCTGTGGAGGCCAACTATATTGGACGAAAAGTCAATACCATGCCTTCTCAGCACGTATTGGTAGAGTTGGAAGAGCAAGGTAAAAAAGATAATATTTGGTTAATTAACGACGCTGAATGAGCCAACTGAAAACAAAGCATCTGTTAGGCATCAAAGATCTAGATCTTGAGGAGATCGAATTGATCTTCGATACTGCTGACAATTTTAAGGATGTTTTGAATCGCCCCATTAAGAAAGTGCCTTCGCTACGAGATGTGACTGTAGCCAATGTGTTTTTCGAAAACTCAACACGCACGAGGCTTTCATTCGAGTTAGCTGAGAAGCGACTTTCTGCTGACATCATCAATTTTTCTTCCGCCTCTTCTTCGGTGAAGAAAGGGGAGACGCTCCTCGATACTGTGAACAATATATTGGCCATGAAGGTCGATATGATTGTGATGAGACATAGTAGTCCTGGTGCTGCTCATTTTTTGGCTAAGCATATAGATGCCAACATTATCAACGCTGGAGATGGTACCCATGAGCACCCTACGCAGGCCTTGCTGGATACATTCTCTATAAGAGAAAGATTGGGTAGTGTGGCTGGAAAAAAAGTGGTCATCATCGGAGACATCCTGCATTCGCGTGTTGCCTTATCCAATATTTTCGCTTTGCAAAAATTGGGAGCAGAGGTCATGGTTTGCGGACCAGCTACCTTGCTGCCAAAGTACATTGCCGAGATTGGGGTGAAAGTAGAGTTAGATATACGGAGGGCATTGGAATGGTGCGATGTAGCCAATGTCTTGAGGATCCAACTTGAGCGTCAGAAGATGCGCTATTTTCCTTCTTTGAGGGAGTACTCGATGCATTACGGGATCAATACGGAGTTGCTCAACTCACTCAAAAAAGAGATCGTGATCATGCATCCAGGACCTATCAATAGGGGCGTAGAGATCACGAGTGATGTGGCAGATTCTGATCATTCCATTATTCTCGATCAGGTTGAAAATGGTGTGGCCATTCGTATGGCGGTTCTGTATCTCCTTGCCGGAAACGTCGAATAAGATCTTTATTCTAATTCTTTGACAGCTTCAAGCAAATCGCTCCATAGAGCAGAATCTAGTGAGGCGACCGCTTCATAGTTGTTGGAAGTACTGTATTCTATGATATATTCTGCCCGCTCTTCTGGATTTGGATGAGTACTTATCCAAGTAAGGTAATTGATTAGATCATTGGAGTCTTGGCTTCTCTTATATAGGAAATTTGCAAAGGGTTCTGTGCCCATATTTGCCCCTACCAAGTAATCTACAGCTTGCATATCCGCTTCTTTTTCAATGCTCCGATCAAAAGCTCTCGAAGAAAGTAATTGGGCTGCTTCTTTGATCACCTGACCACCACCATTGCCACCTGCCATAGATATCAAGACTGAAAGTCCCATTTCCTTGACCAATTTTTTCATTACATGATTAAGCTCTATATGAGCCAGCTCGTGCGCCATCACGCCAGCTACTTCATCGGGTTCATCTGATGAGGAGATTAGCCCGGTAAATATTACTAAATGATCACCGGGCAAAGCAAATGCGTTGATCTGATCGGTATTCACTAGGTGCAGTTTTATGCCGTCTCTATTTATCTGGTTGGATTCGCAAATATCTCGAAGCATAGAATCGAGAGGATTGATAATTAATGGGTCTTTAATTTCGTCATAGGTTTGATCGAAAGTGTCCCAAATCAGGTCTCCAATTTTCTTCTCTAGATTGTCACGGTTGTACTTTACGTTGAAAAATTGCATCCAGTTGACTTGCTTGGCAGCAAATAGGATGATAACAAATACTCCTACTAAGACCGATCCTTGCGCTAATGCTTTCATGGCTTACAGATTGAATTGGTGAGTGTCCCGTAGAAATACCACTCAACATGCTGGCCTTTTCTAGTATTGATCGCTGTGTAAACTGTGGCGATAAACTCTCCGAGATTCACCACGAATAAAGTGATCATATAGGCGATATAGTTGTTGGTGATGATATCAGATTGGAATATTATTGAGATAGTCCACCAAAATCCATAACTGTTGATCAGCAAAAGTGAAAACTGAGAAATCAGCGCTTGAGTGCAATGCCAACGCACGAAATATGTAGACTTTCGATTAGCTACGTAAAAACCAAGGGTAGCGATCAAGTTGAGAATAGGTAGAGGTAGTCCTCCAATTACCGCGACCAATGACATCAAATAGCTGTTAGAGGCTCGCTCTAATTCGTGTTCTCCCGGCTGATAATCGAATGGTCTTACTTTGATCATATTCCTTTATAAATGTTCCAAATCCAATTGATAGCCACTAGGGCAATCAAAGGAATGGCTAATTGCGGATGTCTTACTTTTTCTTCGGCTTTTAGATAAATAGAATAGAGGCTTGTACGGCCTAGAATCAAATCAATCAAAAGCCAGAATGGGATTATTAACATTAGAGCGGCCATGAGAAAACCAAAAGGATTCATCATGAACGCATCAGTGAAATCGCCTTCCATAATGGCCAATACAGCACGAGTAGTACCGCAAGAAGGACACGGAATGCCTGAAGCATTTTTGATCAGGCATACGGAAGATGATGACTCAAAAGGATGTAGTCCCGAAAAGTGAATAGTAACCCAACACGCTCCGGAAACCCACAAGATTGAGAGAAGCCAATATAGTTTTTTGGCTGTCAAGGATTACATCAGAATTTGCTGAAGCTTGACTAAGTTTTTGTCTCTGGTGACTCCCATGATCAAAAACCAATCAATTATAGCCCAAATCCCTAACCCTCCACAAGTGAGGAGTTTGGCAATCCCTAATCCGGTATCCCCTACTAGGAATCGATCAATACCTAAGCTTCCAGCAAGAATGGAAACAATAAGAATGATGGTTGGATCTTGGAATTGGATGACCTGGAGAATGCTCCATTTTGAGTCGTCTATAGCGACTAGACGATCGCGAATTTGTGGTAGGTGATGGCTTTCGAAAAATTTACCATTGGACATGATAAACATGTCTACTTTCTGTGCTTCCATAATAGTTGGTGGCGTTGTGATTGTTCCTACTCGTATGGCTTTTCAGTTACGCCCTGTTTGATTGGTTTCGAGACTCCAAGACATCACAAATTCGGGATGCTGATGGAAATTAATCAAACTAAGTCAGTCATGAAAGTATATCAATGATAGAAGCGTTTTTACTAATAAGTAAAGACAGGCTCACCTTCTTTACAAATGATTCCTTTGGGTTCTATTTCAAGTCTGCAATCAGACGCCAAATTATTCTCAATGTCATACTTTTCTTTGGCTGTAGTGTAGTCAGACACTTTCTTCAAGAATGCAGACTCATCGATAGCTGTGGAATAAGCAAGATAGCCTTCCGGGCCTCCGCAAGCTTTGAAGCCAAAAGCTGTCCATTTCCAGTCGGCCGAATCTTCACAAGTTTCGCTTTCAGCTATGGCAATGATTTCGTTGCGCATGGCTTTTAGGCTTTCTAAAGTAACTTCAGGCGTGTCTATAGACTCATCAGTTGATTCTTCACAGCTCAATATCGTCAGAGAGAGTAGTCCTAATATTATGATGTTCTTCATGGTCAATTCTTATTTAGTTGCTAAACAATTGACGCCCCGAATTCCATAATAGTTGGAATGATAATTTTAAAAGTGAGACAGATTAAAGTCCACTTAAAGTCCAACCAAGCAGATATTACTTTCCGGTGTAATTGAAAGGTGTGATTGCCATGAGTTCTTCTCTCACCTCGGCGGACACCTCCAGTTCACTGATAAACTGATGTAAGATTTCCTTAGTGATCTTGTCTCCAGTCCTCGTCAATGCTTTCAGCGCTTCGTAAGGGTCTGGGTAAGCTTCTCTTCTGAGAATAGTCTGTATGGCTTCCGCCGCTACTGCCCAGTTGTCATCCAGATCGGCATGAATGGCCGCTTCATTTACTTCCAGTTTGCCAATCCCTTTTTTCAATGATGCCAAAGCAATCATGGTATGTCCAAAGGGCACGCCAATGTTTCTCAACACTGTAGAATCTGTAAGATCTCTTTGCAGTCTGGAGATAGGTAGCTTAGCGCTCAGATGTTCTAGCATTGCATTGGCAATGCCAAGGTTTCCTTCCGCATTTTCAAAATCAATAGGGTTGACTTTGTGAGGCATAGCCGATGATCCAACTTCATTTTTATTGATGCGCTGCTTGAAGTAATTCATGGCCACATATTGCCACACGTCTTTGCTGAAATCTAGCAGGATGGTGTTGATACGTTTGATGGCATCAAACAATGCAGCGAAATAGTCATAGTGTTCTATCTGAGTCGTTGGGTAACTGCGCTTAAGTCCTAGTTTTTCGGAGACAAATTGATTCCCGAATGCGTGCCAATCGTGATCTGGGTACGCAACATAGTGTGCGTTGAAATTACCTGTAGCTCCACCGAATTTGGCAGCCAAAGGAATGCTTTCAAGAATATTCATTTGCTCTTGGAGTCTACTTACAAAAACCTCCATCTCCTTTCCGAGTCTGGTAGGCGAGGCAGGCTGTCCATGAGTTTTGGCCAACATCGGGATGTCCTTCCAGTCGGTGGCTATTTTGGAGATAAGCGCTATGACCTCCTGCAGCACAGGTAGAAAGCTTTCTGCCATTGCGTCTTTAGTAGACAAAGGAATAGATGTATTGTTGATATCCTGAGAAGTCAAACCGAAATGGATAAACTCTTTAAAGTATGACAATCCTAATACATCAAATTTTTCTTTGATAAAATATTCTACAGCTTTTACATCATGGTTGGTGACCTTTTCTATGTCTTTAATCTTGAGGGCGTCAGCCTCAGAGAAATTCTCATAAATAGCCTTCAAATCGCCAAACTTTCCTTTGTCTACACCAGTTAGTTGAGGTAGAGGAATCTCACACAATGCAATGAAGTAAAGCACTTCCACTTTAACTCGATATTGAATGAGGGCAAACTCGGAAAAATAGGGTGCCAGTATAGACACTTTACTACGGTAGCGGCCGTCAATAGGAGATATAGCTGTGAGATCGTTCAACTGCATGTTCTTGTGTTTTTTGAGAGCGGCAAAAATAGGTCATTAAGATAAACTTGTAGAGCAAGGTGGAGCGATTTACCTTTGCGGAAGCTTAAAAAAATAGGAAATATGGCGTTTGGGTTATTCAAGAAGAAGAACAAGGAGGTAAAAAAGGATGAGCGATATCAAACGCTCAAAGTGAAAGAGGTTATTCGAGTAGCCAAAGAGTCTGTTAATGTTGTTTTTGAGCAGCCTTCTGGAGGTTTTGATTACAAACCAGGTCAGTTTATTACTTTGATTAAGGAAGTAGGAGGGAAGAAAATCAGAAGGGCTTATTCACTTTGTACCACACCATTTATAGATCAAGATCCGGCCGTCACTGTCAAGCGTGTGCCAGGTGGATTGATGTCCAATCATATCAATGATGACTTTAAGTCAGGAGATGAAATAGAGATCATGGAGCCGATGGGTATGTTCACGACCACTTACAGCGAGTCTTCTGAGCGCCATGTAGTATTTCTCGGAGGAGGCAGTGGAATCACACCTCTGTACTCTATCATGAGAAGTGTGCTGCTAAAAGAACCTAAGAGTAAAGTGTCTCTTGTTTATGGCAATAGGCATGAGGAATACATCATCTTCAAAGACCAGCTGGAGCAGTTAAAGGCAGATCATCCTGATCGATTTGAATTGGTTAATATTTTAGAAGAAGACACCAAAGGCATAGCTGCTTATGTAGGCAGACCAACTGTAGAGATGGTTGGGGAGATCGTCCAGAAATTGAATGGAGATGCGAATACAGAATATTTCATCTGCGGGCCTGGGCCAATGATGGATATTTTGTCTAATGGACTATTGGCTGCCGGCGTGGCAGAAGCTCAAATCAGAATGGAGAGTTTTGAGGCTGGAAAGACATCACCTTCTATTATTGTAGACAAACCCAAAGAAGCTTCAGGAGCTAAAATAAGCGAAGTGACTGTCCTTCTTGAAGGTGAAGAGTTTGTGCTCAATGTGCCGAAAAAAGAAACCATCTTGGATGCGGCATTGGATGAAGATATAGATATGCCATACTCTTGCCAAAGTGGGCTTTGTACCGCATGCAGGGCGAAGTGCATAGAAGGAGAAATTGATCAGGAAGATGCAGAAGGGCTATCAGCCAAAGAAGCCGAAGATGGTTATGTGCTGCTGTGTGTAGGAAAACCTATTTCTGATAAGATCCGAGTAGAGGTTGGGTAGGTAAATCTGAACTAAAATACGAAGTGAATAAAGAGCGGCCAAGGCCGCTTTTTTGTTCTTGGTTATGTTTTTGGAATACGATTTTTGTGTTACTAGCATAAAGCCCACGCCAACCCCTCCCAAGAGGGGAAACCCGCGATTTCCGCGTTCTCTGTCAATTGTATTGCGAATGAAATTTTCTGAGGCATTTTCAATGCCAAAAATCAACTTCTCAGAGTTACTGAAAGAGAACTCTGAGATTATAAGTCTCAGGATAGTATATAATTCAGAGTCCCTTACTGGTGACTCTTAGGAGAAAATGTTTCTATCTTTATAGACATGAATGTGAAAGAAAGAATAAAGGAACGGATCAATGCTATTAGCGATCCTAAGCTCTTGGATGAACTCCTGAAAGCTGTAGAGCTCGAATACGAAATTGAGCAAATTGACAAGCTTACAGATGTTGAGAAAAAAGCTATAGATGAAGGCATCTCTGACGCAGAAGCAGGAAAATTACATTCAAACTCAGAAGCAAGCCAATTGGTTAAGGAATGGCTAAGGAAATAAGGTGGACAACCAAATCCATCGATGATCGAAAAGATATTTACCGTTATTGGTTCGAACGCAATCAATCAGATAGTTACCCGAATAAGCTGGAAATCCTATTTGAAAAATCGGCAGACCTCATTGCCAACTTTCCGAATATTGGAACTCAAACTAACTACAGAAATGTATTTTCAAAAGTAGTCGGAGATTACAAAATTTTCTATCGCGTAATAACCAATGAAATTCAAATCCTAAGGGTCTGGGACGCACGACGACACCCGAATTCGATTGGATATTAACGCTCGTTTAGGCGCATTCTATTACAATAGAACTATCCCACCGCGCTCAGTCGCAATTGTATTGCGACTGAAATTTTCTGAGGCATTTTCGATGCTAAAAATCAAAATCTCAGGTTAGTATACAATTCAGAGTCCCTCTCAAGTAACACGAGGAGAAGAAGTAATTCGATTTTTTTTCAAAAAATCCTCTTCTAGAGGGGCGCCCCGTACTCTTCCCAAGAGAGGGAAAATCACTTGTCTTTTTTCAATCTACCAGCGTCTTTCAGAGCCTTGTGAATCATCCACTCCAATTGGCCGTTGGTGCTGCGAAATTCGTCAGCAGCCCACTTCTCTATGGATTTGAAGGTCTCTTCATCTATCCTCAATACGAATGGTTTTTTCTTAGCCATGCTGGTTTTTCCAGTTTTGGTGGAGTGTCATTACGGCTTGTCTTAAGTCGTAGGTTTTCTGTGTTCCGAGGAGCAGTTTCTTGCCGTTTTTGAAGATGATTTTCAAACCACGCTCACCTTTTACATTGATTGCCCGGCCATTGGTCGGGTGCCAACGGTATCCCCAGCCGCCATAATCCCATATGGGATTGTAAGTGATCACTTCAGCACTTTCTATATCCTGAAAATGAATGGTTTTGGTGCAATTGATGAAAGGAAAAAAGGAATAATGAATGTTCGATTGATCAATGGTAACCTTAAGTTTCATAAAATGAAATAAGCAAAGAATACTCAGCAACAATGAGCAAGTGAGAACCGATACAATAATCAACGTTCCATCGCTCATCGGATTATCACCAAAAGGACTATCGAGGATTATTTGTTGATAGATTCCCACACAAGCACCAATGACTATTGGTGCTGTGCAAGCGACCAATAGCCAATAGGACCAAGTGTATCGGAACATTTGTTCTTCCTCGAAGATGATTTTTCCTTTCATGATTAATGATTCAATGTGCCAGAATTCACCACTGGAGCTACATCTTTATCTGCGCAAAGTACCACCATCAAGTTGCTAACCATAGCGGCTTTCTTATCATCATCCAGGTCGATGAGATTTTTTTCCGCTATTTGCTCTAGCGCCATTTCCACCATGCTCACTGCTCCTTCCACGATTTTATGTCTTGCAGCTACTATAGCAGTGGCTTGTTGTCTTCTTAGCATGGCTCCTGCTATCTCCTCGGCATACGCCAAATAGCCAATTCGTGCCTCTTGGATTTCAATACCTGCAATAGCTAATCGATCTTCTATCTCTTTTTCCAATCGGTCATTGACCTCATCCAATCCTGATCTAAGCGTTACTTCTTTCTGATCATCGTCAAAATTATCATAAGGGTAACTACCTGCAAGTTTTCTCACGGCTGAGTCAGTCTGTACTCTTACGAAGTTTTCATAATCATCTACTTCAAATGCCGCAGAGAAAGTGTCTTTTACTCTCCAGACAAGGATTACAGAGATGAGAATAGGATTCCCTATTTTATCGTTGACCTTCACTCGCTCACTATCAAAGTTTCTTGCTCTAAGAGAGATCGCCTTTTTGGCGTAGAAAGGATTGGTCCAAAAGAATCCGTTTTGCTTCACGGTGCCTTTATATTTTCCAAATAGCACGAGCACTCTCGAACCGTTCGGGTTAACGAAGAAAAAGCCCGGAAGCATAATGATTGCCACCAAAAGCGTAATCACAAAGAATGGAATCCTCATAACCACCAGCCCAAAGGCTGATACCAGTAGCATGAGAATACAAAGGGTAAGCATGATATATCCCGAAAAGGGTACTGTTGATTTTTCATTTGATTCCATGATATATGTATTTAGGTAATGGTAATTTAAAGTGATATTAAAATGATATCAAATTAAAATACGCAAACTTGTAGCAGAAGGTTATAGAGAGGGCATATTTTTTTATCTTCGAATTGGATTTATGGAATTATCAGATGGCTAAAGGTTACAACAATTGGGAGCAGTTTTATCATCGTTTCAATACGATTTTTCACGGGATCATAGCCCTCTCGCTTCTGCCCTTTGCTTTTGTTTTTCTAGAGACGCAAAGAGATTACCCGGATGGGCCTTTGGTGGAAGCCGAATGGATTTTGCCAATGGAAATCCTCTTAGGGTTGATTTCATTAGGTGCAGCTTTCTATGCCTGGCGATTCCAAAAGAATCTGCAAAGCGCAGTTTCTAATGACCTGACTATCAAAGAGCGATTGGGAGGCTATTTAAAGTTGAAGCTCCGCCAGTATGCTATTTTGGAAGTGGCAAGCTTGTCAGCCTTGATAGGACTTTTTTTGACCAAGGAGCAGTTTTTCTCGGGGGTCTATGTGGTGGTGCTATTTGTTTTTTCTATTGGCCGACCTACATATGATTTGGTGGTCAGAGAATTGAGATTCTCCAAAGAGGAGGAGGCTAAGCTGAAGTCAGGGGAATTTGAATAAAAAAAGGAACACTGCTCTAAGCAATGTTCCTCCAACTGAGTCTGCGGACTAGACGTACTCAGTTTACAAGATGATTCCGAAAGTGATGGCGTTAAGACCATTAGATCCTACGGGTCCCCTGTTGGGAGCAAAAACGTCATTGAGATCATACATGGCGAATAAGTCAAGACCTTTCCAACCTACTTGAGCACGAACGCCATACCTAAGGTTGGTTAAGAAGAAGTTGCCGGAGTTTTTATCTTTTTCCTTGTTGCCATCTTCTCTGTATTTGTATTTGGTCTGTCCTCCTATTCTGTAGCCAGCATATGGACCTGCTCCAAACCTAAGTCCTTGCTTTTTATAGGTTCTGAATTTGACACTTCCGCGTTCCAGGTTTTTTACGCGTCTTCTGCCTTTGGCAAAATCGAACATGGGCACAATGGAAGCATTGACATAAGGTACACTTAACCTACTGACTGTACTGTTGTGAGTGACAGGTGCAGGATTGAATTCTATTTCGTTCGCACCTTTGGTGATTAAAGTAGCCGCGTCTTGCATCTTCCAATTGTACCAGCTGACACCCAAACTCCATTCCACGAAAAGTGGTCCCGTCAACCAGGTTTTATTCACACTGTTGAGTCCAATGTACCAGCTGCCCCATGGTTTGACTGCATATGGTTGATTGTTTTCGTCTGGGAAGGAAGATCCTTCTAACCAGTTGTTAAGCCCTACATCTACATTGAAGTAATTCTTGGTTCGATCTATTGCAGGCTCATCATATTGATACCTTTTGATCGGCATGTCTTCATCGTCAAACTCATCTTCCAGGTCATCCCAATCATCTGCATCTACCAATAACTCAAGGTTGCCTACCTTAATTTTTGTTTTGGCTCCTTCATCACCAAATATGATAGTGGTGTCTTTGAGGTATTGTTGGCCATTCTCATCTTGGAGCTCAATCTTCTGGATTTTGCTAGATTTTAAGGCTGAATTGAGGTCACGAATCATTTCATTGAAGTCATATTTCTGAAGCTCTCGTAGAGCAGCACGGTCTTCTGTGTAGACGACTACTTTGCTCTTGTTATTTAGTTCTATGGTGACTGTATCTTCTGCGGGTGTACTGGCGTGACCGATCATCCCGATCAGTATCAACGCTATCGTGAGTATTGATTTCATGTTAATTAGTTTGAGTTTTTTTGACCTTAGTTTCTACTTAATATTTGATCCTTGGCATCTCTGATATCTGCCAATAGATCGGCTGGTTTTACCTCTTCAGATAGATAATTAAGAAAGCTTTCGATTTTTCCAGAGGGTTTGGTATTGACATTACTAGCTATGTAAGTGATTTTAATTTTTTGGTTTTCAACTTCTTTGATCGGTAGATCAGCAATTTGATTGTTGATAGGCATGGAAACCTCCAATGAAGGCGTGATGCCAGCCAAAGTTTTATAAACATTCATTTCCATTCGCTTCACGCGAGGCTTAGGAGTAGTGATTTTTTTGATTGCTGGTTTTTCGACTTGTTTTTCCTGAGTTGCCTTTTTCCCTTCTTTCGGTGCCTTTTCAGGAATTTCTATTTTCACCTCAGTGGTCGTGGCAGGCTCAGTTACAGGATGAGTTATCTCTGCTATTTTATCGTTGGTGATATGAGTCTGATCACCCGCTCCCCAAATCATCCATCCTGCCACAATCAACAGTATCACTGCTGCTGCAATAGCACTGGGAGACACCCAGATCAGTTTCTTCGGGGCTATCTGGCCTTGGACCTGCTCCCAGCTGGAAGCACTCGGAGTAGTCTCGAACTGGTCGAGATTCTCACGAAAAAGTCTATCTAAATCATTTGCCATTATTGTCTTTTTTTAATTCTATTTCATTCAATGTCGCCAATCTGCTTTGCAACATTTTTCTAGCTCTACTCAGCTGCGACTTGGAAGTATTTTCATTGATATCTAGCGTCTTGGCTATCTCCTTATGGCTGTAGCCCTCAATAGCGTAGAGGTTAAATACCGTCCTATAACCTATCGGCAATTCACCGATCAGATTCATCAGATCATCAGCCTCCAGATTGTTCTCAAGCATTTGATAATCTGGTTCTGAATCTGCCGCTTCTACTTCCACTTCCAGAGACATGTTCTTATGCTTTCTGATATACATCAAGCTTTCGTTGACCATGATCCGTCTAATCCACCCTTCCAGACTGCCATCAGACTGAAATTGGGCCAACTTATCAAACACCTTCACCATGCCGCCAATCATCACATGCTCTGCTTCTTCTCTATCATGAATGTATCTCAAGCATACACCGAGCATCTTAGGCGCAAATCGTTCATACATCTCCTTCTGAGCACTAGGCTTTCGCTTAATGCACTCTCGGAGGAGTATCTCTTCTGAATTCGATTTGTTGATTCGCAACATGTTTTGGTTGGTGTTCATGTAGAAGATGCAGTTCTTATGCCAGAGGTTGCGTGGGGGTTAAAAGATTTTTAGAAATATACGTGAACATGACAGTTTCGACTGAATGAATGTTTGTTATTATCTGGATGAGTAAACTTAGAAGGGTGGTGGAAGATTCTGTTTGTACTTAAGGAAATAGAAAGTGGCATTCTTTATCTACTCCTGTATTACAGAACAAATGAATAATCAATATCCAGTGTTCTGAGTTAGAATAAAGTCTCCATCAGGCAAGGTGCCAACCAATATGATTTCATCAACAGGAATAGGCAGAAGTTCGTCTCGACCTACCGTGAACCCGTCAATTTCTTCAGCAGCATCTCCCCATCTGACCAAATCATGGAATCGGTTCCATTCTGTCGCAAGTTCCAGTCTTCGTTCCAACTTTATGGCGTCAAGCGTCAAAGGGACCGGATCCAATCCTGCGCGTTCACGTACCAGATCCAACGCACCTTGACCATCTCCCGTAGCGCCATTTGCAACCGACTCGGCAAGTATTAGTAGGATTTCAGCATATCTAAGGACTTTATGATTGAGTGAAGAATATCTGAAATCCGGACAGTGCAGATCTACTTCCTCTGGAGTCAAAAAATATTTCAGTGAATAATAAAATTCATTTCCGAATTGCTGCCCATTGGACGCAGCACTGTTAAGCGTAATATCAAACCATCCTTCAGGAATTGGATTCGCAGGTTTTGGAGTGTTGATCAAGATCGTCTGAGCGGCCAGTAATGGCGAATCAAATTCATGTCCCTCCTGCATGATGGTCGCATCTCTTCGCTCCACGTCTCCAGCATCGTTGAAGGCTTGAAGCAGCTCAGGGGTGATTAAATTGTATACCCAACCAGTGTGATCTTCAGGGAATGGCGGGCCAAAAAATTGCAGCGTCAAACTGGTTCGGGATAGAGGAGAGAAAGGATCAGGCACTCGCTCATTGAAGTAGGTTATTTCGAAGAGTGATTCTTTACCGTGCTCGTTAGTGATATCCCAGTTATCGCCGTATTCCTCTTCAAGAGCATAGTGATTTAAATTAATTACAGCTTGAGCCATATCAGCTGCCAGTTGCCATTTTTCCTGATACAAATAAACCTTAGATAATAAACCCATGGCGGCCCCTTTTGTGGCCTTGTACAATTCATCTTGAACAAGTGGCAGATGCTCTGAAGCTATCAAAAGGTCAGACTCGATCTGTAAATATACTTCTGATACCGGTTTTCGTTTGATTTGGTTGGGATCAGCTATATCGGCTGGTATATCCCCAAATAGAGGAACATCTCCAAAATTCTTCACCAATTCGAAGTAATAAAATGCTCTTAAAAACCTAGCCTCTGCGAGCAACAGTTCTTTTTCACCTTCACCTAACAAACCTTCGTTCACTTGCACCAATCCCTGAATGATTTCATTTGAAGTTGCCACTCCTGTAAAGAACTTAAGCCAGATTAAATGAACATTAACATCAGATGTTTTAAGAGAAAAATTTTCGAAATCATGAAATTGCTCACCATTCAGCCGGTTCTCAATAACCACATCGTCTGAACGAACGTCTGTGTACAGATAGGGCATGCAATAGAAATCATAAAAAGCATCACTACCGTAATATTCCCAGCGCATTGGTTGATATGCTCCAGCCATGATGGATCTTATATTATCGGCATCAGCAATAAAGTCTTTTGCCAAAACTGCAGTTTTGGGTTGTTCGTCTAGAAAATTTTCCCCACATGAAAAGAGCATTAATCCAAGAGCGAATACGTGAAGCCTGTTTTTCATTTGATCAAAATTTAAAATGAGATTTGAATTCCTCCGAGAAATGACTTGGCTTGAGGATAAAACCCTTGATCTATTCCTACATTACGAGGATCGAAATTTGACCCAATTTCTGGATCGTAACCAGAATAGTTGGTCAGCGTCAATAGGTTATTACCGCTTAGGTAAATCCTGACTTTTGATAGCTTTATTTTCCGTGAAAGCTCTGATCTGAATGTATATCCGATTGAAATAGTTCTGAGTTTAATAAAACTTCCATCCTCAATGTAATAGTCCGAATATTCATCATTCACCACCTCATTCAAAGAAGGCCGCATGATATTGCTTTGCTGGTTTTCCGTTGACCAGGCGTTTAGGACCCGTCTTGACCTATTGCTGTTAACCACATGATAGGCCACCGAAGAGTTTACAACATCATTACCCATATAACCCGAGGCAAAGAGATTCATATCAAATCCTTTGAAATCCATGTTTAATCGAAAGCCAAAAGCCATGTCAGGATAGGCTTTTCCGATTATTTTCCGGTCGTACTCCAGTTCGATTTCCCCATCAGGCACACCATCAGGTCCGCTTAAATCCTTGTAAACCGGATTGCCGATTTCGTCCAAACTATCCAACTCATATCCGTAAAAACTGGCTATTGGAGTGCCTATATCTGCAATAGTTAAATCTGGAATTCCTTGAAAAACGAAGCTGCTAGCTCCCAAGAATGGTATACCACCAGCTAAACTGGTTACTGCATTTTTTACAAAACCAACGTTTCCACTTATATCAAAATTGAAATCGCCAATATGGTCTCGATATATGACAGAAACCTCAACTCCCTTATTGCTCACGGTGGCAGCATTTCTAATTGGTTGAGGTAAGCCCGTAAACGCTGGGTTCTTGTAGGCAATCAACATGTCTTTGGTTTTTTTATGGTAAAAGTCTATCCCTATACCAAGTTTGTATTCAAACAGTTCTAAATCAACCCCCAGGTTTAATTGAGCTATTTCCTCCCATTTAACCTTGGGATTAAAGTCAAGCTTACGAGGGATTTCTGAACCAACATTTCCAAATCGTTGATATCTATCTGCCCATTGATAGGGCTGAATCCGGTCATTGCCATTAACGCCCCAACTACCTCTGATTTTGAATAAACTAACCGCTGGAATTTTAAAGAATGATTCTTCCGATAGCACCCACCCTGCATTCACAGAAGGGAACCTTCCCCACCTGTTGTCTGGACCAAATTTTGATGAACCATCTGCTCTTAGTGTAATGCCAAATAGGTATTTCTTTTTGAAATGGTAATTTAATCTGCCGAAGTACGACATGAGCGTGTTGCGTACCTGCCATGGAAGCAATACAATCAAGATTCCTGTGTCCGCTTGATGCTGAAAGGATGCTTCAGAAAAAGTATTGGCTAAAAAATCCGTTCCATGACGGCCTTCAAACCAGGATTCATCCTTTAAAAAACTTGTTCCTAATACCGCATCTAAGTGGTGATCGCCAAAAGATTTTTCATGTCGCAGGTATCCTTCCCATTGCCAGTTTCTTTCCTGCACGGATTGCTCATGGAGCGAATTGACATCAGATGATAAAGTGCCACTAGGATAATCATACCTTTCCGAAAATGATTTCTGGCCTAAATCTCTGCTAAGAGAACCGAATGACGTATTTAGGGTTAAACCAGGGCTTAATTCATAGCTCAACAACGCATTCGCAAAAGAAGAATTATTTGTGTTCAAACTTGTCGAATGGGTTAATCCAACGATTGGATTATTGAAAGAGATCGAAAAAACATTTACTCCATTTACATTGGCGCGTAAAGGATCAGAGGTGTTATAGGGCTCTCCGTCTCTTTTGTATACCGGAAAAATTCCTGGCATTGATGATGCAATACCCATAAGGTTGGAGTTTATCCAACGTTGCTCAGTGTTCGTGTGGAGTCCATTTATTGATATTTTCAACTTGCCCAATTCTGTCTTCACCTTGAGGTTAATCGTCTTTCGGTTAAAGTCAGTATTTCCAATTATTCCTCCTTGATATAGATTGCCAGCCCCTAAGTAGTAGGATGTACTATTTTTTCCTCCTGAGAGGCCTATATGAAATTCACGAATGGGTACATCATTCGAGATTTCTCGAATCCAAGTAGTGTTTGGCAAAAGGGTCATTTCATCTTTTGTAA
Source organism: Cyclobacteriaceae bacterium (assembly GCA_049115815.1). Taxonomy (GTDB): domain Bacteria; phylum Bacteroidota; class Bacteroidia; order Cytophagales; family Cyclobacteriaceae; genus Marinoscillum. Next base: position 442,204 of record JAGDZO010000005.1, on the reverse strand, counting down.
ATGGAGGGCGAGCCATCAAGGAGGCAGTCAATGAGTTTTGAGCCTCGTGCCAGGCATAGGTATTATTATAGTATTGGGCATATTCTCTGCCATTCATATAGTCGCCTTCAGAGACTAAGCTTTGAGTACCGGCATAGACTAGAATGTTTCCCTGTATCCTTTTATCTGCTTTTCCCTCTTTGCTTGTGAAATTCAAAACGCCATTTCCTCCTCTTGCCCCATATATGGCAGCAGAAGCAGCATCCTTAAAAATGCCTACCGATTGAAAATCATTTGGGTTTAACATGCTGAGATCTTGAACCGGAAACCCATTGTAGAGGAATAAAGGTGAGGCATCACCGGCCGTGCCAACTCCGCGTAATCGCACAGTAACGGGTGATCCAGGCGAGCCAGATTGCTGCATCACAATGAGCGATGGATCCATTCCTTGTAAGGCCCCCTCTAAGCTAGGAACCGGCCGATCCATAAGTAGGCTGGTGTTCTTTATAGACGCAACGGTTGTAGAGACTAAATCTTTGCTTTGTTCTTGACCGTATCCTGTGATGGCCAGCTCACCAGTTATGACCACTTCATCTAATTGATTAGTAGATTCAGCCAGGGTAAGATTCAGTGTAGTTTCTGATCTCACAGGCACCACAAGGGTTTCAAATCCAACAGACGATATAGTAAGAGATTCGGTATCTCGTGGAATGGACATTTCGAATTTTCCATTCTTATTTGAAGTAACCCCTTTTCTTGTTCCAGTTACTAGAATAGTAGCTCCTATGACTGGCTCTCCTTCGTGATCTGAGATAGTTCCAGAAATCGTAATATCCTGAACTCCATAGGTCATGAATCCAAAAAACAACAGTACAATACTTAATGTTGGTTTCATTTAATTGCTTTAAAAATTCATCATAAAACTAACGAGGTTGTCTTCTTTCAGTAGGTTCAGTCTCCTGCGCAAGCGGAACCGTGCCATTTCCACTCCACGAACTGAAACTTTGAGCAAATTGGCCATTTCTTTAGTGGTCATGTTCATTCTCAAATAAGCACTAAGCTTAATCTCTTGTGGAGTGATGGTTGGGAACTCACTTCGCAACCTCATCAGAAATCCGCGATGAACTTCATCAAAATGCACTTCAAAGCTTTCCCAATGATTGTCATCAGAAGCATTTCGTTCGATCGCTTTAATAACCCTTCTGATTCCTAGGTGAACATCTTTTTCTTTTTTGGTGTCGAGCACTTCACTCAGTTTTGTTTTCACAGAATGGATAAATTCAGTCTTTTCAACCAAGTGCATAGTTGTAGTGGCCAGCTGCTTTTTTTTATGTTGAATTTCTGTTTCTACATTGATTTTTTTGAGTTCGCCGATTTCCTGTTGATATTTTTTTCGGTTTCCAAGAATGATCAAAATCATTAGCCCAATTACTCCAAGGCCATAGATCATGTATGCTATATTGGTTTTGTACCAAGGGGGTAGAATTCCAAACGCAAAAGTTTCAACAGGTGACAATTCATCAATTGCGTTTCTGGACTGTACCCTAAAAGTGTAATTTCCTTCTGGTATGTATGTGTATTCCTTCTCTGTTTTAGTAGTCCACTCAGACCATTTTTCATCAAATCCATCCAGCTGATATCTATAAGTTGTTTGGTTTTGATTGTATGCTATAGCTGAATAGCCAATAATCAAGGAGTTATTTCCAAAATCAAGCATTGGTACCTGATCTTCAGGTTGATCGGTGACTACTGTGAGACCATCTAAAAAATTACCTCCAAAAAGGAGGGAGTCTGAATTTGGAAGTTTCACATACCTAATGAGCAATTCAGGAAACTGTGTGGGGTTTTGATAAGCCTCTCGATTGAAGTGAATAAATCCTTTTGATTGAGCATATAATATATTGTTCTGATCCAAGACTGATAGCCTTCCTTCCCAATGATGCTCAAACCCATCAATCATATAAGATTCTCTTGAGTAGCTTCCACCAATATTTTTAGTCAATCGACCGTTGGACCTTGCTGCTGAGTAATATGCACTACCAAATTCCCCCCCTACAATCTCATAGACATCATTCTTAGAAGTGTCATTCTTGTCTTCAAATGCTTTTTGCCAATCTGAAGATATTTGAAATCGCTCTTCATCATCAATGAAATTGAAGACTCCATTTGTAGTCGCAAATAGAATTTGATCTTCCAGTTTGAAAATACGCGAGAATGTATTGGGTAAACCTGAACTCCCTTGCGGGTAAGATTTCATAGAGGTAAGCGTGCTATAGTCTTCCGAAAACGTAAAGGAATAGACTCCTTTGATAGATGTGGCAGTCCATAATTTCCCAGTTTTGTCAAATTCCAGAAATTTAGTCCATTCATCAAAGCCCTCATATTTGTTTGTCACAGACCAGCGACCATTTTTCTTTTCAACACGATAAATCCCACTCAGACTACCTCGGATCAATACATTAGGATCGCGAGTTTCTTTGAAGGCAAAATGCATCCAATCATGGTCAGTTGAGACTGGGACAAATCTGCCATCATATAATTGAAAAGAATTATTAATACCACTGACCAGTAGATCACCCTGAATATCTTGTAAGTAGTAAACAGGCCCCTGCACATTTTCTATTGCTTCTACTTTATCAATGGGCCATTGCTTTTTGGCACGATAAAGTCCCGTGCTTGTACCAAAGTAAAAATAATCACCAAAGGCAATGGCCGTATAACCCACGCCGGGGAGGTTCAATTCTTCTCTCAAGTAACTTTGGGCAGCACTCCAGCTTATTTTGACAATCCCGTTTTCTCTAGCCAGCCATATATTACCAGCTGAATCTTCAAATACGTCTCGTATACTGCTGGTATTTAGACCTTTTGAGTTGTCCAAGTGGTACACAAGGTCTCCCTTCGCATCTAGTATGCACAATCCGTTATTGTTTGTCCCTACGGCATAATTGCCATCTGAGAGTTTAGTTACTGCATTTATTTTCCAGTTGGAGAATTCTTCAAGCAATGCAGCCGCAAAGGGTGTTGCGTCATTGTTTTTGACCTGATAGATGCCATTGTTTTCAGTAAAAGCAATTAGTGAACCCCTCGTTCTTTCTAATAGACCTGTAATATTCATTTGAGCTAGTTTGGAACCTTCGGCCAATTGGTTCCAATCTCTGCCGTTTAATATAGCTAGTCCTTTTCCGTCCGGATTCATATAGAGTTCACCTCCGCAATTGTAGACTTGCATGCTCTGGGGAGGTAATACTTCAGTAGGCATTACCTCAATGGTCTCTCCATCGTAGAAATACAAGCTATTAATACTGACAAAAACATATCCATTCTTGTAAGGGATAGTTTTAATAATACTCCTGACTCTGTGTTCTGCTGGTAATAAGTGATTTAAGGATTGAAATTTATAATCTCCACTAGCATCAGGGAAATAATAGCCTATGTATCTGCTACTGGCATATACCCTCCCAGAATCATCTGTCAATAGGGAAGTGATGCCTCTCTCTCCCCACGAAACATTGTGGAGTTTCCACTGGCTGCCATCATATACTAGCATCCCATTTTTATTAGCAACGAATATTAGCCCTCGTGAGTCTTGCCCGATTTTGTGATTTGAAATATGCGATTGATAGTCTTGCTCTCCAAAATATTCAATGGAAGGGACTCCTAGAAACTTCCCTTGCGCCATTGAATTTGGCACAAAAGAAAACCAGAGAAAAAGAACTACTAAATAAGACTTGTGAATGCGTAGCATAAAGGCAAGTGAGTTGTCAATACTGATATTGAAGTTGAATTTAGATTTAAATCATTGATTAGGGTCTACAATAGCCATTATTATTCCTCAATGTGAAAGTAATGTGAAAGTGAATTGTGAGTCATGTAAAAGAATAGACGTATGCTTAAAAGTTTGTTGGACAGTATTTCATTGAATATTTGAAAAATGTCATCAGGACGTGAGTTCATAAGCTTAGCCTGGTTTTTAAATAAACACTGAATCGATGAAAACACTTAGAATAATAAACACCTTCCTTGTGGTAATAGGCATGTTGCTCATTGCAGGATGTATGAAAGAGGGAGAATTAATACCTGAAACCCTAGATAGAATAAATCTATTTGTCCATGGTGATCTGACCGTATATCCAAACAATGAGCCTATTGACTTTAGTGTCGAAGTAATCGAAGGAGATTTTGACCGGATTGAAATTTTGATCAATGATTCAATGGTTCATACTACGTATGACAGCCCATATAAATTTAGGTGGTATAAAGAAGAGACAATTACGCCTGGAGTCTATCGGATTAAAGCTATCGTTTATAACATTGATGCTGCAACAGAATTAGAAGAGGTTCAAATTGAAATAGAAGATTTTAGGAATAAGTACGTCGGAGATTATCATTTCGCTCAATTAAATAATAGATACTCAAATCAACCGTCCTACTCCAGTGGATGGATCAAAAAATTCGAACCAGAGGATACGATCTTGTATGAAGATCTTTTGGCGGGATTTACTAGTGCCAGTAAGAGTGAATGGTGGTCTCAAATAAATAAAAGGATCACTATTTACAGAGGTAATGAGTTGGTAATTACACCAGCGTTAGAGAAAGATTCGTCATCAACAAATGAAGGAATAATTGATGGATTTTCTTTTCACAAAAGTCCAGATTATGCCACCAGTGGTATTTTCTTGAGCAGCAATGAAATCCTTTTAAATGTACGTACTCATGGCTACTTTAATCCTAATAAATTTATTGATTACACAGTTTCAGGGAAAAAGGTGACATCTGTGGTGGATGTACATCTGTCCACTCAACAGGAAGTAGATGATTTTAGATTTTCTGGTCATGGATCTATTGAAGGAACTTTGACCATAGGATGTGATGAGTGTGATAATCATGAAAGTGAATCTATCACTAACCTGGATGGTCTTGGATATCTAAATGCTGTTGGTTCTGTAAGAATAGAGGGAAATGTGAACTTGACAGATTTAAGTGGTTTGCTAGGAATTACTTCTCTGGAAAACTTATGGATACATGACAATCCCTCACTGACTCACCTCTATGGATTAAAAAGTCTTACCTCAGTGGATAACATCGGTATTGTGAACAATGATTCATTGACGAATCTGAATGGATTGCTAAATGTTAAAAGTATTGGTTCAGGTACTATTTCTGATAATGCCAGCCTCACGAATTTCTGTGGCATTCGTAATACAATTATTCAGTCATTACAAATAGAGAATAATAGGAGTAATCCAACTTCGTCAGATATTAAAAGGGGCATTTGTGACAACAATGATCCAATTATTTATAATGGAGATTGGAGCATAGGCTCGCAGGCAAGGATTGATGATTTTAAATATTATGGATATAAGGGCATTACTGGAAGTTTTATTATTGGAACCAGTTGCCAGCGTTGCCCTGCAAGTTATTCTATATCAAATTTGGACGGATTATCTAGGCTTGAATCAGTGGGAAGTTTACATGTCTCTTATAATGCAGGATTAACGGATATAAGCGGTTTAAAAAGCCTCAGCAGCGTCAAAGAGGTGTACTTCATTGGTAATAATCTTCCTGAATTAGTCGGGCTAGGTAACTTAACATCTGTAGATAAGTTCGTGTTGATTAACAATCGCTTAACCAACATAAGCGGGTTGAAAAACCTTACCTCTGTTGGTGAATTATATATTCGCTGGGAGGCTTTATCTGATTTGAACGGATTGAATAGCATCGACTCAATCAATCGACTTGTCATTGTATATAATCACTCTCTGAAAAATCTGGATGAATTGATAAATGTGAGTAGTGTTGGTTCCTTGACCATTCTTGGGAATGAATCACTCACGGATTTCTGTGGGTTAAAAAATGGAATCTTAGATACTCAGGGTTTTAATATTAGTGACAATGGTTATAATCCTACCAGATCAGACCTGCTAAATGGCGATTGCAGCGAATAGTTTAAAAGCCATTTCTACTACTTTCTAAGAACATATTAAACACGAAATCTATGAAAATACTTAGACTACATACACTCCTTTTTATAATCATAAGTTTACTGACAATTCTAGCTTGTCAAGATGAAGGAGTTGAACTTGAAGGAATCGAATTAGAAACAATTCAGAAAATAAGGCTCACGATACTAGGTGAGTCATCAAGCCATTCGAACATTGATCCAATCAACATTATTTTAGAGGTTCTCGATGAATCACTTGAAGTAGAGAGGGTAGTGATTGAACTTAATGACTCCATAGTTCAATTGACGGCCTCTTTGGAAAATTGGGAATCACCATACACTTATTCCTCTTATAGCTGGTACGATGAAGAAACAATACCATTAGGTAACTATACGATCAAAGCCACGGTTTATGATGTTCAAGGTGAAGCACACATTGATAGAGTCAATATTGAGGTCGTAGATTATAGGGAACAGTATTTGGGTGATTTTACTTTCACCACTTTTTATTCTGAAGGTTCAGACTCAATAGTTTATGACGGCTTCATAAGCACATTTTCAAGCTCAGACACTATTCATACTGAATTTAAGAGCGTCACACCTACAATCAGGGATATTAAAATCAAATATAGCTCATGCTGTTATATGGCGCCTTTTCTTCGGCCAGATGGAGCTTTTAATTTAGGCCGTCTTGCCGGCTATAGTGGCCATTTCATTTCACCTGACACTGTTAAAATATTCATTAACGGATGGCCTTTTTCTCCCACCCCAGTAATTGGCGTACGCAGATAAATCTTATAATCATGATAGACAATAATCTAACAAAATCCATTTGTGCTGTTTTTTTTCTAATACTTTTCACAGCATGTGAATTCGAAATAATCATTAAGGAACTCAAGCCTCAAACTTATAAATATGGCTCAGTCTTCTTAGATAACAGTATTCCTAGCCATCTGATTTTAAAAAGTGAAACAAACGAACATGCCAAACATGTTTATGACCGATTGGTAGAAGTACAAAATAGATTTGTCGAATGGAATACAAGCATCGATTCCATTTTATATGAGATTGAAATTTTATCAGTTCTTGATCCGACGAATTCTATGGGAGTCGATTGGCTACCTTATAACGCGGAATCAAAAGGAAACGACCATTACATTTGGCGCTCCCCTGATTATCAAGCAAAATTCTATCAATCCATAGTTACAAGAGGCGGATTAGTCGAGATGGGATTGGACAATGACTATCAATATATTTATTGGTACAAGATAGAAGGTTCCTATGGGGGTGGGAATGGGCCTTTAATGGCCGTAACAGAATTGAGACAATCTCTGGATAGTACTTCTGGTTCGATTGTTATTAGGCACTCAATTGAAGGTAAATATTGCACGCAGGATTCCACAGTTTGGGAACTAAGTAATAACAAATTAACCTACTCATTTTTAGGCCCTGATCAATGTGCCTTAAACGTAGGAATCCCAGGGTTGAACAAACCACATAATAATCAAGCGCTGACTTTCGATCTTGGGATTAAAGGAAATGGGTTACTTAATTATCTGGATGACTGTGCGGACAGGTATTTCTGGGACAAGGATGGCAATGGGGTTTACGAACAAAGAATTATTAAGCGTGTCAATGATAGATGCGACTTGGAAATCACCCGGTGGTAGCTCCAGTTACTCATTTGAAACCAATCCATAAAATTAGACAAATCGAATTTTGAGATCATTTTTTCTCACTTGTCACAGAATCAAAATAGTATAAATCATGAAAAACACTAGACATTATTCAATCCACTTCTTCACATTGAGTTCATCATTTGTATCCCTTAAAAACCTGATGACACTCGAGATTCGTGTTGGATCTAGCCAACTACTCATGCGCGATTGGTATTAGAAATTAGCCCGGTGAGTTTAGTACTATTCATCCATTAATTATCAAAAAGACTCTTTGATTCACACAAAAACCAAAACAATGAAAACACATAGACTTTATACGCTCCTTCTTATCAGCATCAGCATTATATTAATTTCGGCTTGTTCAGAAGATGCAATCAAACTTGATGAAACAGTGCCTGTAGCCTCTTCTAAAATAGATATCTCTGTTTTTAATGAGATGACCATCTATCCGAACAATGAGCCAATCAGGATTATACTTGAAGTTGTAGATCAAGAATTTGAAATAACTAGTGTTCAAATTGAAATCAATGATTCCATTGTTCATTTGCCTTCTTCTGTGGAAAATCGGAAAACTCCTTTCACCTATGCGTTTTACACCTGGTATAATGAAGAGACATTGCCAACAGGCGATAATACGATTATTGTAACGGCATATGATTCTTTAGGCGAGGCATATAAAGATAGTCTGCATCTCGAAATTGAAGACTTCAGAAATAAGTACGTTGGTAACTACCTTTTTACTGCAATAGATAATTGCAGTGGTGATACTTCAACGGTTCAATTCGAAGGCTGGATCAAAGCATTAGAGGATGTAGACATCACAAAATTCGAAGATAAATTTAGCGACCTAGTTAGAAATTGGGAAGGACCGAAAGGACCAAAAAGGCGAATGGCTATACACTTCAAGGAAGGTCAAATAGTAACTCCGGTTTTCTCCTTAAGTAATCCAGTGTATGGAGTTTCAACAGACTCTTCAACTGATTCAAAATTAGATGTTTTTAATTATGTAGGAGGGTGGGGCATACATCTACTCATCGGTGAATTTTCAAATACTAATTCCATTCGATTTCACTACTTAAGCGGAAGTTGCGGAGGAAAGTATTCACGCTCTTACACCACAATCCATGGAGTCAAAAATGACCCAAAATAATTACTTCTTAAAATTTAAAATTCACTCGATATGACTGCTAAAAAAGTTTTTTCAAACTACGTTCTCATTATGATATTGTTCTTTTGGTTTGGCTCTATCCATGCCCAGCCATACATCAATTCTTTCACACCAACCAGCGGTAACATTGGAACCACAGTGACCATAACCGGTAGTGGTTTCGATGCTACGCCTGAAAACAACATTGTTTTTTTTGGAGCTACTCGTGCTGCTGTTAATTCCGCCACGGATGTGGAGCTCAAAGTAACTGTTCCTGCTGGAGCTACCCATCAACCCCTCACCGTGTTGGTCAACAATCATGTGGCTTCTTCTTCGCACCCTTTCATACTAACATTAGATAATCCAACCGGAATAGTGCCAGGTTATTTTGCAGATAGAGATGAGTACAAGACTGGTGCTAGCCCTATTACTGCAACTGTTGGTGATTTGGATGGAGATGGAAAACCTGATTTGGTCTTTGCCAATTCAGCTGGATCAAGCGTATCAGTTCTTAGAAACGTAACTAGCGAGGCAGGCGAAATACATTTTGATGATAAAATTGATTTTACCACAGGCCCAGACCCTTTTGACGTGACCGTAGGAGATTTAGATGGTGATGGTAAACTTGATCTAGCAACTGTTAATTCAGCAAACGCGACTTTGTCAGTATTGAGGAACACCAGCACCGGAGCAGGTGTAATAAGTTTTGGTACGAAACAGGATTTTACCACTGGAGACTTTCCATTTGCTGTGTCAATCGCTGACATAGATGGAGATGGGAAACTTGATTTGGCTACAGCCAATTTGGTCGGCAGCACGGTTAGTGTACTTAGAAACACGAGTGCAGGTGCTGGATTGATTGACTTTGCGTCAAAACTAGATTTTGCTTCAGAGGCTGCCCCTATAGATATTGCCATAGCAGATTTAAATGGAGACGGGAAATTGGATTTGGCCACTGCTAATTGGGCAAGTGATTCTTTTACTTTGTTGGCCAATAATAGTGCGTCTGCAGGAGTGATTTCCTATGATCTCAAAGTAGCCATCTTTGTTGGGGATACCACACGTTCGATAGCTATTGGCGATCTAAATGACGATGGAAAACCCGACATTGCTTTAGCTATGCCATACAATCAAATGGTGTCTGTTTTGAGTAATACCAATTCAGCGCCAGGCACCTTCAGCTTTTCCGAAAGAATGGAATTGTCCACCGGTAGTGGTCCAGTAGTTACTGAAATTGCTGATATAAATGGAGACGGAAAACCTGATTTGGCAACTGGTAATGACGGAACGAATAATGTAAGCTTATTGGAGAACACCAGCATCGAATCAGGAGTGATCAGCTTCGCGGAGCGAGTCAATTATCAAACAGGTTCAAAGCCATGGGGCTTGGTCTTGATTGATCTGGATGCCGATGGTAGATCTGATATAGCCACAGCTAACTATGGCGAGGGTACTTCTACAATTTGGAGAAATACAGGAGAGCAAAAATTGCTTACCACGAGTAATCTCCCAATCGTTGTTATAGACACTGATGAGATTTCTGAAATCACTAAGGAAAGAATTGGTGCTTCTATGAAGATTGTATTCAATGCTAGCGGACGAAATGACGTTAATGGGCCCTACAATGATTATGATGGTAGAATTAGTATCAAGGGGCGCGGTGAATCTTCTTGGGAGCTTTTTGATAAGAAAGGGTACACGTTGGAAACCCAACTGGCCAACGGAGATAACAACAATGTATCTGTTCTCGGGTTGCCTGAAGAAAATGACTGGGTACTTTATGGGCCTTTTGCTGATAAGACGCTTATGAAAAATGCCTTCGTCTATGACCTTGGGAGAGAATTAGGTCGTTACGCTCCACGGACACAGTTTTGTGAAGTCATGCTAAACGGAGAATATCGGGGTGTTTATCTTTTTACTGAAAAGATTAAAATCGACAAGAATCGTGTTGATATAGCCACACTAAAACCCGATGAAGTTTCAGGGGACGATCTGACGGGAGGCTATTTGATGAGAATTGATCGAAAGCAAGAAGAATACTGGAACGCCGATTTTGGCTGGGGACTTTCTTTCTTCAATTATTTCGCTCCTGATCCAGTTAAAATGCCTCAAGTACAGAAAGATTACATAAAGGATTACATCACTGACTTTGAGGAATCACTCGAAAATAGGCCACTTGACGATACTGAGTCAGGCTATCGTTCTTATATCAACTTACCTTCGTTTATCGATTATTTCATCATCAATGAATTGACAAAAAACATTGATTCCTACAGGCTCAGTACTTATATGTATAAGGACAAAGACAGCAAAGGGGGTAAGCTCACCATGGGACCAATCTGGGATTACAATCTTTCATGTGGTGGAATCAACATCGGGAATGGTAATTGGGGTGCTACTTCAGAAAACTGGGTACATGAAGAAATACCAGCAGGTGTGCCTAATTGGTGGGAGGACTTCCTAGAAGATCAATACTACACTTCATGTCTCAAAGAAAGGTGGGCAGACTTGCGTGTTCGATTGATAAATGATGAACAGTTCGAAAACACCATCAATGGCTATGCCGAATTGTTGGATGAGGCAAAAAATAGGAATTTTCAAGTCTTCCCGCTGGCAGAGTCTGTTTGGGGTAATGATCATATCGGATTCACTTACCGAGAAGAATTGGACACACTAAAAGGATTTCTGAGTGAGCGTATAAAATGGATGGACACCAAAATCGCCTCACTGCCAAGTAGTGGTGAGTGTATGGAGTGTTTTGAATGTGCGCCAGAACCATTAACAACTCTCAATACTCAGTCTATCGAAATAAGTACACCTAGAATTTATCCAAACCCAACAACAGGGTTGATAAAGGTGGACGTGAATCTAGCGAATTCTTCAGAGCTCGTTTTGGAATTGAGCGACCTGGCCGGAAGGGCAATCAAACATGAGGTGTTTCAACTGAAATCAGGCGCACATAGTCTAAGTGTAGACTTATCAGATGTGCTTAATCCGGGCATTTTCTTGTATTCCATCAGCACGTCAGAGGCTACATTGGTTTCGGGCAAGTTGATTGTGAAGTAATTTGATTTTGATAATTAATCAATGACTTACATAAACTCATCAAATTAATAGTTTGGGAATAGGGCATATTGCCCTATTCCCTCTTTTAGACTGCATGGGAGATTAGTCAGAATTCATATAAGTCAATACATCGGCCTTAACTAGCTTTCATTTTGAAAGAGATGGACTAGCAGAAGAAGGAAATAGCTAATACTTGCTTCGCATTAAGTGGTAAGGAAGAATCTTTCAAATCAATTCTTCAGAATCATTTTAAAAAGTTGTCACCATTCTAACCATTTGTCTTAATTTTCCGCTGTGGAAAGTTTTGTAGTATCGGCAAGAAAATATCGTCCCCTCGGCTTTGATGAAGTAGTCGGGCAAGGGCATATTACCACTACGCTCAAAAATGCAATTGACAATGATCATCTTGCTCAGGCATTGCTTTTTTGTGGGCCAAGAGGTGTGGGTAAAACCACTTGTGCAAGGATACTTTCTAGAATGGTCAATGGCTTTGAAGCTAAGACCGGAGATGCCACAGGCGGCAATTTTAACATCTATGAATTAGATGCTGCCTCCAATAATTCTGTTGAAGATATTAGAAATCTGATAGATCAGGTCAGATATCCACCTCAAGAAGGAAAATACAAAGTATATATCATTGATGAGGTTCACATGCTTTCCAATCAAGCGTTCAACGCTTTTTTGAAGACATTGGAAGAGCCGCCTTCTTACGCCATTTTCATCTTGGCTACCACTGAGAAGCATAAGGTAATCCCTACAATCTTATCCAGATGCCAGATCTACGATTTCAATCGTATTGAAATCAATGACATGGTCTTGCAACTACAGGAAATAGCTACTAAAGAAGGAGTAGATGCAGAGCCTGAAGCGCTACATCTAATTGCCCAGAAGGCAGATGGTGCTATGAGAGATGCCTTGTCCATTTTTGATTTGATCGTTACGTTCTCATCAGACAACAAGGTTACCTACCAGAACACGATCAAGAATCTTCATATTCTTGACTATGACTATTACTTCAAGTTGGTCGATTTCTTTTCGGTAGAAGATATGTCTGGAGCGTTGCTGCTTTTTGATGAGATCTTGAAAAATGGTTTTGATGGTCACAATTTCTTGGTAGGACTTGAAGAACACTTCAGAAACCTATTGGTGTGTAAAAATCCCCAGACGCTAAAGTTGATGGAGACACCTGAAAACCTCAAGGACAAATACCAAGAACAAGCCAATGCTGTATCTTCATCTTACCTGCTTACAGGCCTCAACATGATGAATCAAGTAGATCTGAGCTACAAACAAAGCAAGAATCAGCGTCTGCATATCGAGCTCTGCTTGATGAAATTGTCTCAGATGGAACGTGCTATCAAATTAGCCGCTGGATCGGACGTAAAAAAAAAAGTAGCGACAGCTTAGAAGAATCCTCTTCTCCAAAAGAACTCCCCAAGACTGCACCAACTCCTGCACCGGAAAGCAAGCCATTGCCGGAAGGAGAAAAACCTATACCTCACACACCAAAAATAAAGTTACCATCGGCTAATACGGACAGTCAGAAAAAGGAGACTCCAAGCTTACTGAGAAGCAAACCGGCTGTGAAGTCTGAAGCAGTCGAAAAGAAACCTTTGCTGGAGGAAAAGACTTCTCCATTTACTGATGAGCAAGTCCAGAAGTATTGGGCAAGTTTCAAAGAGGAAAGATTGGCACAAGGAGCAAGCGATACCGAAAGGCTTGTGCTAGATCGGCGCTTAGAAAAAACGGATTATGATGTGATCACCATCTACTTAGAGAGCCAGTTGGAGATAAGCATATTGGAGAAATGCGAACCTGATCTGCTTCAGTACCTAAAGAAGCACTTGGATAACACGGTTTTTAGTATTCAAAAAGAGGTGACTGAAATTAAGTCTACCAAAAACCTTTATACCTCAAGAGAGAAATTTGATTACATGGTTAAACAAAACCCAGCGCTTCAAGAGCTCAAAGACAAGCTCGGGTTGGACTTTGATTATTGAGAATACCCCCTATTGAACGCTCTTTTAGCGTTGTTGAACGATTTTTCACCCCAAAGTTTGAGTGATATTTTGTTTTATTGCAGTACTATGCCGCTAAACAAATCGCTTAACGTAATTGCAATCGATGATGACCCAATGGCCATCATGTGGTTGGAGGAGGTTCTCAGCAATACTGATGTGACCTGCAATGTCCATTCATTCACCAATTCTGTAAAGGGTGCCGATGCACTCAAAAAGCAAAAGCCGGATGTGCTGTTTGTGGATATGGAGATGCCAGAAATGAATGGATTAGACATCATGAGTCTACCGCTCAATCTTCCCAATGTCATTGCCATGTCTTCTAATGTGAGCTACAAAAATGACGCGCTCCGCCTCAATGCGAAAGCGTTTCTGGAGAAGCCTGTTGATTTAAGATTGATCAATAATCTACTCAATCAGAATATAGAGTCTACAGGATTATAATCGAACTAATTTTTTTTGATCTTGATGACCTGACCCACTGACAAAGTGGAATCATCCATGTCATTCCATAGTTGGATATCTCTTACAGAGACGTCAAAATCTTTACTAATCTTATAAAGACTATCTCCAGCTTTTACGGTGTAGAATTTGAATTTATCCGTTTTTCTACCACCATCCTTGTCCCCTTGGAGCATGAGTTTCTGTCCCGGATTGAGCGTTGATTTTGTGTTCAGCCCATTCCATTCTCTAAGGTCATCCACAGTTACTCCATATTTTCGAGATATCGCCCAAAGTGATTCACCTGATTGGACTTCATGAAATTTCGTTGTTGTTGGAAGCTCATTTTCCTCTGGTTCTTCCGGCTGAATATTGTCAGCATCAGTAAGTGTTGTGAGCAATTGCTGTCCTATGCTCAATACCGATTCAGCTGTTAAATCGTTCATTTTTCTGAGCTCATCCAATCCAATGCCATACCTCTGCGCAATGCTCCAAAGTGATTCGCCAGCTTCTACAATGTGGGTAAGTTCCGAATCGGATTTGGTCTCATCGTTAGATTGATTTGATTCTTTTATTTCTACCACTGTTTTCGGTTCTGGTGTCACCTCCTGCGCTGGAGTTGGCTTAGTTGTAGTAATAGGTTCTGGTGCTATTTCTTTCTTGGTGATGGGTTTGCTCACCTTTGAAGGCTCTGACGCTCTTTTTGGTACTACTTTTCTATACTCTATTGCCGTGCTTTTTGGTCTGGTTTTACCCATCCACAGGACTCTTCCAGCTTTCAGTATTTCATTCTCCTCCATCCGATTCTTTTTGGCAAGGCTTTTTAGTTTGATCCCGTACTTCTGAGATATGCTCCACAGTGTCTCTCCTGGTTGTGCGGTATGAAACCTAACCGGTGATCTGCCCCTTTTACTTCTGGTGTAATAAATCTCACCAGTTTTGATTGTCTGAGTGGGTTTGAGGTCATTATACTTAATCAATTGAGCGCTGCTTATTCCAGATTTGAGGGCCAATTTCACGACGTTATCTTCCTTGCCTGCCATGACAGCAGACAGCCCATTCAGTCTGATAAAGATGGTTTTCAGTTCTTTGGATATACCCAATTCATCTGGATAGATCGTTTTTTCTTCAGGGCTTTCTATAGTCCTTGTCAATGGCGGCTGATCCTCTGAATCCTTTGATTTGGGAAGTTTGCCCGTAGTAGGCAGGATGACCGTGTACACTTTGTCGTCTGGAATTCTTCCATGTTGCAGCCACTTGTTATAATCCTTTACAAGGTTGACATCTAGTTTATGTTCGTTGGCTATCTGCTCAATACTTTTTCCCTCTCCTTTGGTGTATTCTCCTAGTTTGAGTCCTTCACTATGTCCTCCACCCACCTCATCTTGAAAGGCTATAACATGCGCGATAAATCTCAGAACGTACCAATGTGTTTTTTTAGTAATGGTCAGTTTATCAGAACCAAAATTCTCTTTATCGACATACTTGCTTGCGCCACCTCTGCCAGCTTGGTATGCACTAATGCTATAGATCCAATTCTTAAAATAGAAATTGTTCATTTTGAAATACTTGGCAGCTCCTTTGGTGGCTGAGACGATGTTTTTGCGCTCATCTATTTTGGAGTCAACCCGGAGACCCACTTCTCTAGCAGTGAAATCCTTGAATTGCCAATATCCTACTGCGTTAGCAGATGAAACAGCATCAGATACCAGAGCACTTTCTTGCACAGCCAGATATTTCAAAACTTCTGGGACACCTTCCTCCTTAAGTACACGCTCAATGATTGGAAAATAAAGGTTGACGCGATCAAGCTTAATTCGAAAGTACTTGTCACTGGCCCTAAGCGCATTCACGTCATTCTGAATTTCTCGCTGTGCTTCGTTTGTGAGCTTAAGTTTTACACCAGCTATTTCAATGGTCGATGGTACCTGAGGAATCGGGCTGGCAATTAGCCACGAAAGGCTGAGTAAAAAAAGTGCTGTGAATACTGTCCTCATAGCTTTCTTAGCACCATTAAGCCATCTCTTATGGGGAAGAGCACATGCTGAACTGCAGGGTGATCACTGACCATCTTATTGAATGCACGGATAGATTCAGTTGCTTTGTCTTGTTTGTCAGCTTCTGCCACCTTACCACTCCACAGTACATTGTCTATTATGAGAAAGCCACCCTGCCTGATCTGAGGTAGTGTTAGTTCGAAATATTTGGAATATGACTCTTTATCTGCATCTATAAATACCATATCCCATTCATAACTCAATGTGGGGATGGTTTCTTGTGCATTACCTAATCTAAATTCTATTTGGTCCCGGTATTCGGATTCCCTGAAGTAACCTTCCACGATGGGCTGCATTTCTTCATTTACATCCAAGGTGATTAGTTTGCCATCCTCGACTAAGCCTTCGGCAAGGCATAAGGCAGAATATCCCGTGTAGGTGCCAATTTCCAAAACATACTTGGGGCTAATCATGTGTGAAAGCATGGAAAGTACGCGACCTTGCAAATGACCAGATAACATTCTTGGCTTGAGTACTTTGAGGTGAGTTTCTCTATTGATCTTGCTGAGCAGCTCACTTTCCTTTTCGGAATGATCCTCGATGTACTTTTGGAGAGACTCAGGTAAGAAATCCATAATTCAAAATTAGACGATTTTGATAAGTCCTTTACTGCGGCAAATAGGTTAATTGACTCATGTTCTCTATAACGAAGTTTTCCCTCGCCAACTCCATGAGTTTTTCTGCCGTCGTATTATCAATTTTATCGAACAGCTCGCCGATATCTGGCACTTTATCCAGATCAAGCATAGTCTTTGCCATCATGAGCATCATCGAATTGTTGTTCTCCTCCGACATGGCCAGTTGTCCTTTGAGCTGCTGCTTGGCTTTGTGAAGCTGACTATGAGTCATTGGTTTTTTCATGAGCAAGTCAAACTCCTTCTTGATCAGCCTGTGGCATTTTTTTAAGTTCTTAGGGTCTGTAGCGTAATAAATACCCAACTGACCTACTTCGTAATAAGGCGCATAGCTGGCATCTATCCCATATACCAGACCATGCTTCTCACGGAGGGCCATGTTGAGCTTAGAGTTCATACTTGGCCCACCAAGTATATTGATCAATAAGAAAAAGGGAATCCTATTCTCATCTAATAGGCCATAGGTAGGTAATCCAAGTGCTACATGTGCTTGCGTTATTGGTTTTTTAACAACCTTCACCTGAGGTACAAATTCACTAAAAAGCTTCCTGCTTGAAGGTTGATTTTTTGCAGGGATGTCGGCCAAGTACTTGTTGGCTAGTTTCTGGAGTTTGGCTCCAGAATAGCTGCCTACACTAGAGAGTATGATTTTATCTGTGTTGAGATTTTGCGAGAGGAAAGTTTCAAAATCTGACTGTTGAAATGAGTTTACGGTTTCTTCAGTACCCAGAATGTTTTTACCCAAAGGGTGCTCTTGAAAAAGTAATTCGTCAAACTCATCTTGAATGGAGTCTTCTGGTGTATCTCTATACATGGACATTTCTTCCAGTATTACCATGCGCTCCTTTTCGATTTGAGCAGGAGGGAAGGTGGAATTGAAGGTAATGTCTGCCAGTAACTCTACCGCTTTCTCTAGATGATTGTCCAATAACGAAGCGTAGAAGCAAATCTTTTCTCGAGTGGTGTAGGCGTTGAGTTCTCCTCCGAGCGAATCAAGTCTATTGATGATGTGATAAGCTTTGCGCTTTTTTGTGCCTTTGAAGGCCATGTGCTCCCAAAAATGAGCTATTCCTTGCTGATCATCCAACTCATCTCTGCTACCTATATCCAGCATGATACCAACATGTGCAATTCGTGTATGAGCTATCTGCTTATGAATAATTCGAATGCCGTTGGATAATGTGATCAACTCCTGCTCCTCCATAGGAGCGCAAATTTAGTATTTTGAATTGGATTGCAGTTAAGAGAACTTCAAAGGAAAAATCGGAAGTCTTGGCGTTTGATAGATAAGGATCTTCGCTAAATACTGTAATTCAGATTCAATTTTTACATTGAATATCACTGCCAAAAAATTTCTAGTGCCTCTTGGCCAAGAAGGATGGAAGATTGTGTTGAGCCTTCGACTTTTTTGACTTTTATTTTGTTATTCTTTGGACGATAGACCAATCTCTTAATGACCTTGTATCCATCTTTTTTGTGAAAACCCACGATATAATTTAAACCTTCATCAACGGAGATTTTGTGGATAGATTTATTGGTGGAGATTGGTTCAAGCTTAGGGATACTGTCACCTTGAATTACTTTCAGAAGGCTGGATGCTGTGGGTACGCCGTATCCCAGATAGTTATTAGGGTAAGGGTAAAAATTACCTGCACGTTTGAATATCTCCATCATTTCAAAGTTGGTAAGCTCAGGCTTTAGTTGCCACAGGCAAGCCGCCATTCCGGTAACTACGGGTGTGGAATATGACGTGCCGAGTGTTGAGTACACAGATATATCTGGCTTCACAAAATCAGTGAAATCTGGCCCTATGCTGCTGTAGCTCATTTTGTCCCAAATTTTGAATTTGCTTGCTCCCACTGTCAGGGCATATTTTGCGTCTGCAGGCGTATCTATGATTTTCCACTTGGTTTTGGCATCATTGCCAGCGGCTACTACTATGAGCATTCCTTTGTTCAGTGCTGCATAATCCACAGCCTTGGCAAGCTTGGTAGTCTTGCCATCCATCTGGCTTACTTTATAATTGGCTTCAGGCGATTTGAATCCTACATTATATCCTAGAGAGATGTTGATCAATTTTACGCCTTCCTTTTCCATGTCCTCCATGGCTTGGATGAGATAGTCTTCTTCTATTCTTTTTTCGTAGGCACCATGATCTGTCCGAGCCAAGTAGTATTCTGCGGCTGTTGCCAATCCGAATTGGATATTTTTATCCCTATTTAATCCACCAATGAGCTGCCACACTTCTGTACCATGATTATCATCCAAACCAGCAGCGCCACCATATTCTTCCATATCCGGAGTGATGTAGTCCTTGTAGGATTTCACCAATTCGTTTTCAAAAAAATGCGAAAGGCTCTTGTCCTTGTTAGCCTTAAGAAATCCTCCATCTATAATTCCCACTTTCACACCTGCACCATTGAGTCCAAGCTCTATGAACTTCTCGGCTTCTATTTGCTCCAATGCAAAACCAAGCAGAGCCTTGTTTTCTTGAATCGAAGCAGGTTCATAACGCATTACTCTGGAGGGTTGTATTCCGAGCAGAGCTAGCTTTCGGATTTGACTAGAGTCTAATAGATAACTACAGGCCGATAACCATTCAGAGCAAAGTTCCGAATCTGGAAGAATCTCTGCAATTTGGGGTGAAACAGCATCTGATTGATCCACCCAAAACTTCTCTTGAGCTAGGACAATATTGCCCGATAGGACCAAAAGAAATAGTAACTTTATTGTGCGAAACCAGAGCATAAGTGAAGATACAAAATTGCTCGGTTGGCTGACATAATTACTTAAAAGACCTTGTATAAAAACCCCAATTCATGAGATATCACCCGATAGATGCCGAACTATTTGTGCAAAACAGGAAAAGGCTTGTTTCCAGATTGAAGCCTAATTCTGTGGTTATTATTCATTCTAATGACATCATGCCAACCAATGCTGATGGCACAATGGCCTTCAAACAGAATTCCGATCTGTTTTACTTATCAGGTGTGGATCAGGAAGAATCAATTTTACTTCTTGCTCCTGATTTTCCTGATGAAAAGTTCAGGGAACTGTTATTCGTAAGGGAGACAAGCGAGGAGATCGCTATTTGGGAGGGGCATAAGCTCACTAAGGAAGAAGCACGATCTACTTCTGGGATTGCCAATATCAAATGGTCACCGGATTTTGAGAAACTGCTCTATACCATTTTGGCCGAATCAGAGCATATCTACTTACCGACCAACGAGCATATCAGGAATGGTTCGATTGTAGAGACAGCCAATGATCGATTCATTAAACATTGCCAGCAACGATTTCCATTGTATAAATATGAACGGTTAGCGCCTATTATTTATGACTTGAGAACCATCAAATCAAGCATAGAAATCGAACAAATAAGTCATGCATGCCAAATAACCAATCAAGGCTTTAGGAGAATCCTTCAGGCTGCAAAGCCGGGCGTTTGGGAGTATGAGCTAGAAGCGGAATATATGCACGAGTTCCTTTCGAAACGATCAAAAGGATTTGCTTACACACCGATTATAGCTGGAGGAGCCAATGCTTGTGTGTTGCATTACATTGACAACAACATGCAGCTGAAAGATGGCGATCTACTGCTGATGGATGTGGGCGCTGAATATGCTAATTATAATGCTGATATGACCAGAACTATCCCAGTAAATGGTCGATTTACTCAGCGCCAAAGAGATGTATATGAGGCGGTCAATCGGGTAAAAAAGGCGGTCACAGAATTACTCCGACCGGGTAGTGCCATCCCGGAATACCATAAGGCTGTTGGTGAATTGATGACCAAAGAGTTGCTTGACCTTAAGCTGATTGACAAGACAGACATCAAGAATCAGGATCCTGATTGGCCTGCTTATCGCAAATATTTTATGCATGGCACTTCGCACCACCTCGGATTGGACGTGCATGATGTAGCTTCCATTTACAAGGAGTTCGAAGTTGGGATGGTTTTCACCGTAGAGCCGGGCATCTATATAAGAGAAGAAGGGATAGGGATAAGGCTAGAAGACGATATAGTGATCACTAAGGACGGTCACCAAAATCTGATGGCGGATATACCAATCGAAATAGAAGAAATAGAGGAGTTAATGAACTCCAGTAAATAAATTGCTGTCACCATATTGCTGGTAATAATTTCTCCCTTTGGCCTTGCTAATGGCAGATTTGACTAGTTTTGAGCAAAATCAATAGAATGAGTTTAGAATACAATACTGAACGTACTCACCTTAAGCTTAGAGAGTACGGAAGAAACGTGCAAAATCTTGTTGCACATATCAAAAACACCGACGATAAAGAAACGAGAAATAAGTATGCAGGCTTGCTTGTGGAGTTGATGAAAATGATCAATCCTGAACTAAGCAAAGACGCTAACGAATACACTCAAAAAGTATGGGATGATCTTTTTATCATTTCAGACTTTGATATGGATATAGAGAGCCCTTTCCCTATTCCAGAGTCTACCATCTTGGACAGAAAGCCGGATAGAATCCGATACCAACACAACAACATCAAGTTTCGTCATTATGGCAGGGGTGTAGAGATGTTGATAGAGGAAGCTATCAAAATGGAAGATCCTAAAGAGAAGGAGGGAGCTGTGATTGGGATAGGTAGATTGATGAAGTCTTTTTACCAAACTTGGAATAGAGATACGATTGAGGATGAAATCGTCCTTAAAAACATCAAACAGCTATCCAAAGATCAATTGGATATAGACATTGAAAAAGTCAAAACCTACGGACTATTCGATAGTGAGAAAACCTCTCATCGTACTTTTGACAACAATCGAAACAACAACCAGAATCGAAATCGCAACAAAGGCGGTAAGAAGAATTATTCCAATAACAAAAGAAGAAGATCCAATAACTAATGGGTTCATTTCGAGTAAAGGGAGGCAAAAGACTTAGCGGAACCATCATTCCGCAAGGTGCTAAAAACGAAGCTCTCCAAATTATTTCTGCCGTGTTGCTTACAGCAGAACCGGTTCACATTCATAAGATTCCCAATATTCGCGATGTACTCAAGTTGATAGACTTGCTTGCAGATCTCGGTGTACAGACCGAAAAGACCGATGAGGAGTCTTACGTTTTTACAGCCAAACACATCAATCTCAAATTTCTCGATTCGGAGGAATTCAAAGAAAAGGCATCTTCACTTCGTGGATCAATTATGATCCTAGGCCCATTATTGGCAAGATTCGGTACAGGTAAAATTCCACAACCGGGAGGTGATAAAATTGGTCGTAGAAGATTGGACACACACTTTGTTGGCTTTCAAAAGCTAGGCGCCAAGTTTGTGTACGATGCGGAAAACTCATTCTATACTGTTGATGGTAGTGACCTAAAGGGATGCTACATGCACCTGGATGAAGCTTCAGTAACAGGTACAGCCAATATTGTGATGGCGGCTGTCTTGGCAAAAGGTACAACTACAGTGTACAATGCTGCCTGTGAGCCTTACCTACAGCAATTGTGCAAAATGCTCGTGCGAATGGGCGCTAAGATCGAGGGAATAGGTAGCAACCTATTGAAGATAGAAGGTGTAGAGAAGCTAGGTGGCACTGATCATACCATGCTGCCTGATATGATTGAGATAGGGAGTTTCATTGGTATGGCTGCCATGACCAAATCTGAAATTACCATCAAGGATGCACGAATAGATATGCTCGGGATTATCCCAGATACATTCAGACGATTGGGCATCAAATTGGAATTTAGAGGAGATGATATCTATATCCCTGCACAGGAACATTATGAGATTGAGTCGTTTATAGATGGGTCAATCTTAACAATAGCTGATGCGATCTGGCCAGGGTTTACACCTGATTTGTTAAGCATTATCTTGGTGACAGCTACCCAAGCCAAAGGGACTGTGTTGATTCATCAGAAGATGTTTGAGAGTAGGCTATTCTTCACAGATAAGCTCATAGATATGGGAGCTCAGATCATTCTTTGTGATCCACATAGGGCGACTGTGATCGGTTTGGACAGAGCATTCGACCTCAAAGGTATAAGCATGACTTCACCAGATATTAGGGCAGGAGTATCGCTTTTGATAGCTGCACTTTCTGCTTCTGGTACGTCGACCATCCACAACGTGGAGCAAATAGATAGAGGTTATCAATTCATAGATAAACGCCTTCAGGCATTAGGTGCCGATATCGAGCGATTCGAATAATTTTAGCGCGTCGCAACATTGTTGCGGCGCACCAACCTTACAATAAGGTTGTTATCAAGGCCAATACGGCGTTCTTCCTTTTTTTCGTAAGGGAAATTTCAAACAGATCCTCTTGGAGTTTACTAGAGGTTGGCGACAAGTATTGCTGCATTTCTATTCTGTGAATCAATACTTTTCGATAATTTACTAGTGAGCAATGTGAACTAGCGAATTGAAGACTTTCGGAATTTTAGTGGGATTGATTACTATCGGTTTAGGTGGGCTACTCATGCGTACGGGCGTGCAAGAAGACCGATTGAAAATTGACGGGGCAAGTTTGGTCAATCCTTATTCAGAAATCGATTCGGCAGATATGGCCACAGTACAATCTGTCAATGCGGAGTGGGTAGCGGTCATCCCTTTTGGATTCTCAAAGCAAGGGCAACCTCAGCTTCATTTCAATAGCGAACGACAGTGGTGGGGTGAGCGAGTCGATGGCACTAAGGTGCTGGTAGAACTAGCACAGAAGTGCGGTCTCAAAGTAATGATCAAACCACATGTCTGGGTGAGTAGATTTTGGATTGGTGAATATGACTTAGAGACTGAGGCAGACTGGTTGATTTGGGAGCAGGAGTATAGAAAATACATTATGACTTATGCCCAGTTGGCTGCTGAAACAAAGGCCGAGATGCTATGCATTGGCACTGAAATCAAGTTTGCTGCAACCCAGCGACCGGAGTATTGGTCTCAGTTGGCTGATGATATACGTGAGGTATACGATGGTAAACTTACGTATGCAGCGAATTGGGATAGTTTCTCAGCGATTACTTTTTGGGACAAATTGGATTATATCGGAGTGGATGCTTATTTTCCGTTGGTTCATGAAGACAATCCTGAAGTGGCAGATATAGTGGAAGCTTGGGCTCCAATTAAAGAAGAATTGAGAGCGTTTGGCCAGAAATACGAACGACCGATATTGTTTACCGAGTATGGCTATCAAAGCGCCAATGGAGCTGCGGGCAATCATTGGGAGGTGGACAAATCTCAATTGAACATGCAAGCTCAGGCGAACAGCTATCAGGCGTTGTACGAAGCGTTTTCAGATGAACCTTGGTTTGTAGGAGGGTTCTTTTGGAAATGGCATTTTCTAGGGGATCATGGAGGGCCAGGAAATGGAGATTTCACCCCGCAAAACAAGCCGGCGGCTCAAGTAATAGCCAGAGAATTTGCCAAGGATTAATCCCTAGACTTCAGGAAATTTCGGTACTGAGCAAAAGGAACGATTCCAATCGGTCCTTGATGGATTCCGACATCTTTTCCGATATCCTTGACCCTTACGGAGATTACATTCTTTCCGTTTCGGTTGATGAGGTCTGGAGGAATAGGGTATACCCGATCTTCGATATAAGAATTAGATGTGCCAAATATGCCTCCATCATTGGTTTCACCTATTAACTCTCCATTCAGATAGGTACGATCGAAATCGTCAATTTTCCCGAGTATCAAGACTAAGGTCTTTTCATTGGTATAATTCTCCGGTACCACAAATTCCTTTCGAAACCAGACTACATCATCGAAATATCCCATTTTAACATCTCTTAGATAGTTGGGCACTATGGTAGTTTGCCATTTGTGATCATCAAATTCGGGCTTTCGCCAATGTGGTTCATCACCAACCTTAATCTTCCAGACTCCTTCCAACACGAGCGCATCCTGAGTGATTTGAGGGTTTTCGTAGATACCGACTCTCCCCTTGATGATTCCTCCATCCAAGACCGTGTCATATACACGTACCGCCACCGTATTGCGTCCATTCTGATTGATCAGGTGATTCGGGATCGGATATTCTCTATAGGCATCATACGCCGTGTGAAACTTTGGAGGAAAGCCTCCTGAAAAACCAATCAGTTCACCATTGAAGTAGACTTCATCAGCATCATCTATATATCCCAACACCAGAATTAAATTGTTGCCTTCATTTCTGAGCTCAAATTCTTTTCGGTACCAGGCATAGCCGTCAAAACCCGAAAAGCCTTCATCTTCCCAACGTGATGGTACAAATAATTCTTCCCAGTCTGAGTCATCAAAGTCAGCACCCGCCCAGCGAGGATTATCACCTATATTGAATTTCCAGTCACCTCTAAGGTCTATGACACGATCCAAATCTTGGCTGATAGTAGTCGATGCGACCAGTAAAAGAATGACGTTGAAAACTAATTTCATCTAGTGTCTTAATTCGAATCCAATATTACACCCTTTGATCTTAGGGGCAAAAGTTGAAATGTAAATGATTGTCACCAAACAAAAACCTTCTCTAGAAAAGAAGGCCTTTTGTGAGTGTATAAAGAAGTGTCTTGTTTCTGTGTTTTAATGAGTCAAGCTGCTTACCAGCTTTTCAGGTTTCACAGTCTTAGATTGCTCTGATACTATTGTGACAGAAGACATATCGGTATATCCGGCTATCATAGCCGTGCCTGTTTCATCGGATACATTCACCTCGTGAATGCTCTTGCCAGACTTATCTAATACTTCAAATGAATAAGTGCCAGAGTTCAATTGTGAGAGGTCATATCTCTTCATGAACCCGTCGTTGCTTTCTACTTTGTCGATGTGAATGATAGCACCTTCTGCGTCTCGTAGTTTAATCTTCACATTGGAATCACCACTTTTAGTATAGATGATCTTGAAGGAATTGTGTGTGCTCGGTAATACACGTCCGCTCGTGTTGGCTTTTTGTGCTTGTACTGAAAATGCGAAAGTGAAAAGTAATGCTGTAAGAATTGTTAGATTTTTCATGATTGCGTGTGTTAGAGTTTTAGCTTGTTTGTTGATGTTACTGAAGCAATTTTACGGGCGATATGCATCATGTATGTCATTCGCCAGTAAACGATTGTCACGAGTTGTCATCGGCTTGTTTGTAATTATCAAAACAGCCTAAAACCGAACTTATAGGGCTGAAAATTCCCTACTACGCTAGAAAAAACTTGAAATTATTCCTGGTTGAGCAATATCATACCACAAGCAATTTTGGGATTGGCGTGCGTATGAACATGGTCGTGCATAGGATCACACTCTCCATTGAAATCACTCAGGGTTTCATGCACCACAATTGATCTATTGATCAGATCACTGTCATCATTGGTGCCGATAGACCATAGGTTGGTCTTTATGGTGACAGATCCATTTCCTTGATAGTCTACACTTACATTGCCAACATCACCTGCGAAAGGCTTAGCCCAAGGGATGCCCAAACTCAATGTGCCACAAAACCTTTCGGTCATGGGTTTATTTTGGTTCCAGTGCATCCCTGGCTGCTCACACGATCCGTTGTGCACATGGATAGCGTGTGTAGTGTTTGGATTAAAATTGGTCAGATTAATCACCATTCTGATGAGACTGTCTTCATCGTAGAGCAGTACCTCTCCATAAGGTGTGGCATTGACCGAATAGGTAGTGTCAGACATCTTTAGCATTCCTGTTATCTGAGCAGTGGCATCCGGTGATTTGATGCGGTCAACACCAGAATCGTCATCCCCACAAGCCAAAAGAAAAAGAAGGGAAGCAAAGAGAAATATCTTGCTTGAGTTAATCGTCACTTTCATCATCATCTTCATTGTCATCACTTAAGTAGTCACTGACATAGTCTATGTCCGAGTACTTATTCTCATAGTCGTCTTTTATGCTTTCCTTGAGGTTTCCATCATCATCAAAGTCATCATCGTCCTCAATAATCGATTTGGCTTGCGCCACTGTCATTCTCACCATGTAGTACTTCTCATCTGTCTCGAAGGGCAGGGCCGATACTTTATTTCCTTCCTTGTTATAGAAATGGATCAAAGAGTCATAAAACCCATAAGGATATACCAATTTGATTTGTTCTTGAATGTGTGCGTCTAATCTGTCAAAATCTTTGATGACGCGAGGCTTTGCAGTTTCCATTGTGGTGATGTTTAGTGTTGAGATAAAAGATTAAGCTATGGAATGATTAAAATAAAAATTGAATACTTCATTTAAAAGATTAGTTTGTAACCAGCACCATGTACGGTAATGATGTGTTTTGGTTCATTAAGATTTGATTCTATTTTTTGTCGAAGTTTAAGAATGAAATTATCCACTGTACGTGTAGTGGGTTGGTTGTCATAACCCCAAACATCCTCTAGTAGTTTATACCTACTTACCACTTCATTGGGATGCTCACACAGATATTGCAATACCTCAAATTCTTTATGTGACATTTTCTGCGCTCCCAAGCTATTGTGCACAGCTTCATAATGGCTAAAATCTACCGTTAGGTTACCGATAGTTACTTTTTCCAAACTCGTAGATTCTTCGGTAGATGTATTTGGTGCTCTTCTGATGACTGCTTTTACTCTAGCTATTAGTTCGCGTACGCTGAATGGCTTGGTGATGTAATCATCCGCACCAAGTTCCAATCCCAAGACCTTGTCTATTTCTTCGCCTTTGGCTGTGAGAAATATAATGGGCGTCTGAATGCCTTTTGCTCTAGCTGATTTGCAAACGTCAAACCCTGAAATTTTTGGCATCATGACATCTAGCAAAATCAAATCAAATGATTGACTTAAGATACAATCAAGTCCTTCTTGTCCATTGGCAGCAGTGGTTACATTGAATTGTTCGAATTCTAAGTTGTCCTTTAGTCCCATGAGGATGTTGGGCTCGTCTTCTACGATTAAGATATTAGACATTTTCTGTGAGGTTAAATACTAATCTAAATGTACTGCCTTTACCCAAACTACTCTCCACTTCAATATCTCCTTGATGAGCCTCCATTATGTGATGGACAAGCGACAACCCAAGTCCGGCGCCTCTGGTGGTTTGCACATCTCCATCTGTGACACGATAAAACTTATCAAATATTTGATTGATTTGGTCTGACTTCAGGCCAATTCCTTGGTCTTGCACTTCCACAAAAACGGCTGAGTCCCTTTTACCAGTTCTAAAATAGAGGTGTTTACGCTCATCACTGTATTTGATGGCATTATCCGTAAGATTCACCAAGGCTTCATACAGTGCATCTCTATCAATAGAGCAATCTGGCATATCTGGCACCAACTCGGATTCAAAAGTGAAACCATTGTTTTCTATATGATAGGCATAGTCATGGAGCAGTTCTGTCACGACTTGGTTGATGTTAGTTTCGGTTCTGTTGTAAGTTCTTTTGTTAGCTTCTATCTGTGAGAAATTAAGAATTTTGTTCACGATGTTGGTAAGCCGATTGGTCTCTTTGAGTATAATCTCTTCATACTCCTTTCGTTTTTTTTGGTTAGGAACTCTGTCTAAAAACAAAGTTTCAGCAAACATGCTAATCAAGGAAAGGGGAGTGCGTAATTCGTGAGATACATTAGATACAAAGTCTGATTTGGTCTGTACGAGCTTAAGTTCTCTCCTAAAGTTTCGGATGATTAAAGTAAATCCAATAAGGAGTAGTAGCAGCAACAGTCCTAGAGCAACTAAGTTGGAAGTCATGCGCTCATTCACCAGTTCCCTTACGGTTTTGTTTTTTGATCTGATACCAACTTCAATTTCTGGAAATAGCCACATTTCCTTTTTGAACATGGCTTCCGTCCTTAGGCTATCGGTTTGGCAAATGACTTCATTGGATCCTTTGCTTGTCAGCGATAAAATTAGGTTTTGGTCAGCGATCTGTTGAAGTCTAGGGGCCAACACATCCTTTGCAAATTCATTGATATTGAGAAAGCCAATGAAGTAGATCGGCTGTTGGTTGTACTCAAGTACGGCATGAATGACCTGATACTGAGTATTGTCAATTAATAAAGATTGTTGCGGTTCGATCTTTCGATAACCTCCCTTTTTGTACTGAATAAGTCTTTTTTTGATCTTCAGAACTTCATCATTCCGCGAAAGCGAGTCTTGTATATCAAGAAAAGCCTGAGTGTCAGTTATTTCAGGATTGAGGATTTCAATACTTGACTTGTTGGATTCAATGTTTTCCAGAAACAAGACGTCAAAATTGCTGAGCTCCAAATACGATACTTCTTGCTTCAGGGATAAGGAATCATTTATTTCATCCTCCACTTTGTTGAGAACGCTGCTAAGATTGTCATTGGAGAATTGGTTGATCGAGAAGATGATTGCATCAAGTTGCTCAGTGTACACCTTATCGATCATCTCTTCTCCCTCTGAGAATTTGGAGATTTCAAACACCACATATAGCACCAATGGCAGCAGAATAGTAGCTGATATGATGAAGGTGATTTGGTTGGAGAATGATTTCATAGGTGAATAATCGAGTCAAATGTATATCGCATTGGTTGGATTTATTACACCTTATCCCTAATTTCCTTACAAACTAAATGAGAGATGGATAACACTAAAGGACAAGTAGAAAATATACTAGCAGAACTAGGAAAGAAAATAGATGTTTTGATCGAGGAGGCTAAACATGCCGGGGCGGATGTTCGGGATGATTTAGAGGAGAAGATTCAAAAATTGAAAAAGAAAAAGGAGAAAATCGAAGTTGATTTCGAAGACTACAAGGATAAAAATGAGGACAAGTGGCAAGATGCCAAGAGTCATTTATCACAGGCCTTGAATGAGTTGGTAAAAGCTGTGGAAGCTGTTTTCAAGGATAAGAAATCCTAGATTGTTTCTAGGACTTTCAAGATCAAGTCATCTATTACTTGATTGGGGTCTTTAGAGAATTCGTTGGTTATTCTATTGGCAATGATGGCATTTAAGCTGATCATTTCGTGTCCTAGAATCCTTGCGAGTGCATAGTAGCCAGCAGTTTCCATTTCTAGATTGGTCAGCCAGAAATCATCCACATGGAAATAATTGAGGTCTTGGACCAACTTAGGGTATTTGATAGGTACTCTTATTTCACGACCCTGTGGTGCATAGAATCCATGGCAGGTGACTGTATTTCCTAAGATGGTATCTTTTTTAAATTTCTCAAGAAGTTCATCGGATCCCTTCACACAATATGGCGAATAAGGAAGGCCAATAGCAGTCTGGAGTTTACTGGAGATCTCCGATTCTTTAGTACTCATTTCCATTTGATAAAAATGTGCCATTGGATCCAGACCGATTCCGTATTCACTCATCAGGTGCGAACCTACAGGGATGCTTTCTTGGATACTAGCTGAAGTACCTACACGCACTAACTTTAGTTTCTTAGGAGTCTTATAAGCTTCGCGAGAGTCTAGATCGATATTGAAAACGGCATCAAGCTCGTTCATCAATATCTCTACATTGTCAGTGCCCATGCCAGTGCTAATTACCGTAAGGCGTTTTCCTTTATAGGTGCCTGTGTGGGTAATGAATTCACGTTTGTTCATTTCAAAGTCTATGCTTTCGAAATGCCTTGACACCCGATGAACTCTGCTCGGGTCGCCTACAGTGATAATCTTCTCAGAAAGTTGATCTGCTTTTAGATTGAGATGGTAAATACTCCCATCTGGATTGATGATGAGGTCCGTTTCTGAAAATTTGGGCATGCATTAATTTTAAAGGAAAATTAAGTCTTTTCGGTCGGTTTTCTTTTCAATCCACGATACGGGTTGTATCCGTTCATTTCCTTTTGGTAGAAGCCAGTACCGTCATATTGCCTGGTATCTGGATTGTTTTTACAGTCCTCAGAGCAGCATCCATCAAAGATCTCAGCACCTTCTTCGCTCATAGGAATGTGAATGTTACAGTGTGGATTTGCACAGTTGACCATCCGATCAGACGGTTCTCCAGTCACGTAGCATCTAGATATGACAGATGGGTTTACTTTATTCAGATCCTTAGTCAACCTATTATCAAAGACATAGCATTTCCCTTCAAAGTCTTCTCCGTCTGCCTCAAGACCATACTTGATTATACCACCATGTAGCTGATATACATCTTTGAATCCTTGATCAAGCAAGTACGCACTGGCTTTTTCACACTTGATGCCGCCTGTGCAGTATGTGATTACTTTTTTGTTTTTCAGTGATTCGAGCTCTTTTACTTTTTCTGGAAAGTCTCTGAAGTTCTCAATGTCAAGGGTTATGGCGTTTTTAAACTTACCTACCTCATGCTCATAGTTAGATCTTACATCCAGTATCACTGTATCCTCCGATTGCTCTTTGAGGATTTTGCGAAATTCTTCTGGTTCTATATAGCCTCCAGTCTTTTTGGTAGGATCAATGTGTGGCAAGCTGGCATGCACAATTTCTGGCTTAACACGCACGTGCATTTTGGTAAAAGTGTGATCTGGAACCGTATCTACCTTAAACTCCGTCTTGGAAAACCGCTCATCTGACTTTACATATTCCATATAAGCTTCACAGTCTTCGCGCAGACCTGACACGGTCCCATTGAGACCCTCTTCAGCAAGGATGATTCTACCTTTAAGGTTGAGCTCGAGACATCTCAGGTGGTGTTCCTCACGATAAGCTTCTGGATCCTCTATGTGTGAGTAACAATAGTATAGAAGTACTAAATATTCTTCTTTCATAACTTGGCCTTGTTTCAGCAAGGTGTTTTGATAAAAAATATAATAATACTGAGCCGAGGCTCAGTGAATTCAAAATACAATATTATCCAACCTTCGCAGCTGGATTTCCAAATACGGTTTCGCCATCTGCTACATCTGCTACTACCACGGATCCTGCTCCAATGCGAGCTTTCTTACCGATTTTCACACCTGAGACTATTGTCACACCACTCCCCACAAAAGCTTCTTTTCCTATCTCTACATTGGCATTGATGATGGATCCAGCACCGATTTGTACAAAATCATTGATCTTCACGCCACTTTCTAATACTACGCCAGAGTGTAGAATGCAATGTTGCTCTATCACTGCATCAGATCCTATAATTACTCCCGCATTTATAAAATTCCCATGTCCGAATGCCGCGGAGGTAGAAATGATCGCGCTGTTGTGAATGGCGTTGGTAGGCATCACTTTTCGTGAGTCCATCAACAACTTGACTTGGCGCTTACGCAATGTGTTATCATCAGTAGCTACGAAAGCTTCTGTTTTCTGACCTATAAGTTTGATGAATCCATGGTCATCGGTTTTTCCTAGTACCGATACATCATCGATTTCTGTCCCATGAAGATTGGAGTCATCCTCTAGAAATCCATAAACGACAACATTGTTGCTTTTGAAAATTTCAAGAGCGGCGGTACCAATTCCTTTTGCGCCAAATATGATAACAGGTTTCTCCATAGTGTTGAAAATCAGGCTGCAAACTTAGTGAAAAGACTAGGCTTTAGAAAGGAAAAGTTTAGACGGGATGATAAGGAGGATGTAAGTCAAAAAAGGCATGGCAATGCTTCTGTAACGAATTAATGATCCAAAATTGGGTGTAGAAAGAGCCAAAAAAGTAATTAGAGATAAAGTGCAGAACAGTCCAATAATAATAAGGGGACTCCAGTGCCATTTTCGATAATAGACCAAGTTGATCCCGGCAAGAACTAGAATGATCAGCCCTTCAAATGTCATCCATTGCCACCAAGCATTCGCTTCCCATGGAAATGGGCGTAGTAGCCCTGTGAGGAGTGCTGACGGGCTATGTAAGGCGAGACTTAAGTAGCTAGGTGCTAATTGATCAAACTGAAAATCTGCAGAGGTTCCGTAGCTAGTATGGTTGTCATATATGGCTTGTGGTAAGTTTCCTGGTCGAAGATTAAAATTGGAATAAGAAACCAAGACACCTAACAGAATCGCACCAATCACCAAGACTAAAAGTCTGTTGAGTTTGGAACGGATAAGTAGGTGGGTATATTCGAAGAGCATCTGTGCGCTCATGGCAAATACTATTACCGCAAAGAGGTAGAATTTGAGATAGAAGAGTAGCAATAGTGCCAAGAATGTCAATAGTATTTTCAGGGTACTAGTTTTTTCGTGATTGGCTTGTTCTATGATGATAGATGCCAAGTAGCACATGCACATAAATACCAGCGAGTCTTTCAGCATGCCAGATGACCAAAACGCGACGGATGGGAACAATAAAAAGGCAAAGGCAGAAGCAAGCGTATGACCGGGATAATGTTGTCGAATTTTCTTGATGAGTATCCAGGATGAGCCAAAACTTAGCAGCGAAAAGGTGGATGCTGTGAGCCAATAGTTCCCATTGTTGAATAAGTAAAAAACGCTTGCAATTTTGATGAATAGCTCATTTCGAGCCTCTGCCATAAATACGGGATAATTGGCTGTAAAAAGAACGCTTAAATATTCAAGAAATGATTCTGAGGAGATACCTAGTAGCTCTGTGGCGCGCGTATGGTAGACTAAAGTATCTCCAGATTCCAGATGAATAAGGTAGACGTAACCCAACAACAGACCGTAGCTGATCTTGAGGAATATACCTATCCAATAGAGTCTTTTGAGTTTATCATTTGGCCTGAGCCATAAGATTATCACAAGAAGTGCCAGTACATAAACCGCTTCTAATATCATTGTCTGTTTAAGATAGACATTCCAATATTGCATTCAAGGCATTTTTTTTTCAGGCACATATTGTTGTATTGATGAATGAGAGCCTGGCTATCAGAAGCATTTTCAATTTTTACTCCTAGTCCGTACCATTTTTGGGTGATATGATTGGACTCAGCTCGAATTTCATCCAGAATGGATTGCGCTTTATCGATGAAATCGAGATTGTCTAGATGAAGCCCATATGCCGCCAATATGGGCACAGCGGAGTTAATCATGATGAGATCTATGCTTGATGTACCAAGAGTATTTGGTTTATCAATCGTTTTTCCAAAATCAAAATGGGAACCCCAATAATCGCTCACGGGTTTTTTTAGAAATGATTGAATGGCTTTTTTGTCATGAAGTAGTATTAAGGAATTGAAAATGGCCTTATTGTGAGCTAGAAACGCTGAGAATTGAGCAAGTCTAACTGATGGAAAATTGGCAGGGCGCAGTTTTCCATGCTTCCAATGATGCCTGGAAAGTGCTTGATCAAGACCATGCTTTTTAACCATGAAGTCAAACTCTTTCCTTAACTGTGTCTGATAATTATCGACTGGACTTTCTAAGAATCCAGCCATGCCGAATATCAAGGCGTCCATTTTAGTTGAGTCGGCATGATACTTTCTTACAACAGCATAGGGTAGTGACTCTGCCAGCTTCTCAAAAGGATGTGCATTGGTTTTAAAACCAAAATTCTTGGCAATGATATGATAAGTTACGGCCTCCCAGTCACCACCTCTTTGAGCAAGTAGATCCAGTATTTCTTTACTCTTATGTTCAAGACGACTTGTAAGAGCGCTATCAAGCAAGGCCCTTATCTGAATGCTATCTACGGAATGGAGATGATTTCCGCATCTAATGACTTCCGGTTGGTTGATATAATTTCGATAGTCTTGCTCTAACTGAGTACTGACTATTCGCTTCATCTCTAGAGTCGGAACCTTTTGGTTGTCTATTAGTATGTCTTGATCCGCTATCCACACTACATGCAGCACCACATTTTCATAAGCTGGATCTTTCTGATGCTGGTGACGGTACCAGTCAGATGCCTTGTAATGGATCTCCACAGATCCAGACCATATTAACTCATCAATTTTGACTTTTGCTTCATGAAAGTCAGGTCCAGAGTGATGGTTCTGATAGCCTGGTTTCAAAACCAGTAGCTGCTGACCGTTGGTTAAGGTGAGGGAAGGGGAATCGAATTTTTGAAACTTCCAGAGAAACTGAAGAAAATACTCGTCCATGTATTGTGCCTTAGATCATCTAAGATAAATACAAATCAGTTAGTCTGAAAGGACTTGAGTTACTCGTCAAAACTGAGCTGTAATTGCTCAGCCATACTTAGTTGGATTTCCTGTGCGGCATTCGCTGCTGCGTCTGCAAAATCTTCTCCAGAGCCCGCGTAGATGATTCCTCGTGAAGAGTTGATCAACAGTCCGCATTGTTTGTTCATCCCAAACTTACATACTTGCTCCAGGCTGCCACCCTGAGCGCCAACTCCAGGTACCAATAAGAAGTGATCAGGTATGATAGTGCGCACGCCTATTAAAGATTCTGGTCGGGTAGCACCCACTACATACATGGTATTATCAGCCGATCCCCATTTCGAACTGACATTGATGACACGCTCGTAGAGTTTTTCACTAGAGCTTTCGATCAACAATTCCTGAAAATCAAATGATCCGTTGTTAGATGTTGCCGCAAGAATAATTGCCCATTTTCCATCGTATTTGAAATATGGTGATACGGAATCCTCTCCCATATAAGGGGCAACAGTTACCGAATCAAAGCTCATGTTTTCAAAAAATGCCTTGGCATATTGATCGGAGGTATTGCCAATATCACCACGTTTCGCGTCCGCTATGGTGAATATATTGTTTGGGATGTAAGCCATCGTTTTCTCCAAAGCGGAAATGCCTTTGCTACCCTGCGCTTCATAGAAGGCAAGATTGGGCTTGTAGGCTACTGCATAGGGCAGAGTAGCATCTATAATTTGCTTATTGAATTCAAATATAGGATCCTCGGAATCAAGGAGATGCTTTGGTATTTTGGTAATGTCAGTATCAAGCCCTACGCAGAGGAATGATTTTTTTTCAAGGATTTGATCAAATAATTCTTGACGGGTCATATTACTTCTATTTCCCGCAAACTTAACGATTTTGATTGTTCACAATGTGAGTATTGGTGAGGGATTTAATTCAGTTGTATAGAGCCTTAATAAATGAAAAAGGCACGAAGAAACTTCCTCGTGCCTTTCGTTCAAATGATGTAGGTGAGTTATTCCTCTATACCCAATTCAGCTTTCTTGGCGCTCAATTTAGCTTTGAGATCAGCAAGTTTTTGCTCTGCCATGGCAATAGCTTCTTCTTTTTTACTTGCCTCTTCTTCGCTGAGCTCACCTTTAGCTTTTTGATCCGCCACCTTTTGTTTTGCTGCCGCGATTTTCTCTTCGGTGGTGGAGACTTTGGACTCGCTAGATGAAATTTCCTCGTCCACCTCGGTCTTCTTTGCTGAAGCTTTGGATTTAGCTTCTTCAGATCTCAATGCGCCAAATTCCTTGCCGCTCATTTCACCTTTATTTTTACCATAGGCGTTTCCTTGAGATTTGCTTTCTTTCTTCTCCTTCTTCTCTTTATCCTCCTTGTTTTTTATTTTTTCGACTTCTTCTTCAATCCCTTCTTCCAATTCTTCCATTTCCTCGCCGACTTCTTCTGCCACTTCATCCAGATCATCGTCTACTTCCTCCCCTAGATCCTCAAGTTCTTCTTCAACCTCTTTTCCAGCCTTCTTGATCTTTTCCTTTGCTTTCTCGATTTTCTCCTTAGCCTTTCCCTTATTTTTTTCTTTTTCTTGAGCTACCGCAGAGGTAAATACCAAAAGCAGTATGACTACTATACTTAATAGATTCTTCATGATTATATGTCTTTTAGGATTTCGTCAATTTCTTCGACCGTTTGATCAGTCTCACTTTGCACTTCAGTTTTGATTTCATCCAAAGCAGTAGTGATTGAGTCTAATACAATTGCTTCTTTTTCGGCTGTATTTTCAGTCGATTTCGTAGTTCCTCCACAAGCACTTAGGATAAGTACTACTAGGACAGAAAGTAATTTTAGTTTCATAGAATTAGGTTTTGGTTAACCCTGTAATATGCAAACTAATTTCTAATTGAAGAAAAAAAGGAAATGCTAATTGTTGTTTAGAGACTCGTATTAAACAGAGAAACTCTCACCACACCCACAGGTTCTGGACGCATTAGGGTTAATGAATTGAAATCCTTTTCCATTCAGACCATCTGAAAAATCTAAAGTAGTGCCCAGTAGATAAAGCATGCTTTTCTTATCCACGATCACCTTCACGCCTTTATCCTCAAAGACCTCATCACTGTCAGTCAATTGTTGATCAAAGAGCAAATCATACATCAAGCCTGAGCAGCCGCCTCCTTTCACCGCAACACGGATGTTGTGATTATCAGAATGCCCTTCTTCCTTCCTCAATTCAAAAATTCTTTCCTTGGCTTTAACTGTTACGTTGATCATTTCAATTATCGTTTACTCACAACTTAAAATATTCGAGTCTTAGCTTGCTGGCCGGTTCATTTCCAATTAAACCAAGCAAACCAGCTAGTAGTCCAATATGAGCTCTAAAAACCCTTCGGTTACCCGAAAAGTTTCATCACTTTTGTAAAATTAGTACATTATCCACAGATCATGGTCAGAATAGAACATATTGGGATTGCAGTGAAAGAATTAGATAAGGCTAATGAGCTTTTTGAAAAGCTTTTCGGTGCGAAACCTTATAAAGAAGAGGCAGTGGAAAGTGAAAGTGTGACCACTTCTTTTTTTCAAATAGGGCAGAGCAAAATTGAATTATTGGAGGCCGAATCTGATGATAGCTCTATAGCCAAGTATATCAACAAAAGAGGAGAAGGCATCCATCACATATCATTTGAGGTAGACGATATTTTGGTCGAAATGGATCGACTGAAAAAAGAAGGATTCGAACTGATTAATGATCGACCTAAGCAAGGTGCTGATAATAAATTGATTTGTTTTTTGCACCCAAAAAGCACCAACGGAGTTCTGATCGAGCTCTGTCAAGAAATTAAATAATCGGCTGAACAGAATAATAAAGGAATGAGCGAAGAGAAAAGAACCGAGATAGGAGAAATAGGAGAATTTGGATTGATCGACAGGTTGGAAAAGGCCGTAGTTCTCAATCATCATGATACTGTGAAGGGAATAGGTGATGACGCGGCTGTTTACAAATCGGGAGAGTCGTTGATTCTATTGTCTTCAGATATGCTCTTAGAAGGCGTTCATTTCGATTTGAGCTACGTGCCACTGACTCATTTAGGCTATAAGGCAATAGCAGTCAATGTATCTGATATAGCAGCCATGAATGGTATACCGAAGCAAGTAACAGTAAGCCTAGGTCTGAGCAATAGGATGTCTGTAGAAGCAATAGAAGCCCTGTATGAAGGCATGCGAGCTGCTTGCGGCGATTTCAAGGTGGATTTGGTCGGGGGAGATACCACTACTTCGCGATCGGGCTTGGTGATTGGTATTTCAATTATGGGAACCACCAGTGAAGAAAAGGTGACTTACAGATCCGGCGCGAAAGAAAATGATATTATTTGTGTCACTGGAGACTTGGGTGGCGCTTATATCGGATTGCAGATATTGGAAAGAGAAAAACAGGAGTTTCTAGCGAATCCGAATATGCAGCCAAAATTAGAGGATTATGCGTACGTAGTAGGCAGACAACTCAAGCCTACTGCCAGGATGGATGTTATTCATGAGTTTGCTACACTTGGAATTGTACCAACTTCCATGATTGATGTTTCGGATGGCTTAGCTTCAGAACTGTTCCACTTGAGCAAGCATAATAAACTAGGGGTAGCCATCTACGAGGATAAATTACCTATCGATAAGCAGACATACGAAACTGCAGCGGAATTTAATATCGATCCTAACACCTGTGCATTGAATGGGGGTGAAGATTATGAACTTCTTTTTACGATCACTCAGGAAAATTTTGACCTGATCAAAAACCACCCTGAAATCCACACCATCGGCTACATGCAAGCCGAAGATAAAGGCAAGGCACTAGTAACTCGATCTGGCAACACCATTGAGCTGACCGCTCAAGGCTGGAAACATTTTTAGGCAAAAAAAAGCCCTGACGAAAACGTCAAGGCCTTGCTAGATTTCTTGTGGGCTAGGATTATTTGCTAGCAGAAATTTTTACGCTCAATTCAAAATCATCATAGATGGTCTTGTCACCAAGATCATCGAAGAAGCTACCAGAGCCATATCTGATGTCAAATTTTGATCTATCAATGGTCATGTCCGCAGTTCCTGTGATCATGCCATCTTTTTCTTCAAGTGTAACAGGAAACTGGATTTCCTCAGTTTTACCTTTGATGGTAATGTCACCAACTACTTTGTATTTACCCGGACCTTGAGGTACAGCTTTAGTAACTACGAATGTAGCTGTAGGGAAATTCTCAACACCAAAAAAGTCATCGCTTTTTAAGTGACCCTCCAATTTACCTTTGTATTCGCCAGATAAATCAGTGCTTACCAAAGAGGTCATATCGATAGTGAAAGTTCCGCCCTCTAATTTGCCAGCAGAAAAATCTAAACTTCCTGATTTTAAGTTCACCGTACCATTATGCTGTCCTGTAACTTTCTTGCCTACCCATTCGACTTGGCTTTTGTCAGTGTCTACTGTATACGTGGCTTGAGTCTCTTCTAAAGGAGATAAAAGAGATGCCAGAGAAAAAATGATTGCTTGTAACATGATTTGGTTTTGTAATTAAGTTAAAAATAAATGTACATACATATATGTAGTAAGGTCTAAACTCCTTTAGCGCTAAATAGTTTCGTTTTGCAGAAAAAAAGATGAAAAAAAATTTATAAGCCCACGTTCTTATAACTTTGGAATCGAATTCTAATAATATGATACAGATAGATCAGACGCTTATCTCAGATGATATCAAGGAGCAGTTTTTTGTATGTGATTTGGATAAATGCAAAGGTGCATGTTGTGTAGAGGGAGATCTAGGTGCGCCTTTGGAGGAAGAGGAGCTTTCAGATATGGAAGAAGTGATTGAAGTGGTGAAACCATATCTAAATGAAGAGGCCATTAAGGTTCTTGAATCCGAAGGAGCTTATCTTCTGGATGATGAAGGCGATTTTAGTACCACTACTATCGACAATAAGGAGTGCGCTTTCGCATTTTACGATGAGAAAGAGATTCTGAAATGTAGTATTGAACAGGCATGGAGAGATGGTAAGACAGACATTCAAAAGCCTATCTCTTGTCACCTGTATCCTATTAGAGCCGTCAAGCTGCATGAGTTTCTAGCGTTAAATTATGATCGTTGGCATATTTGTTCACCAGCCTGTGAGTTGGGAGATAAGTTGTCTGTGCCGGTTTACAAATTTTTGAAGGATCCATT
Organism: Cyclobacteriaceae bacterium; assembly: GCA_049115815.1. GTDB lineage: Bacteria > Bacteroidota > Bacteroidia > Cytophagales > Cyclobacteriaceae > Marinoscillum. Next base: position 402,180 of record JAGDZO010000005.1, on the reverse strand, counting down.
GATTCGAAAATTTGGGAAACATTGGTATCAAAAATTGTGTAATACCATTGAAAAAGATCAAGCTTAAAACAAGAAAGGCGAACCATCAGGTTCGCCTTTCTTTTGCTATTTCAATTAATCTTACTTTTTCAAGTCTGTGAAGTCAAAGTCTTCTAGGAATTTAGTTGTGAAATTCCCGGCTTTAAACAATTCGTCATCCATCAATTTGATATGGAATGGGATCGTTGTTTTGATACCTTCAATCACCATTTCTTGAAGCGCCCTTTTCATTCTTACCAATGCTTCTTCTCTTGTTTGACCTGTAGCTATCAGTTTAGCTATCATCGAGTCGTAGAATGGCGGAATAATGTAGCCAGCATATACATGGCTATCAACTCTTACTCCATGACCTCCTGGTAAATGTAGGTTAGTGATTTTACCAGGGCTTGGTCGGAAGTCATTAGCAGGATCTTCTGCATTGATTCTACACTCTATAGCGTGAAGCTGAGGGTAGTAATTTCTTCCAGATACAGGCACACCAGCGGCGACTTTTATTTGTTCTTTGATCAGATCAAAGTCAGTTACCTCCTCGGTAATCGGATGCTCTACTTGGATTCTAGTATTCATTTCCATGAAGTAAAAGTCTCCATGTTTGTCTACCAAAAACTCCACTGTGCCAGCACCTTCGTATTTGATGGCTTCAGCACCCTTGATGGCAGCTTGCCCCATTCTTTCCCTTAGTTCTTGTGTCACTATAGGCGAAGGAGTCTCTTCTACTAGTTTCTGATGTCTTCTCTGGATAGAGCAGTCTCTTTCAGACAAGTGACAAGCTTTTCCATTGCTGTCGCCGATGATCTGGATCTCAATATGGCGTGGTTCTTCCACGAATTTTTCCAAATAAAGCCCATCATTGCCAAAAGCTGCTTTAGATTCTTGTCTTGCATCGTCCCATGCTTTTTTGAACCCGCTTTTGTCTTTAACAAAGCGCATTCCTTTTCCACCGCCACCAGCAGTTGCTTTTAGCATTACAGGATATCCGGCTTCTTCGGCCAATCTCATACCTTCTTCCAAGGACTCCAATAGTCCATCTGAACCTGGTATGGTTGGTACTCCAGCTTTTTTCATGGTTTCTTTGGCAGTAGCCTTGTCACCCATGTTGTTGATCATGTCCGCAGATGCTCCAATGAACTTAATCCCATACTCTTCGCAAACTCTGGAGAATTCAGCATTTTCAGCTAAAAACCCATATCCTGGATGAATGGCATCAGCATTCGTGATCTCTGCAGCAGAAATAATCTGTGGAATCTTTAAGTAGGAGTCCTTACTTGAAGGCGGGCCTATGCATACAGCCTCATCAGCAAATCTCACATGCAAACTATCTGCATCCGCTGTTGAGTAAACCGCAACAGTTTTGATACCCATTTCCTTACAGGTACGAATGACGCGCAGGGCGATCTCTCCTCTATTAGCAATTAGAATCTTCTTGAACACAGTTCTTTGGATTTTATTTTATGACGGATCTACTAAGAAAAGTGGTTGGTCGTACTCAACCGGTTGTGCATCCTCTACTAATACCTTGACGATTTTACCAGAAACTTCAGATTCGATTTCGTTGAATAGTTTCATGGCCTCAATGATACAAACTGGATCTCCTGCTGAAACCTTTGAGCCTATCTCTACAAATGAAGGCGATTCAGGATTAGCCGAACGGTAGAAAGTTCCGATCATTGGTGATTTGATAGTCAATAAGTTGTCCTCCGAAACTGGAGCCTTTGGAGCTTCTGCTGCTGCAGGGGCTGCAGGTGCAGGGCTAGCTACCACTTGAGGAGCCGCGGCGGCTGCTGGAGCAGGTGCTGCACTTGGTGCGGACGCTGCCTGTGGCGGAGTTCGCTTGACACTTATTTTAAATTCTTCTGTCTCAATGTTTACCTCTTCAAGACCAGAGCCTGAAATAAAATCAATGAGGTCACGAATTTCTTTTGCTTTCATTATTTGCTTTTTAAAGTGTTAATCGAAAAGAAAATGTTCTTTGATATAGTCCTCCCACAGTCGGGGAAAATAAAGGTAATGATTTTTATTTTACTCGCTCTACGTAAGAGTTAGTCTGAGTATTCACTTTGATGATTTCGTCTTGACCTACGAACAATGGAACTTGAATAGTAGCCCCAGTTTCCAATTCAGCAGGTTTGGTAGCATTGGTGGCCGTGTCACCTTTAATGCCCGGCTCTGTGTAAACTACTTTCAAGATCACATGTTGTGGAAGTTCAACACCCAAGACTTTTTCTTCTTCAGCATGAAACAATACATCGATCTCTTGTCCGTCTTTCAATAGGCCAGGAGCGTTGATTAATTCTTCTTGAATAGGAATCTGTTCGAAAGTGGAGCTATCCATGCAGTTGTAGCCCATATCATCTTTGTATAAAAACTGATACGATCTTCTTTCCACACGAGCGGTAGTTACTTTATGACCAGAAGTAAAGGTGTTGTCTATTACACGACCGTTCGAAAGGCTCTTGAGCTTCGTTCTTACGAATGCAGGGCCTTTTCCTGGTTTTACGTGTTGAAATTCTATTATTGTGAAAAGATCATGATTGAACTCAATCACTAAACCATTTCTGAAATCTGCGGTTGATGCCATGACTACTTTTAGTTTGAAGTTTTATTTGGGGTCGTAGGCCCATTTAAGCCACGTAGCTCCCCATGTGAACCCACCACCGAATGCAGCAAGTATTATGTTATCTCCTTTTTTTAATTGTGGTTCGTAATCCCAAAGGCATAGCGGTAAAGTACCAGCTGTAGTGTTGCCATATCTCTGGATATTGAGCATTACTTTATCATCTTCCACCCCCATTCTACGGGCGGTAGCGTTGATAATTCTGAGATTGGCTTGATGTGGCACAAGCCATTTGACATCATCACCAGTAAGGTTATTTTTTTCCATTACCTCAGCTGCTACATCAGCCATATTGGTCACGGCAAATTTAAAAACTGTAGAGCCTTCTTGGTAAGCAAAATGCTCCCTGGCGGCCAATGTCTCCGGTGTTGCAGGTTTTCTACTACCACCTGCTTTCATATGAAGATATGGTGCGCCAGATCCATCTGATTTGAGGATAGAATCCATCACCCCGACATCCTCAGTTGTTGGCTCTAATAGTACCGCGCCACCACCATCTCCGAAGATGATACAAGTAGTCCGGTCCGTGTAATCAATAATGGAGGACATTTTATCGGCCCCAATGATCACTACTTTTTTGTAGGTTCCTGATTCTATAAATGAAGATCCAGTAGCCAGAGCATATAAAAAACCTGAGCACGCAGCGCTTAGATCGTACCCAAAAGCATTTTTGGCTCCCACCATATCGGCTACAATATTAGCTGTAGCTGGAAATGGCATGTCGGGAGTCACTGTAGCGCAAATAATCAGATCTACTTCTTCAGGATTGGTGCCTGTTTTTTCAAGTAAACCTTTGACTGCCTCAGCTCCTATAACCGATGTGCCTTGATTTTCGCCTTTGAGTATTCTTCGTTCCTCTATCCCAGTTCTTGATCTAATCCACTCATCGTTGGTGTCGACCATGGTTTCAAGTTCTTGATTGGTCAGTACGTAATCAGGTACGTAACCTTGAACTCCTGTGATTGCTGCGCGGACTTTAGTCATATGGTTAAGAGGTTTTCTAGCCTAAACTTAAGCTAAAACTTCTTTTTCTATTACCACCTTACCTTTATAGTATAGTTTGCCTTCATGCCAGAATGCTCTGTGAGGTAAGTGTGGTTCTCCAGTTGTAGGGCAAATCACATAACTTTTTGGATTTGCTTTTACGTGAGTTCTTCTTTTGTCTCTTCTGGTTCTCGAAATTTTTCTCTTCGGGTGTGCCATTGTATTTTACTTCTAATTATTGCCTTTTAATTTTTTCAAAGCCTCCCATCTTGGGTCTAAGGTTTCTTGGTCAGATTCCTCATTCGAGACGGAAGTATATATCAAATCGGGTTGTTCTTCTTCAGTTCCTTCAAATCTTGGATGAAGTTTCTTCAATGGAACAGCCAATGAGATAAATTCATAAATATATTCGTCTACGCTGATGGTGGCAGTGTCATCTCTGATTACCAACACATCTTCGCTGAGCGAATAATTCTCCTCACCAAACTTCATGATGAGCGTTTCTTTAACCGAAATAGGATGATCAAACTTGTCTAAACTTCGATCACAAATCAATTCGACAGTTGCCTCAATCTCAAAATTGAGTGTAAGCATGGTTTCAGATTTCTCCAAAAACAACTTACAATTCCCACTACCTTTTTTCACCAAACTATGCTCATAGAGTTCAAAAAGACGGTTATCAATGCTGAATTCATACTCATGGAGTTTGAATGCTAAGCTGATGATATCTATTTGAAATTCTTTGAGCCCTTTCATGCGCTTTTCTGTCGATCCGCTTAAAGAACCGCAAATTTAGGAATAAACAACTTATAAAAAAACATTATTCAATGCTTGCTTAAGATTGATGTTCCTCCCTTCTCCTGACTATATCTGCAGCCGTGAAAAGAGCATGCCGCATAGACCGTTCATCAGCTTGATTCTTTCCAGCCAAAGCAAACGCAGTACCATGATCTGGGGATGTTCGGATGAAAGACAATCCAGCTGTAAAATTGACACCAGTTTCAAAAGCAATGTATTTAAATGGGATTAAGCCTTGGTCGTGATACATAGCTAGTATACCATCATAGCTCTTGAATTGTGAGCTACCGAAAAATCCATCGGAGGGATAGGGACCATCTACGAAATGACCCTTGTCTTTTTCTTTTTGAATTAGCGGAATCAATACCTTCTGCTCTTCATAACCCAATAGCCCATTTTCACCAGCGTGTGGATTAAGACCTAGAATAGCAATCTGTGGCTTTTTGATTCCAAAATCCTTCTTTAAGGATTTCATCATCATATTTAATTTCCTGCTAACCAATTCTTCAGTTACAGCATTTGGCACATCCTTTAAGGGAATGTGTCCTGTAACTACGCCCACTCTGATGGTATCGCTCACCAGAAACATCAAACTATCCTTAGCGCCATCACGCTCTGTCAAATACTCAGTATGACCTGGGAAAGAAAAGGATTCTGATTGCACCAATTCCTTACTCAAGGGAGCGGTGACCAAAGCGTCAATTTTACCATTTTTAAGATCTTCTACTGCTTTCGAAAGAGACAGAGCGGCATATTCTCCGCCTTCCTTAGTCGGATTGCCTGGGGTGATATTGATTTCTTGTTGATTAAGGTTCAGTACATTCACCTTGCGGCGATCTAATGCATCTATCTTTTTAATTTGATTGTAATTGAATTGCTGAAAATTGAGTTGCTTTCTGTAAAACGAAATTAATCGACCATCAGCGTAGATTACAGGCGTGAAGTGATTCAAGATGCGATTATCATTCAGCGCTTTGATAGTGACTTCTGGGCCAATACCATTGAAATCACCGATTGATATGCCGATTATTGGTTTATTATCTTTCTTTTGAGAAGTATCACTCATATTTTGTCAATTTTTGCGGAATCCGAAAATTTATTAGAATTTAAAATTAGGTAATCCTTTGAGACACGTAACTCCAAAAAAGCATTTAGGTCAACATTTTCTCAAAGATGAAAACATAGCCCTCAAGATTGTGGAAAGTTTGAGGCCAGCTAGTCCGGACACTGAGATCATGGAGATAGGTCCGGGTACGGGTGTTCTAACCAAACATTTACTTTCCAAATTTGATAGATTCAGGGCATTTGATGTGGATACCGAATCCATTCAGTATCTCAAGGAAGCATATCCAGAGCATACGAATAAGTTTCTGGAGGAGGATTTCTTAAGATTTAATCTGACCACATTATCAAAGCCTGTTTCGGTGATTGGAAATTTTCCCTATAATATAAGTTCGCAGCTTTTCTTTGGTTTTTGGGAGGCTAGAGCCAATGTGGGTGAGGTGGTATGCATGATTCAGAAAGAGGTAGCAGATAGGATTGCCGCAAAAGAAGGAAACAAAACCTACGGCATTTTGAGCGTGCTGCTGGGAGCTTTTTATGATATTGAGTATTTATTTACTGTGCCGCCCAATGTATTTAATCCACCACCTAAGGTGAATTCTGCAGTAATTAGACTGGTCAGAAATGGTGTGGAGAAGCTCGATTGTGATGAGAAACTGTTCAAAAAAGTGGTTAAGGCTGGATTTGGCAAGAGGAGGAAGACTCTTCGCAACGCACTGAAGGATCTAGCTTTGGAATTTGATAATTCACTGCCGGTTTTTGATAAAAGAGCGGAGCAATTGTCAGTAGAAGATTTTATTGTACTCACTAAATACGTATCGTCATGACTGAGGAGATGATTATGGAGTTTGAGTTGAGCAAGGAGTATTTGGAAAGATTCCAACTTGCCATAGACGAAAAAGATGATGAATTCATTCTATCCTCTTTAGAAAATGTCAATCCTGCAGATATCACAGCTCTATTATATGAGTTTAATACTGATGATTGTCATTATGTATTTAGCGTACTGCCCAAGGAGGTGGATGCTGCTATTCTCAATGATTTAGAAGAAGGGATTCGCGAAAATTTTATTGCCGATTTTACACCCGAGGAATTGGCTGCCTATATAGAGTATCTAGATTCTGATGATGGTGCGGATATTCTTTATCAGATGTCTCTCAAGAAACGTGAAGATGTCATAAGATTCATTGAGAATGAAGAGAAGGCCAGCTACATTCTAGATCTGCTAAGATATGATGAGGATGTCGCAGGAGGATTGATGGCTAAGGAATTGATCAAAACCAATGTCAATTGGACGGTAGATCAATGTATAGAAGAGATTCGTAAACAGGCCGAAAACGTAGAAAAAGTATTCTCCGTGTATGTGGTGGATGAAGTAGGTAAGTTGCTCGGTTGGGCCTCACTGAAAGGGATTTTGCTGGCCGATGGAAGAGCAAAAATTGCAGATATTCTGGACGAGAACATTATCTCAGTGGAGACCTATATGGAGGAGGAAGAGGTAGCCAGCATCATGCAGAAGTATGATTTGGAATCGGTTCCTGTGGTGAATGCTCGGGGTAAGCTGGTAGGGCGAATAACCATCGATGATATTGTAGATGTGATCACGGAACTTGCCGAAGAAGAGCGTCAGATCATGTCGGGGATAAGTGCTGGAGTGGAGGAAGATGACACAGTATGGAAACTCTCCAAAGCGAGATTACCTTGGTTGATCATCGGGATGTTTGGTGGCTTGATTGGGGCTCAATTTCTGGGATTATTCGGAGGAGATATTGCTCTGATTCCTGCTTTGGCATTTTTTATCCCGCTGATTACCGCTACTGGCGGTAATGTAGGTATTCAATCATCTTCTATCGTTGTGCAGAGTTTGGCGAACCCCAATGTATTTGCCGGAGGCATGCTCCAACGTTTGCTTAAAGTTTTTTTGGTTGCTGTGGTCAACGGGGTGATACTGGCACTCATGGTCTTTGGTGCTATCATGGTAATCAATAGAAATGAACCACTTGCCGCCACGGTTTCGATAGCGCTATTCAGTGTGGTGTTACTCGCATCTTTTATGGGTACTATTACTCCTTTGGTGTTAAACAGGTTTGGAATAAACCCGGCTTTAGCCTCTGGGCCATTCATTACCACAGCGAACGATTTGCTCGGGCTGGCTGTTTACTTTTCTGTTGCACATTTACTTTATAATTTATGAAAACAGAGAGTATAAAAGTTCTGATTATTGATGATATGCATGCAAGTGTAACGGAGCTTTTTACGAATGCCGGATTCACGCCTGATTATAGACCGGATATCAAGCCTGATGAAGTTTACAAGCTTATTCCTGAGTATCACGGCTTGGTCGTGCGAAGCAAAATGACTGTAGGCAAGGAGCTTATAGATGAGGGAGTCAACCTTAGATTTATCGCTCGGGCTGGTGCAGGATTGGATAAGGTAGACTATGAATATGTCGAGAAGAAAGGCATTGCGCTGTTCAACGCTCCGGAAGGAAATAGGGATGCCTTGGCAGAGCATACTATCGGGATGATTCTGACCTTATTCAATAAAATCAATAGTGCCAGCAAAGAGGTCAAAAAAGGCATATGGCTGAGGGAAGAGAATAGGGGCTGGGAACTCATGGGTAGAACGGTAGGTATCTTCGGATATGGCTTCATGGGCGAAGCTTTTTCGCAAAGATTATCTGGTTTTGGATGTGAAATAATTGCTTACGACAAGTACAAGACACTGCATCCCACTCAGCTTGCTAAGCAAGTTTCTTTGGAGGAGTTTTTGGAAAAGACCGAAGTGTTAAGCATCCATGTACCACTTACCGAGGAGACCAGATTTCTTTTTGATACTGACTTTTTTGAACAATTCAGTAGGTTGAAATTCATTATCAACACCAGCAGGGGAGAGGTGGTAAAGCTTTCTGCCGTCAATGATCTATTGGACGAAGGAAAAATTTTTGGCGCATGCCTCGATGTGCTTGAAAATGAAAAACTGGATACACTCACTCCAGAGCAGAAAGTGGATTTTGATAAACTGAGCAAACGAACCAATGTGATACTTACTCCGCATGTAGCCGGTTGGACTCAAGAATCCTACAGGAAAATCAACGAAGTAATCGTGGCTAAATTGGTGGCGGCTGGTATGAATGCCATGGGATGAAATTGTGAATCTTTCGAGTAAAGGCTATATTTGCAATCGCAGTAAGAAAAAATAGAATTTTAGATAAGAAGACGGTCCTTTTAGGGCCGTTCTTTTTTGTTTAGAGAGATAAAGAATAATCGAATGTCAGAGATTAGTTATTATACAAAAGAAGGCTTAGATAGACTCAAGAGTGAACTCAATGAACTGAGAACTAAGGGAAGAGCTGATATGGCTAAGCAAATAGCAGAGGCCAGGGATAAAGGGGATTTGAGTGAAAATGCAGAATATGATGCAGCTAAAGACGCACAAGGTTTGCTGGAGCTCAAGATAAAGAAGCTTGAGGCAGTAGTAGGAAATGCGAGGGTTATAGACGAGTCAACCATCGATACCTCCAAGGTTGGCATATTGACTAATGTCACTATCAAAAATCAGAAAACTGGAATGCAGGTAAAGTACCAATTGGTGGCGGAAGAGGAAGCTGATTTGAAGCAAAACAAAATTTCGGTAAAATCTCCAATCGGTAGTGGATTGATAGGTAAGAAAAAAGGAGAAGTAGCCATGATTAAAGTGCCTGCGGGGGAAATTGCGTTCGAAATTCTCGATATTACCTTCTGATGAGTACCATTTTTTCAAGGATAGTTTCAGGAGAGATTCCCTCTCATAAAGTAGCGGAAAATGAAGATTTTTTCGCTTTCCTTGATATCAACCCTTTGGTCAAAGGTCATGCTTTGGTGATACCTAAGCTGGAAGTGGATTATATTTTTGATCTAGATGACAACACGCTTGCTGGCCTTCATGTTTTCTCAAAAAAAGTCGCGAAGGCTATTGAAGCGGCTATTCCTTGCGAACGAATAGGAGTGTCTGTCATCGGCCTAGAAGTGCCGCATGCTCATGTGCATTTGATTCCAATGCAATCTATGGAGGACGTGAATTTCTCTAGGATGAAATTGGATCCGTCACAAGATGAATTGAAAGAGACCGCTAGCCTGATCGCTGCGGAATACGACAAACTATTTACTTAACCCTACCAGGGTTGTCTGCTAAAAACGCTTTCCAGCTTTTAGCGGATTGAACGGGCTTGCCGCCTTGATAGTGATGACACAGGGCAACAGCTAGAGCGTCCGTAGCATCTAGAAGGGGAGCTTCATCGAATTTCAGCAAGGTTTTGAGCATAGCCGCGACTTGCTCTTTGGAGGCATTTCCATTTCCGGTTACCGATTGCTTCACTTTCTTAGGAGCATATTCAGTTATCGGGATTTCTCTCGATAGAGCGGCAGCCATAGCCACTCCTTGGGCTCGACCGAGCTTCAGCATTGATTGGACATTTTTCCCAAAAAATGGTGCTTCCAATGCCACCTCATCTGGATGATAATCGTCAATAAGACTTAAGATCCGCTCAAATATCTTTTTTAGTTTCAATTCATGCCCTGCATATTTACTTAGGTGAATCACTCCAAATTGTAATAGAGTGACCTGAGACTTCCTAACTTTGATGATACCATAACCCATTACGCTGGTACCAGGGTCCACACCGAGTATTATTTTTTCCAATGAGGCATCTTTTGACATTAGCGCAAATTAGTGATAACAAGGAGAGTTTTAAAACTAAGCTCTCTTGGCTATTGAAAATAGCCATGTCTGCTGCTGTGTTATGGTTTATCGCTAATCACGCTGATTTGGAAAATGTCACTTGGCAAAAAGTAGAGCCGTGGTTAGATAGACCAATGATTATGTTTTTGGTGATTATCCTAATGCCCATTAATTGGCTGCTGGAGGCGTGGAGATGGAAGTTGGCAATGGTTAAGGAAGATCTCACATTCACGGATGCTTGCAAGCAAGTTTTTGCAGGTTTGGCGCTTAACTGGGTGGTGCCATTGACACTCGGAGATGCAAGCAGCAGACTTGTAGGGGTAAAAAATTACAAGACATCCGCAGGAGCTTTGGTGAAGGTCAGAGTGATTATGCTGATCATTACTATGATCTTCGGAGGAGTATCTATGTTATATTATTTCAATTCGTTGGATACTTGGTTGTTAGTTGGGCTCTTGCCGATTCTGTCGCTTGGAGTCTTGTGGGCATATAAAAGAGCTCAAACCCAATCTCTTGATTTGCGTGTGGTCTTGATTTCCTTGGTCAGGTACGCTGTTTTTACGTTTCAGTTTGTGATCATTATGTCAGTTTTTTTGCCTGATATCAAGTGGGTGATTTTGACACTTGGAGTCGGTTGGACATTCTTTTTTAGATCTATTATTCCTTCTCTCTTTGGGAATTTCGGCGTTAGAGAGGCCAGTGCATTAGTGTTTTTCGAGCCTCTGGTCTTCGATCCTAATCTTGTGTTAATTCCTTGTCTCCTTATTTGGTTGATTAATACGGTATTACCTTCGATTCTTGGTGTTTTTTTTATTTCAAGTCTGAAATTCAAAGCCACTAAATGATCATTTTTATCGCTACATCCATTTTGTATTTAGGCTTCTTTTTGTGGTGCTTATTTTATTGGGTAAAGACCAAAAATCACTTGAATGTAGGGGTTGAAAAATTCCCATTTAAATTAACCGTGTTAATACCTGTCAGGAACGAAGAGAAGAATTTGGACCTTCTTCTTAATGATCTTTCCAATCAGTATGTACTAGGGTTGGATTTTGATGTTATTGTAATAGATGATGATTCCAATGATGAGTCAAAGGCAATTGTTTTGAGAAGAATTGACGAATTACCATTCAATTGTCAACTATTGGATTTGAAAGCGATAGGTAAGACAGGCAAGAAAGCTGCTTTGACATATGGAGTAGCACACGCGAAAGGAGATGTTATTTTGACAACAGATGGCGACTGCTCAGTTGGTAAACATTGGATTCAGTCGTTTGCAGAAGCGTTTTTAGATCCGGCCGTATGTTTGGTTTCTGGTCCTGTCATGATGAAGGCACAGAATTGGTTTCAATCCATGCAAGCTCTTGAGTTTTCTGGACTAATCGGAATAGGGGCTGCCACCTTAAAATCAGGAAATCCAACGATGTGTAATGGTGCTAATTTGGCCTATAGAAAATCTGATTTCTTGAGTGTAAAAGGATATGAAGGAAATGAGCATATTGCATCAGGAGATGATGAATTCTTACTTCAGAAAATTTATAAGAAAAAGCCTGAAGGCATCATATTTCTTAAAAACTCAGATAGTATAGTTAAAACTCCTGCCAAGGAAAATTTTAAGGAACTCATCAATCAAAGAATCAGATGGAGTAGTAAATGGAGGTTTCATCAATCGATATTTATTAAGCTTGGGGCAGTATTGATATTCTTGAATTATGTCGGGATTTACACCGCTATTATTCTTGCATTGTGGGACTACAAGTACGTTTCGATCACGATTTTTATGATTTTGATACGCTGGATAATATTAACCTTGTTCTTGTCTAATACAGCTGGATTTTTAAATATTCCAGTTAGCCCAATTAAGACTTTTTTACTTGAGATAATTTATCCAGCTCTGGTGTTATTCTTAGGAATTGCTTCTATTTTTGGTAGGTACACTTGGAAAGGGAGAAACTACCAATGACGGATATAGAATTTGATGTGCTGGATGAATTATACTTTGTAATATCCTATGGTGATTTAAAGGATAATCTCTCAATGAAGGAATCCGAACTGAAAGAATCATTGGTGACATTGCTTCAAAAAGATTGGATCAAGGTTCTTTCCAATGTGGATGATGAAATCGATAAGGCAGAAGTGGATCTTTCCGGTCAAGCAGAGTCTTATTACTATTTGATCACCAAAAAAGGTTTACTCGCTCACAATACTCAATAATGTCCAAAGGACTAGATATACGTGATTTGGAGCTCAACGCTCTGTTGGAAATCACCCAAGCCATCAACAATAATTTGTCTGAAGAAGACCTGTTTCGGATCTATAAGTTCACGCTATTGGCGGACCTGCAGGTAAAGGAATTGGCACTTTATGTGAAAGATTCGGATTGGCACTGTCGAGTGAGCATGGGTACACCGACAGATTGGTCTAGCGTGCCTTTACCTCAAAGGTTTTGGGACTTGTCTGAGGTGAGAGATCTCACGACAGAAGATGGCGATTTTGGTCAATTTCAGGAAGCTTTGCCCATTTCTCACAAGAATCAATTACTTGCTGTGATATTTGTAGGAGGTCACGCTAATAGCTCGAGAAGTAGTGATTCTGCTTTCTTAAAAGCCTTAACTAATATTATCATCGTTGCGGTTGAGAATAAGAAATTAGCACGCAAGCAGCTATCTCAGGAGGCCTACCGGAAGGAGATGGAAATCGCTAAGAAGGTTCAGAATTTTTTGTTTCCGAAAGAATTGCCTCAAACAGATAGACTGATCATTGAGGCAGTGTACCTACCTCACGATGAAGTAGGTGGAGATTATTATGATTATATCGAAATTGACGAGAATCGCTTTTTGGTTTGCGTGGCAGATGTAAGCGGAAAAGGTGTCCCTGCGGCACTGTTGATGTCCAATTTTCAGGCTTCTCTGAGAACGTTGGTTCGTAAAACTCAGGATCCTAAAGAGATCGTCACCGAACTGAATCACCTTATCACTAAAAGTGGGAACGCGGAAAATTTCATCACCTTCTTTTTAGGGATTTATGACTTCTCAAAATCAACGCTCGAGTATGTAAACTGCGGTCACAACCCAATGTACTTGGTCACGGATACGGGAGTCGAAGAACTATGTAAGGGAACGACAGTATTAGGCATGTTTGACCCTCTGCCATTTTTGGATACTGAAACCATTCACAACCTTCATCATTTCTTCTTCTATGGCTATACGGATGGACTTACAGAAACCGAAAATCAAGCTGAGGAAATGTTTGGAGAAGAGCGACTAAAAGAATTCTTCTTATCAGGAATCCCAAAGGATATCAACAAGTTGCATCACGATATATTCAAAAACTTGGATGAGTTTAGGGCTGGAACTCCACATCGTGACGATATCACTATGTTGTCTTGTTTGGTGTCCAACTCATGAAACCCTATTTTTTCAAAAGTCCACTGATCTTGTCTTGGCTTTTTCCCAAGGCCATATGGCGAGGAAATGTTGATGAAAAGGTGATTTATTTGACTTTTGACGATGGCCCCCAGCAAGGTGTAACCAACTATGTATTAGATCTGCTCCATTCATATCAGGCGAAAGCAACTTTCTTTTGTGTGGGTAACGCTCTTGAATCCAACTCAGAATTAGTGGATAGACTAATAAGTGAGGAACACCTATTGGCCAATCACAGTTACAAACACGAAAATGGCAGTTTAACCAATACCAGAGATTATATAGATTCTGTCAATCATTGTGGTGATGTTCTTAAAGATATAGGAATTGAAAATCGTTTATTCCGTCCGCCGTACGGTCGATTGAGATATTCTCAGAGGAAAGAATTACATAAAAGGAACATGCGAATAGTTTACTGGTCACATTTATCTGGAGATTTTGATTCAAAGCTAAATGTTGCTCGATCGATAGCTTCTTTAAAAAAGGCAGGCCCTGGTTCGATAATATTATTTCATGATAGTTTAAAGGCATTTGCGAACTTGAAATTATTATTGCCTGAAGTATTGGAATATTTTTCTTCCCGCGATTACCAATTTGAAACCCTATCTGATTATGCTAATTGATTCTCATGCTCATATTTATTCGGAAGAGTTTAAGGCCAATCTGCCAAATGTGATTGATCGAGCGAAAGAGGTTGGCGTCAGCAAGATTTTTATGCCAAATATTGATCATGAGTCAATTGATAGCATGATGCAGGTTGCGCATGATTATCCTGATTATTGTATTCCCATGATGGGGTTACATCCTTGTTATGTCAAGAAAGACTTTGAGAAGGAACTTTATGAAGTAGAATCTTTGCTCAAGTCAGAATCATTTTGCGCTGTTGGCGAAATAGGTACGGACCTTTATTGGGACAAAAGTTTATTTAAATACCAACAAGAGGCTTTTAAGATTCAATGTGAATTGGCAATCGCTCATGATTTACCTGTGGTTATCCATTGTCGTGAGTCAATAGATGAAACCATCGAATTGGTTAAGCCTTATTTTGATCAAGGCCTTCATGGAGTTTTTCATTGTTTTACTGGCACTCTTAGTCAAGCAAATCAGATCACAAATCTTGGGTTTAAACTAGGAATAGGGGGAGTAGCAACTTTTAAAAATGGAGGTTTACAGCCCGTCTTGGAAAATGTAGATTTAGAACACTTACTCTTGGAAACGGACTGCCCATATCTTGCGCCCACTCCTCACAGAGGCAAGCGAAATGAGCCTGCCTTTGTAAAGTTGGTTGCAGAAAAAATAGCGGAGGTACGGGAAGTGGATGTTGAGAAAATTGGAGACATTACGTCTAAGAATTCATTGGAATTGTTTTCGAGATCATGAATTACAAAATAGTCAACATTAGAACCACGGCATCAGTCGACCCAACAGACTCGGTATTGATTATCTATACTGGAGGTACGTTTGGTATGGCTTATGACGATTCCGGCTCGTTAGCGCCATTCAACTTTGGGCGAGTCATTGATCTTATCCCTGAGCTAAAGGGATTGGCGTTGAGGTTGACAGTGATTTCATTTCCAGAACCAAGGGACTCTTCCAATATTAATGCAAATGACTGGGAAGATATGGCGTATATCATCTATGAGAATTACGCCCAGTACGATGGTTTTGTGATCTTACATGGAACGGACACCATGGCCTATAGTGCCTCAGCATTGAGCTATATGTTCACCGGACTTAATAAGCCAGTGATTTTTACAGGAGCACAAATACCCATAGGAATGATTAGATCTGATGCTAGAGAAAATCTAATCACTGCCATTCAGATGGCTTCTGCAAAAGATAATAGCATTCCGTTGATCAATGAAGTTTGCCTTTATTTCAATTATTACCTACTTAGAGGCAATAGGTCTCAAAAAACTCGTAGTAGCACATTCGCAGCTTTCCAGTCGATGAATTATCCTTTTTTGGCTGAATCAGGCATTGATATTGAGTATCGACTCAATTACATGAAGCCCCATAATCCCAATGAGAAATTAAAAATTAAAAAGGGATTTGACCCAAACGTATCCATACTTAAGGTCTTTCCGGGAATCACTGCGGGTCTTGTTAAAGCTGTCTTAGAGGTGAATGGTTTGCGTGGGGTCGTTCTAGAGACATATGGCTCAGGGAATACAATGAATTTTCCCTGGTTTTTGGAATTACTTGAAGAAGCTGTTGAAAAAGGAATCATCATATTCAACGTCAGTCAGTGTAGTGGTGGGGATGTCATTCAAGGGAGATATGAAACAAGCAAAAAATTGGACGAAATAGGTGTGCTGGGAGGAGGAGATATTACCACAGAAGCCGCAATCACTAAACTAATGTTCCTGTTGGGTACTGAAAAGTCTACTTTATCGTTAAAGAAAAAGTTAATTACACCTATGAATGGAGAAATGGATTGAGCTAATGTGCTTAAAATTTGCATAAGCTTAATTTTCTTGATTTATTTGTCGCCCTGTAATTCAGTATTCGGGTAATTTAGGAGAGGTGGCCGAGTGGCTGAAGGCGCACGCTTGGAAAGCGTGTATATCTTAACGGGTATCGAGGGTTCGAATCCCTCTCTCTCCGCGAGTTCTTGAATTATTATATATTTACTTTATTAAAAAATAAACTTAACCGAAAGTCTACCACACAAATTATGAAACAGTTATTTACTCTTTTGATGTTAGCAGGTGTATTCACCTTTTTCTCAGTGAATACATACGCTCAAGAAAGCGCCGATGAAGCATCGGATACTACATCTGTCGCTATGGAAGCTGACTCTGTTGAAATGGAAGCTCCAGTTGAAGAGCCTGTAGAGGCCGCCGTTGAAATGGCCGAACCTGAAGAAGAACCAGAAGCAGGTTTCCATCAAATTGTTAAAGAACAATTCATCGATGGTGGTCCTTCGTTTATGGGGATCGTATTGATTTGTTTGATTTTGGGTCTTGCGGTTGCAATCGAAAGAATCATTCATTTGAATTTGGCTACTACCAATGTGAAGAAATTATTAGCGAACGTTGAAAGTTCACTTGCTTCAGGTGGTGTAGAAGCTGCTAAAGAAGTTTGTAAAAACACTAGAGGTCCTGTAGCATCAATCTTTGTACAAGGAATGATGAGAATGTCAGAAGGTATAGAAATGGTTGAAAAATCAATTATTGCTTACGGTTCTGTAGAGATGGGTAAATTAGAAAGAGGAATGGTTTGGATATCATTATTTATCTCTTTGGCACCTATGCTTGGTTTCATGGGAACAGTAATTGGTATGATCGGCGCATTCGACGCTATTGCTGAGGCTGGTGACGTATCTCCATCCTTAGTTGCAGGTGGTATCAAAGTAGCACTTTTGACTACTGTTGCTGGTTTGATTGTAGCTGTTATTCTTCAACTGTTCTACAACTACCTAGTGTCTAAAATTGATTCCCTTGTTAATAGCATGGAAGATGCGTCTATCTCTTTGGTAGATATATTGGTGAAGCATAATCTTTCTAAATAATAAATCGATAGGAATATGGATATTATAGATGTAGGATTATACGTTAGCTATTTGCTTATAGTACTGTGCGCTTTGGCTGCAGTGATTATTCCTTTGGCTCAGTCATTGGGAGATCCTCAGTCACTAGTGAAGTCAGGAATAGGCCTAGGAGCTTTGGTGGTCATATTTTTCATTAGCTACGCTGTAGCTAGTGGAGAATCGGATGCTACCACTGAAAGTACTGCTAAGCTTGTAGGAGGAGGAATTATATCAATGTACGTCCTCTTTGCTATTGCGATATTGGGGATTGTTTATACAGAGATTTCTAAAGCCATTAAATAATGCCAAAAGGTAAAAAACGACCACTACCGGAAGTCAGTTCTGGGTCAATGGCGGACATTGCCTTTCTTTTGCTCATTTTCTTCTTGGTAACTACCACGATAGCTAATGACAAAGGGATCACGCTGCTATTGCCTCCGAAACCTGATCCGAATGAGCCACCTCCCGAGGTGACTAAGAACGATAAGAACATATACAAGATTCTTGCGAACTCTAATGATCAATTACTTGTAGAAGATGAGCCTTATAAGCAATCTATGAGTGAGCTAAAAAGAGAAGTGAAGCAATTTGTATTGAACTTCGGAAAGCCAGGAGAAGAAGGTATTCAAGTATATCAGAGCCTCCCTGCTAAGATGAAAGCTGAGATCAATCGTTTTGGAAAATTACCAGACTCATCTGACGATCCAACTGAATGTGTGATTTCATTTAAGGCTGCTAGGGGTACTAGCTATGAACTTTACATAGATGTTTTGGATGCTATTAACGGAGCATACAATGAGATTTATGCAGAAAGAGTTGGTATTTCTGTAGAAGAATGGTTGGCACTTGACAAAGACGATGATATCCAAAAGGATATGTACTTAAGAGCAAGATCCAATATACCTAGGGCGATTTCAATTGCTGAACCAGACTAAATCATAAGAAACTATGGCAAAATTTAAGAAAAGTTCAGGGACACAAGAAGAAATCCCTACTGCGGCACTTCCAGATATTATTTTCATGTTGTTGTTCTTCTTTATGGTGACGACAGTCATGAGAGAGACTGATATCATGGTAAAGCAGCAGCTTCCAAAGGCCACTCAGTTGACTAAAATTGAGCGAAAGTCATTGGTAAGCTACATTTACATCGGTGAGCCAAAAAACACCAATCAATTTGGTGTGGAGCCGAGAATTCAAATGAATGATGTGATTCAGGATGTAGATGATGTGATCATGTTTGTTAACCAGGAGAAAGATAAACTTTCTGAGGTTGAAAGGGATCAGATCACCATGTCAATGAAGGTAGATAGTGAAGTTAAAATGGGTATTGTTTCGGATGTTCAGCAAGAACTTCGAGAGGCAAATGCTCGTAAGATTCTCTACAGTTCGGTAAAAAAAGCTGAGAAGTAGTTCATCGATTAGATATATAATAAGGAAAACCTTGATCATACGGTCAAGGTTTTTTTGTGCCTGTTAAATTATATTACGAATTAGTATTTCAATCTGCTGAGCTCTCTGTCTTGATCTTTCTGCTTGATGCTGTTTCGCTTATCAAACAATTTTTTACCTCGAGCTACCGCTATCTCTAGTTTTGCAAAACCCCTTTTTGAGATGTAGATTTTAGTTGGTACTATCGTTAACCCCTTTTCTTCGGTTTTTGACTTAATCTTTTCTATTTCAGATTTTCTAAGGAGTAGTTTTCTTTCCCGCGTCATTTCATGATTACCAAACGAGCTATTAGAATAAGCCGATATGCTCATCCCTTTGATAAAAGCCTCTCCATTTTGTAGATAACAATAGGCCTCTTGAACACTAGCATTTCCTTCTCTGATAGCCTTTATCTCCGTTCCTTTTAATACCAAGCCCGCTTCGTACTTATCGAGGAATTCATATTCGTAACTAGCTTTACGATTTTTGATCGTAATATTATTGGAGAATCTTGGTTTTTGCTTAGCCATGATGATATTTAATAGAGATCGAAATTAGAGTATCAAAATGACATTCTTGGCAAAGGGCTATCGTTTAATGAACCAAAGTCGTTTGCTAGGAATTGATAATATCCAGTAACGGCGATCATCGCTGCATTGTCTGTACAATATTCAAATTGAGGGATGTAGACTTCCCAGTTATAATTCTTACCTAGTTCTTGAAGGGTTTGACGGAGACCGCTATTAGCAGAAACACCACCAGCAATAGCAATCTGATTAATTTTATGCTGCTTGGCTGTTTTGACAAGTGGGCTCATAAGCATATCTATTAAACATTTTTGAAGACTCGCAGCGAGATCACACTGATTGTCCTGAACGAAGTTAGGATTGAGTTTTGTTTGGTCTCGCAAGAAATATAGGAAGCTGGTTTTTACGCCTGAAAATGAATAGTTGAAGTCTTGAACCTTGCTTTTAGAGAATGTGTATCTATTCGGGTCTCCTGCTTGTGCTAATTTATCCAGTTTCGGTCCACCAGGATAGCCTATTCCCATGATTTTGGCACATTTGTCAAAAGCTTCTCCTACAGCATCGTCTATAGTTTGACCTATCACTTCCATTTGGAGGTGGCTGGTCACTTTTACTATCTGAGTATGTCCTCCACTCACAGTAAGACAAAGAAATGGAAATTTAGGAGCTGGTGTATCAATGAAATGAGCTAGGATATGCGCTTTCATATGATTGACTGCTATCAATGGTTTATCAAGTGCCATAGCTGTTGATTTGGCAAATGATGATCCAATCAAAAGAGCACCTAAAAGTCCGGGTCCCCTTGTGTAGGCAATAGCGTCTATATCCACTAACGAAACAGATGCTTCGCTCATGGCTTGATGAATAACGGGAATAATATTCTTCTGATGAGCTCTGGATGCTAGCTCTGGAACTACTCCCCCATATTGCTCATGAATGGATTGTGTTGCAATAATATTGTTGATAATTTTTCCATCTTTGCAGATGGCAGCAGCAGTCTCATCACAAGATGATTCAATTCCTAGAATCGTAATACTCATAGGATAATTATTTCAAAGGTTTGGCGGGAATTGTGAATATTAAAAATGTTTTTTTGAAGCTGAGAAATGCAATTCTTTGGTTAATCACCTGCCTGCTAATTTTTCTTGTTGTTGCTATTCTTCTGTTACAAACTTCAGTAGCCCAAAACTACTTAACAAAACTTGCACTATCTCAAGTCAATAAAGATTCTGAGTTTAGAATCGAATTAGATGAGATATCGATTTTATGGTTTGACAAGGTTCAAATAGATGGATTAAGTATCTATGATTACCGGGATCAGCTCATGATCTATGCAGGGGAAACTATTGTGGATTATGAACTTTCAGGCTTACTAAATGAAAGTTATGTCCAGCTGGATCTTCTATCCATAAGCCAGTCAAGATTAGCATTAGTCAATTACGATGACAGCTTGGGCATCAATATGATTGAGTTCCTTAATGATCTTAAGGGTAATTCTGTCAAGCCTAAGAAAAAGCCGCCAGTCATATTTCTTAAGGAAATCATGGGTGAATCAATTGCCTTTTCATATAACAACCAACAGCGAGATAGTCTTGATATGACCAGGTTCGATTATGCCCATTTTCAATTAGATATGGCAAAAGTGAATGGTAGAAACCTGGAATATGATAGCGGCTCAATATTCGTCGAATTAGAGCAGGTATTAGGAATGGAAGATGAGTCCAGTGGTTTTTCAGTAGATAAGCTTTCTACGAGTTTTTCTTTGACACCTGACAGTCTTTCGTTACTAAGATTAAAAGTAACCACTCCGTCTTCCAAAATCGAAGGAGATGTTTCGTTTTTGTATGATTCTATTAGGGCGTTTTCAGACTTTATCAATGCTGTTCCCCTGAACGTTTCGCTAAGTAAATCTCTGATATCGAGTAAAGACATTGGGTATTTTGTCAACCTCCCTACTGAAGCATTTAGTGCCGAAATTGAAACACAAATAAAAGGGCCTGTTTCACGGCTGAGTTTGGAAGATTTAACGCTTATGGTTGGCAATTCTAAAGTAGTCGGTGATGTTTCATTCGTTGGGTTACCATTATTGAATGAAACCTTTATTGATGCCAATATTCAAAATAGCATTATTCATACACCCGACATTTCAATTTTCACCAAGGAACTTATCAACGCTCTCAAGCCACTAGGAAATATTAAGCTTAATGGAGCTTTTATAGGGTTTTTAGATGATTTCGTTACCAATATGACCATAGACACAAAGTTAGGGTCTGTGAAATCAGATTTGAACCTGAAATTCCCATCAGGACTGGAAAAGGCAACATACTCCGGCAAACTCAACTTACTGGATTTTGACTGTGGAAGACTTTTGAATAATAAGTCTGTTGGCAAAGTGACATTGGAGGGTAAAATTTCTGGGAAAGGGACAACCCTCCAAAATGCGAAATTTTATCTTGATGCCAATCTTTGGAGATCAGAACTATTGGGTTATAACTACCAGTCCCTGCATGTTTCAGGGAATTTCGCTTCCGAGTATTTTGATGGAGAACTAACTGTCAATGATCCTAACTGCATGATAGAGGCTTCTGGAAGTATTGATCTTGCCTCAGAACCAGAGGTGCTGTTTTTAGAAGCCAAAATAGATTCTATTGATTTTCAATCATTAGGATTCTTGGACAAGAAATTGCAAGTCGATGGGTTACTTTCGGCAAATCTGAAAAGTCTCGATTTAGATAGTATACAGGGTGAAGTTCGAATGGATAGCATTAATCTCAAATGGGAAGGAAAGCATGTTGCGATAGACTCAGTAGAGTTATCATCCTATATGGCTAATGGCTATCGATCGCTGGATCTTGCTTTGCCGGAATTGCAATTAGAACTAGAAGGAGACTTTGTGCTATCTCAGGTTATAGCTGACTATAAAGCTATTTCAAATGATTTAACCGACTATTTTGATATTGATGACTCGCAAGCGAAAGCACGGATACCAGTTGAATCAGAAGATTACTCAATTGATTTCTTCGTCAATCTAGGCGACATTTCTAGTTATGGTGAAGCGTTTCTCAATGATGAGTTTTATTTGAGTCCTGACAATACTATTGAAGGAACATTTTATCAAAGACAGAACGCAACATTGTCGCTTTATACCAGTTTCGACTCTGTTTTTGTGAATGGTATAGGGTTTAGTGAAAACGAGATAGATTTAAATCTATCCAAATCCACTGATTCAAAAGAAATTGTGGCGGTAGGTTTTTTGAACTCAGAAAGACAATGGTGGAGAGATAATTTACCTACCGAAAATTTGAGTTTAGAGGCGGTCTGGTTTGATGATGAGATCAATATCACCTCTAATATTTCTCAGCCTGCCAATAATAATTCAGCCTATTTGAACGGCCACTTAAAGCTCGAAAAGGAGCGTCTTGTTTTTAGTTTTGCTCCGTCAAGGTTGATGGCATTTGATGAACAGTGGTTTTTTGATCCTAGTAACCAAGTGATTTTCGAAAAGGACTACATTCAATTAGATAGGATGCAATTGTTTCAAGGCGAACAATCTATAAGCGTATTAGGCACCATATCAACCAAAGATTCTACCCAGTTAAGCGTTTCATTTGAAAACTTCGATCTCCTTTTCTTAAGCGCATTACTTCCATTTCAACTTGGGGGAGAGCTCAATACACTCATTGATATTTCAACTATTTCTGGTACAGACCATTTTATCATGGAGAGTTATCTGGATATAACCAATTTGGAATTGAATAATGTAGCCGTAGGGGATGTGTATGGTCGTACTGCGTGGGAGCCTGCGAGAGAAGGATTGGAACTTGACTTACAAGTAAGCCGAGAGTCTTTTAATAATATTTCTATTGTTGGGTACTATCAGCCGCAGGAGGCGCAAGATCAGCTTGATCTTACAGCAGATTTTGATAGAGCTAATTTGAAATTGCTGGAGCCATTTTTTGTAGGAATTTTTTCAAACGTCCATGGTTTTGCGGATGGGCAAATTATTATCAATGGGACTTTGCAAAAGCCAATACTATTGGGGCAAAGTAGCCTGACTGATGGGTCCTTTAAGCTAGATTACTTAGGAACCATATATTCATTTGATGGAGGGTTATCATTTACCAATGACGCTATCAACTTTGAAGGGTTCAAGCTGCTCGATAGAGGAGGGAATAGAGCTTCTCTAGATGGTTCAATATTTCATGAAGGCCTTAAGAAGCTGAAGGCAGATATTAGCGTAGCGGCTAGTTCTTTTCAGTTTTTGAATACCAGTTCACTGGATAATAGCTTGTATTATGGTACCGCATACGCCACAGGAGATATTCAAATAATGGGCCCATTTGAGGACATAGTGATCAATGCCAAAGGGAGAACGGAAAGGGGAACTAAGTTTTTTATTCCATTGACCAGTACCACAGAAATTACTCAGAAGGAATATATCACCTTTGTGAATATGTCAGATTCTTCTGCTCAAGTGAATATCGAAGATATTGTTGCGGAAAGCATATCAGGCGTATCCTTAAATTTTGAGTTGGAAGTGACGCCTGATGCATATACTGAGTTGATATTTGATGTTAAAACTGGAGATATTATCAGAGGAAGAGGAAATGGAAATCTCAGTCTTTCTCTTGATACGAATGGAGAATTTGAGCTTTTTGGTGATCTAAATATCACTGAAGGAGGCTACAATTTCACCATTCCTGCGATAGGGATTAATAAGGAATTTAATGTGGTTCCGGGAAGTACCATTTCCTGGTTCGGAGATCCCTACGCTGGAATATTAGATTTATCAGCTACTTACCGACAATTAGCTTCACTTTCAAGTTATAATGAGGACTTTTTGGAAGATCAAAGGTATCCTATCTTGGTTAGCTTGAATTTGGATGGTGAAATGTTAGCCCCGAATATCAATTTTGCAATTGAGCTTGAGGATGGTCAAGTATCCCCGGGATCTAATATTGGACGCGCGCTTTTGGAGATAAACAATGATGAGCAAGAGTTAAAGAGGCAGGTATTTAGTTTGCTAATACTTCGGAAGTTTTCACCTCGCTCGAGTTTTGAGGTTGGAGGAAGTCCACTTCAGGGAAGTATCAGTGAACTGATGAGTAATCAACTATCATATTTTATTAGCCAGGTAGATGAAAATCTTGAGGTTGATGTGGATTTGGCATCCTTAGATGCTGATGCATTCAACACGTTTCAATTGCGATTAGCTTATACTTTTCTCAATGGTAGACTTAGGGTGAGTGGAGGAGGCTCACTACCTCAAAATGAGGCCAACCAACAATTGGGCGCTAGTGATTATTTAGGAGATTGGTCCTTGCGATATCTGCTTACCGATGATGGACATTTTAGAATTAAAGCCTTTAGTCAAACCAGTCAGATAGCCAATGAACTTCAGCAGCGTGAGACGGGGATTAGTTTTCAATATGTAAAGTCGTTTGATGATCTTAAGGAATTATTAACACGAACCAGGGAAACAGCAATCCAAGGAAGGGCTAAGGATGTATCCAAGGAGCAATCGGCTAATAAGACGAACTGATAAGACACAGTTAATTTTGAAACATCCGTCCTATTGGTCAGTTCATTAAAAATGGAAAAAGTCAATATTTTTTGGTTTAAGAGAGATTTGAGATTGGACGATAATGCGGGATTGTATTATGCGCTGAAGTCAGATTTTCCAGTTGTTCCTATATTTATTTTTGATAGGAATATCTTGGATAAGCTGACTGACAAATCTGATGCCCGTGTATCCTTCATCCATGACCAGATCGAGAATTTAAAAAGAAAACTGGAATCAAAAGGAAGCTCATTAAAAGTCTTTTATTCCACTCCTTTGGAGGCTTTTGATAGTCTGCTAGCGGGATTTGAAGTTCAAAATGTCTACACCAATCGGGATTATGAGCCATACGCCAAAAAACGAGATGCTGAAATCAGTCAATTTCTAAAGACCCAAAATGTAGAATTATTGACCTTTAAAGATCATGTGATCTTTGAAGAAGGAGAAATACTCAATGGACAGAATGAACCCTACAAGGTATTTACTCCTTATAAGAATGCTTGGCTCAAGAAGTTTGAGCAACTCAATTTGGAATCATACAGAAGCGCAACTTGCTTGGATGGATTAATGAAAATGCCATCGCAGGATACCCCCACTCTCGAAAGCATGAACTTCAGACAATCTGATATTCAAATTCCATCGATGGAAATTGACGAGAAAGTCCTCACTCAATATGAGGATAAAAGGAATTACCCAGCTATACAAGGGACTTCCAAAATTGGCGTGCATTTAAGATTTGGCACCTTGAGTATTAGAGAGAAGGCAATAGAAGGGCATAAAAAGTCTATAGTTTGGCTCAATGAATTGATTTGGAGAGAATTCTACATGATGATATTAGCCAATTTCCCTCATGTGGTTAACGCTGCTTTTAAGAAAAAGTATGATCAGATCCCTTGGGTGAATAATGAAACTCATTTTCAACTTTGGTGCCAAGGCATGACAGGATACCCTTTGGTGGATGCAGGCATGAGGGAGTTAAACACAACAGGATTTATGCACAATCGGGTTAGGATGGTAGTTGCTAGTTTTCTCACAAAACATCTTCTGGTAGATTGGAGATGGGGAGAGGCTTATTTCGCTGAAAAATTACTTGATTTTGAACTGAGTAGTAACAACGGAGGCTGGCAATGGGCGGCCGGTACGGGCACGGATGCTCAGCCTTATTTCAGGGTATTTAATCCTCAAAGTCAGCTGGAGAAATTCGATAAAGATTTGGTCTATGTGAAGAAGTGGATTCCTGAATGGGGAACCGATAAATATCCTCAACCTATCGTAGAACATAAGTCGGCACGGCTCAGGGCGATAAAAACCTACAAAGACGCCTTAGCATAAAGCGTATTATTTGTATATTTCGGAAACGAAAAATTACCATGGACTTCAAAGCTTTTAGTAGAAAATATTCGGAAAGAACCGGGGGAGAGTATCAGGAATACGATGATAATCACTCAATTTTTGTCGTTCCCTTGAAGGACGAAAGATTTCAGACAGTTATCGCAAGGATAATTGATCACGAAAAGTATAATAGGAAAGCCATTCAGGTGACATCTAAAGTTTGCTCCATTGATCAGGATATCAATTATGCTGAGGTGTTAGAAGCAAGCAAGGATTTTGTACATACTAATTTTATTGTGGAAGATGGTTTTTTGAAAGTAGATACTTCTATTTTCTTAGATCATTCTGATGAAAAATTGGTGGACGAGATGATCACTGAAGTAGCAGAAACTGCTGACGAATGGGAGTTCAAGATCACAGGACTCGATATCTATTAATTCAATTAATTTTGTAAAGCAAGTCGGCTCATCGTGCTATCTGAATAGGTAGTAAGGAAAGTCCGGGCAGCATAGAGCACCGCACTTCCTAACAGGAAGGGGTACATTTGGAGACAATTGTGCTACAGATAGGGCCACAGAAACAAACTACCCGATTGAACTGGTTTCGATGGGGAAAAGGTGAAAAGGTGAGGTAAGAGCTCACCGGTCATTATGTGAGTAATGATGCTAGGTAAACCTTGCGGGCTGAAAGGCCAAATAGGTTTCGTTATGGGTTGCTCGCCCTTATGCGAAACGGGTAGGCCGATTGACCCTAGTGGTGACATTGGGGCTAGATAAATGATGAGCGCCGCTTTAGGTAGTGGTACAGAACCCGGCTTATAGACTTGCTTTTTTAAATAAACTCAATATGGCCAATATTTTAATAGTTGATGATGAGCGCGCTATCAGGCAAGCTCTCAAAGATATCCTAGAAGACGAATCGTATAATGTGAGCGAGGCTCCAGACGGAGAGGCTGCTTGGGAATTGTTGCAGAAAAACAGTTTCGATGTAGTGCTTTGTGATATCCAGATGCCTAAGATGGATGGCTTGGAGCTATTAGATAAGGCAATGGAGTCAGGGACGGATGCTCCCTTCATTATGGTATCCGCACATGGTACCATAGAGACTGCTGTCAACGCTACAAAAAAAGGTGCTTATGATTTCATTCAGAAGCCGCCAGACCTGAATCGCTTACTTCTCACAGTTAGAAATGCGCTTTCTAATTCATCATTGAAAACGGAGACTAAGAGGCTCAAGAAGAAGATCAGTAAGAAATTTGATATAGTCGGCGAATCAGCTGAGATACAAGATATCAAGTCAACTATAGAGAAAGTAGCCCCAACTGATGCGAGAGTATTGATCACTGGGGAAAATGGTACTGGTAAAGAACTGGTGGCGCGTTGGCTTCACGAAAAGAGTGGTCGTTCAGCTTCGCAGCTCGTAGAGGTGAATTGCGCGGCAATACCTTCTGAGTTAATAGAAAGTGAGTTATTTGGGCATGAAAAAGGTTCTTTCACTTCAGCACATAAACAGCGAATTGGGAAATTTGAACAGGCCGAAGGAGGCACACTGTTTTTGGATGAGATAGGTGATATGAGTCTTTCTGCTCAAGCAAAAGTATTGCGTGCGTTACAAGAGAACCAAATCACAAGAGTAGGAGGGGATAAGAGCATTAAAGTAGATGTGCGGGTTTTGGCAGCTACCAATAAGAATCTCAAAGAAGAGATTGCTGAAGGTCGATTTAGAGAAGATCTATATCACAGATTGAGCGTGATGATTATTCAAGTGCCTGCCCTTAGAGATCGAAGTGATGATATCCCACTATTGGTCGATCATTTCTTAAATCAAATAGCTGGTGAATATGGAACTACGCCTATCCCAATTGACGCGGATGCGATGCAGCTGTTAAAGGGATATAAATGGACAGGAAATATTAGAGAACTCAGAAATATAGTAGAGCGCCTGATGATAATGTCTTCTTCGAAGATTACATCGGACGATGTGAAAAAGTATGTGGAAATCTAAGGGAGATTATACTTTAGCTACTTCTTCAGTTGGCTGATCAGTAGTAGCGTATGTTGGACATGTTTTTTGAGTACATGCTGACAAACCTACAATTACAAGGGCGATAATGGCAATTTTTAATTTCATAACGGCTCGATTTCTTCAATCTTATTCAGACAGGCTGTATGTCTTATCTACCAAAAGTATCATTTCTTTAGGTCTAAACAAAAAAAAGCTAACTTTTAGTTCAATCCTTATAGTAACAAATTGCACCCCCTGATATCTGAGTTATCAAACCTACCGAGTACCTGAAAGCCTTTTTGGGAGTCAATTTTCCCTAAATCCTTGGTTTCAATAAAAGAGCAGGTAGCAATATTGGCCAGGTCAATGATATTGAGACCACCCGAATTTCCATCATTCTTGTAGGTAAAAGGATCATTTACATCCCTTATGAGCACCTTAGCCCATTTTGGAAAAGTAAAATACTCATTTATCATATACCCTTGAGAAGTAAGCTCAGTCATTCCATATTCTGAGTGAATGGGGTAATCTCCTAATCCATTTTTTATTTTTTGATGAAGTTCCTCTCGGATTATCTCTTCTCTTCTTCCTTTCATCCCGCCTGTTTCTATAATTGTTAAATTTCGCACATCAAGTGACGTTTTTTCGGCTAGATCCAATAGGGCAAAAGAGACTCCAAAGAGTATTTTATGGCGCTCAGTACTGACTAAAGTCTCCATAAGAGCCTCTTGATTGTTTAAAAAATAGCTGCTACCAGGAAGAGATAGACCCATAAATGAGTCTACCATGTTGATGAGTGAAGAATTCTCTTGCTCCTGATATGAAGGCAAAAGCGCTAACACCTGAAGGTTCTCTAATGATCCATAAAGTGACTCAAAATGTGATTTGGCCACCTGATGATAAAACTTTTCGTCTCGGACATAATGTTTGCTTCTTACTTGCCCGGTCGTTCCGCTACTTTGGAAAACCTTTTGAGGTTCCCACGTTTCAGTTTGGATAATATGCTTCTTAAATAAATCTATAGGAAGAAAGGGGATATCATGAATTGTATTGACCGAATCGGGCGTGCGATTCAAATAGTCAGAATACTCCCTATAGACTGGATTGTAGCTATACTGGTACTCGTATACTGCCAAGCAATAAGATTCAAAATTCTCTTGATTAATTAAAAATATGTCTTTTTTGAATCTTTTATAATCTAGCATCTGTTATAGACACAATAAGGGAAAGTTAAGATAGTTTTGTCCTTGTAGCATATGAGATTTCACTCAACTCAAATATCAATAATTTTAATTACTATAGGATTCATGGGGTGCTTTCAAGCCCCTGAATTTTCAGAAATCCCTAAAATTAAATTTCATAGTCTGATATACTATGATTCCATTACTGCGAGGCAAGATGCGTTGGTACTGAAATTTGATTTTGAGGATGGTGATGGGAATTTGGGATTGCGTGAAACTGAGACTTTTGTGCCTTATCATTCTTTTGATTTGATCATTGATTCTCGTGACTCAATCGTCACCTATTCCGATACGGAGGTGGTGCCCCCTTTATTTACAGTGGATTTCACTGGGCGCGTTAGGCCTTTTGATGATGTAGATAATCGCCCTCTATTCAATAATTGTGATTATCATATTGCTGGAGATACTTTTTATATTTCCAAGAATGAGTTTCACGAAAACTTACATCTGACCTTTGAGGTTAAAAAGAATGGACAATATTCGGAGATCGATTTTCCTTCAAAATTCGGAAATGTTGATTGTTCATCAATCAATTTGAACGGAAGGTTTGGGATCTTTGAAGAGGATAATCTGGGTGAGCCACTCACTGGAACTATAAGTTATGAGATGAGCTACGCTATCAATCCATTCCCGATTGTATTTTTGAGAGACACAATACGCGTCTCTTTCTATATCTACGATCGAGATCTCAACAAAAGCAATGTGGTCATTTCCCCAGATTTTACGCTTCCTTCGATCACAGAAGAAATAGAATAGTACTATTAGAAAATAGGCTTGTATTTGGTTGGCTTACTTTCGCTCATAAGCTCGTATACACGTTCAAATACATCTTCTACGCTAGGTTTGGAGAAGTAGTCCCCATCAGTGCCATAGGCAGGTCTGTGTTCTTGTCCGGTGATGGTGATTGGTTTAGAATCTAAAAAATGATAGCCATTATCTCTTTCCAATACATTCTGCATCATGAATGCGGATGCTCCTCCAGGCACATCTTCATCGATAAATGCCACTCTGCCAGTTTTTTCTAGGGATTGAGCAATTCGACCAATACGATCAAATGGTAGCAAAGTCTGAACGTCGATTACCTCGCAAGAAATATCAAACTCACTTAGCTGATGTGCTGCTTCCATCACCATCCTGCACATAGACCCATAAGTGACTAATGTAATGTCGGTGCCTTCTCGGAGGACCTCAGGAATACCCAATGGAACACGCATGTCTGCAATGTTGCTAGGCATTTTTTCTTTCAGTCGGTATCCGTTTAGAGATTCAATGATCAGTGCCGGATCATCCCCATCTATTAAAGTATTGTAAAATCCTGCGGCTTGGGTTAGGTTACGTGGCACAAGAACATGTATTCCTCTCAGCGAGTTGATGATCATTCCTAAAGGTGATCCACTATGCCATACGCCTTCTAGTCTATGTCCGCGTGTTCTGATAATCAAAGGTGCCTTCTGCCCGCCTTTCATACGATAGTGAAGGCAGGCTAGATCATCTGAAAGGGTCTGGAGGGCATAAATCAGGTAATCTAGGTATTGAATTTCGGCAATAGGTCTTAATCCTCGAAGCGCCGTACCAATACCCTGTCCAATAATGCTCAGTTCACGAATGCCTGTATCTGTGATTCTAACTTCACCGAATTTCTCCTGCAAGCCCGCAAACCCTTGGTTGACATCTCCAATGCGCCCAACATCTTCTCCAAAAGCGATAACCCTTGGGTCTCTGCTGAATAATGAATCAAAGCAAGCTTGAACAACCTCACGTCCATCTACCAGCTGAGATTCTTCATTGTATTCGGGTTTGACTTCTGGAACTTCCAGAGGGGAAAATTCCGATTGACTGTACAAGTGAGAATTGTATTCATCTGCGTGCTTGGCTTGTTGGTTTTTGAGAAAACTAACCAATGCCTTTTTTTCATCAGTATTCTCATCTGCTAAGTATCTCAAGCTTTTGCGGACAGCTTTGATGATGTCCGCTTTCATAGCATTGAGGGTTTGACTCAAGTCATTTTTGATTTGCTGAAGAATCTTATTCTTTTCAGACACCAATGCCGCTTTCCCAATAAGTTCTAAAGCTGCTTGCAAATCATTTTTCAGATCGGCCGAATAAGCCTTCCAGGCATTCTCTCTTGCTTTTTTTGCTTTTAACTTGGCTGTTTTTTCCAAGCTAACAAGTTCATCCTCTGTCGCAATTCCTTCTTCCAGAATCCATTCACGCATTTTGAGGTTGCAGTCATGCGCTTTTTCCCACTCCAATCTTTCTTTGGGTTTGTATCTCTCATGTGAGCCGGATGTAGAATGCCCTTGAGGTTGGGTGAGTTCTTCTACATGAATTAGGCAGGGCACATGTTCAGTTCTAGCAAGGGTCACTGCCTTATGGTAGGTTTCGATCAAACCCGGATAATCCCAACCCTTCACTGTAAAAATTTCTATTCCGGGTTCTCCTTTGGTACGTTGAAACCCAGCCATAGCCTTGCTGATCGACTCTTTAGTGGTGTGATATTCCTGGGGAACAGATATGCCATACCCATCATCCCATACTGACATGACTACAGGAATCTGCAATACGCCTACTGCATTCATGGCTTCAAAAAAATGTCCTTCTGAGGTAGATGCATTGCCAATACTGCCAAATGCTACCTCATTTCCGTCGATAGAGAAATCTTTAAAGTCTTTTAGTTCTTCGTTCTCACGATATAGTTTGGATGCCCATCCCAGTCCAACGAGTCTAGGCATTTGAGCTGCTGTGGGAGATATATCTGAAGCGGTATTTTTCATGTCAGTCAAGGTCCGCCACTCACCTTTGGCGTTGACAGACCTAGAACCAAAGTGACCATTCATCATTCTGCCCCCAGAGGCAGGTTCAGCATTGATATCAGTATGAGCGTATAATTGGGCGAAGAATTCTTGTGAGGTGGTTTGCCCAATTGCCATGACGAAAGTTTGGTCTCTATAGTAACCAGACCTCCAGTCTCCATTTTGAAAAAACTTAGCTTTCGCAATCTGTGCGATTTCCTTTCCATCTCCGAATATGCCGAATTTGGCCTTGCCCATAAAGACTTCTTTTCTTCCGATGAGACTGTCTTCGCGGCTTTCTACAGCAAGCGCATAATCGGCCAAAATATCAACTTTGCTAAGCTTAATTTTACTGCTGACTTTGAGGGTATCCATAGGCGAAAATTTTGAAGTCACATAAGGTGAAAAAGAGGTCAAATTTAGTAAATACTCCCCAAACGCTGAATCAGAAACCATATTATATTTAATATGGGTTGATATTTATCTAATTATGCCAACGTATATTCTATGCAATCAATAATAAGCCAAATAAAATATGGATAAATTGGAAAGTGAGGTAGTAGATGTTTTGATTTTTTTTACCGCTATTTAGTTGTAGAAATAGCCCTATATCTTTGTGCATTAATGACCCCATAAACAACAGAAACTATGATAATCGGCGTACCCAAAGAGATCAAAAACAATGAGAATAGAGTAGCCCTAACTCCAGCAGGAGTGAAAGAATTGAGCAAGCACGGCCATGCTATATATATCCAAGAAAGTGCAGGTATAGGTAGTGGATTTACGGATGAACTATATGTGGAAGCCGGAGCTAAGATGCTTCCCACTATAGAAGAGACTTATGCCATAGCCGAAATGATAATTAAGGTTAAGGAGCCGATCGAACAAGAGTATAGTTTGATTAAAAAGGATCAATTGGTCTTTACTTATTTTCATTTTGCTTCACACGAACCATTGACACGTGCTATGATGGAGAGCGGGGCGGTTTGCCTGGCTTACGAAACTGTAGAGAAGGCAGATAGATCATTGCCATTGTTAGTGCCTATGTCGGAAGTGGCCGGTAGAATGTCTATACAAGAAGGTGCCAAATACCTTGAAAAACCAATGGGCGGTCGAGGAATTCTCCTCGGGGGTGTACCAGGTGTGCGTCCTGCTAAGGTGTTGATATTGGGTGGTGGAGTAGTAGGTACCAATGCTGCAAAAATGGCCGCAGGGATGGGTGCTGATGTGACCATTATGGATGTCAGCCTTCCAAGATTGAGATACCTGGATGATATCATGCCAGCGAACGTAAACACCTTCATGTCCAATGAATACAATGTTCGGGAGTTGATAGCGACTCATGACCTGATCGTAGGAGCGGTATTAATACCTGGAGCAAAAGCTCCACACTTGATAACCAAAGATATGCTCAAGGAAATGGCGCCAGGTACAGTGCTTGTTGATGTGGCTGTAGATCAGGGTGGATGTATTGAGACTTGCAAGCCGACAACACATCAAGACCCTACTTATGTAATCGACGGAATTTTGCACTACTGTGTAGCCAACATGCCTGGAGCAGTGCCTTATACATCGACTTTGGCTTTGACCAATGCCACACTTCCTTATGCTATTCAATTGGCCAATAAAGGATGGAAAAAGGCATGTAGCGAAAACCGAGAACTCTTGGTGGGGCTGAATGTGATCAATGGTGATATTACCTATGAGGGAGTAGCACAGGCTTTTGATTTGCCATTTACCCCTGTGGAAAAATACCTCTAAGTCACTTGTAAAGTGATCAAAATATCATGACCCAATGAGGCACCACCCATTAGGATGTGCCTCTTTGGTTTTTTGTGTTACTCATAAGCTATCTCACCATCAGTTTCATCGTGCCTTGCAGTAGGATAATGCTTAGAGGTTAAGCTTTATTTACTCAAATGGAGGAAATTCTTTCAATTGCTCATATTGGCCGTTGGTATATTGCCAGATAAAATGGGTCAGCCCGTTTGTGATGGCTACATATTGAGCTAAAATAGATTTATTATAAACGCTGATTTGATTGAGCGTTTTTCTATTGATTTTAATTTCAGGGGCTTTGCATTCCACTAGTAGAAAGGGAGTAGTGTTCCTACTCATCAGGGTGATGTCAGAGCGCTTTGCGGACTTGAAATAAGACATACCTGACTCTACCTTGATCAATGATTTCGGATAACCGAGGTGATTGACCATCAGATGGATAAAGTGTTGCCGAACCCATTCTTCAGGAGTCAGCACCACATATTTCTTACGAATAATATCAAAAACGAAATCGTTTCCTTCTTCGCTTTTTACTTTTAAATCACAGGAAGGAAGTTTAAGCTGCTTCATCTGACTGTTTAGGCATTTTCACCAATGTGAGAATAATAAATCCGATCACAAAGTACGACCCAAGAGCTAAAGTGCTGTTTCTCATACTTCCAGTTAGCTGATCTATAAAACCATAACTAAAGGTGCCCAGAACGACGCTTAGATGAAAAGTAACATCGAAAAACGAAAAATAACTGGCATGATCTACCGAGTCGTGAGGGATTAGTTTTGAAAAAGTAGCACGAGATAATGCCTGAATACCACCCATGACTAACCCAACGAGTATAGCTACCACGTAGAATTGATTGACGGTAGTTACGGTATAAGCGTATATACAGATTCCAACCCAAATGAGTATCATGGTTTGCAGGCTAAATACATTACCCTTTTTTGTTGATAGCTTGGCAAAGATAGTAGCACCCGCAATGCCCACAAACTGGATAATTAGTATTACCGGTATCAACTGACTAGAGCCAAGTCCGAGTTCTTTGGTGCCAAATAGAGTGGCCAGTATCATGATGGTTTGAACACCCATATTGAAGAAGAAAAACGCCAGAAGATATTTTTTGATATCGGGTTGATCCTTTAAGGCAAAAAAGACTTTTCTCAATTCTCGGTAACCATTAAGTAATATTTGTCCTGTCGGTTTTCTATTGAATACGTTGTTGGGCAACCTTCTGAGGGGTATCTGAGCAAATCCGATCCACCAGATCCCTACCAATAAAAAAACCGTGCGGGTAGCATCTCCTTTGGTAGGAAATCCAAATGATTCCCAAAAAGTAATAAGTACCAAACTGGCCATTAGCATCAACGCACTTCCAGCGTATCCGTAAGAATAGCCCTTTGCGCTGATCTTGTCGGTCATGGAAGAAGGAGCGATCTCAGGTAAATAAGCATCATAAAAAACCAACCCAGAACTATAACCTAGACTAGCCAAAACAACGCATATGATGCCCCACTCAAGATTGTTACTGGTGAAAAAGAACATGCCCATGCACGCTACTGCTCCCAGTGTAGTAAATATTCTTAGGTATTTCTTCTTTTCACCTGTATAGTCAGCAATGCCGGACAACAAAGGAAGAATGAGCGCGGAAAGCAAATAGGATAATGAGATAGCGTAGCTATAAAGAACAGAATTGACAAACTCCATTCCGAAAAAAGACACCTTATCACTCCCATCTTCCTGTAGTGTAACGGCGGTGTAGTAAATTGGGAAAATGGAGGTGTTAATTACCAAGTTGTAGACTGAGTTTGCCCAGTCATACATGTACCAAGATTTGATTACTTTTTTGTCCGCTTCCATTAGGAAAAATTAGTTGTAAAAAAACTGCCAAAGGTTCATCCGCAATTCAGCAAAACACGTTGCAGAAGGAACATACAAACTAGGCAAGAATAGTTGTTTTTATTTGATCAATGACCAATTTGACAATGAAAGTGGAAGAAAACCAACAAGTGTTCAAGGGAACTGGAAATAGAATCACCGAACGTATACCATGGACGGACAAACCTCGGGTGGTAATCATCGGTGGAGGGTTTGCGGGTGTGGAATTGGTCAAGCAACTAAGCAAGCAGGATGTGCAGATAGTGATGATAGACAAGCATAATCATCACACATTTATCCCACTGCTTTATCAGGTGGCCACTGCCGGTTTGAGCCCGGGTGAGATTTCAAGTCCACTTCGTGAGTTTTTGCGCTCCAATAAGAACTTCCACTTCAGAATGGCTAAGGTCAAGATGATTCATGCCGACACGAAGAAGCTGGAGACCAACCTCGGTTTTGTCAAATATGACATTTTGGTGATAGCATCTGGTGCCTCTACCAATTTTTTTGGTAATAAGGAGCTAGCTAAGCATGCTATGAAACTGCGTGAAATGAGTGACGCTATTGCACTACGTACCAAATTGATTACCAATTTCGAAGAAGCACTCCAATTGGAGGAATCTGATGAAGAGACTTTAGAGAAGTACATGAACATAGTAATAGTGGGAGGCGGGCCGACAGGTGTGGAGCTCGCTGGAGCTATTGGTGAACTTAAGAGACATGTGCTACCTAAGGATTATCCTGAGATAGATTTTAGCAAACTAAAAATCCATTTGATAGAAGGTTCTGGTAAGGTGCTGCCACCAATGAGAGACATATCGGGGAAGCGTGCTGCTACTTACTTGGAGCATTTTGGAGTAAAAGTGACGCTCAATACACTGGTAGAACGCTACGAAAACAGTATTGCCTACTTAAATAATGGTGCAATCATTCCAACGAATTGCTTGATATGGGCTGCCGGTGTGAAGGGAAATTTGATACCTGGCCTTAGAGATGGCGCTGTAGAGAAAGGACGAATAAGAGTGGATCAATTTAATCTGGTAAAGGGGCATGAATTTGTATATGCCATCGGGGATGTGGCACTACAGAGTGATGAGGAAAACCCCAACGGATATCCGCAGTTGGCACCTGTTGCTATTCAGCAAGCGGAGCTTTTGGGTGCAAACCTCAAGAGGCTCTTTAAAGAAGAGAAGATGCAGCCATTTAAATATATCGATAAAGGGACCATGGCAACTGTAGGACGCAACAGAGCCGTAGTAGATGCGCCCTTTAATATCACTTTTGGAGGTTTTTTCGGTTGGTTTGTTTGGATGTTCGTTCATTTATTTTCTATTGTAGGTATTCGTAGAAAATTCTTGGTCTTTGCCAATTGGGTTTGGAATTACTTTACTTACAATAGAGGAAATCGTTTGATTATAGATAAAGATTTAGAAGAAAATTGAGAGTTGAATAAAAATTCTGCACAGGAGGTAAAGACATTGAGTCTTGATATCCACGCACAGCCCAACGACGAAACATGTGGGCCTACATGTTTGCAATCCGTATATCGTTACTACAACGATCATATAGACCTTGCAGATGTGATTTCAGAAGTGAAGACCTTGAGTACCGGTGGTACATTGGCTGTCATGCTAGGCAATCATGCACTGAGCAGAGGCTATAAGGTCACTATTTATACTTACAACCTTCAGATGTTTGATCCGACATGGTTTACTCCGGGAGTAGATCTTAAGGCCAAGATAGAAGAGCAACTTTTGATGAAACAATCCAATAGGATTGCTGTAGCATCCGGGGCTTATTTAAAATTTTTAGATCTTGGAGGGAAGATTAAATATGAGGAGTTGAGTCCAAAACTCATTCGCAAAATTTTGCACCAAAATCATCCGATACTTACAGGTTTGAGCGCGACTTATCTCTATAACTGTTCGCGTGAAATTGGCGAATTAAATGAGTATCATGATGTATTGGGAGAGCCTACGGGTCATTTTGTGGTAGTGCATGGCTATGATGCGCTAGAACGCGTGGCGCAAATAGCGGATCCGTTATCCAGTAATCCTTTGAGTGATACGCATTATTATCGAGTGCCTCTTCAGCGCTTGATCAATTCTATTCTATTGGGCATTGTCACGTATGATGCCAACCTACTTGTTATTTCAAAATAAAGATGATGGCTTATAAGCTTATAATAAAGGAGGGTCAAGACGACTCTTTTGAGTTACCCACAGATGTGGTGGTTATTTCGCCCAGTGACTATTTCAACGATCCTAACTATCAAAATACCCGCAAAGTGAAGGTGGTCAACCTGTGCAATAGCTATCAATACCAAAGTCTTGGCTATTATGTATCCCTGCTTGCGGAAGCACGCGGACACAAGGTGATGCCTGAAATCTCCACCCTTCAGGAGTTTAGGTTTCCCTCACTCATGCGTGAAGATGCAGAGGATTTTGAGGAATTAATTCAGCAATTGCTAAAGAGAAAGTCAGGAGATAAACTGGAACTTCATATCTGCTTTGGCGAAGTACAAGATCAGCAACTTGCACGAATTGGGACTTTGCTCTTTAACCTGTATCAAGTACCCATCTTGAAGGTGATATTCACGAAAAAAGACAAATGGATTCTGTCACAACTCAAGGCCCTTAACCTGAAGGACTTGCCTGATGGTCAGCGTGAGTTTATGAGTATGGCGCTCGGTAAGTATTTGCAAGGGAAAAACAGATTTCAAAAGCGCTACCAACGAAGAATGTATGATTTGGCAATCTTGGTAAATCCGGATGAGGTTACACCACCGTCCAATACTAAGGCCATTCAGAATTTTGTGAAGGCAGGGGAAAAAGTAGGTTTTAATGTTGATTTGATCACCAGAAACGATTTTGCCAAACTCATTCAATATGATGCGCTTTTCATACGAGAGACAACCAATGTGAACCATTACACTTTCAAATTTGCCAAGAAGGCTGCTGCCGAGGGACTCGTGGTTATGGATGATCCTGAATCCATCTTGAGATGTACCAATAAGGTGTACTTGAGTGAATTACTACGTGCTCACGATATTCCAACACCTAAATTTTACATTATCAAAAAGGAAAAAATTGGAAAGATTGATACCTCCGCTTATGAGTACCCTATCATCTTGAAACAGCCTGATGGTGCTTTTTCTAAAGGTGTCAAAAAGGCTAGGAACGAGATGGAGCTTCTTGCTATTTTGAAGGATTTCTTTCAAACCTCTGAGCTCGTAATAGGGCAGGAGTTCATACCGACAGATTTTGACTGGAGAGTAGGTGTGCTCAATGGTAAGCCGCTATTTGTATGTCGCTATTTTATGGCGAGCGGCCATTGGCAGATTGTCAACTGGAAGAAGGGGGATGGCACCATACCTGAGGAGGGTGAGTCTGATACCATAGCGATAGAAGAAGCTCCAAAAGGGCTGGTCCAACTGGCGGTAAAAGCGACTTCCTTGATAGGAAAGGGTCTATATGGAGTGGATATTAAGCAACGTGGCAATAAATTCTTTGTAATTGAAATCAATGATAATCCAAATCTCGATGAAGGAGTGGAAGATATAGTGCTCAAGCAACAACTCTATGTCAACATCATGCAAGAATTTATGAATCGATTGACCTAATGATTATTTCAAATTGAAATATTATGAATAAGAGACTACATCTTTTCGAAGGCTACGGGGTAGAACTCGAATACATGATCACCGACAATCAGTCCTTGGATGTGAAACCAATCGCCGAAGTATTGCTCAAAGACGAAACAGGTGAAATTCTAGGTGAAATAGAGCATGGGCTCACTGCTTGGAGCAATGAGCTGATCAGCCATGTAATTGAAATCAAATCTAATGGCCCAAAAAGTGATTTGGTTGCGCTGAGAGACAAGTTTGTTGCCGATATCCGAGAGATCAATCTGAAATTAGGAACTCATGGAGCTATGCTGATGCCTGGCGCAGCACACCCATGGATGAACCCACAAAAGGAGAGCAAAATTTGGGAGCACGAAAGTCAAGAGATTTACCAAGCATATGACAGGATCTTTGATTGCAAGGGTCACGGCTGGTCAAACCTACAAAGCACGCATATCAATTTGCCATTTTATGATGATGAGGAGTTTGCTGCTTTGCATACTGCCATTCGTTTCATTATGCCCATGTTGCCCGCATTGACCGCTTCCAGCCCTATACTGGGTGAAAAATTCACTGGGTATTTGGATAAGAGATTGTATTATTATGAAAAGAATCAATCTAAGATTCCTGTGCTCACCGGGAGAGTAATACCAGAAAAACTTTTCAGTAAACACCAATATCAGAAACATATCTATGATAGAATAGCCAACGCAATAAAGCCATTAGATGCAGAGGGTATTCTAAAGCCCGTATGGCTCAATTCGCGCGGAGCTATGGCAAGATTTGACAGAGGCGCAATTGAAATCCGGATAATTGATATACAGGAATGCGTGAGTGCTGACTTGGCAATAGTAGGACTGGTCACGACTTTTGTCAAACTACTTGTGAAGGAAAAGCTTGTTTCATTCAAAGCACAAGAGTCCTTCGAGACTGAAGATCTATATCAGATATTCAGAGCATGTGTGAAGTATGGTAGCCAGGCAGTTCTACCCGAGGCTTATGCCTCGGTATATGGTTTTGATAAAGAGACTAGAGGAAGTGAATTCTGGAGGCATATCATCCAAAAATGTCACGATATTGATCCTGATGCTATGGCACCATGGTTGGAAACCCTGCACCTTATTACCGAGAAGGGTACACTTGCAGAACGGATTATGCTAAGTGTAGATAATGATTACACAAGGGCCAATCTCAAAAATGTCTACGGACAATTGTCACAATGTTTGCAGTCTGATACGCCTTTTATGCCGTGAGTAGATTGGTCACATTGATAACCTGCGAGCACGCTAGCAATGCTGTGCCGCCAGAATATGCCGAATTATTCGCTGATCTCCATATACTCCAAACGCACGAGGGGTGGGATCCGGGCGCATTGGAGATAGCACAAATATTTGGAGATCAACTTGATTTACCTGTGTATACCTATGATTTTACTCGCTTATTGATAGAAGTTAATCGGTCTTTGGGTCACGAGCGTTTGTTTTCAGTAGTGACACAAAAGCTGACAGCTGATCAAAAAGAGCATTTGGTAGTCAAATATTATTTGCCATATAGGCAAAAGGTAGAAGAGCTGATAGCAGCGGAAATAGCCAATGGGAATATGGTTATTCACCTTTCAGTACATACGTTTACCCCTATTTATTTTGGTGTGAAGAGAGCTGTAGAAGTAGGTTTGCTTTTCGATGAGTCGAAAAAAATGGAATCGAGGTTTTGCGGTCATTGGCAAAAAGCACTAAAAAGAGTACTTCCTGAATTGGTGATTATGGCTAATGAACCATATAAAGGGTCTGACGATGGTTTTACTACCTATTTGCGGACTAGATTTTCCGAGAACTCTTATTTGGGTTTGGAACTTGAGGTTAGTCAAAAGTATCACTGGGAGCCAGCGAAGTGTCTGATAACGAGTATTATCGCAACATTTGAGGAAGCCAGGAAAATACTAGAATTGAATGTGATCCGATCTTTATCCAACAAAGAGGAAAAGTAGAGTCGAATTTCTCAAAAGATAATTTAACTTCAAACCATATGAACATAGCCGGAACAGAAGTGCTTCCCGGAGCATTTGAAAAAATTGATGTAAACATTGCCAAGCTACCATCTGGTACGCCTATTGACATACCCATTTTTGTTTATAGATCTGAGAACCCTGGGCCTACGCTCATGCTCTTAGCAGGAATGCACGGAGATGAGATCAATGGAGTTGAAATCATGCGCCGTATTTTGCGTGACAAGCAATATAAAGTAGACAGAGGCTCGGTTATATGCATTCCTATTATCAATATTTATGGGTTTATCAATTTTTCCAGAGATGTGACTGACGGTAAGGATATCAATCGTTCTTTTCCTGGGTCCAAAACTGGCTCTTTGGCAAGTCAGGTGGCTCACTTCCTTGTATCGGAAATCGTGCCGCACATAGATTATGGGATTGATTTTCATACAGGAGGAGCTAGGATCAACAACTGGCCTCAGATCAGAGTTAAAGCGGATGATGAAGAAAATCTCAAATTGGCGAAATCCTTTGGTGCCAAGTTTATTATCAATTCTCCGTTTCGGGATAAATCTTTGAGAAAAGAAGCCTTCAAGTCTGGCAAGCGCATCATGGTATATGAAGGTGGAGAATCTCTGAGGTTGCGTAAGCATGCGATCGATGAGGGTATAGCTGGGATGAAGCGAGTGATGAAGCATCTTGGAATGATCGATCAAGCTCCTGTAGCCGCGAATACTCCGATCGTAATTAACAAATCTTCGTGGGTGCGCAGTAAAGCCGCAGGACTGCATTACGCTTTCGTTCGCAATGGGAGCTATAATCTTTCCAAAACAACCTTAGGTGAGGTTTGTGACCCTTATGGAGAGTATGAGGTCAAGATTAAGAATGCTTTAGATGGGCACGTCATAGCTGTGAATA
Organism: Cyclobacteriaceae bacterium; assembly: GCA_049115815.1. GTDB lineage: Bacteria > Bacteroidota > Bacteroidia > Cytophagales > Cyclobacteriaceae > Marinoscillum. Next base: position 359,947 of record JAGDZO010000005.1, on the reverse strand, counting down.
ATAACCCCGTGGTGAATAGGGGTGATGCGCTCTTTCATGTAGGGCATGAGTAGGGTTTCTAAGGATATTTTTTGACCTGCATTGATTACAAACGTTTGCGAAAGAAAAGTATTCTGTTTTTTCCTGAAAACCTTATTTGAGTTATTTATAAGCACTATTTTCGGGCTTTATTTTAACTAGCAAGACATAAGAATGACTCAATATAGCAAATGGCATCACCCATATAAGGTAGATCCAAAATTCAATAAAAAGGCAGCATATTTTAGTATGGAGTTTGGTATAGATCAGACTCTGAAAATTTATTCTGGAGGACTGGGGTTTTTGGCCGGTTCGCATATGCGCAGTGCATATGAACTAAAGCAAAACATGATAGGTATAGGTATGCTGTGGAAATACGGCTACTATGATCAGCGCAGGCACGAAGATAAGACGCTTCGCGTGGCATCTATCGAAAAGCATTATCCTTTCTTAGAAGACACGGGAATTCAAGTGCAGGTTCGTTTATTGGACAATGCCAACGTGCACGTAAGGGCATATTGCATGACACCTGAGACGTTTGGTACTGTACCTATGTATTTCCTATCTACGGATGTTCCTGAGAATGATCATTTGTCAAGGACTATCACAGATAGACTCTATTATGCCAATGAACTCACACGTATTTCGCAAAGTATCGTACTGGGTATTGGTGGAGCCAAGGTGGTAGAGGCTCTGGGCGGAGCAGATATTTATCATCTCAATGAAGGGCATGGTTTGCCGGCCTTCTATTATCTGAGAGACAAAGGTCTGACCAAGAAGAATTTTGTATTTACTACACATACTCCAGAAGAAGCTGGAAACGAGGAAAGAGATGCTGCGTTTCTAAACAAAATGGGCTTTTTCGGTCGTGATCTTTCCCAAGAGGAGCTGGATGCAGAGTCCGTGAAAGATGGAATGCTTAGTTACACCGTGGCGGCACTTAGATTAGCCAAGAGATCCAATGCCGTATCGAAACTCCATGCTAAGGTGTCCAAAGGTATGTGGAAATCATACGCTGGTATCAGTAAGATTATTCCAATCACCAATGCTCAGAACAAGACTTATTGGCAAGACGAGACATTGGCCAAAGCCTTTGAAAAAGAAAACACTAAGGCTTTCGTAGCTCGAAAAAAGGAGCTGAAGAAAGAGTTGTTTAAGGAAGTGGCAGATCAAACGGGGAAACTTTTTGATCCAGAGGTGCTCACTGTAGTTTGGGCTCGGAGATTTGCGGGCTACAAGCGTGCAGACCTGTTGCTAAGCGACATGGAGCGATTTGAAAAAATATTGGCCAATGCTAAGCAGCCGATTCAGATAATTTGGGCAGGTAAGCCATATCCTCAAGATCAATCAGCTATTGATACTTTCAATAGGTTGGTGCATTTCAGCAAAGGACGAAAGAATGTTGCCGTTTTGGTCGGTTATGAATTAGAACTGTCAAGATTGCTAAAGAACGGATCTGACGTTTGGTTGAACAATCCTCGTATCACACGCGAAGCATCGGGAACGAGTGGGATGACCGCTGCTATGAATGGATCGGTGAATGTTTCTACTTATGATGGTTGGATTCCTGAATTTGCCAAAGACGGCAAGAATAGTTTTGTGTTGCCTCCAGCTAAAATGGATGTAAGTCTTGAGGAGCATGATCGCGAGGATTATGAAAATCTCTATGAGATTTTGGAGAAGAAGGTGATACCAACTTACTACAAACCTGCTGCATGGAATAAGATTGTTTTCCAGGCGATGAAAGATGTGCTTCCTGAATTTGGTAGTCACAGAATGGCTACTCAGTATTATGAGGAGCTTTACAAATAATCGAACTTACACAAATACAGAAGGCCAGTCGTAATGATTGGCCTTTTCTGTTTTTAGATGGTTCTTATGAAAAGCTACTTTTTAAGATTGTTGATATTGGAAATCCAGCTAGTAATGTCTGATAAAACAGAATCTTTGTCTAGGTCATTCAGCACTTCGTGATAAGAGCCTTCTATCAGTTTCCAGCTTATCAGATCGTTACTCTCAGCAAATGCTTTAGAAGCATTCCAATCCACTATTCGATCTTTGCTGCCATGAAAGACTAAACCTGCTATCTTGATATTTACTGCATTCTCAAGAGCATTTTTGGCTGCATTAGTGCCCTCTATGTAAAGTCCAGCTGATATTTTGCCATGCACAAGAGGATCGTTTTTGTAGTCATCAACTACCTGCGGATCACGACTTAGATCGGAAGCATCGAGCCCATCGGGCTGTGTAAGTGAAGGCCAAAAGCCAGCTACTGTTTTGGCCAATTTGTCCTTCCAGGCCGGCGGTTCAAAGGCGAGCTTCAGCCATGGTGATGATAGTATAAATCCTGCTAGCTCATTAACCGGTTTTTTGAGAACATAATTAGCTACTATGTTGCCGCCCATGCTATGCCCCATCAGATACATTGGGATCTCAGTATGTGCTTCACGTGCTACCTTTAGCAGTTCTTCCACATCATTCAGAAGAACTTCAAAATTCTTGGCATGTCCACGCTTTCCATTTGACAAACCATGCCCCCTAAGGTCAATTCCAAAAACAGAAATCTGAGAATCGTTAAGATGCTTAGCAATGTGATCATATCTGCCACTGTGCTCTGCTAATCCATGGATAATACACACAATAGACCTGGGATTTTCACACTCCCAATGTCTGTAGTACAACCTGAGTCCATCTTGACTAAAAAAGTAATCTATTTCACAATCCATTATGACCGGTTTAGATGTCGAATTTATATAAATTATACTGACCAATTCGTTGTTTGTTCAAATGAACCCAAGGCTACATTCAATCTTATATTCCTTTCCGCTGCAGTTGCTATTTCATCATCTGCGGAGGAATCTGGCACTAGTCTTACTTTGGCTCTTTTTTATTCTCACGATTACTGGAGGTGTTGGGAGACTTTATGGTATTCATTACCTATTTCTCGATCCAGAGTACTTACATGAAGTGGGCTTTTGGAGTTTCTTTTTGGTAGGCTTAGCATTTGGCAACTTCACCATGGCCTTCCACATCACGTGCTACATCTTAGATAGTCATCGCTTCACATTCGTGGGAATATTAGAACGTCCATTCGCTAAGTTTTCACTCAACAACAGCTTATTGCCGTTCATAGTCCTGGTAATTTATTTAGTGCTTATTGCTCAGTTTCAGCTGAATAATGAATTTGCCACTAAGCTCAATGTACTCTTGGATATGCTCGGGATTCTTGGGGGAATAACGGTCATGCTTTCTATTTTCTTCATTTACTTCAAGTTTACGAATAAAGATATTTTCAAATTTTTGGCCGGTTCTGTAGATAAGCGATTGAGAAAAACAAGGCTGAGTAGGGAGCGAATGATGAATAAGCTTTCCGAAACCAAATCCAAAAAGCAATTAGTGACCTCATATTTTGATTTGAAATTTCGGGTGAGAAAATGTCAAGGCTTGCAAAACTTCTATGACAAGGAGGCTGTGCTTAAGGTTTTTGATCAAAATCATCTCAACTCAGTAGTTGTCGAGTTAGGAATGATTGCATTGATATTGTTTTTGGGCTTTTTCATGGAGGAGGAGGCCTTTCAGATTCCAGCGGCAGCTAGTTCTTTGTTGTTGTTTTCGTTTGTCTTGATGATTGTTGGGGCCATATCCTTTTGGCTTAGGGGTTGGGGTATGGCGTTTAGCGTGCTGTGTATGATTTTGTTCAACATCATAGTAAAAACAGGAGTCATCAAAAGTGAAGCACAGGCCAGAGGGTTGGACTATCAACATGAAAAATCTACATACTCTCTAGCCAAACTGAAATCTCTCAATTCTCCCAGTCTACATACACGAGACAGCCTACAGATGATCTCAATACTTAATGCATGGAAAATGAAGCAGAGGGATAGTTTGCCTAAGGCCGTGTTTGTCTGTGTAAGTGGTGGAGGCCAGCGTGCTGCACTATGGTCTGTTAATGCATTGCAAAACATAGATAAGAGACTCAATCGAAATGTATTGGACCAAACGATCTTGATCACTGGTGCTTCTGGAGGTATGATAGGTGCGGCGTATTACAGAGAGCTCATGCTCCAGCGAAAACTTAAACGAAAAGTGCCTTCACCTCAGGAGCAGCTGAACAGCATAGGTCAGGATAACTTGAACGCCATTATTTTTTCTATGCTGGTGAATGATGGCTTCTTTGGAGTAAGAAAGTACACATATCAGGGTCAGAAGTATAAAAAAGACCGAGGCTATTTATTTGAGCAGAGCCTGAATGCCAACTTGGGGTATGTATTGGAAAAACCTTTGATTGAATATGCTCAGCCAGAACGTGATGCTGATATACCCATGCTGCTTATGTCTCCTGTGATATCAAATGATGGGAGAAAGCTTTATATCTCTCCTCAGCCCTTGTCCTTTATGAATTTCAATCAAGCTAACGGAGGTAATTATAAGATTGGGGGTGTGGATTTTAACGCATTATTTGAAGCTCAAGGAGCGAAGGATGTTAATTTCTTGTCGGCGCTTCGCATGTCTGCTTCATTCCCATATATCACTCCTACTGTATCACTACCTAGCGAGCCATCAATAGAGATCATGGACGCAGGGATTTCTGATAATTTTGGGATAGCAGATGCGACTAGGTTTTTAGGAGTATTTAGAGGTTGGTTTGAGCAAAACACTGATGGCGTGGTGATACTTTCGATTAGAGATACACGAAAGCTTACGCCAATTGAGCGCGAATCGAATGCTTCGTTGCTTGAGAAATTTACTTATCCAATCGCGAGTGTCTATAACAACCTTGCGAACATACAAGATTTCAACAATGACGCTAAGATCAGAAGTATTCAGACCATCATGAAGGTGCCTGTGGAAGTCATAGAGATAGAATACAACACCTATACGAATATTGATGAGGCCTACTTGGTTTCGGCTAAAGAACTCGACAGAAAGCTAATGGAGAGAGCCTCGCTTAGTTGGCATCTAACCTCTAAAGAAAAGCAGAATATCATAGACAACATTCAGATGAAATCCAATCAAGAGGCGCTGGATGAGTTGGTCAATATTCTGAATTGATTTTAAGTCGATCTCAATATGACTTTACTATTGAAGCAATGTGTTGTAATTCAGGTGTGTTAATAAAGCGTCCTGCCGCTTCCATCCCCATGGACTGTAGTATCTAATCTTAGACATCTGAAAATTGGAATTTATTTCTTTAGAAACTTATCAATATCAGATATCCCAGTCATTTCCCATTTGCCAAGCGAAATTGGAATACTGCCAATGCCATTAAGTTGATCAAAAAAATCTTTGACTTGGAATGGCTCGTTGGCCAATTCTTTCATCCTTGCAAACTCCGCCATTGCGTCCTCAAGTAGATGTTTGCCTGTGATGTAGCTTGTGCCATATCCCGGTTGCCGCATATAGAGATGCTGCTCGAATATCAACAGCTCCTTCTCAGTTTTCATCCATCCTCGTGGGGTATACTCAGAGTGGATGCCGCCGGCTTCTTCCATAGTCATCTCATTGGCATGAGCATATAGCGATCCCAAGCCTCTGGCCGCTCTTTGCGCAATCATGATATAAACGATCTCGCGAACCCTAGGCAAGTCATCATATAAGCCTGCTTGCATGAACATCTCTTCCACGGCTGTGGCAGTTCCTTCATTTCTTGAATCAAAAATATTGTAAAGTAAAGGGCCTTGTCTAATGGCATTACCTGATGGTTCATTGTCTTCACGGGCCAACTCAAACCAATGATAAAAATGAGTGTAAAGCGGGCGGGGATCATAATGCATGGTGATCGTGAAGAAGTTCCTTTTATCCTCGGGAATAAAGGAGCCTAAGTGCTCTCTCAAGGCAGGCTCGAAGTAATCTTTGACAGTTACAATGTCTTGATTCTTTAGAAATTCGATGAGACTCTTAGCAGATTGATCTGCCAGCTCATCAAATTTCTCACTATTCTCAACCAATGGAAGTGGTGGTAAATGTCTGTTTCTATGCTCCTCTAGCTTCAATGAAGACCAGGCTCTGGCTAGTTCTCTTTTGAGGATCATCACCTCATCCTCCCAAGTGAGCGGCACTAGGTGAACATTTTGCTGATACCAGGAATAATTTTCTTTTCCAATGCCTGATGCGCCGGTTTTGTTAAGTGCCTCCTTGTTTAGCCAGTCTACCAAATCATCAGTAGAGCTCATGGCGTCATTGATGACTTTGACTAGCTTTTTATCTATTGCAACTCCTTCTTCATCCAGTAATGTTCTTAAGTCCGTGCTCTGCTGTTCTATATGACCTATGCCTGTAATCCAAAGTTCTTTGGCATTTCCAGTCAAGTTCATCTTGGCCTGATTATTTAAAGGCACGATGACTTGGAGTTCTTCAATTAGCTTGTCTCTATCCGTTTTGGATAGAGGGAACTTATACTGCCATATTTCGACAGTTGCGTGATGTGTAGGGCCTTCATGACCGGGTACATCACTCCTGTAAGTCCAGAATGTTTTGTAGAAGGCAGGATCTCTCTGCCATGGTCTCAATACCCGATAGTTGAAATCAAATCCGTTCATTTCAGCCCAGAGAATCATCCAGTCAATCTTATCCGCTATTGCCCAATTAGTGGTGTCTATCGCATTGAGTTCAGCTTTCAAATTATTGAAATCAACCATGCGTTTGTCAAACGTTTGTTGACGATAATCTGGAGCACCATTAAGCTGAGGGGGTCTTTCAAAGGTTCTCCATTTTGTATGGAATGCTTGCAAGGACACTGGATCAGCCTTTGCGGTGACTGATAAAATGAGGAAAAGTAATGGAATGGTTAATAGAGGTTTCATAGTAGATATTGTTGGGTTGTCAGCGTGTCACTTGGTTAAGGCAAACTCATTTTCTTCTCCCAAAGTGCTAGGATGTTTATGATTTTCGATTGCACTGTATAGGCTTGTTCTAATGCGCTTTGATTTAGCTGCAGCAGGTTTGCTTCATAGTTAGTTGTTAGCTGTCCTATGAGTTCGCTTTTTTGCTTTTGTTCTTTCCTGTTCTCATTCCAATTATCCAGAGCGAATGCACCCAAAATGCTAGCAATTATGACTATTGATTCTATGAGATATTCAGGCCATTTTTCTTTAAGCGTGGTAAGGATACGTTTCATTGTTTAGGGTTTTTCGGACTTTGGAACATGAGGAGGAGGAAGAGCATTTTAGTTCCTTTGCTTTAGTTCTGTTTTTATCATTTCTTGTAACCTCATGATTTTCCTCTCGTGGTTTTGCGCCCTACTCAGGAGTACTTGAGAAAGGTTTGAGCTTTTCTGAATTACTGATATCCATTCTTTGTTTGTTCTCAAAGTAGATTCATTGTGAGGCATTCGTTTCCAAAAAGGAAAATACGGCACCTTACTCAAATAGAAATTTGCATTATTGAAAGAGATAAAGTCATTAATAGTGGTTTGTATTCTTTCAGATTCGTATTTCAAGTAATACGGAATGGATTGTTCATAATAAGTGTTGATCTCAAGCCTAAGGGAATCGTTGGTGATAAGATCTATTCCTTTGGCTTTGAGCAATTGATAGCCACCATCAATTGGGTTAAAATGTGGGCTGATCTCATACCCATAGGTAAATGATCCCAATGAGTCCGTGTAGAGATTTTTTGAAAAATAGTATGCTTCGAGAGATGAACTGCCATTTGCGATCCATTGGTAGCTTTCAATTTCGTCCCCAATTTCAATCAAGTCGTTTTCCAAATCTACCTGTATTTCTCGGAGTACCTTAATCTCAAGATTTACTTTCTTCTTGTGGTCGTACCAATCATCTATTTGCACGGCTATCAGTATTCCCACGACTACAAGAACAATCTCCCCAATTGCATAGAGTATGTAATTCCAGACTTTTCCTTGATTGATCATTCTGTTACGGATATTTCTAAGCAAGAATAGCATTAGTCGTTTCTTATTCTCAATTCCTTATCTATACTTTCTTCTAATGCAGAGATCTCGTCAAGCAGCTGAGAGGCTCTAAATAAGACAAGTTGATTTTCATATTTCACAGCCTGAATCAATTTTTTGAAAGACTCGTCTGATTTCATCTTTCTAAAATCTTCCGTAGAAATATTGTACTCAGACTTCATATAATAATCTGGATTAAGAGACATACTGAAATAATCTATCAGCTTAGGTTTAACAATATTCGAAATATAGTTTACCCTTTCAATTTCGTATTTACCATAATACGTGTACCAAATTTCATAGAGAGAAGATATTTCGTTTCTCAATTCATCATTAATGATAATATCCACTCCTTTAGTCTCCAGCAACTTATATCCGTTGAAGTTGGGGTTAAAATGGGGAGTGCCACGTAGTACTACACCTATTCTTTTGATTTCTTCTGGTGGCTCATTGTAATTGTTCAAGTAAGTCAGTAGACTATCACAACTACTACTGATAAACTTCATCAAGTCAATATCATCCTGAATCCCTTCTCTGTCCAAAGTCAGATTGCTACTGATCTCTTTCAGGATTTTAACTTCTAATGTCCTGTTCTGAGATTCATTCTTCCAGTCATCTATATTCACAGCAATCAAAATCCCCACCACTACCAGAATGATCTCACCTATAGCATAGAGTATGTAACTCCAGACTTTACCTTGATTGATCATTCTGTTGCGGATTTTTTTAAAGAGAAGTAGCATATTATGTTCCCCCTTTTCAAAGAGGGCTTGGGGGATTGGATGAATCGTTAATACATTCCGACCGTTCAAACTGATCGATGAAGTCCACAATAGAACTTAATACCCATGGCATTTGCCTTTTCACATCAAGTTCTTCGAATCTAAGAAAACTTAAGCCAAGTTCTTCCAGTGCTTTTTGCCTTATATCATCTCTTACCATCGCTTCCGGATGGTGGTGGTTGCCCCCATCAATTTCAATGACAAGTTTCAATTTTTTACAATAGAAATCTACAATGTATCTACCAAGTGGTTTTTGTCTATTGAACTTGTAACCTCTGATGGTACCCGCTCTTAGTTCTTGCCAAAACAGCACTTCAGAGAGTGTGCTGTTGCTTCTGAGGTATCTCGAAAAGGTTTTTAATTCTTTGTTATACGGCAGAAAGTACATGTATGGAAAGTTAAGAAAATCCCCCGACCTTAGCCCACCCCCTTTTTCAAAAGGGGGAGCTATCTAAGAACAAGAGCATAGAATATTACAAATAGCTAAGCCACCATCTGTCTTTGTTGTTCATTTTGTAATTATGATAAGCCTTCGACAGTGGATATAAGATAAATACAATCATAGAAATCCATATTACATAAACCACCGGTAGACTAAATCCATAACCCCTGATTCTTGGAAGGTCTGTGATCCAGATCTCCAATATCATAAATGACCAATCCCAACCCATCATCACAGCTGCTAACATAGCCAGCAGATGAATTACAAATAGGTGGATCAAGTAGAAAAACATAGGCACCCTGCCTAAAGTGATAATTTTTTCCATAATAGAGCTGGTGCTCCATTTCTCAGCAATAGAAAGAAATATAAGAGATGGCCCCATTGTGATCATGAGATATAATAGCGAAGGAGGGTACTTGGTCACATTGAAAAACGACCAGACTGTTTGCTCAAAAGTAGGTTGAGTTGCCCATGGTTCTAGATCGCCGTAAACATTCCATAATCTTAGAACAAAGAATCCGACCGTGAGGCCTAATCCAATTTGCATGAGAATTTTTGTTCTTTGCCCGGCTGGAAATGAAGAGGTATAAAGTTCGCCCATGCAATAGCCTAAGGGCATTAAAAATATCCAAGGAATAAGTGGGTAATAGGACCAAATCACAAAAGAACCTGTTCCTTTAAGAATAGTTGATTCATGAAAGATCGCTAATAGGTTGTAAGCCCACGTGCTGTCGAATTGGATGCCGTCCAACAAGTTATGACCAGCAATTCCAATTAGCGAAATGACAATGATCCATTTTTTGGGCAGATGAATAGCTCCAGCTAGACAGATCATACCAATGCCCAATGCCCATATTACCATGGCTTCCAGCAGGGAGAAATCTAGTTGGAAGTACCAAGCAAATTTTACTACTGTGAACTCTAAAAAAACTAACCAGAGCCCTCTTTTGATTAACCAAATGGAGAGCGATTTTTTGTCTAATCTTCTTCCTACGAAGAAGGCAGATGTTCCGGCTAAAAAGACAAAAACTGGAGCGCAAAAATGAGTAATGAAGCGCGTGAAAAACAGAGGTGAATTGGTGTATTCAATAACAGTTGGGACAAAGTAAAAGGCGTCATAGTGGAAGTAGTCTCTAATATGATCTAACGCCATAAGAATCATCACGACTCCTCGGAGTAGGTCAATAGAAACTACTCGGTTCGAATTGGTTGAAGTCTGGATCATGGCTGTCGTGCTAGATGTGCATTGTTGTTAGGCCATATCATCGTTCTTCTTGATATCAACCTTTTGATAGGAAGTGTAGATTTCCCAGAAGAGAATTATTCGATAATCTCCCAATTGAGATAGTAGCTAGCTCTTTTGGCGCCTTTTTCATCCCTGAGAAGCAACTCCGTATATGCTGCAGGCTTAAGGCTCACTATGTCGAGTTGAAAGGTGCCCAAATGGTCATTAGCACTAGCCAAATCGTACTCCATTAGCTCGAGTTTCATTCTACCAGGCTTGTTGAGCTTCACCTGTATGCCCACAGGCAATCTTTCGTCATAATCTATCTTAAGAAACTTCTGATCCTTGGGCCAAATCTTCTTATCTCGATATACCAAGTATATTTCGTCTTGGTCGTCTTCCTCAGGGATTTCACATACTATGGAAGTTATTTTCAGTATCGGCATATCGATTGTCTATTTAGCGGGTTGTTATTTTTGGTTACCTAAAAATATTAAGATTTATAAGAATAACGAATTACACTAACGTTCCATTTTTGGTAGCTGTCTATTGAATATTTATTCTGCTGATTTGGTCGCATGCCAATTGGTTACCTTCCATGCTCCTTCCCGCTGAATAAGCGTGCCACTATTTAGATAGCGGCTAGTTGCTATGGAATCTGCATAGGTTGTCTTGCCAACCAAAATAAAAGTAAGTACTGCTATATCATCAAATACCTTGATAGTTATGTCCTCTGAGGTATAACTTGTTTTTGGTGCATCGTCTTCTTCGGTTGATTCAGTTTCATTATCGTCAAAACCCGACATGATATCACTCTTACCAAATCGTGTGCCTGACGAACTGGTATATATCAAGTCCGCTCCCCAGAATCGATCGTGCATTTCTTTTTGGTCTACATTAGATAGAAATTCTCCAAGAAGGGTTTCTATATCTTTTTTGGGATCATTGCCTTGGCTCAATAGCCAAAGCGGACAAAGGATGAATGCTGTTACAAGAAATTTGAAGGTGCCTTGACTCATGGTATTAGGATTAGTTGTGCCACAATGTATTCAATATTCTGGAAATAGAAACTGTCTATTATGTCAACATATCTGCTTCATTGGACACCAAGTAAAGGACAAAAAAAGAGGTAACACTTTTGGTGCTACCTCTCTATGATTTCATCAGCTATGAATTATTCAATCAATGATTTCAGTGCAAGTGAGACCATTTTCTTTTCTCCGTCTTGCATCAGAGTAAGGGACACAGTTTCCCCTTCTTTCTTGAGCATTTTCTTAATAGTAGGCAAATTCACATCGCTAGTAGATTGGCCGTTAATCGATAATAGTTCAGCATCTACTTTTACTCCGGCCTCTGCTGCTGGACTGTCTTCAAATACTCTATGAACCAATAATTTTGATTTATCCTTTGACAACTGAAGGTCAATTCCGCTACAGTTGACACTCATTTTCTTGCCAAAGGAGCTGTTAGGAGTGAAGTATAACTTCTTGCCAGGGTAATCAATGGTAATATTATACATACTCAAAATTTTGTTGCCTATGATACCCGAAACTTCAGGATGTGCCTGTACACCACTCTCAGCCTGACTGATACCGATTGGTAAGTCTTCGATTTTTTGATCACCAAATGATAGCGAAAGTACGTGCCCTTCATAATGAAGTGTTTCGTCATCACCGATGCTCTTCACTACATAAGAGTAATGCTTTCCAGTTTTGTGGATGACGTCATATTTCTCTGCATATGGTGAATTGAAATCTAGCGAAGTACCCGCTCCAGACATAACGAAGAATGTTCCTGTATGTGGCTCATTATTGTTGAGCACAACCGAACCTTTAATAGTTGGGATGGATACATTCATTTCAAATGGAATCACATCACCTTCTTTAGGGCCCTCTCCATGCTCATAGATGTCCATCATCTTGTCTTCATAGTTGATATGCACCGTGTGATGATGGAGTAGGTCATAACCCACTATACCATCGATATCAGTTCCTAGACTGATTTCTAAATGATCCAGATCCGTAGAATAAATCTTAATGTTTTTCTCCATCGGGAAGCCATTGATCTCTATTTCATTATGTTTAATTAGCTCCATAGAAGAGGTGGCTTCATTCATTTTTATTTTCTTCCCTGATAATTTCAAGCCTTGGGCAGCATCACTATCAAGTACTGTCAGTCCAGATCCGGTATCGAAGATAAACTTCAAAGGATCTGAATTGTCCACGCTTACTTCGATCAATATATGATCACCGTAAAGCTCAAATGGAATACTCGTGATAGGTTTTTGCGCAAGCGCTGAGGAAAAAACGAAAGCGGAAACGATAAAAAGTAGTTTTTTCATGTTTTGTTGTAGGTTGCTGAAAAACATTCCTCCCTAGTTCTTTATTATGACCCAATTCTTAGTGTCAAAATGCTGGAGGTAACGTGTTTCATGATTTAGACGCGAGTTTGAAAGTTTGAAATTATCGATTATCGCAGACAAAAAGAAGCTTGTGACATCATATGTGAGTTATAGATAGCTCAGCCACCACTTGTCTCGATTCGAAGTTTTATATTCATTGTACCATCTGCACATAGGATACATGGCTACCACCAAAGCAAACCATATGCCATAAACCACTCCTAGGTTAAAACCATATCCTTTGAGCTCTGGGGTCAACGTCACAAAAAGATCAATGATCATACTGCTAGCAGGGTATCCTGAAATCATCGCTCCAAAAACTGCGAGCACATGGATTACATAGACATGAAGTATGTAATAAAACATAGGGACACGCCCAATAACCACGAGGGCTTGATGGAATTTCCCTCTCCATTTTTCGGAAACAGCCAGAAGTATTAAGGAAGGCCCCAACGTGATTAGTAAATAAAGTAGGGATGGCGGATATTTGGATACTTCAAAAAAGGATAAGAAAGTATAAATCAAAGACTCCTGAGTTGACCAAGGCTTTGGCTCGCCAAAATTATTGAATGCTCTCATAATGACGAAAAGCACTACGCAAGCTAGACCGATCCCAAGTATTATTTTGGCACGCTTTGGTGCTGAAAAATCGGATTTGTATAGAGCTCCAAAGTGATACCCCAAACACATTACAAATATCCATGGTATCAGTGGATAGGCTGCAAAGAAGCTTGCTCCAAATATGTTGATAGGTCGCATCACGTGCAGAATAGCCCAAAGCGTACTAAAGTTGTCTGGCTGAAAATTGTCTACGAGATTATGTCCGAAAACTGCAACTAGCGAAAGAGTTATCATCATTCGCTTGGGCAGATGAATGAACAATGCCAAGAATATCATGGAAACACCGAGCGCCCAGATGACTTGCAACACTGAGGTAGAATAATCCAGCTTGAATGCCCAGCCAAATTTCATGATAGTTAACTCTACTATGATAAGCCAGATACCTCGCTTGAGGAGCCACTTGCTCAATTCAGGCTTAGTGAGCCTTGTTCCCACAAAAAATGCTGATGTACCGGCCAGGAATACAAATACAGGAGCACAGAAATGAGTGATGAATCTTGTAAAAAAAAGAATAGGGGTTGTCTGCGTGACATCAGTAGGATCATAGAGAAATGCATCGGCGTGAAAAAAATCTCGCACATGGTCCAATACCATTATCACCATTACTAAGCCTCTCAGGAAGTCGATAGATTCTATCCTCTTTTTTCGCAACATTTCTTCCATACAGATCAATTTGAAACGAGAATTTAATTCTTAATGAAGAAACGGAGCTATCAAAGGGTCAAAATACCCGCATCAGGGTATACCAATAAGTAATTCTTAGGCTCAGTTTTGTAAGAAAAAGCTTATGAAAAAGTTAATCGCTATTCTTAGTTTTCTGATTACACTCCAATCTTTCGGTCAGATCAGTTATAAAATAATCGAAGATGATCCCTCTCAGATTAAGACAAGTTTCGTGGGGATAGGCATTGGGTTTGAAGGAAGTGTTGATAATGCTCTGATGATAGCTGCACCGGCTAGGATGAGCCTTAGCAATGGCATGGCTGTAGAAGGTATAGTGGGGTTTGATGCTTATAAACTTGGGGGTAAAGGACCAACGTTTTTATTGGATGGGGGACTTTTCTTGCCTCTGAGTGCAAAGACAAAAACCAAGGACGTAAGAATCGTTACAGCTTTTGAGATGGAGTCCAACGCATTCACTGGCGAACGAACAGAAACGACTAGATTTTTCATGGCTCCTGCTACTGTGGATATTAATTATGGAGCACGCGGGGGAGCGTATTTCCGTACAGCTGGAGTAGAGCAGACGGGTTTCGGAGAAGGAACTTTTGCCACCATAGGTGGTATTTATCTTGGTGGACAAATGACCTCTAAAGCATTTGTGAATACTGAAGTTGAAGGGTATAAAAATCCACTTGCGGCATCAGCATTTACACGTGTGTTTTTTGATTTGATGGTATTGCCAGTTTCTTCTGTAGATGACACTACTTTCGGAACCAATGCCAAAAAGGACAAACTAATAGGTTGGAGAACTGGTCTTCAGATGTTTGGCAATGCTCACAAGGGTGCCAAGGGGTTCTTCACGAAGGCCATCTATACCATGGAGCTAGGTTCACGACCATTGACTGGTCTTTACTTCCAGTTCATCTATAGTATGCCAATAGTTTCGTTTTAAGAATTGGTACTGGCGTTACTAACTGAAAACTCAGTATTTCTAAATCCTCATAGAAATGAATAAAAATGGGTTCACTCAACTGAGTGAACCCATTTTAAGTTTTGGGGTGCATCAATGTTTAGAAGCCATTGTCACCGCTTTTTGAATTTTGAAGTTGCTTGGCCATAGCCGCTCCGATCAAACTTTCCAGCGGAGTGCCTCCTTTACTATCACCTCCCATGATCATCGTCTGTGGGAATTTGATCTTGGCAATCTCTCCTGCAACTCTCACGTCACGGTCTAGCACCATTTTCAACTTCACCTCAGGGGTAATACCTGCACTTACTTTTTTGGAGATTTCATAAGCCTCAGCATCTGCTTGAACCTTTTTGCGCTGTGCGTTGAATTTTTCTGTCTCCAAAGCAATAGCAGCCAATTTTTTGTTCGTCTCTTCTTGCTTGAGCTTGGTTTCAATAGCTATCAGCGCTTTGACCTGCTCCTTTTCCTGAGCTACGCGCTCCGCAGCCTTGTCACGTTCTCCCTCAGCAATGATTCTTTGCTGTGCATCTTTAGCAGTTTCCACTTTTTGCTGCTCTAGCTGACGCTTGGCCGACTCATCGCGCTGTGCTTCTAGTCTTTGCTTGAAGGTAGCCTCCAACTCTATATTGTCTACTATGACTTGTGAGACAATGATGTTGTTCTCACTCAGTTCATGATCAATTCTTTTGGGTAGTCCGTCCTCCAAAATTTTCTTCACTTCATAGGAAGTCTTGATCTCCTTGATCACTCGATTGTCTTGCTGCATGCTGGCAAATACTGTGTCACGCTTTTCTAGTTTCTCGACAGCATATGCACCTGCTTTCAATTGCTCCTCGAAGACCTGTCTGAAACTCTGGGCTTCTCCAGAGATATAATCTTGAGCGGCAAACATGTAGGCAGTGTTAATGAGTTGCTCTTTCACAGTAGGGACAATGGTGTTATTGACCAGGTTGCTCATAGTTCTGAACTTGACCGCCAAATTGATGAAGCTAACTTCGTCACGTGGCAATTCGAATCTGGTAGACACATAACCGGAAGCTGTTACCTGATCTATAAATCTCAATGGGATGGGTTTCATCACTCCTCCAACTTCACGTTTGTCTACCTCTATTCCCTGACCAACTACTTTGACGTCAATGAATTTTTGCCATTGATCGATTTTAGCAAACCCTCTCCATTTGATTCCCTGCTCCATCACAGCACTCATCTTACCAGTAGGATATACCAATAGATAATTGAATCCTCTATCCGCGAAGAAAAACAGCGAATTGAGGAGCATTAGCACGGCTCCAACTCCAATAAGCACAAAGCCCTGCAAGGATTTAAATCGCTTCATCCAAGCCAGAGAAGGTGTGGTGATGTCAATGCGGGAAATTAAGAAAATGATTAAGCCCAATAAAAATATGAGTACTCCAAAAAATGTAAGCATAGTCGTATATGTTAAAGTTAAAAAATAGGACAGTGTGAGCTTCTTTTCTTCTGTTGGGGTACTATTCTCAAAAGCTGAGTGCTTAAGAAAGAAGTGTTACATCTGTATATACGGTTTTACAGATATAGGTAACCTAGACCCACGAAAATATTTTGTTTTAAGGAGCCTTTTTGCTGGAGTATAATTGCCTGAGCAAATACATGAAGTTTGAAGATGTTTGGCTAGAATATATTTATAACTGAATTAGAATCTAGGAACTTTTGTTTCTGCTTTCTGTTCTAGGTTTGTAAAGAAGATCAATAAGAACTAACTGGTAAAATGAAAGTCGAAATTTGGAGTGATGTAGTTTGTCCCTTTTGTTATATAGGCAAGAGGAAATTTGAAGCGGCTTTGAAACAATTCGAGGCTAAGGAGCAAGTGGAAATTGAATGGAAAAGCTTTCAACTCAATCCTCAAACCATCACTGATCCAAATATCACTACCTATGAAAACTTGGCTAATCATAAAGGGATTCCTGAAGAGCAGGCGCGATTGATGGCCAATCAAGTAACTGATATGGCCAAAACTGTGGGGCTTGATTTTGATTTTGAAAAAGCGGTGGTAGCCAATACCTTTCGGGCCCATAGATTACTTCATTTTAGCAAAAATCAGGGCAAACAGGACCAACTCAAAGAGCGTCTCCTCACTGCCTATTTCTCCAATGGTGAGAATATTGACGATGTTCGTACGCTAACTAAGATTGCTAGTGAAGTGGGACTTGATGAGGCAGAAGTAAGGGAGTTCTTGTATTCGGACGAACTGGCCTTAGAGGTGAAGGCTGATATTCAGGAAGCGCAAGCGCTCAGCATTCACGGGGTGCCATTTTTCGTCTTTGATAGAAAGTATGGTGTATCTGGGGCACAGGATACGATGGTGTTTGTTGATACTCTCAGGAAGACATTACATGAGTCCGAAAAGGATCACTAGGAAATGGGCAATTAGATGATATTTTTGTGATAGCCAAATTGCACTGAAATGATCATCAACCAATCTGCCAATCACGTATTAAAGTCAGATACTTTCCATACCATAGTTGTTTGGGCAATTGTATCCTGCTCTATATTATTAGGAGTAGAAACGTTCTATCCTAGCGGTAATCGTCTATTTGAACTATTCGATATCGTGTTTTCGATTTTCTTTCTGATCGAGATTTTGATTAGGATGTTGGCGTCCGGATCCCTGTTCAACTTTTTCAAACTGCTTGATTTCTCTAAGTCTTCAAATGGCAAGATGCAGATCAAAGTTGATGAGGTTGGCTTTTGGAATTGGTTTGATTTCCTTATCGTGCTTTTTGCTACTATTAGTATGTTTAAGCACATCGTAGAGCATCCAGAGTTTTTGATTGTAAGTAGGTTATTTAGAGTGCTCCGAATTTTCAGATTGCTAGAGGTGAGTAATGAACTCAAAAACGTTGAAAAACGGATAATTTCAATCATCCCAACCGTGTTTTCTTTTGTTCTACTACTTGGGATACTTATATACATCTATGCCATTATTGGAGTATATCTTTTTGAGCACAGGTCCTTTGAACAGGCCGATTTTTCTACTCTCCCAGGGGCATTTATGACCTTATTTCAGTTAATGACATTAGATGGGTGGACTGAGGTTATGAATTCTACAGATTCGACAATGTATAGTAATTGGCTTATCAAAGGTTACTTTGTAAGCTTCGTGATATTCACTGCGATAATAAGCTTTAATATATTCGTAGCAGTACTTACCTCTCAGGTACATGAGAAGATGCTTGTTGACGCAGGAAAACCCAAAGTTTCGAACGATTATCTGAAGGGTGACAATGAATATCAAGAAAAGAAACTTGATGCTATCCTTTCAGAGATTAAGTCGTTGAGAGAAGAAGTCCATAGACTGAAAAGCCAGTAAGATTATCTGTATTCTGAGATATTCGATTGGTGATAACTTGAATAAGTTGATATTCTTCATATATACTGTTGTGGGTGCGATTATGTTCAACTATCTTGAGTGAAAATCGGAATTCACTTGAATCGTAGCAGACTTAGAGATGAGCATAACATTAGGAAATAAAGCACCCAAAATGACCTGGAAACAGCGCATTTATCTCGGTATTTTCACTAGTTTTTGCGTTGTTTTTGTAGACCTCTTTTTTGACTATGTTTTTCGAGTTGAATTGATTTCTACCGATCGGCTAATAATTCAAAGTGTTGGATTCGGATTGTTTTCAGCATTCGGTTTTCCGCTAATTCTTCAAGGCTTAGCGAATAAAGCATCAAGTAAAATAGGGCCTACTATCCTCCCAGATCTAGAGGAAAACGAAATTATCGAGGTGGAAGGAGTGGCAAATCTCTTTAGGGGTCTTGAAGGCGTGGGAGGGAAACTATTTATTACCAATAAGCAACTTATTTTTAAATCTCACGAGCTGAATATTCAAAGCGGACAAACGAATATCCGGTTCCAAAACATTAAGAATATTCTCAAAAGAAAAACGGGAAGAATAATAGATAATGGAATAAGAGTACAGACTATAGACGACCTACATTTTGATTTTGTAGTTAATGAAAGAGAAAGATGGTTCAGTGAAATAGAAGCACGAATCAATTGAGATTGTCTCGATCAGTTTAATAGCTCAAGTTTTAGGCATTTTTCAACTCTGAAGGCAACTAGGTAGAAACTCAATCCACCTTTTATCACAATATCCTCTGTTCAAAAGTGTAGCCGAGAGCTTTTCCTTATTTTTGCGGCTATTGAAGAATATACTTTGCACCCCTATAAGCATAGCACTTTATGAACCAGGCATCTACTCCTTACAAACCCAAGAATCACATACGAATTGTCACAGCTGCTTCTCTTTTTGATGGTCATGATGCTGCCATCAATATCATGCGCCGTATTATTCAATCCACGGGATGTGAAGTGATTCATTTGGGGCATAATCGGGCAGTACAGGAAATTGTAGACTGTGCCATACAAGAAGATGTGCAGGCAATCGCTATTACGAGTTATCAAGGTGGACATGTAGAGTACTTCAAGTATATGTATGATCTGCTCCAAGAGCGAGGTGCTTCGCAGATCAAGATTTTCGGTGGAGGAGGCGGAACCATTCTCCCAGAAGAAATCAAAGAACTTCATGATCATGGCATTACAAGAATCTATGCACCGGACGATGGACGCGAGATGGGCCTACAAGGCATGATTAATGACTTGGTGGAGCAAAGTGATTTTCCAGTGGGAGAAAAATTGACAGAAAAACACAAGCTTATCAGCAAGGAGGATGTGAAATCCATTGCTCGTGTCATTTCATCAGCCGAGAATTATCCTGAGGAAAACAAGAAAATATTAGAAGATATACGTCAATCCAATCCTAATAATGCTGCAACTCCAGTACTAGGAATCACTGGAACAGGAGGGGCAGGCAAGTCTTCTTTGGTGGATGAGTTAGTTCGCAGGTTTTTGGTGGACTTTGAAGATCGTAGGATCGCGGTAATTTCTGTTGATCCATCCAAACGTAAGACTGGAGGAGCTTTATTGGGTGATAGGATTCGAATGAATGCTATTTTCTCAGATCGAGTTTATATGCGGTCGTTAGCTACTCGTCAGTCTAATTTGGCATTATCCAAATATGTTCAAGACGCCATAGACATTACTAAAGCTGCCGGTTTTGATTTAATCATTCTGGAAACTTCAGGAATTGGTCAGTCTGATACGGAGATCACCGATCATTCAGATGTTTCTCTTTACGTTATGACTCCAGAATATGGTGCGGCTACACAGCTTGAGAAGATTGACATGTTGGACTTTGCTGATGTGATTGCCTTGAACAAATTTGATAAGCGAGGTGCTTTGGATGCACTGCGTGACGTCAAGAAACAATTCAAAAGAAATCACAACCTATGGGATACAGAAGATGATCAATTACCAGTTTATGGCACCATAGCCAGTCAGTTCAATGATCCCGGCATGAATCAGCTTTACAAGGTGATCATGGATAAAATCGTGGAGCGTACTGGCGCAGACATGAAGTCTAGTTTTTCTGCTACGCAAGAAATGTCGGAGAAGATTTTTATCATTCCGCCAAAGCGAACAAGATACCTTTCCGAAATCTCAGAATCGATCAGAGATTACAATGATAAAGTAGCTAAGCAGAAAGAGATAGCACAGCGTCTTTATGGTCTGGATAAATCCTTAGAGGTCATGCGCGAACAGGATAAGGATGCAGCTATTTCAGCTATAGAATCGGCTAAGGCGGAACTCGAATTGGATCTTGATCCGCACAACAAAAAATTGCTGGAAGCTTGGGAAGAAAAGAAGGCGAATTATGCTGGAGATACTTTTACATATGAAGTAAGAGGAAAGCAAATTGCTGTAGAAACGAAGCATGTCACCCTCTCTCAAACAAAGGTGACCAAAGTGAGCCTTCCAAGATATGAGGCTTGGGGAGATGTGTTGGAGTGGAGCTTGCAAGAGAACGTGCCGGGGGAGTTTCCTTTTACGGCGGGTGTATTTCCATTCAAAAGAAAGGGTGAAGATCCTACACGAATGTTTGCCGGAGAGGGTGGCCCAGAGCGGACCAATAAGCGGTTTCATTATCTATCTCACGGTTTGCCTGCAGCTAGACTTTCTACTGCATTTGATTCGGTCACACTTTATGGTGAAGACCCTGATCATAGACCAGATATCTATGGTAAGATTGGCAACTCGGGTGTGAGTATATGCTCGCTGGATGATGCCAAGAAGTTGTACTCCGGATTCAATCTCTGCGATCCTACTACTTCAGTTTCTATGACCATCAATGGGCCCGCGGCTACCATTACTGCCTTCTTTATGAATGCGGCCATTGATCAGCAATGCGAATTGTATATCAAAGAAAATGGGCTGGAGCGGGAAGTGGAGAAGAAAATTGTGGACATCTTCAAAGAATCTGGAGCTGACAGAACGGTTTACTTTGGTGAATTGCCGAAAGGGCACAATGGGTTGGGCTTGATGCTACTAGGAGTGACAGGTGATCAGGTGCTACCCAAGGAGGTATATGAAGATATCAAAGCAAAGACCCTTACCTCAGTACGGGGAACTGTGCAAGCAGATATTCTTAAGGAGGATCAAGCTCAGAATACGTGTATTTTCTCTACAGAATTTTCTTTGCGATTGATGGGAGATGTACAGCAATATTTCATAGATCAAGCTGTACGTAATTTTTATTCAGTATCCATCTCAGGTTATCATATTGCGGAAGCTGGCGCCAATCCTATTACTCAGTTGGCATTCACCTTAGCCAATGGGTTCACTTTCGTGGAATACTATCTTTCACGTGGTATGGACATCAATAAGTTCGCACCGAACCTGAGCTTCTTTTTCTCCAATGGTGTGGATGCTGAGTATGCCGTGATCGGCAGAGTGGCCAGAAGGATATGGGCGAAAGCCATGAAAGTAAAATACGGAGCAGATGAGCGTTCTCAGAAGTTGAAATATCATATCCAGACCTCAGGTCGTTCGCTCCATGCGCAGGAGATAGACTTCAATGATATACGCACCACTTTGCAAGCGCTTTATGCCATTTATGACAATTGTAACTCGCTTCACACCAACGCCTATGACGAAGCGATTACCACACCTACTGAGCATTCGGTACGGAGAGCCATGGCTATTCAATTAATCATCAATAATGAATTGGGATTGGCAAAGAATGAAAACCCAATGCAGGGTTCATTCATAACTGAAGAATTGACGGATTTGGTAGAGGAAGCTGTGATGGAAGAGTTTGATAGAATCACGGAACGAGGAGGCGTACTTGGTGCCATGGAGAGTATGTATCAGCGTGGCAAAATTCAAGAAGAGAGCCTTTACTATGAAACGAAAAAGCATAATGGCGAACTTCCAATCATTGGTGTAAACACCTTCCTATCTTCTACAGGATCTCCCACAATCACACCAGATGAAGTCATCAGGGCTACAGAAGATGAAAAAAAGGAGCAAATCAAAAACCTTGAATCTCTTCACAATCGTAATGAAAAGAATATTCCTAGTCAACTCCAGAAGTTGCAAGAAACTGCCCTCACCAATGGCAATACTTTTGAGCAATTGATGGAGGCTAGTAAGTACTGTTCTTTAGGCCAGATTACCCATGCTATGTTTGAGGTTGGTGGGCAGTATAGGAGGAATATGTAGAGAGATTGTATTTGATAATTATTGAAACTTTCAATAATTAAAATAGGAAACAGCAAAGGAATTAAGTTGAGTAAGAAAATCTTGGAGCAGTATCAGATTACTGATGAGGTTGAATTGACACTGGAAACTGATAGTATTATCATGAGACCTGTTCTATCTCCTAGAAAAGGTTGGGATGAAGCATTTAAGCAAATGGCAGCAAGGGGAGAGGATGAACTTCTCTTAGAAGATGCTTTTGAATCAGAATAGCCGGAATGTGCTCTTGTTGTAGTAGATTTTAAACTAAAATTTCGCTGATTAGCAGATTGTCTTTGATGATATTCTGTCTTTCTAATTCACCTCAATTCTTTCTTTGGCATCATCCTTGGTTAATCACCTACATAACCAAATAGGTAGAGCCATGAGAAAAGCAATAATACTTTCGTTTTTGAGTGTCTTCCTTTTAGTAACTAAAAGTGAAGCACAGCATTTTAGTTATGTAAACAATGTTGGGGTGCAACACCCCTGGGATTTGCCACACTCTGTTTACAATCAGATCGATTACCATTATTATGGATATGACTTAGTCCATGTAGGTAATTTCTGGAGAAATGGCTTTAATCTATTCGATGTTACACTGAGAAGGGGCAACGTGTTTGTACAATTGGAGATCGGTAGACGTGGTAGAATATTGAGTCGCCAAGTGACACGTTCGTTCCCATTTCAGGGACATGCCTGTGGTAGCCACTGTGGATTCCATAGCAGTTTTTATACACAAAGTATAGCAAGCTGTAACGCGCCATATTACAATTATTTTCGTCAGCCAAGAAGACCACAGTCAGTTGTATACGTCAATCGTGCCTATGGAAATGGTAACAAACACTACGGAAATCATGGGCATGGACAGAAAGGCAAAGGAAAGTCGAGAAGTTATGAATCACAGCGCAGAAATAATCAGTCTAACGCTCGAACAGAAAGCAGGACTCAGGTGGACCGAAACGATAGTCGTTCGAATACCAGGGTAGCAAATACTACTCAGCCAGTCTATCGAAGTAGGTCAAGAGTCAACTAATAATCGAAAGCCGCTATACTAAGCCGATGCGTAAGCATCGGCTTTTTTATTGCTCAGCTTCCATCGGTTGTGCGTCCAAAGCCAATACTCAGGCGCTTCCAATATTTGATCTTCTAATTTTTTGGTGATTTGAGTGGTGATTTCTCCTGTGGCGGTAGCAAGCGGATTATCAGTCACTAGCTCAAAGGTCAATTCATAATACCCACGTTTCACTCGTTTTGACTTGCCATAGATCACCGGTAGGTTATATTCTTTGGCATATTTCTCTGTACCGAAATGTACCGCAGTTTCTTGACCTAAAAAGTTGAGCCAATAAGCTCGCTGATCCGCTCTTGGACTTTGGTCAATGGCGAAAGTCGTTAAGGTTAGTTCGTTTTCTCTTGCCTTCATGATATTCTTAAGTTCTCGTTTAGGTGCGAGACTCAAACCAAACCTAGACCTGGAACTAGAAAACTTTTTTTCCATAAAAGCATTGGTCAGTGGTGTATATACTCCCACTAGCTGATGCGCAATTTGAGGGTCAGTGGCAACTGCGAATAGCTCCCAATTGGTATAGTGACCTCCGGTAAGAATGGCGCTTTTGTCTGATTGAATCAAGGGGTCCAGCATCTCAGGATTCATCACCTTAAACCTGCTCAGAGCCTCCTGCTTAGATATGCTGAACAGTTTAATGCTCTCTATTACTAAGTCATAAAAGTAGCGATAGAACTTTGATTGGAGCATATCTCTTTCTCGCTCTGATTTTGACGGAAATGCTTTGGAAAGATTGGATGCTACAACATTTTTCCGATAGGATAGTCCTACATGGGAGAAAGCAAAAAGTAGATTGGAGAGCCAATAAAGCATTGGCATGGGCAGCAGAGAAAGTGGCTTGATGAAGAAGTAATAGATGAGTCTCAAAACAGTGCCGCCAAAATAGTCAATCAATCTAGAATCTGAACCTTAGACTTAATATTAGTATGGTTTCATGTGAAATTCAGTTCGAACAGAGTCAATAACTGGTATAGTGCGATCGCTAAAAACAGAAATTTTTTTGATTGTAAACACCAGTAAATCAGTGTTTTAATACATGGCTTAAAATTTTGTCAATTATTTTTCGTTTGCCAGCAACGAATCTGTGTGCCTTTCGTATTACGCTCATCCATGAATAACGATTAGATAAAATGAAAACGAAAATAGCAGTGATTTTGCTAGCGGTCATACTAGCAGGTTGCAACACAAAAGTGAAAAAAGAGAATGAGGCTTTAAAGGCTGAAATTGGTCTTTTGATTAAGGAGAATGAATCGATTCGCACCAAAAACAGCAGTTTAAGTGCTTCTATTGACTCTTATAAAACCACGCTTAAGGAAATAGATGACAACTTAAAGGCCATTGACCAAAACGCAGTGATGGTAGGAAAGATCGGTGCTGATGGTAATTCTAAAGTAGATAGCCGAGAAAATATATTGAGTAGAATAACTTCTATAAAGGCGCTTTTGGATAACTCAAAACTCAAAATCGCCGCGATGGACAAAAATCTAAAAGACTTGAGAAAGAAGTATGGCGAGCAAAGTGAAGAGGTATTAAAGTTAAGCGCGGAGATTAAGGCTCAAGCAAGAACTATCTTGGAAAAAGAAACAGAGTTTTTGATCATGCAAGGTGAGCTGGAGGAAGACATAGACGAGCTTCAGTTCTCATTGGAGCAGCAGGAGAGATTAACTATGGAGTTAAAATCAATTCTTAACAGAGCGTATTATTTCTCAGGAACTGCTAAAGAGTTGAAGGAAAAGGAAATAGTAGATACTGAAGGTGGTTTCATTGGCCTAGGCCGAGTGAAAGTTTTGAATGCCAATAGCAAAGATGGGCTCTTCAATCAAGTGAAAAAGGATATGACAGATACCTTGACTTTTGACTCTAAAGAAATAAAATTTATCTCTGAGCATCCTTCCGATACATATCAGGTGAAGGCCCTAGATGGCAAGGTCCAATTGGTAATCACGGATAAATCCGCCTTCTGGAAAAAATCGAACTATCTGGTAGTACAAACCAAGAAGTAAACCGAAATTAAGTACATAAAAAAGCCTTCCTGATTCATGCTCAGGAAGGCTTGTTTTTTTAGGCTGTTACCGGAGCCTCTTGTTTGTAGTGCTTTCGGATTTCCCAAATCTGGTTGATATCACCGATGAGTTTTTTGAGTACATCAGGAGTGATAGATTGCTTAGGGTCATCACCAATTCCTCGTTTTGGCTGGCAATGTGATTCTATAATCACTCCGTCAGCTCCGTAGGCCATGGCTGCCATAGCGGCTGAAGGCACGTACTTAGCTCTTCCTACAGAGTGAGAAGGGTCCACTATCACAGGAGCCCAGGTTTTGTCTTTGAGCAAAGGTGTAATACACTCATCTGGATAATTTCTGTATCCATCCATAGTTGGAGAGGTACCTCTCGGGCAAAACATGACATCAGGGTTTCCACCAGCAGCTATGTATTCTCCAGCGGCAATAAACTCGTTTATCGGCCCCATTCCCATAGAGCGCTTTAGCAAAACAGCGATTTGCTTGTCAGCCGTTGCTTGACCTACTTGCTTGAGCAATGAATAGTTTAGGGCATTTCTAGCACCGATCTGCAATACATCTACGCCAGCTTCCACAGCTATTCTTAACTGATGCTCATCCATTACCTCGGTATCTACCGGAAGTCCTGTTTGTTCTTTAGCCTCAATCAATATTTTCATTGAGCTATCATCTCCTTGAAACGCATAAGGCATGGTACGCGGTTTCCATACACCTCCTCTGATGGCACTGGCACCAGCTTCTTTGACCGCATGAGCAGATTCGATGAAGAGATTCGGATTTTTTGGATCAATGGTACAATGTCCAGCGATCACAAAAGGTTTTTCGCCCACCAACGTATCACCGATTCTTATGCGATGATTCGCTAGTTCGGATTGGTTGTCCATCAGTTTAAATGGAGAATCAACCGCATCAAAACGATCAATGTAATCAAGGCCAAGAATTCGATTTACCATAATAGTCTCTCGCTCCTCGCCCAGAACAGCATAAATCGTTCTGTGATGTCCTTCTATAGTCTGTACCCGACATCCATACTCTTCTACAATAGAAACAACCTCAGAAAGTTGCTCTTTGGTTAACTTTGGTCCCTTAGGAATAATCATAATCCTGCCTTATTTACTTAATCAGTCGGCAAAAGTAAGTGACTGAAAACAGAAGCCAAGACTATTGTAATAAATGTTCGTTCTTGGAGTGAATATTTTAAGGAAATTGAGATTATTCAGCTTAATATTTTAAAAATCGTACCGAATACAGAAGAATAGACTAAAATCAATGTCATGAAAATCACTTTGGGTTATAAATCAGATCATGAATATTTCGCTACCAATGAATCTGGCAACCGTATAGAAATAGATATGCTTTCGGCAGAGGAGAAGCAAGCCATGTCGCCTATGCAGCTGTTGCTGGCAGGTGTGGTAGCATGTGCGGCTGTAGACATAGTAGCTATGGTCAAAAAACGCCGTAAAACACTGACAGACTTTGCTGGGGAAATCATGGGTGAACGCAGGGAGGAGATACCTAAGAAATTCGTGGTTATGGATTTGAAATACATTTTCACCTCTCCTGACTTAAGCCAAGAAGAGGCTCAAAAATTGGTTGATCTTGCCGTAGAGAAATATTGTTCCGTTGCATCATCTATTGATCCGGCTATCAAGGTTAGTCATGTGGCAGAAATAATTAGACCTTGAGTCAGGCAGAAATTTTGAAGGTTGCATTGGCTCAAATAGCTCCGGTTTGGCTACATAAACAGGCTACGCTTGAGAAAATAGAAGGATGCGTTAGTGCGGCATCCAAAGAAGAAGCTAGCCTAATTGTTTTTGGAGAAGCTCTATTGCCGGGCTATCCTTTTTGGGTGGAGAAGACGGATGGTGCAGTATTTGAAAGCAAGATCCAAAAGGAAATCTACTCACATTATGTACAGCACTCGGTTTGTATAGAGCACGGAGATCTCGATCCCATTTGCCAGATGGCCAAATCGGGCAATATTTCAATATATCTCGGAATCATTGAGAGACCCAAGGATAGAGGAGATAGCCTTTATTGCAGCCTGGTATATATTAATCAAAAGGGCAATATAGACTCGGTACATCGCAAGGTTGTGCCTACATATGAAGAGAGGCTCGTATGGAGTGCGGGGGATGGTAATGGTCTTATCACTCATCGATTGGGGGCCTTCACTGTAGGCGGGCTTAACTGCTGGGAAAATTGGCTTCCATTGGCTCGCACAGCACTAACTGCTCAGGGCGAGGATTTGCACATTTCCGTTTGGCCCGGAAATGAAAGAAACACCAGAGATCTGATCCCAATGATTGCCAAGGAGTCGAGATCATACGTCATTGGCGTTTCGGGATTATTTGACGAAAGTCTTTTGAGCGAGCAACTTCCTCATTATCAGTTGATGAAAAACAGAATGAGAGGCACCTTGGCCAATGGCGGTACTTGCGTAGCTGCTCCTGATGGAAGCTGGTTACTTGAACCTGTGGTGAATGAAGAAGGTATATTCTATGTATCCCTTGATCATGCTAGGGTAAGGGAAGAGAGATTGATGATGAATGGTGTTGGGCATTATAGCCGTCCTGATATTTTTCAACTTTCCGTTGATACTACCAGGCAGTCCATTCTTAAGAAGAAGGCATAAAAAAACCTCTGACAATATTGTCAGAGGCCCTAATGATTAAAATACTTATATATTAAAATTAAGCAAGCTTAACGTCAACTGCATTTAACCCTCTTTTACCTTCTTTCAATTCGAAGGTAACATCGTCATCTTGTCTGATCTCATCGATAAGACCTGATACGTGTACGAAGTATTCTTTTTCTGATTCATCTTCCTTAATGAAACCATATCCTTTGGAATCATTGAAGAACTTTACTTTTCCAGTACTCATTGTAATAAATATAATAGTTAAAAATTCCCTCAAATGTAACCATTTAATTTTGGAGAATGCAAAATGTGGAACAATGTTTGGTTATAGCTAGTAGAACCAAACAATACGATCATGAAAGCCATCACTAAAATTGCCGCACTTGGAATCCTAGTTATGTTGAGCTCATGCTACTCTGACACCTATGTTGGGCCACAGGGGCCGGCAGGACCGCAAGGTCCGATTGGACCTCAGGGAGCTTCTGGCGAAAATGCTTTTGTGTTCGAATGGACAGATATCAACTTCACCGCACCAGATTATGAAGTGATATTACCCTATCCGGATAATTTTGAAGGGTATGATTCTGATGTAGCCATCGTTTATCTGCTTTGGGATAGCTACACCAACGGAAATAATGAAGTAGTTAAAGTCTGGAGACAACTTTCGCAAACAGTGATTTCTGAGCAAGGTACGCTAGTATATAATTTCGATTTCTCGAAATACGATACCCGATTGTTTTTGGATGCGGCCTTTCCTCGTGAAAACCTAACCGCCAATGCTACCGATGCGTGGATAGCACGTGTAGTAATAGTCCCAGGTGATTTCTTTAATTCAGGAAGAATGGACTTTTCTGACTATGCGCAAGTGGAAGCTGCTTTGGATCTGCCATCTTTAGGAGGCAATCGTAAAGTGGAAAAGAGATTTTAGGAACTGGAAACTAAAATGGGGATGTGGTAGTAGTATTTTCATTTTAGAGCGTGTCACATTGAGCTTGTCGAAATGTATTCTGTCTGCAAACTATGGTTTCGACAGGCTCAATCTGACATCCAATAATATTTGAAGATCGGTCCTCTTTTTGTGACCTAATCAAGTTTTTCAAACCACTTCGGATCATTTTCCTTTCCCGAAATGGGTAACAACTCTCCCAATTGTGGAAGAGCAAAATCAATACTTTTTTCTTGGCATGCTTTGACAAATCTCTCAACGGGCTCCTTCCAAGTATGCAGTGCCAGCGAAAATCCAGCCCAGTGAACCGGCATGATTTTTTTGGCTTTACCATCCAAAGCAGCTTGCACTGCCTCTTCAGGATACATGTGGATCTGGTGCCAGAGCTCATTGTACTGCCCACATTCCATAAAGGCAAAATCAAATGGGCCAAGCTTCTGTCCTATTTCTTGGAAATGCTCTCCATAGCCACCATCACCGCTAAACCAGATGTTTTCTGTTGAGGTCTTGAATACCCAACCACCCCACATCGATTTGGCTCTATCCGTGACTCCTCTACCTGAAAAATGCCTTGTGGGTGTATAGGTAATCTGAATGTCCTCAAATGAATGTTCGTCCCACCAATCAAATTCTGTGATCGAGTCTGAAGAAACACCCCACTTTTCTAAATGTCGGCCTACTCCTAAACCTACAAAGTACTTTGAGACCTTGTGTTGAAGTTTTTCGATGCTGGCAAGATCCAAATGGTCATAATGATCATGCGTCATGATTAATAGATCTATATCAGGCAGATCGTCGATTATATCAAGCGTATGCTCGCTAAATCTCTTGGATGCAAATGGAGCAATGGGTGCAGCATCTGGGCCCAGCATGGGGTCAATGAGGATGGTACTATCGTTGATGCGCAAAAGCACTACGCTATGCCCGTACCAAATGAACTTAGATTCGGTGCTCGGCTTCAAAAAAGCTTCTTTGTCAAATGGAATGATAGGAATCGGCGAAATTGGAGCGCGACCTTTCTTATCAAATATCTGCCTATACAATATTGCTAGCCCATCTCGGACACCAATCATCATAGAAGTCTCTTCGAGATTTTCGAATTTGCCATTGACCCATTGTGAAGACTTACAATAGCGATCCGAGTGCTGAGTCTTCATTTTGCCACCAAATTGCTTAAAAAAATTGGCCATATTGATGATTGTTTATTGAGCTAGTTGGATAATATCTTTTGGAAGCAAAATACTTTTATCATACCCACTTTGGGTAGCATGGATCATTGCTAGTCCAATTTGAGTGGTATTGACAACTTTATTGGGAGTGATCATTTTCATGATTTTGACGAACCAAAGAAAGTAATCATAAAAAAACTGGTACAGTTTGGTCTTCGACTTGATTCCCCTTAAGGGAATAATTGCCCCCGGCCGAAACATAAATGCCTGCTTAAAACCTAGGTTTAGCAAATCATTTTCCGTCTTGCCTTTGACTCTCGCCCACATGGTGCTACCCTTTTCGGTGGAGTCTGTTCCTTCACCAGATACATAAGTACAAGTAGCGTTGGCGTTTTCAGCCTGTACCACTTTGGCCAAAGCCAGTGTATAAGTGTAAGTCAGCTTGAAAAAGGCTGCTTCACTCAAGCCAGCATTACTTACGCCCATGCACAAGTAGCATGCGTCATATCCTTTCAGTTGATCCCGTACGCTTTCGAAATCTGAGAAGTCCGAATGAAGTAATTCAATCAGTTTTGGGTGGGTGATGTTAAGCGAACTACGACCTACGCTTAGTACCTTAGTGATGTCTTCATGGTCAAGACATTCCAGCAGTACTCCTTTACCTACCATGCCTGTCGATCCTGTGATAATTACTTTCATTAATTGTTGGTGTTTAAAAAGTGATAGTCAGTTTTAAGACGACCCTGTCCTTTTTTTTGGTGAATTGAATGAAGAAAAACTTAGATGCGGTCAAGGTTTTTTGATTCCCAGTTTAATTACTAAATAGGATGTACCAATTGAGCGAAATTGCTATTAGTAACCAAATTAAATAAGGAAAAATAAAAGCAGATTGTAATCTGACGAGTCGCCAATACCTGACGATAAAAATGACTACCATAACGGCCAATGAAATGATCAATATCAACGCAAGGCTGACCTTATGGTGATAAAAGAAGACCGGATTCCAACTAATATTGAGTAGCCATTGGACCAGATATAGGCCAGCAACATGATCGCGATTGACGCTAGACTTCCAAAGGAAAGCCATGTAAAGAGAAAAACAAATCATGATTAGTACCCATGCAGCGCCAAAAACCCATCCGGGTGGCGTCCAGGGTGCCTTATCTAGCATGGTGTACCATTGTGATGAGACTCCATCGGATGTATAGATAGAGCCAATCGCTAATGCGCCAAAGTTCAATATTAGAAAGACGATCGTTCTAATGGCCATAACAGTGTTAACTGACCAGTAGGGAAATTGTTTAAACTCGTTCTATCCAATCAAAAGAATAACCGCCAATAACCTGAAAATGTGTTGTATTGCTAGATCCCTGAGGCTTGTAAGCTATCCTCTTGTGACTTTTTCTTCCAAACAATCATGCTTACCCAAATTACCCACCACGCATCGAATATGAAGGTGATTTTCTGAAGTATCGGAAGGTAGTAGTATCCGATTTTAGATTCGAAAATGAAGAAAACGATAATGCTCAAAATAAAACATACGTAAGCCAATATTTTCAATCCACCTTTGGGATACTTCTTTAATTCTATGAAAAAGGGGATAAGCGCGAAAGTGCCCAATACACCCGTAGCGGTAACTATGTGGTCATGAATGGAGGTGTACATAAATACGAATACGGTCATGGTCAGCATCCCTATATATCGTATCAATTTGGTGTTGCGATTGCTCCAATGGAAGATTTCCGGAAGGACGTAAAAGAAGGTAATCATAGTAGCACTGAGTATCAGATGCGAAATGGTGGCTAAACTTCTAGCCGGATTAAGAACGCCACTTTGAGTGACCGGATTCATTACATCACAGAGAAAATTGTGAAAAAAGCTATAACTAGTGAGATTATGGATATTCTCCGAGCCACCTGGATAATCCACAGCGGCCACTGTAAATACAATCAGGTAGGCACCCATACCGATGATGGGAATAAACGGATAATATTTTTTTAGAAAACTGGTCATGCAAGCGTAAACTCAATGCTAATCAGTAAAGTTTAGATGAATAAAGGAAAAGTCAAAATATTCTATTTGAACAAACTCAATGTAAGATTTCATGAATAGCGGATTCGAGACTGGGAAGTACATCTCTGCGAAACCAAGCATTCTTCGCTTGCCAAATGTTGTTTCTAGGGGAAGGGTGAGGTAAGACGAAATAGTTGGGGAGATATTCCTCAAAGCACTTTACGGTTTCAGTCAATGTGGATTTTGCCTGCGTGCCGAGATAATAATCCTGGGCGTATTTACCGATGAGTAGAGTCAACTGCACATCTTTCATATTGCTGAGGACTGGATTGTGCCATTGCGGGGCGCATTCCTTTCTTGGTGGCAAGTCGCCTGTTTTTCCTTTGCCGGGATAGCAAAACCCCATCGGTAGTATGGCAATTTGATTAGCGTCATAGAAGGTGTCCTTGTCTATTCCCATCCATTTCCTCAGATTGTCACCACTTTTATCGTCCCATGGGATTCCTGTCCTATGAACTACTGATCCTGGAGCTTGACCAATGATCACAATCTTGGCACTTAGAGAAGCAGCAACAATCGGCCGTACTCCATTTTGGAGGTGATCAGCACAGATCGTGCAATTTCTGATGTCCTCTAGTAGTTGTTTCACGGTGTTATTGCATAATCCATGCTTTGCGTTGTTTTGCTGATTGAAAAGTCCAACCAACTATTCGGGTACTTTTATTGCCAGTCTGCATAGGAACCGTCCATGATCCTTTCACCTTAATACGTCTTAGTTCCTGCAATATCGGCTTGAGGTTTGACTCTTTAGACACAAGCGTGGTGAATAACAATGTGCTTTCAGAGAGATGAATACTTTCATCAATCATCTTCAAAATAAAACTCAATTCGCCACCCGGATAGACTAGCTCATTTTCTCTACCACTAAAATTGAGTGTTCTCTTTTTCGATTTGCCGCCGGTTAGGTTTTTGATCTTACGAAGCGTTCCTTTTTGTGCTTCTTCAATGGAAGCGTGGAAGGGAGGATTACAAACGGTTAAAGTGATTTTTTCATTTTCATGAATGACCCCCTTAAAAATGTTGTTCGAATTCTGTTGCAATCGAAAATCAATCTTGCCTTCTAGAGAAGGGTTGTGCTGAGCTATGGTTTCGGAAGAGGAGATGGAAGCGCGATCTATGTCTGAGGCAATAAACATCCAGTTGTATAGTTGCACACCCAACATTGGATAGATGCAGCTAGCTCCCGTACCAATGTCTAGACAAGTGATTTGTGAATTATTTGGATTGGCTCCCGTGATCTCCTCAAGTAAATCTGCTGCATAGTGGATGTAATCCTCCCTGCCGGGAATAGGTGGACAGAGATTGTTGTCCGGGAAATCCCAATACTTCAGCCCAAAACTATGAAAGAGCAGTGACCGATTCAGCGCCTTTACCGCTTTAGGATTGGAGAAGTCGATTGTATTATGACCGCTTTTACTTGGCTTGATGAAAGGCGTCAATTCTGGACAAACCCTTTGCAGAGCATCGAGATCATAGCCATCGCGATGCTTATTTCTTGGGTGAAGTTTGGAAGCTGTTTTATTGGATGACATGTGTCTCCATTTGACTGATGAAATGCTTTGGGTATATAACGAACGATTATTAGAAACTCAATTTATCAATACATCGTGTTAGGGTTGGCGGACTTTTCGGGAATCTGTTGGATGGCATCCCAATGCTCGCAGATTTTGCCCTGCTCATCAAATCTAAAAAAGTCCATGGTCACATATTGGTCGTTGCCCGGCCAGACCTGATGAGTATAAAGTGCTACCAAACCCCCTTCGCCAATGCACCTGACAAACTCAATTGACTTATCGGGGTATTCTATTTGCATTCTTTCAAAATACTCAATAAACCCCCGTTCGCCATCTGCCACATCTGGGTTGTGCTGGATATACTCTTTGCCTACATATAGATCTATCGCTTTCTGGGGGTTTCCATCATAGGCCATTTTATAGAAGGATATCGCGTTTTCTTTATTCTTTTCAGGATTCATAGCCATTAAATCTAGGCACTTGAATGACAATTCGAGTATGAAACAATGATTAACTTGCGGTTTTTAACCGCGTTTTTATGATTTCCTTTTCTCCTGTAAGAATCGTTGCTTCGATTCTGATATGCTTGTTTTTTTCTGAATTGGCCTTTGCTCAAGCAAACTCAGCTACGATTTTCGGAAAGTTGGTCGATCAAGATGAGGCCCCTGTAGTGTATAGCACGGTGGCTCTATACACCCTAGACTCTGTATTGGTCAAAGGAGAAGTAAGTGATTTAGAAGGAAACTTTAGTATCCGTAATATAACAGCGGGGCAATATTTTGTCATGGTGCAGAATGTTGAGTTTAATCCATTTTACTCCGCTACTATTTCGCTTTTGGCTGATCAATCCTATGATATGAATACCGTGAAATTGGAGCCGCGAAATGTTGAGCTAGAAGGTGTTATGGTGACCGCCAAGAGACAGATGGTAGAAGTGCTCCCTGATAAAATGGTCTTCAATGTGGCTAGTACTATCAATGCCTCTGGAAACAATGGGCTGGAGCTACTGCGCAAGGCTCCAGGAGTGATGATAGATCCTGACAACAACGTTATTCTGCAGGGGAAAAGTGGTGTGAGAATATTTATCAACGGAAGGCCTAGCAGACTCTCCGGTAGTGATCTGACAACTTTTTTGGAGAGTATGCAATCAGATAATATTGAAAAAATTGAGCTCATCACCAATCCGTCTGCTAAGTATGAAGCTGAAGGGAATGCAGGAATCATCAATATTGAGCTTAAGAATAATGTGAATTTGGGCTATAATGGGAATGTTGTTCACAGCTATTCGAAAGGGACCGAGCCTAGAATGAATACTGGGGTTTCATTCAACTACGGGAAGAACAAATTGGGCATCACAGCCAATATCACTCGGTTTGACAATAGGTACTACGAGGGATTTGATGATGATAAGACACAGAGTGGTTATCTGCTGAGTTTGTACTCTGATGAGCGGGAGGACGTTTCTGGTTTTAATGCCTCTACCAGTATTACTTATACCTTCAATGATGCTCACTCTGTGAATTTCTCAGGAGGTGGGGTACTCACAGATGCGGCAATAAGGCTCAATAGCAATACCCGAATAGAAGATCTATCTGATCCCACTGCCAATCAGCTGCTATTGTCCGAGACCAATTCGGACTTCAAGGCGAGGAACTTTAATTACAATCTCAACTATCGATGGAAGACGTCTGACAAATCATCGTTAAATGCAGATGTGAGTTATGGGAGTTTTTTGAAGGACAACTTTATTGATCAACCGAACACCTACTTCGAAGAAGATGGTGTCACACAGATTCGTGAAGTCAATAACGCGTTCGAGCCGTATACCGAAATTGATTTGTATTCCGCCAAGGTGGATTATGAGTATCAAATGAGCAAAGTCATTTGGTCAACAGGCGCCAAATATTATGAGGTGCAAACCAAAAATAGTTTTGTGGTTAGCGATGTAGTCAATGAAGTTTCTACAGTCAATCAGGATAAAAGCAACACGTTTAACTACACCGAAAAAGTAGGGGCGGCCTATTTGATTGGGGCATTTGAATTGTCGGATAATCTGAAGGCGAATGCAGGTGTGAGGGTGGAACAGACTTACTCACAAGGAATTTTAGAAAGCAATCAGGTTAATGCTGATGATAATGTGAAGCGAGATTATTTGAATGTTTTTCCCAATATGAGCCTTTCGTATTCATTTGGCAAGTCCGAAATGAGTTTGGGGTATGGCAAGAGAATCACAAGACCGAGTTATCAGGATCTCAATCCGTTCGAATCTAAAACTAGTGAGTTGACTACTTGGAAAGGAAACCCATTCTTGAATCCAAACTATATCACCAACTACCAATTGACCTATTCCTTCAATAATGCATTGGTGATCTCCAATACTTTCAGCATTACAGAGGGATTTTTTGCAAGACTACTAGAAATAGTAGATGAAACAGGCACCTTCATCGTGCCGAGAAATATGCGTAGAAGTACGACCAATGGGTTGTCAATCAGCTACCCACATGAAGTCACCAAATGGTGGGAGACAGCTGTGTTTTTGAACTACAACATCACTACTTATACTGGCGAATTTGACAATACGAACATTGATATTTCAGCGAATATTTACAACCTGCGTTCGCAAAACACTTTTCAACTGCCTTGGGATGTGTTGTTAAATGTAGCCGCATATTACAATAGTCCTTTCATATGGCGAGGTTCGATTGAGATCGATGGATTTTATGGAATTGAATTTGGGATTCGTAAAAACTTCTTTGATGAGAAATTGCAAGTCCGTCTCACAGGATCTGATATTTTTAACACAGCCAGTGATTATGCGTATTTTGGCGATTACGGAGGATTAGAAATAGTCGGAACCTATTTGTCTGACAATCATCGCTTCGGGTTTGGGCTAACGTATAAATTTGGCAACCAGAAGATCAAAAGACAAAGAAGATCTGGAGCCTTGGATGACGAATTGAATCGAATTTCGGATTAACGGCACTCAAGCCCATCAATAGCCAGTAATGAAAAATTTGAAGGATAATGTAGTGGTCATCACAGGTGCAGCCTCTGGCATTGGCAGAGCTATAGCGTTGGAGTTGGCCAAACTGGAATGTCAGCTGGCATTGTCTGATGTCAACTATACCGAATTGGAGCAAACCAAGGCACTGATTGCCAATGAGGATATCAATGTAAGACTCGATCAATTGGACGTGTCTAGCAAGAATGATGTTTTTCGCTATGCCGAATCGGTCATCGCTCATTTTGGCAGGGTAGATAGAGTGATCAACAATGCTGGCACATCAGTGGCTGATACTTTTGTGGATGGAACGATAGAAGATTTTGAGCGAATTATTCAGATCAATTTCTGGGGCGTCTACTACGGCACAAAAGCCTTTTTGCCACATTTGTTGACTCGGCCCAATGCTAGTATTGTAAACGTTTCAAGTGTGAATGCCTTCATTCCGTTTCCCAATCAGAGCTCATACAATGTATCCAAATACGCTATCAGTGGGCTGAATGAATCACTCGCTCAAGAGCTAATGGGTACGGGAGTCAATGTTATGAGCGTGTATCCTGGAGGAGTGCGTACCAATATTGTAAAAAACGGAAAATTTATCAAGGGCCCTAAACCAGAGATGACTCAAGAGGAATCGGCCAGCTACTTCGAGAAAATAGCCATGACATCTGCTGCTAGAGCAGCTCGGCTCATTGTCAGGGGCATGCGAAAAGATAAGAAGCGATTAAGAATAGGTCCAGATGCTTACTTGATTGATTTTGTCAAACGGATAGCTCCGCGATTCGCCGTGTGGTTGGTAGGGAAGTTGGCATAAACCGACATTATGCTTGCGCGTTGAGCAACTCTGCTTCCTCTTTCAGAAATCGATTGAGTGAGGGGCGGATGACAATTTTCAAATCCAACCATCGAATTTCAAGGAAAGGCCAGCCCAACGGATACATTGACACTGCTTGTATAGAATTGGCTATATTGAAAGTCTTATGAACTGTATCAACCAAATGCGTTTATTCATTTTGGTAACTTTTCGCTTCTAAAAGAAACTTCTAAGGCATGAGATATTTGAACATATGTTTGGTAATTCTATTGGCAAATTCCTGTCAAGGCAAGAGTGCCACAGAGCAACAAGCTGAAATTGCCGAAGAGCCCATCGAATCTGTAGAGGTTTCACAAGTCCCTCGTGTGACCACCATGCCTGACTTCACGCAGTATGCGGATGTTAGAGAAAAGAAGCAGGCATTTTTTGATTTCTTGAGACCGATGGTGGAGGAGGAAAATGCACGTATATTGGCAGAGCGCAGCAGGATTATTACCATTTATGATTCTTATGCCGCTACTCAGACATTTACTCCCGAGGATACCACTTGGTTGATTGCGATAGCCAAACAGATGAAGATCAAGAATTTCGATATTGCGAATGCAAATCAGCGAAGCGCCCTTCTGACGAAAAAGGACATCATTCCAGCGTCTCTCTTTCTTGCTCAAGCGGCGAATGAATCAGGGTGGGGCACATCTAGATTTGCACGTGAAGCCAATAACCTTTTTGGCCAATGGTGCTTTACTCCCGGCTGTGGGATAGTGCCCTCCAAGAGGATTCCTGGGGAGTATCATGAGATCAAGAAATTTGAGACTGTAAATGATGCTGTCAATAGCTACGTCAGAAATATTAACCGACACCATGCCTATAGGGAATTACGAGCCTTGCGCGAGGAAATGCGCAACAGAGGAGAGGTACCCACTGGTGAGCAATTGGCTGCAGGTCTCAAAAGGTACTCCCAAAGAGGAGAGGAGTATGTGAAAGAGATTCAATCGATGATTAGGGTCAATAAGTTGGATATCGCCGAATGACCCAGTGAATCAATGCGTTCATTTGATTCAGAGCAATAAAATACCTCAACTCATTCCATAAGTTTTATAATATTAGAACGAGCTGAACTGTCTTTTTTGGCAGCTTCCTAGCTTATTCTATTATATCCATTTGCAATATATCAAGAAACGATGTATTATTGTAATATGTATTCTAAAGAACTCTTAAAAGGAACCCTGGAAGTGATGATACTGCAGATTTTGTCAAGCCATGGCAAGATGTATGGCTATGAACTATCACAACATGTAAAGGCCGAAACGGATGGAAAGATCCATCTCAAGGATGGGTCGTTGTATCCTGCACTTCACAAACTCACCAAAGATGGGCTGTTGACATTCGAAGAAGTGAACATTGGCAAACGGGTAAGAAAGTATTATAAACTCACCGCTAAGGGACAGGATCAGCGGGAAACACTACTCGATGAGATGCGTGATTTTATTCAGACTATCGAGAAAGTAATATTCAACAAAACCCAAATCTCTCCATCGACATGATCAGCGACGAGCTAGTGGACAAGGTGATAGAGGTGGTCAATAAAAGCACCATCAAGAATGTTCAGCTTAAAGATGATTTGGTGGATCACTTGAGCTGTCTGATAGAGCATGAGATGAAGCGAGGAGCAAAGTTTGATGAAGCGTTGAAAACAGCCCTGCATCAAACTGCTCCAAATGGATTAAATGAAATACAACAAGAAACTATTTTTTTACTCAACTATTCAAAAATCATATTTATGAAACGACTGACTTACATCCTTGGGTTTATTTTTAGTGCTGCACTTTTTGTGGGGTTCTTTTTCAAACTGATGCACTTGCCCTTAGCCATGATACTGATGCTAGCTGGCGGAGCAGGCTTGGCTTTTGTTTTTATTCCTTTGCTCTTGATCAATCGCTACAAGCAGCTGATGGGAGAGGTGCTTTCGGAGCGCCTAAAATGGTTTGTTGGCAGTGCAGCGATTATACTATTTGTGACCGCTTCTTTGTTTAAAGTTTATCATTTACAAGGAGCCGGTGTATTGCTGGGCTTGAGTTTTATCACCTTCGTTTTTGGGTTTCTTCCATTCTTGTTTTTCAGAATGTACAAGCAATCCGTAAATACCATCTAGAGTTAACTGATTTCGGAAATCCTAGTGCTACACTGCAAAAAAAAGACCTGAATTAATCAATTAGATCAATTCAGGTCTTTCTACTTTATTCGAGAGAATTGATAAGGGAATCGATGCTTCGAAAGTAATTTTTATACGCCTAATTTTTCAGTTATTCACTGGTAAATCCTGACATAGTCCACCACCATCGCACTTTCTGTAAATGCTGAATCAATTTCAGGTTCTATAGCTATATTCATCAAAATATACTGATCCGAGTCATATGGCCAAGTAAGCATGTTCTTAACCACGGGTTCGTAGATATAATGAACTGTGCTGTCAACGCTGAAAATAATTTTTTCAGGTGACCACTCAACCCGATAAACGTGAAATTGGTTGGAGACATCTTCTACCATCCGCCCACCTAGATTCTTAACTTCATCACCGTAGCTATAGCCATTGTGCACTGCACTTTGGACAAAATTTTGGTTGTTGCCCCAGTGCTCCATAATGTCTATCTCACCACAGTGTGGCCAACTGGTTGTGCCATGACCTAAAGTTTGCCAGTATGCACCATCCTCAGATATGTTCTTACTCAGCATCCAAATCGCAGGCCATGTGCCCACCCCGGAGGGCAGCTTAGCCCTTACTTCTACACGCCCATAAGTGAATGCAAATTTGGAGTTGAGTCTTGCTGCGGTGTATTCTTTAGTATATCCCTGATCCTGAAAAGTTTCCTTCTTGGCCACCATATGAAGAAAACCGTCTTTTTGGAAAGTGTTCTCTTCTCTATCTGTATAGTGCTGAATTAACCCGCCAAACCAGCTCCCCCATGGTGGTATTTTGGTCTGTAGAAACCATTTCTCCTTATCTATTTCACCGGATCCCTCAAATTCATCTGACCATACTAGATCATTATACTCAGAGGCCGTAATAGGACGCGGATATGTATCAGGCGAGGAATTGTTGAAGTTTAAGTAGGCAATGACCAGGGCTCCAACTATTATCAATGCGGAGTAGACTAATTTCTTTTTCATGGCGGCAAGATGTGTCGGTGATATTTGGCGACTGCATGCAAATAAAGTCAAGTCGTGGGTAAAGGGCGATTTTCATTTTGAGAATCTGGAAAAGAATTGATTCTAGCAGTCAAATTGGGCCGAATTCTTCGAGGATCAAATCTCTGATCTTTACGGCTTTTTCAAAATGATCAAGTTGGTGTTTTTGGATCCACCATTCGGCTACCTCCATCAGTAATTCTGGCTGATCATTTTTATTCGCAAAGAAGGCATAAAATGACAGACCTACTTGCTCTCCTTTGCTCTCAATTTTGTAATTGCAGATCTGTACGATTTTCCCCGCCAATTTTTTCATCTTATGGTAACATAATACGGAGCAATATGAACTAATATCTACATTAACTCTTCGCAATCATGGTAAAGGCTCCCCAATAGATTGGGTCATTATAACTCTCCTTGATGGTCAGCTGCGCCTTATTGAAAGCTGTTCGTTTGTCTTGACCGCTGAGCCAGTTTTTGTAAAACTCCACCATGAGCATCTGAGTCACCTCATCAGATACCTGATACAGACTCATCACAATGGCGTCTGCTCCGGCTACCAGAAATGATCGCTGCAGCCCAAAGACTCCTTCGCCTTGTTGGATTTCCCCTCTACCAGTTTCACATGCACTCAATACGATGAGTTCTGTGTCTTCAAAGTTGAGATTCATGGCTTCATGAGCCGTCAAGACACCATCATCTATATTGTAATTTTTAGTGGCTTTCAGAAGCACGTCCCCACCACCCTCGGTGATCAGGCCGGCTCTGTTGAGCGGGTTGTCATCTTCTTCTGCTAGCAATTCATTCTTCTCTTCGGTTTTCTTATCATCGAAAAAACCATGCGTGGCTATATGTATGAGCGTATAGTTCTGTGCTTGCTTTATTTGCTGCTCGGTGGCATTGGTGCCGAGATATGATTCTATTTTCCAGCCATTATCTACCAATAGTTGATTGATGGTATTGACTTCTTTTTCTGTCCCGGGCAGCTGCGGGATAAAACTATTCGAATTACCCTTATTGGCATCTAGCTTGGCTTGTCGCCGGTTGTTTTCATTTTCATAATAATTAGGATTGCCTAGGAGCATGGCCGAAAACTCCTTCGGGGTTTCTTTCTTAGCATACTTGCGGGCATCTCTAGATCTTAGTGCCGCTATCGTTTTGGTATTCCCAACCACGCGCACGTTCATTCTGTCTATGACGTATTCCGATTCATTGATTTTCAACGATTCAACATTGAGCTGATTATATACGCCATCTGGTGAAAGGAATACCACTTTTTTGTCCTTGATTTTGTTGTAAATAGGCTCCCAGAACACGCCAAACGAGTTGCCATCGGCTATCTTATACTTAGTGACGTTTCTGTGGTACTTGAAGTGTTTGGTTTCCATGTCTAATCCATTCTCCATGAGCACAAGCTCCGGATTGGCCCTTGTCTCAGCTGTGACGATCAAGGCAGCATATCTTATTTTGTCGTCATTGAATCGCTCATCAAACTCTCGATAGCGAATGATCTCCACCGCAGCTTCATCCTCCTCCAGAGATTTTCTTACATCACTCCAGCTATAGAGTTTGTATTCAAACGATGACTCAAAATCCTCCGATTTTTCGCTAAGCTCTTTCTCCAAAATGGCTATTTCATCTTGCAGTTTTCTAGGGTCAATCTCGTTGGCAGCCAGATCTTCTGCCGATTGTGCAAGCGTGGTGGTAAGAAATTCTTTCTTGGCAATCCATTGCTTAAACAAAGCAATCAACTCATCATCACCACTATTGAGGATGCTATTTCGTGTTTTAATAGATGAGTTGAGTAAGAGTCCTTTAGTGGCTAGAGCAAAGTCATACATGTTTTCCAGGTACTTCTCTTTGCTATCGCTGTAGCGAATGGCTACTGTGTTATAAAACTCAAAGTCTGGCTTGATTTTGTTCCAAAACTTCGCCTTCTCTTCTTCACTTAGGGTAGGGAAATAGGTTTTTGTGTAAGACAAGTAAGCGTCTGTAGTGGCTCCTAGTATGGATTCCACCTCACTGATGTCATCGTTGATGTAGTATGCGCGAGCCAATCTACTTTGTGTGTTGAGATAATCAGGGTGCTCTTCATTGAAGATTCGCTTAAAGTATTTGGATGCTTTTTCGTATTCTCTTCGTGCCTTTTTGAATTCACCTTGATAACTGTAGATGTCACCCTTAATACGCGCCACTTCCCCTGAGCTCCTATTTTGATTCGCGAGTGCGTCTCTCCAAATATCATCTGCCTGATCTAGGAGTAAGAGAGCCTGAGTATACTCCTTCTTCTGTATGTGTACATAAGCGAGATTCTTGAGTGCCTCAGCATAGAGCGGATGGGTATCATCAAAATTTTCCTGAGTGATTTGCTTGGCCAGTTGAAAATAGCCTTCTACCACACTAAGCTCATTGTTCATGCTTGAATGAATTCGCCCTAGGTCTGTATAAGTATCCGCGAATAGTATATGACCTTTGCGCAATGACTTATCTCTTATTTTGAGCACATCTGTAGCGTTCACAAGGGCGGCCTCATAGTTGCCAAGCTCATGATATAGTTTGGCCATTTTGCTGAGTGTCTCTGCGAAAATGAGGGTAGTATCTCCGAATACTTGCTCCGTAATGGAGAGTGCTTTA
Organism: Cyclobacteriaceae bacterium; assembly: GCA_049115815.1. GTDB lineage: Bacteria > Bacteroidota > Bacteroidia > Cytophagales > Cyclobacteriaceae > Marinoscillum. The sequence goes on along the minus strand of JAGDZO010000005.1, from coordinate 316,228 downwards.
CGCAAATTTTTCTCTGCCTCAGGAAAATCGCCCTTGATGAGAAATACTTCACCTAAAGCCCTGTATGGCTTAATCATCCTTCGGCTGCTTTCTCCGTAGAGTTTTCTGCGTTCCTTGATTACTTCATCCAAGAGCTCTTCGGTTTCGGTATAGTTACCCATTCTAGTATTGAGGAAGGCCAGATCCACGTTGGATTGCAATCTCAATTCTTGATTGACAGTTTCTAATTTTTTGTAAATACTATTGGCGCGAGACAATTGCCTCTCTGCTTTTGAATAGAGTCCAATAGTGCCGTAGAGGTATGCTGCGCTGTTGAGAGCATTCACGAATTCTTCTGATTTTTTCTCCCCACCACGTCTAAGGGTCTTGAGGGCTTCATCCGTATTGTCTTCAGCCTCTTGGTAATATCCTCCTTGTATCTGCAGTTTGGCCAATTCTACTAGTTTCTGTCCCAATTCACTGTCAGTGGTGTTGGGGTTGGCTCTTTGAGCTTCCAACACCGATTTTGTCAACGTGATGGGGTAATCAAAATTCCCTGTTAAAGTGAAGTAATCCATCAGACTCGTCACCATCATGCTGTATTTTGGGTGATGAGTCGAAAGTTCTGTGAGGGGAGTTTTGTACACTTCTCCTGCCAGGAGTTGGTAGGCTTTAGCTGGAGTCTCAGAGTATTTCAGATAATACCCAGCAAAGTTGACCTTGTAGATTTTGGTGTGGAGGCTATTGGCTCCATATCTCGCCAGCAGAGATTCACCCAGCGTGTTGTAAAACTTCTCCGCGAAAGGATAGTTTTCAGCTCTGTTCATTTCAAAGATGTAATCAATAGCTCTTTGGCTGATAAGGCTGATAGTAGGATGGTCAGCAGGTAGTTGAGATTTGGCTTTGAACAACTGTGAGTTGAGAGCCACTACCGTGTTTTCATCCGTGTCCTTGATGTAGCTATCGAGCAAAGCTTCTATCGTGTTGATATGCAACTTCACATATTCGCGTTTCACCTTGGCTTTAGATAAAGCGCTTTCCAGACCGAATTTGATCTTTTCTGCATCGGCATATTCTGAGGATTCGGCATAAGCCATGAACGTAGGTATGGCGGCCTTTTGGCTCATCATTCCTATTGGTTTGGTGCTGAGCAGTCGGTTTCCGAGTTTGTATGCTTTTTTGAGGTCGCCGTATGCTTGATGTGTTTTGATTTCCGCTACACGGAATCCTACATAGGCTTCAGATTTGGCATCAGCGAGTCGATTCACTTGCTTGTTGCGTATGTCAATTTTTTCAAACGCCTCTGTGTATTCTCCCTTGCCTCGGAGCGCTTCGATTTCATTGGTGTACAGCTTAACCAGCAATTGGGATTTGTAATTTTCATCCTCTTTTTTGATAGCCTCAAAATTGTAGCTCATCCGCAACTTAGTCGGCCAAGTATCATTGAGTTCGCGTGTATTGGCTAGCCCTGTAGTGTACAGTCCGAGTGCCACGTCAGTGAATGCTCGTCTCATTTTGATTTCAGTTTCGAGCAGATCATTCTGTATGTAACCTGTACTTAGACCCTCCAGGCGCTGAGTGATGCTGTCCGCTTTGCGATGGCTCCCATGATCATTGTACATATCTATGATTCTCAGCTGCGGCATGATAAAATTGTACGGATCACGTGTTTCAAATGTCAACAGCAATTCGCTTGCCTTGGCTAGGTTTTGATCCATTTCGGCATACTCAGCACGAGCTGCGTTGGCCTTGGCGTCCATCACATACGTCAATGCATAAAGTGAGGAGTCCCCACCAAACTTTTTGACGATATGCTTCTTGCGGAGCTTTTTTGTGACCTTTTCTATTTTGTTGAATTTGCCCTTGGCGTAATGCTTGTCCGCTTTTTTGAGCATTTTTTCCCATGTCTGGGAATGTGCTTGGAATGAAAAAGATAGCAATAAGGTAAAAGCGAAAAGTAGCTTGAAATGTCTCATCTTGAAAAAATTGCTGGGAGAAAAAATGTTAGTAAAACTATAGAAAATCCTTGGTTAATACTATTGTTTGGTGATTTGACTTAAGGGATAAAGCACATTTAATTCATCGATATTGGTGCGCACTTGTCAAAGCCAGCGTGCTCCTTTGTATTCTGACGAACGTGATCGGGCCTCTCTATTCTTAGCTATTAAGTAACCGCCATTTTCTGTTTTGCTGCGATAACCCATCAGATGCAAGATTGATTTTGCTAGGAACCGGGCAATTTTTAGATCGATTTTTAAAGATTCCTTTTGGGAGGTAGTCCAGCTGATTCCGGGCAAGTAAGGAAGTATTCTATCTAGCCGCAAGAGACGGAAAAGAGTTGATAGACGAAGGAAAATCTTTGGGACGACTCTTATTTCGAAGTAGCCATCTTCCCCTTTTGGTTGGTATAATGGCATGAAGAGTGTCGTGTTTTCAGCTGCGATGATAGGTACGCCGTTGGAAACAGCTAGTTGCGTGCCTTTTTTTACGCGCTCAAAATTGCTGAAACCTGGAGTCATTTGAAATGATTCATTAGACGAGAGTTGATGTCTATGAAAGATCTCATAGATGGAATTGGAATGCTCAATCGATGCTAAATGATGCTGAAAGTTAATATCCGAGGCATCTAGAACTCCTGCAAAGACCAAGGATAGATAAATGAACGAGACATGGTTGTTGATAGAAGACAGCTCATCATGTTGGCCGGATTCAAAACCAAACGAAACGTACCCTTCCTCGTTGAGGTAGCTGAGCAATGGTCCATCCAAATACTCTTCGATTCCAAGAATCATAGGTACGGGATACTGCTCACAAAACTGACGGTTGAGCAAGCTGTCGTTCACAGTCAGAAAGGGTGTAGTTTCACTCGAGGTGGTATGTAAATCAAAGAAATAGTACGGGCCCGAATGGTTATTGATGATTTCTACTAAAGTCGAAAAAAGCGAAAGTTGCTGTTTTTCATCTTCGGTTTTTGGATGAAAATTCCCTTCTTTCATTGCTTGAATGCGTTCCGAATTCCACATTCTATTCAAGTCCTCATGCTGGAAACGTTCGTTACGCTCCAGAGCCCATAAATTTCCGGCCAATCCTATGAATTGACCTTGAGTCTTTACTTGAGATCTTTCCAACTCTTCGAATACTTGCTTCAAGGCAAACACACCCGATGGCTCATTGCCATGTATACCTCCAAAAAACACCACACATGGACCTTCTCCACCCATTTTCCCAATGATACGATCGGTACTGATAGATGTATTCAGTGCTTTACTGAAAATCTTAGGCATTCTTCAAGTCTTCTAAATCTTGTGAAGTTACTATTCCTACCAGCTGTCTGTTTTGAATCACAGGCAAACAACCAATTTGATGTTCTGTAATCAGCTTTTGCGCCTGCTTAAGTGAGGTGGATGTCTTGACAGTGATCAATTGGGTTTCCATTATGTCGGCTACAGTGATAGATTTTTCTGCATCTCGAAAATCTTTCAGATGCTTCAAATGATTCCATGTAAGGAGTCCCACGAGCCTATCTTCGGCATCTACCACTGGCAGGTGATGGAAGCCCTTCCACTCCATGATTCTCAAGGTGAGTTCCGCTGTGTCGTTCATGGTGGCGGTCACCACTTGGGTAGACATCAAGTGCCCTACATCAGTGGCTGCTTCATTGCTTTGAGGCAATTCAGAAGGATTGTTCCATTTATGTACGGGAATACCTTTTTGCTGATAGTCATGAATAGATTTGGTCAAAGCTATGAGTGCATCATCTCTTTTCAAGTTAGACTTAAGGTTGCGATAGGCCTTGGTTGTCCATTGTGCGCCGTTGTGTGATTTGGCTCGTTTCTCTATAACACCTAGTAGCCTGTCAATGTCATGAGGATCAATCTTCATTTTCTCCAATCCGGCTTTAGCGATCGGCACAAACTCCTTAAGCACTAATTCTTTCAATCCTATTTCTTTGCCTTCCCAAATCATGACTGACTCAGAACCATTTCGAGCGGATTTGATGAAGTTGGATTTAATATCCTTAAAATCCATTTTAGAATTGATGTCGTCAAATTTGGCTGGTCTACCCACCATCAGCCCTACCCAAAAAGCAAAGTTGGCCATCTCGTCAATCACTGTTGGGCCAGCAGGAACGTATCTGTTCTCAATTCTCAAATGGGCTTTACCATTGCCCACACCATAGCAAGCTCTATTCCAATGATAGATGGTACCATTGAAGAGGTTAGCAGCTTCCAGTTTAGGCGTACCTCCGTTCGCCAGTACCTCCAGGGCATTTTCTCCTATTTTTCTAGAGAGAATGATCTTATGGCGCGCAATTTCTTTTTTGAATAGATCTACGATGGTGCCATCTGCCCAGTCATCTCCGAATGCCACCCGGGCAGGTTGCTCTTTGAGCGCTTTTGATACGCCTCGTGTGTCAATACTTTGCTGGAAAAGTGCGATTCGTGTTTCTGACCAGAGTTCTCTCCCTAGCAGTAGGGGGGAATTGACGCACATCCCCAGCACAGGCCCTGCGATTGCCTGTGACCAATTGTAACTCGCCGTAAAGTCTTCAGGATCAATCTGAAGGTGCATCTGAAAACTGGTGTTGAAAGCCTCGAACATGACCGTTCCATGTTTGATCGTCAGTTCTTCTATGCCAGACAGGTGAAAGTAAAAGTCTCCACCCCTCAATTTTTTCATCATGTCATTCAAGGCATAATACCTCGGCATGGGTGTCATATAGTTCATCCCCAGCTGATAAGTGGAAATGGTGGGCAAGATTCCCGATAGGATAATTTTACTGCCTTCAGCGTCAGCTGCGATTTTGGCTTTATTGAGCAGGTCTCTGAGTTGTAGTTCGACCTGAGAAAATGCGTCTCCTGTGAGTTCGCGCGGGTCTAGGTTGATTTCAAGATTGTACTTGGCTAATTCGGTAGTGAAATGTGGATCATCTATTCCTTCCAATATAGCCATGGCATTCTCAGCTGGACGCCAATGCTTATTGACAAGACAAAATTCTTGCTCTGCACCTATTCTGGTAATGCCGCTTTCTATTTGATTGTTGAGAAGCATTTTTTCTAATGCCTCCAGATCATCTAGAAGGTTTCGAGTAAAGTTGAGTCTTATCTCTTGGTCTATTGACCTGGATATATTTTGATCTCCCATAAGATCGAATTAAATGAATGCGTGTGCACTTGGTATTTTACTAATTTAAGTAAAACGAAATTGTCACATTATGACTTATGGCAAGGAGAATCCTATCAAATGCCATGATTGATAATTGAACCTTGATGACTCGAAACAAAAAAGCAGAAACAAGTTTCCTCATTTCTGCTTTTGATCTTTTTCTGATCTTAGTTCGAACTATATCTTAAGAAATACTTGAGCCCAGATATTCTCTATTCAGCCTAGCTATGTTAGTCAAGCTGATTTCTTTCGGACATTCGGCTGCACACGCACCAGTATTAGTGCAAGCTCCAAAACCTTCTTCGTCCATTTGTGCCACCATGGCTTGTGCTCTTGTTTTTCTTTCTACTTGTCCTTGAGGTAGTAGAGCAAACTGCGAAACTTTGGCTGATACAAAAAGCATGGCCGAGGCATTCTTACAAGCAGCCACGCAAGCTCCACACCCTATACATGTAGCAGCGTCAAAAGCTGTGTCAGCATCATGTTTATTAATAGGAATGGCATTCGCGTCCTGAGTGTTACCAGAAGTATTGACAGACACGTAACCTCCAGCGTGTTGGATTCTGTCGAAAGAACTTCTGTCTACAATCAAATCTTTGATCACAGGGAAGGCCTTGGCTCTAAATGGCTCTATAAAAACCGTGTCCCCATCTTTGAATTTTCTCATGTGCAGCTGACAAGTGGTGATCGCATTGTCAGGGCCATGAGGTTTTCCATTGATCTGCATGGAGCATGCCCCACAGATACCTTCTCTACAATCATGATCGAAGGCTACAGGTTCCTCACCTTTTTCTACCAGCTGATCGTTCAGTACATCCATCATTTCTAGGAATGACATATCTGGAGATACCTCTTTGATCGGGTATTCAACTATTTTTCCTTGATCACTTGCGTTTTTTTGACGCCAAATTTTCAGTGTAAGATCCATTTTTGTATTGGTTTTGAGTATCAGCCTTAGACTGTTACTTGTAGCTTCTTTCTTTTACTTCGATACTTTCATATTTCAATTCCTCCTTGTGGAGAACAGCCTCACTTGGCTCACCTTTGTATTCCCACGCTGCTGCGTATTGGAACTTAGGATCACGAAGCGCTTCACCTTCTGGAGTTTGGTATTCCTCACGGAAATGACCACCACAAGATTCCTCTCTGTGCAAGGCATCCTTGGCGAATAGCTCTCCCAACTCAAGGAAGTCTGCAACACGTCCGGCTTTGGCCAATTCTTCGTTGTATTCGTTCATCGTGCCCGGCACTTTGACGTCTTTCCAAAACTCTTCTCTAATAGCCTTGATTTCTGAGATAGCTTCTTTCAAGCCTTCAGCATTTCTGGCCATACCCACCTTATTCCACATGACCTTACCAAGTTTCTTATGGAAATAATCAACCGGCTTAGATCCATTATTGTTAATGAGTTTTTCAAGATCAGTTCTTACGCTTTTTTCAGCCTCTTCAAACTCAGGAGTGTCAATAGGTATTTTTCCTGTACGAATATCATCGGATAAGTAATCTCCAATGGTATATGGCAATACAAAGTAACCATCTGCAAGACCCTGCATCAATGCGGATGCACCTAGTCTATTCGCTCCATGATCTGAGAAATTCGCCTCTCCAATGACAAAACATCCAGGGATGGTTGACATAAGGTTGTAATCAACCCAAGTACCACCCATGGTATAGTGTACAGCAGGGTAGATCATCATAGGAGTCTGATATGGATTCTCATCCACGATTTTCTCGTACATCTGAAACAGGTTGCCGTATTTGGCTTTGATTACCTCAGTACCTAGTTCTTTTACGATTTTCTCATTGTTCTCATCCAATTGCTTAAGGTGAGCTTGCTCTTTTCCGTATCGCTGAATGGCTGCTGCAAAGTCAAGGTAAACTGCCTCACCGGTAGCATTCACACCAAATCCGGCATCACATCTTTCTTTTGCTGCTCTAGACGCCACATCACGTGGCACCAAGTTTCCAAATGCAGGGTATCTTCTTTCCAGATAGTAGTCTCTGTCTTCTTCAGCCAAGTCTGTAGGCTTCAATTTCCCTTCTCGAATAGCTTTAGCATCTTCCAACTTCGCAGGCACCCAAATCCTACCGTCATTTCTTAAGGATTCTGACATCAATGTCAGTTTGGACTGATGATCTCCTGAGACTGGAATACAGGTAGGGTGAATCTGCGTATAACAAGGGTTGGCGAACCAGGCGCCTTTCTTATGAATCTTCCATGTGGCGGAGACATTGCTACCCATGGCATTGGTAGATAAGAAGAAGACGTTACCGTAACCTCCAGAGGCTATGACTACAGCATGCGCTGAATGTCTCTCTAACTCACCAGTCACCAGATCTCTTGCAATGATACCTCGAGCTTTGCCATCTACCACGACCAACTCAACCATCTCGTGGCGGTTGTACATCTTAATCTTACCACGAGCGATCTGACGGTTCAGCGCCGAGTATGCTCCCAACAAAAGCTGCTGGCCGGTTTGACCTTTGGCGTAGAATGTTCTTGAAACCAACACACCACCAAATGATCTGTTGTCAAGAAGCCCACCATAATCTCTTGCGAAAGGAACTCCTTGAGCTACACATTGGTCAATGATATTGGCAGATACTTCTGCCAGTCTATATACGTTAGCCTCTCGTGATCTGTAATCTCCACCTTTTACCGTATCATAAAACAAGCGATAGGTAGAGTCACCATCACCTTGATAATTTTTTGCTGCATTGATTCCACCCTGAGCGGCAATGGAATGCGCTCTCCGTGGTGAATCCTGAAAGCAGAATGCCTTGACATTATATCCTAGTTCGGCTAGGGTAGCGGCAGCAGATCCACCTGCCAGTCCAGTACCAACCACAATCACATCAATGAGTCTTTTGTTAGCAGGGTTTACCAGATTGATGTGATTCTTATAATCGGTCCATTTGTCTGCAATGGGTCCTTCTGGTAGTTGTGCTGGGAAATTAGCGCCTATCTTCATGACTTATATTAATGATTGATGAAATGATAAATAGCAATAAAAATGAAGCCTAGAGGAATTAGAATCGCGTAAGCTTCAGTGAATTTTTTGATGGATGGCGTGAACTTATTATTGACACCCATCGATTGAAATGAGGATTGAAAGCCGTGTAGTAGGTGCAAGGCCAACAAAACAAAGGAGATCACATAAAATACTACCCTAATAGGGTCTTGAAATTTATGAACCAACTCTTCGTAGTATCTAAATTCTCCATTGGCAAGCAAGCCGGTCATATCGCCTTGAATGTATTTGGTGGTAACCTCAGGAATCCAGAAGTCATAAAAGTGAAGACCTAAGAACGCCAAAATGACGAGTCCACTATAGATCATGTTCTGAGAAGCCCATGTTGCATTGCCCTTATCTTTCTTGGCGTATTTAATGGGTCTCGAAGATTTGTTTTTGAGTTCCAGTACGAATCCCATCACAAAATGAAAAATAACCGCAAAGATCAAAACAGGCTGCATGGCAAACTGAATGAGCGGGTTCGTACCCATAAAATGCGAAGCTTCATTAAAGGCATCTGGAGAGATCACCGAGAGCATATTGATGCTCAAATGTGAGAGTAGAAAAAGCACCAAAAATAAGGCGGAAAGTGCCATGGCGAATTTTCTGCCGACTGTGCTTGAAAGGAAATTGGAAGACGAACTCATATCGTGTCGTAAGTTTCAGTTATTGTTTGTCAAAGGTACTGTTCAAGATTGACCATTACAATCTAAGGTCTTATTTTGAATTCTTCTAAATTACTTCTCAACCGCAAGGATTTCTGAAATGTAAGGTTCTTCATGATCGTTGCTGTTTGGTGTAGGACTACTTGTCTTAACTCATTGTTTTGCCGGATCGCAAGAATATTTTGAATTCGACACATAACAGAGTAAGAGCAAAGTCAAAAAAGATCGGAGTGTCTTTCAACTATTTGCGTCGAAAGGTGGTTTAAATAATTAGCAACTTCTCAAAGGAGCTAAATGAGAAATTTTACGGATCGTCATATAGCCATCTTTAGTCTTGTTAAGAATAAAAGCAGTAAGGAAATTTAGTATGAATGATAGGGAAGTTTTGAGTCTTAAAGGGCAATCAGTTATTAGCTTTGAATAATGAGTTTAGAGTCATCATATATAAATAGGTTTATCATAACTCTTGTAGTTATGGTTTGCTTTACGGTGGAGTCCGCCAGAGCGACCCATATCCGAGCAGGTGAGATCACGGCCAAGAGGATAAATAATGTGACTCTGACTTATGAATTCACTTTCACTGGCTTCAGAGACTCTGGTTCGCCCATCAAGTTCGGAGATGGATTCTTTGATTTTGGGGATGGCACTACGCTAGACCAAGGTTTTGATGTGATAGAAACAGCGGTTGGCAATGAAATCGAAATGGCACAATTCAAGGTGGTTCATACTTTTCAGGCTGCTAATTCATATGTGGTGAGTTACGAAGAGGATTTTCGTAATGAAGGAATCGCCAATATGGACAACTCTGTCAATACGACCTTTTACGTAGAGACATTGATCATCATCGACCCATTTTTAGGAATCAACAACACACCTATTTTGACAGTTCCGCCTATTGATTTTGCTGCTGTGGGGGCACAGTTTGTACATAATGCCGGCGCTTTCGATCCGGATGGAGATAGTCTATCCTATAGTTTCGTGACTCCTAAGCAAGCGAGAGGTGTTGCGGTGAATAATTATAGACAGATGATTGATCCGGCTTTCTACATGAATTTCAGCCAAGGCAATGAAGAGCAAAACAATGCACCATCACTTACTATAGATCCTATCACAGGAGATCTACTGTGGGACTCTCCTGGAGATATTCTCAACTCCGCAAATAAAGCGGAGTATAATGTAGCATTTAAAATTACTGAGTGGCGCTATTTCAATGGAGAACCAATCGAATTGGGACATGTCACCAGAGATATGCAGATCATCGTGGAGCGGAGTGACAATGAACACCCAACCATGACAGTGCCAGATAATCTGTGCGTAGAAGCAGGGCAGATAGCGAGTGCTGTGATTATAGGACAAGATCCTGATGGGCACAGGGTGAAGATGGAAGCTTTCGGAGGTCCGTTTGAGGTTCAGGGATCTAAGGCCACCTTTTCTCCAAACCCTGCAAACTTTCAAACACCCCCAGGACTACTCGATTTTCAGTGGGAGACTACTTGTGGTCAGATCAGAACCAGGCCCTACGAAGTTCAATTCAAAATCACCGATAATCCCTCTGTGGGCCCAAAGTTGGTTGATTTTCAAACGATGGAAATTACGGTAGTAGGCCCCAAGCCAAAAGGCCTGAGCACCACTGTCCAAACTGGTCGTTCTATTCAGCTCGACTGGAGTCAATATGAATGTACCAATGCTGAAAAAATGGAAATTTGGAGACGTGTTGGAAATTTCAATATTGAATTGGATGAATGTAGCGTAGGGATGCCTGCTAATACCGGGTATCAAAAAATTGATGAAATTCCACTGAATCAACCAGGTGTTAGTGGCCAAGTAACCACCTACAGAGATAACAATGATGGAAGAGGCCTTCCGGCAGGAGCCAGGTATTGTTATAGATTGGTGGCTTCATATCCTCTGCCGGGAGGTGGTAAAAGTTATGTGTCTTCAGAGGTATGTGATAGTCTTATTGTGGATGTTCCGGCTATTACCAATGTAGATGTGCTCACCACCGATGAAGACAATGGATCGATAGAGGTGCGCTGGGTTCCTCCGTATCAGATTGATCAGGGAGTGTATCCTCCTGCATATACCTATGATTTATTTAGGAGCACAGGCTTTGCACCTAACAACAGCGAATATGTACAAGTGGCCAGCAAAATATCTGATACAGTTTTTGTAGACCAGGGTATGAATACTTTCGCTACACCTCATCATTATTTTGTGCGCTTCTATTCGGGAGATATTCTGGTCGATTCTTCAGCAACGGCGAGTAGTACCAGGCTGCAACTCAAGCCTTTGTTAAAGTCAATAGAAATGACATGGCAGGCAGACGTGCCTTGGTCAAATACGGTAGAGAATTATCCTTATCATTATATCTATCGAGATCAGGTAAATGCCAGTCAATCTGACCAATTGGTATTGATAGATTCGGTAGATGTTGGTCAATTAGGCTATTATTATTTAGACAATGGTCGCTTCAATGATCAGTTTTTAGATGAAGAAATTGAGTATTGCTATTTTGTATCCACTAATGGCACTTATGATAATCCACTTTTCCCCGAGCCATTGATTAACAAAACTCAAATAGCATGTGCTCAGCCCAATGATACCATCCCGCCTTGTAGACCTCCTTTGGTAATCATTCAGGACCAATTGGATTGTGGAGCGATATTGGCCAACCAAGCATGTGGTGATAACTTTTTCGAGCAAAACATAAGCTGGACCGTCGATGAAAATTTTGATTGCGATCAAGACATTGTGAGCTATAATGTCTACTTCTCGGACACAGGTCTCGAAAAAGATTTTGAGTTACTAGAGAACGTTTTCGAGACGTCATTGAATAGAACCAACATAGTGTCAATCAAAGGGTGCTATAAAGTAACGGCGGTAGACCGGTCAGGTAATGAAAGTGAGTACTCAGAGACTATTTGCAACGATAATTGTCCGGTGTACGAGATGCCCAATGTTTTTACCCCTAATGGAGATGGAGTGAATGATGTTTTCACTCCTTTATTCAATAATGGAACCAATATAAATTCATTTGACAATGTCAAATGCCCGAGGTTTATTGTAACGGTAAAATTTAGGGCTTTTGACCCTTCTGGGAATTTGGTCTTTCAGTACGATTCTTATGAGCAGCCTGATGGTATCTATATCAATTGGGACGGGACCAATAAGTTTGGGCAGGATCTCCCGTCTGGTGTATATTATTATTCGGTGGAAGTAGAGCGCGATGTGTTGGAGGTCAAAGATAGATTGCAAACGGTCAACGGATGGGTTCAAATCCTGAGGTAACATCCTATCATATTATCTACTTTGATGGAGTATGCAATCTTTGTGATGGGCTAGTCAATGAAATTATTGATCAGGACGATTCTAATCTTTTCAAATTTTCGTCATTGCAATCAGATTTTGCCAGGTCAAGTTTGAGTGAAAGTGATTTGGACATTGATAAGATTGATTCTATCATCTTGTGGTCAGAAGGTGCATATTTTATCAAGAGCCAAGCCGTATTTCGCATTGCTCAAATCCTAAAGGGCAAATGGTTCTTGATTGCCATGTTTCGGTGGATTCCTACCAAGTTGGCCGATTACGTCTATGATATAGTCGCTAGGAATCGATATCGCTGGTTTGGGAAGCTCGATTCATGTAAAATCCCGACTCCTGAATTAGAATCGAGATTTCTCGATTCTTAATGATGTTGCTTAGTTTTGCGGCTCACACTAAATTCAACCCTAACAGATAACTATGAAAGCATTTGTTTTTCCAGGTCAAGGAGCACAATTCCCAGGCATGGGTAAAGATTTATACGATAGCAATCCAAAAGCAAAAGAGCTATTCGATCAAGCTGATGACATACTTGGCTTCAAATTATCCAAGACCATGTTTGAGGGAACAGCGGATGAGTTGAAACAAACCAATGTAACTCAGCCTGCCATATTTCTATACAGTGTTGCGGCAGCTTTGGTCTCAGATGATTTCAATCCTGATATGGTTGCAGGTCACTCTCTGGGTGAATTTTCTGCTTTAGTAGCAAATGAGACGTTGAGTTTTGAGGATGGGTTGCGATTGGTGTCTCAGCGTGCAGCAGCTATGCAGAAGGCATGTGAGCTACAAGCGTCTACAATGGCAGCTGTCTTGGCCCTTGCGGATGAGAAAGTTGAAGAGATTTGCGCAAGCATAGATGAAGTAGTGGTAGCCGCCAATTACAACTGCCCGGGGCAGTTGGTGATTTCGGGATCAATGAAAGGGGTGGAGATAGCATGCGAAAAAATGAAGGAAGCTGGGGCAAAACGGGCTTTGATTCTTCCTGTTGGTGGAGCTTTTCACTCTCCTCTTATGGAGCCAGCGAGAGAAGAACTTGCGGCGGCCATAGAAAACACCAATTTTAGTGAGCCAAAGTGCATGGTTTACCAAAATGTAGATGCACAAGGGCACACAGATATTATTGAAATCAAAAACAATCTTGTAGCGCAACTCACAGCTCCTGTTCGTTGGACACAGTCCGTTCAAGCGATGATAGCTGGCGGAGCAGATACATTCGTAGAGTGCGGGCCAGGGAAAGTATTGCAAGGTTTGGTTAAAAAAATCAATTCAGAAGTAGCTACTGCTAGCATCTAATGTGGAGGCTTAGACTTTTGATTATTTGCTGCGTTTTGGCAGGTGGAGTAGTAACTACTGGTTGCCGAAAAGGCCCATCAAGTTCTATTGATAAGAAAAAGCAAATAAAAAGAGGTAAGCCCATTCCTTGTCCGATAAAGGATTGCTGATGAATAAGATAATAATAGCGATAGATGGTTTTTCAGGAACTGGGAAAAGTTCCACTGCAAAGGCAGTGGCCAAAGGACTTGATTACATTTATATAGATAGCGGGGCAATGTACCGTGCTTGTACATTGTATTTTCTGAATGAAGGAATTGACCTTCAAAATGAAGCCGAAATCAATGCTGCTTTGGGCGGGGTAGAGATCTCCTTCATGAAAGATATCGTTTTGCTCAATGGTCAGGATGTTTCTGATGAAATCCGAACCATGAAGGTCAATAATAACGTTAGTGCTGTCAGTTCGAATGCAAAAGTGCGCGAGAAGATGGTTGATCAGCAGCGAAAAATTGGAATGGATAAAGGAATAGTGATGGATGGCCGTGATATAGGCACCGTGGTATTTCCAAAAGCTGACCTTAAGATCTTCATGACTGCTAATCCTACAGTGAGAGCCAAAAGGAGGCAGGCAGAATTGAAAACCAAAGGGATAGAGGAAGACTTATTAACCATTGAAAAGAACCTGATCGTGAGGGATGCTATGGATTCTTCACGCGAACATTCCCCATTGGTTAAATCCGATGGAGCTATCGAAATAGATACTTCTAATTTAAATTTCGATGAGCAAGTAGAGCAAATATTGTCATTAGCCAAACCAATGATATATGAAGGTTGAAATAGATCCACATTCGGGATATTGCTTTGGGGTAGAATTCGCTATTCAGATGGCGGAAGATGAAATGGAGAATGGCGAGCAATTATATTGTCTTGGTGATATAGTGCACAATGCCATGGAGGTGGAAAGACTATTTAAAAAGGGGTTAAGAATAATTGATAGGGAAGAACTAACAGGATTGAAAGATTGTAAGGTGCTGATCCGAGCGCATGGCGAGCCGCCAGAGACTTACCAGATTGCCTTGGACAACAATCTTGAATTAATAGATGCTTCATGTCCTGTGGTGCTCAAGCTTCAGAATCGAATCAAGCATTCTTTTGATAAGTCTGAAGAAGTGGATGGGCAAATCGTGATCTATGGCAAACCAGGGCACGCAGAAGTGATCGGGTTAACAGGTCAGACCCAAGACAAGGCTATCATCGTGACTACCAAAGATGATCTTGACCAACTGGATTATCACAAACCTATTACGCTCTATAGTCAAACAACCAAAAGCACCAAGGGTTTCTATGAAATCAAAGCGTTGATTGAGGATAGGATCAAAGAAGCTAAAGGTGATTTGAGTCTAGCCAATTTTGATTCCAATGACAGTATTTGTCGTCAGGTTTCGAATCGAGAGCCCAAAATGCTAGAGTTTTCCTCAAAGCATGACGTAATTCTATTTGTATCTGGCAAGAAAAGCTCAAACGGAAAGGCGCTTTATGCTGTCTGTCTGAATAATAATCCGAGAAGTTATTTCATTGAAAACGAAAATGAAATAGATCCTGATTGGATAAAGGAAACAGACAGTATTGGAATTTGTGGAGCAACATCTACTCCTAGATGGCTGATGGAAAAAGTTGCTAAACATATTGAGCCCGAGACTGTTTCAATAAGCGAATCGTAAAGTACATTTAAAAAGATTCTATCGGGGTTTTATTGAAGTGTCTAAACATTTCATTTGAACATTTTTTTTGTACTTTTGCGAAGATTTTAAGTCGATCGGAACTATACAAAATGTCGAAAACGATAAAGCTAAAGAGAGGTTTTGATATCAACCTTGTGGGGAAACCCGAAAAGAAAATCTCAAAAACCGTCCATGCTGACACCTACGCCCTAAAACCTTCAGATTTCCCACATCTTTCAAGACCAAAATTGGTGGTCAAGGAAGGCGATAAAGTGAAGGCAGGTTCTCCTGTCATGTTTGCCAAGGAGTCTGAGGATGTGAAGTATGTCGCTCCTGTAAGTGGTGAAGTAGTAGAAATCAAACGTGGTGCAAAGCGGTTGGTGCTAGAGATCATCATCAAAGCTGACAAGACTGTATCATTTGAAGAATTCAAATCTTACTCAGTATCGGAATTAGCAGGTCTTTCAAAGGAGGACGCTGCGGTAGCCATGCAACAAGGCGGTGTTTGGCCAAATATTATTCAAAGACCTTTTGGAGTGGTGGCTAATCCTGCTGATTCGCCAAAAGCGATCTTTATTTCGGCATTTGACACCAATCCTTTGGCAGCAGACATTGCTTTCCAGTTGAATGAGAAAGAGAAGTTCTTTCAGGTTGGGTTAGATATCTTAAAGAAATTCACGAATGGATCGGTTCACTTAAATCTTGATTCTAAAGGTGAGGTTGCCCAGGTGTTTGCACAGGCAACTGGAGTGGAATTAAATAAGTTTTCAGGAGCTCATCCGGCCGGGAATGTCGGTGTTCAGATTCATCACTTAGATCCAATCAACAAAGGAGATATTGCTTGGACGGTTTCTCCGTTAGGCGTTGCTCAGATAGGTCAGTTATTCCTTGACGGGAAATACGACGCTTCAAAGCTGATTGCCTTGACAGGATCTGAAGTTAGCGAACCTTCATATGTGCAAGCATATGCAGGTGCTCAGTTGGGTAGCCTTATTGATGGGCAAGTAGATGGGGCTAACTTGAGATATATATCTGGAAGCCCTCTAATCGGCGAGAATTGTGGTAAAGAAGGTTATCTCGGTTATTATCACAACCAAGTGACGGTGATCAAAGAGGGAGACTATGAAGAATTCTTGGGATGGTTGATGCCATCAGCTAAGAAATTGAGTTTCCATAAGGCGCTTGGTCTTCTGTCGTTCTTGAACAGAAATAAAGAATACGAAGTAGATACCAATACACATGGTGAGGATAGACCTTTCGTAGTGTCTGGAGAATTTGAAAAGGTACTCCCAATGGATATTCTTCCTACATATTTGTTCAAAGCTATTTTGGCTGAGGACTATGATGACATGGAAGCATTAGGAATCTTCGAACTTATAGAGGAAGATGTCGCGCTTTGCGAATTCATCGATCCTTCCAAAAACGAATTGCAAAAGATTTTGCGTACAGGATTAGATTTGATAAGAAACAGCTAAAAGGAAAGAATGAAGCCATTACAAAAACTGTTTGATTCAATAAAGCCCAACTTTGAGAAAGGTGGAAAGTGGGAGAAATTCTACACGCTTTATGAAGGTCATAGAACCATTGTATTTGCACCTGATCTAGTTACTGAGAATAAAGGAGCACAAATCAAGGATGCTGTTGACTTAAAGAGAATAATGATTACTGTGGTAATCGCCATGATCCCGGCATTGTTGTTTGGGATTTATAATGTTGGACATCAGCATTTTCTTTCTATTGGAGAAGAAGGAGCTCTTTTGGATAAAATTCTAATCGGATCTATGGCTGTAGTGCCTATTCTGATAGTGTCTTATGCGGTAGGACTTCTTACCGAGTTTGTCTTCTGTGTGATTAGAAATCACCCAATTAGTGAAGGTTATTTGGTGACTGGTATGCTTATCGGTCTGATTATGCCTGCTTCTATTCCACTTTGGCAAGTTGCCTTGGCGACAATATTCGCTGTAGTTGTAGGGAAAGAAGCATTTGGTGGTACGGGAATGAATATCCTGAACGTCGCACTTACGGCAAGAGCATTTTTATATTTCGCTTATCCATCTAATATTTCTGGAGACGTTTGGACCTATTTCGGAGACAAGCAGCCAGTAGATGGATTTAGTGGAGCTACAGTTCTATCATACGGAGCATCAGCAGTGGCTAATGGTACCAACATGATGAGTGATATGGCGGGACATTGGTCAGACGGTATGTACTCTTTTTGGAACCTTTTTATGGGATTGATCCCGGGATCAGTGGGAGAGACTTCTACTTTGGTTTGTTTGATAGGAGCAGCCATCTTGATCGGAACTGGAGTTGGAAGCTGGAAAATTATCTTTAGTGTGTTCGGTGGGGCATACTTCATGGGCCTAGTTTTTAATCTAGTAGGAGGTAACTCTTACATGGAATTGCCTGCTCACTATCATTTGGTAGTTGGAGGTTTGGCTTTCGGAGCAGTATATATGGCCACAGATCCAGTATCTGCGGCTCAAACTGAAGTAGGAAAATGGATCTACGGATTCCTTATTGGACTACTTACAGTACTTATAAGGGTAGTGAACCCAGCATATCCAGAAGGTATCATGTTGGCCGTTCTTTTCATGAACGTATTTGCGCCACTTATTGATTATTATGTAGTAGATGCTAACAAAAAACGAAGATTAAAACGTGCAACGGTCTAATACTTACATCATATTGTTTTCGATTGCCCTTACAGTGATTTTGGGTGGTCTGTTATCTCTTGCTTCTGTTGGCTTAAAACCAATGCAAGACAAGCAGGTAGAGTTGGATACCAAGAAGAAAATTCTTGGGGCGGTAATGGATATCTCCAATATTGAAGATCCGAATGAGATATTGGATCTATATGCCAAACGAGTAAGATCTCTTGTGGTAGATATCAATGGAGATGAAGTGACTACAGATAAAAAAGGAAATCCTTTATTGGCCGAAAAGGTGAATATACAAAAGAACTATAGGTTCTCTCCAGACGAGAGATTGTACCCTGTATTTAAGTTCGTTAGCGAAGCTAATCCTGATCAGGTGGAATCTTATATCTTCCCAATGTTCGGTGCTGGACTATGGGATTGGATTTCTGGTTACTTGGCCGTAGAAAGCAATCTGAATGTAATCAAGGGTGTGGCCTTTGATCATAAGCAAGAAACTCCAGGTCTTGGTGCAAGAATTACGTCTGAAGAGGTTCAGGGAAGGTTTGTAGGTAAAGAATTATTTGAACAAAACGAATTGGTATCTGTAGAGATGGTAAAGGGAGAGGGCAACCCTGGCCTTGACGCTCATCAAGTGGATGGAATGTCAGGAGCTACACTTACTGGTAAAGGTGTCAACCAAATGTTGAAACATTACATGACTTGTTACCAAGCGTACATTGATAAAGTTAAGTCGAACAACGGCCTTGCGCTGAATTAAATTAAACTCAGATGAGTACTGAAGCATTAGAAGCACCAGAAGTAAAAGAAGCAAAAAAGCCGGCAGAAGCATTATTTTCTAAGCGTAGAAGAAAGATTGTTTCTGATCCGCTAAATGATGACAACCCAATTACGATTCAAGTTTTGGGTATATGTTCAGCGCTAGCTATTACGATTAAGATGGAGCCAACATTGGTGATGTCAATTGCGGTGATAGCTGTAATCGTATTCTCAAACCTGATCATCTCGCTCATCCGTAATTTGATCCCAGGTCGTGTTAGAATCATCGTTCAACTGGCCATTATTGCCACATTAGTAACATTGGTAAGTGAAGTCTTGAAGGCTTATTACTTTGATATGTACAAGGTACTCGGAGCTTTTGTAGGATTGATTATCACCAACTGTATCGTAATGGGTCGATTGGAAGCATTTGCAATGGCTAATAAGCCATATGACTCAGTTCTTGATGGGTTGGGTAGTGGGTTTGGTTACTCATGGATCATATTGGTAGTAGCATTCTTTAGAGAGCTATTTGGATCAGGTTCAATATTTGATTTCAAAGTTTTCGAAGCTATTGGAATCACAAATTTTCCTACCAATGGATTGATGGTTGACTCTATTGGAGCATTTATGGTGCTAGGAATATTAATCTGGATTCAGAGGTCTAAAACAGGATACGTAGAACACTAAGCAATAAGCATTATGGAAATTTTTAATATAGCCCTTAAGGCAACATTTATTGATAACATGATCTTTGCCTATTTCTTAGGCATGTGTTCATTTCTTGCTGTATCAAAGAAGGTATCTACTGCTTTCGGTTTGGGTATGGCTGTAATTTTCGTTTTGACGATTACTGTCCCTGTAAACTGGTTACTTCAGGAATACGTTTTGAAAGAAGGGGCACTTTCTTGGTTAGGTTCCGACTTTGCAGCGATTGATTTGACCTTTTTGCAGTTTATTATGTTCATAGCGGTGATCGCATCTATGGTACAATTGGTTGAAATGATCATTGAGAAATTCTCCCCAGCACTTTATGGCTCATTGGGGATTTTCTTGCCATTGATCGCTGTAAACTGTGCCATCTTGGGAGCTTCGCTCTTCATGGTTCAGAGAGACTATAGCATTGGTCAAGCTACGGCTTATGGATTTGGGTCAGGTTTAGGTTGGTTCTTAGCGATTATCGCACTAGCGGCTATTCGTGAGAAATTGAAATACTCAAGTGTGCCTGATGGGCTCAAAGGATTAGGAATTACCATGTTGATTACCGGATTGATGGGATTGGCATTCAAATCATTCATCGGGATATCTCTTTAAAAGGAGATATTCAAACAAAGAGATTCAAAGCCTTGTCGACTGACAGGGCTTTTTTCGTTTTAAATTCATTTGCAAAATGTACATTCAATCATTGATCAGATATTTTTTGAGAGGCCTACTTTTGGTGACTCCTATTGGATTGACCATTTATATCATTGTCGAAATGATCAAGTGGGTTGACAGCTGGTTGCCGATACCTATTCCAGGAGTGGGGATCGCCACGGTACTGCTGGTAACATCTTTTATTGGCTATCTAGCCAACACCATGATCGCAAAACCTTTTTTCGATTTTCTTGGTGGACTGCTGAGGAAAGTGCCTATTGTCAGTTTTATTTATACTTCTATCAATGATCTTGTGAAAGCATTTGCTGGGGACACTAAGAAGTTTGATGCGCCAGTATTGGTTCCCTTTGATGAGAAGGGAATTCTATACAAACCGGGATTCATCACACAGAAAGATCTAACCAATATCGGGTTTCCCGGAAAGGTGGCTGTATACCTACCACACTCATATAATTTCTCAGGAAATATCTTCATTATTGACGCTTCTCATTTGATTCCTTTGGAGGGAAGTAATACTGAGCTGATGAAGTATATCGTTTCGGGAGGAGTGTCAGGTGCAATGAGAAAGAAACAGTAAAAAATTTGGTGTTTATTTTAAAAATAAGTCAATAAGTTCTTGCGATTGGATATCAATAGTGAATAATTTTGTTTTCTTAAATAATAGCGTTGAAAGCGAGCAACAAAATATTGAGTCTAAGTTTTTTCAGGCAAGCGTCTCCCAGGCGTACTGCCTAGACATATTATATAGGACACTTACGTAGTGACCTCATCTCGCTTAATCATTCTTTTTTATTACAATCAATCCAATGGATAAATTCATAGTGTCGGTCGCAGGATCATCACACATTCACTTTGCAGAAGAAATCTGCGAACTTATAGCAGATAGTGCCGCCAAGAGAGGAACGGGTATCGCCAAACGTACTGTAGAATATGTCACCTCTAAGATCACCGAGGGCAAAGCGGTGATTGCTGTAACCAAATCAGGTAGGCTTGCTGGGTTTTGCTATATAGAAACTTGGGGTCATGGTAAATATGTTGCGAATTCTGGCTTGATAGTGCATCAAGACTTTAGGAAGAATGGTCTGGCGCTGGCTATTAAATCAAGAGCGTTTAAGCTAAGTAGAGAGAAATACCCGGACGCTAAATTGTTTGGTTTGACTACCAGCGCAGCGGTGATGAAAATTAATTCAGACTTGGGCTACAGACCGGTAGTGTTTTCTGAGCTGACCGATGATGAGTCATTTTGGAAAGGCTGTAGCAGCTGTGTGAATTATGAAATTTTGACGAGTAAGGATCACCAGAATTGTCTCTGTACCGGGATGGTATTTGACCCTGAAGACAAGAAAAGAAAATGGAAACAGCGCGGTAAAAAAGTGCAAGAGAAATTGATGAAATGGAAAGCCAAAGTGGAAATCAAATGAGTAAAAGCAAAAAAGTAATTCTCGCATTTAGTGGAGGTTTAGATACTACGTACTGTGTCTTTTATCTAAAGGAACTTGGATATGAGGTTCATACGGTGACAGTCAATACCGGGGGTTTTGATAAGACAGAACTGGAGTGGATGACTACCCGCTCAAAGGAACTTGGAGCGATCACCCATGAGAACATTGATGTGACTGAGGATTTCTATAAGAATTGCATCAGACATATGATTGCTGGGAATGTATTGAAGAACAATACATATCCTCTTTCGGTAAGTGCTGAAAGATCTTTCCAAGCTGCAGCCATTGCTCATAGTGCCATTCGATTGGAGCCTGACGCTATTGCTCACGGGAGCACCGGAGCAGGAAACGATCAGGTGAGATTTGACATGATCTTTAACATTCTTTGTCCTGAAGTAGAGATCATCACACCGATTAGAGACAACAAACTTTCACGGGAAGATGAAATAGAGTATCTGGTTGCTCACGGAGTTTCAGGAAACTGGGAGAAGAGTTTATACTCAATCAATCAAGGTCTTTGGGGGACATCAGTAGGAGGTAAGGAAACCTTGACCTCTGACGAAATGCTACCAGAAAGTGCATTTCCAAGTCAATTGAAAAGAGAGGATAGCCAGGTCGTCGAGATTGGTTTTGAAGCAGGTGAGCCAATTAGCCTCAACGGTGTGAAACTGAATCCTGTTCAAGTCATTAATGAACTTAATAAGTTGGCCAATGAATTTGCCATTGGAAGAGATATACATGTAGGTGATACCATTATTGGGATTAAGGGTAGGGTAGGTTTTGAAGCGGCGGCTCCACTGATTTTGATCAAAGGACATCATGCGCTTGAGAAGCATACCTTAACTAAAAATCAACTATTGATCAAAGATCAATTGTCATTGACCTATGGTAATCTGCTTCACGAAGGACATTATCTAGATCCAGGGTTGCGAGCTATTGAAGCATTTTTTGATAATACTCAGCAGCATGTAACCGGTACAGTCAAAGTCAAATTGGCGCCATATCGTTTTTATGTAGAAGGTATTATTTCTGAAAATGATTTGATGCAGTCATCTTTCGGAAAGTATGGCGAGATGAACAATTCATGGAGCGGTGATGATGTGAAAGGCTTCTCTAAAATATTTGGCAATCAAAATATGATTTATCATAAAGTACACGGGACGAATGACTAAAATCAAAGCAGGAATTTATGGAGCGGCAGGCTATACGGCGGGAGAATTACTCAGACTTTTAGTTCATCACCCAGAAGTAGAGATAACGTGTGCTCAAAGCGAGAGTCAGTTCGGGAAGCCAGTTAGCCAATTGCATAAAGATCTAATTGGTGATCTCAATTTAGCATTTGTCAGAGCGTTGGATTTATCCTCGATTGACATCTTATTTCTCTGCAAGGGGCATGGTGAGTCCAGAGTGTATTTGGAGAGTATTGACATTCCAGACGCCTTAAAAGTAATTGATTTGAGCAATGACTTTCGCCTCAAAGAAACTGCGGATGGATTTGTGTACGGCTTGCCAGAGCTCAATAAAGAGCTTATCGAGCAGACCAACAAACTAGCTAATCCAGGATGTTTTGCTACTTGCATACAGCTAGGACTATTGCCTGCTGCCCAGCTAGGAATGATACAATCTGAGATTCACACTACAGGCATTACAGGCTCTACTGGTGCTGGGCAGTCATTATCGCCTACTTCGCATTTTAGCTGGAGACAAAGCAACATGAGCGTTTACAAGGCTTTCAATCATCAGCATCTTGATGAGATAGGAGAGAGCTTGCAACAAGTTTCGAGTGTGGAGCAACATATCAACTTTATCCCATTTAGAGGGAACTTCACTAGAGGCATCATCGCTACTTCATATTTCAACAGTGATCAGTCGGAAGAGGCTGTGGTAAAAGCTTATCAGGAGTACTACCAAGATCATCCATTTGTCAATGTGGTCGAATTTAATCCTGATTTGAAAATGGTGGTAAACACTAACAAGGCTGTTGTCTATGTGAGCAAGCATGGCGAGAAGGTGATGATCATTTCTTTAATTGACAACCTACTCAAGGGAGCTTCTGGACAAGCGGTACAAAACATGAACCTCATGTTTGGCTTGCCCGAAAAACAAGGACTTAACTTAAAATCAACTGCATTTTGACATGGAAATATTAGACAAAAACATAGCCATATTAGGAGCTGGAAACTTGGGTATTGCCATAGGCGAGGGGATAGTAGATGGAGAACTCAAGAAGGCGACCGAAGTTATTCTAACAAGACGCAATCCACTTCACCTCAATCATCTTAAGGATCAGGGATATCAGGTGTCGAGAGACAACTGTGAGTCAGTGAAAAATGCAGGGATGGTCTTTCTCTGCGTCCAGCCAAAACAGCTTCCGGCATTGTTAAAGGAAATTGATCCTGTGTTGACCAGCGAGCATACATTGGTGAGCGTAATAACAGGAGTGTCTATAGATGAGATGCGTAGTAATCTCACCAAAAAGGTATCTATCATTCGGGCTATGCCTAATACGGCCATCGCGATAGGAGAATCCATGACATGTATTTGTTCGGATGGTGTGTTGGAGAATATTGAAACTGTAGAGACTGTATTTTCTACCCTCGGTAAGACGATGGTCATAGAGGAGAAAATGATGCAAGCGGCTACCGTACTAGGAGCGAGTGGAATCGCATTTTTTATGAGGTATTTGAGAGCTGCGACCCAGGGAGGAGTGCAAATGGGATTTCATTCTGATGAAGCTCAACTGATTGCAGTACAAACTGCCAAAGGAGCGGCATCACTTATTTTGGAGAATGGATTGCATCCTGAAGTAGAAATAGATAAGGTGACAACTCCTCAAGGTTGCACTATTGCAGGCTTGAACGAAATGGAGCACCAAGGTTTAAGTTCCGCATTGATTAAAGGGTTGATGGTGTCTTATGACAAAATCAAAAACATCAAATAAATGAGACATTTTACCAGCGCTGCAGATGTAAATAATTTGGATACTATTCTTGCTGAGGCACTTGCGTTGAAGCAAGATCCCTTTGGGATGAAGCATATAGGAGAGAATAGTACCTTGGGCTTACTGTTCTTCAATTCAAGTTTGAGAACCCGCATGAGCAGTCAGAAGGCTGCTGCAAATTTGGGTATGAATGTCATGATCATGAACGTATCTCAAGATTCGTGGCAGCTGGAGATGGAAGACGGGGTGGTGATGCGTGGCGACAAAGCTGAGCATATCCGTGAAGCAGCAGCAGTGCTTGGTACCTATTGTGATATATTGGGCGTGAGATCTTTTCCAGGGCTCCAAGATCGCGATCTTGATTATTCCGAGACGGTGATTCAGGCGTTCATTCAGCATTCTGGCGTACCCGTAATTAGCTTAGAGTCTGCTACGTTGCATCCGTTACAGTCTTTGGCTGATCTCATCACCATCCAAGAGCTTAAGACCATAGAGAAGCCGAAAGTCGTCATGACATGGGCACCTCATATTAAGGCATTGCCGCAAGCCGTGGGAAATTCATTTGCGCAGTGGGCCAACAAAGCAGCCTTGGATTTGACCATAGTCCAACCAAAAGGATTTGAGCTAAAAGAAGAGTTTACCAACGGTGCGCGAATCTTGCATGATCAAGAAGAGGCATTGCAAAATGCAGACTTTGTGTATGTAAAAAACTGGTCTTCTTATCAGGATTACGGAAAGGTCAATACTGACCCATCTTGGATTGTGGATCAGGAGAAACTAAAGCATACTAACAATGCCAAAGTAATGCATTGTCTTCCCGTTCGCCGAAATGTCGTGATAGCGGACGATGTATTGGATAGTGATTCTTCAGTGGTGATTAAGCAAGCAGAAAATAGAGTGTATAGTGCACAAGTGGTACTGAAAAATATCTTGGCAGGTTTATGACCAACAAGCAATCCATAAAAGTCATCAAAGTGGGAGGCGCTGTAATAGAAGATGCCGAGAAGCGCAGTTCGTTTCTAAAGGCTTTTGCTGGCGTGGAAGGATTGAAAATCTTGGTACATGGAGGTGGACGTACAGCTTCTGAGATTGGATCACGGTTGGGTATTCAACCCAATATGGTAGAGGGCCGTCGAGTTACCGATGATCAGACCATAGATGTGGTGACCATGGTATATGGAGGACTCGTCAACAAACAATTGGTAGCCAGCCTACAGTCTCATGCTATCAATGCGATTGGGCTATCCGGAGCGGATGGCAATCTCATCAAATCTGCTAAGCGTCCTATAACTAATGGTATTGATTACGGATGGGTAGGTGATCCTGAGCAAGTCAATCATGAATTAATTGCCAACTTGCTTGATGCTCAGATAGTGCCAGTTGTGGCTCCTTTGACTCATGATGGTGCCGGTCATTTGCTCAATACCAATGCAGACACGATTGCATCCATATTGGCAGTAGCTATGTCTAAGAATTATCAGGTGGACTTGATAGCCACTTTTGAATTGGAAGGCGTGTATTTGGATATCAACGATCCCGACAGTCTTCTCACGAATATCAGCCAAATTCAATTTGACCAACTAAAGGACGAGGGCAAGATTCATAGTGGCATGATTCCTAAGCTTCAGAATGCCTTCAATGCCTTACATGATGGTGTAAATACTGTTCGAATATGTAAGTTTGATCAAATCAATACAAGTCATGGCAGCATCATTCAGATATAACACAGATCAACTTCCTCATGAAGCCATCAAATTGCTCAAAGGACTCATTGAGATCCCGAGCATCAGTCGAGAAGAGGATAAAACCGCCGATTTGATACAGGCGTATTTCGAGGAACATGGCGTGCCAACAGAGCGAAAAGGCAATAATGTGTGGGTTAAAAACCAACATTTGGATCCTGCTAAGGAAACCATACTGCTCAACTCACATCACGACACGGTAAAACCAAATGCCAGCTATACCAGAGATCCATTTGACCCTGAGGAATTAGATGATAAACTGTATGGGTTGGGCAGCAATGACGCAGGTGCATCACTAGTTTCTTTGATGATGACCTTCCTTTATTTCTACACCCAGACTAGTCTGAAATATAATCTTGTCTTGGCAGCTACGGCAGAAGAAGAGATATCTGGCAAGGGCGGGATTGTAAGTATTCTAGATGATCTAGGAGATATCAGTTTTGGGATTGTAGGTGAGCCCACCCTGATGGAAATGGCAGTGCACGAAAAAGGCTTGATGGTACTCGATTGCTACAGCGACGGAGAGGCAGGTCATGCTGCACGCGATGAAGGAAACAATGCTATCTATAAAGCTATGAAGGATATTGAATGGTTTAGAACCTTTCAGTTTCCGAAAAGTTCGGATACCCTCGGGCCAATCAAAATGTCTGTGACAGTTATCGATGCAGGTACTCAGCACAATGTGGTGCCAGATGTATGTCATTTTGTGGTGGATGTGAGGACCACTGATGCTTACTCCAATGAAGAAACTCTGGAGATAATCAGGGAGCATGTAAGCTGCAGGGTAGAGGAGCGATCCACAAGACTTCAGCCCTCCCGAATCACCAAAGATCACGAGATAGTGAAAGCTGCCATTGCTTTGGATACCAACCTGTTTGGCTCTCCCACCATGTCTGATCAGGCGCTGATGCCTTTTCCTACTGTGAAAATGGGACCAGGAGACTCCAATAGATCTCATATGGCAGACGAGTATGTATACACCGAAGAAATAAAAGATGGCGTGATGGGATACCTCATGTTACTGAACAAACTATTTAAATCTTAAGATCAATATGAAGCTCTGGCAAAAGTCAACGGATGTAAATAAGAGAATAGAATTATTTACCATAGGCAATGATGCCGAACTTGATCTGCTGCTGGCGCCATATGACGTGCTCGGTTCTTTGGCACATATTCAGATGCTAGAGTCAATTGATTTGTTGACCAAAGAGGAATACGAGATTTTAAGTGCTGAACTCAAGAAGTTGTATCAGCTGGCTTTGGATGGAAAGCTTGAGATAGAGGAAGGAGTAGAAGACATACACTCTCAGGTGGAACTGATGCTGACGCAAAGCTTGGGAGAAGTCGGTAAAAAAATTCACAGCGGAAGATCAAGAAACGATCAGGTGCTGGTCGACTTGAAGATGTACTTCCGCAGTGAGATTGAAGATATCGTGCTCATGGTGGAGCAATTGGCCAAGACGCTCATTGCCCAAAGTGAAAAGCACAAGGAAGTATTGATCCCAGGGTACACTCACATGCAAGTGGCCATGCCATCGTCTATTGGCCTTTGGCTTGGAGCATATGCAGAAAGCTTGTCTGATGACCTGATCGTCCTCAAGGCCGCTTATGATATTGCCAATAAGAATCCGTTGGGTTCAGCGGCAGGATATGGTTCATCTTTTCCGTTGGACAGGGAAAAAACCTCGCAGCTTCTAGGGTTTGAAGAGCCGAACTACAATGTGGTATATGCCCAAATGACCAGGGGAAAAACCGAAGTGGCTTTAGCCAATGCCTTGGCATCAGTAGCTGCTACGCTTGGGAAATTATCCATGGATATTTGTCTTTATGCAGGTCAGAATTATGGGTTTATTAGCTTTCCCGATGCACTTACGACAGGCTCGAGCATCATGCCTCATAAGAAGAATCCGGATGTATTTGAATTGGTAAGAGGGCGCTGCAATCAAATAATGAGTTTGCCCAATGAATTGAATTTGCTGCTCAGCAATCTTCCAAGTGGCTATCATCGTGATCTCCAACAGCTCAAAGAACATCTTTTTCCGGGTATTCAAACCATGAAGCAATGTCTTGATATAGCGTCATTTGCTTTGGACCAACTACAAGTGACCCCTGATGTGATCAATGATCCACGCTACGATTACTTGTTTACTGTAGAACGTGTCAATGAATTGGTGCTAAGTGGAGTAGCCTTTAGAGATGCCTACAAGATCGTAGGAGAAGAAGTAGAGTCAGGCAATTACAAACCCAATCGCAATATCAAACATACGCACCTTGGTAGTGTAGGTAACTTGGCGAATGATCAGGTGGCTGCTAAAATACAAAGGGAACTTAATAAGTTCCCTTTTGACAATGTGTTAAAATGCTTTGAGTCTTTAACTTCTTAGTCAATGGTTAGTTTGAATTCGAAAGGAATTCTAACTGAACTGGCGATAGCAGCACCTTCTGAATTTTTTGCTGGCTCGAATTTCAAATCTTTCATTGCAGTTTCAACAGACTTAATCATTTGAGAGCAAGGATGAGTCAATGCTGTATTCTCAGTAATGTTGCCTTCAGCGTCTATCTTCACATACATGATGACGACACCCTCTACCCCAGCTTCATTGGTTACTCTAGGATAATCAATCTTATCAACTACTTCGTCTAGATTGACAGCTTTAGCAGTTTCTGATAGGTTTGGCTTAGTTGAAGAAAAAGCAAAAGAGTAGACTAATATTAGTGCGAATGATAGAATGAGCTTTTTCATGACTTTGTCGTTTGAACTGTGTTATTGAATTGGTAATACAATGTTACTGAATTATTAAGAAATTAACAATTAGGTAACATAGAATAATTTCTAAGTTAATAATTCCAGAAATACGGGTTAACCGATTGATCCAGTACTTTTAGGTATTCCAAATGAGACTTAAAAGAGATATTGAAATCAAGTGTCGGTGGCGCGGGTATATCAAAGAACCTCTTAGCTAATTTCCGCCCCAATAAAAAAGTAAAAATCGATATTGAATGTATTGACACGGAGTCAATCACTATCTTTAATATTGATGACCAAACCTTTTCATATATATCGTTCGGGTGCTGGATCTGGCAAGACTTATACCTTAGCCAAATCCTATCTTAAAATTGCTTTAGGGAATCCAGATGCCTTCAGAAATATACTTGGTGTAACCTTCACCAATAAGTCTACGGAGGAGATGAAAGGGCGAATAGTTAGAGTATTGAAAGATTTAAAAGAAGGCACAGATCAGGCCATGGGAGAGGAACTGTGCAAGGAGCTCAATATCAATACACCCGAGTTGAAGAAGAGAGCTTCCGGTGCATTGAGCAGCATTCTTCATAATTATGGTCGGTTCAGTGTGGTGACCATAGATAGCTTCTTCAATCAAGTCATTCGAGCGTTCGCACGTGAAATGGGACTGCAAGGCACATTCACCATTGATTTGGATCAGTCAGCAGTTTTGGAGCAAGTGGTGGACAAAATGCTCTTGGATATTGGCCTGTCGGAGAAGAAGCAACTCAGGTCTTGGCTGACCAAGTTTGCCGAAATCAGAGTGGAAGATGGCAAGCCTTGGGATTTTCGCGAAGAGGTCAAAGTACTTTCCGCCGAGATTTTGAAGGACGGCTTCAAAGCTTATGGAGATGCTATTTTGAAGTTTAGCGAGTCACCACAGCAGTTTGAAGAAATCTATAAAGAGCTTAATGCGGTCAAGTTTGGCTTTGAAAATCAGGCCAAGAAGATATGCGAGGCATTCTATCACTACCTCGACAAAGAGGGTCTTAATATTGGTGACTTTACCGGAAAGGGCAATGGGCCGGCAGGATTATTCAACAAGTTCTCCAAGCTTGAATTTGATATTACGGAAGGTCGCAGAGCCGCCAACTATAACTTAGAGAAATGGCTTACCAAGGCCAATCTCAAATCTGGTCATTTGAATGCACATTTGGAATCCTTCATCCTGCCCAAATATGCCGAGCTGATCGATCTATATGATAGCCAATACACAAGGTATATTTCATCTATCATCGTTCAGCGATATTTATTCACCTTCGGCATCTTGGCGCAAGTCAATCGCTACATTCAGCAATACCGCGATGAAAACGATGTGATGTTGATAGCTGATCTGCCCGATTTTTTGCATCAGATCATTCACGACAGTGATACGCCTTTTATCTACGAAAAGGTAGGTTCACTCTTTCAGCATTATCTCATAGATGAGTTTCAGGATACCTCTTCTTTTCAGTGGGACAACTTCATGCCTCTGGTCAAGAATGGGACAGACGAAGGCAATTTCAGTATGGTGGTAGGAGATGTCAAACAGTCGATCTATCGGTTTCGGGGTGGAGATTGGGAATTGCTCCAAAATAAGGTGAAGCACGACATTGGAGATTACCACACGGAGCAATTTCATCTAGATACCAACTGGCGGAGTAAACCCGAAGTGGTGAGGTTCAACAATGATTTTTTTGAATCTGCTCGTGGTTTTTCGAAAACATATTTCAATGGACTCGTTACCGAAGATGCCCCACAGGCTTCTCAACAAAGTATAATGAATCGGGTGGAGCAGGTCTTCGATACGTTCTCAGATGTTTCGCAACAGATCGCTAAGACCAATCTCGATTTTGAAGGGCAAGTATCTATCGAATTTGTGCCAGAAGATGCCGATCTCGATTGGAAAGAGGAAGCCATTAGTCGCACCATCAGGCATGTAGAGGAACTCCAGCTCAGTGGATATGATTTGAGGGACATGGCTATTCTGACAAGGAACGCCAAAGAAGGTGCTAGCATAGCCAAGGCGTTTTTGGATTATGGAAATTCCGAATCAGCTGATCCCAATTTGCGCTATGAAGTGGTGAGTAGCGAAGCGCTATTCCTGATGTCTAGCCACGTTGTGAGGTTTGTCATCTCCATCATCAAATGGCTAAATAATGAGAAAAATACCATTGTACTCACGGAGTGGATGTATGAGTATCAAGGATACATTCTTAGTCATGCAGATGGCGAAACTATTTTTTCTCAGGTCGAAAAATGGGAAGAGCTGGTGCCAAAGCAATTTGTGGAGCAAAAGAATGTGCTGAAGACTCTCCCACTATATGAATTGGTAGAAGCCATTGTGAGAATATTTGCACTCAACAAGATTCAGCAGGAGTTCACCTATCTGCAAGGTTTTCAAGATGCCATTCTAGACTATGCTAAGAACGAACGTGGAGATATTCCGGCATTCCTGAATTGGTGGGAAGAATCAGGGATCAAGCGGACCATCAAGGTTTCTGATGAGAACAATGCCATCAAGGTGCTCACCATGCATAAGGCCAAGGGGTTGGAGTTTCCTGTGGTGATTTTGCCATTTCTAAACTGGCGATTCGACCACTCACCCAACAACGAAAATATCCTATGGTGCGACAGCCAAGGCATGCCAGCACCATTCAACAAACTGCCGGTGATTCCGCTTAAATACGAATCAGCCATGGCGAAAACCTATTGGGCAAACGAGTATTTCGAAGAACGCCTGAAAGCGTATTTGGACAACCTCAATCTACTTTATGTAGCTTTTACCAGATCTGTCGATGTGCTGATTGGTATCGGTAAGCTCCCGAAAACCAATGCGAAATTTGGCACCATTTGCGACTTGTTGTATCCTCTGTTAAGTAGCAAGAATGGATGGGACGGATACAATCATCGGTTTGTTCAAGGAGCATTAGTGGCTCAATTACCAAAACTGGCAAGTTCCAATGAATACGGCTTGACCAATTATCAATCTTCTCCTTGGCGTGACAAAGTGAACCTACAAATCAAAGGTTCTGCCGAGCTGAGCGAAGCGGTGTTTGTGGAAGCGACACGCAAGGGTATCAGAATGCACGAGCACCTGAGCCGAATTCGATATACAAGCGATTTGGAAGCATTTTCCAATAGTGAGGATTATGAAGATCTGAGCAAAATCGTATTGGACACATCCATCAAAGAATGGTTTGATCCTAAATGGGAAGTCTACAATGAAGTCCCAATATTACTTCCTGGAGGAGATTTCAAGCGGGTAGATCGGATCAATAAATCAGCTGAAGAAACGGTAGTGATAGATTATAAAACAGGCGCTCCAAGAAACAAGGATATCTCTCAGGTGAAGTCTTATATGCATCTTTTGAGTGAAATGGGACACCCGAAGGTGTCGGGGTATTTGGTCTATTTGGATGATCTAAACGTGCAGAAGGTATGAGCAGCAAGCAGGAAAATACACCAAATACATTTATCGGTGAATTAGCTGAGCGAATACTCAATGAGCACCAAAACCAACTCGATCGAGTAACGGTCATTTTTCCCAATCGGAGAGCGGGACTGTTTTTTAGGCAGTCGCTAAGCGAAATGATCTCCAAGCCGCTTTGGATGCCGGAGGTGATGAGCATGCAAGACTTTGTGGGCGGGTTTTCTTCGTTGGAGACTATCGAGACATTGGAGGCTATTTTCAGCCTATATGAAGCCTATCAAAAGCATCAGCAAAACGATGAGACTTTTGATCAGTTCTTCTTCTGGGGCGAGATGATTCTTCGAGATTTTGAAGAGATAGATCAATATCTGGTCAATCCAGAACAGCTTTTCACGAGCATCAAATCTCAGAAAGAGCTTGATGAGGAATTCTATTTTCTAGATGAAGAAGACAAGCGCGTGATTCAGAGCTTTTGGTCTAGTTTTTTGCCCAAGACCACCAAGAGTCAGGAAGCCTTTCTAGAGACTTGGAAAATCTTGTTGCCGGTTTATACCGAATTTAAATCTACGCTGAAGAACCACAATCAGGCTTATGGCGGTATGGTTTATCGGGAAGTGGCAGACACTATTGCTTCATTGGATGTATCTCGACATGATAAGATATACTTCGCTGGCTTCAATGCCCTTACCCATGCGGAGGAGAAGATTATCAAGCATTTTGTGCACGAATTAGAAGCAGAGGTGGTATGGGATTTGGACGACTATTATTTCTCCAATCCTGTGCAAGAGGCGGGCTTCTTCATGAGAGCTTACGCCGATGATTCTGTTCTCAAAAAGACTTTTCCAGCAGAAATCCCCAAGCGATTTCAACAAGCCAAGAACTTGACCGCCACAGGCGTTTCGTTGGAGGTTGGCCAGACTAAGGCACTTGCAGAAAAATTGAATGAAATATGCAATGAACCTGATTTCGACCCGAAGAAAACTGTAGTTGTCTTACCGCAAGAGCACATGCTGTTTCCCACTCTCCATGCCATCCCCGAGGCTATTAATAAGATCAATATCACCATGGGTTATCCGCTCAAGGATACCCCGGTGTACACTTTACTAGAGAGCGTTCTGCAGCTGCAAAACTTACGCAAAGAGAGTCTAACCAAGGGTGTATCGTTTTACTTCAAACCAACGATAGAAGTAGTGGAGCATCCCATGCTTTATTCGCTCGATCAAGATGCCATTCGAGATCTGGTGAAGGAAATTCGTAAGCGCAATAGGATTACCCTTCAGCAAACTGAGATCAAACTCAATCATCCCATTTTCGAGCTGATTTTTCAAAAACCCGAAAATCCTTTTGACTACCTGCTGACACTTCTTAAGGAGCTTTATGACATTTGGAAGGAAGAGGAGCGAGGACTCGAACTGGAATACATCAGTCAATTCTACAAGCACCTATCTGGTCTGCATCAGATGATGGGCCAGCGAACCGAAGCTATGGAGTATGACTTCATTATCAAGCTGTTTAGGCGATTGGCCCGCAGTTTGAAAATTCCTTTCACTGGAGAGCCGCTTGACGGACTCCAGATCATGGGGATATTGGAAACCCGTAATCTGGATTTTGATCGAGTATTTATTCTCAATATGAATGAAGACAGTTGGCCAGCTGCCGCGAGAAGAGGATCATTTATACCTTACAATATCCGCAGGGCTTTTGATTTGCCAGTGTTTGATCACCAAGATTCCATTTACGCTTACTTGTACTATCGCTTGATTCAGAGAGCCAAGGACGTGCATTTTTATTTCAATACTGTTTCAGAATTCAATGTAAATGGAGAATTGAGTAGACTCGTTCAGCAGATGGAAGTGGAGTCGGGATTGCCAATTGAGAAGCGAATATTGGCCAGTCCTATTAAGACCATTTCGCCAAAGCCCATAGTGGTTGCGAAGAATGAAGATGTGATGCAAAAGATGAGTCGCTATCTCGAAGGGTTTCGAGGAGGGCCAGGCCAGCATGCTTCTGGGCTAACGCCTTCAGCGCTCAATATTTATCTTGATTGTAAGCTTAAGTTCTACTTCAAATATGTAGAGCGCCTCTATGAACCAGACATGGTGCAGGAAGAGATGGACCCGATGGTATTTGGAAATATTCTGCATGACAGCATGGAGATTCTCTATGATGAATTCATCAAAAGAGAGAAACGAAGGCTGATTCAACCAGAAGATTTTTTCTGGATCAAAGAAGGAGTTCCTGGTGCTATCAACAAGGCTTTCATGAAACATTACAACATCAAGAAGGAAAAGAAATTTGAATTGGAAGGAAGATCACTTATTGCGGCAGATGTACTCAAAAAGGTGATTAGACAGATTTTGACACACGATGAAGCCTACGCGCCTTTTGAGATTTTGGGTTTGGAAGCAGATAGCAAGAGCGGTTTTGAATTAGGATTTCCGATTCAAATAGGCGGTCAAACGGAGCAAGTCAAAGTCAAGGGAATCATAGATCGGATTGATATCAAGGAAGGCAAGGTGAGGGTAATAGACTATAAAACTGGTCGAGACGAACGCTCTTTCAAAAATATTGATTCATTGATCGACCGTGAAGACTCCAAGAGAAACAAAGCTGTTTTTCAAGTGCTTTTCTACAGTTACTTGTTTAAGCAAAAGTACCATGGCACTTATGAGCAAATTGAGCCGGGACTCTTCAATAGCCGTGATTTGTTTAAGAAGGACTTCAAGTGGCAGATAGAATTGGCTAAAGCTCCGGTTCACAATTTCGACCTTCACGAGGAAGATTTTGAGGAAGCACTAACTGAACTCCTGACTGAGATGTATCACCCTCAGACTGTATTTGATCAGACTGAGGACGAAAAAAAGTGCAACTACTGTCCTTACAACAATATCTGCTCCCGCTAAGGTTAGTTTGACAGGAGAGAATCGAATATTTTCACATCAGTCCATTTGTCTTTGTTCTTGTCCACATAGTCAAGATGAGCAGGGTGTTTCTGATAGATGTCTTGGTCTTCTTTAGATGCAAAAGTCACGATCAAGCTTACCGAGTAGCTGTTATCCACCACATCCCTTGGGGTGCCAGCAGGCGTGCCCAGGTGATACTGTATCACCTCGGGTACCTGATTCAAAAAATCTTGAGTACCTGATATAAATGCGGAAATATCGGTTTCAGGTTTTAGCCAGAAGTAGACAGAGTGAATAAAATCGCCTTTGATCATTTTGTTCTTTGCTGAGGCATTTGCCCATGTGCCGAAGAGTCCAAGGCTAACTGTAGCTAGTGCCGATTTTTTAAAAAATGCGCGTCTTTTAGTCATCCGACTAATTTAGACCTAAATATGCTTTCAGATTCGTTTTAGATCAGAATAGAATGATCCAAAGCTTATTTTGCTCCTAACCTCGACCTTTTAATTATTCCTTTTTGATCAAATCAGGGAATGTCTCTCGTACTTTTTTGATTTTCGGCTGAGAGACACTCATAACATATGGGTTGTAAGGATTATTCTTTTCATAGTCCTGATGATATGCTTCAGCCATGTAAAACTCAGTGTAAGGAGTAATCTCGGTGACGATCTTTCCACCATAGTCGGGTTCTATTTGCTTGATTTTGGCTTCAATCAATTGCTTTTGCTCCTCGTTGTGATAGAATATCGCGCTGCGATATTGAGGCCCCACGTCAGGCCCTTGTCGGTTCAGTTGTCGAGCATCATGTGCCACAAAGAATATGTCTAGCAAGGTGTTAAAGTCTATCACTGATGGGTCAAAGTATATCTGTACCGTCTCAGCATGCTTGGTTCTTCCAGTGCCAGTCAGTTTATAGGTGGCGTTTTCTTTGGTTCCTCCCGCGTACCCAGACACAGCGGACGCTACACCTTTGATTTGCTCGAATGATCCTTCAATACACCAAAAGCATCCTCCTGCAAAAGTCGCGGTATCCAATTTTTGAGTGGCCAATGCATCCGCTGAGTTTATTGTTTCGTATTTCTCTTGCTTGGTTTCGGCTTGGCAGCCAATGACCAACATCAAGGCTATTGCAGGTATTAGGAATTTTATCTTGTTCATATCTTTCATGTTATTCAAACTCACCAACGAGCAAAAGAGTTTGTAAGGTGAACGAATAGAAATATTGTGGTCAAAATGTAGTCGAGCATACATTTTGAAAAATAATTGAAAAAAGTTTAAACCAAATCGAATGATGCCGAGTTATAAGGTCAGTTTTAGGATTTAGTTAGGCGGTAGTTAGAGGCACGATTTCATGCGAGGTTGTGCCTCTTCCTTTTTTTAGTCATCCAGTCCCAGCCATTCATTTCTCAGTTTGATCTGCTTAGATTTTAGTTTGCTGTCCTGTAGATAAGCCAGAGTTATTCTAGGATCTTGCACCGTGGTGATAGTTCCTGTCTTGCGTTCGCCCAGTTGCTCATATTCCACTTCATAGGATTTTCCCACTTCTAGTGTATTGATGATTCTATTGAGGTCGCCAGTAGTATCCAGTTCTCTTTCATCTATGGAAATCAGCTTGTCTCCCTGCTCTATTCCTGCTTCATACAATGCTGTACCCTTCAATAGCTTGCTTGTGATCTTGCCATAGTTATTCAGTTTCGGATTCCCGAAATAGGGCGAATCTGGGCTTTGTATTGATTTTTTAATTCCGAAATTCTCGAATAAGGTGGTGAAATCAGGAAGTTGACTACCGTAAATCTGATTTTTGAAAAAACTCGAAGCAAACTTCTTGGAGGTCAGGTCGGCTAGTATCTGTTGCAGATCTGTCATGGTATAGGGAGTCTCCGTTTTGCCGTGCTTCTTCCATACAGTTTTCATATAGGTGTCAAGATCAGTATCAAATTCCGTTCGAAGCGTAAGGTCTAGGCCCAATGCTATGATGGATCCATATTGATAATAGCTAATGAATGTGTTTTCAAAATTCGTTGCGTCATTAGATACACCCGCATCCTTAAAAACTGCCTGTTGACTCATTACTACTGCAGACCTGATGCTACGCCCAGGAGCATTCAGCACAGCAGTCAGTCTATTGGCTTGATCTCTAATAAATTGCTCTGTAGTATAAATGCCCGTTCGCATGAGTGTCAACCGATCATAATAATCCGTAAATCCTTCTCCAAACCAAAGAGCTTCGGAAAGGTTTGGGACATCAAAGTCAAAAGGCTCCAAAGACTCGGGTCTGATACGCTCCACATTCCAACTATGAAAAAACTCGTGTGAAATCGTTCTGATCAAGCTAAGTGCGCTGGTTTCCAGACTTCTTGTGCTGGTGCAAACTGTCGAATTTCGATGCTCCATTCCATCGCCTTTCACCCAAGGATTGTAGGCAATCAAGAAGGTATACCGACCATAATCGAATTTTGGCAACTCGCCATAGACGTCTTTCAATTCATTGACTACCAGTTTTACCCACGCAGTATACGCATCGAGTTCTTCCTTTGTACCTTCATGCATGACCGACATCTCTATGGTTTGCCCATCTACTTCCCACCTTCGCCATTCCATTTCCCCAACTATCGTTGGGCTATCGTAGAAGTAATAGTAATTAGGCGCTACAAATTTGGTTGGGCTCTGCTTGTCGAGTTGGGTAGCCACATCCCATTTCCCTCTTTCGGGAATGAACAACTCAATGGGCCTGCTCTCAAGATTGACACCATATACAAAGGTGGCTGGCATGTTCATATGGACTTTTTTGGCATCTACACCCAGATATGTTCCGTCTGCATGATTTCCAAAGACAGTGTATTCGAAGGTCACCGACCCGTCTTTTACCTCCGCTTCCCAAGTATAAGGAGTGAGTCTGCGTAAGGCAACTTCCTCTCCATTCAGATCCTTGGCGCGCTCTAAGTATACGTTTTTGGCGAATTGGTGAACCGCATACCGACCCGGCGATGAATTGGGCATGCGGATTTCCAGCACATCGGTCTCAATGTCCGTAAAAGTCACCTTGACCTGCAATTCATGGTGCACAATGTTTTCAAAGGACAATTCATAGACAATGGGTGCTTGACCTTTTGCAATAGCAACCAAACAGAAGCAAATAAGAGAATGGATTAATCGCATAGTATTGAAATTGGAAGTAGCAATATTCGTAAATATCCTTGGCTATATCAGAGCCTAGTGACACTAAGTTGAATCATTGTAAGATCAATGGCTGATTATCTCAATACATTTGCGCCATGAACAATCTCTCTGTAGAAAATCTCGCTAAGAACTATGACGAAAAACAGCTCTTTCAAGAGTTGAGCATGGGTCTGGATCAAGGGCAGAAGGCAGCTTTGGTAGGGGTCAATGGCTGTGGAAAATCTACTTTGTTGAAAATCATTGCAGGATTAGAGCAGCCTGATAGAGGATCAGTTTCTTTTCGCAAAGGCATCAGGGTTTCCATGGTTCCTCAGAATCCTATTTTTGATGATGCAGACAATGTGGTTCAGGCTGTATTTGCAGAAGATATAGAAGAGTTGAATGTGATCAGGGACTATGAAATGGCGCTTCATAAAGCCACCATCGATCCTATGAATGCACCGGATATTACACCGCTTCTGGAGCGAATGGATAACCTCAACGCGTGGGATTATGAAAGCCAAGTAAAGCAGCTCCTTGGGGAGTTAGGTATAGAAGACCTAGATCAGAAGATGGGTGAACTTTCTGGTGGTCAGAGGAAACGGGTTGCACTTGCCAGGGCGCTTGTGGTTAAGCCAGAGCTGTTGATTTTGGATGAGCCTACCAACCACCTGGATCTGGAAGTCATCGAATGGTTAGAAAACTACCTAGCTGTGGCCAATCTAACTTTATTGATGGTGACTCATGATAGGTATTTCCTGGATCGGGTGACCAACGAGATCATGGAACTGGACAATGGCGAGTTGTTTAGGTACAAAGGCAACTATCAGAATTTTCTGGAAAAGAAGGCAGAGCGAGAAGCACAGGATGCAGCCTCTGTGGATAAAGCCAAAAACTTACTGAGAAAGGAGCTCGATTGGATGCGCAGGCAACCGAAAGCTCGAGGTACCAAGGCTAAATATAGGGTGGATGCTTTCTATGAAACCAAAGAAAAAGCTTCTAAGGGAGTGCAGCGAGCAGAGATGGAAGTGAACCTAAAAGGTGAACGCCAAGGCAAGAAGATATTGGTGATGGAGCACGTCAACAAGCGTTTCGAAAAGGTCAATATTCTATCTGATTTTGAGCATACATTTCAGCGCAAAGAGCGCGTAGGTATCGTAGGACCAAATGGTGTGGGTAAGTCTACTTTTTTGAATCTTCTCAGTGGTGAGATTGATATCGACTCTGGAAATAGAGAAGTAGGGCAAACAACTAAGTTTGGTTATTACACCCAGGAACAGCAAGTTTTTGATCCCAATAGTCGAGTGATCGATGTGGTCAAAGAAGTGGCAGAGGTGATCGAGCTGGCTAATGGATCGGTGATTACCGCCTCGCAGCTGCTCAACCAATTTCTCTTTCCACCTAAGATGCAATTCAATGTGGTGGGTAAGTTGAGTGGAGGAGAACGCAGGAGGCTACAGTTATTGCGTGTGCTAATGAAGAATCCGAATTTCCTCATACTGGATGAGCCTACCAATGATCTGGATCTGATGACACTCAATGTGCTGGAAGATTACCTCGATAATTTTGAAGGTTGCTTGATGATTGTTTCTCATGATCGATACTTTATGGATAAGTTGACAGATCATTTATTCATATTCGAAGGAGATGGAAAGGTGCGAGACTTCCCGGGTAATTATACAGACTTCCGGGCAGAGGGTGGATTCAAGAAAGATATGTTTGCGCCCAAAAAGGCTAACAAGAATACCAAATCTAATACAGAGACTAAAAGGGCAGAAGGAGTCAAATTATCCTACAACGAGCAGCGAGAATTCGATGGCCTGGAGGGAGAGATTGCTAAGTTGGAGCAGAAGAAAGAGGAGGTTATCGCATCTATGGATGGTAAGACCGATTTCGAAGAATTGCAGTCTCTAGGTGAGAATTTAGAGCAAATCAAGGAGGAAATTGAAGCCAAAGAGTTGAGATGGCTTGAGCTAAGTGAAAAATCTGGAGGGTAGTGTCCAACGATTTTAAGGTTTTGATCGTCTTGGGTATATGAGCCTCTTGCTCAGCATTTATTAAATTGCGAGTATACCCCCTATAATTATGAAAAAGATCAATATTCTATTTATCGCATTGACGCTAGTTTTATTCGCGGCATGCGAGTCGACCCCTGAAGATGAATTGCCGCAAGGCGAAATGAGCATGATGGTGACTGGTATCAATCAGTCGCTGAGCTATGAATTTAGAGCCGGAAACGGCAGAGTGGCCTCTAGTGCAGATGATGTGAAGAACTTAACAGTGTTGATTCTCAATGAGGCAAACGAGATTGTCCATGAGACACACTATTACCGATATCATGAGGAGCAGATCGTACCCGATACGATTTTTATTCCCTCGCTTTCAGCTGGTAACTATCAGTTGTTGGCTGTGACGGCTGACTTCTATTACTATTATTATGATGATTTCGGTTTTCCGGAAGACTTGGAAGACTCACTAGGTGTGGTCGCTGGCAATGAGTTGGTCATTCCAGGTTATACCATCAGCGAGGGACCAATCTACGTAGGTAAAGAGGATTTTACATTGGAAGAAGAAGGACAAGTAGTGCAAATTGATATGGAAAATATCTCGGCTAAAGTGACCTTCAAAATGAATAATGGTGCTGACTTTAATACCGCTTGGATTGAAATGGGATTGGTCACAGAAAATCCGTGGGCCTACAGTTTTGATGAGACTGATTTTGTACAAGACGATTATAGCTATGTGGCTGGATATCTTGGTGATAATAGAACTAGCTACACTTTGTATGTGATGCCTCAGACCCTGGTAGCCATGAATATGAACATGTATAGCTATTACACCGGTGAGTCATTTAACCAAGTGGTGGATTTTGAAGAGCCGATCAGTCTGGTTAGCGGAGATGCCATAACCTTCACTTTGGATATCAATGCATTGATGGAAGGAGCTGGTGAAGGCGTATTTAATTTCGGTGAGATCAATTGGAATGATCGCGGTGAGTTGACCCTCCCTTAAGTTTTTGGCTTCCGCCAAATGAAGAGGCTGTCCCAAAAGATATTCAATATCTAATATTCGATGTTTATCTTTTGAGACAGCCTTTTTTGCTTTTGTGAGGATTACTTAGTGAGTGTGATTCTTACGTTGATAGAGATGGTTTCGTCTATATTATCTCCATTCAAATCATCTATTTCAGTTTCTGTAACGCCAAATACGAAAGTAGAACTGGATAATGTATAGACATCCATAACGGATTCATCTTCTGTGCCAGCATCTATCGTTAGCTTATCCCCTGCATCATTTAAAGCCCATTTTCCATTAGAACTATCACCGTCGAATACTGCATCATAAGTTCCGTTACTATTGAATGTCAAAGTAATTCCATTAAAAATGTTGGCAGCTGTTTCTAAGCTCGTTTGAAATTCCTGAGCTTGCGCATCTGGCAATGATAATTCTCTCTTTAGGTATGTTATGAAATCTTCATCTCCCACTTTGACATCAAAAGTTGCAGATTCATAAGTCCAAGTGCCAGTAAGATCGGCTGTTGCTCCTTCTCCACCTTCTTCTTCTGTACACGAAAACAAGAATGGAAGAACGAAAAGTAAATAGGCGAATTTTAGTGTGTTTTTCATAATTGTTTGTTTTAGTTCATGCAATACTAGATGGCATATGTGGGATAATGGTCTAGTCAATACCATTATCTGTCGCAAAATACCCGTTTTGCGGTAGCGCCTATACGTATCAATCGGTAGGTCGAATGGTAAGTTTTATCCAATTTATTAGGCGATTGTCAATATTCAGATAATTTTGGGTAAACATAAAAACTAGAATATGATGAAATATATCGCAACACTTACATTAGTCTGCATAGCACTTATTGGAACTGCTCAGTTCAAAGCTCAAATAGGAGTGAAAGGTGGATTGAATTTAGCAAGTATAAATGCTGATGACCCATTAGCATCGTATGAGTCAACTACGGGTTTCCATATTGGTGCATATGCATTGGCAAAAGTGGCTATGATTGGCATCCAGCCGGAAGTTTTGTATTCTGTGAGGGGTACAGCTGGAGAATTCGACCTTGCCGGTGTGAAGTCTGATTTTTCCCAAGATTTTGTTTATCTAGATATCCCTATTATGGTGAAATTCTATTTGCCTTTAGGGCTTCATTTGCAAGCAGGTCCACAGTTCGGCACGTTGATTTCAGTGGATGGTGAAATTCCTGACGGCTCAGGAGGAACTACCAAGATCAGCAAGGACAGTTATAAAGACTCTGATGTTAGTGCAGCTTTGGGTGCAGGATGGGATG
This sequence comes from Cyclobacteriaceae bacterium, assembly GCA_049115815.1. Lineage (GTDB taxonomy): Bacteria > Bacteroidota > Bacteroidia > Cytophagales > Cyclobacteriaceae > Marinoscillum. The sequence goes on along the minus strand of JAGDZO010000005.1, from coordinate 273,619 downwards.
CGCCTTTCGGTTTGAGCTTTAGTGCTCGTTATGTGATTGGCCTTTCGGATGTCAATGATGGCGTAGGTGTAGAGGCAAAAAATCGCACCTTCCAACTTTCAGTAGGTTACAAGCTTTTTGGGAAGTAAAAAGACCTTAATGCAATAATTATAGGGCCATTTCATTTGAAGTGGCCTTTTTTCATTCTCAAGGCATTGCCTACTTTCGCACATGCGTTACTTGTATGATTTGAACTTGTGGCTTTATCAGCTGCTGCTCGCTTTGGTAGCGCTTTGGCATCCTAGAGCTAAGCGATTCATACAAAGCAGAAAAGGGATTTTCGAATCGCTTCGAATTGAACTTGAGAAAAATACCCAACCTACCATTTGGCTACATTTGGCTTCTCTAGGAGAATACGAGCAGGCTTTACCCATTATCACATCCCTCAAATCAGAGCGCCCAGAGCATCTTCTGTTAATTACCTTTTATTCACCTTCAGGTTATGAAGTAGTTAAAAGGTCAAATACCCAGGATTTAGTTCATTATCTACCGTTTGACAGCCACCAAAATGCGTCGAAATTTCTGGATTTGGTTAAGCCAGAATTAGCCATTTTCATCAAGTATGAATTATGGTATCACTACTTGATACAGATCCGAAAACGACAAATACCAGCAATATTGATCTCAGCAGTATTTAGAAAAAACCAGTTTTATTTTGAGCCGTATGGATATTTCTTCAAGAAAGCCTTTCAGGCATTCGATCATTTTTTTGTGCAAAACGAAGAGTCACTAGCTCTCTTGTCAAAATATGGTTTTGAAAATGTTACCCTTGCCGGAGATACTCGATTTGATAGGGTGATGGAGATCGCCAATTCTAAAAAACCAAAATTGGAACTATCAACACTTAAGACTGAAAAATTCACCATCGTACTAGGTAGTATATGGTCTTCAGATTTGGGCATACTGAATGATGTGATTTTGTCATTGCGAGAGCAGGTGCGTTTCATCATTGCGACCCATCATATTGATGAAAATGCACTTGCTCATTTCGATCACTTGTCAGGTACCCGCTTTAGCACGGCCACACCCACAGAGCGAATCAATGCAGAAATATTGATTCTGGATACCATGGGCATGTTGTCAAGCGTATATTCCATAGCAGATATTACCATAGTCGGAGGAGGTTCTCGAGGAGCGCTTCACAACATACTAGAGCCTGCTGCTCACGGCAAGCCGGTGTTGTTTCAGCAACATTCAAATAATTCGAAGTTTCTAGAGGTGAAAGGAATTCTTGACGCCAAAGGAGGATTTGACTTTGCGAGCCAAGAAGAATTGCAGGTGTTGATCGATAGATTGATATCGGATTTGGACTTTCGAGAAACGATTGGCAAGAACTCACGTAAGTTTGTATCAGAAAATGCTGGAGCGACCCAAAAGATCATGTCCAAAATAGCTGAGATTGTATGAGAGGATTGGTGACCAAATCTACCGGATCGTGGTATCGTGTAAAGACTGATACTGAAGAGGTAGAGGCTCGCTTGCGCGGAAAATTTAAGTTGGACAACAAAAAGATTACCAACCCAATAGCTGTAGGTGATTGGGTCACGCTTGAAGAGCAGGGAGACGAATGGATGATTTCGGAGATCGAAGATCGAAGGAATTATATCATTAGAAAATCACCGCGCAAAAAGCATCACGATCATTTGATTGCTTCCAATCTTGACCAGGCCATCATGATTGCCACACTCAAAGAGCCACGCACCTCGCTCGGTTTCATTGATCGTTTTTTGGTGACTTTGGAAGCTTATCGGATTCCCGGGATTATCATTTTCAATAAGATCGATCTGCTAGATGATGATGGTAAAGATGAGGCCAAATACCTGCAGTTTATCTATGAAAAGAAAGTTGGTTATCAGTGTCTGTTCTCCTCGTTTATAGAGAATGAAATCCCCAAAGAACTGAGCGAATTGCTGGAAGGTAAGACCACTTTGCTTTCGGGACATTCTGGCTCAGGAAAATCTACCTTGATCAACCACCTCTTGCCAGAGATCAGTCAGAAAACCTCGGAGATTTCGGCTTTTGCCAATAAAGGGGTACACACTACTACGTTTGCGGAGATGTTTTTCCTCAATGAGCAATCCGCCATTATAGATACGCCAGGGATAAAGGAGCTTGGCTTATCAGAAATTGATCCCGAAGAACTGGGTCATTATTTCCCCGAAATGAGAAGCATTCTTGGGGATTGTAGGTTCAACAATTGTCTTCATGTCAATGAACCGGGTTGCGCTGTAAAGGCGTCCATCGAAGAAGGCCAAATTACTCAAGAGCGCTATTACAGTTATTGTTCGATGCTTGAGTCTGATGACAACCGCCGATAGGAATATTTGGCTTCTTTGATGAGTTTACGGTATTTGAAAATCAATCCCCAGTTAAAAGTCTTCAGACATTGTCTTATTTCATACTGACATCTTTTGATTAGGGCCTGATGCTCCGCAGGAGTTTTGTTCAACTCAAATATTTTTTCGCATACTTGAAATGTCGTTAGCAGGTGGGCAGTTCGCCATTTGGTCTGACTACTACTATGCGATTTTTTGACCCGGCGGTACTTCACCAAGGGAGCGGGATTGAAAATGTATTGGAAGTTTCTCGAGGAACGAATCCAAAAATCAAAATCCTCATAATGCAGTGATTCGTTGTACCCTCCGAGCGACTTAAGTACATCGCTTTTTATCATCATTGATGGAGGACAGATGAAATAGCGCTCTATCAGGTCTTGGTAAATATCCCCTTGCGGAATGGCTGATACTAACTGACCATCGGGGTTGCGATCATAATGCGTGCCGGTAGGTTGGCCATCTTCGTTGATGTAGAATGCGTCAGTAAAATGTACCCCAGCTTTATCAAAAGCGTTGATGAAATCATTGATCCCCAATTCGACACGAGTCGGGAGCAGTAGGTCATCACCAGCCAAATCGATTACATACTCTCCGTTGCTTATCTCAAATCCACGATTGAATGCTGCGCAATTGCCAACGTTTCGCTCAAGGGAAATGAAGCGGACGTTCTTTTGACCGATCGTTGCTCTGATCTCCTCTTGACTGCCGTCAGTACTGGCATCATCCACCACGATTACCTCGATGTTGGCATAAGTCTGACTCAGCGCGGATCGTATGGCTGAAGTCACGAATCTTTTTTGGTTATAACAGAGGCAGATAATTGAAACTAAAGGGAGAGAATCCATAAATTTCCGTTGCAATCACAAATATGAGGAGAATAAAATTAGCCAGACGACTACAATTGATATCGGATTTACTCCCCAGGAAATATCCGATAAAGGCGCAGAGTCCCTTAGACCATCTCCCTTTTTTTGTATTAGGTTCAGGAAGAAACGGGAGCACCATGCTCAACCGGATGCTCAACCAACACTCGGAGGTTTTTTTGCCATCGGAGCAGTATTTTTTGGGCAATAGTATCATCAAGTTTAAACTCTATAATTTTCTGATCTGGCGCGATCTGGTCAAGATCATTACAGGTGAGCTGATGCCTGTTACTGGAAGCCACACTTGGGATTTTTTTGCTGAGGATGTGTTTGATCTGCTCAACAATACTCCAAGCCGGGATCTTGAGTCAGTGATTGATTTGATATATCGGACATATGGTGGCAAATCTCAGCGATTTACGACTTGGGGAGACACGACTCCACTCAATACACTTTACGCCCCAGAGATCTACTCAGTTTTCCCCAAGTCGAAGTATATCTTTCTCCTTAGAGATGGTAGGGACGTGGTGGCCTCTAATAAAAAAGGAGGTTCATACTTGGGCGAATTGAGCGATCCTGAAAAATCTGCCAAGCATTGGTTGAACTCTATCGATAAGTATGATTGGTTGAGAAAGAGGACGGACGTATTGCTAGTGAAATACGAAGAATTGGTCAGTCAACCAGAAGCCAAACTCCACGAAATTTGTAATTTTCTGAACATAGAATTTCAAATGGAGATGTTAGACTTTCATCGCATTGATCTTCAAAACTCACTCTATCTCGAGCCTCAGCATAGAAACCTGCAAAAACCTGTATTTAAGTCGTCTATTGGTAATTATCGAGATGATTTGACCGAAGAGGAACTTGCCATGGTAAATGGATTACTAAAAACTAACCTAGCCAGATTCGAATACTCATGAAAGTCTTCGTAATTCCGTCTTGGTACCCGTCAGATAGTCACCCGTCTACGGGCATTTTTTTCAAAGAACAAGCCATCATATTGGCCAAGAAAAGGCCAGAATGGAGCATAGGAATTTCTTTATGGGGTTCGCATGAGCCGAAGCTTTGGGTAAGATTTTCAAAGCCTTTGGATGCCATGGTCAAACGTGGTTCAAAGCTCCCTCTAAAAAGTAAGGATTCGTTGCTGCTCGCCAATTACGCAGAATTTTTCACGCCAGCACTGACATGGACAAGAAAGATTTCTAATGGCAATATGAAAGGAATTTTCGCCGCTTGTGAGCAGAACTTTGAACGCTATTGCCAATATTTCGGTAAACCGGATATCATACACGCCCATGTTTCGCACCCTGCTGGATATGTGGCGATGCTGCTGGCCGGAAAGCATCACATCCCATATGTCATCACGGAGCATATGAGCCCGTTTCCCACGCCTAGTTATCGGTTAGATTATAAGAAGTGGATCATTCCACCACTGCAGAAAGCTAACTTGGTGATGGCCGTGAGTGCCAATTTGCAGCGGGACCTGCTCTATCATAAGATTGAATCTTTATGCACATCCAATTATATTGATGATGATGAATTTCACCTTGGAGAAGAACATGGGGGTGTTTTTACTTTCATAGCCATAGGGCGTTTAGAATCGCAAAAGAACTATCAGCTGATGCTGAATGCTGCGAAAGTCCTGAAGGCTACAGGTAGCCAATTCATGCTAAAGATATTGGGAGAAGGCTCGCACCGGGGGTCTTTGAAAAAATACATTGATCAAAATGGATTGGCAGGTGTCGTGACCTTGATGGGAGAGTGTACTCGAGAGGAGTTGAGGAAACATCTTCAGCAATCTAACGCATTGATTAATACCAGTTTACATGAAAATCAACCTGTGGCAATGCTGGAGGCATTAGCAACTGGCTTGCCAATAATCACTACCGCTTGGGATGGTGCCGAGGATTTTATAAAAGGTGAATTAGGAAGAGTTGTTTCATTTGACGAATGTCAACTAGCCAAAGAAATGCAAAACCAAATAGCAAGTTCGACACCAAGGAAGGATATACGACAAGCGTATGTCCAGAGGTATGGTTCTGACAAAGTGATCGCTCAGCTTGAGCAGGCTTTTACTCAATTATTGGATTGATTTGAGGTAAGTGAGTCTGGATGTACGTGTGCCACCCATTCTCTCTTTGAAGGCAATGAGACTTTCTTGCGGAGCTCCTAAAATGGATGAGATTCCCAAATCTAAATACCTAAAATGGCGGCTTTGGTAATAATAATACATGTAGTAGATCAGACCCACCATCGGGCTCATTGAGTGCTTGTCAAAAGAAGAGGCCGGTAAGAAATAGTAGCCGACATCTTCCGATGGAATCACCATGATGCAGCATGCCACCAAAGCATCACCTACATAAGCTGCATGGATTTGGTAATGCTCAGGCAAAGCAGCAAACATCTTCTCTAATGACTCCAGTGACACATTAAGTGGAATATCTTTTTTGGACCTATTGCATTGGATGAAGCGATAGATGCTGGGCAGTTCGTTGGGGTTTATCTCTTGATATCTAAGTTGGGTCAGTTTTTTCAGCTTCCGTAATTGCATTTCGTGCATTCGAGATTCACATTTGCCAGACAATGGGAGATAATGCGCTGTTTCGGATTGCGAAACTTCATAACCTAAGGAGATTAACCACGATTTTTCTATGGTGTCATAAACCTCGATCGGAAGGGTGATTTCAACAGTCTCAATTCCTTTTGATTTTAGTTCATTCTCCCACAATTCGTAAGTTGAAAGGAACTTCTCTTCACTAATACTACTCACCGAAATGCCTCCACACGGACTGTAAGGCAAGCAGATAGCCTTACCATCAATTAATTCGAAGCACATGGTAATTTCATCGGTTTCAAACCGTTGAAGATTTAGGTAATCGTGTAAATCCGTATATGCTTTTTGAGAATATATCATATAACTGGGCATTTGGCCAATGCCATCCATTTTTGAACTTATCGTGTCCTAAAGTTAGTCGGCAATAGTGTTCCCTGTTTGAAAAGCCTCAAGTAAATTGCTCTTGTATTTATCCAAAATAATCCACCCTAAAGTCAACTTGAAAACAGTAGTAACCGCCATTCTACTAATTTTTGGTCATTTGACCCATGCACAGCTATTCGATCATCCTGAAAGAATGTCGTTGGTCAGTTCGGGTGTGCACAATATCTACAATCTAAATAAAGATTCGGCTCAATATTACATCAGCAGAGTTGAGGCAGAGCTAGGCAAACACCCAGCAGTACCTATGATGCGTGCGCTCAAGGTACTATGGGAGAACATCCCTTTGGTGACGGTAGATTCTGTGTTTAAAACCTTTAGTGGAGAACTTAGGGAGGTTATCAAACTATCTGCAACATTAGATGGGGGTCGACAGACGCACCCGGAAGCTATCTTCTTTGAGATGTCTGCTCGCGGATTGCTTGCAGAGTATTATGCAGATGAGGGACATTATATGAAGGCTATTGGTGAGGCTGGTAAGGCCTATGATTTAGTCAAAAAAGGGTTTGAATTGTCCGATAAGATTCCGGAGTTTTTATTGACAACAGGGGTTTACAATTATTTCAGAGAAAAGTATCCAGAGAAATATCCAGCCTTTAAACCACTACTTTGGTTTTTCAGAGGAGGTGATGTGAAGTTGGGTCTCAAGCAGATAGATGAAGCGACGAAAAAGGCGGTGCTGACCAATGTGGAAGCTCATGTCTACATGGCGTATATCTATTTGAGATATGAATATGAGCCTGCCAAGGCGCAGAAGTATCTATGGAGCCTGACTAGAGAATATCCACAAAACCTGTACATGAAGACCAAACTTCTAGAATCATTGCTCACAGGAGAGGACATTAGGCAAGCGCCCTTACAAATGATCAATGATCTGAAGTTGTCAAAGCGACCGTATTACAAATTGGCTGGAGCTTCATTTCAGGGAATATATCTGGAGAAAGTAGAGCAGAATTCACAAGCTGCCATTGCCTCCTATCAAGCTACTATTGAATATTGGAAGTCCATTCCCGATTACGGAGAATTCTATCGTGATCTTGCCTATTTGGGACTAGGTAGGGTCTATTTGCAGCGAAAGGAATCAGATTTAGCTCGAGCTAATCTTGAATGGGTGATAGATGAATCAGATGCGGAATCTTTGATCAAGGAGGCTGAGATGTTATTGGATAGTTTAGAATAAGCCATTTGAAGAATCAGTTCACCACCATCACAGCCCCTTCAGAAGGCTTCTTAAAAGAGAAAGGGAGCAAGTTCCTGTCATTTGCCATTCCGGTAGATTCGGAGGATTCCGTTAAGGATGTCTTGGACAATCTTAGAAAGACATACTATGACGCTAGGCATTATTGCTATGCCTATGTGATCGGATTGAAGAAGCAGTCATTTAGAGCCAATGACGATGGTGAACCCAACCACTCAGCCGGAGATCCGATTTTAGGTCAAATCAGATCCAAAGAGCTTACCAATACCTTGGTGGTGGTAGTGAGGTATTTTGGGGGCACCAAACTGGGAGTTGGAGGGTTGATCAGCGCATATAAGATCGCGGCTGAAGACGCGCTCAACAATGCAACCTTCAAAACCATTTATGCCAAGAAGGAAGTCAAGATTGATTTTGGTTATGACAGTACCAGCGAAGTGGAGCGTGTTTTGGGTGATATTGATATTACCTATTTGGACAAGACCTATACTGACCGGTGCGTATTCACTATGATGCTCAAAGATGAAGACTGCCCAATATTGCTGAAGAAAACAGAACTAATGGCAGACGTGAAAATTGAAATTCGAGAAGATTAGATCGCTCCTTTTTCTTTGAGCATGAGGTACATCTTGAGGCAAACCCAAGCATCTGTAGCGGCGTAATATTGCTGACCTGTAGTCATTACCTCGTTTTCCCAATTGGAGGTTTGCTGATTTTTAGAGATTCTTGAGGCGAGAAAAATGCCCGTGAGACTTCTCATTCCTATTTGAGTGATTCCTAAGTCTTTTGCGAGATTGTTTAAGTCAACAAATCCTTGAGATTCATATCTGCGAATAGCTCTCAATTCTTTCAGGTCATCACGAATGCTGATGCCTATTTTGGTCACAGCTGGATCCTCCAAAAGACTGACCAGATTATCAGGCATCCCGATCAAATTGATCCGAATCAGATAAGCATCTGTAAGGGTGGAAAACTGAATAAGTGCCGTATGATTGTAGGCTCCTTTGGTGAATGTAGGTTTTGTTTCTGTGTCAAATCCTAACGCTTTTTCATTCTGAAGGATAGGGATAATTTCATCTAATTTTTCGAGGGTATCTATCATGTGGATATTCCCTTCAAAACGGATTAGTGGTAGCTTTTTTACTTCTTCTTTTGGAATGGAACTCGCGAACATGAAGATTAATTCTTAGAACTTAATTTTTTGATTTTGAAGCCAACTACTCCCACAATGATAGTCATGATCGGGCTGATGATGTTGAAAAAGCAATATGGGGCAAAGGTAAGCGTAGATACTCCCAATACGCTAGCGTGATAAGCTCCGCAGGTGTTCCAAGGAATCAATACAGAAGTCACAGTGCCAGAATCCTCCAGAGCCCTGCTTAGGTTTTCGGGAGCAAGCCCTTTCTCCTTGTACACATCACTATACATCCTACCAGGCACCACTATGGCGAGATACTGGTCAGAAGCAGTTACATTAAAAAACAAGCAAGTACCCACCGTTGATGATATCAAAGCGCCTGTAGAATTGACTTTGCTGATGACTGCTTTGGCGATTCGCTTGAGCATGCCAGCACTCTCCATTACTCCGCCAAAAATCATGGCAGTAAGGATTAACCAGATAGTGCCAAGCATACCGGCCATACCCCCCGAGCTTAAAAGATCATTGACCATATCATTATTGGTCGTAATCGCAATATCGCCGTATAGGGATTTCATAGTGCCTTTGAAAAAACCTATAGCGGAACTGCTTCCGCCTATTTCTGCCACCAAATCGGGTTGAAAAATAATGGCGAAAATGGACCCTAGTAGGGTGCCCGCCAGCAATGCTGGAATCGCTGGCATTTTCTTGAGAATGAGGATCACCAAAATGATAGGCACCAAAAACAACCAACCTGAAATATAGTATTTGCTCGCTATGGCATTGAGAATCACTTCGGTATCTACAGGTGCTTCACCTATGGTGTTGGTGAATCCCAAAATTAGAAATATTATGAGCGCAATACTGATAGAAGGCACAGTAGTGATCGCCATGTATCTTATGTGGGTAAATAGGTCTGTCCCGGCCATGGCTGGAGCCAAATTGGTGGTGTCCGATAGGGGAGACATTTTGTCGCCGAAATATGCCCCTGATAGAATAGCGCCAGCTACCAAGCCTTCAGAAATACCTAGTGCCTTGCCAATTCCGATAAGGGCTATACCAACTGTAGCTGCAGTGGTCCATGAACTGCCGGTGGCTATTGAGACGATAGAGCAAACGATACAGGCTGCTACCAAAAAGATGGTTGGGTTGAGGATTTGCAAGCCATAATAAATCATGGCCGGAACAATACCACTCAAAAGCCATGTGCCTGCCAATGAACCTATGAGGAGTAAAATCAACAGTGAAGTCATCGCAGAACTGATGCTTTTCACTATGCCATCCTGAATTTGATTCCACCTAAAGCCAAGTCTGCCAGCCATCAAGGCAGCCACACCTGCAGAGAGGATGAGTACGATCTGATTGGATCCATCCAGAGAAGCGTCACCGAATATCCATACATTGATGGAAAGTAGTACGATGAGGAAAATAACAGGAAAGAAAGCCTCTAAGAGGGAAGGTTCACGCTTGATTGCCATCAGCTATTTTTTACGAATCGAAAAGTTACTACAAAAATCAAAAACCATCCGATAAGATTAGGTCGGATAGCTCTTCTCCAACCATACTTCCAAGCGCTACACCCATTCCGCCAAGGCGAACACCTAGATAGGATCGATCCGATATTTTCTTGACTATCGGAGACTTGTCAGCGCCAAACGCCATGATTCCCGACCATGTTTGTTTAATCTCAAATCGCTGGTTTGGAAGAATGATTTCTTGAAGATCACCTTCAAGTCTTGCATAGATCTTTTGATTGATTCCAAAAGCGTCGGTGGCTTCATCCTCTATTGCTAAGTTTCTGCCTCCACCAAAAATCAATTTGCCATGATAGTCTCTGAAGTAATAGTACCCTTCGTCATAATGGAAGGTGCCTGAAATTTCCGTCGGTTTCTCTGGTTCTACCATCATGACCATACCACGTCCCGGCTGCAAATCCAGATCATCGCTCACAAGGCGATTGGTAAATGCATTGGTGCAAACAGCCATTGACCGAGCTTTGAAAACCATGTTTTGAGTTTCTATTTCAATACCATTTCCAGAAGGTTGAAACTGGAGCACCTCAGTGCCTGTGATGATGTGAATTCCCAATTGGGAACAATACGCCCAAAGTGATCGCATCATGGCACCAGTATCGAGTTGAGCTTCAAATTGGTTGTATATCAATTCCTTGGTTTTTCCGAACTTGAATCGAGATAGTGCCCGATTGTTCTTGCTGAAAACCTGATCTCGGAAAATAGGATGGAGGAGTTGATTGATTTCTTCCATTTGATCCTCTTTGAAGGAAGCTCCCTCATGGATCAACTCATAGCCCCCTTTCTTAAGCAAACCAATCCGCTCTTCGCCCAACCGCTGAATCGTTTTTTGGAGACCCTGCCATCTTCTATGTACAAGTTTGGTCATGCCATCGTCACCCAGTGCTAAGCGGTCTCCAACCAATTCTGAGACACTTCCAAAACAAGCAAATCCTGCGTTTTTAGTACTGGCTCCTGTAGGAAGCGTTCCTCTTTCCACTACCAGTATGTTGAGACGATTATCTTTTTCTTTGAGAGAAGCGGCAGTTGATAGCCCGGAAATGCCCGCTCCAATGATGACCACATCAAATGATTGGAAAGAGTTCTGTTCCCAGAAACTTAGCATATTCTTTTCGCTTCAGATTGATCGATCATACTCTCAGAATGCCTCGGAAGCCACGGCTGCCATAGTAAGATTCAGCCCCATTGTGATAAACGAAAACACGACCAAATCTAAAATCGCCAAAAAGTGCTCCACCTAATTCGCGCACTGCATCTGGAGTTTTTAACCAACTGGATGTCTTGGTGTCGAATGCCTCGTGAGATTGAAGTAAACGATATTCCTCTTCGGTCGTAATAGTCACACCCATTGTCTGTGCTACATTCATAGCTGAGTCTTTGGGTTTGAATTTCTTACGCGCCTCCAGCGCTGCATGATCATAGCATATGCTGCGGCGTGCTTTCGGACTCTCAGCTACACAATCACAAAACAAATACTCATCGGCAACACTATTGTAAGCTATGACATCAGGTTCGCCACCTGTACGCTCCATCTCAGAGAGTGACCATAGCTTTTCAGAGTCATTTTCTATTCTAGCTAGTATGGCTTCCCATTTGATATCAGCATGTCGATGTTGGTTTTTTTCAAACCTTGCCTGAAGAATCTCTAGTAGCGATTTTATTTGTTCGTCTGAAATTTTCATGCGGAGAAGATCAAGTTATTAGTGATTAGAATAAGCTTTCTCCACAATCTTTACAGACTTAGCCCAAGAGAGTTTTCCTGCTTCCTCTTGGCATTTCTTTACGGTCGTTTCTCTGTATGGTGCGTCAGTCATGAGTCGCTCCACAATGTTGTTGTAGGAGTAACTGTCCCATAGCTCAACTTCAGGCATACTCGGCACAAACTCGCTTATTCCTGACCCTTTTGCAGCCACTACAGGGATGCCCTTAAGTATTGCTTCTAGGGCAACTAGCCCAAAAGGTTCAGAAGCAGAAGGCATCACTAGCAAATCTATCTGGCTCATTTTTTTCAATAGCTCGGTACGATCCAAGAATCCTGTGAATGTAAATCGATTGGCTATTGGACTTCCACTGAGAGAGCCTTTCAGTTCGTCCATAAGGTACCCATCTCCAATAACCATGTATTGAAAATCATTTCCTTTCGAACTCATATCACGAGCAATATCTATCAATTTTCCCGGGCTTTTTTGTGAAGTAAGCCTGCCTATAAATGCTATGTTTTTAGGGGTGCGAGAAGTTCGGTTCTGATTTGATTTGAGCGTAAGGGCATTCGGGACTACAGTGATTCTATCTGCCGTAACTTGGTATTTTTCAATGATGGTAAGTTTGAGCTTTTCGCTAACACAGAATATACGATCTGCCGCTTCAAAACCAGCACGTTCCTCATCTAGTACGAATGGTTGAGCATATTGTCCATTTCTATCATACTCGGTACTGTGCACATGAACAAAAAGTGGTTTTCCTAAGGCTTTTTTGGCCATTCGTCCAGCTCTGAAAGTGATCCAGTCATGCGCATGAATCACATCGGGTTTTACTTTATGAGCAGTTTGAACAGTCAGCATGGCGTATTTTATCAGCTCTGCTGATAGCTGACCATTGTAATCACCCGTAAGCTTTACTTTTTCTAGGAGATCCGATTCTTCCGTAGGCTCAAGTTTGGTAATTGTTTTTTGGATTTTTTTAGCGCGCTCAAAAGTCTGTGGAGGCAAGTATGGAACCAATATTTTCCCGAAGGAAACTTCAGTTAGTACCTCGGTATGTTTCTTTTCCTTTTTCCAGAAATCCAGATCCGGTTTAAGGCGAGATGCACCTATTAGTTTTACCAAACTACTGACCTGCTTTGGAGATTTCTTGGGGAGCAAAAAATGTACTTGATGACCAGCTGAGCCCAGTGCTTCAGCCAATCCTTGACAAGCAACTCCCAAACCACCAGTAATCTTTGGTGGATACTCCCAACCAAGCATCAATATTTTCATAAAAGTATATTTAGGCAATAATTTAGGTCAAAAAATAGAGTACCCTAAATTTCTAAGAAGAATTTGAAATAATTCTTAACTACTCGTATTTCACACGTAGGATATCAGCCTTGATATTTTGCTCATTTAGAAAATCAATCCAAAAAAGCTGCTGTGCAGATAGGTGATCGTTGGGTGATTTGATTTCATAAAAATGGTAATCATTATCTGACCAGATAAACAAATCAGGGAAGCCAGTAGAGTTGGTCTTAAGGTTTTTGGCCATTTCAAGCATCACATTGAGCAATCCCTTTAGGGGAATTTTTCGGATGCAGCTTTCGATGCTTGGGAGCAAAGATTCGTGCCAGCCTACCAGATGATTATTGATCCCTTTTTTTTCTTCATAAGTGCTTCGGATATGAGCGATAAGTTTTTTTCTGGTTTTGAATTGTTTGGTTTTGGCTTCATATCGTTCCCCTCTTTTATCAAAGTGGTCCTCGCTATGTAAGTCACTAGACATTCGTTGCAATGGGTGATGAAAGGTGCTATTGTCTGGGTCAAATAATTCATCCCAAAATATCAAACCGAAAATGCCTCGCCAGAGATAGTTCTCGGCATGAATACCTTCGTAACCCTGCTTGGAAAAGTGTGCCAATGCGTGCGCTTCCACACGATGACCTTCCGGTTCTAGTATGGTGATTTCAGGGCTCGTTTTGATTTTCGCTGTTGTACTCCTATAGTTTCGTTTGCTGGTTTTTGCCAGATAGTCTTTTGCAAATATTTGTTCGGAGGCATTGTAAGGTTTGTGGAGTATGATATCTGCGATTTCAGATGCTTCATCGCCCTTGTCCAGTTTGTCATAGATCCGGATAAGTCGTTCACGAGCCGGGTGTTTATTCGCCTGCTGATAATAGCTGATAGCTTCTTCGTGAAAGTCTGATTTTTCAAAGTACTCAGCTATCCGAAGCATTAATTTGTCACCTATTTTTCGTGCATTTGGATGATTAATTAGTTTATCCCAAGCTACCTCGCTAAGAATGGGAATGATTTCGTCAGGCAGAAATATTTCTTTGGCTTGCTTGAATGCACGATTCCAATGGTAGAGCTCAAATGTAGCTCGCGCTTCTTCTTCATAATCAAACCACGGTTTGAACGTATGATTTTCGAGGTTCTCTAATTGGATATTCCCAATATCCCTAATGACAAACTCGGTCATCTGTCCATAAGGGTGTCCAAAAAATAGCATTTTGATGTAGTCTACTTTTTCCAGCTGAAGCAGTTGTATGATCTGATAGTTTTCGAGAAGTGCATGATAGTCTTCTTCAGCATTCTGCTCCACTAGTTCCAATAATATTTCCTCTTTCTTTTTCTTCTGAAACTCCCTTTCGGGAAATAGCTTATGCAGCTCGGCTTTGGTGAAAAGATAGAAGATCGATGGATCATGTGCTGTTTCAAATGTCCCCTTACCAATGTTGACCAATTCTTCGGCAGCTTGTGGGATAGATGTTATTTCTTCATATTTCAGCTTGTCTAATCTGAAGAAGTCTCCTTTACGGTTGAGCATCCTAATGAGGAGGCATTGGGCATCTTCTGACAGAGCATAGAAATCTTCGATATATCGCTGTTCTGCTTTCCCGATTAGGTTTGCTGATCCTTTTTGTACAAACTCGATTAAGTATTTGAAGTAATCCAAATAGTATTTTTCGGGCAGTATGATTTTTTCTGACTCAGACATCTCGCAGGGGATTTTCGAAATTAGCGAAAGCTAACTCACTTCAATAAACTTTGACTCATTGTATTTTTGTCGTGGATGATTAATTAAATATGTAAAAGTGAAAATCATCCCGTGATTACTTTCTCCATCATCATACCGGTATATCAGCAAGTGACCCATCTAAGGGAAGCTTTGGAATCTGCGCTAAATCAGACCACTCCTCCATTAGAGGTAATCGTAGTGGATGATGGGTCTGAGCTTCTATATGCTGATCACATTCGTGAAATCTGTACCAACGTAGATGGTGTGCAACTCATCAGAATAGATCAGAATCAGGGAGTGTCTCATGCGCGTAATGCTGGAGCTAAAGTGGCCAAGGGTAACTATTTGATTTTCTTAGACGCAGATGATCTGATGGATGCGGTTTTCCTGGAGAGCTGTACCAATGCACTAGCGAAGAATCCGGCAGATGTGCTGATGGGTAAGTCCTTATTATTCAAAGGAGAGTTGGATCAAAAAACCTTCTCGAAAAAACAGAAAACGTATCAATATTTAACTCAAAAATATCATCTCTCATCACCTCGCCAACCATCCTATATTTCTATTTATTGTCCAGCTATTCATGGGTTGGTTTTTAAAAAGCGTGTATTTGACCGATTTCATTTCAACGAGTCTTTGCGATATGGAGAAGATCGGTTCTTGATGCTTCAATTGAGATATGAGGGATTAACCATTGTGCCGGTTGATCTCACAGCAGGATACTATAGACTCGGAAGCTCGGCAGGTTATCCCACCAACTCGAAATTGGAGTATGTCCATTCCACACTCAAAACTGATTTCTTACTTAGCCGTGAGGACAGGGCGTATCTTCTTTTTCTCAGAGGAATTTATATGTTTAGAATTGGTAAAAACAAAAAGGCACTTGGCGCTTTCTTTCAAGGACTTAGTTCCTTTTCGGCATTGAGGAAAATCATATCTCTAGTCATCTTACGCATTTTTTGAGTGTATCGCAGCAGGACACAATTGTCCGAATACGGTCAGCTTCTATTATAATACAGCGCTCTAATTTGTAGATAAGGCCATTTTTTATTGCGGCATAAAATTTGGCATAGTGCTTTGCGTATTAATTAACGATCTACAGAATGAGAAAAGCTTCGCTTTTAATTGCCATGTTTTGCATGATTTCACTCGCTCATGGGCAAAAGGTCAGCATAGCTGATGTAAGTCCAAGTAGGGTGGACATCATGGCCTTTTCTTTGAGCGCTGATCAGACAGTTAATATTGTAGGCTCAGGTGGTGTCTTTCGGGATGAGTATCAATTATTGATTTACTATGGTTGGATTCTTGATTCGGATACTAGAGAAGTAGTCTGGCACTTATTTGACGAAGCAAAAGATCGAGATTTCAAGAGGACGGATGGTGTTTTCGATTTCTCTTTGGATGCCCCGCTAAAGGCAGGAAACTATGAACTCTATTTTACTGGTGCCTACAACAGCCGCAATTGGAATACCAACTGGTCTGTCAATAGTATCGAAGATCTAGTCGATGATATTTTTGATTCAAGAAATAAGGAGAAGTTTCGTAGAAGCCTGCAAGAAGAATTATTTATCACCGTGAAGCATCCCGACATCAAAGAAGAGTCTATTGATCGCTTGTTGGAAGCAAAGCTCAAAAAGGCCAAGATGTACTTTGTAAAGGCTGAGGACAATGAGCGATACGAGGAAGGTTTTAACCTATCTGAAACCACAGATTTTCGCATTTACTCCATGGGAGAGGGGATGAAGAGAAATATTTATGATCTCGTTTGGATCGATGATCTAAACAACATGGAGCGTGTTTATGAAATGGATTATCGCAACACAAGTTTCGCTGGTGGAGCTGAGAAGAACTTGAAACTGGACGAATCAATCACTCTGCCAAAAGGTAGCTACAGATTGAACTATCGTACTGATGATTCGCACTCATTTAGAAAATGGAATGCTTTGCCACCTGATGATCCATTGTTTTGGGGAGTGGCCATATTTCCTGAGACTGATGCGGACAGGAGAAATTTTATCGCCTTTGATCCACCTAAAACGGTCAGTCCTTTGATTCAACTCACGAGAATCAGAAACAGTAGCCTTGAGTCAACTGGTTTCACAGTGACAAAAGATATGGAAGTGAAGATAGTATGTCTGGGCGAAGGAGATGACGATGAGGAAGAGATGGACGACTATGGTTGGATCGTGGATGCCAATACTCGAAGGACCGTTTGGAAGATGAAAGGCTACAGATCCAAAAGTGCAGGAGGCGCAAGCAAGAACAGAAAATTTGAAGGAACTATTGAATTGGAGAAGGGTGACTACATCGCCTATTACTCTACGGATGGTTCTCATGCATACGGTTCGTGGAATGCCAACCCTCCATTTGACGAGGAGCTATGGGGGCTGACCATTTACGCAACAGATGAAGGTGAGTTGGATCAGATCAAGCGTTTTGATCCGGATGAATTTATGTCAAAAAACACATTGGCAGAGATCGTCATGGTAGGTGATGATGCGTATGAAAAGAAGATTTTCTCTCTTGAGAAAACAACCAGAGTGACCATCATGGCTATAGGTGAGGGGTCGGACGGAGAGATGTATGATACAGGATGGATCAAAAACCTTGAGAACGGAAGAATTATCTGGAAGATGGATTACTATGATACCGAGAATGCGGGAGGCGCACGTAAGAATAGGATGGTCATTGAAGACTTAGAACTTGAGCCTGGAGATTACCGAGTATATTTTGAGACGGATGGGTCTCATTCGTTCAATGACTGGAATGCCTCGCCACCAAATGATCCTCAATCGTATGGAATAAGAATATTAATAGCTGAGTAGTAGAATCCGACGCTGTTTATCTAAAGGTGCTCGTTAATTTGGGCACCTTTTTTTTGTGGTAGGGTTTTCCTGTAGTTGATCGTTTCTAATTTAGACTATCAAAAAATACAACTATGCTTAAAATCAACAGAATTATCTGGCTAATCATTACCATTTTCACTTTTGTTCAATTGCAGTCTTGCGATTCGGCTGAAGCCGAGGAGGATGAAATAGAAATGGAAGATGAGCAAGAAGAGGAGGAAGAGGAAACTACTGCTGATAACGATATCAGCATTTTGGCTGAGAAGTTTTACCATAGCGATGCGCTAGAAGTGGTAATAGGAGATGAATTTATCACCATCACATCATCCAATCAGCCTGATCATGAAAGTATGTACTATCCGCGTACCAGCTCACTTTATGCTTCATATGAGGAGCCTGACAATCCGGATTTCAAGAAAAATCCAAATGAGATTGAGATCCAAAATCATGTGTACAAGATTCCTAGATTTCCAGTAGAGGCTAGCAGTAAATCGACTACACCGATGGGTCCAATGGGAGTTGCTGTGAATAGCGTTGCATTTTTAAATCAGGCCGCTGCTCCTGGCGATGATATTCTGGAAGAGCTCAATACTTTCGATCAGTATGAAGGACATCCGGCACAAGGAGGTAATTATCATTACCATATAGAGCCTACCTGGTTGACACAATCCAAGTTGATGACAGATTCATTCTTAGGGTTGTTGCTGGATGGGTTTCCGGTATATGGTCCGGTAGAAAATGGCGTCAGATTGACCAATAACGATTTGGACGACTATCACGGACATGTTTCCGCTACAGCGGAATTTCCAAAAGGAATTTATCATTATCACGTGACTGACGATTTACCTTGGATCAATGGTGATGGATTTTTTGGTACACCGGGCACAATATCTAGATAAATGAAGTGGCTGGCACTATATATTCTCTTAGTTTCTGCCGTAGGGTGCTCCATGATACCTTCAGTAGAGGTAGATAAAAATGATCCTGGATTACAAAAGACCTCCAAAGGATTGCTTCAATATCAGGGAAAGCTGTTCTCCGGCTATACAATCACGAGGTTTGAGAATGGAAACATAAGTGCCACAACTGCTTACTACGAAGGCCAGAAGCATGGAAGAAATGCTGGATATTACTCCTCGGGCGAATTGAATTATGAGAGGAATTATCATCATGGCGAAAAGCACGGAACGCATCGAGGGTATTACCAAGGTGGTGCCGTGCGTTTCGAATACACTTTTAATCATGGTGAGAATGTAGGCACGCACTATGAATGGTATGAGGATGGCAGCATGGCTATGGAAGCCAACTACAAGAATGGTCAGCCCTTTGGTACACAAAGAGTGTGGCGATCTGATGGTAAACTGAGAACCAACTATGTGATTCGTGAAGATGGAAGGAAGTATGGATTGGTGGGAATCAAGCGCTGCAAGAACATTGATACTGAAGAAGAACGAGTTAAACCCCTCACTGCTGCTGTTTATGAAAAATAGCTTACTCATTTTGTCGATTTTGGTACTGATAAGCTGTGGTCAAAAAGAGCCTACAGAAGTGCTATTACCCTATTATTCACAA
This sequence comes from Cyclobacteriaceae bacterium, assembly GCA_049115815.1. Classification (GTDB taxonomy): domain Bacteria; phylum Bacteroidota; class Bacteroidia; order Cytophagales; family Cyclobacteriaceae; genus Marinoscillum. Next base: position 254,396 of record JAGDZO010000005.1, on the reverse strand, counting down.
GCGGATTTCACGCCTGTTTGGATGGATCCTGATGATTCAGATTTGGAGAAGGTTCATACCATTGCTCCATTTTCTTTCACCAATCAAGACGGTAAGACCGTGACTCAGGAAAACCTTAAAGGCCATATCTATGTGGCCAATTTTTTCTTTTCTATCTGCCCATCAGTTTGCCCTAGGATGACCAATAATCTTCAGCGCGTACAAGCGGCCTTTGAGCAAGATGATTCAGTTCTGCTGGTCTCTCACAGTGTGATGCCTTGGGTAGACTCTGTTTCAGTATTGAAAGAGTATGCTCAGCGCAATGACATCCAAAGTGGTAAATGGCATTTGCTGACTGGCGAAAAACGTGAGATTTATGAATTGGGCAGATCGTCTTATTTTGCTGACGAGGGCTTTGGCAAAAGCGTGACAGAAGAGTCTGATTTTCTTCATACGGAGAATGTAGTACTGGTGGACCCCAATCTTAGAATTCGCGGTGTTTATAATGGAACTATCCCTTTAGAAATGGCGCGATTGATAGAAGATGTTGAGCGTTTGAAACGAGAACAATACGGGTTGATGAAAGCCTCTTAAATTGACACTATTTAGGCGAGGGTTATTTATGCTTGATCCAAATTTTCATCTTCATTTTAGGGATTTTATAATTATTACTCAATTGATCAAAATACCTATATCGAGGTATTTACTTTTTGGAAGTGGCTAATAATCTTTGTTCAAAAAAACGCTATGACAAAAAGAATTTTAATGATGGCTGTAGTTGTTGGAACACTATTTAGCTGTGAAGAGGACGTAGATCCTAACAAAGTAGATGATGTGATTGACAGCCTTGAGGATGTGACCAACAATCCGAGTAGTTGTAAACTTATGAAGGTAGAAAGCACAGATGATGATAATGATAAGTCAACTTGGACTTACACTTATGATAATGACGGTAATCTCACACAATGGGAAGATGTATATAGTTCATCAGATGGTGACGTCTACACCGAGGGATTGAAGTTTACTTATTCATCTATGTTGCCTGTAACAGCATCATATTACGATTTGGATTATCCGGATGATGCCTTTGATATCGACATAGACTGGTCTGGTAGTGATTTGACTAAAGTAAGTTTTAGCTATGAGGAAGATGGTCAAGAGGCCACCTGGGAGCTCAAATTCTTATATAGTGGAGGTAAGTTGAATAAGGTAGAAGCTTGGTCAAATGAATATTATGACGAGAATACTGAAGAAGTAACTATTGGCGATCTGTATATAGATGAAGTTTATGAGATCACTTTCACAGGAGAAAATATCTCTAAAATTGTTTCAACGGATTATGAAGATGGAAGTACGTCAGAATTAAGCTATACTGAGACCATTACTTATTCTGGTTATGATAGTAAAATCAATCCATTCAGAGGTGATATTGCAACCTTACTTTGGGATGATAATTGGGCTGGATTTTTCTCTGCCAACAACGTAGGTAGTGTTACTGATGTAGAAAAAGCATATGAAGATGGAACTGTAACTGAGGAATGGGAAGAGTCTTATGACTACACCTATACTTATAACGATAAAGACTTGCCTACGACAATCAAAGAAGTGGAGATGTGGGATGGTTCCACCTACACTACTGACCTGACATTAACCTACGACTGTAACTAAGATTTAGGTTAAAAGAAATAGTGAAACCATTGATCGAATAGGTCAGTGGTTTTTTTGTGCTTGCCTAATCCTAATAGGGTTCAAAACCCTGTTAGGGATTTTCGAGTATAAATTTCAGAATATCACTCCACTATCCTCAGCTTGGCAAACGCCAGCAGAAGTGTCTTTTCACCAGCTTTTTCAAATAATACTTTGGCTTTTTTGTTAGCTCCCTCTTCATCTAGGACTGTGACTTTTCCAAAGCCAAATTTGGCATGCTCTACGCGCATGCCAGCTTCCAATCCGCTGATATCACTAGGGGTAAAATCCGCGCTAGGTTTATGATTGACAACCGAGGCGAATTTTCGATTACTTGCATCCTTTTTGAGGTTGTTGACAAAATTTTTAGTCACATAGCTCTCAGCAGATGATAGAGGAGAAGTGGTGGAATGTTTCTTGTTCACCTTGATGAACTTAGCATCTACTTCTTCCAAGAACCTGCTTGGCTCACAGCTTTTTAATCTGCCGTAGCGATACCTGTTGAGCGCGTAACTGAGGTGGAGTTTGGCTTTAGCTCTTGTGATGGCTACATAAAACAACCGGCGCTCTTCCTCCAAATCCGCTCGGCTACTTAGCATCATCTGAGAAGGAAAGAGGTCTTCTTCCATCCCTACTATATATACGTATTTAAATTCCAATCCCTTGGCCATATGGATGGTCATAAGGGTGATGGATTCTTCAGGATCATTTTTCCTGTCTTCATCAGTCAGCAAGGTTACCTCTTGAAGGAATGCGCTCAGACTTTTGTCTTCTCGTTCCTTATCATCAGTAAACTCCTTGATGGCATTTAGGAGTTCTTGTACGTTTTCGTAGCGGCTGATTCCTTCTATTGTCTTATCGGCATATAGGTCTCTTAGAAGTCCAGAGTTTTTGGCCACCAAAGCAGCAGTATCATAGGCATCTTTCTTCTCTGCCGTTAATCTGAAGCTCTTGATTAGCGTCACATATTCCTCGACTTGGGTACTACCACGGCCGCCAATATAGGACTTGGCATTTTCCATTATTTCCCATAGTGATTTGTCGTGCTCATCCGCCGTTACCACTATTTTCTCTATGGTTCCTGGCCCGATTCCGCGTTTCGGAAGGTTGATGCTGCGTCTCATGGCCTGCTCGTCATTCGGATTGACGATATACCTGAGATAAGCCACCACGTCTTTGATTTCCTTTCGTTGGTAAAACGAAAGTCCTCCTACCACTCGATATTTAAGATTGTTTCTGCGGAGCGCTTCCTCCATAGCCCGTGACTGGCTATTCGTTCGGTAAAGGATCGCAAAGTCTTTGTTGCTAGACTGTGTCTGCATCTTAGTCTCAAAGATGGAAGATGCTATCAATTTGCCTTCCTCATTGTCTGAGGTGGCTTTGATCAGGTCTATGAGTTCACCCTCGTCATTGTCCGTCCAGACATTTTTTTTCAGTTGAGCAGTATTCCTATTAATGACCGAGTTGGCAGCTTGCACAATCGTATTACTCGATCGATAGTTCTGCTCTAGCTTTATGACCTTCAGGTCAGGGTAATCTCTTTCGAAATTCAGAATATTTTGAATGTCCGCCCCACGGAATGCATAGATACTTTGTGCATCATCACCTACCACAGCGATATTCTGGCGAACAGCCGCCAACCGCTTGGCGATCAAATATTGCGAAATATTGGTATCCTGAAACTCGTCTATCAATATGTAGTGAAAACGTTGCTGATATTTGTTCAAAATATCTGGATGCTCTTGGAACAAGACGTTGGTATTGAACAACAAATCATCAAAATCCATAGCCCCAGCTTTGTAACATCGCATCACATAGGTCTGATAGATTTTGCCCATGTCAGGTCGCATATTGGATGCGTCATCCTCAGCATAGATGGGGTTGTTTTGGTAGTCCTGCCAGGATACTAATCTATTCTTTGCGGCCGAAATTCTGTTGAGCACTACATTGGCTTTGTAGAGCTTGTCGTCCAGTCGCTTTTCTTTCACTATCTGCCGGATGAGTGTTTTGGAATCATCCGAATCGTAAATCGTAAAATTGGAAGGATACCCAAGTCTAGAGGCTTCAGATCTTAGTATTCTCGCGAATACCGAATGGAAGGTCCCCATATAGAGATTTCGGGCATCATTACCCACGATACTCTCTATCCTATCCCTCATCTCCCTTGAAGCCTTATTGGTAAAGGTGAGCGCCATGATGTTGAATGGGTCTACATTCTTTTGGCGCATGAGATACGCGATCCGATAAGTCAAAACTCTGGTCTTCCCTGATCCAGCACCTGCGATCAGCATTGTTGGTCCTTCGGTATTGACTACACCTTCTTTTTGGGGGGGATTGAGCTCGTTGAGATACGCTTCCTCTGCTTCACTTGCCATACGGCAAATCTAGTATTTATGAAGGCAACTTTAAGGGCTATTTGGAAATTGCAATGACGAGTTTTTGAAACACTGGTTTCAAAGAATAAAATGGTAGAAATAATTGAGAATTACCAAAAGGAAAAAGCCGACAACCAAACTGATCTCCAAGAAGAGTGCTATGTTTTTCCAGTTATATCTGTCTTTTTTCACTAGAATCTTTAGAGTTAGATGAGCTCGGTTGATTAATTATTTTCATGTAAAATAATACATGGGGGTCATAAGATAGCGCTTTAACCATCGCATTTTATTCAGAGTATTCTTTGCGCCGATATAATCATCTAATTTCGCTGAGTGTCAGAGCAACCCACTATTTATTTTCATGTAGGGCTAGGTAAAGTGGCTTCTACATACCTGCAAACTGAAGTTTTTCCCAAGTTGCAGGGCATTCACTACATATCTACGCATCGATACAAGAAATCTACGGAGATTATTCCTAGACTTGATGCCAAGAAAACTCTGGTGTCAAGGGAATTTGATCGACAGCTTGAGGAAGAAGTCAGGTGGTTCACCACCAGCTATCCGCAGGCAAGGATTATTATGGTATTGAGGAGGCATGACCATTGGATAGCTTCGCAATACAAGCGACATGTTAAAAATGGTTATTACCATCCTTTCGAATCATTCCTTGATTTGGTCAATGATCATGGGTATTGGGGCAAAAAGGAACTGAATTATTCTGCTAAATGGGAAATCATAGAAGAGTGTTGTGAGCATGCTCCTTTGGTTTTGTACTATGATGATTTGAAAAACGATCCTCAGAGATTTTTAAATGACCTTACTAGTTATTTGGGAGTAGAGAAACCTACCAACATTTCGACAAGAGTTGTGCATCGCTCGTTCGAAGAGAAACAGCTCAAAGTGCTTCGTTCATTTTGTAGGAAGTTTATCAGAGTGGTTCCTACCAATCACACCAATAAATGGAAACATTGGCTGCTGTATAGACCTGTGTGGCTTTGCTATCATTTGATACTTTATGTATCTCTCCTGATTCCAGATTTTTTAGTCTCAAATGAACCATTGATACCGCAAGAAAGTCTTGATCAAGTAAGAAAAGAATTCGATGAAGATTGGAAGGCAATGAAAGCTAAATCAAAGGAGTGATTTTCTTCAAAATTGCTTCAGGCGTATCAGCGATCAATAATTCATTTTTCTGAGCAGCGGATAAAAAACCTTCGCCGACAGTATGTTGGAGAAACTCGAAAAACTTATCGTAATACCCATTGGTATTAAGAAAGGCGCATGGCTTATTGTGATAACCTATCTGATGCCAGGTGAACACCTCGATGATTTCCTCTATAGTGCCTATGCCTCCAGGCATGGCAATAAATCCATCCGAAAGGTGAGCCATTTTAGCTTTGCGCTCGTGCATCGTATCCACTACGAATAGGTCAGAAATTCCTGTATGGCCTACTTCAAGCTCCATCAGTTTTTTGGGAATGATGCCTATCACTTCACCACCATCGGCCATGACCGCATCTGCACACGCTCCCATAAGCCCAATATTGCCACCGCCATAGACCATCCCTATGTCTTGCGCTGCAAGCAGTTTTCCCATCTCGGCTGCTGCTGATTTATAGTCTGGATTATTCCCAACACTAGAACCGCAAAAAATGGCTAGTCGTTTTTTCATAGAAGTTTGCTAAAGGACAAAAAAAATTACGCGCCAAAACTGGCGCGTAATCTGAAGAGGATTGATGAAGTATGTACGTAACTCAATCTATTCACTAAGGTCGTTAAAATCACTCAAAAACGCAATAGCCTTATCTCGCGTTAATCGACTATTTCTTGAGATTGATCTTATAAAGATCGAGTCTTCTATCCTTCATGGTTTGCACACTTCCAAATTCGTGCAGCTCTTTGAGGAGTTCAAGATCCAAATCACCTATCACTGTCATTTCCGTATTGGGAGTAGCTTCAGATTTGATGGCGTTTGTCGGAAATGCAAAATCAGAAGGAGTGAATATGGCACTCTGAGCATATTGGATATCCATGTTGTTGACCTTAGGGAGGTTGCCCACGCATCCAGCTATGGCCACATAACACTCATTCTCTATGGCTCGCGCTTGAGCGCAATACCTCACTCGGTTGTAGCCATTTGGAGTATCCGTGAGGAAAGGGACAAAGAGTATCTGCATTCCTTGCTCCGCATACAGTCTTGAAATCTCAGGAAACTCCACGTCATAGCAAATAGTAATACCTATTTTGCCTGCGTCCGTATCAAATACTTTCACCTTGTCTCCACCAGAAATTCCCCAAGATTTTTTCTCTGAAGGTGTGATATGAATTTTCTTGTAACTGTCCCAAGATCCATCTCTTCGGCAGAGATATGAAACATTATAGAGGACGTCATCCTCTATTTCAGGCATTGATCCTGTGATGATATTCACATTATACGCTATCGCAAATTCGGTAAATTTCTCTCTAAGGGCGTTGGTGTATTTTGCCAATCCACGAATGGCATCAGCTTCTCCCAAATGATTGAATTCAGCCATCAGTGGTGCGTTGAATAACTCCGGGAAAAGGATGAAGTCCGAGTTGTAATCTCCAAAAGCATCGATGAAGTATTCCATCTGTTCTATAAGAGATGCCAAGTCTTTGAATGGGCGCATCTGCCATTGTACCAAACCAATTCTTACATAAGTCCTAGGCGCATTGATGAGATGCTCTTCATCTTGATAATAGATGTTATTCCATTCTAGCAGTGTGGCATAATCCTCAGATCCAGGATCTCCGGGCAGATAATTTTTCAAAATTTTCTTTACATGAAATCCATTGCCCAATTGGAAATTGAGGATTGGGTCGTAGATGGTTCTGGTCTTTACCTCATCGATGTACTGACGAGGGGTAAGATCTGCTGAATGCTTCGAATAATTGGGGATTCTCCCTCCGGCAATAATAGACTTTAAGTTTAAGTTTTCGCAAAGCTCCTTCCGGCCATCATATAGCCTTCTTCCGAGTCTCATTCCGCGGTTTTCAGGGTCCACGAAAACGTCTATTCCGTAGAGTACATCACCCTTAGGATTGTGCGTGCTAAAAAGTGGATCACCTATGATCTGCTTATATGTATGATTGTCTCCAAACTTCTTGTAGTCCACGATAATGGCCAAAGCAGCGGCTACCATTTTCCCGTTCACTTCCATGCACAATTGACCTTCTGGGAATGTCTTCAATAATTTTCGAATATCCGATTCTCCCCAGTAAGGATTATCTATGCCCTGATAGGCACGCTCCATGATATCACGAAGCTCATCATAGTCAGAAAGCTGGAGATGTCTCAAGTGGACATTCAATCCATCTCCTTCTATTATTGGTTGTGTTGTTTTCATTTTTATGGTTAGAATGAATCTGCCAACGACAGATTCTCAGGAAAGTTCGACAAAAAGAATCTTATTAATCACACCGCCGTTACCATATTCCATAAATTTGTAAAAAACTCAAAAAACAGACGAATGCGCTACTATAATAACCTCATAGATACAATCGGTAACACCCCGCTGGTTAAGCTTAATAAGCTCAATAAAGGTATCAAAGGGACCATTCTGGTGAAAGTAGAATATTTCAATCCGGGTAATTCTGTAAAGGATAGGATCGCTTTGAAAATGATTGAAGCTGCGGAACAATCTGGAGAATTAAAGCCAGGTGGAACAATCATAGAAGGAACCTCTGGAAATACTGGGATGGGCTTGGCTTTGGTAGCACAAGCGAAAGGGTATAAATGCATTTTCACCTTGGCGGATAAACAATCTCAAGAAAAGATGGACATCTTGAGAGCGGTAGGAGCGGAAGTTATTGTGTGCCCGACCAATGTATCGCCAGACGATCCAAGATCATATTACTCTGTAGCGAAAAAGCTCAACGAAGATATTCCCAATTCTATTTATCCCAATCAATATGATAATCCAGCCAACACGCTAGCTCACTACTTGAGTACGGGCCCTGAGATCTGGGAAGACACAGAGGGAAAGGTTACCTATTATGCTGCCGGCATGGGTACTGGTGGGACTATATGTGGGACTTCTCAGTACCTCAAAGAACAAAATCCTGCTGTCCAGTCTGTGGCCATTGATTCTTACGGCTCTGTATTCAAGAAGTACAAAGAGACGGGCATTTTTGATGAGAATGAGATTTATCCTTACCTGACCGAAGGGATTGGGGAAGATATCCTTCCGAAGAATGTCAATTTTGACATGATTGATCATGTAGTGAAAGTGACCGATAAGGATGGAGCTGTGATGGCACGAAAACTAGCAAGAGAAGAAGGTCTATTTTGTGGTTGGTCATGTGGTTCGGCAGTGCATGGCGCATTGGAGTTTGCGAAAGAGCATATGACCGAAGATGACGTGATGGTTATACTATTGCCAGATCATGGCACGAGATATTTAGGCAAAGTCTACAACGACAACTGGATGAAAGATCATGGATTTTTGGAGTCTAGGAAATTCGCAACGGCTAAAGACATTGTGGAAAACAGAAAAGGTGACGGCAAATTGAAAACCATCGATAAGTCGCTCACGGTAGGTGAGGCCATATTGACAATGAACCAGTATGGTATAGATCAAATACCCGTTACCGATGGTGAAGAGTTTGTTGGTAGCCTGAATGATACCAAAGTTTTGAAGAGCCTTTTGGAGAATCCTGATATCAAATCAAAACCAGTTGGAGACATCATGGAGGCACCTTTTCAGTTTGTAGGAATGGACAACACTCTGGACGTGCTATCATCACTCATTCAAAAAGACAATAAAGCATTGTTGGTGCGAGATGCTCAGAACGCAACTCATATCGTTACGCAAAGTGATTTGCTGATGGCTATTAGCGAATAGCTTTGGTTTATGCGAAGAGCAGCTTATCTTTAACGTATTAAATAATTACTAACTCTTTGCTTGCAATCCCTCATCATCTATTGGTGAGGGATTTTTTTGTGGTCGATGAATCACACGAGATGTAATAAAGTGAAATACTAGTTTTTACTTGCTCATCACCTCTTTGATCACAGCTTCTATTTGAGAGGGAGACTCTATTTTGAGCTTGGAAATAAACCCATCTACAGGTAGATCTAGGGTTTTGGGACCGGACATGTGTGCCGAGATCATGATAATCTTTGGCTTTTCTTCCATCACCTCTATTGCGTCAAGTCCATCTAGGTAAGGCATTTCATAGTCAAGTAGCAGTACATCAGGTTTCAATTTGACACATGCCATGATCCCCTCAACGGGATTATCAAAGGTTGCAATAAGCTCTGCGCTTTTTATTTGCTCAAACTGCATCGTGAGGTTAACCAAAAACAGCTTATCATCATCAATGGAAATGCACTTGATCATAACGTCATAGTAATTATTGATAGCTACAATGCTAACAAAATATCAATTATCATTAGCCAGAAATTAGACTAAACATCTAATGAAAAATTCATTACGCTAGCAATCCTGATAAACTCCGAAGGGAAAGAGGCTCTAAGATCTAGGTTCTCTTTGGTGTATGGGTGATTAAAACTCAACTGGTGAGCATGAAGCATCATTTCCTCAAGATCCCATTTTTCTTTGAATAGTTTATTTTGTTTGTTGCATCCATGCGGACGATCGCCAATGATTGGATGCCTGATATGCGCCATGTGTTTGCGTAGTTGATGCATTCTTCCGGTTTCAGGCATAAGTTTTACTAGGCTATATCTGGAGGTGCTGTGTCTGCCAAAGGGTACTTGAAGTTCTGCCGTAGCAATTCTTTCGTATTGAGTGACCGCATCTTGGAGTTTGCCACTTTCATTTCTCAAGGCGTAATCTATCACCCCAGATTTACCTATATATCCTCTCACAATAGCGTAGTACACCTTTTGCATAAGTTTCTCCGCGAAAATTTGCTGTAGCAATTTGTGAGATTCCTTATTGAGTCCAAAAAGCAAAACTCCAGAGGTTTTCCGGTCAAGCCGATGCGCTGGATATACATGCTGGCCTATCTGATCTCTTAGCATTTGCATAGCGAATTCATCAGCATTTCGGGCGATGGGCGATGGATGCACCAACAAGCCGGGAGGCTTGTTTATCGCTATTATATTCTCGTCTTGAAAGATGATCTCTAACACTTGATCTAATCAGCAGTTGATGTTTTATGCGAATATGCCTTATTTCATCGTTGGTGACTTAGATTTGCAACTTCAATTATGTCACAAGCAGCTAATATTTCTCTTTACCAGCCCTTATTGCAGTCGATAGCCTTCCGAATGGTGGGCTGTATGCATGATGCAGAGGATCTTGTTCAGGATACTTTTGTTAAATATCTGAGCATAGATCATGAGAAAATTATCAATACGAAAGCGTATCTCATACGGTCTGTGACCAACAATTGCTTGAATCATCTTAATAGTCTCAAGGAGAAAAAGAAGGATTACTTAGAGTCGGTGAAGCTCCCTGATTTATTTGATAAAATAGACTTCTCGCATATTGACTTCAAAGTAGAACTTGAAGCAGCTATGAAAGTCCTTCACAAAAAACTTGGGCCACTCGAGCGCGCTTTGTTTTTGATGCGTGAAGGTTTTGATTTTGAGTACGATGAGCTTCAGCAGATTTTTAACAAAAAGAAGGATCACTGTAGGCAGCTGGTTTGCAGAGCCAAAGAGAAACTGAATCAGGAGACCGAAAGAATTGCTCCAAAATTTGATTCAGCTAAATATTTCGAAGCTTTCAGGAAAGCTTGTTCAGATGGAAATTTCGACGATTTGATCGATCATTTGAACGATGAGCAGGAAGAATTAGGTCGGTCCTAAAAATATTTTCATTTTTTTTCTGATTTCTGTCACAGATCACGCGCGAGTTTGTCTTTACAATTAGCTAAAGGGAGAAATCCTCCCTTGTTAATTAGATTAAACCAACTCAATGGCCATTATTATTTCATTCTTTATAGCGCATTGGTACTTGTCGCTATTCTTTCAGACTTTCTTTCTTCATAGATATGCTGCACATAGGGCATTTACTATGAGCCCTTTCATGGAAAAGGTATTCTTCGTTTTAACCTGGATATTCCAAGGGTCAAATTATTTAAGTGCTTACGGATATGGTGTCATGCACAGAATGCACCACGCATTTGCTGATACAGAAAACGATCCACATTCTCCAAAGTACGACGAGAGTCTTTTCAAAATGATGTGGAAGACCAAAACGATTTACTCTGATATCACAGCAGAAAAAGTAGCGGTGGATGAGCGATTTACTGAAGGGGTGCCTAAGTGGACATCATTCGACAAGTTTGCTCGTTCTTGGGTATCTAGATTATTCTGGGGAGCTTCTTACTTCGCCGTTTACTGGATGTATGCAGATGCTTTGTGGTTGTGGGCGTTGTTGCCACTGCAATGGTTGATGAGTCCGATTCATGGAGCTATAATTAATTGGTTCGCTCACATCTACGGATACAGAAACTTTGAAGTGAAGGATACTTCAAGAAATTTCCTTCCTTTTGATTTCCTAATGATGGGCGAAAGCTATCATAACAATCATCATAAGCATGGCAATAGACCAAACTTCGGTGGTGTTAGATGGCATGAAATCGATCCTACTTATCAAGTAATCAAAGTATTGAACTTTTTTGGTGTGATCAAAATGGCTAAGCAAAAGTCTGTGACCATGGATAGAAAAGCGCAGAAAAAAGTAGCGGCTTAAGACAGCAATTCATAAAACTTTTCAGGGCCTGTTCGTTAGTGATAATGAACAGGCTTTTTTGTATGATATTATTGTATTTTATTCTTTCGTTATCGTCTTTAGACGCATCATCGACCAACATCACTATTTCCGGTATAGTGGAGGGCCATGGCGTAATGCGTATTGCATTTTATGCGAATGAAGATGAGTTTTTGGATGATGTCAAATTAGCTTGTTCAGCAGTGATCCCTGTGACGAAGAAGGAAACCCTGACATTTGCGTTGACTGATTGTCCAAGAGGAACTTATGCCGCAGCTGTCTATCACGATGTGAATAACAATGGCAAATTGGACAAAGGGCTATTTGGTATTCCAAATGAACCATACGGGTTCTCCAACAATGCTATGGGTATGTTCGGGCCTCCAACATTTCTGGAGGCAAGCTTTGACACAAATATTACCGAAGCGATATCAATCCATTTGAGATAAGTCAGAACGGGTTCTCAAGAAAAGCGCGTAAGTGCTCTACTTGTTGGTGAGACATCTTCTCCAAGGTATAATGAGGCATGTACTCCTTGTGACCGTACTCAGCGTACGTTCCTTTACGAATGATATGATAGATTGATAAATCAGAATTGTCTGGAATGTGTTTCACCAGCCATTTGTACGTAAGATCATTGTTTTCGAATACCACATCGCTTTCACCATTGGGGCGGTGGCAATGTTGGCATCCCAATTCGTAAATAGCTTTTCCCAACTCTGGGTTGCCCTCATGAGCGTAACCTTTCTTTTTATCTTCTGGCTCTTCTGCGAATGTGGCCGGAGACTTTTGTAGGTATTTTGATTTGATCAGAGCTATTTTGGCTTCATTGGTCATTTTCGAATTTTCTATACTTGAGAGCTCGCTATCAGAAAATCCCAAATCTTTCACTTTCATCTGCAGCGACCAATAGTATGCCAATACACTTTCCATTTCCCAATCAGCTAAAGGTCGGCCTTGAGCGCATACAGTTGCACAGAGGTGTGTAGATTCCTTTAAGCTATGTTCTGCTTTTCTGACCAGATCACCATATTTCAATACATAGTCATCATTGTACCATGTCTCTCGGTTTACAATTCCCCAAAAGGTAGAACCCTGCAAATAAGGGAGTTTATTGGCTATAGCATAGTCAAGCCTTTCATCTTGATCAACCTTGTTCAGATTTAGATCCTCTCGACTTACGTTGTGACAGCTTGTGCAGGTATAGTATTTACTTACGTACTTCGAAGATTTGCCATCAGGTCCTATGGTTTTGCCTATTTTGATAATGTCTTCACCACGCTTGATCATTTCTGGTGTGATATTTTCCAAATAGTGGTCAGGTCGATTTTCTCCAAGCTCTGCCAGCAGATCTGCTACATTAGCCTCAGGATCTTTAGCATTTTGATGAGTCGAAAAGATCGCTCCACAGCATATTAGAGCTGTTATCAGTATTGTAAGTTTTTTCATCTGACCCTTCTCCCTTTTACTTTGAAATCTCGTGTGATATTAAAACCAAAATGGATATCTCCAGTACCCCATTTCCCCTGAGTTTCTGCAACGAAAAACTTCTCAATCATGCCCGTACTGTTGCCAAAGTGGAGCTGGAAAATATGTCCTTTGGTGTCTATCTGAAAACCCACCGCTAACGACTGGTTATAGCCCGGATTGGTAGCTGTCTCGTTTGGCAGATCTGCACTTGAGGTGGCATAGTACTCAAGGGAAAAACTCCAGTTTTTCAAAAATTGGTATTGACCTGCAAAGCCTAAAGACATGATGTCGTTTTGCTCATAGTCTTGTACCAGGTTTCTATGCAGATATGTGGGCATCAACTGTAGGCTCAGCTTCTCTCCAAATTTGCGAGCAATCAAAATTTGCGAAGTATAAGATAGTTTCTGCTCGGTAGTTAGTTCTATTCCGTCAGTTCTTTTGAGGGTTTTGAGTGCGGTAGTACCGAGTAGAGTTACGGTCACAGGCATGTTTTTATCACCTGTAGATTGTGATAGCATTCTGTATTTTACGTAACCGTCAGCGGTCTTCTCAAATGTACTACGTCCAATTCCTATCATCAGATTGTTGGTTATTCCATAATCCAATCCCATGCGCATGGTGGCGTTATCCAATCCCCAAACTGCATATGAGCCTGTGTTGATCGTGCCAAATCGATGTGATATGATGAAGGTCATGATGCCTTCCTGCTTCGTCTCCACCGAGTGACCGTTGACAATTCGCGTATCATCGAAGGTTTGATAAGCATAATTGGTCTGTGCCAATAGACTCGAGCTAGCCATTAGAAGCAATGTAAAGATTGATAATCTCATTTTGATCAGATTGATTTAACCTAAAGGTAAGATTTTTAGACATTAGAGTTGACCGTATATGGCAAAATTCCAACCGTTCGCACTATTTACGAATCCTAAGAAGAGGATTAGCGGTTTGATTGTTTGTTCTGAAGTATTACAAATTCGACGTGAGAAATAGTGTCAACTCGTTAAGCCTTCTTAGTTTTATGGAAGCGTTTAAAATGGTGGAATGAAATAGTACCATTACGGGTTATGGAATTTTTTAGACTATAAATTCTTGCCATTGAACGAATAGTATGACTCAAATATTAAATGAGTTCATACTTTTGTGCTCTTTGAAAAACCAAAAAACCTAATCCTAAATGAAGATTCTAAGTACTGTCGTTTACTTCGCTTCCATTTTTATCACATTGATGGCTATCGTCTTAATGTTGGTTAACAACGAAATTGGTCATGTACCCGGTTGGTTAAAGATGTTCGTTCTTAGTATCATTTTCGTAGTAGGAGTTTTGTTATTCTTTATTATAATCAAAGACGGGATTAGATCCGAGGAATAGAAATCACAGATCAGATGAGTGAGAATATCAAAATTCTTTATGTAGATGACGAGAAGGGAAATATTGACTATTTCCGTTCAGTATTTAGGAAAGAATACGAGATTCTGACGGCTTATTCTGGAGATGAAGCCATGGAGATTCTCATTGAGAATCAGGATATTAAGGTGATTTTGACGGATCAACGCATGCCCAAAATGACGGGTGTTGAGTTTTTGAAAAAGTCACTATCTGTATCTAGAGAATGCGTTCGAATCCTTGTGACGGGCTATGCTGACATGGAAACTGTAGTCAATGCCGTCAATGAAGGACACATTTTTTATTACATAGCCAAGCCATGGACCTTTGAGGAGATGAGATTGGTGGTCAACCGCGCCGTGGAGACCTATAATCTACGCATGCTCAATAGAGAATTGAAGGTTAATGCAGAGCGAGTGGAGAAAGAACGAGCTATAGCAGAGCTGGAAAAACTTCGAAATCAAGTCAATCCTCATTTCTTGTTTAACTGCCTGAACACACTCCATGCCTTGGTGGAGGACAATGAGAAGGCGAGAGCTTTTGTTAAGAATTTGGCCAACACCTATAGATTTTTACTTGATCACAATGAAAACGAAACTTCCATCTTATCAGAGATGGAGTTTGTAGAAAACTTCGTATTCCTGCAGAGGGTGAGGTTTCAGAATGCGGTGAATTTCACACATACTATTACCGAAGAACATAAGAAATTTAAAGTAGTCAATGCATCTCTTCAAATGATGGTAGAGAATATTCTTAAGCACAATCTGGTAACTAAAGAGAACCCGATTTTTATAGAGATTTATATTGACGGTGAGGACGTGGTGGTTAAGAATAATTACCAGCCAAAGGACGCTTCGCAATATTCTACCGGTATAGGTCAAGAAAATTTGAGAAAGCGCCTGGCGTTAGTAACAGATCGCGAGCCGTCCTTTTCTCAAAAGGATGGAAATTATGAGGTTAGAATTCCTCTACTACTTTAAATTAGCCTTAATTAATCAAGTAGATACTGGAAAATATGTTTAAAGTAGCCATAATAGAAGACGAGTCACTAGCCGCGGAGACTTTACAAAAAACATTGAAGGGTGCTGTGCCCGAAGCTGAAGTAGTTGTTGTTTTAGATAGCATCAAAAATGCAACTGCTTGGTTTGAGGAGAATACCGTCGATTTAATTCTCTCAGATATTGAGCTAGGTGATGGACTAAGTTTTGAGATTTTTAAGCATGTAGCCAAGACCATCCCTATTATCATTACTACTGCCTATAACCAATATGCGATTACAGCTTTCAAGCAGAATAGTATTGACTACCTACTGAAGCCCGTCGACCAGGATGAGCTAAAAGTGGCCATAGAGAAATACCAGTCTTTGAAGCAATCGGGCGAGGAGGTAGATATGTCTAATCTCTTAGATGCCTTGAAGCCAAAGTCTTTTCAAGAGAGGTTCATGGTTTCGCTGGGTGATAAGATCCAATCAATCCCTGTAGAAGAAGTAGCGTATTTCTTCAGTGAAGATCGTTATACGTTTTTGGTGAATCAGAAAGGGTCGCAGCATATTCTCAATATGAATCTTGGAGATCTAGAAGGTGTGTTAGACCCGAAGAAATTCTTCAGAATCAATCGTAAATTCATCATCTCATATGGCAGTATCAATAATATGATAGCCTATTCAAAAAGTAGGGTGAAGATCGAATTAGTGCCACCTGCTCCGAAAGCCATGGACGTAATAGTGAGTGTAGAGCGCTCAGGTTCATTTAAAAAATGGCTGAACGATTAATGACATATTCCTGTTAAATCCTCTGAAACAAAACTTGAATAGTTTTTACAGAACCAATCTATCTTTTTTTTGAATTTAGAAATACTAAGCCGGTTTCATCAAGTAAGAAATCAAACATTAGCATTGGTAGAACCGCTTTCCGTTGAAGATTTTGTGGTTCAACCTACTTTAGATGTTAGCCCTCCCAAATGGCATTTGGCTCATACCACGTGGTTTTTTGAAATGTTCCTTTTGGTGCCTTTTATGGAAGGTTATGAATTGGTAGACGAGAACTATCCGCTGTTGTTTAATAGCTATTACGTATCAGCTGGTAACCGATGGTCAAGATCTGAAAGGGGTGCACTTACACGACCTACTGTGGATGAGGTGTTGACATATCGAAATAGAGTAGACCAATCTATGAACGATTTCTTACACGGAAGAGAGCTTACCAGTGAACAATCACACATTCTTGAAGTGGGTTTGCAGCATGAGCAGCAGCACCAAGAACTGCTGTTATATGATATCAAATATATTCTTGGGCATAATCCTTTATTGCCTATTTATCAGCCAGCTAATTCGGACTTGACATCTGATTCAAAACCAGCCAAATGGTTATCAATTCCGAAAGGGAATTATAAGATTGGTAATGATGGTGAAGGTTTTGCATTTGATAATGAACACGGCAGGCATGAAGTGCATCTTGAAGCCTTTGAAATATCTGATCGACTCGTGACCAATCGAGAATATCTAGATTTTATTAATTCAGGTGGCTATACGAATCATCGCTATTGGTTGTCGGATGGCTGGGATTGGATCAATCGGGAAGGGGTTAAAAATCCAATGTACTGGTTGAAGGAGGGGCAAGAATGGCATCAGTATAACCTGACCGGTCTGAGTTTGCTTCAGATGGATGCTCCAGTATCTCATGTTTCCTATTATGAGGCAGATGCTTTCGCCAAATGGAGTAAGGCAAGATTGCCAACCGAATTTGAATGGGAAATAGCCGCGAAGATGCATGGGGCTATAGATGATCCGAAAAGTAACTATGTGGAAAACCGAGAGTTCTCGACTATAGATACAGGAGGATCAGATTTTTATGGAAACTTATGGGAGTGGACTGGTAGTGCCTATTTGCCCTATCCATACTATAAGGTTCCCGAAGGGGCTTTAGGGGAGTACAATGGCAAGTTTATGGTAAATCAACATGTACTTAGAGGCGGCTCTTTCGCTACTCCAAAATCACATATCAGAGCTACTTATCGAAATTTCTTCGCACCACAAATGCAATGGCTTTTTAGTGGCATCAGATTGGCTCGCCATCAACAATAATAAATACAAAAAATAGACATAGTGTCATTAGATCAGTTTTCTCAAGACGTATTGGATGGATTGTCTTCCAACCCTAAAAAGCTTTCCTCTAAGTACTTTTATGACGAAAGGGGGGACGAGCTGTTTCAACAGATCATGAATCTTGATGAATACTATCTCTCTAGGGCCGAGTTGGAGATTTTCAATACGAAGAAGAATGACATCCTTGAGATAATTGATACCTCGGATCACTTTAGATTGTTGGAACTGGGAGCGGGAGATGGCGCCAAGACTAAAGTATTGTTGCGGCATTTTCGAGATAGTGGGATAGATTTCACGTATGCTCCTGTAGATATTTCTGAGAATGTATTGCAAGTGTTGAGCAGTTCACTTGAAAAGGAAGTGCCAGGATTAAATATTGAACCACTTGCTGGTGACTATTTCAAAGTGCTGAATGAGTTGAAATTCAAAAATGATCATCGTTCTCTGGTGTTTTTTTTGGGCTCCAATATTGGCAACTTTCTAAATGAAACGGCTATATCGTTTTTATCTGGAATTCGTGACAATCTCAAAAAAGGTGACCTGTTGATGATTGGATTTGACCTCAAGAAAGATCCTCAAATTATTTTGAATGCTTACAATGACAAGCAAGGCGTTACTGAAGCATTTAATAAAAACTTGTTGAGACGGATCAATGAAGAGTTGGAAGGAAATTTTGAACTAAACCAATTTGATCACCATCCTATTTATGACCCATTAACTGGCCAATGCCGTAGCTACTTGATCAGCAAAAAAGCATTATCTGTTCGAATTGAAAAGTTGGATAGAACCTTTCATTTTGAAGCATGGGAGCCCATTTTCATGGAGGTATCCAAAAAATACAGTTTAGATGAGATCAATTATTTGGCCACAAATACAGGGTTCAAGTTGGTGGCTAATTTTTTTGACGGCCAGAATCTTTTCTGTGATTCGGTATGGCAAGTGGAATAAAATAAATAAGGGGATTGTTCCTTTTCAAATTCAATTAAGCAAGTAAATTTGCCATCTCATTCGCGCACGTGGCGGAATTGGTAGACGCGCCAGCTTGAGGGGCTGGTGACCTTATGGTCGTGGAAGTTCGACTCTTCTCGTGCGCACTTCGAAAGTCTGGTTGTTTAGCCGGACTTTCTTTCATTTAAAGCAATAATTATGGAAGTCAATGTAAGCTTACTCAAAGAAATCTGCGAAATCCCGGGAGCACCAGGGTTTGAGAATCCTATCCGAGAATTGGTAATCAAGGAAATCTCGGAGTTTGTGGATGAGGTGAGCGTGGATAATATGGGCAACGTGATAGCCGTCAAGAAAGGTACTAAAAACCCAGAAGGGAAAAAGGTGATGGTTGCTGCCCACATGGACGAGATTGGCTTTTTGGTTTCTCATATCGATGAGAATGGATTCATTAGATTTCAAACATTGGGAGGTTTTGATCCTAAAACACTCACATCTCAGAGAGTGATCATTCATGGTAAGGAAGACGTGATAGGCGTGATGGGGAGCAAGCCTATCCATGTAATGAAAGCTGAAGAAAGAAATAAACCTGCCAAGATTGAGGATTTCTTTATCGACTGTGGATTATCTAAAGAGGCGCTGGAAGCACTCATTGAGATTGGAGATCCGATTACTCGTCAGAGAGAGTTGATCGAAATGGGCGAGTGCGTGAATTGTAAATCTATAGACAACAGGGTCTCTGTGTACATTCTCATAGAAGCACTCAAAAACATTCAAGCACCGGCCTATGATTTTTATGGAGTTTTCACTGTGCAAGAAGAAGTAGGGATACGAGGAGCGAATGTGGCATCTCACACTATCAACCCTGATTTTGGACTAGCCTTAGATACTACTATCGCCTATGATCTCCCAGGAGCGCAATCTCACGAGCGCGTTACTGAGTTAGGTAAAGGAACGGCTATTAAGATCATGGATGCCATGACGATCTGTGATTCTCGGATGGTCAAGTTTCTGAAGCAGACAGCTGCAAAACATGATATTGCTTGGCAGCCAGAAATATTAGCAGCTGGAGGCACAGATACCTCAGGTGTACAGAGGATGGGTAAGAATGGATCTATTGCAGGGGCTATTTCGATACCTACTAGGCATCTGCATCAAGTTATAGAAATGGCCCATAAATCGGATATTATTGGGTCGATAGCGCTTTTAGTTGCTGCATTAGAAGAAATGGATCAGGCGGATTGGAATTACTGAATTGATCCGCTGATGCCATAAAAAAACCTCCAAAGTATTTCTGGAGGTTTCTTTTTGTCAGAAATTCGATTTAATCGAATTAGTGATCTTTATCTTTTGAATCTTCTTTAGCTATCATGGCAGCATGACCATGCTTGTAGCTGTGAGTGGTTTTCTCTGTTACGGCCAGTAAGAATGCCGACACAATGAAGACCATATGAATCACGATTTCAATGATTACTGCTTCGCTATCTTCTTTCTGGGTAGCTTCTCTATAGTTGATGAATGTCTTAAGTAATTGTACTCCCGAAATGGATGCTAAGGATGTAGATAACTTAATCTTGAGTTGTCCAGCATCTAGATCCTCAAGCCAAAGTGGCTTGTCCTCATGTAGGTCTACATCTATACGACTGGTGAAAATGGAATAACCACCTATTGTAACCATGACTACAAGGTTCATTACCATGGAGATGTCCACCAAAGCCAGGATACCAAGCATCATCTGGTTGTCATCCCAAGTATAGGTGTGCAAAAACAAATGATAAAGCTCTTGGAAAAACTTAAATAGGTAAAGAAATGCAGCGATAGTCAATCCTGTATATAAGGGTGCTTGTACCCATCTACTCCAGAAAATAAATCCCTCGAAGAAATTCTCAAATTTTTTAAGTCCGGTTTCTTGTTCCATTGTTGTTAGGTGTAGTTATAAAGTGAAAGATACCATTTTCTTTAATTCCTTGCCGAATGATTATTTGAAAAATCACGTGTTGGGGGAAATAATTACACTACTTCCTACTACCAAATCATGGATTGCCGACTTGTCCTTGCGGATAATGACCATCAGAATCACGATATATAGAATGGGTAAAGACAATATTTTGATGAAAGATCTGATTATGCTTCGCCCAAAACCCAATGACTCGGAATTCTGACCAATCACCTTCATCTTCATCATTTTTTTGCCCAATGTACCTTGCCAAGGAGAGATATTGCAGATCAGGTCATAGAGATAGGTGATGATGAGTATGGCTACAAACAAAGTAGCATTTTCTTCTATCAAGAAACTCACCCCTAGCCAGATTGGCAGCAGTACTGTAAGATCAATGTTGTGAGCCATTAATCTGTTCCAAAAAGTAGCGTTGATGTTTTTCATCTATAGGTTAAGTGAAAATGAGGTTCCAAGTTATGCATTGGTAGAGTTAAGTTGTGCTGTATATAGAAGTAAGCCAAACGAGTTTTTGATAAGGATTTTAAGGAATTGAACTGATGATATTAGTAGTTTCTAGGAAAAAATTGAATCAACAGTAAGAAATAGTAATATAAATGATAAAAATAATGCAATGAGAACGATGGTCGAACGAGTTATAAAGTAATATTTTTAATGAAAGCACCTTATCATTATACGGAGTGTAAATATTATGTAATTATGATATAAAGGTCGCAATGAAAGTGCTTGAACATTGCAAAAGTCATGATTTGAGTGTCAACTTTGCATCATAGTTAATCACTTAAATGAACACAACTATGAGACAAACAGTAAAACACATGCTTGCACTATTAATAGTTTTTAGTGCATCACTTGCAAACGCAGTAGATTCATCTAGCATCTACAGCAATTGTAGAATCATGGAAGAAGAGAACATGAAGTACCGTGTGGAGTTTTTTGCAGAGCAACAGCAGCTCGTGAAATTCGAGATATGGGACAAACAAGATAAGTTGGTATATGAAAATCAGGTTAAATCAACTTCGTTCGTTAGGACCTTTGATTTATCACATTTGCCAAATGGTGAATATGAGCTTAAGATTTCTTCGGATGACTATCAATATTCGGAGGATATCACTATTGACGATCTCAAAGGCATGAACTTAAGGTTTGTGCAGAGAGAAGAGCGAAAAGTGGCTATGGTAGGTTCTAAGCTGGAGCAGCAAATCGTGAGTTTGTATATTTTGGATGAGAATGATGAAATCGTGTTTAAGCAGAATTACGATGGAGTTACTCAAGTTCATAAAGTATTCAATTTCGAAGAGCTAAGAGGGGATCAAGTGACTTTCATCCTATTTGATAAAGACAATGTAGTGTCTCAAGAGGTATTTGAATTTTAAAAGGTTGAAGTAAAATAATTATTCGTAAGGGGTGTCAATTGACACCCTTTTTTTGTTTGTATTAATAGACTCCTTTTGATAGCTTTGCCAACCGTTTAGCAGCGCTGGAGAGAACCAGCGAGTTAGATGCCTGAGTGGCGGAACTGGTAGACGCGCACGACTCAAACTCGTGTTCCTTTGGAGTGCCGGTTCGATTCCGGCCTCAGGTACTTGAAGCCCTTCTAATCATGTTAGGAGGGCTTTTTTATTGTTTAGGACAAGTTGAAGGTCAAGCGAACTGATTTTGACCCAAACAATTTTTTGAATCACCGATTGGAACCAGAAAAAGGTTTGAGAAATTGAAGTCCGAATCTTCTTTATTTTCTCTTAGAAATATGCTAATCTCAATAAGCCTAGCTATCAAATGGAGAAAAGAAAGCTTTATGAGAAGTGAGAATGCTATTGAGAAATAGATCCATTTTAATCTCATGGATGATTTCCAACGAAATCCACCGTTGACGTCAATCCGTACTTGTAACTAAGGGCTCTGGAAAGAGTAATCTAAAAGTAGTCCCTTGACGACTGCTCACGCAGATCATTTTGCCATCATTCATTTCCACAAAATCTTTAACGATCATCAAGCCAAAACCTGTGCCTTGTTCCCCTTCTGTGCCTGTTTCAATTTCGGGCTTGCCTGTGAGCACCATGTTTTCGTACCAGTTTGCATTCATGCCTGGTCCTTGATCCGTTATGCTGATTTCTAGTTTATTTTCATTCAAGAAAGATTTGATGAGTATCGTACTATCCTTTGGACTGAACTTAACGGCATTGCTAATTAAGTTTCTCAAAATAGTACGAAACATCTCAGGGTCAATTTCTACTACCGGAACTTCTATATGCTTTAGAAATTTGATGGACTTGTCAATCATCAATTGTTCCAATTCTGACTTAGTTTCTTCTAGATATTCTTCGATTGTGCAGATTTCTTTTTGCACCTTAATGCCGTCCAATTGATGGTATGACCAAGTAAGCAGCCGATTGATCGTATCAATGCTATTAGATAGCTTTGACTTGATCGCTTCGGATATTTTTTCCCGATTTTTATCATCAATCAGATTTTGGTCTGAAAGCTGAAGCAATGATTTGATGTTTTGAAGAGGGTTTCTTAAATCGTGCGAAACGAGCGAGAATAGTTTATTCTTCAACAGCAGCGTATCAGCAAGTGACTTTCTTTCACTGTGCAGTTCGTCTAGCGCATTGTTAAGTGATCTGGTTTTTTTGAGGACTTCCTTTTCTAATTTGTTGTTGATATCCCTTTGGATTTCTAGCTTTTCATTTTCCAATTGTTTGAGTTTCTGACTGACAAACAAGGAGAATAGGATTAGTTGGGCTGTAAACAGTAGATACAATAAGTCAGAATTTACCCATAAGTCTGATGTCAAAGTTTCACTAATAACTATTGAGTTGACAGCAAATAACCCTGCCGCAATCAGGAGGCTGAAATTCAGTAAAATGAAACGTCTTGCCTTGGTTTCGATGGTGAATAAATATATGTTGGAGATTACCAGGAATAAAATGGAGAACATGTTCAGATATTCTACTACATCATCAATAGCATTGCGGTAGACTATGCTTTGCGGACCTATCATATTTATGATAAACAATGATATTAAGCCCAAAGAGAGCCATACGATCCAGTTGATTGTGATGTTGATATTGGGGTAATTGTACTTGGTGATTCCTATAAATGACTTTGAAAACAAGGTCATACTGATAATAATGATAGGCCCGATCATCAATACTATATGCGACAGTATAAGATTGGTATGATCCCAAAAATGTAACGTATAATTAAATGCCGATACACTTAATATCATAACTGAATAATGCAGATAAATTTTCTGCTTCAGTTCAAAAAAGAGGAGTGAATTGTAAAGCCCAAAGACCAATGCAACACTGCTGAAAATAAGCGCACTAATTAATTGATGGTCCATTTATTTTAGATAGGACAGTTATTTGGCGATTAAATTTTTAATAATATTATATAATTCAAATGAAAATTAGGACATATCATGAGTAATCCTACAATTAGAGCCAATATCAAAGTAGGGCAAATTGTTGGAATAGTACAGAAGCATCACCAACGTAGTGGCGAACTGACTGAAGGTGAGGTCAAGCGACTGCTTACCAAATCACCCAATCATCCACATGGTATCAAAGTGCAGTTGACTACAGGCGAAGTAGGGCGTGTAAAGGAGATATTGGAAGATTGATTATAAATCTTCGTAATTAATCTCTGTATAAATGTCTACAAACTTCTTCAGTTTGGCATCAGATCCAAGCAAGATCAGGTGATCATCTTCGCCAATAAAGGTGTCTGCAGATGGTCCTGGTATGATTCCTTTGATATTGTCTTTAACCCCCAATACTATTACACCAGTAGTTCCTGGAATATTGAGTTGCATCAAGGTCTTGTCCCTAAACTCAGGCTTTAGTTGTACATAGCTTATCTCTTCCAGGTGATAACTAGTCTCAGATGAAACACCATTTAGTAAATCTAAAAATTCAATCACTGTGGGTTTGGTCACCAGCTGAGCCATAAACATGCCACCGAGTATGTCAGGCATTACTACTTTGTCTGCACCCGCTCGATAGAGTTTGTTCTCAGTTTCAGGGTTGGACGCTCTAACTAGAATTCGAATTTTTTCGTTGAGATGTCGAGCAGTGAGCGTAATGAACACATTGGCAGCATCTGAGGGAGTAGTGATGATAATGGCTTTTGCACGATCTATTCCCACTGATTTAAGTCGATCATCCTCCGTAGCATCGCCAAGATACCATTTGATGTGGTCAGGTATCTCATGTTCCATCTCCGGATCTTTTTCGATCAATACATAGGATTCCCCGCTTTTTTCAAGCTCTTCACATGCTCTGCTGCCATTTCGCCCATAGCCACAGACAATCACATGATTTTTAAGTTTATTGATTTCCATTTCCGATCGATAATTTTTAACAAGACTCTTTAGTTTTCCTTCGAAAAAATAACTGGATACAACAGATACCACATAGGCAAATAGCATCAAGTTCATTAAGATAAATATGGAGGTGAATACTCTTCCTGCAGAGCTGAGTTCTTTCACTTCCGTGAATCCTACTGTGCCAACAGTAATAATCGTCATGTAGAGCGCATTGACAAAATTAAGCCCTTCGATGTAGGTAAATCCTATAATTCCGACGACTATACTAAACACAAAAAAGCCAAAAGCTACAAGCAGGCTTCTGAGGTGTTTGTCCAACTGAGCTCGAACTTGAAACATGAATGTCTATTGAAATTTAGAAGATTAATGCAAAATAGTTGATGTTCTCGATCAATCTTACTCCTTTTACAAAATGTATCCATTTAAGCAGCGATATAATTGTTATTGATGGCTCAAACATGACTATTAAGTGAAGAGCCTAATTTTTTGCGACATTCATTGCTCTTACTCTTTGCAATAAAGGAGGGTGGGAATAGTGCACAAATACGTAAGCAGGATGTGGAGTGAGATTTGATAGCTGATCTTCACTTAGCTTCTTCAATCCGTCTATTAGAGGCTCGCTTTTATAGGTATTGACGGCATAGGCGTCTGCTTCGTATTCGTTTTTTCTACTCAGCCCATTGCCAATAAGGCCAAGAACATGGGATATCAGAGTATATAAGATCCCAAACGCCAGGATATTCAGATGCACAGCACTTACTTCTCCACCCATCGCCCAGCTCACCTCGCCGTTGAAAATCATTAGCGATAGCAAATAAAGCATCAAGCCAGTAGAGCCAATACTGATGATTGTACCCATGAGGATATGTTTCTTTTTGAAATGACCAACTTCATGGGCAAAAACAGCTGTGACTTCTTCCACGGTGTGGTTTTCGATTAAGGTATCAAATAGAACCACTTTTTTCTTTTTGCCTATTCCCGAGAAAAAAGCATTCCCCTTGCTTGATCTTTTAGATCCATCCATGACGAATATGTTGGTCAGCGGGAAGTTTACCTTTTGGCTGTATTCAGAGATAGCATCTTTAAGTTCTCCATCTTCCAATGGAGTCAGTTTGTTGAAAAGAGGTAAAAATATGGAGGTGTAAAACATGTTGAGGAATAGAATAACCACCGTGATAATCACCCAGAAGTAAATCCAAAACGAACTTCCCATGGCCATAATCAAATAAACCAGAGCACTCAAAAGCAGTCCTCCCAATATTATCATGAGCAGATACCCTTTGATTTTGTCCATCCAGAATATTTTTTGAGTCATTTTGTTGAACCCGAATTTCTCTTCGATCACGAATGTTTTGTAATAGGAAAATGGAGTGGATATGAAATCTGAAATAATAAAGATCGCACCAAAAAACAGCAAAGTGGTCACTGGCTCAAAAGGCGAAAAGCTCCTTAGCCATTTGTCGAGCTCCCCGAACCACCCGAAATATAGAGCTGCTACAAGCAGTAGAAAACTAAACGTAGAGGAAAGAGCACTGAAACGATCACTGGTGTACTGATAAGCTTGAGATTTGGCATATTTCTCCTCATCATAGATTCCTGATAATTCTTCTGGGATAGGGTTTTTGGCCGTTTTACCGTTCAAATAACTAAGCAGTCTTTCGAACGCAAAGTCTACGACAACAATAATGAGTAGTATATTAAGTATCGTTGTTTCAGTCATGCTGCAATGTTAAGATAAATGACTTTGAAAGTGGCTAGCCAATTAATTTCGCTAATTGCCATGAAGTACTGCAAGTTTATTTTAGACTTATCGTCTAACCTATCAAACCTATTGATTATGAAAAGGACTTACCTCGTTATCATTTCATTCGCACTAACAATAGCCAGTTTCGGTCAAGGGTCGCCTAATTTCATCGTGATTTTGGCAGACGATCAAGGGTGGACAGGTACTTCGGTGGCGATGGATCCTGACAATCCGGAGACAAAAAGTGATTTTTATGAGACACCTAATCTAGAGACTCTGGCAGCTCGGGGTATGCGTTTTTCGCAGGCCTATGCTTCTGCACCCAAATGTTCACCAAGTAGAATGAGCATGCTCACCGGACAGACTTCAGCCAGGAATCATTTCACCAATACTTCTTCAAATGTGACTGAAGGTAAAACTTTAATCGAGCCATCAAGTAACAAGGCAATACCTGATGATGCTGTGACGATAGGCACATATTTAGGCGACATCCCGGGTAAAAATTACACCTCAGCTTATTTTGGTAAATGGCATCTTGGAAATGATGGCCCTGAAGCACATGGTTTTGATGCTAGTGATGGCACCACTTCCAATGGTGACGGGGACAATTCACTTAGCACTCACGATGACCCCAAGCAGATATTTAGCATGACCCAAAGGGGGATTGATTTTATGAATAATGCCATTTCAGAATCACGACCATTTTACTTGCAGCTATCTCATTATGCTGTCCATACACAGGTAGAGTCTACAGCTGAAACTTTGGCTAAATATGAAAATAAGGCAATAGGAAGTGATCACGACAATGCCTCCTATGCCGCCATGACGGAAGATTTGGATGCAAGTGTAGGGTTGGTATTGGCTTATTTGGAAGAGAAAGGTATCGCGGATAATACCTATGTCATCTATACGTCTGACAATGGTGCTCAGACTAACCTTTCTAGTAATGCGCCCCTAAAGTATGGTAAGACGTTTGTGTATGAAGGAGGCATCAGGGTGCCAATGATAGTAGCAGGCCCTAATATTCCCGCCAATTCACATTCCAAAATGCCCATTGTAGGTTATGATTTCTTACCAACCATTTATGACTTAATAGGCGAAAACTTAGATGATCTGAAAGATATTGACGGAGTTTCATTCAAATCAGTCTTGGAGTCTGGGCAGAGCATTGATCGAGATCCTTTGATCTTTCATTCTCCTCATTATGAAAATAATCGCCTGAAAACACCTAGATCAGCTATCGTGGATGGCGAGCATAAAATAGTGGTGGAGTATGAGACTGGAGAGAGACAGGGCTATGATTTGGGTGCTGATATAGGGGAGTCAAGCAATGTTTTTGATTTTTCCGAAGATGAAGATGCTGAGTTATTGATCAGGTTGAGAGATTATTTTCAATTGGTGGATGCTCAACTCCCATTGTACAGCTCATCGGATGATGATACGGATAGTGATGGATTGCCCGATGAATGGGAGTTCTCATGGATGCTGGGAACACTATATGATGCTTCGGATGATCCTGATAATGATGGATATACCAATACTCAGGAATATGAAAATGAAACTGATCCTTTGACTTTCAACGAACCCGGGGAGGAGAGTGAGTCTTTGTCCGCAGTCCATATCCAGCAGCCAATTATATATCCGAACCCAACAACTTCCGAATTGAGAATAAGACTAAATGAAACCGAATTGGTAACGGCGAAATTCACCATCCGTGATATCAACGGCCGTTTGTTTCTTGAGAAAGAATTAATGGAGCTCGAAACCACCATTTCGGTAGAATCACTTCCAAGAGGTATCTACATCTACCATATATCTAATGATTATTCCTTTAAGATGACTGGCAGAATGGTTGTTGAATAGTTTCAGAAAGGTTCTGTTCCTCGATGTTTGACTTGTAGTCCAAATATGAAGTTTCTAAGGAACTGATCCTTGCAGACTCGATATTGATTTTGGGTGGGTTTGCGAAACAGGGCGCTCAGTTCGTGTTTACCGATCGGAAAATCTATTAAATCCATGATGGCAATAATGTCCTCATCTCGGTAATTCAGAGCTATTTTCAGCTTGCGCAATATCTGATTGTTATTGAGACTTTTTTCCGGCTTTGGCTGTTCACCGTCTCTCTTTCCTCGATTCTTAATAATCAATCCATTCAAAAAGGCGGCCAACTGCTTATCGACAAGCTTCTTTTGCTCCGGATGGTCTCGAGATTTGAGCCAATCACTCACTTCCGCACGTGTTACTTCAATGCCACCGTTGGCAAATAATTTGATCATTTGATCATCACCAAATTCGAATGTATATCTAAGTCGTCTGAGTATGTCGTTGTTATCCATCGAGAGCCTTTTGATGCAAATTTATGAAGGTTGATGCAATACAGTTGATTAGATTTTTTTTCTGTTTACCATGGAGCTTCTCAGGATTATCTCATTAGTTTCTATCCGTTATATGAATTCCATTTTTGAGGTAAGTACTTTTTCATCTCCGTCATCCCACGACGTAGCGCAACTGGCGCGGAACTTAGTACCGAGACGTTACAGAGAGTAAGGAAATATCTATGTTTCGATAAACTCAACATGACATTTCCAAGCTAGCATCAGTTGATATTTTCCCAACCCTGTTAGGGTTTAAACCCTAACAGGGTTGCTCAATCAAAGTCTGTTCGAATCTTTTCAGATATTAATGTTAGCCATGAACGCTAATCATCTCCCCAAACCGCCATCCCACGAAGTAGCGCAGCGTAGATCGAGGGATCTTATCATCAATACATTCAATTGAACCTGCCTATCAAAAAATAAAAGGCACAGGGCATCTTAGTTCTCTCACCTCTCTTGGTGGCTTGCGAGGGTCAGCTAGGCTAAATGAATAAATCAGAGAAATTTCGTGAGCACCCCCGCTACCTATACCCAAATCGGAGATGGTGTAATCGAAGCTGTAGCCCATTGTCAGGTTGCGTTTGTTGAACCCTATCATGGTGATGATCGCCTCACTGCTCTTAGATCCATCTATTCCGTCTATCGGGAGTCCGCGGTACCATGCGCCTATGAGTATGGGCTCGAGGGTAAAGTAAACTCCTGCATCTAGTTGCTTAAATGCACCTTGCTGCTTATAATTCAATGAAGGCGTGACGCTTCGTTCTCTGCCTTTCTCAGGTCTTCTGGCTCTAGGGCTCAGCTCAAAAAAGTGAATTTTGTATCCTCCATGAATCGAAAACTTACGTGGAAGAGGGGCATCTCCTCCGGCTACTGCTTGGTTGGGTTCGAGAATATGGTGCATAGCTGCACCCACCCATAGGTTTTTCCCATAAAGTACCCCTCCAAAGGACAAGTCAAAAAACCGAGCACTCAATCCTGTATCAAAAGTCTCGGCACTGGTAGGGTTCACCAATCCCGAATTGTCAAATTGATCCCCAAAAGTCAGCGCATTGTAGTTGAGGTCTCTCCAATAATAGGATACTTCCGCTCCTGGGCGAAAGGTCCAATTATGATCTAGTTGCACTTGGTAAGCATACTGCAAGCCTACATTGGTAGATCTCAGACCAACTACACCTTCTTGGTCAGTATTCACAATAAGGCCTAAAGCATTATTGCTATCCTCAAAAAAGTAATCGATATAGAAAGAATAGGTAACGTAATTAGCATCTATCTGTGGCCACTGGTTGCGGTAATTCAGTCCGGCTCGCCCTTTCTGATTGATCCCCACAAGGCCAGGATTGAGATACATCGGGGCTGCATAATACTGCGAAAACTGCGGGTCTTGCGCTTGCACGTTGTTTGAACATAAGAGACCTATAATCAAAGTGCCTATAATCATGGCAATGATAGTAAGTCCGCTGTATGATGTTCTTGATGTCAAATGTATTATGCGTTTGAAAATGATATTAAAATTGCTAAACTAGGTAATGTAACGTAAACAATGCCGTTAGTATTTTGTGTTAAATTTACGATGTGTTGTGATGATTAGGACATTTTGTTCCTGATTAACCCTAATAATGTTCATGTCAAAGATTCTTAGATCTAATATTTTTCTCATTTTATGTGGTTTGCTGTTATTCAGCGAGCAACTTGGCGCACAGAGCATCACGGAGACTCAGTGGTATTTTGGCAATAGCGCCGAGGCATTAGTTTTCGATAAAAGCTCACGGGAATTTAATTTTATAGGGGATCAAAATGTGCCATTTGGTACGCATGGATCAACGGTGATCACCCATATGCGCAAGGGCAACCTTTTATTTTATTCCGATGGTGACGTGATTTATGATGGTAGCCATCAGATTTTGCCAGGCATGGGTACTGATAGACTCAATGGTGATCAAACTAAGATTCAGCCAGTGGTGAGTGCACCTGTTCCCGGTGATACTTCTCGTTATTTTATTTTCAGTAATTCTGGTACGGAGATTCTTTTGACCACTGTGAGTATGGAGTTGGTGGGAAACTCTACTGTGACGGAGTTTCCTCTTGGTGATGTAGAGGGCGCTGTGGCACAGCCAACAGGCCTCACTAATCAGGGAGAGGTGCTGAAAGTATTTGAGAATTCAGCCAACAATAGTTTTTGGTTAGTGACACAAGATACGGTCACATTGGAATTTTGGGTCACTGAAATTAACGCCGGTGGTTTAGGAGCCACTACAACGTATGATGTGTTTCCAAATGGCATAGCTGAGTTTGAAGCTTCTGCAGTATCTTTAAAGGAAGATTCTACTGGCACCACTTTGGCCATTGCTCCTGTGGAGGCAAATAGGAATATCGTTCTGTTGGATTTCAATGATGTTACAGGTGACTTATCATTCAATAGTACGGTAATAAATTCTGGATTTTCGGACGGTGGAGAGCTCGCGGTATTTGATGTCGAATGGTCAAATAATGGCACTAAACTTTACTTGTCGCGTACAGGTGATGGTACCAATGCTGGAGAAATATATCAAATAGATTTTGCAGATACTACCAATGCCAATCCTCCAGTAGCTCCTGTTGTTAATAATAATTTATTCGCCAGTTATGGATTGCGGAGAGCTGTAGACGGCAATATCTATCACCTCTATCAAGCGGTGGCTGGCGGGCCATTTCAAGTTGGTACCATCAACCGTCCCGATAGTTCCGTGAATATCGGAGTGCTTTATACCGAGATGTCGTTTGATGCAGATTTTCAAGGAACTCAATTTCCGGAGTTTGCACCGGATAATTTGACCTTCGATTATTTCGATATGAGCTTCACTTATTTAGATTCATGTCAGGGTTCTGCCACCAAGTTTATCGCTAGCGTATCACCACTTCCCAACAACTTATTTTGGGACTTTGGAGATGGATCTAATGGCCAGGGTCCAGTAGCTATTCATACCTACTCGGGAGCATTTGGCGGTATGGTTACATTGACCGTAGAACTGGATGATAGATTTCAGCAGCTTTCACTGCCCGTAGATATTATAGCCAGCGATACGTCTACTGCGGTTGATCTTGGTAATGACACTACCATATGTGTGGATGAGGTATTGCCATTGGATGCAGGCACGGGACTTAGCTGGCTTTGGAGCACAGGAGATACTACCCAGACCATACAGGTAGATACAGCCGGGACATATTGGGTGGAAGTGGTCGGTCCATCTGGTTGCACGTCGTTTGACGATATAATAGTGACTGAATATGGGGTGCAGCGGCAAGTTTTCAATCAATGGTATTTTGGAGATTTAGCTGGTTTGGATTTTAATACCACCCCACCTTCGGCTTTGTTAGACGGAATGCTTCAATCAGACGAAGGGTGCGCCACTATGTCTGATCAGAATGGAGAACTGTTGTTTTATACCAATGGAACCACTGTATGGAATAAAGAACATCTTGTCATGGTCAATGGGACAAATATTGGGGGAGATAGTACGGCTGCACAATCTGCTATGATATTGCCTTTTACAGGTGATAATACCATGTTTTATGTATTCACTTCAGAAGAAGTCTATGGCGATTTCTCCTTTAATTTAAAAGTGTCGATTGTGGATATGAAAGCGGATAGGGCGCGGGGAAAAGTTTCGGTCAAGAATATTCCAATTATCGAATGCAGTACCGAGCGAGTTACGGCTTCCGGATTTACAGGGACACCTTGGTTGTTGGGGCATGAATATGGTAACAGGCATTATCGAGCGTATCAAGTCAACAACAATGGGATAACAAATGCTGTACATTCAGCTGCAGGTGAGGCTCATATCTTTCAAAAAGAACCCAATGCAACGGGCTACATGAAATTTGCTCCTGGGGCAAATTTGGTAGCTACGGTGATTCCAGGTAGTCCTAATCAAGTAGATATACTTGATTTTGATAATATTACAGGAGGTCTGAGCAATTCTCGAGTGATAGATATTCAAGAAACTGATCAAGCGTATGGTTTAGAGTTCTCTGGAGATGGTCTGAAAATGTATGTCAGCACTGGAGCAAAGATTTTGCAGTATGATTTGGACAGTCTTAATTCCGATAATCCAGAAGCCGATATTATGGCGACCAAATTTGAGATACCCAATACCACATTGGGTGGATATGGGGCGCTGCAGATGGGTCCAGATGGAGTCATATATGTAGCGATCGATGGCCAGACTCAAGTAGGCTCTATCAATTCACCAGGAGGAGATGACGCATCTTCTGGTTATGTAGACTTAGGAGTGGATTTACTCGGTAGGACTTCCAGATTGGGATTGCCTAATTTTAGTCAGCAGGTAGCTTCCTCACCTCCACTTCCGGGTATCACTACCCAGATAGCCTGTGCCGGGCAACCAACTTCATTCACAGCCACGGGAAGAGACAATAGCATTGAAAATTACATATGGGATTTCGGGGATACCACAATGATCTCCAACGAACAAAACCCCATACATGTATACCAAAGGCCTGGTACGTATATCGTGCAATTGACTTTGAGCAATCGCTGTGATACTGATAGTATTTTCACAGATACTTTAGATGTATTTAATATTCCTCAGATACCTACTGTCCCTACGGATACCTCATTATGCGGATCATTTGTAACACTGTCTGCATGGAATGTGGATGAGCCCAATTTTAGCTATTACTGGTCTACAGGAGATACTACCAGATCTGTGACATTCTTTGAGCCGACTATAGTAGATGTGGCTATCATTAATTCTGATGGGTGTGGTTCAGATACCTTGTCTGTATTCATTGGGGAGGATGAATCGTTTATCGATCTAGGCTTAGATCGGCTTATTTGTGCAGATGATTCACTTGTACTGGACA
Organism: Cyclobacteriaceae bacterium; assembly: GCA_049115815.1. Lineage (GTDB taxonomy): Bacteria > Bacteroidota > Bacteroidia > Cytophagales > Cyclobacteriaceae > Marinoscillum. The sequence goes on along the minus strand of JAGDZO010000005.1, from coordinate 220,476 downwards.
CCAATGACCCAGGTCCTACGTATGCCTGGTATAGAAATGGCACGTTGGTCGGAGATCAGCGTACACATGCCATCTACAATGTAGGGGCTGGAGATTATACCTATATCGCTGAGGTCACCAATGATATATCTGGGTGTACCTATAGGGATACGATTCAGGTCACGATTCAGCCATCACCAGAGTACAGTCAGGCGGGTATAGTTACTCCAAATTGTGGTGAATCCGATGGAGCCTTTAGTTTGAACATTAGTAGTACAGGAGCCTTTATTTATTCACTTGAAGAGCCTATAGTTACTGATAGATTGACTTTTGATGGGCCTGGGGAAACTCCGGCTTTTACGGGATTGGCTGCAGGCACCTACACAGCAAGAGTTGAAAATGCTGTAACCGGATGTAATACCCAGCAGTTGATACAACTCGAAGACAATGCACCTTTTGATATGGAAGCTGTTGGGATCAACGAATGTGCCCGCAATAGCGATATCGTGATCAATTTCAATCAGCGAATACCTTCACGGATCAATGTCAATGTATTTAGTGAATTAGGCGATACTGTTTTTACGGCAACTGATGATTTGTTTTCGTCAAGATATGCAATAGATGATCTTGATAGCGGAATTTATTATGTGGAAGTGCGCGATCTCAATCCACCCAACTGTCTCCAAATAGATACTGTACAACTGAGCGTATCCACGGAATGCTACAGGACCATATTTGCACCAAATGCATTTAGTCCAAATGGCAATGGGTTGAATGATGAATGGTTCTTGTTTCCCAATGAGTTTGTAGATCAATTTGAGATTTATATCCTCAATCGATGGGGAGACGTGGTTTTTTATTCAGACGATAAGAATTTCAGATGGGCGGGTGATTTTGTAAGAGAAGAGGTTCTTTTGGGAACGTACGCTTATAGAATTCTTTTTACCAGTTCACTAGAACCTGAATTGGGAACTATCGAACAGTTGGGCTCCGTTACAGTTGTGAAATAGCATGACATTTTTTGATCAGATTTATGAAGGCCTTTTTCCCAAGGGAAAAAAGGAGCATAAGATTTTGACTTTTGAAATCTTAAAAAGGAGTGATGCCTACAGGCACGATTACTTGGATTGGGTTCAATCTGATGCGCCACAGATATTCCTGAAAAGAGTGTCAGATTCTTATTATTTGAAGCTAGAGAATAAGATTGGTGATCCCGATGTTCACATTTTCAATAGCTCTCAATCCAATGGTTTCGCCATTTCATTCAATGAGCGTTTGGATCGTCAGCAATTTCAATTTTTCTTTGATTGGATAGCGGAGCGTGTAGAAATCATGGGCTACAAAAGATCTAACAGCGACCTCACCATTACCGATAAGGGAGATTTTGTAGAGGCCGTTGAGAAACACTACCTGAAACCCAAACAAAAGTCGTCAGGTGTGGTTTCTGAACAAGGTTATGGTAATATTTTGATTGAATTGATTTCGGTCAATGATGTTCCAAGTTATCTTAAATTTGTTGCGAACACCTATAGCGATCGATCGTATAAGAAACCTGTGAACTTTGATGTTTTGGCCGAATATTTGTTTGAATTTGGATAGAATATAAATCTAATAACTACATGAAGAATTTCGCATTTTTGACTCTGATTGCATTAATATTTTTAGGAACCAGCTCTTTTAATTCTACTTCTGCTGAGGATCAATTGCTACCCACTAAACTCAGGATTACAGTGCTGGATGGCTTAGGTAATATAACCGAAGGGGTGACTGTGGTGATTTACAAAGACCAAGAGGAGTATAGAAACGGTGAGAATCCTGTAGCTGAAGGAATTACAGATAAGAAAGGGAGAATCACATTTGATGATGTGAAGCCAATCCATTATTTCATAGATGCTCGCAAGGGTGATATGAACAATGACGGAGAAGGTGTGCGGACAGATAAGCTTCAGGAAGGAAGACTCAACAAGGTCAATACAGTGATCGAATAGTGCGATCGTATCCCTTCATATTTTTCTTATTTCTCGTATTTGGCTTCCTTCGGAAAGAGTCCACGGTAGTGGAATATCCATTGCTTTTTGTCGATAAGCCTTCGAGTATTTCCACCAAAGAAAACCCGATAGCCAGAGCCTCCTATGAAGAGATGATGCTGACGGATCCAAGCACAGGTAAGGTGCCTTTGAATGTGAGGTCAAAAGAACTTGCTTTTTCAAGGTTAATTCCTTCTAAGGTGTCTTGGGAAGGTCAAAGCAATTTCCGCACTCAGGCTTCTACTTTTGATCTGGCAGGGCCTTCTAATGTTGGCGGGAGGACTCGCGGGGTAGCTATAGATATACGAAATGAAGCAACAATCATTGCTGGAGGAGTATCTGGAGGTATTTGGAAATCAACCGATGGTGGGAGTAATTGGCGAAGAACATCTGATCCGACCATTCGCAATAGTGTGTCCTGCCTGAGTCAAGATCGAAGGGCGGGCAAGGAAGATAATTGGTATTTTGGAACGGGTGAGCTTGTAGGAAATTCGGCCAGAGCCAGTCTTGCTCCATACCGAGGAGCGGGTATTTATCACTCTAGCGACAATGGTGAATCCTGGCAGGTTTTGCCTTCTACATTGGAAGATAAAACTCCCGATCGTTTCAATAGCGCTTTTCAATACATTTGGAATCTTGAGGTAAGTACAAAAAACACCTCTCAAGACGAAATATTGGTCGCCGCATTTGGGGGCGTTCTGAGGTCTATTGATGGTGGAGTGACCTGGGAGACAACATTGGGGACAGATCTTCTGGGACTAGAGGATAATGAAGATATTAATCTGATTAATGCTTCCTTTTATACGAGTTTGAAGCAAACTAAAAGTGGTAATTTTTTCGCTGCTTTGAGCAGCGCAAGTTCTATTTCGGATGAGACCGCTTCTCCGGCTGGGTTTTACTTTTCGGTGGATGGTATTAATTGGCAGGATATTACACCCTTTGGATTGCCAGCTTATCAAGAACGAACGGTAATAGGAGTAAATCAAGATGAAAATGAAGTGTATTTTCTTACACAAGGTGAGGTAGATGCTTATTTATGGAAGTATAACGTGAGTTCATTGACTGGTGGCGAATTGAAGGGTACTTGGCAGAATCTCACTCAAAACATTCCTGCTTTTGGTGGATCGCTTGGAGATTTTGATAGCCAGACTGGTTACAATATGGTGATGGAAGTTCATCCTGAAAACGATGACCTAGTGTTTATTGGCGGCACTAATCTATACAGGTCTACCGATGGTTTTTCTTCTTCGAACAACACCAAATGGATTGGAGGCTATGATCCAAAAAATGATAATTCTATTTATACAGGCCACTATGCAGACCAGCATGCTTTGCTCTTCATGCCATCAGATCCTTCAAGTGTTATTTCTGCAACAGATGGTGGGATAAGAGTGAGCAGTACGATTACCGCAGATTCAGTCAGATGGACGAGTAGAAATAGTGGCTACCTAAGCTCGCAATTTTATACAATCGCCCAGCGTCATGATGAAGCCACAAGTGAAATATTAGGAGGACTACAGGATAATGGAAGCTATTTCCGAGATGGATTGGGATCAAATCCCGCTTGGAATAGACTGCTCGGAGGGGATGGGGCGTATTGTGCCATCACGCCAAATCGAGATTTCTTGTATGTATCTTTTCAGAAGGCTCAGATATATCGACTTACGCTGAATAGCAACTACTCCCTATCAAGCTTCGCAAGGGTAGATCCGTCAGGTGCGGCAGGTGACGACAGGGAAAACTATTTATTTATTAATCCTTATGTTTTAGATCCAAACAATCCGAACCGGATGTTTTTGCTTGGGGGTAACGTGATTTGGCGAAATGAGAATTTGGCTCAGATTCCTACTGGATCGCAAAGTTCGACACCTGTCAACTGGGATATTGTAGAAGATAGTAGGGTGGGGGCTGCTAATTATACAACTCTTGAGATCTGTAGGTCAGAAGACATATTACTAGCCGGAGTATTTCACTCTTTGCCAGCAATCGTTAAAGTACACAATGCTTCCGATGCGCTTATAGACTCTGTTTCCGTCATTACATCATCTGTATTTCCTGAAAATAGTTATATCAACTCCATCTCAGCGAACCCAGAGAATGCAGATCATTTTGTTGTAGTTTTTTCGAACTATGGTGTACGGTCAGTTTTTGAAACTACTGATGGGGGAGAGACTTTTGTGGATGTCAGCTTTAATCTAGAAGAAACTGAAGATGGTACTGGATATGGGCCAAGTGTGAGATGGGTGGAGGTAGTGCCGCTTACTGGTGGGATAACCTATTTCGTAGGAACATCTACGGGCTTGTATAGCTTGGAAAGAACTTTTAATGACACTGATCAATGGGTAAAAGAAGGTGAAGATTTGATTGGCAGTGCTGTCATTACCATGCTTGACTATCGGGATATTGACGGTCGTTTGGTGGTGGCTTCACATGGGAACGGAACATTCCAAAGCTTTCTGGAGGGTGCTAGGCCATTTGAAAATCAGCCTACCGTGTCTGATGAACTTATATTGACACAGAATTATCCTAACCCATTCACAGATAGGACGGTGATAGATTATTCATTGCCACAAGATGGTCTCGCCCGAATAGACATTTTTGATGACAAGGGCCGATTAGTTCGTAACCTGTTGCTTGGACGCCAGTTTAAGGGGGACAATCGTGTGTTTTGGGATGGAACCAATTCTACTGGCACGAAACTACGAGCTGGAGTATACTTCTGTGTGCTTACATTTGACCGCAAACAATCCACCAAAAGGATAATATATAAACCTTAAGTGGTTATTTGTAAGTAATCATGGTCAGTGCATACGCAGCTACCATGAACCAAAATTTATAATTGAGCAAGTTGGGAATCACGTCTAATTCCATCAAGACTAAAGCTAACACTATGATGATAGATACAAGTCTGATAAGATTTCGAGTACTTCTGTTCATTTTATTCTGAGTTTTAGAGAATAGCTATTTGGTATAGTAAATATATGTAGGTGTATCAACTAGTCAATAACTTTGGGGCAGAATTGTATCAACAATCAATGGCAGAAACAGGGAAAGATTTAATCAAGGCGAAGAGCCTTTTGGAAGAGGGACAACTGGTGGCTATCCCTACCGAGACTGTTTACGGGCTCGCAGGAAATGCGCTTAACGAGTCTGCTATTTTGGAAATTTTTAGAGTGAAGAATCGACCAAAATTTGACCCATTGATTGCTCACACGGATTCATTAGATAAAGTCAAGAATCTTGTCACTCAGATTCCAGATGAGCTTTTGGAATTGGGAAAAACCTTTTGGCCTGGACCATTGACTTTACTTCTGGAAAAGAAAGCGCACGTTCCTGATTTACTCACATCGGGTTTGCCTTATGTAGCGGTACGTATACCTAATCATCCGTTGACTTCCGAATTGCTGTCAAGCCTAGAATTTCCCTTGGCCTCACCCAGTGCCAATCCATTTGGCTACATATCACCTACCACCGCTGGACATGTGCAAGATCAATTGGGAGACTTGATACCATATATTCTTGATGGAGGTGCGTGTACCATTGGTTTGGAATCCACCATTTTGGGATTTGACCAAAACCACAAACCAGTCATCCATCGTTTGGGCGGCATGAGGATAGAGCAGATAGAGTCAGTTATTGGCCCTGTCAAATTGAACATTAACGTGAGTTCTAACCCTTCAGCTCCAGGAATGCTGAAATCACATTATGCACCTCGCACACCTTTGGTAAGGGGTAATGTTGAAGAGCTTATTGAGAAAAATATCAACAAAAATTTTGGTGTCATTTCATTTAGCAAGCGATATGCTGGTCTGGGCATTGACCGTCAGATAATCCTTTCGGAGAGAGGTGATATGGATGAAGCAGCTAATAGGCTATTTGGAGCATTGAGGCAGATGGATAATTTGGGCTTGGATATAATTTTTGCCGAGATATTCCCTGAGTTAGGTTTGGGAGCAGCTATCAATGATCGGTTAAAAAGGGCCGCATCGAATTAAGTAATTGCTAACTTTGCGATCGCAAATAGAGAAACATAATTTTTCATCCAAAATTGACGGATATGAAAACCATTGACGATTTTAATTTTAGAAATAGAAAAGCACTCATCCGTGTGGACTTCAACGTGCCATTGAATGAGAATAGTGAGATAACTGACGATACAAGATTGCGTGCAGCAATCCCTACAATCAAGAAGATAATTGATGAAGGTGGTTCAGCGATTTTGATGAGCCATTTAGGCCGGCCAAAGGCTGGACCTGAAGAGAAATTCTCCTTGAAACATATTGTAGCAGATCTCAGTAAGAAACTGGATACGACTGTTCATTTTGCAGATGACTGTGTAGGTGAGCAAGCAGTGTCTAAAGCACAATCATTGGCTACAGGCGAAGTGTTGCTTTTGGAGAATGTTCGTTTTTATAAGGAAGAAACTAAGGGAGATGAGGCTTTCGCTGAGAAGCTTGCTAGCCTAGGTGATATCTACGTCAACGACGCATTTGGGACTGCTCACAGAGCTCATGCGTCTACCACCATAGCTGCTAAGCATTTCGATGATAAGTGTTGCGGGTATGTAATGAAGCAAGAGCTTACGAATGCTGAGAAAGTATTGGGAGAACCAAATAGGCCGTTTACGGCTATCATGGGAGGCGCCAAAGTGTCTGATAAAATCATGATTATTGATAGGCTGCTAGATGTAGCGGATAACTTGATCATCGGAGGTGGTATGTCATATACTTTCTCCAAAGCACAAGGTGGCAAGATTGGTAAGTCTCTTTTGGAAGAGGACAAAATGGAATTGACCAAGGAATTGGAGGCTAAGGCAAAAGCCAAGGGTGTCAATCTTATTTTACCTGTGGATACCGTAATAGCGGATGACTTCTCCAAAGATGCTAACACTCAGACAGTAAAATCTGGCGAAATCCCTGACGACTGGGAAGGGTTGGATATAGGTCCTGAAACCGTAAAGTTGTTTGCCGAGACAATAGAAAACTCCAAGACGATATTATGGAATGGCCCTATGGGAGTTTTCGAATTTCCGAAGTTTGCTATTGGGACAGAGGCTGTAGCGCAATCATTGGTGAAAGCCACTGAAAACGGAGCTTTTTCATTGATTGGAGGAGGAGATTCCGCTTCTGCCGTCAACAATCTGGGATATGGAGATCGCGTATCTTATGTGAGTACCGGAGGAGGAGCGTTGCTCGAATACATGGAAGGAAAAGTACTTCCAGGAGTAGCTGCCTTGGAAGAATAACGAATAATGGTTAATTCATAGAAATCAAAGGGTGCCAAACGGTGCCCTTTTTTTGTGTTGTCCGTTGTTAGATTTTGGGTATTTTTGGGCGTCAATTAATCAAGTCTCCTTTATGGAAGAATGGAAAGTCTGGGAAAGTGAAGAGATCAGAAATAAGTTTTTGGTCAGCAATTATGGTGAAGTGAAGTCACTCTATTTTGATCCTCCAAAACTCCTTAAGCATTACAAAAACATGGGCTACAGGGCCATACCAACTAGAAAGGTGGATGGCAAAAACACATTGATCTATGTCCATAAAATCGTTGGCGAACTGTATGTTCCAAATCCTGACAATTTACCATACCTAATTTTTAATGACCACAACAAAGGAAATCCTGAAGCCTACAACCTAAAGTGGGTAGATAAGGACGAATTTAAGGTGCATATGGCCAAAACCCATAAGTCAGCTTATACTTACAACAAGGACTTTACACCTAATAATAAGTTGACTCGAACCCAAGTAGCTGTGATCAAAAAAATGATGCTCGATCCAAATAGAAAGACCAGGGTGAAATTGATTGCGAAGCAATTCGGTGTGTCGATAGGTACTATTTTCAGTATCAAACGTGGTGCGTCATGGAAAGACGTAAAACCTGCAGGCACCTCCAAAACTGAGTCAGTTTAAGGGCGCTTATACGTTTCTGTGAATGTAAATTGAATTCGTTTCTGATCCATTAGAATTCGAAGGCTCTCCGCCAAAACTGATTCTGATAGGTTGGAAAAATTTGTAATGAGATCCTTCTCACTTCGTTCCTCTGTCAGCACATAGGACTCAACTTCAGTGAGGGGAAGAGTGGCTTGATGCTTTTTTCTTTCAATGCATTTATCACATTTTCCACACTCTTGCGCATCGGTCTCATCAAAGTAACGCTGGATCATTCTGCTTCTACATTGAACCTTAGTGGTAACATATTGAGCCATGGCTTTTGCCTTATTGATAGCTACCTCTCTTCGCCAGTTGATTTGTTCATGGTCCAGAGGTAAGTTATTGGCATCTTGCCTTGGTGTCAAGAATGTGATTTTGGGCTGATCTTGGGCTTTGTGATAAATTATGACATCAGCTTGATCTAGGTAGGTTAATTGATTAATAACCTTGTCTACCGATTCTTTAAGCAGCGCAGCTATATCTTTCTCTTTAATGGCAATAAAGTCGGTGAATAGCTCACCTCCATATAGTCGCATCAAGACCTTAATAACAGGATCCATTTTGCTATTAGCCACTTGAAACTTATAAACCTCTGATTGCTCTAGAACGAAATGGATTTTGGACGTTTCTTTGAATGATTCACTTAACTGTACCAAACCTTCTTCAGACAGCTGATTTAGAGCATGGAAAGTGTCAATCATGGGTAATTCAAACTTTCGACAGAAAGTGAGCTGATCAAACGGAAAATCTAAAAATGCCTCGCTACCGACAGCCAATTTGTAATGATTAGCGAGGGATTGATACACCTTTTTGAGAAATTCCGCTGATACCACAGATTGCTCTGCTCTTTTGGTCAGATTTTCTAAATCAGAATTACTGTAAAGTTGTACTGCGAATGCTTTTTTTTCATCGCGACCTGCTCGTCCGGCTTCTTGATAATATGCCTCTAGGGAATCTGGTAGATCGAAATGAATGACTGTACGTACATCTGGTTTGTCTATCCCCATGCCGAAAGCATTGGTTGCTATCATGATTCGAATTTTTCCGCTTAGCCAATCATCTTGTCTGGATGCTCTCAAGTTCGCATTGAGTCCAGCGTGATAATTGGCTGCTGAAATGCCTTGACTCCTAAGATACTCCGCAAGATCTTGCGTCTGTTTTCTACTTCGTACATATACCACACCCGACCCTGGAACTTTTTGAAGAATCTCTAAGAGCTTTTGCTCCTTATTTTCAAGATTGAAAACTGAGTAAGATAAATTCGGTCGTGCAAAACTCTTCTGAAATACTTTCGCATTGTCTATTCCCAATTTGGCTAGGATATCTTTTTTTACTTCTCGTGTTGCACTGGCTGTGAGGGCAATGATACTCTTGATTTGCAGCGCTTCTATGAAATCGGATATTTCCAAATAGGAAGGCCTGAAGTCATATCCCCATTGTGAGATGCAATGCGCTTCATCAATGGCGAGCATGGATATATTCATTTTTTCGGCTCTAGCCAAAAAGAGCTCAGTTTTTATTCGTTCTGGCGAGACATACAAAAACTTGATCTGACTATCATTCACACAGTTATCAAGGGCATAATCGATTTCTCTTTTATTCATGCCTGAGTATATAGCCACAGCTTTAATACCTCTTTTGGTGAGCTGCTCCACCTGATCCTTCATCAATGCAATCAGTGGAGAAATGACTATGCAAAGGCCATCTTTCAGGAGTGCAGGCACTTGAAAACAGATAGATTTTCCCCCACCGGTTGGCAAAAGAGCCAAGACAGGATCACCAGCAACGCAAGCATTGACAATATCCTCTTGCATAGGACGGAAATCCTCGAATCCCCAATGCTGTTTGAGTATATCTTTAGGTGTTTGCATTTTCTAATGTGGCCTTGCGCCGATAGTCAAATCTAATTCTCTAAATCCATCCAGTGTCAAACTATGGGCAACTATGTTTCGCTTCTTGAAATCACTAAGCGCAGATTGAGTTTGATAATAGCTAAAACCCGTGCCCAAAATAACTTCAGTCTTATTCGAAATAGCTCTTACCATTGATTTAGGGTTTTTAAAGTAAACCAAGTCCGCCCTAATGGAATCTACGACTTTCATAGTGTCCATGTTTTTGAAGATGGCTATATTGATATCGTTCCAATTCAGAAGATCAAAATGGTCTCTGTTTTCTACTAGATTACTTTTGTAGAATGTCTTCCATGTTTGCGATGATTTCGGCAGTCCATTGGCTAACCGATTGGGATCAATCTGAAAGGAGACCACCTCTGTGCCTCCCATGGAGTGATTGTCAATTAATAATTGAGCTCTCCTTCCGTCAATTAAATCAATGGCAATTACATCGTCGATTTCGTAGAAAATGATCTTTTTCTGTGACAGCTGTTCGATTTGTTTGTGATGTTGCCACCCTATTAAAATCATAGTTGCTATGAAGGTGAAAACAGCAGATTCGAAGCTGTACTTGGAGAAGGTTAAAATCAAAAACAAAAGCATTAGGTAAACAAGGGCGGTATCTAGCGCATCAAAATATAACCAATCGAATATGGGGTAGGGAAGGTGCTGTAAGAATAGAATTATTTCGTTGACACACCAGGCAAACCATTTGAGCAAGAAACCAACACATTCGCCGATAAGGCCGCTGATGCTGCCTCCAACAAGCATCAATATTCCGGCTCCCAACATGACAGCTGCACTCGGGATAACAACCAAGTTGGAGATCAGAAAGTAGGTAGGAAACTGATGAAAGTACAACATTGATAATGGAAAAGTAGCCACCTGAGCTGAGATGGAAACACAAGTGATAGACCATATGTAATCCAATATCGAGCTATTGAATTCTGTAAGCCTATAGATTTTGGGATGTAATATCACTATGCCCAATACGGCTGCAAACGATAGTTGAAAACCTACAGCATAAATGATATATGGGTTGTAAATGATCAAGACTGTAGCCGCAATTCCTAAGGAGTTGTAGATGTTCGCTCTTTTGCTAAATCCACTGCTGAGTAGAATCACTGTGAACATGGTAGCCGCCCTCATCACCGAAGGAGAGAAGCCAGTCACCAGCGCGTATACCCAAATGATCATGATAGTGCTTAAGGTGTAAATGATTTTTCCGGATTTCGTTTCTTTCCATTTACCGAAGAGTAGCGAAATGATCAAAATGACTATGCCAACATGCAAGCCTGAAACAGCCAGTACGTGCATCGCTCCAGCGGATGCATAAGCAGTTTGAATTTCGTTATCCAAGTAGTCTTTGATACCAAGAAGTAAGGCGGTGAGTATGGCCTTTTCCCTTTGATCTGGAATAAAATTGGCGATCATTAGTTTGGATTCAGATCGGATGGCCAATGCCCAATTGAGTAATGGATTGGGAGGATCATTTTCGATTTTTGTGATGTCTTCTTTGCTCACAAATGCATGACTAAAAATGTTGTGTTTTTTCAGGTATGCTTGATAATCGAACTCATGTGGGTTTTTAGGAGGAGCTACAGAGAAATACCCTTTTCTGACGGACAATACATCACCATATTCATACTCGGAGTTGGGGGACGACTTTTTATTGACATAGAAATAGATTTTTCCTTTAGCCTGAAATGTGCTGTCCTGCTTATGCAAGAGTTTGATTTCCATTTCATACCTGTGATGATTAGTTCTTTCGGTATTGTCTGAGGTAATCACACCGACAAATCCATCTACCTTCTGATGGTGAACATAGTGAAGTGGATCGGCCGATTCGTTAGCCATTTGGTTCAGCATCCCACCCAAATAAAAGATGATTCCTAAAAGCACGAAACCTTTATAAACAGGTGATTTAATAATGGATATTGAGAGAATTATGGTTGTAAGAATGGCAATGGATAGGGGAAAAGAAATTTGCCAGTATTCTGGATAATGCTCACGGACTACTATCCCCGCGGAAAGACAGAGTGCCAATCGAATAAAGGGAAATGCAGTCCATTTGTACATACCTCATCTTTAATAGACTGAATTTGCTAAATTTTGACTTAACAAACAACGGATATGATGAATTATTCACTTGATTGCGATTAGGAGCAGGTAGTAGTACAAATCATTCTATTCAGAAAAGGATAACTTGGGGGTCAAACCCGCTAATCATGAAGTCTTTTCTATTATGTATCACTATTTTCATATCCGCTTGTTCATCAGAAGGAGTAAAATACGAGCTCTTCAATGAGGATTTCTGTTCCCAAATAGATCGTCATGAGTTTCTTCCACTTTCCAAAGAGTTGGAGATCGTTGAAGACTCGCTTAATACAATGACAGGTGTGCATGTGCTGGAAGAAGGCGATATGTCAATGGTGTACAGAGCTTGGCTAAGCGAATCGGCAGAAAAAAGCATTGATATTCAGTACTTTATTTTTTCAGCGGACAATATCGGATTGATAGCCATTGATTATCTTATTAGAGCAGCTGACAGAGGAGTAAAAGTTCGAATGATTGTAGATGACATCATGGTAGAAGCAGACTCTGAAGACTTGCTGGCACTAGACGCACATCCAAATGTGTCAATAAAAATATATAACCCGACAGCCAATATTGGCAAAAGCCTACCTCAAAAATTGTACAGCTTAACAATTGACTTTAGAGGATTTAATAGCCGAATGCACAATAAGACTTTTATTGTCGACGAGCAGGCGGTCATCACTGGAGGAAGGAATATCGCAGATGAGTATTTTGATTATGATCATGAATATAATTTCCGTGATAGAGATGTTTTGTTAATGGGTGCGGATGTCAAGCAGGTATCTACATCCTTTTTACAGTTTTGGGAGAGCACATTAAGTGTTCCTATAGGTGATTTGGCTTCCGAAATGTCAACGACACTTAGTCCAGAACAGATTTATGAGTATTTGAATCAATATGCCTGTAATCCAGCTAATTTTTGGCCTGAGATAAGAGAAAAGATCTCCAGAGTTCCTGAAATGTTTCATGGTACGTTAAAATCTGGCGAGTTTCGGTGGCAGAAGCATATTTCTTATGTTTCGGATATGCCTACTAAGAATGATCAAGATACTGGGCTAAGTGGAGGAGGGTTGAGCACGGATTCACTTATTGCGCTGATTGATTCAGCTAAAAAGTCTATTTATATTCAGTCTCCATATTTGGTTACAACAGAATTAAGCCAAGAGCTTTTTAGACGGGCAATTGCTCGCGGTGTTGTGATAAAAATTCTTACAAATAGTCTCATATCCACTGATAATTTGGAAGCCTTTAGCGGCTATCAAAGAGAGCGAGAAACTCTTTTGGAAATTGGAATAGAGTTATTCGAATTTAGACCTGATGCTGCTGTAAGGCTGAAAATTATGACTGGTGCGCTTCAGCGTAAGTTGCACCATCGACCTAAATTTGGTTTACACGCTAAATCCATGGTGGTAGATGGTGAAGTGGCAGTTATAGGAACTTTTAATCTAGATCCCCGAAGTGCCAATCTGAATACCGAGTGCATCGCTATTATCAGAGATGAAATAGTAGCTAGTAAGCTTCTGGCAACCATGGAAGAAGAAATCCAGCCAGACAATGCATGGAAAACCACTTTCAATTCTAATCCAGACGCTGAGGCTAGCTTTGCTAAACGTTTTCAGTCGTGGACTCGAAATGTGGTACCTAAGTCAATTTTGTAGAGATCTAATATTATTCATCCTGCAATTCCATCAAATAGTGCTCAATGTCGCACTCGGTGAAGATGTCGCCCTTTTTTTGAAATCCATATTTGGCGTAAAGTCCAATAGCGGTGAGTTGAGCATGAAGGTAAAGGTAATTTCCGGAACCTTTGTGTTGCCTTATATCAGATAGTGCTGATAGCACTAGACTAGACCCAATCTTGTTTCCTCTCCTGTTGGATTTCACAGCAAACCGCTCAAGTTTTATCCCTTTTGGTGTGACTCTCCATCGAGCTGCACCTACCGGCTCATCTGCCTCATCCAATACCACGAAATGATGACTCGACTTTTCAAATTCATCAAATTCATCCTCTCTAGATACTTTCTGCTCATCCACAAATACTTCTGCTCGTATCTGGAATGCCTTTTCTTTAAGCTCCTCAGTATTGGCTTTAACTACTCTGATCATTGACTGTTCTTATTGTATGCCTTGATTATTTCTTTCACCAATTTGTGCCTTACTACATCTCGCTCGTCCAGTTCTACAAACCCAATATTCTTCACATCTTTGAGGACATTCAATGCTTCTGTTAAGCCTGATTTTTGATTGCGAGGGAGATCTATTTGCGATTTATCTCCGGTGATGATCACTTTAGAATCTGGTCCCATTCTGGTCAAAAACATTTTGATCTGCATCGCGGTGGTATTCTGAGCTTCGTCGAGCAATACATAAGCATTGTTTAATGTTCGTCCTCTCATATAGGCCAAAGGTGCAATTTCTATAATGCCATTTTCACGATAGTATTTTAGTTTTTCTGAGGGTACCATATCATTGAGTGCATCATGGATAGGTCTGAGATATGGGTCAATTTTTTCTTTTAAATCTCCCGGAAGAAATCCCAGATTCTCACCTGCCTCTACTGCCGGCCTTGTAATGATAATTTTCTTGACCTCTTTATTTTTTAAGGCTCTCACTGCTAGGGCAACGCTGATGTAAGTTTTGCCAGTACCTGCCGGGCCAACTGCGAACACCAAGTCATTCTTTCGAACTGCTTCTACTAGGTGCTTCTGATTTTTGGTTTTTGGAACAATCTTAGATCCTCGTGTGCCGAAGACCAAAACATCATTTGGCCCTACTGAAGCTCTGTGTTCTCCCTCTTCTAGATATGACTTTACATTCTCCTGAGAAACCTTGCCATATCGTTCGTAGTGATCGATAAGACCTGTCATTATCTCATTTATTTTCTGAATCTGAGTAGCGGTACCCTGTATTCTAATCTCGTTTCCTCGAGATACTATCTTGCTTTCAGGAAAAGCCGAAGCTATTTCTTTGATGTTGAGATCCTGGACTCCCAAGAAGTCTACTAGGGAAATATTGTCTAACGTAATGACCTTTTCTAACAATTGCTGTTGTATTTATGAGTGATTAATTTTTGTTGCAATGAGAATTAAAAGCCTGATTAGTGTGGATTAAAACGAATAAATTACTAAATGAGGTACAAATAAGATACAAATTTGAACCTAACTAAGGCCAAAATTAAATGATTAGAGTAGAAGCACCACATATCTATTAATCGACTTTCTCTTATTGTACCCAATTAATTTCGATTCGGTATTTGGCAAATGATTATTCGAACCAACTTTGCTATTGATTATGGAAACGATAATGAGCCCCATTATCCGAATGTACACTAGAAGAGAAGTTGCAGATATGTTAAGGATTTCGGTAGAGACGCTTCGACCATTTTTGAAAGAGTTCAATATTACTAACAGGTTATTGCTAAAACAAAGTCAAGTTGATAATGTAATTGAGCTTTTTAGCTAGTACCTAAGATTTTATTCATATCAATTAATGCTACCAACAAGTCAATTTCCTGCGCTGGGTTTCCATTCGCATTGAGTCCCAGATTGCGTTATCGGAGTACAACGAGAATTACAAAAACTCGCACATGAATTGGCTTTAATATCAATTGTTTTTGAAATTTGTTCTTTATGATGGAAATTTAACTTGCCCAGTTTTGGAAATTGAATTGCCTTTTCATCATTATTGAATGCCTTATGAGAATTTTAATCTTTGCTATTACCAACCTTCTCTTTTTCGGATTACTTCATGCGCAAGATGATATTAGGCTAGAAAAGTATAAATTCTTATCAGACGAATCTGTTGACAGAAGTATAGCAGGCAGAGCAGGTAACCATAACGGGAATATTGATGCTGGTGAGAAAATTAGTATTGGTATCTCATTGAAAGCGATTGAGGGAGATTTCATAAGTACCTCGGCTAAGATTACTACCAATGATAGATACATCAATGTTATAAACTCAAAAATTGACTTTGATGATATTGCTGAGGGAACTATCGCAGATGGTAAGCAGGATCTAGTTTTTGAAATTGATATTGATTGTCCCCATAATCATAGAGTTTATTTTGAAGTAAAAATAAATGATTCAGGTAAGCGAAATCGTGATGGTTCGTACATCAATTTTTTTGATGAAATGGAAGTAGTAACAAATAAAGTGGGGCCATTGATAGTAGGAAGAAAGATTATTGATGATGATGATATTGGTCAAAGCACTGGAAACGATGACGGTATCATTGATAAAGAAGACGGTAAAATAGAAGTACCACTAACCATCTCAAACGAAGGGGTACCAACAGTCAACTTCGTGAAAGCAAAATTGAGTAGTCGCCAATCATTCGTTGAAATATTTGATAATAGCTTAGAGTACAATCAATTAGCTGGCGGTACAGATACTTATACCCCTGCCGATTATGTATTCCGATTATCAGAAAATGCTCCTAATACAAGTACTAAGGTTGATATGAAGCTAAGTTTGACTGGAGAGTTTAACGGATTTAAGTATGATTGGACGGATGAATTTTCTTTAGGATCCTACTTTTATGGGAGTTTAGTTATTGATTCGAAAACCCCTAATTCGAAGGTTTATTTGAACGATTCGTTACTGAATATCAGGTCTGATTTTGAATTAAATAACCTTAGAGTAGACAATGTGCATCATATTCGAATAGAGGCGCCAAATCATATATCAGAGTCTTTAACTATACCAATTAAACCGGATAAAACGACTCGATTGGAAGCCACTTTAGCAGAAAGGCCAACTACGTTCAAGACGGAAAAGGATTTGACGTCTTATTTTACATATTACTCAGAACCTACACTACTACCTGAATCAAAAGAACGATTGAAACTTCCGCTAACTTCTTTCATGGCTATCTTAAGTGTGCCAGTTCTTGCAGTTGAATTTGATGGGTATGAATTTGATGCAAGAGCTGGGATGGCTGCTACTGGTATTGGGACAGGCTTGCTAATTGATATGATTGTCAACAAGCGCGAAACACGTTCATTACCTCAGAATGCAGCCCAAAACAGATTATTGATTGAGAATGAAAAGAGGAAGGCCGAGCAAAAAGCTGAAGAGTTCAATAAGAAGATTAGACTTGAAAATTCTCAAATCAGGGCTATGAACCAAACGATTAAAGAAGAGAACTTAGAGAAAGCTGGCAAACGTAAAGTAGAGTACTGGATAGATAATGAGCACGTTGTTCTTGATTGAGTAATACGATAGGTGCTTATCCCTTCCTGTTGGTAATGGAGCTAATAGCTACAGGCAGTGAGTGTTTTTTTCTCGTAGTTGCCATCACACCACCACACCACCACCACACCTATCTACACACCACCACTATAAGAAATATCATTTATAATGCTCCTATAAACACCCTAAGCGTTATTTCAGAGCATACACCACACCTACACCCGTAGTGCCACCGGTTCCTGCCAGTGTCACTGGTCGCCAGCACACCACCCACCATTATAAGAAATATCACTCCATTGCTCATTTTGAGCGTTTAAACCCTTATTTTTAAGACTTAACACACAAACACCCACCACCAACCCACCACACCAACACCGAATGTCAGAAGATCAAAAGAAACTACTCGAAACGCAGCTTTGGAATATTGCCAATGAGCTAAGGGGCAAGATGGATGCAGACGAGTTTCGGGATTATATCTTAGGATTCATCTTTTTCAAATACCTATCCGAGAAGCAATACCTCTACGCCAAACAACTGCTCGAAACGGAGAAGGTAAAAGACTACCTCAAAGTTACGGACGAGGAAGACCTAGAGGCTATCAGGGAGGAGTCACTCATCAAGCTCGGCTACTTCCTCAAGCCTGAAGAACTCTTTAGCTCCATTGCTGCCAAAGGGAATGCCAACACCGAGCATGAAAGCAATTTCATACTGGAGGACTTAGAAGCAATCCTCAATAGCATAGAGCAAAGTACCATGGGTACGGATAGCGAGGATGAGTTCAACAAGCTCTTTGAAGACTTGGATCTGAGTAGTACCAAACTTGGGCGAACACCTGATGCTAGAAACAAGCTAATCGCCAAGGTTCTCTCCCACCTGGACAAAATTGACTTTGCGCTGGATGATGTAGAAAGCGACGTGCTAGGCGATGCATACGAATACCTGATTGGTCAGTTTGCTAGTGGAGCTGGAAAGAAAGCAGGAGAGTTCTACACACCTCAGCAAGTATCTAAAATCCTCGCCAAAATTGTCACCACGGGTAAGAAACGAATCAAGAACGTCTATGATCCCACATGTGGATCGGGTTCCCTCCTCCTGCGTGTTTCAAAAGAAGTAGAGGTTGGCGAGTTCTTTGGACAAGAGCTTAACCGGACAACTTACAACCTTGCCCGAATGAACATGATCTTGCATGATGTCCATTTTAGCAAGTTCAATATCAAGCAAGAAGATACGCTGGTAGAGCCACAACATATTGATGAGCGATTTGAGGCGATAGTGGCCAATCCTCCTTTTTCTGCTAAGTGGAAAGGAGCAGACAATCCTCTCAATGAAAGTGACGAACGCTTTAGCCAATACGGACGACTAGCACCTAAGAGCACGGCAGATTTTGCCTTTGTGCAGCACATGATTCACCAACTGGCAGAGAATGGCACCATGGCCTGTGTATTGCCTCATGGCGTGCTGTTCCGTGGATCAGCCGAGGCAACTATCCGAGAGTATATCATAGACAAACAAAACTATCTGGATGCCGTCATAGGCTTACCGCCAAATATCTTCTTTGGGACGAGTATCCCGACTTGTATCATGGTGCTGAGTAAGTGCCGTGTGCATAGTGAAGACATCCTGTTCATAGATGCGAGTAAGGACTTTGAAAAGGATGGCAATAAGAACAAACTCACCGAGGAGCATATAGAGAAAATAGTCACCACTTACCGAGAGCGCACCACCATAGACAAATACAGCTATGTGGCGACTATGGATGAGGTGAAGGAAAATGACTACAACCTCAACATCCCACGCTATGTGGACACCTTTGAGGAAGAGGAGCCGATTGATCTGGAAGTAGTGAGTAAGGAGCTAAAAGACTTAGAAAAGGAAATAGCTACATCGGACAAAACCATTGCTGATTTCTGCCAGCAGCTTAATATCTCAACTCCGTTCTGATGAGTGAGCAACAGAATATACCGCCTTTGCGATTTTCTGAGTTTAGCGATGAGTGGAGAAGAGAACCGTTCAAAACCTTGGTTAAAATAAATCAGGGCTTGCAGATTGCAATTTCTGAAAGGCTTACTGAAAAAGTGGAAGGTGCTCTTTTTTATATTACAAATGAGTTTTTAAGAGAAAATTCTGAAAAACAATTCTTCATTCTGAACGCAACTGAATCTGTGATCTGTACTGAAGATGATGTCTTAATGACCCGTACAGGTAATACAGGGAAAGTTGTCACTAATGTTGCAGGTGCATTCCACAATAATTTTTTCAAAATCAAGTACCCCAAACATATTGAAAGAGATTTTCTAGTTAATTTCTTGAACCTGAGTCAGACACAAAGTTTCATTCTAAGACTTGCGGGGACATCAACTATTCCTGATCTGAATCATTCGGATTTTTATAAAATCAACTTCGTTTATCCCACCCTCCCCGAACAACAAAAAATAGCCTCGTTCCTTACGGCTGTAGATATCAAGATAGCGCAGCTCACCAAAAAGAAAACCCTCCTCGAACAGTACAAAAAGGGCGTGATGCAAAAAATCTTCTCGCAGGAGATTCGGTTTAAAATCAAAAATGAGGCTGGTGAGCTTGTCGAACCACCGGATTGGGAGGAGAAGAAACTGAAAGAGGTTTGTAAATATTATGATGGTACTCATCAAACTCCAACGTATGTAGAGAATGGAGTCCCTTTTTATAGTGTTGAGCATGTTACGGCAGATCAGTTTGTAAAAACTAAATTCATTTCTAAGGAAGTATTTGAAAAGGAGAATAAAAGAGTCAAACTAGAAAAAGGAGATATTTTAATGACCCGTATTGGTAGCATAGGTGTAGCAAAATATATTGATTGGGACGTGAACGCCTCATTTTATGTGAGCCTTGCATTAATCAAAGCAAATGCGAAAACCAATCCTCTTTACCTATCTCAGTTTATTCATTCTACTTTTTTTCAAAGGGAGTTATGGAAACGGACAATACATGTCGCTTTTCCTCAAAAAATAAACCTTGGCGAAATTGGAGAGTGCATTGTTAAAATGCCAGACTTAGAAGAACAAACCCAAATCGCCAATTTCCTCAGTGCGATAGATGATAAAATTAAGCTAGTCAGCACCCAGCTGGAAAAGACTCAGGAGTTTAAGAAAGGATTGTTACAGCAGATGTTTGTGTGATATGTGGGAAGAGGAAAAACTAACGCCTATTAAGGATGAAAAAGAGTTTGCAGATCATATAATAGGTATTAACCAGCCTATCGGAGAGATCGTTTTTTCAGGATTGTCGATTAGCTATTTAGATTTTCAATACAATTTTTCTCTTCCTTTTGAAGATAATAAGTTGTGGGAAAAATTTCTTGCAGACTTACATCCAAACCAACGAGCATTAATTCTTCTCGGTAAGAATCAACATCAAATGATTCTTCGTAATTGTCGTTTTAGTGAGAGCTTTCAACTAAGAAAGAAAGTGCAATCCAAACTAGTGATACACAATTGTAAGTTTGTGGGTGAGTTTAAGATTCCTAATATTAGTTTTGAAGCCAAACTAAAGGTCAGGCATTGTCACTTTAATCGAGTTAATTTCTACAACACAAAATTTATCGAACTAGCAGATTTTTATTCCTGTCACTTCCATAAAAGGCTAATTTTTCTTAAAACCGATTTTAAGGAAACGACTGTTTTCTCTGGTTCTACATTTTACGAAAACGTACTCTTTACTTACACATTGATTGAGAAACTCATTATTCTTCGTGGGACGACTTTTAAAAAGGGACTGGATCTTTCAACTGCGATTTTGTCAGGAGAATTGAACTGCTTTGGTATTCGGCTAGAAAATTTCCGATCCTTAAAAATCGAGAAAAAGTTGAATATGTTTTTATCGACAGACAAGCGTCTGGGGCATTATGAAATGTTTTATGATAATGCAATAACGAAAGTTGCAAAAATACCAATCGAGAATAAAATTGAGACCTATAGGATAATCAAGCAAAGGTTAATTTCTCAAAATAACTCAATTGCATCTGTGCCATTTAACGCACTAGAAAAGAGTGCACACTTTTGGAGGAAAATTTATTCATTAATTCCTAGAGTTGCCATCGAGAAAGATGTTACCATTTTTTCTAAGAACGCTAGGAACCTTTGTAATTGGACAAACTCCATTTTTGAAATCATTTTGCTTTTCCTGAATTATATTTCAAACGGACATGGGAAATCTTATTCCAGAGGGGTATTATTCACGTTTGGAATAAGTGCTATTTTTTTTAATCTGTCATTAATTTTCACATCCAATTACGAGTACACCTCTCACTTTAACGAGTGGCATTGGTGTTTGACTTGGACTGAATTTGACTATTTTGTTCAGTCTATTTTACCCATTCATAATTTTGATTACCTCTTGCAAGTAGATGAAACAGGTAAGTCAAAATTTAAACTAGAAAAAGGGTACTACGCTATTGATTTCTTAGGTCGCATCTTCATTGGTTACGGTATCTACCAGACTATTCAAGCCTTTAGAAAATACAAGTAATGACCACACAATCAGAAGCGATTTTAGAAGATAACCTTGTCAAGCAGCTCCAGAGCTTAGGCTATGCTAAAGTGGTCATTAAGGATGAGAACGATCTTATCGCCAATCTCAAAGACCAACTAGAAAAGCACAACAAGAAGTCACTCTCAAATCAAGAGTTTAAGCAGGTGCTTAACCACTTGGCGAAAGGCAATATCTACGAGAAGGCAAAGACACTCCGGGATAAAGCACAATACACCAAGGATAATGGAGAGACAGGCTACATTGAGCTAATCAATCAAGTCCATTGGTGCCAAAACGAGTATCAGGTCACCCACCAGATCACCATGCAAGGCAAGTATGAAAACCGCTATGATGTGACCATTCTCATCAATGGTTTGCCTTTGGTACAGATCGAACTCAAGCGGAGAGGATTGGAACTCAAAGAAGCCTTTAACCAAACCAATAGATACGAACGTTTCACCTATGGATCTGGCTTTGCCCTGTTCAATTTCATTCAGCTTTTCGTCATTAGCAATGGTGTAAATACCAAGTACTACGCTAACAATCCTGTGAGCGCACGTACTTTCAAGCAGACTTTCTATTGGGCAGATGTTGAGAACAAGCTAATCACCAATCTTCCAGAGTTTACCACAGCCTTTTTTGAGCCTTGCCACCTCTCCAAGATGATCACCAAGTACACCGTGCTAAATACTTCTAATACCTTGATGGTATTGCGCCCGTATCAATACTATGCTACTGAGGCGATTGTGGAGCGTGTGAAAAATACAAAGAAGAATGGGTACATCTGGCACACCACAGGATCAGGAAAGACGCTTACATCCTTTAAAGCTGCCCAGATATTGACCAATCTGGAAGTGGTGCATAAAGTGGTGTTTGTGGTGGATCGGAAGGATCTGGATTATCAGACCATCAAGGAGTTTAATAGCTTCAGCGAGGGCAGTATAGACGGTACCAACAATACCGGTACACTGGTGAAGCAATTGTCCAATGATACACCGCTGATTGTTACCACCATTCAGAAGCTGAGCAATGCCATAGAGAAAAAGAAGTACCTCGATAAAATCCACTTCCTCAGGGAGAAAAGGATTGTATTCATCTTTGACGAATGTCATAGAAGCCAATTTGGAGACACCCACAAACGCATCAAAGAGTTTTTCAATGAAGCACAGATGTTTGGCTTCACAGGCACACCCATCTTTGCGGACAATTCAGTTAAAAATGCACTGGGCAAGCGCACAACCAAAGACCTGTTTGAAGAGTGCTTGCACAAGTATGTAATCACTGATGCAATCAGAGACAGGAACGTGCTGAAGTTCTCCATTGAGTACATAAGTACGTTCAAGCGAAGGGAGGATGTGATAGACATCAATGTGGAGGATATAGACACAGCCGAGGTGATGGAAGCGCCACAGCGGCTAGAGAACATTGCTGACTATATCATTCAGAACCATAGCCGCAAAACGCATGGGCGAAAGTTTACGGCGATCTTCTGTGTGCAGAGTGTTAAGTCATTGGTGAAGTACTATGACTTGCTCAAGGCAAAAAAGGAGAATGGAGAGCATGACCTGAGAGTAGCGACTATTTTCTCCTACCAAGCCAATGAAAAAGACGAGGATGCCAATGGGTTTATTCCTGATGAGGACTATGAGGATTTTGTAGCCGAACCAAAGGGGACATACGTCAACAAACACACTAGAGAAAAGCTAGAGGGGTTCATAGGTGACTACAATGACATGTTCAATATGAACTATTCCACCAATGACTTTTATGGTTACTATAAGGACATTGGTAAGCGTGTCAGGAACAAGCAAGTTGATGTGCTTTTGGTTGTCAATATGTTCCTCACGGGTTTTGATAGTAAGCCTTTGAATACCATCTATGTCGATAAGAATCTCAAGTACCATGGACTGATACAAGCCTACTCACGTACCAACAGAATACTAGATGAAGTAAAGTCCCAGGGCAATGTAGTTTGCTTTAGAAACCTAAAGGAATCTACAGATCAAGCCATTACGCTATTCTCCAATAAGGAGGCACTTGAAGAGATCATTGTGAAGCCATACGA
Organism: Cyclobacteriaceae bacterium; assembly: GCA_049115815.1. Lineage (GTDB taxonomy): Bacteria > Bacteroidota > Bacteroidia > Cytophagales > Cyclobacteriaceae > Marinoscillum. The sequence goes on along the minus strand of JAGDZO010000005.1, from coordinate 196,788 downwards.
GGACTATGTAGAGAGCTTCAATAAAGCGGTAGAGAAAGTCATGTCTATCACACCAACGTTCGATGATGTCAATGATCTGGAGTCAGAGGAAGATCAGATGGAGTTTGTAAAGGCTTTCAGGGAGCTGATGAGAGTTCAGAATGTACTGGCGACTTTCACAGAGTTTGATCCAGAGGATTTGAATATAGATGCTCAGACTTTTGAGAACTTCAAGAGCAAGTACCTAGACCTTTACGAGCATGTCAAGTCCGACAATCAGAAGGAGAAGGTTTCAATCCTCAATGACATAGATTTTGAACTAGAGTTGATCCGCAAGGATGAAATCAACGTGGCATATATCCTGAGCCTTTTGGCAAAACTCCACGGAGCTAAGGACAAAGACCAGGAACAGCAGAAGAAAGCGATTTCTGACATGATGTCCTCAGATGCACAGATGCGGAGCAAGAAGGAATTGATAGAGAAGTTCATCAATGAGAACATGCCTTCCATTTCAAACAGCGACAACATAGAAACCGCCTTTGATGCCTTCTGGACAAACGAGAAGAAGAAAGCAATCAGGAAGCTAAGTGATGATGAAGGATTAGATTATGATAACCTTGTAGTAACTGTAAGCGATTACCTATTCACTCAAAAAGAACCCATGAGGGATGAAGTCATTTCTCTAATGAACGAACGCCCAAGCCTCCGAGAACGAGCTACTGTCTCAAAGCGAATCATCGCCAAGATCGTTGGTTTCGTAGAGACTTTTATTGAGGGGATGGGGTAGGAGGTTTGTAGCGTTTTCAATAGACAACTGTCAGAACTGTCAGAACTGTCAGTGCTGTCAGGAAAATCAACTGACACCCAGTAATGTAGGTGTCAGTCAATTGTCAGTTGAGTTGTCAGCTTGGTTGTTGGCTTAGAATCAACTACTTAGCTTCTATATTCTATACTTACTGACAATACTGACAGTAGTAAGGATTAAGTGATATTTATGGAGAACGATATTGCGGTAAAATGCTGATGACCCAAGTTCTAGAACCATTGGCATTATCTCTTCTTTGTTGATATCCCATCCGCTTCAAACACCCACCTATTTTGTTTGGGTGGATAAATTTGAAGGAGGAGTTTCGCATAAGTACTTGCGTTACCTGAGTAGCGGTCATTCGACCTACACTTGTATCCCCTGGAGGCTCGAAATACTCTTGTAGTAGTTCTACAGTCTCGTCTACCACTTCAAAGTCTTTTGTGCAATCATTGAGCATCTTAATGTCCGCTTGATTTAGGTTATGGTCATAGCCAGACTTGAATAGTTGGTAGGCTTCCATCCAAAGCGCTTCCTTATCTACTGCATTGTAAGCCGCATGATCTATAGAAAGTACGTTGATAGGAATAAGTCTACGGTTACCTGTAGGATCTCCCAGCATATCAAGGTTGTTGTTGGTTGCACATAGAGAGGCAATTCGTGGGTACTTTCGTTGCCTTTTATCGTAAGGTCTGCGCATGGTGTAGTTGCTCATCGATAGCATTGATTTCATCTTTTGCCAGTCCTTCCAGCTCCTTCCGCTCATTTCATCATCAAAGCATATCAGATTTTCACAAAGAAGCATTCCAAGGTCTGCGTCCTTCATATCGCTCAAACCTTTTGGTTCTGCGAAATAAGCCATTAGCTCTTTAGGAAGAAGGTTACGGAAAAAGGTAGTCTTTCCCGTATTCTGCTTGGTTCCAGCTAGTACAGGCATAAGGGGATTTACCCCTTTTCCATGCGCTTGAGCTACTGCCCCAACTAACCATTTGGTCAAGAAATGCTCAACGAAGTTTGGATTAAACTCGGAATCATTAAAGCCTGTATCGGTATTAATGGATTCCGCTAGTGCCTTGATTTTGCCTTTTGATTTTTGCTCGATTCGGGTTTTGAAGAATATATGAATCGGATTGTATGGTGTAATATTATTAGATTTCAAATATCGCCAAAACAACGTCTCACTAATTCCAGTAAATTTTGATTGGAATACCAAGAGGTGAGAGTTCATGTCCTCTTCCGTAAGAGGCCTGCCATCTACTTCCCATTCCCCAGTGATCTCGTTACGTTTCACATTGGGTAGATGCTCATCGAAAAGTATCCTAATCTTGTCTACTGGCTTTAATTCCTTGGCGTCCTTCTCAGGCTTTCCCCCAGAAGGGCGCTTTGTTATTTTCATTTCAATTTTTGGCATTTTTAGTCTTTTTAAGGTCAAATAGAGTTTGGTAAGGATTCGGACTTTCAGCCATTCGAGCAATTGTTTCCTCAAGCAAGGCTATTCGGAATTGCTGAAGCTGATGCAGTCGGGTTGAGGCTTCAATGAATTCATAAGCCTCATTGTTGAACTGAGGAAGGAAAGCTAAATGGTCAGAAAGAATAGTCTTCCATTTGCCATTAGTAGCTCTTTCTATTTCCTTCAAATCTCTGATTTGGTTAGTCAAAAGGAAGGATGATGCATTCCATTTTTCTTTTGTTTGGAGTAGGTGAGTGTAATATGGATCAGTCATGTTAATACCCTCCTTCCAATCGACAGATTGACCACTGTTATACGCTGCGCGTGTGGTGTATGTGTGCTAGTGTATTGGTCATATGCCAAACTCCAGTAATTACGTAATTGTCCTATCCGCTTACGTATAGCTGGTGTTTGCGCCAACTGCTTCAAATCGCAAATGCGATAAATGATGATCTGGCATTGAGAAAGCCAGAAATTTTGTAATTTTGACATAGTGATTTAGTTAAGTAAAAAATTGATTGATTGGGGATGAGCCCCCATGATGTCTGTATCACACAAACACCACAAACCCTAGCCGTCACAGCTAGGGTTATTTTTTTGACCTTCCTTTGAGCCACTTGAGAACTTCTTCTCTGTCAAAGTAGAGTGTTTTTGATCTTCTAAAATGTGGGATATCGTTTGCCTGCACTAGTCTGTATATGGTCGGTCGGGCGAGTCCTGTGAGGTCACATACCCCCTTCATCAGTAGTGGTGTAGCTGGTTCCTCATTTTGTTTATTTTGTGTGCTTTGGATTGATTCAACTGCCATCTTTGCGGCTCTGTTGGCAGTTGAAAACATTAATCGCTCAAGCTCCTCGGGCGACATGTGTGTTGAAATAATTGTTGTCATTGCTCAGTGTATTTATAATTACTGAGCAAAGATTAAATAAGATTAATGCTTGTCAATTTTTGTCCGAAACGTGTCCGAGATCTGTCCGTTTCAATGTATCACCCAGATATTTTTTAACTGTGTTATAGACTGTGATCTCAAAAGGTTCTTTCTTGATTCTTGAGATTTTCCGATTGGTGAGGAGAGAGAATAATTCATCGTATTCTGATTCTTCATATCCACATACAACTAATCCGAAATTAGCTGCTGCTTCCAGAACAGCGAACATTGCTCGTTTGGATGATTTTTTAGTTATAAAACAATTGACAAGTTCAATTAACTTCTTCCTATTCGCCTCAATAGGTGAGCACCTAATTAAAATTGGCTCATTCATCACATTCTTTCTGTTCACTCTCGGTTTTTCATCATCACACTGGATATTAATCGACATCCATTTCTCAATAACCTTTTGATCAGCTACGTTCAGATCTTCTTTTTGTATACACTCCAGAAGGAAGCTGTGATAATTGTTCAAATCACCGTCAAATGAACGTTCTAATTGATAAATGAGAAAGTTTTGAGCAGAGCTTACTTTTCTCAAAAGGAAGGAAAAAAAATACCTAAAGTCTTCATAATGATCCTTTGGTGATATAAAAACCTCTTGATTTATTACTAAACCCTTACAAGCGGTCATGGTAGTATGCTCATCTATGAAATAATACTCATTCAATTTTGTACCATCATCGACGATATCGAGACTTCCTAATATGTGCTCTTTCATTGCTCTATAATCGGAACCAGTCATTGAAGATTTCTCGTTTTCCAGAAGCCAATTTTCATCCCATTCAGGAATTGCAGGATAATTGTTTCTTTTTATGAAATCATGATAGAGCAATACTGTGGATCTACTACCTTTTTCCTTTGAAAGAAATTCATATAAACGCCTTCTTGACGAGTTTTTCTCTTTCTTAAGAATCTTATACATTTTTTTCTTTCTATCCTCGATTGACTTACCCCTCCTTGAAATAGTCTTATCAAATTCAAATAAATCAAATAGGCTTCTGCCATAAGAGCTATGGTGGTGGGCTTCATAAGCACAGAGGATATCTACTCTTATTTCGTAATTCTTGATTATTTTCACTTTCTAGAAGGGCTTAAATATTAATCCTGTTCACAGCTTCCTTTTTCTTTGCATCTATCACCTTCGCATATATCTGAGTAGTCTTTATGCTTTTGTGTCCGAGCATTTTCGACACTGTGTAAATATCAGTTCCGTTAGTAATGTGCATCGTAGCGAAAGTGTGTCTAAAATCATGGAATGTAATATCCTTGGTGATTCCTGCTCTAAGTATCCAGAACCTAAGTATTGTATTCTCTGCGGTTCCCATTCTGCTTGAAATGCCTTTGAACACCTTATCATCGGGCTTACCTCGCTTATCAAGGAATCCAAACGCCTGATCACTAATAGGTAGTGTTTCTGCACCCAGTGTCTTACGCTGGCGGAAGCGTATGTAATGTCCCAATTCGTCTGAATGCTCTATATCTTGCCATGTAAGTTTTTGGACATCAACAAAACGCAGACCAGTAAGGGAGGTGAATAGTGCTGCTCGCTTGATCCAATCAATGTCACAATCTGCAGCTGCTAATCGACGTAATTCCTCCATAGACAGAAACTCACGTTTTACATCAATTATTGAAATGGGTCTCACATTGGCCAATGGATTGCTGGTAATTAACTGGTCACCAATGGCTTTCTTGATTGATTCTCGAAACTTACCAAAATAGTTTTGTGCTGTGTTTTGACCAAGGCTTTCCATTAGGCTCATCTTCAGGTTTTCGCAATGATTACTATCGAGCTGACTCATGGTCAATTTCTCATTAAATACTTCTTTAGCTTTTTCGATCATACATCTCCAAGTCATCCAAGTGGAATCGCTTGTGGTGCGTTTTTTTACGTCCAAGATGTCTTCCAGGTATTTAATTACTGGAGGATCTGTCTTGGCTACTTTAGAGAGAAACCCAAATTCATCTTTTGCAATCGCTAGCTGCCTGCTTGAGCGGATGTTCTCAGCCAGCGCTTTGATTTTTTTGCTATGGTCTTTGTCCTCATAACTCTTTGGTTTTTCATGGGCATAGAGTTTAAGGAATTCTCTACGTGTAGGTAGTCCAGTGTCTGGATGAGAAATTGGAGGCCAAAAGTCTAAGTAGTAACTTATCCTGCCTTGAGAAATTTTCTTTGTTCTTAGTTTAACTTGTGTGCTCATATTCTCATAAATTGATGCATCGAAAGAATGAATAGTTATTCCATTTGTTCCACCGAGGTACAAATGTATTTCAATCGGTACATTCAAGGTACAAAAAAGTGATTAACATTGATTCACAATGATCAAGAAAAATGATTCAAATGATCAAATTAGTGGCTTTAATGAGCTTAAAAGTAAGAAATGTTAATCATTAGTAATCTTTGATGATCGATTCACATTTTGTTGCAATGAGAATCTCTATTTTTGTTCAAAATAAAGAAATATTTCTATCGCTCGCATGGCACTAGTCACATTATTGTCTGATTTCGGAACCGAGGACCATTACGTAGCAGCGGTCAAAGCAGCGATTCTTGCTAAGGATCAGAGCCTCAATATTTTGGATATCAGCCATCATATTAGGCCTTCGGATATTGGTCATGCGGCATACGTCCTTGGAAGTGTCTTTAGGGATTTCCCTGAGCGTACCGTTCACCTTTGTGCTATAGGGAGTAATACCAAAGAATCCAATAAGCTGATAGGGGTAGAACTAGAAGGACATTTTTTTGTTGGGTTTGATTGTGGATTGTTTAGCCTGCTTTCCAAGAAGCAACCAACATCACTTTATGAACTCAATCAAATAGGACAGGAGAAATCTACCTTTAAGTCTAAGGACGTGTTGGCTGGAGCCGCCGCTCAACTCGCACAAGGTGTTCCATTGAGTGATTTGGGAGTAGCTATTGACCAAATTCAGTCATTGATTGGGCGCCAGCTAAAAGCCACCAAAAAGGAGATTGTTGGTACAGTGATACGAGTCGATTATTACGGTAATTTGATTACCAATATCCTGAAGTCAGAGTTCGATACTATTCGGACGATTAATGGCGGCACGCCGTTTATGGTAAGTTTTGGACGAGAAAAAGTGACGGAAATTCATCAGGATTTTTATGATGTTGATTCTGGAGAATGCGCTGTTTTCTTTAACAGCAATGGCAGACTTCAGATTGGCATTAATAAAGGAAATGCCTCTGAGTTATTGGGTTTGCCGTTGGACGCCCATGTGATAATTCATTTCTACCAATGATTCGCAGGATAGTCAGAATGTCTTTTCAGGAAGATAAGGTCAATGATTTTTTGAAAGTTTTCAATAAGGCAAAACACCATATTCGGCAAATGCCTGGGTGCAGCTATTTGTCTCTTCACCGAGATAATCATCAATCGCACATTTATTACACATTGAGTCATTGGGATGATCAAGCCTTTTTGGATAATTATCGAGAGAGCGAATTGTTCAAGTCAACTTGGAAGGCTACAAAGCAATTGTTTAACGACAAACCTCAAGCTTATTCTCTGGAGATGGTTGATGATTTGGGTTAATGCCCCGTGCACACCGCTACACCATCAAAAAAGTACTGTTCGTTTTTTCCCACATTGGCGTAGGACAGGACCATGTGTTTGAAGAAATTGTCATTCATATGAACTTTGATGCTTCCATCGAGCTCAAGGAAACGATCATAAGTAAGCATCTCTCCATTGCTTAGGATGACCTTGTCTAGCGTAGTGCTGCTTTTTCCGGTTTCGCCATTCACAGGATTGAGCGAAAAAGCTAATTCTCCTACTTCGCGTACAGACCCGAAATGCAAATGTGCTGGGTGGCTACCTTGCGAATCGGTATTGTTTAGCTCAATTTCTATTAGAAGACTGCTAGGACTTAATTCTGTTACGATTACTTCTCCTTGACTGGGGTTGAAGTTTGCGCGGTGCATAGTGTAGGTGGATGACTCGAGAGCCACCGTTTCCTCTTGCTCTTGGCATGCGCCCAATATTAGAATCAAGATAAATATTCCCAGAAAATTGATTGTGCCTTGCATCGTACTAAGTTAACCACCGAAACTACAATTACATTTACTCTTTTGAGTTAAAAATGTTTAGATGGATTTGTCATAAGCCTCTTTGATCCACCCAATAAGCTCTGCGTCTACCTGTCCAACTTCTGTCAATTGAACCCGATGCGTACACATAGCCCCAAATGGCCCTGAGTTACCCAGCCTTTCAGTTTCGGGCTTACCTTTCAGCTTGAGTCCAAGATCTATTCTAGTCTTTGTTGCAGGCTTAATGAGAGCGAATTGGTGCTTTCTAATTAGACTGACACTGTCCTTTTTTGGTGTAGTGGTAATGTCGTTTCCAAATTGGCCGATTTCTGCAATTAACTTATCGTAAATGGGCTTTAGAATTTCTTTACCCCTGTATTGATTAGCCAGCAGGTCTTGATCATCTATAGATCCAGCATCAGATTTCTTCGCTTTTAAGGCAACAAAATTGGCAAATCCATGTGTGAAGCCGTGCTCTGATTTTAAAAATTTCAGTATTTCGCCATGCTTCAGAAGACCACTCTTATGTACTATTTCCACCCAGTGGGCTAACGGGTGACCAGTCTTTTCTTCAAGTCCTTTTTCCATGATTGTTTCATTTTTCACCAATGAAACTCGTCAATGTACTCGAGAAAATCAAATAAAATCTATCTCTGCTCTGAAAGGGAATTTCATTAAGTATCTATGGGCATCATCTACAGTCATCTCATTATTGATGATACGGTAGAGTGTTTCAGTGATAGGGCAGCGTACCTTGTACGTTCTAGAAAGTTCATTAATGATATTGATGGTCTTTACCCCTTCGGCGACCTCTTCCATAGAACCGATGATATCCTTGATGTTTTCTCCCTTGGCTAATCTGGTACCAACGGTGAAATTGCGACTAAGCTTACTTGATGAAGTAGCAATCAAATCACCTACTCCCGCCAACCCAAGAAATGCTTGGGCATTCCCGCCAAGGGTTTTACCTACATGTACCATTTCCACTAAGCCTCGACTTATGAAAAGCGATTTGGCATTCTCACCCAAATCCAAGCCTGAAATGGTTCCTGCACCCACGGCGATAATATTCTTCAGGATGCCACAAAGCTCGATTCCAATGAGATCATTGCTGCCGTAGATTAAAAATCTGTCGTTTTTGAGCAGTTGTTGTCCCACTCGGATGACTTCATCAAAATGACTTGCTATGACTGTCGCAGCTGGTTTTTTCTCACTGATCTCTCTAGCTAGGTTTGGGCCTGCCATGCAACCGATTCTCACAACGCAGCTTTCTTCTTTGATCACTTCACTCATAGTACGCACATGCGATCTAGAGAGTGGGTTGTGTTCATTGATTTTGGTTCTGTCTACATTGAGGTCGAATCCTTTGGTACCATGAATCAGGATATGATATGGTCTCAGATAGGGACTGAGCTGTTTCATCATTGCCCGGAAATTGGCAGATGGAACTACCGGGAATATGACATCACATTGACTACCGACATATTCCAAATCATTGGTTACTTCTATCCGATCGTTCAGTTTATGACCAGAGCTTATGCGTGTTTCTTTAAGTTCTTTGGTTTTTTCTGGAGTCCGAACGTACAACAGCACGCGCTGATTTTTCTCTGCGAGGATATTACTCACAGCAGTACCAAAGCTTCCTGCGCCAACCACGCCTATTGGTTTGGTATTAGATGTGTTTTTCAAGTCCATATCCGTCCAATCTGTTGTGATAGTAATACAGGGTATTCATATCCTGAATGATAATTTTGTCCTTCTTACGCACCAATGGTCTCTGTGCATGGTACATCCCCACATTTTCCAAACCTAATTTGATCGCGTCTTCTGATTTTTCACGAAGGTGCCCAGCCACGCCAACTTGAGATTTCTTCTCAAGTTTGAATATCCGTTTTCGGAGTGTTTTCCATGTGCGTTTGAACTCCAAATAATCTATTTCCAGGTCCTCTTCGGGCAATCTCAATAAGTTGTATAAATCCAACTTTGGATTTTTACGCTCCATCATCTTAAATGCCGTATAGGCCACCAAATGACTGGCGAAAACATGATTGTATTTGTGATATTCTTCAACTACTCGACTAGCGAGTAGTCTTACATACTCCGTTTCGCGCTGATGGTCAACGGTCACTTTTCCATCCGAAATGAAGTAATCTTTCGGGTTGATTTGATGGCCGAGCTTGTTTATGCTATTGCCTTCATCATCTACATAATTGCCCAATACATCCATTCCGCGTCCAATACTCACCGAGATATTGGAGCCTTTAGCAAAGAACTTAAACAAGAAAGTAGCGATTTTGTAAGACGTAGTAAACTCATCTGCTTCCTTGTAATATCGCTCTTGCCCGGTTCGCTTGAGGTGTTCGTTGATTAGAGAAGGGGCTTCTAATGTGAAATGATAATTGAGCACCACTGGGACAAGGAATATTTTTTTGGCAGGGGAGTCTGGAGTTTCATTTTCGTACATGATGCGTTGGGCCTCTATGGCGGTGCTCATCAAGCCCAATTTGAGACCCTTTTCAATATGTCCAGATCGGGATCGTGTGCCCCCAGGAAAAAACAGACTATGACAACCCCTACGCAATGCCATGCTCGAATAAGTCTTGAGCGTCTCTAAATAAACAGGATTTTTCTTACGGCGATCTACCTTGTAAGCACCCAGGCTATTCATGAAATAAGCGAAGATTTTCAGATTAAATAGGTTCAGTCCTGCACCATAAATGAATGCAGGCAATCCTAAAAACTGAATAACCCACCCGATCAAAATAGAGTCTAGATTACTAAAATGGGTGGGTACCATCACTACTGTGCCACGCTTGGCAAGCTCCCTGATGTGGTCAGGTTCACCAACAACATTGATCTTGTCGTCCAAATCCAATTGACGACTAAATAATGAAGTAAAGCCTTTTACTCTGGTGGCATTGAGTAGTCTCGCAAATCCAAAAGTGATAAATCCTCTTGCGAAACGATATGAGTTCTTCTTGAAGTTACCCGAAATTTCATCTGCATATCTATGAATGATCTCTTTGAGCAGTCCTTCTTCTATTGCTTTGGCTTCTTCAGGGGGTAATGCACTGCTGTCGCTCAGACGATCTTGAATGCTTTTCCAGAACGGCTTTTCGTCCTTTGGATCTACCCTCCAAGGATTTGCCTTCATGCGAAGCTTTTCGCGATAGACGGTCATTTCCAATTCCTCCCTCAAAGATCGCCCTCTGGTAATTTTTTGGAGGCTATCAAAAGACTCTTCTGTCACCTCTTCAATAAACTTTTTCCGGTCTTTGGCCAATTGTACTATAGGCCATTGCTGGGTACGTGGTATAATCTCAGAGTATCGGACTTTCTGTCTTCTCATTCAGCAATCTTACGATGATCAATTTCGGAGTGCAAGTTAGCAGAAAAGCGGCATTTAGATATAATGAACTCCTTTACCTGTCTCTACACATTTTCCGCCTACCTTCACTTCTATAATCTCCCCAACCTGATTGGTGATAGCTTCCACGAATAATTGACTTGGTCTTCCCATTTCGTAACCTTGCAAGCTTATTATTGAGCCTTTTGCCAAGCCATATTTAGTGAGATAGCAGATCAGAGGACCATTGGCTGAGCCAGTGGCAGGATCTTCCATAATGCCAATCTCGGGGGCGAACATTCTGCCTTGAACATCTCCATCTGATACTCCTTCTAAGGTAAAAACATATAGAAATGCATCGTTGACTTGAGGCTTAATAGTCTTCCAGAGAACTGGATTCAATTCGCATTTGGCCAAGGCGGTTAAGCTTTTGAGTTGCACCAATATTGTATTATTGCCACAAGAAATTTCTTGTATAGGTGAGGAGGAAAAATCATCCACACTGAGTGATAGGGCATCTGCCAGAACCTGACGTTTTTCATCATGTACTGGCCCAAAATATGGCAGTGGTTGACTCATAGTAATCATATCAGGAGCGTTGTTGCTATAATCAATCTCAACTGGGATTATGCCTATTTTTTGAATCAAACTAATAGTTACTCTTCCGTTTTCGGGAGGTTCAATTTGCCGGCTCAAATAATATGCAGTGCCGATAGTAGGGTGGCCAGCTGTAGGCAATTCTTGACCCGGAGTGAATATTCGCATAGCGTGATGCTCTCCATCCGTTTGGGGTGGAAAAAGGAAAACAGTTTCGGAAAGATTTAATTCTCTTGCGATTGATTGAAACAAAGATGGGTCGATACTGGAGGCGTCTGGAAAAATCGCTAATTGATTGCCTCCATACTTCGTACTGGTGAAAACATCGAGCAGGACATAAGAAGCTTGATCTTGAGGTGCCATTAGGATAGAATTAGAAGTATTTGATAAAAACACCCTAACCTAAACAAAAGGTTAGTGGAACTAAAGATTATTTGGATTCAACTGAATGAAAGAGTGAGAATGCTAAATCGATCATAATTGACTGTACGTGGTTTCTGAGTCGTTTCTAAGTTTGACTTTATATAATATTGCACCTGAAAGATCAATGTCGCTAAAACTAAAAGATATCCAGGCTCCAGTAGCCGCTGAAATGCTGGAATTTGAACAAAAATTCCGCAAAAGCATGCGAAGCAATGTGATGCTATTGGATAAAATAACGAGTTACATCGTGCGACGCAAGGGCAAGCAAATGCGCCCATTATTCGTCTTTTTGAGCGCTGGTGCCTCTGGTGGAATTAAGGAGTCTACCTTTAGGGGAGCCTCACTTATTGAACTGCTTCACACCGCCACCCTGGTACATGACGATGTGGTAGATGACTCCCATTATCGCAGAGGTTTTTTTTCTATCAATGCTCTATGGAAGAATAAGATTGCAGTATTGGTAGGCGATTTTCTGCTCTCACGAGGATTGCTTCTTTCTCTGGATAACGATGATTTTGATTTGCTCAAGATCGTATCGAATGCCGTTAAGGAAATGAGCGAAGGGGAGCTACTCCAAATGGAGAAAGCAAGAAAGCTGGATATCACAGAAGAGGTATACTACGATATTATTAGACAAAAGACGGCCAGTCTGATTACTTCGTGCTGTCGGGTTGGAGCGTCATCTGCTGAGGCCGATGAAAAGACCCTTGACCTCATGACCCAGTTTGGAGAAAATGTAGGTATGGCATTTCAAATCAAAGATGATCTATTTGATTATGGTGCTTTTGAAATAGGTAAGCCTACGGGGATTGATATCAAGGAAAAGAAGATGACTTTGCCTCTTATCTATGCACTCAATCAGGTAGGGAGTTCGGAGAAGAAACGAATCAGAAAACTAATCAAGAAAAGTGCTGACGAACCGAAAAGTGTCAAAGAGGTTATTGAGTTTGTTAAGAAATCAGGTGGTATAGAATATGCCACAGAAGTGATGAATAATTACCATCACAAAGCCAATGAGATGCTGTCTCAGCTTCCCGAATCAGAATATCGCACTTCGCTTGAGCAGCTGGTTCAGTTCACCATCGATAGAACTAGATAGAATTTAGTGCTTGGTTTTAAGGTGCTGTTTTTAAGTTAAAACATGAATTTCAACTCAAGTGGCGAGATGCTGTTGATTTTTTTCTTAACAGAATGAAAATTATCAACGCCATGACTACTCCTGCAACACTTAAAGCTACGATTATCCACTTTTGAAGTCTTGAGTCTGTTTTAATTTGAAGAGGTAGAAAATCATCTTCAGCTAAGGCCAACTCAGCTGCCAGCGCTCTTGCCCGCTCTTGACTAACTATTATTTGCCTTTCAAAGGCTTCACTATTGATTCGCGCTAAAGCCGCAGATCTTAACTGTGAAAACGGCAATACCTGATTAATGCTATCCAAATATCGCAGGCTTGTGATGCCTTGACTAACATCATCAAAACTCAGGATTAAATCATGATCAGCCATGATCTTACTGGCTTCATTGCTTTGCATTCCCAGGGTTATTGCCATATTAAAAAGCGAATCAGCCTCGATAAGATTTTTTTGCTTGTAATGAACGATCCCCAGATTATTGAACACTGAGATGAGCAATCTGTTACTGTTGAGTGCTTCGCCAAGGTTATATGCTGATTTAAACCAAGCAAGAGCTTTCTGATATTCAGATTTATAAGTTTTAATGCTTCCCATGTTATTGTTTGCATGGAATTTATTGATGGGTCGCTGAGCCTTGTCAAGTGAGATCAGAAAATGAATAGCAGCACTATCTATTAATTCCTCTTGATTACGAGCTAAGCCAATGGTCTTTGTCGTAATGCCTATCTGATTGTGGATGCGAGCAAGAAGATCCTGATTGTCATTCTTGGATTGAGCCGCTATTAATGCTCTGTTGAAATAGGCCAATGAAGAATCTAGTGCATTCATGCCACGAGTTGCTAATCCCATGTCTATGCAAGCTTCAGCTATCCATAAAGGTTTTTTACTTGCCATGGCGATTGATAACCTCTTGTTATAATATTGAGCCGCAGACTTAGCTAATCCATTGTCCAAGGAAAGCGTTCCAATGTTCTCAAGCATTTTCAGTTGACTGCCTTGATCATCTAATGATTCGTATATCCGTAATGCTCCTAAATAGTATTTTTTTGAGTTTGCTACGCTATTCAAAATCTGATAGGTATAGCCTAAGGCCCAATAGCATCTAGCCAAATCTTCTTTATTAGATTCCTCAAAGGCGATTTTCTCAGCTTCTAAGAGAGAGGTTATAGAAGCATTTGGGTTTTCCGAGAGATCGCGCATGGCCTTTGAGTATAAGTTATCAAAGGCATTATTGTCAACGGCAGAGCAGTAAATGCTCTGACTTATAATAGCGATGAAAATAATTATTCTGAACACAGCGGGATCATTAATGTCTGATCTAGCTGTAAGTAACAAAAAAAGCCGCTGAAAAGCGGCTTTTATATTGGAAATTAGCTCGTGTGATTACAATCAGGACCTTCGCATGGTGCCCCTGGAGGTTTGTTAGTACCTCCTCCTTCGCCGCTGTTACCAGTTTCATCCATAGGTGCAGATATAGTTTCTACTTTTAGGTCTTCCATCCCTTCATCAGCGCAACTCACCATGATAAGGCTAGTCGCGAACAACATCAATAAGGTACACGCAATTGATTTTAAATTTTTCATAATTTTAATTTTTAAGTGGTTTATAGTGGTCAATGATAATGAAAATTTTGTTAATACCGTTTTTGAAATATCAACGGACAACAGTGCGAAATACTCAGTCGTACACTTTAGTAATCATTTTTCTAATGCCTCATTAGGTGGTAAGTTTGCGCCCATATTTCGAAAATCTATCGAAATAATCATGTTGGTGGAGCTATTGATCCTTTGGAGTGCCTAGTGAATTCATCAGAATAAGAAAACGATAAAAAAATAATTATGAGTAAAGCAAAAGCGAATGATACCGTAAAGGTTCATTACACAGGTACATTAACTAATGGAGAAGTTTTTGATAGTTCTCTAGAGCGTGATCCACTTCAGTTTACAGTAGGTGCGGGACAGATGATCAAGGGTTTTGATGAAGCTGTGAACGGGATGGAAGTAAGCGAGAAAAAGACCGTAACCATCCCAAGCGCCGAGGCGTATGGCGAGAAGAATGATCAGTTGATTCAGCAAGTACCAAGAACTGAACTACCAGAAGACATGAAGCCGGAAGTAGGACAGACTTTGGTGGCTACTAATCAAGATGGTCAGCAAACGCACGTCATTATCAAAGAAGTAGCTGAGGAGAATATTACGATTGACGCCAATCATCCATTGGCAGGCCAAGACTTGATCTTTGAGATTGAGTTGATGGAAATCGGATAATCAGTTTAGAAACATGAAAAACAAAAAAAAATCTCAGTCAGAAGGCTGAGATTTTTTTTGTGTCAATGACTTTAATAAATGTCCAAATTGAAGTTGAACACAAAAAAAGCAGTCCATTATCGAGTGTAATTGGACTGTTTTTCAATATCTAATTTACTATTATTTATCGAGTTTTGAGAGTTCTTCCTCTGTGTAATCAGTTGGCTCACCTATGTGTTTGAAGGCATCCAATTCGTCTTTCATTTCTTCCAGCTTCATCTCGAATCTTTTATAGGCTATAGCGCCGAGAGGTAAATGAACTGGCGGTTCTTCAAGTTGTACCACATCATACATAGCCTTGGCAGCTCGAGCCGGGTCACCTACTTGATTGCCAGATACGTTCTGAATATTACCCATATTTTTCAGAGCGGACTCTTTGTATTCTTCTATCGAGCTTTCGTTGAAAGTAGCAGATCTACCAGCCCAGTCTGTGCGGAATGGTCCTGGCTCAATGTTAGTCACGTGAATGCCAATGTGACGAACTTCTGCAGCTAGCGCTTCACCTACTCCCTCCAGCGCGAATTTGCTGCCATTGTAAATACCCACGCCAGGGTAGCCTTGTAGGCCTGCTATAGAAGTAACGTTGAGGATATTGCCACTTCGCTGCTTACGCATAAATGGTAGGGCGAGTTTGATCATACGAATACAGCCATACACATTTACATCGAACTGTCGAATGATTTCTGACTCTTCAGTTTCCTCTACGGATCCTAGTGTTCCGTATCCAGCATTGTTGACCAATACATCCAGTTGGCCATATTCTTTCCGAATCAAATCTGATGCCTGATCAATGCTTTCTTGATTTTGCACATCCAAGACGATTCCTTTTACCAGGTTGGGGTTGATGGCTTCTAGCTCTGCAACTTGAGAGGCCTTACGAACTGTGCCCAATGCAATTTCACCCTGCGCTGCTACTACTTTAACCAACTCTCTTCCAAACCCTGTGGAACACCCTGTGATTAACCAAACTTTTTTACTCATATGTATTGTGTAATGCTATTAGTTATTTGATTGTGATCAATTTCACGCCAAAGGTATAAGACCTTTTCCAACCATTATTGTTTAGTTGGACTCATTATTCTTAAACGAACAACTCATTATGAAAAAAATGCTATTAGTACCTCTAATGCTGTTTTTTGGATGTGATGAAATATCGGATGATTTATCTGGTATTGATGCCTCACTGGAGATGGTCAAGAATGTTCCTGTTATTTCTAATGTCGGCAATGTGTATTCTTTGGTTGTAAATGCTGAAGGCTTTTCAATGCAGGATAGTTCTGACGTAAAAATGGATTCATCTTTGGTGCTATCTATCGCTGTGGCTGACTACACTTCTGGGAGTATGCGATTTTCTGTTTTTGCGGAAGATTCCTCTATAGTATTTGATCGGATGATTACTTCCAGTATTGTGATTTCAGAATTTCCACCTTCTGCTGCTCGATCAATAAGTATGATCATGGAAGACTTCTCGGGTAAAGTAAGTTTGTCACTTACGGAAGGAGAATAATTTCAGAGGTTGCTTCTTGATTGAATTATCAGTTGATCTAGAATGCTACAAGAAACCCCATAGCAACTATGAGTCCACCCGGTCTTATGATTGAAAGTATAAGCTCTTCATCTGGGCTGAGTGTGGTATTGTTGTCGTTGATAGTATAGTAGTCGCTACCTCCGGTTTGGAAGGCATAGCCAGATTCTATATAGAAGATGTTTCCTTTTTTCAGAACCCAATTTTTCTTAATTGTAAGGTTTACTGAACCGACTCTTTCTAAATCCATGTTGACAGTTCTGGTTGATCCTGATTGATCTTGCAGTGTTAGATCAACCTCTTCTATTCCTGTGCAGAGTGAGTAGCTCAGTCCTAATCCAATACCACTTTTTCTAAGATCAATATATTCTGCTCCTATACTAATCTTGCCTCCCCATGCACCAATCCCTACACCGGTGCGTAGGCCAAATTTATCGCTGAACGGAAAGAGACCCCCAATGCCTAGAATGCCCGTGTAATTGTCAATACCTGTGCTAAAAGCAAGATAGAATGTTGAAGGGGCAGGAGTGGTGCTTGTTGATGGACTCACGTATTGCGCTGAGGCGCTATAGGCTGATACGAAGAATAGGGTGATTAATGTGATTTTAAAGGATAGGTTTTTCATGTCTGCAATAATTATGAATTACAACATTAAATACAACGCATAGTAGTTTTATTTGAAAAATGATATGACTATAAAGTGGCTTGTGGTTTCATTAGCGGAATATTGATGTTTTTTAATAGCCTCTGGTTAGATTTCGCGAACCAATTCCTCATTATTTTCAATAACTATAATATTTAGTAATACTAAAATAATTAGTTTTGAAAAATGAATTCTATCCTTCATTTGGACCTAGACACTTTCTTTGTCTCCGTAGAACGGCTAAAGAATGCTAAGCTTATTGGTAAGCCTGTGATGATTGGAGGTACAAGTGACCGTGGAGTGGTGGCTGCATGCAGTTATGAGGCCAGAAAATTTGGTGTGCACTCTGCTATGCCAATGAAATTAGCAAAATCTTTGTGTCCGGAAGCGCAAATCATTCGAGGAAACTCGGCAGACTATACCAAACACT
The DNA here is from genome assembly GCA_049115815.1 of Cyclobacteriaceae bacterium. GTDB lineage: Bacteria > Bacteroidota > Bacteroidia > Cytophagales > Cyclobacteriaceae > Marinoscillum. The sequence goes on along the minus strand of JAGDZO010000005.1, from coordinate 179,172 downwards.
CCAAGATAGTCACAGAAATCATCCAACAAGACGTGCCGATATTAGAGAAAAGCTCTATTGATGAATTCTATGCCGATCTCACTGGGATGGATAAGTTTTTTGGCAACTTGAAGATGGCCACCGAACTGCGGAAGAAAGTCATGCGCGAGTCTGGACTACCCATCTCATTTGGGCTTTCGGAGAATAAGACAGTTTCCAAAGTAGCAACCAATGAGGCTAAGCCCAACAATCATCTCATGATTGATTATGGGAGAGAGAAGTCTTTTCTAGCGCCTCTTTCGGTGAAGAAAATTCCTATGGTAGGAGATAAGACTTACGGCAAGTTGTTGAGCCTGGGTGTAAGGAAGATTCATACGATTCAGGAGATGTCTGTGGACTTAATGGAGCGTGCTTTTGGTGCGAATGGTGTGAGTATCTGGAAAAAGGCCAACGGTATTGATTACTCCAAGGTGGTTCCGTATTCGGAACGGAAATCCATCTCTACTGAGCGTACTTTTGGTAGAGACACCATTGATGTAGTGAAGCTCAAGGGCGTACTTACGGCTATGGTGGAGAACTTGGGCTTTCAACTAAGACGAGGGGAGAAGCTCACCTCTTGTATTACGGTGAAGGTGCGTTATTCGGATTTCAATACTTACACGCTCCAGTCGCGTATTCCTTATACGGCGGCTGATCATGCCCTCATTCCTAAGGCGTTGGATTTGTTTGATCGGTTGTACAACAAGCGATTGCTTGTACGGCTGATCGGTGTGAGGATGAGCGACTTGGTGAATGGATTCTATCAGATCGACCTTTTTGATGATAGTGAGGAGCAACTCAACCTCTACAATGCCATGGACTATATCCGTGATCGGTATGGAGACCGGTCTGTGATGCGCGTATCGGGCATGGAGGCCAAGACTATTGGGAGGTGGAACCCTTTTAATGGCGAACCGCCACCACTACTGGCCAATCGGCATAAATGATCTTAGATCATTCTATTTTTTTGAAAAATATTAAAACCACTAACTTTAATTAAAATGTCAACCACATACACACCCAAAAAAGATACAATCGATGATATCTCGCTACTAGAGCCAGAAGCGACGTACTCTTATGCGGATTATCTCAAGTGGACATTTGAGCAGCGAGTAGAGATCATCAAAGGGAAAATCTTTGAGATGTCACCTGCACCCAAAAGAGTTCATCAAGGGATATCGACAGTAATCTTTGGAGAGATTTATAGTTACTTGAAGGGTGAAAACTGTAAGGTCTATTCTGCACCTTTTGATGTTCGTTTCCCCAATAATGCAAATGACTCTAACGATCAGACGTTCACAGTAGTACAACCAGATATTTGTGTGGTTTGTGATCTGTCTAAACTTGACGATGCGGGCTGCAAAGGTGCACCTGACCTTATAGTGGAAATACTCTCCCCGTCTACAGCTTCCAGAGATCTGCATGACAAGTTTGAACTCTACGAAGAACATGGGGTCAAAGAATATTGGGTGGTATTTCCAGGGGAAAATGTCTTGGAGGTCTATGATCTAAGCGAACAAGGCAAGTATGTCTCACGGGGCAAATTCGTTCGCGAAAGCGTAGTAACCTCACATGTGCTTCAAGACTTGAGTCTTAAGCTGGAGGATGTGTTTGGTGAGGTGTGAGTTTACCTTAAGAACTCGCTCACTTTGTTTCTGATATAGGACTTCACTGATTCCCAATTTTGGTTCTTTAAGCTCACAGGCTGTTCGCTTTCTTCAGCATCTGCAAAGTAGGTGAGTGCCTGTGGTACTGATATCATGAGTCGCTGTTTGGGGTATTTCTTTTGATAGCAATCGATGAATGTTTCCACTGGATAGTAGTGAAGCAATTCATGAATATCCCAAAAATCTTTTTTTACTCCTCGCCCAAAAATGGCGTGAACTTTCATGGCTATAATATCTTCATCGCTGTAGAGTAGGAGGCCTTCTTCTTTTTTGGGAGACGCTAAAATGGTAGCTTCATGTGGTATGATGTCTACCTTTATGTTTTGAATAAATGAAAATATAGCCCAGTTACCTGGTACCTCATCGAAGATTATATCTTCTCCGAATTCTCTTATGAGTGCATTACTCACTAAGTCATAGTTGAGAGATGGACCAAATAAATCTAGGTCGATAGATTTTCTGTGACCGTAGCGTAAGGCAAGTGCAGTACCACCTGCTAAGGCAAAATCTTCTAGCTCGGGAAGGCTGAAAATTTGCCTCAAAACCTCCAATGTCTTAGGATCTACTGTAGCGAGGTGTAGCACCTGAATGTGGTAATAGGTTGATTGATAACAGCACTTGCTAGATACGCACGATGCGGTGAGAGATGTTTTGCATTGAGTAAAGCCTCGCTAATTATCTCATCTCCATAAAACTTCCTACAAGCTCTGATGTCTTGGACATCACCTCTTTCGAAAACCCGAACAATAATAAAGTTGGCCTTCTTGCTCAGATCAAGATTGGTATGATCGACATCCCAAAATATACGCGGGTTGAACCAAGGCTTTGTGGTATGCATGGCTCAAAAATACAGAAGAACACCAATAATTCATCAGCTAATAAAAATAGTAAAACTAAAAATAGTAGTTAAAAACTAATAAAATTAGTTTTGTGATATGCTCAACATCCACTCATATTACAGCTTCAAGTATGGACTGATGTCCATCGAGCGGCTCATGGAATGGGCCGAAAATCAGAGATTGAGATCTCTGATACTCACAGACATCAATAGTACGGCGGGTAGTCTCGAATTTATCCGTCAGGCACAGAAAAGGCATATTCGACCGATAATTGGTGTGGACTTTCGCAATGGCGCTGAGCAGCAGTTTGTGGCCATAGCAAAGAATAATCAGGGATTTCACTCGATCAATAACTTCTTGTCTAAGCATCTTCATGAGGGCACTCCTATACCTCCTAACACAGACCAAATAGTCGATTGTTTTTTGATCTACCCTCAGGAGAATATTCCCGATAGGCCATTAGTGGAGGACGAGTTTATTGGCGTGAAGCCGCACCAAATCACGCATACGAGGTTTATCAGTAAGCTGCCTCAGGATAAACTCATCGCCTGTCCTGCCTACACACTGCCTGAGCATGATGACTATGAGCTGCACTGCGTGCTGCGCGCAATTGATCGAAATACACTTGTGAGTAAGATCACGGAGCGGGATTCAGCTCATATGGAGGATGTTTTCCTCACCAAGGAGCAACTCCTTATGTATTATGCCGAGTTACCCAAGGCTTTGGATAATCTGAAATGGGTGTACACCATGTCCAAGATTGATTTTACGCTTGGTGCAGAGGCCACTTCTCAAAACCTGAGCGTATGGACAGAGAGTAAGGAGAATGATTACCAAAAGGTGCGGCAGCTGTGTGTTGAAGGGTTGTCTTATCGCTACGGAGATCACCCCAGTTTCACTATTAAGCGAAGGATTATTACCGAGTTGAATGTTATTCGCCAGATGGGCTACCTATCGTATTTTCTGATTAGCTGGGACTTGATCAAGTACGCGAGAGAGCAGGGCTACTTCTACATAGGACGTGGGAGTGGAGCCAATAGCGTGGTGGCTTATCTGCTACGTATTACCGATGTGGATCCGATCGAGCTCGATCTTTACTTTGAGCGATTCATCAATCTCTTTCGCAAGAGTCCGCCGGATTTTGATATGGATTTTTCCTCTTGGGATCGAGAGGATGTGACACGTTATCTTTTTGAGCGGTATGAGCATACGGCTTTGCTCGCTACGCACAGCACCTTTCAGTGGAGAGCTGTCATTCGTGAGGTAGGTAAGGCGTTTGGTATGCCGGCTTATGAGATCGAAAAACTGCAAAAGACTCCCATGGAAAATCTCGACTATCAGGCGCGATTAGTCTTGAACTATGCAGATAGGCTATCAGGTTTCCCAAGTCATTTGAGTGTGCATGCTGGAGGGATTTTGATTTCAGAAAAACCGATTCACTATTACACAGCTACTTCACTCCCACCAAAAGGTTTTCCGGTAACACATTTTGATATGCATATTGCTGAGGATGTGGGGTTGTACAAGTTTGATGTGCTGGGTCAGCGTGGGCTTGGAAAGATCAAGGATGCGCTGCAGATCATTCAGCAAAACCAACCGGACAGATTGCCCATCGATATTCATAATATTAGGCTATTTAAAGAAGATCAATTAGTCAAAATCAATTTGCGTGAAGCAAAAGCTATTGGCTGCTTCTATGTTGAATCTCCGGCCATGCGGATGTTGCTTACCAAACTTAAGGCTGAGGATTATCTCACATTGGTGGCGGCTAGTTCGATCATTCGCCCAGGGGTGGCCAAGTCTGGGATGATGCGTGAGTATATCTTGAGATTTCGGATGCCGGAGCGGCGCAAAGAGGCGCACCCCGTGCTGTGGAAGATCATGCCCGACACCTACGGCATCATGGTCTATCAGGAGGATGTGATTAAGGTGGCGCATTATTTCGCAGGTCTTACTTTGGCTGAGGCCGATGTGCTACGGCGAGGGATGTCTGGAAAGTACCGCTCTCGGGAGGAATTTCAGCAGGTGCGAGACAAGTTCTTCAGCAATTGTAAGGCTAAGGGGTATGACAATGCACTGACGGCTGATGTTTGGCGACAGATCGAAAGTTTTGCGGGCTATGCTTTCGCAAAAGGGCACTCTGCATCTTATGCCATAGAGAGCTATCAGAGCATGTTTCTCAAGTCACATTATCCGCTGGAGTTTATGGTGGCAGTGATCAATAATGGTGGTGGATTTTATAGTAAGGAATTGTATCTCCATGAAGCCATGATGCACGGTGGCCAGATAGAATTGCCATGCGTCAATCGGAGTGTGTATCAGACGAGTATTAAGGGAAAGACGATCTATTTGGGCTTTCATTTCGTCAAAGAGCTAGAGCAGTTGACCGTGGTAGACTTGTTAGACGAGCGTGAGCGCAATGGGGACTTTCAGTCGCTTGATGATTTCGTGAAGCGAATGCGTGTATCGCTAGATCAAGTGAGTTTGCTTGTCAGAATCAATGCCTTTCGGTTTTCTGGTAAGGATAAAAAGTCGCTGCTGTGGCACGCTCATTTCCTGCTGGGCAATACCAAGAAGAGCGAAAAGCGGCTTTCACTGTTTGATCCGCCAGTGAAGAAATACACCCTTCCGGCTATTGATCACAATGAATTGGAAGATGTCTATGACGAAATAGAGCTACTAGGATTCCCATTGAAAACACCCTTTTATCTTTTGGAGAGGCGCTACAAGGGTTGTATTCCGGCGAGTCAGTTTGCGCAGCACATCAATCAGGTGGTCCTGACGATGGGTTATTTGATCACCACCAAACCAACAAGCACATCCAATGGTGATCGCATGTATTTTGGGACGTTTTTAGATGAGGAGGGCAACTTCATAGATACGGTACATTTTCCACCTGTGGCGAAGAAGTACCCGTTTACAGGAAAGGGGATCTACTTGATGCGTGGCAAGGTGATGGAAGAATTTGACGCGATTAGTATAGAAGTCAATGCCATGAAGCGACTGAATTATGTAGCGATGGAGGTGTGAGTTTTTTTGCATTGAGTAATAAAGGTATAATAATTATATATTTGTATAGTGATTGAATTCGAGTTTGATTCAAATAAGAGTGCTTCAAACCTTGCCAAGCATGGTGTTAGTTTTGAGGAGGCCAGAGAACTTTGGAAGGATCCAGACGCAATTGAACTGCAAGCAAAACCGATGGATGAACCACGATTTTTGCTGATTGCTAGAATAGCTAAAAAACATTGGTCTGCCATCACGACAATTAGAGCAGGTAAAACTCGGATTATTTCCGTTCGGAGATCTAGGAAAAACGAAATAGCGATATATGAAAGCGAAAGAAGTAGATAAGAAATTTGATGAGGGAAAAGAAAATATCCTCAATGCTTTTGATCAAAAAAGCATCAAAAAGATTAATGCCAATCAAAAACGCGTCAATGTGGATTTTCCCACATGGATGGTTGAGTCTTTAGATAGAGAATCAAAACGATTGGGTGTCACCAGACAATCATTGATTAAGATGTGGTTGGCTGATAGGTTGAATCAAACGGCTTAGTTCCTTCCGATCGAAATCAGAAATCATACAAAGTTTTTAGCTCAAATGTTTCAAAATAGCATTCAATTCCTTGTCGGAAATAGTGACTTTGTCGTAAATGGAAAGTAGGAATACGGTAGCCCCATCTATATAAATATGGGTTATGATTCCTGCACCACCAGATTTACCTTTTCCTTTGGACTTGATGGACATCCTGATCTTATAGCAATCATTTCCAATGGGAACTCCTTGATTCGGTTTTTCTTCTAAACTCTCTATTAAATCTGAGAGATCGCTTTTGAGCGAGCGATATTTTTTGGCTAGTCGCTTGACTTCCTTGGCGAAATTGTCCGTATAGACAATTTCAAAGTTCATCAAGGAGATCCTTGGCAGATTTGAGTTTTACCTTTTCTTCCTTAACAAGATTTACTTGCTCTACGGAATCTTTTAAGCCTTCCAGGATTTCTGCATTATATGGTGAAATCTCTTTTGCACTTACAAAAGGGAAGTTTTTTAGTAACTCCAATAGGAATAGGGCTTTATCGTCTTTTACGTCAAGGATTAACTTCATAGTAGGTCAACTCTGTATCCAAAGGTAGCTGTTTTGATATATCAGTCAAAATGGTTAGGTGTCACCAGACAATCATTGATCAAGATGTGGTTGGCTGATAGGTTGGATCAAACGGCTTAATATTTATTTGGAGCAGGTACAAAAAATGTCCCTATTCGGCACGCTGAATAGGGACTTTCATTTTGGGTCGATTATTACTGACCAGGCATATGGTAGTAAAACTTCTCTTCTATGATCTGACCATCTTTCCATTGCTGTACGGCCACTTCAGACATTTTCATTCGACCTCCTTCTTTCATGGTGATGTCCATCCAGGTCTCAGTCGTGGTAATTTGATTTTCCTCGTCTGAGCATATAGCACCTACTCCACCACCGTGAAATTCGGTTACCATTCCAAACCATTCTTGTATGGCTGCTCTCTGAGCTGCTTTGCCTTCACGTTTTTCTCCAGTGGGCATTTCTATTACCACCACATCTTCATGATACAACTCTTCGAAAGCATCCATCGAGTTATTATCAGCCATCATTTGCTGAAGTTTTTGTGCTTTTTCTAATACTGACATAGTTAAGGGGTTAGTTAAAAAATATTTATATCATAACAGTCTAACGCGCCTTTGCCCCAATAGATTCGTTCATTACATGGTCGGTAGGATCTGCTTTAAACCAAAAAAGCCCTTTAGGTCGGAGACCTAAAGGGCTTTCAATGCATTCGGAATGTGTCTTAGCTCGCTTTGCTAGCGATGTATTTGTCCACCAAATCTTCCAATACGCTCAATGGAACGGACCCACTAGTGAGCACCACATCGTGAAACTCTCGGATGTCAAATTTCTCACCCATGGCAGTTTTAGCTTTAGCTCTGAGTTCTAATATCTTCAACATACCGATCTTGTAAGCTGTAGCCTGTGATGGCATCACAATATGTCGTTCTACCATTCTCACACATTCGCGCTCGCTTCCGGAAGTGTTGGTCAGGTAATATTCAATGCCTTCTTCTCTTGTCCATTTTTTGGTATGAATTCCGGTATCAACTACTAGCCTGCATGCTCTCCAAAGTTCCATAGCTAATCGGCCATAGTCAGCATAAGGGTTGCTATACATGCCCATTTCCTTAGGGATAAACTCACAGTAAAGTCCCCAGCCTTCTACGTAAGCTGTATAGCCGCCAAATTTTCTAAACTTAGGAATACCTGTCAGTTCTTGGGCAATAGTTCTGTCCATGTGATGTCCAGGAATTCCTTCATGGTAAGCCAGTGCTTCCATTTCGTATTTTGGCATATTCTTACTGTTATACAGGTTGGCGTAATAGGTGCCAGGTCGAGAGCCATCAGGAGCAGGCGCTTGGTAAAATGCCTTACCCGCAGACTGCTCACGGAATGCCTCCACGCGTTTCACCACTATCTCCGCTTTTGGTTTGGTGATGAATAAAGCGTCCAATTGCTGCTTCATATTGTTGATGATCGTGGTAGCACTATCGATGTAGGCTATTTTCCCTTCGTCTGTGTTAGGATAGTAAAATTGCTCGTCGGTCTTCAAAAATGTAAAAAACTCTTGCAGCGTTCCTTCAAAGTCTACCTGCTTCATGATGTCTTTCATCTCACCATGAATCCTAGCTACTTCTCTCAATCCTGTTTGATGTATTTCCTCAGCAGTGAGGTCAGTAGTAGTGGTTCGCTTCAAGGCATTGTTGTAGTATGCTTTTCCATCAGGAAATTTCCATGCACCATCATCAGTGGTAGCGCGGGTTTCTTGCTCTTTTAGGAATGCGATCAACTTGTCGTAAGCAGGCTTTACATTATTCACTAAGGCATCTTGAGCCCCTTTGGTTAATTGCGCCTTAGCAATAGGATCCAATTCTATTTTGTCGAGCTTACCTAAGAAGTCTTCATAGAGCGTGTTTTGCTCTTTGCTTTTGTCTATTGGGAAACCCTTAATGATATTGGCGCTTGCCTCTATGGCATATGGATAGATGAACTTGGGAGGTACGATGCCTGCTGTTTCACGCTCTTTCAGATTTTCTATTACCTGATCGAACATCTGCTCTACACCATTCAGTCGAGAGATATAGGCTGCAGCATCACTAGAATCTGATATTCTGTGAATATTGATCAGCATAGACGCCACATTGGTGTGGTTACCTCTCATTTGGTGAATCGGATAGTTGTGCAATCTGTACTTGTAATCAGAAATTTGATTTTCTGAATCTTGAACAAAAAGATCGTAGCTAATCTTCGTTTGGTGATCCAATGCCTCACGATCGATATTTGCTTTGGCCCATGCCAAATTCTCCTTGGTGAATTTCAATTCTATCTTTTCATTCTCGGGAGAACGATCATCCCACTTGCCATAGTCTTTTTTGATGCCCAGATACGATTGGTACTCAGGAGATCTGTCAATGGCTTCATCGAATACACGATCGAAAAATTCATTCGCGGCTTTTGAAGCTTGCACTATCTCTTCAGGAGAATAAGTTTTTTCCTCAGACTGAGGAGCGCACGACCATATGAATGCTATAGATAGCATCAATATCGCTGCATTTAAGGTTTTTATTTTCATGGGTTAGTTTGTTTTTGCGGGCGCAAAATAGTGTGAAATGTGCTGATTTGAGTCGTTTTATTTGATTAATGAACTGGTAGAAGGATAGATGGTATTGATCATTACTATAAAAATAGTTGTATTACTATATATATAGTTATAAGTTTGTTTCATGAAAGCGTTGACCAAAGCAGAAGAGCAAGTAATGAAGTACTTGTGGAAGTTGGGGAAAGGATACCTCAAGGATATCATGGGTGAGTTCCCAGAGCCTGCCCCTGCTTACACTACGGTATCTACCGTAGTGAATGTGTTGGTAAAGAAAGAATTTATTGGATTTGAGACTCATGGTAAGTCAAGGGAATACTACCCACTGGTAAGTAAGGCCAATTATGCCAAGGACTCACTGAGTGGGATGGTGCATACCTTTTTCAATGATTCTCCGAGCCAATTCGCATCATTTTTCACTCAGCAGCAGGACTTGAGTTTGGAAGAACTTAAGGAAATCCAAGACATGATCTCCCATGAGATCAAAAAGCAAGAAGGCAATGGGTGATTGGATGACGTATCTCCTTCAGGTGGCTGCTTGCCAAGCTGTATTGGTTCTTTTTTATGTGATTGGGCTCAGGAAACTAACCTACTATGGATTCAATAGAATCTATTTGCTAGGAGCGATCCCAGTTGGATTTGCCTTGCCAATAATAAGGTTGGATCTCGCTAACACTGAAGTGACGCAAGCACCTATGGTGGAGATGATTGCCACGCGCATTGCACAGGTAAGTGAACAGCCTGCTGTAGAGCAGCTGGTGTCTTACTCCATTGACTATGTGCTGCTGTTTACTCTTTGCTATGGAGGAGGGATGCTGTTCTTTTTGTCGCGCTACTTCATTAATTTTTTTAAAATCAAAAATCTTAAAAAAAGCTATCCATTAATTAATTATGATAAGGGAGTCTCGGTGTTTAGAACACCTCATTCCCAACCGTTTTCTTTCTTCAAATCCGTATTTGTTCCTGGAAATATTTCAGATGCGGAGAACTTGGATTTGGTGATGAAACACGAAATGTGGCATGTTAGGCTGGCTCATTCGTTTGACCGCATGCTTGTAGATTTCATTCTTGTTCTTTTTTGGTTCAACCCTTTCATATACTTCTTGAGGAAGCTACTGATCGAGGTACATGAGTATCAGGTAGATGACCGGATTATTCATGACTCAACTGTCAAAATTTCTTATCAGCAATTGCTTTTGCAATTGGCTGGTGGAAGTTTGGCCGGCCCAGTGAGTTTCTTCAATTTTTCAACCATTAAACAAAGAATTGAAATGATGAATCGTAATCAATCAAATAAATATTCTCTCTGGAGAATTGTATTGCTGCTGCCTTTACTTGGCGGAATGACCATGCTGTTTTCGTTTGAACCAGTGAAGCTCAGTCAACCCGAACTTATTCACAGCTTGTCTGAAATTTCTTCAGATATGCCTGAATCTGAACATCCTTTGAATGTTGAAGTCTTAATAAGTGCGGATGATAAAATACCCTCGATTTTGCCATTGAAATTACCCAATGATAAAATTGAAGTAACCTCCCATTTTGGGATGCGGTTTGATCCCGTTGATAATCAGGAAAAATACCATTCGGGAATAGATTTTCGAGCCAAAATAGGCACTCCTATCATCGCAACCGCAGATGGAAAAGTGGTCGTTTCTCAGGAATTCAAAAACTGGGGAAAGAGGATTGATATTGAGCATGAAGATGGTTTCATGACACGCTTTGCACATTTGTCGAAATTAGGCGTGAAGGAGGGAGCGTTAGTCAAAAAAGGTCAAGTCATTGGTGCGACCGGTAACTCGGGGTTATCCAAGGGGCCGCATCTGCATTATTCGGTTCTGAAGAATGATAAACCTGTGAACCCTGTCAAGTATATCAATGACTTTCAATTTTCAGCTAAACCAAAGGCCCCAAAACCTGCTAAGCAACCTGCTGAACCAAAACCTGTAGTAGCACCTGATTCGGATGAAGTAGTTTTTCAGATCAATGAGAGTAGCTCGGCTGAGGAAGTACTTGCGTATGAGCGAGCGGTTGAGTCAAGAAACTTAGCCATCAGAGATGCAATAGAAGAGGCTCAAGAAACTAAGGAAATGGCAGAAGGAGAGATGTATTTGCAAATGGAACTGGTGGAAAAAGAGCAGATGCTTATTGCTGAAGAACAGCGTATGATGGCAGAAGAGCAGAAAGTCATCGCAGAAGAACAACGAGTCATGGCCGAGGAACAACGCATTATAGCCGAGGAGCAACGAGTCATTGCAGAAGCCGAGCGCATAAAGGCTGAGAAAGAAAAGGTCAAGGCTCAAAAAGTAAAAAACAAGGATAAGAATAAAGACAAAAAGAAGAGGAAATAGACCCAATCAAGTGAATAACCTCTGGAAAGGATAAAGCCGTATCAAAGCAAATTGATACGGCTTTTTTGATGGTGTTTTATCTCCCTGATGTCTTGGTAGACTATTGTAATTAGCATTTCGTCCTAAATCCTGATTTGTGTTTCAAATTATGAGCGGAATGAATATCTTACATAAGTTCAATTATTCCTACGATTACTACCAATTGGTCGATGGAAGTTTTGTAAAGACCAAGCTATCAATACTATGAAAACACTACATTTTTTTCTGCTGTCCATCATCGCAATTGTATTAGCGCTACCTTCTTGTGATGATTCCAGTTTAGATGATGAAATATTAGAAGATTCTATCAGGCGTCAAGACTTGAATGCGTTGCTTTTGGATAATGGCTGGAACTATGGACAGTTCAAGAAGTATCTAGATGCTCAGAAAATTTTCTTTATTGACAATAATTCTGACAACACCATCTACGAAATCACCCTTGATTATAAGGACGCCTTTGTTAAGGATGTTTTAACACTCAGCAATGTTTATCTGAAGGCTGAAGTTTTTGCGCAAGTTGATTTTGACGGCCATATAGCGGCTACTATAGATGGAGAATACTTGGTAGTGGCCGAAGATGGAGGATCTCAAATGGTCTCTATCAAAATTGACAATAAGGAGATCACGCCAATTACTAAGCCAGAATTGAATCTCACTCAAATCGGATTTGATATGAATGGAGACCTATATGCTGCGGGAGGTAGCGATTTTTATAAGGTAGAGGGCTGGGAAACAGGTAATAGTACTTTTATTAATCTCGAATATGATGGTGTCTCTGAAGTTTCGGGAGGGGATTTGATTTTTCTTAATTATCCGGCAAGACCCAATTCTTTTATCTCTTTTTCACAGCAAACCGAGACTAATGATGGAGATGGAGCGTATCTGATTGATAATTTGGGGAGCGGTGAAAATGGATCCACGCTAACGAGTTATCTCAAGATTTTTGAAGTTGCTCCAAAAGTAACAGGTGCTTGCGTAGTGGGGGAAAATACCTTAGTAACAGTACACGAAGAACTTGAAAAGGCGATATTCTATACGGCTTCTGGTAAGGAAGTGGTTAGACTGCCTATCCAAACTAAGGATGGAAAATTGTTTGTATTAGGAGAAGGGGACTTAGCTTCGGTCAATCTATATGACGGTAATTTTTTCGAGGAGCATATCAACGAAGGAACCATCCATGTAGCTAGCAATGAAGAAGGTAAATTTTATTCCCTAGACCTAATGACGGGTAAATTGAATCCTACCAAGGATTTTGGACATAGGGTGGATATTCATTTTGGCATATTGGACGGACTTGTTTACTATTCTTATAAGTATGATGGGGCTCGGCAGCTAAGAAAATGGGATATTGATAGTGATGAAGATGTGCTCCTAACAGATAGAATTTCTGCTGAAAAAGTTGAAATTCATGGAGACTCAATCTATCTCATGGCCAAGGGCACATTAACTATTATTGATAGATTCTCTGGAGAAAAATTATCCAGCACTAAATATGATTCGATCGGCTCGGGGGGTGACCTGTTAGTGTCTTCAGATGAGAAGCATTTGATTGTGTTTGATAGAAGAAATTCTCAAATACATACTATTCAGATTGATGGGTTAGAATTGATTTCCACAATCTCATCACCTGTCCCACAGGTTAATGGAGCAGCCTATAATCGTGACGGAACCATCATTGTTTCAGCATTGGGAAATCTGTATGTGCTTAATGACGAGTACCAAATTATTGGAAGGAAGTTGCTCGGTTTCGTTCAAAACAATGGAGATCTCGCTTCAATTTATTAGCCGCGTTATTTCATGAAATGAAACTACAAGAGGAATGTTACTATAGGAAGTCTATTTCAGATATGGACTGTTGTTCAAGAGATATTATTACCAAATTTCATAACATCCTTATAATGCTCTACAATAGGGAATGGGTCGTAGTAGTGATGAAGCAATTCTTTCCATTTTTGATATTCAGGTGATTGACGAAAGCCAGCTTCATGGTCTTCAATCGATCTCCATTGCACGGTCAGCAGATATTGATGAGAATCTTCAATACATCTTTTGAGCGTATGCCCTAAGTAGCCATCTATTGAGCTGATATACTTACTAGCTCTTTGGAAGTCTTTTTCGAAAGAACCGCAATGCCCTGACTTTACATTAAGGATGGCTATTTCTGTGATCATGACATTTTAATATTTCAGATTTCGTTCTTTCATCACTTCTTTGATAGCCTTGATTCTCTTATTATTCTCTGGCTTATGAAAGATCCTAAATATTAGAAATAGTGGAATAAGAGCTAAAAATCCCAAGGAATTATGCGCAAATCCATAGATTAAGATTCCAATCAAAAAACCAATCATAAAGGCGCTGAACCAGGCTCCTGACTTCATCTTTTTTGCCTCGCTGATTAGTTCTTCATCAGTGTATGCTGTGAATTCTCGTCCCTCCATCTTATTAGTATCCTGATGCTTGTCCATCTTTTCTACTTTCTGATGCTCCTCTGTAAACTTTATTTTGCTCATCCCATAGAATAGCCTGGTAGCCACCATATGCACCATTCACAAATCCTACCTTGTGTCCACGGTTCATTAGTCCTCGAATTGTTTCGTAGCTGATACCTGATTCTAATCTGATTTCTCCTCTACCATCAGCAGGAATTCCTGTAGGAGTCGAAGTTCCTGTGTGATCGAATCTTGGAGCATCACCGGCTTCTTGAAGACCCATGCCAAAATCGATCATATTCATGATGATCTGAGTATGACCCTGTGGCTGGAAATCTCCCCCCATCACCCCAAAACTCATAAAGGGTTTTCCATCTTTGGATACAAATGCCGGAATAATGGTGTGAAAAGGCCTTTTCCCGGGCTCGTAGGTATTGGCTTGTCCTGGGGTGAGACTGAACAATTCACCTCTGTTTTGTAGCATGAATCCAAGTTTGGGAGGTACCATGCCAGATCCCATACCGCGGTAGTTGCTTTGAATGAGTGATACCATATTACCATCCTTGTCAGCCACGGTCATATAGATGGTTTCTCCAGCACTGATTTGGCCAGAGTTGTAGGTGCTTGCTCTTTCGCCAATTTCTTCTCTTCGTTTACTTGCGTATTCTTCAGATAGGAGTGTAGTGAGGGGCACGTCAAAAAAGTCCATATCTGCATAATATTTGGCTCGATCTTCAAAAGCTAACTTTTTGGCTTCAGTAACCAAGTGAATATGCTCAGCACTTCCAAAGGTCACATTACTGAAATCAAAACCATTCAGGATCTGCAACATTTGGAGAGCCGCTATTCCCTGACCATTTGGAGGTAACTCCCATACATCATATCCCCTATAGTTCACAGAAACTGGATCCACCCATTCGGCCTGATGATTGGCCATATCTTCCGCGCTCAAAAATCCGCCTTTGGATTGCACAAATTCAGCAATGGTGCTGGCCATCTCACCTTTGTAAAATGCATCAGATCCCCCTTTGGCTATCGCCCGATAGGTATTAGCTAGATATGGGTTCTTGTATATTTCACCTTCTGACGGAAGTTTCCCATTGTTTTGAGCAATGTAAGTATCCTCTATGTTATCATACCCATTGGCAATAAAACGCGGGACAGTTCGTCCGAGATAATGCGAGATTAATTGCGTCAATGGGAATCCTTCTTCTGCGTAATCGATAGCAGGTTGGAGAATTTGATCCATCTTCATGGTTCCGAATTTCTCATGCATGGCATACCATCCACTTACAGCTCCCGGCACGCTGACAGGTAGTGGTCCATACGATGGGATTCGGTTAAGCTTTTCCTTTTGTAAATAGTCTAATGTGAGACTTTTTGGTGATCGCCCGGATGCATTCAATCCATACAATTTTTGGGTCTTGGCATCCCAAATGATAGCGAACAAATCGCCTCCAATGCCACAACCTGTTGGCTCCATTAGACCCAGAGCAGCATTGGCAGCTATGGCGGCATCAATGGCATTGCCTCCGTTTTTCAATATATCAATCCCAACTTGGGTGGCGAGTGGGTGACTAGTAGCCACCATGCCATTCTTAGCGATGACAACTGATCTGGTAGCATGCAGCATGCCCGTCACGCGATCTTGAGCGTAAGATTCCGAAGTAAAAATCAATAGAATCAGTACAATGATGGGTTTAAGTTTCATATCTGAGATTTGATTAAAGGGTAACCAATTTAAACGATTAAAGATGAAATGACTTTTCAGACCCAGTAATTGTCCTGCCATTTTGAATTTTTGCTTCTTAGCGAAATAACCTTTATCAACTTAGAAAGTTTATATGCCTATTAAATCCAATCTGGATAGGTGCACAGCATATCCGTCGGATTTTCCACTCATGTAATTAGTGGATTTATTGGTCTTTTGGTTTTCTAAGTTTGCCGCCGTGATGAGGAAGGTAATATTCGTGCTTTGTGTTTTATACAATCTGGTAGTGATTGCGCAGGATAACGCTGAGAAATACCAGCTTAGGGCGTCTAAGACTCAGGAGAAAATCCAACTGGACGGTCAGTTGACTGAGGCATTTTGGCAGAACGCTCAATCCGCGGAGAACTTCTCGCAAAATTTCCCCGAAGACTCCATTCCGGCATTGGATGGCACATTAGTGAAAATCGCTTTTGATGATAACTTTCTGTATGTTGGCGGTATATGCTATGAGGGTACAGACAAAGAAGATATTGTTACTTCCCTGAGAAGAGACTTTAGCTGGTCTGTGAATGAAAATTTCAGCATTTATATTGACCCGTTCAACGATTACACCAATGGGTTTACGTTTGGTCTTACTCCTCTGGGAGTGCAGAGAGAAGGATTAGTAACCAATGGGACAGATGTACGAACAGATTGGGATAATAAGTGGAGCTCAGAGGTGACCAGATTCGATGATCGATGGGAGTTTGAGATGGCCATTCCATTTAAAACCTTACGGTACGATGATGAGAATGTCGAATGGAATATCGTATTACTTCGCAATAACTTAAAACGCAACGAACGTTCAGCTTGGGCCGTGGTTCCTCTCGGTTTTCGAATTTCTGCTTTTGCTTTCGCTGGAAGACTCACCTTTGACGATCCTTTGCCAAAAGCCGGCACCAACTTATCGGTCATACCTTATGTGGCCAGCGGGATCTCTCGGGACTATGAAGCCAATACCCCTACAGAAGGGAATCTACAAGTTGGCTTTGATGCTAAAATAGGAGTTTCTTCCTCGCTAAACCTTGACTTAACAGTTAACCCTGATTTTTCGCAAGTAGAGGTAGATCGTCAGGTGACTAATCTGAGTAGATTCGAAATTAATTTTCCAGAACGGAGGCAGTTCTTTTTGGAAAATCAAGACCTCTTCGGGCAAGGTGGTTTTCAGTCAACCAGACCATTTTTTAGTCGCCGAATTGGCATAGCTCAAGACACATCTGGGAGCGCCATCCAAGTGCCTATCACTTATGGAGCCAGGTTGAGTGGTAAGGTTGGGCAGAATTGGCGAGTGGGATTTTTGAACATGCAGAGCAGAGGCAATGATGCCGCTCGACTCACAGGAGCAGAAGAGATTTCAAATACTTATAAACTTCTGCCACAGAACTATACCGTAGGAGTTTTGCAAAGGCAAGTATTTGGCCAATCAAATGTGAGTATAACAGCTGTAAATCGACAAGCGATCAACTACGATGAAAATGATTCATCCCTATCCACTACGCAGTTTAATAGGGTGGTTGGAGTGGATTATAATCTACTGAGCTCTGATGGTAGGTGGCAAGGAGATTTCTACTTTCATCAGTCTTTTGATCCGGTAAAAAAGGATGATCCGATCTCTGGCGGGGCATTTTTGAGATACAACACTACCAACTTCAATATTGGTGGTCTTACCGCTCTAATAGGAGAAGGCTACAATGCGGAATTGGGCTTTGTGCAACGAAAGGATATCGTACGTTCTTCCATTTTCACTGACTACAGGTTTTATCCCAAAGAAGGAGGCTTGATCAATAACCATGGGCCTGGTCTTAACTACACTTACTTTGGTGATTTGGAATTGAACCGAACAGATTTGGAGTACGAGCTGAGTTATCAGTTTGACTTAAACAACACGGCCGAGGTTGAACTGTCCTACGGACACACATATCAGTTGTTGAGGAATGATTTTGAACCTATCGGTGATTATGTACTACCTGAGGGGAATGAGTATGATTGGAGAACACTTCAACTTCGATTTAATACAGATCAGCGAAAGCTGCTGTGGTTTGATGCCAACATTCAGTTAGGAGGCTTTTATGTAGGGGAACTGCAGCGATACCGAGGATCAATCAACTATCGTTTTCAGCCATATGTCAATCTTGCTATAGATTTTGATCATGGCAGAATCGACCTTCCTGATCGATTGCTCAATGATTCTACCACCATTTCTGGGAAGTCAAATATCTGGTTAGTCAGTCCTAGGGCTGATATTACTTTTAACGATAAGCTGTTCCTAACCACCTTCCTTCAGTACAACCAACGTAGTGATAATGTGAACCTCAATGCGCGTTTACAATGGAGATTTAAACCCGTTTCGGATTTGTTTCTCGTATATACTGATAATTACTTCCCTGATACTTTCGCCTCAAAAAGCAGAGCGCTGGTATTTAAGCTGACCTATTGGTTGAATCTCTGATTGGGAAAGGAATAAGAATTTGACTTTCGAGGATAAGGGATTGATTTTAATCTAAAAGTTCTCAAAAATTGCCCAAGGAGACACGGATTTATAACCAACTCAAATGTCATTTGAAAGCGATATATTTAGGTCGTGAGTAAGTGGATCTTATTTTTTATTTTGTACTGCGGTTGTCTATGTCATGGCTATAGTGAAACAACCACCAAGCGATCTCAAGCTACAGTAGATGCCTTGATTTCTGATTCTGCTCGTTTGGAAATTATGAATCAACGAGTGGAGAAATATCTGCGCAAGCATCCGGATAGTGCCATTTATTTGGCCAAGTCCTTATACGATTCAGCTCAAAGCAGGACCTTGTATTACCAACAGGTAAACGCTTTGCTGCATATGGGTAGCGCCTATATTTATCAGGGAGATTATGAGCATGGTGATGAAAATTTTCTAAAGGCCTTGGAGATTGCTCAGGAAATAGCTTGGAGCAGCGGAGAAGCCAAGGTTTTGCTACAGTTGGGTAACCTCAGGTCACGACAAGCACGATATGATGAGGCACTCGCTTATTCAATGAAATCACAAGACTTATTTAGTGAGTTGGGAGATCGGCAGGGAATAGTTGATTGCCTTAATGGAATAGGCATTGCTTATAAATTTCAAGGCAAATACCGAGAAGCTCTTGATAGTTATTCCAAGAGTCTGAAAATCTGCCAGGAAATGGACAACAAGAGGAGCATCATGGCACTTTTGAATAACATAGCCAACATTCACTACGAATTAGGGGAGACGGTGAAAGTGGTAGAATACCTAACACACAGCTTGGAATTGGCGGAGGTGCTTGAACATAAACCTGCCATGACGGCTATGCTCAATAATCTTGGATTGATCCATATTGAGGAGGAGAAATATGAAAGGGCCTTAGATTATTTACAGAGGAGTTTTGAGGTAAGCAAGGGGCTTGACTTGAAAAAAGCAAATGCTGCCCGATTGGGTAACCTGGGCTTACTGTATTTTAATCTGGAAGAATATGATAGGGCGCTTGAATATGATCGCCAGGGTCTGCGATTATATGAAGAGGTAGGTTACAAACCGGGAATTGTCAACATGTTGCTGCAGATGGCTAACCTATCCATAGATTTGGGTGAAAAAGCGAGTAGGAATGGGTTGACAAATGACGCAGCTAAACATTACAGTGTGGCGAGCCAACACGGTGAACGAGCTTTGGAACTAGCGAAGCAGATAGGGTCTTTGAAAATGGTCTCAGAATCCTCGCAAGCTCTTTATCAAGCTTACAAGGGACTGAATGACCCTAAGCAAGCGCTAGACATGTATGAGTTACACATTGAGCATAGAGATAGTCTAAATAGTGATGAGAATGAAAGGGCCTTGATAAGGCTTGAATATCAATATGAATATGATAAAAAGGCGGTTGCTGATAGTATTCGATCATTGAACGAGCGTAATGTAGCTGGGGCATTGTTGAGTAAGGAAAAAACTGAAAATCAGCTCCTAATACTATTTATTGTCTTCTTGACCATTTTGGTTGGTGTGGTGGTATGGGTTTATCTGCGAAAGGTCAGAGATGGCCAGAGACTGCTGCTCTTACATCAAGAAGTGAGCCAGCAGAAAGAAGAATTGGAAAACCTAAATAGGGAGAAAAATGGATTGATCGCTATCATAGGGCATGATCTCAGAAGCCCACTGACATCCGTCAAAGGACTGGTGCAATTGATCATATCTGGCAAAAATAGGTCGCATGAGCAGACTATTACGGAGCAAATTGATCATTCTGTAGATAGGATGATAGATATGGTTGATAGAATACTTGACCTAAGTACATTGGAATCAAAGTCTCTCAATTTACGAATGGAGCCAGTAGAGTTGAGCAAAGTGACGCGAGAGGTGATGACCGAATTGGAGGATCTAACAAGCAATAAAAACCAACAACTCATACTTGAGGCTTCAGAGGAGATTGATGCTCATACTGATAGAAACTTCCTGTTTCAGGTACTAGAAAATCTGATCACCAATGCCATCAAGTATTCGCCTAAAGGAGCTGATATTAATATTGGGTTGACCCAAAATGTAAGTCATTTTCAAGTAACTATCAGAGATCAAGGGCCGGGCATCAGTGCCGATGAAGCAGACCAATTATTTAAGCCTTTCGCAATGATATCCTCACAAGTCACAGCTGGAGAAACTTCGACCGGTTTGGGCTTGTCCATAGCCAAAAAGCTTGTGGAAGCGATGGGCGGTAGGATTTGGTGCGATAGCAAACCAGGTGTTGGGAGCACCTTTGGTTTTGAGATCCCGAAGGGTTGAGGGTTAGATGACCATCAGATAGCATAAGGGCGGCCCCAACCGAGGCATTTAGAAGTCAGAACATTCTGCCAAATGAATTCAGAAATAGGTATTGGATTTCCATGGCGGTGGATTCATGAGAATGATTGCACAGATCCCTGCCAAAGTAGCGATTAGGCTCTTTGCAGTTAAGGTTGATTGAGTTTAGATTCTTCCATAAGACCTATTTCTGTCATTATGATCCAATCCTCACAAACGCTTTTTCTCTCTACGAATCATGAATATAGATGTGACGGCAATGAACAAATAGCCTATGATGAGCATTGTCAAGAGGAAGGGTTTGTTACGTTGAATCACCACATAGTCGGCTATTCCAGCTTTCCAGTATATCCATTCGTCTGAGAGGGCAGAGGCTATGCGATAGTTGCCTGTTTCCAGTATGATGATTCCGTCTTTTGATATCAGGTCAATTCTCGCTGCTGTATTGATGGCGTTGTTTCCACTTCCATCGTGTCCTATGATATTAGAGTTTTCATCATTTTGGCTATAAAGATGTGGGCCAAGTCCGTATACGCCAATCTCGTTGATGAATGTTTCTGGGGTAGTCATCTGAGTAATTGTTTTCGGCGAAAGAACAGGGTTATTTGAGATACTGGCTAGTAGAAATTTTGAGAGATCTTCTGTGGACGTATATAATGATGCTGCGGCTAGCGCCGTGAATTGATTCATTGCTCTTGTGGTTCCATCGCTTCGGTAAACCTGTGCCAATTGAATATTTGGTTTGTCGCTGGGCACAAAAGTGGAATGGTGCATTTCGAGAGGTTGGAAAACTTCCTGTGTCATGTATTCTTGAAATGATAAGCCGCTAACTTCTTCTATAAGCAACTGCAAAATGGTGTATCCTGCTCCCGAATACATATACTGGCTCCCAGGTTCATATCCTACGATAGCTACCCCATCGGAGTATTCTGTATCTGCGGCTTTTGTTAATGATTCTTCTATGGTTTGCACTCTTTCTCCAGGAGGAAAACCATCATAACCCAAGTCGTCTATCAATCCTGATGAGTGTGAAAGTAATTTTCTGACGGTCACCTTACTATTGTCAAATTCACTTTCTGGAAGATGCCATCTAGTTAGATACTCGTCAACAGGTCGGTCAAGGTCAACCATACCTTGCTCTACTAATTTCATTACGCCAAATGAAGTCACCCACTTGCTGATAGAGGCAACGGGGAAGACTGTATTTTCATCAACAGGTTTGTCGATCGAATAGAAAAAATTCTTCGAGACTTTTCCATCCTCGATTATTGCCATGGCAAGATTTCCAACAAATTCTTGCTCTAGCTTTTCTTGAGAGGCTTCTAAAAATGCCTCCGGAGTTTTTTTGAAAGTAAGAGCATGTAGTAAGAATCCACTCATAGTTCCGTAGGCTACAAAAACAGTCCATACCATAACGGCAAGAAGTATAAGTGACGTGTATTTCAGTTTTCTCATGCGTTTTGATCCAAGATCCTATTTAGATGTTAAAGTACTTATGTTTAGGTTTTCAATACACAGAAGTCGACAGACGACATGTTTGGGGATGGATTCAGCATGACTGGATTTGTTAGGGAAATGCTTAGCCTAGGTTAGTGTCTTACGAATGGTACGGAAGATGGCTTGTGAAGACACAGACCAAGGCTGTAGGATTCCAGAATAAAAAGTCTGTGAGGGCTTCCATAGGTGGGTTAGAAACTCGCAACAAATTATATACGGAATTGAACTTAGTTCTTTTTTTTACTAAGAATATTTATCCAAATAATAACCCCAAGAAAAGTCCCAATCACAGCACCGGTAAAATTAGAAACCCCTCCATTGCCTGTAGGTCCTGATAATCCTCCTGCCGCAAAACCAATAAAACATCCTAGCATTATAAATGCTATTAGCAAAAACGAATTTTTAAAAAGCTTTAGAATAGGATAGGATTTATTGGGAATAGAATCAAGATTTAAATCAGAGTCAATATTCTTTTTATTCGACATTCCAATCCATAGTCCTGTGTAAACAATTATTCCAATAAAGAAGAATAAGGTCAGAATGAAAAAAACAATACGAATAATAATTACGGATTTACCAAAGTAATCAGCTAGACCTGAGCAAACTCCTCCGAAAATGTTGTCGTTAGTATTTCTATATAACTTTTTGTCAGAATCGCTCTTTTTTCGTTCTAAGTCGTCATCAGATTTATTGTTATTTGTCGATACAGGATGATCTGTTTTTTGGTTTATCATTTAGTAAGTGTTGTGCATGACTCCCATCTAGAAGGTGTATGTCCGGAGCTGGTGAATAGCACTAAAGTAGTGAATTCTGCCGAGGCAAACATTGGTTCCAAATGGCACTCCGTAAAGAAAGCGAAAATCTCCTGCGAATAGAAGTAGGTAGAAAGTACTGCCGTTTCCCAGGAGCAGATTCACGGTCGAGCTATACCGAAACCAGACAGAATACACTGAGACATATGCCTGATCAGCGACTGTTATGTGGCTTTATTATGATGTCTCCTCTTACGGAGTTCCTCCAGTCACGACCAAATTGTTCGTCCAGATATTTGGCGATGGTTTTGTTATAGTCAGCTAGGCATTCGTAGGTTTCAGGGTTGCAACCGAAATCGTAGTATTCAATACTATACTTCCTCTCAAACTTTTTATCTCGTTTAGTGTTCACAAGTGGCGCTATTCCACTAACAAGGAGTAGCTTAGGAGTTCCTGATTCAATGTCCTTTAGGGCCAATTCTTTGTTGAACTCACAATCAGTGCTTACCGTAAAGTCAATTTTAACTGATCGGTTGGGTTCAAGGTTGATTATTGTATCTTGTTCGGAGTAGCCAAAGCAAGTGACGTTCAACTTATAACGACCAGAAGGCAGTTCTTCAGTCGAATATTTACCTAAACTGTCCGTGTTGGCCCAGTAATGTTTGCCATTTTCGGCGATAATAGTTAAAAATCCTTCTTCTAATGGTTGACCTGAATATCCTGAAAATATTGTTCCGTAAATGTTAGTACGTTCAAGTTGACTCTGTCCAAAAGAGTTAAGGGAGAGAAGAAGTAAAGAAAATGCAAGAAATCGGTTCATATCGCTCATGCCACATAACGTTCAGTGTATGATGCGTATCCCGAAGGGTCTGCACTATACACATTTTTCTATGCAGTTTTTATTTTCATTTTATAACTTTCGGATTCTACTGTAACCTGTTCCAAGTCAATTTCATCGTACATTATGTCTGGGCTTTCAACTCCGTAAACTCGATAAAGTCTGTACTTATTTTTATTATTAAGGTAGAAATTGTACTCCCTCGAAGACATATAGAACGAATTCGATAAAGGATCAGTTTTTAATCTTGTTGTCGACTTAACTTCAATAAATAGTTCATTTCTCTCTTGATCGCAGGATCTAATATCATAGCCATAGCTATCAGATTCAAGGGATACATGTTTGAGATATTTTTTTGATTTGATTTTTAACTTGCTTAAGCGTTCAGTTTCCTTATCAATAACATATTCTTCACCCTTTAATCCAATTATGGTTCTTCTAGCGGCCTGTTCAGCACGTTGCTCAGGAGTCAATGGTTTGACAGTCCTGGAAGTTTTTGTTGAATTATTTTTCGGGACAAGGCTCATCAAAAATAATAACATCGATACGTAATTACTGATTCTTGCGCTATCTATATACCCCTCTGCGTTTGCGTAAAGATTGGTGATTATCTGCGTGTCTTTAGGGTCTCGTTTAATTTCAGACAACCATTCATTTGGGGAAATCTTTTGCCCTGAAGAAAATGCTTGAAAACCATTGTCAAATAGTTCTTGAAATCTTTCTAATGAGCTTTCATTTTGTTGGATTCTATTAGCTAGTGTTTTGCCCAAATACTTAAGACGAGTTTCAAGGGTAGGTATATCAATTTTTGTACTCCTTGAAGACGCTCGCCCGAAATAAAATCCAACGTCAAGGCAATCATGGACTGGATTCATGACAAAGCTTATTTGTGGGGAATATTGCTTGTTAGAAGAACCTTTATAAATTCCCGACCATAATCTATTGAGTCTGTTTCCTCTTGAAAGTGGGTTACCTATTGATATGCAAAGGTCAAAATGACCAAATTCCTGGTTAAACCGTTTCTTAAACTCTCTTGCAATAACTTCTAGTTTTTCCTTTTTTATTCTTCTAAAATGATTGTACTCGTCATGTGTAGCATTAGAAACAAGAGAATTGTCTGTGTACTGCCTTGCTGATAGATTGTTGATCAACAATAGGTCATTTTGTGTTATTAGGGGTAGCGTCATTTATCTAATTGCATAGAACATCAAGTTATCCGTAACTAGTTGCACATAACGGACGTAAGTTTATTTATTCATCTTTTTATACTTGACTGATTTTCAATCAAAAAAGCGTCTGTAACCGTTTGTAGTGTAGTAAACGCCACTCTAATCTAACGTTACTTCTCAAATATAATCCAAAGTGACTTAGGTAAAGTCAGTAGGATCATAAGATTGTCCAAAGAAGAAGCGTACAGGTTTTGATCGGTCATGAGATACCTATCACAAAAGCATCCAACCAGCCATGGCCACCATGGTGAGATCTTCTATGATGGTGACAGTACTCATGGGTAGGTTGAATATATCACCAAGGCATGCACATTTGATTTTTCGCTTGTTGATGTTGCTCTCTATCACACCTATGCTGCTTATGCCCAATATGATGACAGTTACAAGGTTGGTATAGAATGGTTCAAAGTTGATGAGGTAGGAGACTCCCAGGCCTAATTCCACAAAAGGATAGATGAATCCCCATGCTTTCCATCTGGCAGCTATGATGTCATACATTCTGTATGAGCCAGCAAACCCTTCTAGGTTCAGAAGTTTGAAAAAGGAGAATACCAGAAAGAAACCAGCCATGAAATGACGCATCCAGAGCGCACCAGAGAATGCCTCGAACGGATATTGCGCAAGCAAACTCACTCCGGCTATGAAGCCTACAATCAGGATCAAAGGCTTGTAAGTATTAATGGATATTTCCGGTAAGGACATTGTGTCTTGCTTGGGCTTACCAATAGAGGGTAGTGGAGCCAGGTCTGCTTCTACCTTCTCTGCGTGCATGGCGTATTTCCCTTTTTCTTTGAGCCGCCAATTGATTTCTTCAATATCCAAAGCTTGATCCGTTTTGATCACAGCTTGAGGGTAGGAGAGCTGCACTTCTGCTGATGAGATGGCAGGTGTGCTTTCCAATACTTTTTTTACAGACGAGACACATCCATCGCAAGTCATGCCAGTGATCGTAAATTCTTGTTGTTTCATTGCCAGAGTAAAACTATCATTGTTAGCCCTTAGTTCATTCATACACCAATCAATTTTGATGAAACTAGATAAAGCCATAGGTCGGCAAAGTGCTTTCTTCTTCGCTGTTTTTTTATGCTTAGCCATTGTGGCCTTTTGGCCGGGTTATTTTGGTCGGTTGCTGGGTCAGGTAGATCCGCACCTACATCGTCATGGACTTAGTATGACACTCTGGTTGGTTATGTTGATCAGTCAGGCAATATTGATCAGGAAAAAGCAGTATGCTATACACCGTCTGGTTGGGAAAGCATCTTTGATTGTGGCGCCCTGGGTTGTCTATGCAGCTTTGGACTTAGTGCATTTTCGCTTTTATCGCATTCAGCAGTTTGGCCCTGAGTCTATGTATGCCTTGGCTTTGATGACCAATGCCATGTTGGCTTTTGCCATTCTCTACGTACTAGCTATGGCCTTCAAAAGTCAACCAATGATCCATGCGAGGTATATGGTTTGCACGGTATTACCCCTTGTGAGTCCCGTGACAGATCGGTTGATTTATCAATTTTTCCCTTCGTTGGTTAGTTCAGCACCTGTGATTGGTCGTGCGCCTATTGTGCCTTTCTATGGTTTTGTGATTGCGGATTTGATAGTGATTGGGTTGATTTTTTGGGATGGATTCGCCCACAAAAAATGGAATGTTTTTCCAATCGTCTTATTGATTTTGCTCGCTTATCATTGGTCTGTATTTAACCTATACCAATTCCAATTTTGGGAATCCTTTGGATGGTGGTTTGTGAGCCTACCATTGGAGTAGCATCGCTTTCAAAACTGTGATACTGTAAGGTAGCTCTCTGGATTTTTTAAATAAGTGGAGCGTTAATTGGCGATTTCAGCCCTCGAATAGGTCTCTACAATTGTGAGCAGTTCGTTATCTCCGAATTGTTCAAAATCACAGCAATATTGGCTTTCAGTTAATTCAATCTTCATTTTGAGCTGTTTGCTGGTTACAGTCAGTATTTCATATTCCCAATAAAACCCGCTTAGTCTATCAGCTGGATCAAGTATGAGTTTGTCTCCTTCGAGTGACCAATTCCCGGTAACATAATTTCTGTAGTACATAAGGGTACTGTCCAAACCGAGTGCTGTGCTGTTGCTAATCCAATCATTGATCTCAGAACCATTCAATCCATTGATCACAACCTCATCCAGATTCCAACCACCTATCATTAGCTCAGGGGTAATTTCTGTTGACTCATCACTGCACCCACTAAGTCCAATGGTGAGTAGCAAAACAATACGGAAGTAGAGCCTTTTCATATTCGTCGAAGTTAAGTTGTGTCAGTACAACGTGTAATTTCGTGATCTATTCTCTTTTGCTCAAAATTTAGTTGGGTGGATAAATGTGTTTGAATAGCAGTCTTAGTTACAGTTAGAATGATATTACTTTTGAAAGGAATAATCACATCACGCTATGACTCCATTAGATCAGTATTTTGAAGAGAAGGACGAGCCTATGAAAGGCTGCTTGCTGGCAATCAAAGATTGTATGCTTCGTTATGATGAACGCATCAAGATGTCTTGGAAATGGCGAACACCATTTTTTAGTTACGGAGACAAAATGCTGGCTTACCTAACCATACACAAAAAGACCAACCTGCCATATCTTGGATTTTGGAATAGGAAGAACATTACCCATCCTGCTTTGAAAAGTGAAGGAAGAAAGGTGGTGAAAGTTTATTATTTGGATCCAGAGGAAGATATCGATGTAGATACACTTCACGAAATTTTGTCGGAGGTGGTGAGCCTTTATTAGTAGAGGAGTGTTTTGGTTATAATCCACTCTATGGGTGAAAAAGAAACGATTTGTTAATTGCACATTTACATTATGTGTCTGATGGGTGAATTTCTTGTTATTGATCAATGAATCTAAGGTTCGTCTGAGAATCTATGACCAACAATGTAGTGAGGGAAGAGGTTTTCTTGATTCTGATTACGACTTACTTTCATTATACCATAACCGTATTTAGTCTATTGTAATTTCAAAGTTTGAATTGGATGGCTGTGCCTAGTTTTACGCTTTGTAAGATTATATTTATCATAACTTGGAAGTTTTAATAGGGAGACATTGATAATTCTTAATGACTAAATTAGGGAGCATGAGCAAAATTGGATTGATTTGTTGGTGTCTGCTAGCTATGGTGTATTGCTCTTATGGACAATACGATAATTTGCATTTCATTGATAGCGAGCGGAATATCATCTCTCAGGATTCTATCGATTTCTTGAGAAACGATATCAATAACCAAGATGATTCGACTAGGTTATCTTATCTCACCATTCTAATTGAAAATAACTACGAAAATGATCTCCTGTCTACTCTGGCATATTGCAATGAGGCACTCCTTCTAGCTGCAGAATTAGACAATCCTGAAGCTGAGGTTTTTACTATTTATTATCTGGTAAGAACTCATCGAAGGCTGGGAAATTACCGAAGTACCGTCAGCTATTTATACGACCTCATCAATAGAAATATAGCAGCGGGTGATTCATCAAACTTGATGGTTAACTACCGAGTGATGGCCAACACGTTTGCTAATATGGAGAATTATGAAGAGTCAGAACGGTTCGCCAAAAATTCAATCAATATTGCCGAGACTTTAAACAATACTCCGGAGCTAATTAATGGGTATGTTGTATATGGAAGAGTACTAGGAGAATTAGGAAAATACGACAGTGGAATATATTTTGAAAATAGAGCCTTAGACTTATTGAAGGAAGATTATGAAGAGGGAAATAAGGTTTCGGCCTATATATACAACAATCTAGGAAGGTTATTTTACTTAAAAAATGACTACACCAAGGCATTGCAGTACTATGATAAATCAGACAAGATCCCGGCTAGTAATAAGACATCAGTCAATAGTATTTACACGCATTATGGTATAACTGAAGTTTATATCGCATTGGGTGAAATTGAAAAGGCCTTAAATCGAGTGAATCTCGGTATCGAACTTGCGCTCAGACACAAATTCAATGATTTATTAAGCAAGGGGTATTTGAAGCTTTCGGAGATTTACCAATTGGCTAATAACTATCAAAATGCCTTAGAAGCTCAACAATTATTTAAAATATACAATGACAGCATTTATTCAACCGAAAGTCTTCAATATATCAAGTCACTGAACTTGAATCATAAGATCAATGAGTTAGAAATCGGTCGGGAAAAGCAGAAGGAGATAGTGAAAATTCTGCAAGAGAATAATGAATTGCTTCAGAATCAGCTGTTCGTTCGGAATTTAGCCCTTGTATTGGGAGTTGCACTTATTTTAACGATAAGCGGGTTCTCATTTTTCTTATATGCGGCGGTCAGTAAAAAAAATAGGGCGAATGAAGCCCTCTTGAGCCAGAAGAAAGATTTGGCAGACACTAATCAGCGTCTTGTTAATACTCAGTCACAATTGATTCAGACAGAAAGATCAGTCTTGCTGGGTAGTCTTATCAGCGGGCTCTCTCATGGGATCAACAATCCATTGAATTATATATCAGGAAGTGCAAGATTACTGTTGGATTATGATGTCCTAATTGGTCAGTTAAAAGACTTTGTGCGAAAATCTTCAGTAATTAATGGTCAAGATCGAATAAGAATGACGGAAGATTTGGACGAGATTTCGGTGCTCCACCAAAATATTCTGGAGGGCTCGGATAAAATCACCGCCATCATGAAAAACCTCAACCTGCTCAACGTTAAACCTTCAAGTGGTTCAGCTAAATATGATATTAATGCGTTACTAGATGAGTCGTTAGTGGAGCTTTCAGTACCTAGAAACGTATCTGTAGAAAAGCATTACCAGGAAGAATTGCTTATCGAGGGAAGCTATAGTGATATTAAAATTGTATTCTATCACATTTTACAAAACGCAGTTAATGCGATAGTGGAGAAAGGTGTTGCCAATGGAAGTATTGATGTGGTCACTGAACGAAGAGAAGGTCAATGTGTAATAAGTATTAAAGATAATGGTATAGGTATTAGGTCCGATGACCAACAGAAAGTATTCAATCCATTTTACAGTACTGATGTTTCGGCTAATGGATTAGGACTATCCATTGCTTATGGGTTATTAATCAAAAATAACGGAAGTATTGAATTGATTTCAGATTACGGTCAAGGTACTGAGATAATTGTTAGACTTTGAGTTTCTTCATTTTCACGGGTTAATTCGCTCTGGTTTCCTTTATCAAATTAGTGTTGTATTGCTATGTAAATCTTAAATGCGCTGTTAGTTGAACGTCTAAATACCTGAAAGAATTGCTTCTAGACAGAAGAGCATAGTGTTACCCTACCAAAATATTTGAAGAGGTCTAAATCCTTTTCCTAAAGTAGTCGCTGCGCTCTTTCATGGCAATCAATTTAGATTAAAGGGCTATCTTAATATCTGATATGAAATACCAAATACACGCAGATATAACAAAAGCCGAAACACTTCCTTCCAGTTTTTACCAGAGTGATCAGGTGTTTGAGCTCTTAAGAGAAAAGGTGTTTGCCAAAACTTGGCATTGGGTAGGCGAGAGACCTAATTTTCAAGAGAAGACAATGAGTCCTTTATCCATTCTAGAAGGATTTCTGAAGCAACCTTTACTGGTTACTAGTTCATCTGACGGTGAGCTACAGTGTCTTGCTAATGTGTGCACGCATAGAGCTAACCTATTGGCGCAGGAACCTAGAAAAGCCAAGTCCATTGTGTGTGCATATCATGGAAGACAATTTGATCTGAAGGGGCAGTTTCAATCCATGCCCGAGTTTGAGCAAGCCCAGGATTTTCCTCGCGAATGTGATCATCTGACGTCCTATCAATTAGGCACTTGGGAGCAGTTTTTGTTCACGGCCATCAGTCCTCAATTTCAATTTGCCGATTTCATTCTTCCCATGTTAGATCGCATCGGTTTTTTACCCATTCAGGAATTTCAATTTCGCTCCGAGCTCAGCAAAAATTACCTGGTCAATGCTCACTGGGCTCTGTATTGTGATAATTATCTCGAAGGATTTCATATACCTTTTGTGCATAAAGACTTGAATGCAGTATTGGATTATTCGGCCTACAGTACCGAGTTGTTTAGGTATGGTAGTCTGCAAGTTGGTTATGCCGATGGGGGTGAGGAAGTTTTTGATTTGCCTCAAGAGCACATCGATTTTGGGAAGAATATTGCGGCCTATTATTTCTGGTTGTTTCCAAACATGATGTTCAATTTTTATCCTTGGGGGTTATCCGTGAACATAGTAACACCTGTAACGAAGGATAAAACCAAAGTAAGCTTCTTGACTTATGTATACGATGAATCTAAGCTCGAACAAGGCGCTGGAGCGCTGCTGGACAAGGTAGAGCGTGAAGATGAGTATGTGGTGGAGGGCGTCCATCAGGGAATGCAGTCCTCTTCTTACACCACAGGTAGATTTTCACCTACAAGGGAGAAGGGAGTCCACCATTTTCATAGGCTGCTAGCTGAGTTTATGAATCATTAATGAATCTTTTTTCTAGAGTAAAACCAGAAGAAAAGTGAGCTTAATAGGAAAAATCCACATAAGGCCAACACTTCATCTATGGTAATATGAGATAAAAACCAAAGGACCACAGTACAAGCCACTATGGGAATGGTGTAGCCAAGAGGCAGCTTGAATGAGTTGGGATATGCATCCTTGTCACGTAAGCGGATTTTGATAGTGGCCAAGGCCACCGCCAGATAGATAATCAGAGTAGCGGAACTAGCTATAAGTGCCAGCTGTTTGAATTCACCCGAACTTGCCAAAACAACAAGTAAGCCTACGAAGAGCCCAATGGCGAAAGTAGGTGTTTGATATTTTGGATGAAGTTTACCAAATATGGGAGGATAGATCTTATCCTTAGCTCCGGCAAAAATCAACCTAGAAGTAGCCAATACATCTCCACTCAAGGTGCCATAAATGGAGATAATTGCTCCGATCAATACTAATTGATAACCAAAATTTCCCATCAACACCTGGGCCACTTGGGCGAGTGGTGCGTCAGCATGAGACGGCAACAACGCTCCGAGCACTCCTTGTGCAACAGTCTGGATGAGTAGGTAAATCACTAATACGCTGATTAACCCTAGAAAAATTCCCCGAGGGATGGTTTTTTGAGGATTGATGATGTCGCCACTGTTGCCCAAGGCAGATTCTGCGCCACCGAAAGCGAAAAACAGAATAAGGGCCATTTCCCCATACTTCTCTATTGGTGGCCATGCATCAATGGTCAGGTTTCCAGTTTCTATATTGAAAATCCCATAATCGACCAATACTAGGAGTGGGACTAGCTTGACTAAGGTGTTGATGACCATGAGTCTGGTGCCGCTTTTGGTGCCGCGGGAGTTGATGTAACCAAAGAAACCGAAGAGCACTACAAAAAAGACGATACGCATCAGTTTTTCATTGATCAAAGGGAACATTGTACCTATCATATCTGCCATAGCATTAGCTATAGCTGCATCTGCGACAATCGCATATCCGAACCAAAATAGCGTATTGATCAGGAATCCGGCATATGGACCAAAAGCGTTTTCTACATAGGCATAAGAACCTCCGCTTGTCGTGATCTTGGAGCCCACTTCTGCAAAACAAAGCATGACCAAAATCATCAACCCTGCACACATCAAGTATGCTACAAAGCTAGCAGGCCCTAAACCAGCAGCTACTACTCCCGGGACGACAAAAATCCCCGCTCCGATGGTCATATTGACAACACTGAGTCCAAGAGCCCCTGTTCCAATGGTGCGTTTCAATTCTTGAGTTTTGATCTTGGACATGGGCTTTTGGGTTATATACCTATCTAAGTTACGGTATTGGATGATGATGGAATCTGCTTTGGCACAACTACCAATAGAAAACCGTGATTTGGATCAGGGAAAATACGAGTAAGACTATGGCTAAGTTGAGCCGGTGCATGGGGTGGCGTAGTATAAAAAACAAGAATCCCATGAACATCATTGCCGGTATGAGATACCCAAAGATGAAATAGATATTGAATATAGGTGCTAATTGATAAGACTTGCTCGCTGAAGTGACTTGGGTATACATGGGCGTGCCAAATATGGTGGTAGCAGCAACAATCGCGTGAGGAGAAAGGTCTAGCAAAATAACTTCTCCTTTATCAAAAGTCATTCGGAAATTCTCAAATACGATCTCATCGTACCGGTAGTATCCATTTCTTCCGGCATATCTACTCGAACTGCTATGCTCATAGACTTTATTGACCTCAAGAATGCGCTCATTGTGATTGGTCAAAGGGATAAAATAGTCAACGGCTAGTAGTAGATTCAATATTAATATGCCAACAGCCCATGGCCTAAATAAGCGTACAATTTTACTGATAAGTTCTGCCAGTCTGCGGTCGTTTTCTTGAGATTTGGCATGTGCTCTCTTGCGAGCATCTTCCCTCCATCTTTGGCGGATTTCCTCTTCACTTAAGGTTGACTCTTCGTATAAAGGAATTTTTGTAGTGTCGCTAGAGAGGTGTTCGTAGGCTTCCTTAATAGCCAGAAACTGTTCATTGGCGCCAACCGCTTGATTGACATCTGGGTGATACTTTTTGGATAAAGTCCGGTATGCAGATTTGATCTGATCGTCAGTAGCATTTAGGTCTAATCCAAGCGTATGAAGGTGGTGGGCTCTCACTTTAGGCAATATAATACTTGACCCTTGACAAGAACAAAAGGCTATCAAGATTAACGCAGGTTGATGCAATTATTTTACGAATTACTTGATCGGTAACTGCTTTTTGTCATTTTGACTATTATATTTAAATAACCGGCTTTTATTGTTGTTCATCTAATGTTACCTGCTATTCACAGATGTGTCTGAGATTCGCATGTTTACATTCACTACTTTCATTGCATCAATTAGCTAAAGGATGACAAATGTTTATTAAAAATTGGTTCAGGCAAATAATCCAGTTTGGAACCAAAAATGAAAAGAACGAAGATCTCAGGAAAGACATTATTCTGATCAATATATCCTGCATGTTCGGAGCGGTGGTGTGTTTGTTAACCGCACTTATTTCCTATGAGAGCGCAAACATCAGTTATCGAATTCTAAATCTTATAACTGGGCTAACCTGTTTGGTACCTATCGCAGCAAACTATTATCATCTTAATTTTATTTCTAAGAGCATAGTTGTTTGGGTGATTCCTGCATTGATGCTCACCTACATTTATTTGTTTGGCAACATGGGTGCCGACAATTACATCATCGTAGGTATGGTTGTGGGGATCTATTTTTTCAGACAAGATAAATGGGGGATTTTCATGTCAGTCACCATCAGCGGAATTTGCTATGTTGCTTCCAAAATTTACCTCTGGAATGTTGGACTCATCAGTCTTGATGGCATAGGTGAGTATTTATATTTCCCCAATTTATTTCTTTGCTTGATAGCCATTGGGTGGTTGACTGAGCGTTTTAGAAGTTACTATGTAGTCCAGAATGGTCGAATTAAGCGGCTACATGAATCAAGAGGAAAACTGATTTCCGTTTTAAGCCATGACCTAAGATCTCCGCTTAATAATTTGCAGCATTTGCTTGATGAGTTAAGAAACGACTCGAATGACCAGGAAAGGCAGGATTTTTTGATGGGGATGATTTCAGATAGCTTAAAGAATACAACGCTTTTGCTGGACAATGCTACCTATTGGATCAATAGTGAAGGAGATCAGTTCAAGTCCAAGTCTCGAAAACTGCTTTTGAATGATCTGATAGACGAGAATGTAAAGCTATACGAGCCAATGGCATTGCATAAGGGGTTAGTCATTGAAAGCATACAGGAGGACGAATATTGGATAGATGGTGATAGGAATATTATCAAGATGATATTACGAAACCTTCTGAGCAATGCGATCAAATTTACACCTCAGAATGGTGAGCATATTCAAGTAATAATAGGCATGAAAGAAGGTAAAACCTGGATAGGTGTGAAGGATCAGGGTAGAGGTATGGAACCAGAAGAGATCGATTTCTTACTATCAGACAAGCGCCAATCCACACCAGGCACTAGCGATGAGGGTGGTACCGGAATGGGACTAACTCTAATTAAATACTTTCTGAATCTGATTGGAAGTGAGTTGAAATTGGAAAGTGCTAAAAATGAGGGTACTTTCATCTGCTTCTCGTTAAATCCAACTCAGGAGTCTAACTAAATCAACCCTTACTCACTGTTCCTGAAGAGTGTCTATCATAATTCAATTTGGCACTAGCTACCTGTTGAGCCTCTGTGGTAGTCTCGGGATAAAGTAAATAGCTCGGAGCAATGATAGGCTTGATCTGATTGATTTTGATTTTGGTGATGGTTTCGAAAGGAAATTTACCTCTTGTGATTTTTAGCAAAACCTCTTTCATGCTATCAAACCCCTCCATTTTGGTGTTGATGATTTGCGCTTCTCCTTTTATCTGGACTCCCTTCTGAAGAAATACATCAATAAAACTAATGCAGACCGAGCTGTTTTCACGAATGTTCTTGACCGTGCCAGGAGAGGCGATATTCGCGACTATTATATACTGTTCTCCGTATTGCGCAAAGACTTCTTTTGGCGAAACGTTCGGTTGACCTCTTCTATCGGCAGTAGCCAACCAGCACAAAACACTGCGATTGATATAGTCGGCTACATCAAATTTCATTTCCGTAGGTGAGTTGACTATCTATGTTGGTCAATAAGGATGACATTGCCATCAGGATCCGTGGTGACTATACTCGCAGGGCCGTTGGTTGTTTCATCAGTTTCTCGCTCTAGCTTTACACCTTGTTGTTTCAAATCGGCCTGAATGCTCCTGACATCATCGAAAGGATCCACTGGGTTGGCACTCTGATCCCAACCAGGATTGAAAGTAAGGATATTGCCTTCAAACATTCCTTGGAAGAGTCCGATGATCGAATCTTCATTTTTCATTATGAGGTAGTTGCGCTCCATGTCACCAGCATATTGGCTAAAGCCAAGTTTCTCATAAAAATCTTTGGATACCTGTAAGTCTTTGACCGCAAGGCTAACTGAAAATGCTCCTAATTTCATGTGGTATTGTTTTGTTGTCAAAAAAATGGACTATCAATATAACTTGAAAATTCGAGGAATTAAATTGATTGTGATGAGTGG
This sequence comes from Cyclobacteriaceae bacterium, assembly GCA_049115815.1. GTDB lineage: Bacteria > Bacteroidota > Bacteroidia > Cytophagales > Cyclobacteriaceae > Marinoscillum. The sequence goes on along the minus strand of JAGDZO010000005.1, from coordinate 143,208 downwards.
ACGGTGGAAGGAAAACGAGTGTACTGTGGGAGGAGTTAACCTAAACCCCTCCTCAAATAGGATAATAACTTGACATGATCATTTTCCAACTCGTTTCTTCCTTTATTAAAGTCCTTTTTCTACAGGTAAGGAGATTATGGCAGTGGTGCCTTTACCTAATTCAGATTCAAAACTAAGCGTGCCATTGTGCTCCTCTATCGTAGAGTAGGCGATGAATAGTCCAAGTCCAATGCCATTGATGTCGGTCTTGGTGCTAAAGAATGGATCGGTGATTTTGGTGAGGTTTTCTTCTGCTATTCCTTCGCCATCATCTTTGATGACTATACTTAGCGTATCCTCCTTTTGCTCCATCAGGATGCTTATTGTTCCTTTTTCCTTTATAGACTGACATGCGTTCATTAGTACATTGAGAAATACCTGATGCAAGCCGCTAGGATTTCCTCGAATAATGCCTCTGGCTTGATAAGATTCATTAACCTCAATACGTTTGTCCAATTCTTGATAGAGCATGACAAGGCAGTCTTTAATGATGTCTTGCGTGTCACATAGAGCATTTAACTCTTGAGTAGTTTTACCAAACGAATTGAGACTTTTGATAATCTTTGAAATCCTATCCACTCCTTCTCTGATACTATGAAAAAATGGATCCATGACTTCTATGTCTTTTGGATAGTTCTCTTCAATTTTCCTAGAAATTAGCTCTGAAGAACCATTGATGAAATTTAGTGGATTATTGATCTGATGAGCAATCCCTGTGGCTAATACTCCCAGAGCAGCCATTTTCCTCGACTGAAGTAGTTGATCCTGGGTTTTTTCGAGCTTATTTAGCGTTACTTCTATAGTATTTTTTCTGGCTAGAAGAATTCGGTAGAAGTAATACATAGCCGCCGCGAAAATTAAGAGAAACAGCACTCCCAAGTAGAGAATGAGGTTCTCTGTGCGTTCTTGCTTGAGCTTCACATTAAGTTTGAATGTTTCTTCAGCTACCAATATGCTATCAATGGCCGCTTGTTTCTCCGAGGCATGTTTGATGTCTAATCTTACGATATCGTTATTGTATTTTGCCGAAGAAAGGCTATCCTTTTTTGCGGCATATTGTTCGTGATTCTTGAGCGCCAATGCGGTATTACCCAATCCCTTATGGGCTCGATAAAGTAACAAATAGCTACTCAATACCTCCTGAGCGATGTTCGTTTCTTTCAACAGTTCTTGAGCTCGATTCCCAAAGTCAATCGCTTCTTTATATTTTGTAGTAGCCAAGGTTTTATTATTATTGGCCACAGCTCGTTCGGCAATTACTCGGCTTAGATTCCCAAGATTGACAAGATTTATGGTTGCTCCTTTCTTTCTTCCAATTTCTTCATTCAGGTCCAAACTCTTTAGTTGAAATTCTTGTGACTTTTCATAATCACCAAAAGTTTCATACAATGTACCTAAGTTGGTATAGCGAATAGCAATTTTGGTTTTGTCTCCAATTTTCTCAGCAAGAGCGAGGCTCCTGGAGTAGTATTCCAACGCTCGTTCAAAATCTCCTCGATTGTCATAGATGATTCCCATATTATTTAGTATGGTGCTCATTGTATTTTCTTGACCAAGTTCCTCGCTCAAGTCATATCCGCGATTATAATACTCAAGAGCTGGCTCATAGTCTTCTAAATAGACATAGAGCACGCCTAGACCAATATAGTTATCTATGATATCACTTTTATTTCCTAAAGTTTCATTGATATTTAGCGCTCCCAAAAAGCTCTCCATAGCTTGTTGACGCCTGCCTTGGTCTAAGTGGATTTTACCTATCTCATGTAAGATTATGGCTTTATTTGTCTGGTCTTCCATCAGATCAAAGAGAGCATATCCCTTGCTGAAAGCTTTCATCGCCTGATCGTTATCACTTAGTCGATATAGTGTCTCTCCTGTTCTTAAAAGCGCATGTCCTACACCCAATCTCCATGCTAGTTCTTTGGATAGTTCAATGCTCTCGCTGTAGAGTTGAATGGCTCTATCATAATTCTCAAGTTTATGTTGAACATCCCCCTGAACAATAAGTGCCTTTATGATAAGGTCTTCAGAACCATTTTTCTCGGCCAATTCGTAGGCCTCATCTGCTAGCTCAGCATAGGGCTTGCTGGGCTCGGTATTTAGCTGGATAAAATCTTGAAGAGCACCGATTCTTCCAGAATCAGCAATGTCTGGATTAGTCCAAATTTGCCATAAACTGTCCGATTCAGCTTGAGCGCTAGCGCCAAGTGAAACAATGGAAAGGAAGAATATGAAGAATAAACGCATTAAAAAATGATTAGGTGCCGAGGCTTCACATTAAAGTAAGTCAATTAGCTAGGAAATGAGATGTGTTTTCTGAATTAATTATGTGACTTTTCAATGAACGGTTAAACCTAGCGGTGCGATAAAAACGAGACCATACTATTTTTTGCTCTAGTCTTGCTGCGCGAAGAACTATACAGCTAAGGGTACATGAATTAAGGACCGGTCAATTTTCAAATGCACTGCAGGGAACTGCATTTTGATAATCCAAGGGAAGGATGACCAGACAAAAAAGTCTTCATTTATTACTACTAGCGAATATCGATAGCTACTTTACGACCTTTCGTTAGAGTCCTTTTTCTACCGGTAATGTCATGGATACGGTGGTGCCGATACCTATTTCAGATTCAAATTTAATCGTACCATTGTGCTCGTCTAAGATCGAATAGGCAATGAACATTCCTAGTCCTATACCATTGATGTCGGTTTTGGTACTAAAGAATGGGTCGGTAACCTTGGGGAGGTTTTCTGCCGCAATTCCCTCGCCATTGTCTCTGATGGTTATTTTTAATTCATCTTCCTCTTGCTCCAAAAGAATACTGATCTTGCCTTCTTCTGTAATAGACTGACATGCATTCATCAGAACATTAAGAAATACTTGGTGCAAGCCGCTGGGGTTGCCTCTAACGATTCCTCTGGCATTGTAAGTTTCGGTGATCTCAATACGACCCTCCAGCTCCTGATTTAGTATGACAAGGCAGTCCTTGATAATATCCTGAATATCACATAGAGCGTCTGTTTCTGGATTAGATTTTCCAAAAGCGTTGAGGCTTTTGATAATCTTAGATATTCTATCAACCCCTTCTTTTATGCTATGCAAATAGGGTCCCATATCATCCACATCCTTAGGGTATTTCTCCTCTATTTTCCTAAAGATAAGTTCAGAGGATCCGTTGATAAAATTGAGGGGGTTGTTGATTTCATGAGCAATTCCTGTGGCCAAGACTCCCAGTGCTGCCATTTTCCTTGATTGCAGGAGTTGGTCTTGAGTTTTTTCCAACTTATCCAATGTTAATTCTATCGTATTTTTTCGGGCTAGGAGTAATCTGTAGAAGTAATACATACCTGCTCCGAAAATCATAAGAAAAAGTATTCCAAAGTATAATATCAGGTTTTCTGTGCGCTCCTGCTTGAGTTGGACATTAAGTTTATATTGCTCTTCTGCCCTAAGTATACTATCAATCTCCGCTTGCTTCAAGTTGGAATGTTGTAGATCCAACCTAATAATGTCATTGTTATATTTGGCAGAGAAGGTGCTGTCTTTTTTGGCCGCATATTTTTCTAAGTAGGTAATCGCCTCTTCGCTATTGCCAAGTCCTTTATTTGCCATAAATAGAAGATGATAATTGTTAATCATCTGTTGGGCTACCTTCGTTTCTTCCAAGATTTTTTCGGCTTGTTTTCCATAGTTTAAAGCTTTGTTAAACTTGGATCGAGCTAGCGTTTTATCATTGCGGCTAGTCGCATCGTCCGCTTCTATGACGCAAAGAATGCCAAGGTTCGTGAGGTTAATTGTTGCCCCTTTTTTTCGACCTATTTCCTCATTTATTTCCAGTGCTTTGAGGTGAAACTCCCTCGCTTTTTCCAGATCCCCGTTGGATTGGTGTAGTGCCCCTAGGTTGGTATATCTCATGGCGATTTTTGATTTGTCACCTACTTTCTGAGCCAATATCAAACTACGATTGTAATACTCCAGCGCTAGATCATTCTGTTCAGTATTGTCATAGATTATGGCCATATTATTCAATATGGCACCTGTAGCCTTGTCCATGCCCAATTCTTCGCTGATCGTTAAAGCGCGTTGGTAATAATCCAGTGCCGGGGGGTAATCTTCCAACTGTACATAGAGTATTCCCAGACCTATATAGTTGCCCACTACGGAGCGAGTGTTGCCAATAGATTCGTTGATGCTCAGAGCGTTCAGAAAATTTTGCATGGCATCTTCATGCCTGCCTTGGTCAAGGTGTATTTTACCTAATTCTTGCAGCACCTTGGCGGTACTTATGCTGTCATCCATTCGAGTGAATAGATCGTGCAAATTGGTGAAAAGATCCGTGGCTTCACTGTATTGGCCGAGCTTGTACTTGGCAATTCCCGTTTTCAAAAGTGATTCTCCTACTCCCTCTTGCCAAGCTATTTTTTCGGATATGGCCAAGCCTTCATTGAAATAATCTACTGCCAAATCATAATTTGTAAGCCCGTGCTGCACTCGTCCCCGACCAATAATGGCTCGAATGATATTAGTTGAGGAGTTGGTGCTATTGGCTAGTTGATAAGCTGAATCTGCCAAAGAGATTAGGTCTTGCGAGGGCTCTTCGTTGGTGGCTATGTCGAGATAATCTTGAATGGCATTTAGTCTGATCGTATCAGCTAATTGGCCGTCATTCCAAACTTGTAAAAGGCTATCAGCTTTTGATTGACTTTCACCACTAAGGGCTAGACAAAATAGGGAAAGAAGAAAAAAATAACGCATTAACTGATTATGACTTTAAATCGCGCAGCTGGGATTTCGCTTTGCATATTACCAAGAATTAGGCTGGATTCCAATCAAAAGCTTACTGATCAGAGGTGATCACGAACCGATAGATTTTATTTCTTAGTAGAGTCCAGAGCTCTCATAACCTCTAACTCGGTTTTGTTCTTCCAGATGCCTCCAGTGAAATCAGGAAACGGCACGGACATGCTTTTACTTGCTACAGATAATTCGGACAATGGCGTGATAGCACTCCACATGACGCCATCATAAACATTCATGTCTAGTGTCAATCCTAGATTCAGACATTTGATGAGTCTATAGATCATCACAAAGTCCATCCCTCCATGGCCCTGTTTGTAGTCTTCGCTGATGGTTTTTAGTTTTTTGATGATGGGATGTTGGTACTTGCTTTTGTATTCATTGTATCCATCATCATCCAGCCATTTATGTCCCCAGTAGCTAAGTTCTTCTTTGTCAATGTACAATCGGCTTGGGTAGCCGTCATGGACCGCTTTGGTACCAACTACCTTGTTGATCCGTGAATACGGTCTTCCAGTATGCACGTCAAATTGGAGGAGGATGGTCTTGCCTTGCTCCGTTTTGATCATGGTTGAATTCATGTCTCCACACTTAAATGCGGTGTATTTAGAGTCCATCCTTTTGGCTGTGTCGCTGAGATTCAATTCACGCGAACTCATGGAAGTCAAATGGGAGTAGGTGTCACCTCTACCAATATTCAAATAGAAGCTGATAGGCCCTAAACCATGCGTGGTATAGAAATTCCCGTCTCTTTCAATATGGTGTTTTAGTCGCCATTGGTCCTGATAATAATCTGTACTGAGCATGTGGGCCCTCAAATCGTGCAAGTACGCTCCTTCAGTATGTGTCAAGTCGCCAAACACACCATTCTCTATCATGTTGAGTACGAAGAGTTCCTCTTCGTTGTAGCAGCAATTTTCAAGCATGATACAATGCCTTTGCGTTCGCTCTGCCGTTTCTATCAAATTCCAGCAGTCTGTCAGCGAATAGGCGATGGGTACCTCGGAGGCCACATGTTTTCCTTGGTTCATCCCATAGATAGCCATAGGCGTGTGCAGTTCCCAGGGAGTGGTGATGAGTAGGAGGTCTACATTGTCTTGCTTGGCGAGTTTCTTCCATTCATCTTGATTTCCTGAGTAGGTGGTAGGCTTTGTTTTTTGCCATTCGGCCAATTTATCCGTCGCTTTGTTCACTTTGCTTTCTTCCAAGTCACACAATGCGGTGATTTCGGCATCTCCGTTCTCCACCAGCCATCTGAACATCTCTATCAAGCTAGATCCTCTATTGCCCAAACCGATAATGCCTACTTTCACTGTTTTGATAGGATCGGCTTTAAAGCCAAACATGTTGCCTTTACTCGTCTTGGAGCTTTTTTCTAGCATACGCAAGATGGTGTTTTCACCATCTGCTAGTGCTGAATAGGGCATGGCGGCCAATGCTGATACGCCGAAGATGGATTGCAAGAATTGTTTCCTTTCCATGGAGGTGTTGTTTTTTTGGATTAGAAAAGATACGAACAAGACGCGTACTATACTCTGGGATTGAGGCTAATTTTTAGGAGGAGAAATGCCCATTAGTACAGACTGAAAGTCAACCCGAAAAGTAACTGTCCACTGTTTCCAGACACATCATTCACCAAGGTTTTAATAGTAGTGTCATTGGCTAAGTAGAGGGTCTCTGTGCCCTTTCCAGTTGTCAAATAGCGATAGTCATAGCGTAGCTGCAACGAAATTTGAGAACAGACCTTCCACGATATCATCATACCTGTTTCTATGCCATATCCTTTGGCTACATGCTCAAAACTGACGGGATGCTTGAATAATTCTATTTTGTTCCAATTGGCTACAGCCAAATAATTGAGTTGCATGTATTCAAATACTGGAACTAATCTGATGGCGTTACTCACAGGTATATGAGCCTTGATTTTGAAATTGACCCCTGTCCACTTTGGTGCGTATGTCGAGTTGAGTGTGCGGTCTCTGTTATCAGTGAGCCGAAATAACTCATCGATCCTCGTAAGGCCTATTGCAGGTATGATCTCAAGGTCATTGTCTAATGAGAAAACGTAGAAAAATTGGGCAGATAACTTACTCGAATATGATTCTCGACCATTCAATTGTGCACTGAAGAAGACTTCCTGACGATCATCTTCGTTGTAATCCGTATCAGTAGCTTCCCCCTGAATTATGGAGGTTCTAGCATGCACTATTTCTAATCCTGTATTACCATACTGAAGCGTGGTTCCGGCGTTGTAAGACCATCCCATAAGATCTTGCCAAATGAGTTCTGAGAGTATGTTAGGGTTCTGGCCATTGATATTCCCTGCTATATTCCACGCAAAGTCGGCATGCGCCACTCCAGTTTGAAAGTGTGGCTCAATATTCAGTATTTTAGAAGTATCTATTTTCTGCGCCGAGAGAAACTGTGTGGTTAGTATCAGTAAGCAGAAAAAGATTTTGTTCATAAGAGGCGTATCGTCAAAAGCTAAATTGTTGCACTGAAAGTGTGTCTCTCATGCTTGCCTGAATTTCGCGTGTTAGCTCAGCTACTTCCGGAGCATTATCAGACCATTTCATAGCTTTTGCAAGATAATTATTCACTTGAACTGTATCGTCAAAAATCAAGTATGAATCGGCATAAGACAGAGCTACACGTGGTGATTGCGGAAATGCAGCGTCGCAATAATCCAATATTGTCAGCACGTCATTTTTACTTGATTCCTTATTCTCTAGTGAAGCATTGGCCAATATGTAGTTGATAAGCTGAATCAAACCATCCATACTCAGGTCATATGGAATGCTATCCTGAAGCTTCATGGAGTTGTATTCTTCCAGCGCCTCGTCTACTCCATCCTGCAGATAGGTTTGCACCAATAACCCCGCAGGGGACACAGGTATAGGCGCTATTTCGTTTGTTTGACCGGTAAGGAAGCCGAGTATTGATGCTGCTATTTGATTGACATCCAATGAAGATTGTGAATTGGTCATAATTGCCACCGAAACTCCGTATTTTGGATACACCACGAGTACATTGGAAAACCCATGATCGGATACACTTTTCGAATAGATATAATTACCTCTTTCACCTTCGATCTCCCAAGAGAGCCCCAAGTATTGATTGGGGCCAATCTTGTGAAAAGCTTTGAGAAGATAGTGGACATTTTCTTTGGTTAGAAATGGTTTGCCATTGACCTTTCCTCCATTGAGAATCATATTGGCCCATCTGACCAAATCACCTGTGGAGGTGAGCAGGCCTTTGCTTCCCATGTATTCCTTATTAAAAGGGTAGTAGTCTAATTCAGTCAGTGCAGTGTCAGCTATGTCTTGTAAGAAATAAGGTGTAAAAAGTTCAGTGGAGTCCAACATGGCCAAGAGATAAGTGGACGCATCCATTCCTGAAGGGTTCAAGACGAAATCACCCATGTACTCTTCAAAACAATAGCCAGAGACTTTGTGAATGATGTCTCCGAGGATGTCATAATCCATGAAATTTTTCTTGTAGGTACTTCCTGGGACATACTCCGGCAAAAGATCTCGAATACTCCTTGTAGTGATTTCTAAAGCGTCTTCATGATCTGGGTTTATGGTCAAGTTGTCCGGGACAATAGGCATTCCTGACGTGTGTGTGAGAAGTTGCTGAATAGTGATGTTTTCGAACATATCCGTGGTATCTCTTAATCTGAAATAGGGAACATGCTTTACTATAGGTTCTGAAAGTCTGAGTGCGCCTTCTTCTTTTAGCTTAAGGATGGCTGTAGCTACCAGCAATTCCGAAAGATCTAGTGCGCTATATTTTTGGCTTGACTTACTGGTAAGATCGCTTTGTGACAGATATGAATTTTCAATGACAGATTTCGAATCGGAGAAGGCATAGCTTAAACCAGGTATTTGATGATTGTTGACCGTGGATTCAACAAACGCATTGATTTGTTCGATTTTTTCTTGTGAGATCACCACTTCCTTGATTTCTTCTAGCGGTGCTTTTTGGCTACAGTTCGCGAGTACCAATATCACAAACGATAAAGTGAAATATTTCATAATGTCATTGATCATCAATCAAAAATATCTTAAGAAATGGGATGAAACAAAAAAACTAACCTTACCAAGGTAAGGTTAGTTTTATGAGATTTATAACATCTTTTTCAACTATTATATTGATTAGTAACTTCTAACAAGTTTAAGGTTGTCGATGGTGATTTTACCCTTGGAAGATGATTTCCATGAGTTATCATTTCCACCTCTGTAAACGTCAAACATCAACTTGTCAATTTCATTTCCAGCACTTTTCGTTACCCATCTCATGCTTCTATTGGTGATGGTAGAGCCATTCACTATCATTTTGAGTTTACCGTCTGTGCTTGTGCCATTGTTCATTTGGACTACCATTTTCACTGTGATCCAAGAATTAACGCTAATGTTCTTCTTGTTACCCCAGTCCTCTCCACAGTCTTTGGTCATTTTTTGGTGATAAGCATAAGGCATCATCCAAGCAGTTTTACCTGGTTCTTTACGGAACATTGGTCTCATACTCCATCCATCACCGTTTGATCTAGTTTGAGGTCCTTTACATCCGGAGTAGCTTTGTCCTCCTGATAATCCGAATAGTTTACCGCCTCTGCTCCAGTCAAACCCAGATTCAAATCTCACCTTATACTCAAGTGAATATTTTCTTCCTTTCTGGATATTGATTTTAGCCCAAACTCCACTCGCGTTACCTACAGTGTTCGCAGGAATGATCACTCGCAAAGCATTGTTGTTGATTTTTAATCTGCCATACTCAGCGCTGCTTATCGTACCCCCATCGTTACCAAAGTTTGTGGTAAGTCTAGACTTAGTGTAGCTTCCATTGGACCATGTAAACCATACGTTTCTTGAACCATAAGTAGCTCTAGCTACTGTTTCTTCTGCATTCTCGATAGCAGAAGGTTCCACTACATCCTGCTCACAAGATGTAAATACCAAAGCCAGCATAAGCGCTACTAAGGATAGGTTGAATGTGTTTCTGTTTTTCATAATTGATTATTTGTAATTAGTTATTGGACTGTGAGAACCAACTTAAAAGTGACTCTGCACTCCACAAGAATATATGAAAAGCGATAATAGGGGGGACACCAAATGTACAGTTTAGTGTACAAATTATCCAAAAGAAAATTGGAATTATCAAACTGCGTTGTAGGTCAAAATGGAATTTATTTACAACGGATGAAAACGTTTGTTTGGTCAGTTATGAAACGTTTATATAACCTTATTTCAGTTTTTAACTGATTTGAAAAGGGCTTCAAATAGACTGGAAAAGCTGATTATTTGATTTTGAATCTACTTTTCGAATTAAAACCTCCACCTGACTTTTAGGTGGGGTTAAAACAAAAGAGGTGACAAATGAACTTAGAATTATTGACCTGAACGAGGTGAAAAACCTTTGATGATCAGCCAAATAGGAAAAACCAACTGAATGAGTGCGATTGGGAGCATCATGTTGCCGCTGATGCTACTTCCGAATACGGTAGCCAACATTTGAGTCATCATCATCAACGCTGCAAACATCCCAAAAAGGGACAGGACTCGTGGAATCAGCTTGGAGATATAAAGCGTAAGGAACAATACGAAAACTGGGAAACATGAAATAAAAAGCGAGAGATGATGTGTCCAGCTGTGGATTTCGTAAAACAATCCACCGAGTATTTCCAATGTATCCAGATCAGTTGCTTCAGCGTTGGCATATGCTTTACTCACCTCGAGCATGGATAGGACACTGATATTGTCAATAGCCATAGATACAAAATAGAGAAGGCAAAATGTGATGTATAGATAGCCCAGGCGCTCGCTGTACTTTTTGAAGATGGGGAAGAGGAGGATGGAAATAATTAGTGACAGGGTTCCACTCAGGAGAGCAAATATGGTAGAGAGAACCACTTCAAAAGAATGCGCGGAAGTCTGCCAGAGAAAATCATCTACAAAAAGGAAAGGGCCTTGTAATACCTGAAAGACGGTAACACCCAATCCGAAGATGATCAATAAGAGTACTCCAACTATTCTTGCAATCGATTGATCTGAATTCATGGTGAAGGGTTTAATGTTGTAGAGTATTGTCTTTGGAACTAATCTATCATATAGATGCGAGTGGGTAAGGAAAGGTTGCGTTAAGGTTATTTCTTACAGGAAGGATGCTTGCTTGCAGCCCGAATGGTAATTTTTCAAATTGCAAGCTTATGTTTTTCGTAAGTTGCGCGTCGAAAAATTGTTGGATTGTGACTGACTATCATGCGAAAGTGAAGTTAGCAATGAAGCCAAAAGCCATATTACTCCTCTATCCTCAACCCATCATGAAGCTCGTTGGTATCAGTGGATTTACGAACAAATCCATTTTTGAGCAATAGTTCCTTACATAGTCCAATGGCTTTTACCAAACCATCACCAATTTGATTGGCTTTTACGCCAGTGACTACCTCATCAACTACATGTTCCCAGTCAGATGATTCGACTTTCTTGCTTATCCCCTCATCTCCAAGTACTAGGACTATATGCTCTTGTCTACTAACGAAGATCAGGATCCCAACTCTTTCTTCCGTTTGGAAAACTTGCTCGCTAAGGAATGCTTGCATGGCACGTTGATTCACTCGCTGGAGCTGTCTCTCTTTAGGGATGATCCAGCGCTTAGCGTTAGGTATGAGTATTGGAAAAAGAAAGCCAAGAAGCATGGCCGAAAAGATCACCAAAGCCACTTCCAAAGGAGTAAACCTGAAAGGTAGCATCCATGTGTAGGAGAGAATACCAACGATGACAGCCGTAAACGCAGACAGCAAAGTACTCACATACCAAGATGCCTCCGCATAATCATCACTGCTACCTACAAAATAGGGTACAATCTCTCCACAAGAAACCGTCTCTAGGTCCTTAACTGCCTGCTCTACTTTCTCCTTTTCAGATTCTGTAAATGTATATTTCTTACTCATGTTTGCTGTTAATAACTAATTGCCGACCCTTCTTTAATTTCAATTTTCAATTAATAATTATTCATTATCAATTAACTGGCTACCATCCTCCAGAGGCTCCGCCTCCTCCGAATCCACCTCCGCCACCAGAGAAGCCTCCAAAACCACCACCTCCTCCGCTGGAGAATCCACCACCTCCGAGACCGCCACCCCAATACATTCCACCACCTCGTCCGCCATTGCCACCATTTGATGGAACACTCATGAAAATTGCTACGATAGCCGAAATAAATATTCCCGCTATGAATCCTATCAAAAGCCACCCAATAAGAAAGACGATTAACGCGCTTACTCCTGTAGCTTTCCCTTTACCAAGCTTTTTGGTGAGCATGGTTTTGAGTATTCCGGTGAAAATAAAGCCCATAATAATTAGTGGGAGCACCCAACTTTTACCCGAGCTATTGCTGCCGCTTCTTCTCTGTCTAACCGCAGGTGGTAATTCCTCACCGCTGATCGCGCTGATGACTACATCTACTCCGTTATCAATTCCACGGTAGATATGTCCGGAGCGAAACTCTGGTGTGATAATGTTGGTAATGATTCGTTTGGACAAAGCATCTGTCAATGCTCCTTCCAATCCATAGCCTACTTCTATCCGCATTTTTCGATCTTCCATCGCAAAGAGCAAGATCACTCCATCATCCACGCCTTCTCTTCCGATTTTTCTCTTTTCGGCTAACCTGATCGAGTACTGTTCAATGGTTTCATCACCGGTAGTGGGGATCAGCACCACCACTATTTGGCTACCTTTCGCATCCTCATAGTTTCTAAGTTTTTGCTCCAGCGTATTTTGTTCAGGCACACTTAGCGTTCCAGTAAGATCGGTTACCCGCTTATCCAGTGGCGGGAGTTTCACGTCCTGCGCGAAAACGCTTATGCTTAAAAATATTATTAGTGGTATTAGTATCCTGATCTTCACAATCTCGTTTGTTGTCTTATACTCGTAACTTAGCGAACCGAACGCATAAAATTAATTGGCAATGAATAAAAAATGGATAATCATCATCGTACTTGTAGTGGCAGTTTTTGCGATCTATAGTTTTTTCACCGGCAAATACAACAGCATGGTCGTAAAAGAGGAAACGGTGACTACAGAATGGTCAAATGTGGAAACGCAATATCAAAGAAGAAATGACCTGATACCAAATCTTGTAAGCACAGTAAAGGGTTTTGCTCAGCAGGAGCAGGATGTTTTCATCGGTGTGACAGAGGCTAGGTCTAAAGCTTCTAGTGTCAACATAGATGCAAGTAACCTAACTGCTGCGAACATGCAGCAATTCCAAGCAGCACAAGGTCAGGTGAGCTCATCTTTATCAAGATTACTTGTGACAGTAGAAAAATATCCAGAACTGAAGTCCAATCAGAATTTCTTGGAGCTACAAGCTCAGCTTGAAGGAACTGAAAACAGAATTGCCGTAGCACGAAAACGCTTCAACGCAGCTGCTCAAGATTTCAATACGTATATCAGAGTTTTTCCAAACTCAATGATAGCAGGCTGGGCAGGATTTGAGCGAAAAGCAGTTTTCGAAGCTGATAAAGGAGCAGAGAATGCCCCGAAGGTGGAATTCTAAATTTCAGTAATAATTTGATTAATAAAGGGGTCGATTGTTTCACAGTTAGCCCCTTTTGTATTTTTTGAGAGGCTAACTTCCGTGATTCCTGGAGTGGAAATATTCTTTCATAGGAGTGAAGTAATGATCTATCCAGCCTTGCTTGTAGTCTGATTGTCCCTCCGGAATGTTTCTATGGATCAAGGTCAACAAGCAACCGTCGTTCTCCTCTGTCAATTTTATGATCAATTCAGAGTCCTGATCGGATTCTTCGAATTCAGTTGTTCTCCAAGACTGAATTATTTCTTCATTCAATACTAAGGAAATATTGCTTCCAGAGATATAGCCGTCCCAGGCAGAAAACTGACCTCCGACTTGGTTGCTACAAATGGCTTCTCCTCCTGTCATGGCTGTGTGCTCTTCACTATTGAGCCAAGCATGAAATAATTGAGCCGGGGAGATTTGGAGATGTTTTTTTAGAATAAAGGAGGTTGGCATAATCTGTCAAGTTCACTTTTGTAGGTCAAGCGTTACTTACCTCTTCCACCAATTTGTTTAACGAGCTCTTTGCATCTCCGAATAACATCTTAGACTTATCACCAAAGAACAGTTGATTTTGGATTCCTGCATAACCTGCACTCATTCCACGCTTGAGGATGATGGCATTTTTGGCTTGTTCTACATCGAGTATTGGCATGCCGTAGATGGACGAACTTGGATCCTCCTTGGCAGCAGGATTTACCACGTCATTTGCTCCAATGACTAGTACGATATCAGCTGAAGGAAATTCCTTGTTGGCGTCCTCCAGCTCTAAGAGCTTGTCATAAGAAACGTCTGCTTCTGCCAACAGTACATTCATATGACCCGGCATACGACCAGCAACTGGGTGGATTGCGTATTTTACCTCCACACCAGACTCTTGTAGGGTGCGCTCAAGTTCGTGACATACATGTTGCGCTTGGGCTACTGCCAATCCGTATCCCGGGACGATCATTACCTTCTCAGAGTATTTCAGTTGAATGGCCAAATCGGACACATTGGCCTCTTTTACCACTTGCTCTCGGCTATTCCCACTTGCAGCGCCACCGCTAGTTCCAAATCCTCCAATGATCACATTGAATAGCGAGCGGTTCATGGCCTTGCACATGAGAATGGTCAATAACGTACCTGATGCTCCTACCAGTATTCCACCTTCTATCATTACATGGTTGCCATAAATAAGACCCGCGAGAGAGGCAGCCAGACCAGTAAAACTATTGAGCAGTGAGATCACTACCGGCATATCTCCACCACCAATTGGCATTACGAAAGTCACACCATAGACCAATGAAAGAATTAGTAGAGCAAGTAAGATGGTTGAGTCCATTTCTGGTAGTGTCAGGGCAAATAACATCAATGATATGGTGCCAATCAACAAAATGATATTGACATATTTGGCTCCAGGAATCACGAATGAATCTCTCAAAAACCCCTGAAGCTTGCCATAAGCGATGAGACTACCAGTAAAAGAAATCCCTCCAATGAAAAGAGCGAAAAATGTCACCAATAATTGACCTTCAAGTCCTGCAATGACTGAAGGAAAGCGATAAAGCTCAACCAAAGCGATTAGCATGGATGAAGCACCTCCAAGTCCATTGAACAATGAAACGAGCTCAGGCATAGCAGTTAGCTGGACTTTTTTCGCTGATAAAAGACCAATGGCAGCACCTACGAAAAGTCCACCAATGATCCAGAGGTAATTCCCACTATCTTCATTCAAAGGTTGAAAGAGTGCCAGCAGAATGCCTATGGTCATACCAATTGCGGCAAGTCTATTGCCTGTACGTGCTGACTCTGGATGGCTAAGTTTCTTTAGACCAAGTATGAAACATGTGATACTAATCAGGTATCCCAAATCAAAAAATGTAGCTAAATCCTGATTCATTTTTTCTTCTTTTTAAACATGTCCAACATTCGTCCGGTTACCGCAAAACCGCCAACTACATTGATCATAGCGCAGATGATCGCTATACCTCCCATAGATAGAATGGTATAGTTAGATGGGTCTGTTTGTCTTATCAGAATGATCGCACCGATGATGACTACTCCACTGATCGCATTGGCACCAGACATAAGTGGTGTGTGAAGGACAGAGGGCACATTGCCTATTATTTCTATTCCTAGAAATGTCGCAAAGACCAGTAAGTAGAGCATGAGTAGATGCTCAGAAAGGAATGATTGAATGATTTCCATAATGTTTTTTGATTATGATGAGGTCTGATCTTTAGGACGCGCAATACAACTTTCCTTGACGATGACATTGTCCCAGTCAGGCGCAAATGCGCCTTCATTGATCATTGGTTTCAAGAAATTGAATACATTCTTACCAAACATCTGGCTAGCGTTGGAGCTGACCTTAGACGCTAGATTAGAGTTGCCAATGATGGTAACTCCTTTGTGTTTGATGACTTGATTGTTCTTAGTAAGCTCACAATTACCACCTGTAGAGGCCGCTAGATCTACGATTACGGACCCAGCTTGCATTTTCTCTACTACTTCTTTGGTGATCAATAGGGGAGCCTTGGGTCCACGTACTTGTGCTGTGGAAATAATGACATCAGCTTTTGCTGCCTTTTCTGCTATTAGGGCTCTTTGCTTTTGCTTGTATTCTTCGGTCTGCTCCACTGCATATCCACCCGCTCCTTTGTCATCTTTGGCACCTTCCACTTCCACGAACTTCGCTCCAAGGCTATTTACCTCTTCCTTAGATGCGGCTCTGGTATCAAACGCTTCCACAATTGCTCCAAGTCTTTTCGCCGTGGCAATAGCTTGCAGCCCGGCTACTCCGGCACCCAGCACCAATACTTTTGAGGGAGCAACTGTGCCTGCAGCACTGGAGAGCATAGGAAAGTACCTTGGTAAGTATTCAGCCGCTTCAAGCACTGCACGATATCCAGCAATAGATGCCATGGAAGAAAGTACGTCCATTGATTGTGCTAGGGTTGTTCGAGGAATCATATCCATACTGAAGACAGTAAATGACTCCTTTTGCAATAGGTCTGTGATTGTAGAATCTACGTATGGCTGAAAACAAGAGATCATAATAGCTCCTGATTTCAATGTCTTCCAAAGTGCGGCATCCAAGGGGCTCAGGGTGACTATCAGTTCCGCTTGACTTAGTACCTCAACTGCGCTCTTAAATATTTGAGCTCCAGCATTTTGGTAACTGTCATCATCAAAATAAGCATCGTCACCCGCACCAGATTCGGCCAATATTTCATGACCTTCTTTTACGAAGAGTCCAACTACATCTGGACTGATGGCAACCCTAGAATCTTCTGTTTCTTTTAGTATTCCTATCTTCATCTTTATAAAAATTCGGCAATTGGGGAAGTGAGCCGATGAATATAGGTTAATGCAGCGCAAAAATAGCTAATCCGCTTTCAAAAGGAAACCAAGGCCTAAAAGATGTATTAATTAGACAGAGATGTGGACGATAAGTAAGATGGAAATAATTGTTATTGAAGATTGATTTATCTCTTCAGTTGAAGATTTGAAAGTTCAAATATTTACTTTCTTCATAGATCATAATATCGTTATCAATTTTGCTTACTTATGGATCTTTTTGTTACTAAGATCAGGTTTGATTTTCAGCTTAGATATTTGATGAGCATTCCTCTTTTTGCTTTCAGTTATAAAATCCTTAATCCGATTCTCCGCTTTTTTTGTGAGATTCAGTTTGTCTACTGTCAATGTTACTCCGTTCGGTTCATTTATATATCCCATAGTTTCAAGAGTTATAATATTTAGTAATTAATGAAAGTGCTTGTTGAGATTCTAGCACCATTTGGTTTGAATCCCCAATGCGGATCGCACCTATTGTTTCTTTGTAATGAGGAATTAGGTTGGTTTTGGCATTGAAAGCTACGTATCCATAATCTCCTCTATCCCAAGACTCTTTACATGCAAATGCGAATAAGTTCCCGGCAACCCCTAAGTAAACTTTGTTTCTTCCGATATTAAAATCTGCGTTTTCGACCAACTCCACAAAAATAAATCCATCGAGGTATTTCAAACTTATTAAACCTTGTATTATGTCGATATTCTGTTCTATTACAAGCTTAAAAACTCGTGTATCCTTATTCTTAAATTCAGCAAGCCAATCAAAATTCCAATTTGAAGAGAGTTGACTAACGTCGCTATTTGATAGTTCGATCACTTGAGTGTTGAAACTGTCTCCAGAAATTCTATTTTCTACGGAGTTTGTCAATTTATCAATCTCAATATCTACGTGCGAATTTTGCATTAACCAAAGTTACAAAAATCAATGTTTACTTTTGCGTACCGTCAAGTTTCATCATATTTATAGTGTAGGAAATCAATAATGATTCAGTTAAAAATTAACCATTGGAATTATTCAAAACTATTACAGCATAAGAATTAATGATCAATGGCGAATAATTTTTATTTGGGAAGAAGGAAGTGCCAATAGTGTTGAAATAATTGATTACCACAAATAGTAAGAATATGGAGCGGCTACCAAACATACATCGGGGAGAAATTCTATCAGAGGAGTTTTTGAAGCCTTTAGGTATTTCTGTTTACAGATTATCTAAGGAACTACAAATTCCACAAACACGAATAAGTCAGATATTGAAGAAGAACCGAAGGATTGCCGCTGATACGGCTTTGCGGTTAAGTAAGTATTTTGGAACAACAGCAAAGTTTTGGTTGGGCCTTCAAGATGATTTTGATTTAGAAGAAGCGATGGAAAATAATACTAGCGAGTTAGAATCTATAGATAGATTGATCTTAGCTTAAACGTCATAATAGCCTAAATCTTAAATTCCACGCTCACCGATAGTTTCCTTTGATGCTTCATATAACTTTGCGGCATGATTAGCATCAATGACCTCTCATACTACATAGGAGACCGCCCACTTTACGATGAAGCGTCACTTTTTATCACACCAAAAGATCGTATTGGGTTGATAGGATTGAATGGTACGGGCAAGTCTACGCTGCTCAAAATGATCACCAATGAGGTGCAGCCTACATCCGGAGAGATCAACATGGCGAAGGATGCTACCATCGGATTTCTTAACCAAGATTTACTGTCATACTTGACAGATGATTCCATACTAAGTGTGGCCATGCAGGCTTTCTCTGAGACCTTAAAGATTCAAACTCAAATGGATCAAATATTGGCGGAGATGGAGACTGATTATAAGGACTCTTTGGTAGATAAATTGGCGAAACTACAGGAGCGATTTGAAGCCAATGATGGGTATACCATGCAAGCAAAGGCTGAAGAAATATTGGAGGGTATTGGGTTTACAACTAAAGATTTGAAGCGCCCTTTGCGGGAATTTTCTGGAGGGTGGAGAATGAGGGTCATGTTGGCGAAGTTGCTTCTGGAGAAACCGTCTTTGCTAATGCTCGATGAACCAACCAACCACTTGGATTTGCCTTCTATTCAATGGTTGGAGAATTACCTGCAGTCTTATGAAGGAGCATGTATAATAGTATCGCATGATAGGAGATTTCTCAACGCTTCAATCAATAAGATTGTCGAAGTTTCGCAATATCAATTGAATTCGTATAGTGGAAATTATGACTTCTACCTTTCGGAAAAGGAACTTCGAAACGAGATACAGCAAAATGCTTTTGAGAATCAACAACAGAAGATTAAGCAGGCAGAACGCTTCGTAGAGCGCTTTAAGGCGAAAGCCACCAAGGCCAAGCAAGCACAGTCCAGAGCGAAGATGCTTGAGAAAATGGATCGAATTGAGGCGGTAGTAAATGACACAGCGGCAGTCGATTTCAAATTCAAATTCAAAGTAAAATCGGGCAGGCATGTGGCAAAGATGTTGGACGTGTCCAAATCTTATGGGGATCTCAAAATCCTGGAAAATGCCAATGCACATATAGAACGAGGAGATAAGATTGCTTTTATTGGAGCGAATGGAAAAGGAAAATCTACCGCACTTCGAATAGTGGCAGAGACGGAACCTCATGAAGGCACATTGGAAAAAGGTCATAATGTGAGCACGGCTTTTTATGCGCAGCATCAATTGGAAGCGCTCAATGTGGAGAACGAGATTATTGAAGAGCTGAAGCAAGCGGGGAGTGGCAAAACGGAACAAGAGCTCCGAGGTGTGCTCGGTTGTTTTTTGTTTACGGACGATGAGGTATTCAAGAAAATCAAAGTGCTAAGCGGAGGTGAGAAGTCTAGAGTAGCGTTGGCTAAAACATTGATTTCTGAATCCAACTTTTTGATGCTAGATGAGCCGACTAACCACCTAGACATGATGTCTGTGAGCATACTAGTTCAGGCCCTTCAGCAGTTCGAGGGGACGTTCCTATTAGTCTCTCATGATAGAGATTTTATTTCCAAGGTTGCCAATAAGATTTGGTGGATAGATGATCATCAAATCAAGGAATACCCTGGGACGTACGCCGAGTGGGAATGGTGGTATAATAGAGAGCAGGAAAAGAAGAAGTCTGTTGTGCCAAGTTCTGCACCGAAGGCTGAAAAGGCCAAAAATGCTGGTCAGAAAATCAAGCCACGCACGGACGATACTCAGAAAAAGCTAGAAAAAGAGATTGCTGAGATAGAAGCCAAAATTGAAAATCTGGAAACCGAGATCAGTCGATTGGAAGGTGAGCTAGCCAAGCCAGAGGTATATGGGGATCCGCAGAAAATGGATAAAACCAACAATAAGTACCAGAGCAAGAAATCTGAATTGAAGAAACTCAGTGATCACTGGGAGTCTTTGGTGGAAAAGATGGGTTGATTTTTCATATTGTCGGATATCCAACTATTATTTCACTGAATCACGATTTAGTAAAAGGAAATTTTCCATACAGTGCAAATCCTATTAATTTTGCCGCCCGATTGATATACCCCACAGACGGTCGAACTCCAACTTTTTCCGAGGAGATAACATAGCGAGCAAGCATGAAACGCATAGTAGTAAAAGTAGGTACCAACGTATTAGCCAAAGCGGATGGCACGTTAGACAAGCTGATTTTCAGGCAGATTGTTGTGCAGCTTGTGAAACTCATAGAGCGGGGTTGGAATCCAGTATTAGTGTCTTCAGGTGCTGTAGGAGCTGGCAAAAGTATTGTAGGTGAAACCAATATCGAAAATGAAGCTACGCGTAGACAAGTACTCTCAGCCATTGGTCAAGCTTCGTTGATGAAGAGATATTACGAATTGTTTGCCGAATATGATGTGGTCTGCGCCCAAGTGTTGACCACCAAAGAGGACTTCTCTGAGGGTGAACATTATCAAAACATGGTCAATTGCTTTGAAGGACTTTTGGGTCAAGGCATTGTGCCGATTGTCAATGAAAACGATGTGGTTTCGCTGACAGAGTTGATGTTTACTGACAATGATGAGTTGGCAGGTCTAACTTCTGCTATGATCTCGGCCGAAAAGCTGATAATACTGAGTAATGTGGACGGACTATATGATTCTGCAGGGATGGTGGTGCCAGTGATACCTTTCGATGATCATGCCTCTAAGGAGCACATCACGCAGACCAAATCCGGTATGGGCCGTGGAGGAATGATGTCCAAGTTTGTAACAGCAAAATTGGCAGCTTCCAAGGGAGTAGAAACATACATCGCCAATGGAAAAGAAGAAAATATCATATTAGCGATAGAGCAAGGAGAGCCTAAAGGGACATGCTTCAAAACCAAATAAACTGATGAAAGAAGAGATACTTGCTTCACTCAAAAGCGTTCAAATCGCCAGCCGTAAGCTCATCGGATTGGCTGATGATAAGATTCAGACCATCCTCAATGAAGTGGCGGATTTGGCTTGGGAATCGCGCAATGCGATTCTAGAAGCTAATCAATTGGATCTGAAGAGGATGGATCCAAAAGATCCTAAATATGATCGTTTGCTTTTGAATGAGGACCGACTAAAGGGTATTTTGGACGATATGCGTCGTGTAGCCAAGTTGCCTTCTCCACTTGGAGTATCTCTGGAGGAACGCACCCTTGACAATGGTCTTTCCCTTTCCAGAATAGCTGTGCCGCTCGGAGTGATCGCCGTGATTTACGAATCTCGTCCGAATGTGACGTTTGATGTGTTTTCGCTTTGTCTAAAGACAGGCAATGCAAGTGTGCTCAAAGGAAGTCGAGATGCCAAAGATTCGAATCTCGCCATAGTGAAAGTGATCACCAAGGTGTTATCGAGATATGATTTGGCTGATGTAGTCTACCTAGCACCAGCGGAGCGAGAAGGATTGGCTCACATCCTCACTGCAGAAGGCCTGATCGATTGTGCCATACCACGAGGTAGCCAAGGGTTAATTGATTTTGTAAGAAAAAATGCTTCCATTCCGGTCATCGAAACAGGAGCAGGTATTGTCCATACTTACGTGGATAAAAGTGCAGATCTGTCAAAGGCGAAGGCAATCGTTCAAAATGCCAAGACGCGCAGAGTGAGCGTATGCAATGCGCTGGATTGTCTGGTCTTGCACAGAGACTTATTATCAGATTTGCCCGAATTGGTCAACGGGATCAATGAAGCACATCAGGTGGAGATCTTTGCGGATAGCAGTGCCTTTGATATATTGAAGGGTCATTATTCTGAGGAACTCCTTCACTTGGCTAAGCCAGAAGACTTTGGTGTTGAGTGGTTGAGTCATAAGATGTCCATCAAAGTAGTGGATGATTTTGAAGGTGCCCTTTTGCATATTGCCAATTTTAGCTCCAAGCATAGCGAAGCGATCGTAGCTGAGGATCAGCAGACTATTGTTGCTTTTTTACAGCGTGTAGATGCCGCTTGTGTCTACGCCAATGCATCAACGGCTTTTTCGGATGGTGGAGAGTTTGGACTTGGCGCAGAGATTGGGATAAGTACACAAAAACTGCATGCGCGTGGACCGATGGGATTGAGAGAAATGACCAGTTATAAATGGGTAATTGTGGGTGAAGGACAGGTGAGGTAGGTTTTCGCTGATCGCTGATCGCTTTTCGCTGATCGCCTTTCGCCTTTCGCTTTTCGCTTTTCGCCTTTCGCCTTTCGCCTTTCGCTGATTGTTTTACGCCTTTCGCTGATTGTTTTTGACTGAAGATTGTTTGCTTACTATTTTGAAATAAATAATTATGAGTTTGTTCAATGTATATCCACTTTTTCCAATTGTCATCTCTAAAGGTGAAGGCAGCTATGTATATGATAGTGCGGATGCGCAATATCTGGACATGTATGGCGGACATGCGGTAATCTCTATTGGTCATTCGCATCCGGAGTATGTGCGCCGCATTACGGATCAAGTAGGCAAATTGGGCTTTTACAGCAACTCAATTCTTAACCCGCTACAAGAAGAGTTGGCAAACAAGGTTGCCACTCTGGCCGGGCGTCCTGAGTGGGATCTTTTTCTCTGCAATTCTGGCGCAGAGGCCAATGAAAACGCGCTAAAGCTGGCTTCATTCCACACGGGCAAAAAGAAGATCATCTCTTTTACTGGTGGATTTCACGGTCGTACCTCATTAGCGGTTGCGGTCACAGACAATCCCAACATAGTAGCTCCCGCGAACCAAACAGAAAATGCACTCATCTTGCCTTTCAATGACCTTGCGGCATTGGAGGAGGCTTTCGCCAATCATGAGATAGCCGCAGTAATCATTGAAGGAATTCAAGGAATTGGTGGAATCAACATTCCAGATGCTGCCTTCATGCAAGCCATCCGCAACCATTGTGATTCCCATAATGCGGTATTCATTGCTGATGCCATACAATGCGGCTATGGCCGTTCAGGGCAATTTTTCGCACATGACCACTATGGTATCGAAGCAGACTTATACACCCTGGCCAAAGGCATGGGAAATGGCTTTCCGATTGGAGGAGTATTGATCTCTCCGAAGTTTGAAGCCAAGTTTGGTATGCTGGGAACGACATTTGGAGGTAACCACCTAGCATGTGCTGCTGCACTTGCCGTAGCGGATGTTATTCAGAGCGAAGGTCTGATTGAGAACGCTTCAAAAGTGGGTGGTCATCTTATCAACGAATTGCAGAAAATGACCAATGTCAAAGAAGTAAGAGGACGTGGATTGATGATAGGGATTGAACTAGATCACGAGGTAGCAGCTTTGCGCAAATCTCTGCTCTTTGATGATAAGATATTTACAGGATCAGCTTCCAATAAAAACACCATCCGTCTATTACCTTCTCTTGCCCTAAACCAAGCTCAAGCCGATCAGTTTTTGGAAGTGTTTGGTGCCAAGATCAAAGCTTGATTTTCGTTATTCGGTCAATTCTTAAAATCTTGACTGTAAGTGTATGTCTACAAAAAGTGGTGTAATACGGTCAATCTTCGCGTTGTATTTCTAGGATAAACGAGAATCAAAAAATACTTCGATTTAGTAGAGATAGGACAGTTTTAGTGCCTCGCTGATGTATTGTTGTTGTAGCCTATCTTTCTCTTGATTGTATTGTTGTTGTAGTGGTAAATTGAGATTTCGAGCAGTAAGTGAATACATTGTTCTCCATCAAACAGGTCTCATTAAGGCTTATTGATTTTATTCTTAAACCCACACAATGAATCATTTCGAAGCTCCACGTTTTAAAACTTTTTTACATGTTGTACTAATCAGCTTTTTCTGGTTGGGTAGTATTTCTTCTAAAGCTCAAACAGTCAATGTCGGTAGCGGAAGCTATACGCGTACTTTTCCCGGTACAGATGAGGCAGGCCGAAATGGCTTTCCGGCAGGCTCTCCACAGTTGAGTGGTAATGCTGCAGGCAAACCTGTACCGACAAACGACTGGTGGTCAAAACTTGTCTTGGAAAACCATGCAGACAATCTGTTCAATTATCCAATGACCATGAAGACCACCAATACAGGTTTGATTGTTACCTACATTCCTTGGGGTGTGATAGGTGATTCTGCACCTATCGAAATTGGTCTTGCAGGTTTGAATACATCCAAAACAACAGTATCAGATTACACGGACTGGACCATGACCATGAATTGGAATGACGGTTCTCATGATTTGAAGGTCACGGCAGGAATAGGCATGCCATTCTTATACTTTGGAAAAGCAAGTGATGATGAACTTCAGATCAAAATCAATGGAGGTTCGGCCTCTATTGCTGGAGAAATGCTCATCGTAGAGAACGCTAGCTCCGGAGCGGATTTTGTGTTTTATGCGCCTTCAGGAAGTACTTGGTCCAACAGTGGAAGTGTTTACACTTCTACATTAAATGGTAAAAATTATTGGTCTATGGCTATGTTGCCTCAGGAGAATACTGGGGTGGCTACTGTTGCAGAGGAGTATAAAAAATATGCCTATGTGTTCCCTACCAACACTTCCACATCTTATAGCTTTGATGAAGCTACTTCAGTAGTAAAGACAGACTTTACTGTCACCACTGAAGTGAAAGAAGGCACGGCTAACAATATGTTGATGGGCTTGCTTCCACATCAGTGGAATAACCTTGCTACAGGATCAGCACAGCCGGATAAATATAGCTACAGCTCGGTGAGAGGTGAACTCAAAATGATGGAAGGAAACACATTTAGTGTTGAGAACACCTTCAAAGGCATATTGCCTACCATGCCATATATGGCCAATTACAGTCCTGGTTTTAGCCCTTCACAAATGGCCGCTAAAATTGACCAAATCAAGAATGATGGATTGGCCACATGGACAGACTCATACAATGAAGGTCAGGTGATGAATCGTCTGATTCAAACTGCTCGCATAGCTGATCAGACCGGTGATACAGAAGCCAGAGACAAAATGATAGCTACGGTCAAAGAACGCTTGGAGGATTGGCTGAGCTATGAGGCTGGAGAAAAGGCATTTCTCTTTTATTACAATACAAGTTGGTCAGCATTGTTAGGCTATCCGGCTGGACATGGGCAAGACAACAATATCAATGATCACCATTTTCATTGGGGCTATTTTATTCATGCGGCTTCATTCATGGAGCAGTTTGAGCCAGGTTGGATTGACCAATGGGGAGATATGGTCAATCATTTGGTGAGAGATGCCGCAACAGAAGATCGGAGCGATGCACTGTTTCCATATATGAGAAATTTCAGTCCGTACGCTGGTCACTGTTGGGCGAATGGATTTGCATCATTCCCACAAGGTAATGATCAGGAATCTACCTCTGAGAGTATGCAGTTCAATTCTTCTTTGATCCATTGGGGAACGATTACCGGCAATGATCAAATTCGTGATTTAGGGATCTATCTCTATACTACCGAGCAGACGGCAATAGAAGAGTATTGGCTGGATATACACGAACGAAATTTCAAGGCGGATCAACGGTATGCTCTGGTTTCTCGGGTCTGGGGTAATTCTTATGACAATGGAACTTTTTGGACCTCAGACATTGCTGCCTCTTATGGTATAGAATTGTACCCTATGCATGGCGGGTCACTTTATTTGGCACATAATCCTGATTATGTGACCAAGCTTTGGACTGAGATTGAGTCAAATACAGAGATTTTGAGTGACAATAGCACCAATCCGAATTTGTGGCATGATACCTATTGGAAGTTGCTCTCATTCATAGACCCTCAGAAAGCCATAGATCTTTATGATAGTTATCCCAATCGTATCCTCAAGTTTGGGATAGCGGATGCACAGACTTACCATTGGCTACACGCCATGAATGCCATGGGTACTTTGAGATCAGATATCACTGCGAGTTATCCTATTGCCGTAGCTTTTGAGAAAGAAGGCGTCATGACTTATGTGGCGCATAATTATTCTCAAACGGAAATCACGGTTAACTATTCAGATGGATTTCAATTGACCGTTCCGGCTGGTCAGATGGTTACCAACCGTGATGTAAATGTTTCTGGGGTGATAACCTCCAATTTCGATCAAGCTTATGTCAATGGGAAGGTATCACTTAAGGTAGAGACGCAAGGAGATGGCGTTACTAAGGTGGAGTTTTACGACGGGGAGACTAGTCTGGGTACTGATGACAATGCACCTTATGAAATGGTGGCTGATCAGCTTAGTCTAGGACTCCATGGCATGTATGCGAGAGTATACGAAGGAGAAGACTTCAGAGTGACCAATAATGTCTCCATCCAAGTTGGAGAGCAGGTAACCTATTCGGGTGCCACGGTCAACATACCTGGTACCATAGAGGCTGGTCATTACGATAAGTTTGAAGGGGGTGCAGGACAAGGTATTTCTTATGTGGATGTAAGTCAGAACAATGAGGGAGACTTCAGAACAGAGGAATACGTAGATGCCTTAACTGTGGATGGTGAAGGTGCTACGATAGGTTGGATTTCTTCCGGAGAATGGGTAGAGTATACCATAGATGTAGAGTCGGCGGGGGTTTATGAAGTGTCCATGAGATATGCGTCGGACAATGCGAGCGGAGGAGGTCCATTTTACTTTGAAGTGGATGGCGAGAAGATCAGCAGTGATGTATCATTTAATTCAACCAATGGTTGGAATACCTGGGCAACTAAAACAGCCAATATTAACCTGAACAAAGGAGAGCAGGTGCTAAAACTTGTGTTTAACAATGGTGAGTTTAACCTGGGTAAGATGACATTCACCAGGTCGGGTGATTTGAGTTATTCACCTCCTGTAGCTGATGCTGGGAGCAATTTAGTGGTTGTCTTGCCAGACAATACTGCCACGCTGGACGGTTCGGCTAGCGCAGACCCAGCGGGTGAAGCTTTGACTTATCTATGGGAGCAAGTCTATGGCCCAACAACTATGACATTTTCCAATAACACAATGGTCAACCCCGAAGTATCCAATCTTGAGGAGGGTGTTTACAAATGCCTACTCACAGTGAGTGATGGCACCTATGCTTCCAAAAGTTCTGTCTTAGTGATAGTATCTTCTACAGCCAATACCGCACCTACTGTGAGCATCACGTCACCTAGTGCCAATGATTCATTCAGGGAGGGAACTGCTCTTAAAATTGTAGCAGCAGCCTCAGATCTTGATGGCACCATTGCAAAAGTGGAGTTTTTTGATGGTGACACTAAGCTTGGCGAAGCTACTGCCGAGCCTTTCGAATATAATTGGGCGAACCCGGAAGTGGGCAGCCACACCTTGACAGCTAAAGCCACCGATGATGGAGGAGCTACTGGTACATCTCAGGCAGTCTCGATCAGCATCGAAGAGGTAAATGCTTGTACAACCACTTCCTCTGAGGCAATCGAAGGAGGTTTCTCGGTTGGGTATAAAGCTACATTTGAATCAGCAGGCAGTAATCTTACCGTCAAATTCGAACTTCTTGATACTGATAAACAGGGAGTGGTCGCATTCTTATTTCAGAAAGATCCTTTTACTGAGACACAGATGGATCATGTCGAGGGGCTAACCTTCTCGAAGAATATTAGTGGTTTGGCAGTGGGAAGTAAGGTGAGCTATGCCTGTAAGTTTGCATTTGCCGGAGGACTGGCAGTGACTAAGTATATCGACTATACCATAGGAGATGACTGTGACGGCACAGCGGACGTAACTGGGCCTTCTGATTTCACATTAGTATTGAGTGATATTACTTCCAATTCTATAGCGCTTAGGCTAAACGCTGCGGACGAATCTGGAGAGGTGATCTACAAGATCGATTATGATAACCAAACGAAAACAGTCACTGGTGAATCTGGTAAGGAACTGGTGACAGTGATCAATGCGCTGACACCTGAGACGACTTATGAGTTTTCCGTTTCCGCGAGTGATTTAGCTGGCAATCAAGCTCCTAACAATGCGCTTACTGTTATGGCCACTACCAGAGAGGACACCAATACTGCTTGTTTGGGGTCAGATTTTAAATCACAGCAAGGAAGTTTTGATTTGGGGTATAATTACCAATTCGAGACCATAGGCTCGGATGTTAAAATCACTTTCGAATTTCTTGATCCTAAAAATGACGTGTTTGCATTTTTGTGGACAGAGACGCCTTTTTCAGAAGTGAAGATGACTCAGGAATCAGGGAAAGTTTTCACACATACTGTGACTGGTTTGACTCTAGGACAGAATATTAGAAGGGCAGTTAAATTCGAATTTGCGGGTGGACTAGCGGTCACAAGGTATTTTGACTATACGGTGGGAGATAATTGTAGCGGAGTATTGAATGCTGTTTCTAATGCCTCATTTGATGAATTGCCGATATACTATCCAAACCCAGTCCAAACAGCATTCTTTATCGAAGAATTTGACAATCAACTGTTTGAAATTTCTAGAGTGGTGGATCTTCAAGGGAAAGCGTATTCTGTGCCGGTGGCAAGAGCGAATGGTAAGTTTATATTGGACTTTACAGGATTAAATTCTGGATTGTATTTTGTGACGCTGCTGAACGCTGATAACCAACAAAGTATCATCAGGGTGATCAAGCAATAGGGAATAGAAGGAAGAGAGAGATTAATCTAAGGAACCACGGCATATGCTGTGGCTCTTTTTTATAATACCACCTTAAAGCCAATCAGCAAGACATCATCGAGACGCTCATTATTTCCCTCCCAAAGTTTGAGCTCTTTTTTGATCAAGGTTGATTCTTTGAGAATGCTGATATGGCTTAGCTTTTTTAGGATGGCTTCTAGCCCACTAAATCTCAATTTTTTGCCTCTGTCACCACCAAACAAGTCAGTGATTCCATCACTGAAAAGGTAGTACTTAGTCTCCAACGAAGTTTGGGTCGAAATCTCAATATCGGAGTACTGTCTGGCAGTATCGAAGTATTCTCCTATAGATCGCTTATTTGATTTGATGCGCTTAACTTCCTTTTGATTGACAGCTATGAGTTCCATTTTGGCGCCACTGAAGAGCATCTTTTTCTTCTTCTTATCTATTCTCAGTATAGCCATATCCGCACCTGTACCCAAATGTCGATCGGACTTGCTTTCAAATTGACCTTTGACTCGTTCGTGCAAATCAGTGAGGATCTCGGCCGGGGTGATGCTGTTGTTTCCCTTTACTGTTTCTTCCAGATATTGGATGTACAAGCGTGTCATAATGGTGGCCATACGTCCGTGTCCCATACAGTCAAAGACAGCAAAGTAGATCATGTTGCCTTCTTCATGAATCCAAAACCCATCACCACCCACTTCGAGCAGTGGTTCGTTGATGACGTAAGCATATCCAAGCTTCGCAGAGATCAACATAGACTCTGGAAGCGAGGAGTAGTAGTTTTCTACTGATGCATCATTAATCTTCCGTCCTGTTAATGAAGGTGCGAATTCACGTTTTTTTAGAATGGAAGGTAATCTCATAGGCTTATTAAGTTTGCATTGAGGTCATCAGTTAGTAGCCGAGTTAAACAACTCAGGCTTGAAAGATATCATTACCCAAGCCCAATTATTGAGCTCGTTGTTATCGCCACCTTTGAGTATTTCCATAGACTCTGAAGCAAGCATATGTGAGTAACCTATTTTTAAATTGACATCCTTTTGCAGGTTGATATTCCAGATAAGGTCTAATTCCGAACCCAAATATTTATCAGCGGATGATCCGTCAAGATTATTGAAGTCAGCGGCGGACATAAAGTAATGCGCGTGCGCTATCAGCTTTGATCGATCACCAGTAGGGATCACACCTTTCAGATAGATATCTGTCAATCCCACATTGCCATGCGGATTGCCAACGTAGAAGTAATCCATAAGACCGTAAAACTTATGATTGGTACCGTATAGAGGGTTGAAAGCGTTGTTGTCCGTATCGCCAGCGTTGGTTCCACTCAAGAGTTCACCACCTAATCCTATGTTTCCTTTTCCAATCTTGACCGTTCCATTCAAGGCAAACATGTAGGCATTGATATTTTTGTCTGCTCCATCCTTACCCATCTGATAGTACGCTTCTGCTACCAGATTGAGACCACCAAGATTGTTTTGACTAAAGAGCCCAAAGGTTTGACCGAAGTTCACCGTGCTATCAGCCATTTGCACTCCATTATTGAGTACCAGCAATGAGGTGTTTCCCGCATCATATTTTTGGTTCATCCATAGATATTGCATGGTTTTGTAGTTGCCACCTGTGGCGTAGTAAGTGCTCGCTAGTCTGGCAGGCTCCACCTTGCTCACCACATCTTCTTGGTTAAATGCCGCACCTAGATGAAAAGTGAAGTCACTCTCATAGCGAAGCAAAAAAGCATCATGACTTCTTCCTTGTTGAGCCCAGTCGAGGTTTCCCAGGAATCGCGCATTGTCATAGTTCAGCGCTTGGCGTCCCACTTTTACACTCCAGACATCATCTATCTTATAGCTTCCGTAGGCTTCATAGATATTGAACATGCCATTGTCAGCTTTGTAGATCTGTGCATTTTCTCCCCAAAGTCGGATGTCTTGCATCGTGATCTGGAAGTCAAATTTTTCCTGCTTGAAGTTGATGTAAAGTCTACTTCGCTGCTCTATAAATAGCGCAGGGTCTGTAGCAGCCGAATTAAGTTTCTTAAACCCGTTGCGAAACTCTGCACGTGGACGTACTTCACCTGTCAAGGATAACTGAGCAACTGCACCTTCAGCGATGAGGGTAAGTAATATGATGTATATGAATTTTTTCATGTTTTCTAATATTTGATTTATATTATGTTAGACCTACCACCATAAAGGCTTCATGGCTATTCCAGTTGAGTGGAATGACATAGATAGGTACATCTTCAGGAAACCTGAGACTATCAGGTTTGCCCTTGAATACGATGGGTACGGAGATCATAAAATCGTCACCATAGGTCTCGCGTACATTGCCGGCTACTACATTGGAGATTTCCCCTGCCATGTCCAGCATATCGTTTTCCGAGGGGTTATCCAGACCAACATACTGTTGGATCACATCCTTGAATAGCGACAATTCGCCCGAGAGATAAATGAATCCTTTCTTTATTCCAGAGACTCCAATCATTCCCGTGCATTCTTTGAGCATGAGCTCGTCTGAAGTCTTCACATAAGGAGGATTGGTCGAAATGGGCTCCTTGGTCAAATGGCTGAAGTAATTTTCCACCGAGTTGATAAAGACGTTGACAGTTTTTTCGAATTTTTCAGTTTGTGCGCTCATTTAATCTCTGTTTAGAAGTAAGTCAAATCCTCTTTTTAGTTCTTCTGGTGTTACTGGTTTGTATAAGAATTCTCTCGCTCCTTTTTTCAAGGCCAGTAGACCGGTTAACTTGTCCGAGAGGGCTGTAATTACCATCACTTTAGTGTTAGGTGCTATGGCCATCAATTCATCCAGGCACTCCAGTCCATCCATTTCTGGCATGGTGATGTCTAAGGTGACCACATCCGGTTTTTTCTCTTTGAGGAGTTCTATTGCTCTTTTTCCATTTTCCGCCGATCCTACTATTTCTAGATCATAGTCACGGAGGTGCTGCTCAATGGTGGTACGCATCATTGAGGAGTCATCTACTATCATTAATTTCATTATCCGGCTTGTTTAAGTTCGCTTTTTGGTTCTTTAGGGAATGAAAGTACAAGTTTGAAATACTTGCCTTTGGCTGAATCTATTTGGAGTTTTCCACCGAGCTTTTCAGCTAGCTTCTGGATGATATCCATGCCTTGGCCTCTGCCTGCATTGGTATCTACCTTATCCGCGGTTGAGAATCCTTCGAGGAAGATTAGATTCAGTTTTTCTGATTCGGTCATTAGGTCAACCGCATCACTTGATACCAATCCTAGATCTATAGCTTTCTTGGCTATTTTCTTAGAATCGAGTCCTTTACCATCATCCTCAAAAGTGAAATCAATAAACCCAGCTTTCTTCTGAAGCGAAATTTTGATATTGGCTTGTGCTTCTTTGCCAGCGAACTGTCGGTCATCTTCGGCCTCTATTCCATGTATGAATGAGTTTCTGATGAGCTGTATGCTGATATCCTTGACGGAAACTTTGTATTCGTCTGGAAGTACTACGCCATTTTCTTCAAAACTAAATTCTACTGGCTTGTCAACTTCTTCGCTTAGTTTTTCTACACCCTTGTTGAGCGTGGAGATCAATACCGCATTGGAAGTATCTGAAGCAGTACCAGTAGCCATCTGCTGATATACCACCGCAATCTTCATGAGCATCTGCTTCATGTTTGTCAGAATAGCGATTACTTCGGTGACCTCATAGATTATTTTCAAGAAGTCTTTTCCTTCTACATTGGTCTTGTTTCTCAGATTGATGACGATATCTTCTAGAGCATGCAGCTTATCTTCTATCAGGTCAAGTCCTATCAAAGAGGCATTACCTTTCGCCGTATGGAGCGTTCTGAAGGTATAGCTGATAAGATCGCTATAGTCGCTCGCCTTATGGCTTTCGTATTTTGTAGAGATCGTCTTGAGGCTCAACAGGGAATTGTCAATATAGTCCTTGAGCATTTTAGGATTCACCTTGAGAATGGCCAATAATTGGGTTGATTCCTTCTGGTTTCTCTCTTCAGCTTCTTCGATCTGACGCTTCATGAGGATGTTTTCTGTCTCATCCAGTACCGTCACTAAGATTCTATAAATCTTATTGTCACGGATGATTCTCGCGAAAGAGATCTTGATAAAGCGATTGTGCATATCCACCGTATCAGTCTTGGTGTATATTTCCACTTGCTCTACAGGGTTGAGTTTGTTTACCACGTCCTCACGGATGTCTGAGTTAAATAGGTTTTCCGCAAATAACTTGAGCGCCTCGAGATCCTGGGGCATCAATCTGGATTTCATCAATTTCAAGAAATTGCTATTGCTCAGATCATCTACTTCAAAAATCTCCTCGGTCTGCTTGGAGTAAAACGAGTCAATATTCAGTTGTTCGTCCAGCATGAAAATACCCTGAGTTACATTTTCAAAAATGGACTCTGCTTGGTTGGTAAGGTATTGTGATTGGCTCAATGCCTTCTTTAATTCAGCTGTGGATTCATCTATTTTCTTAATGGCCGGCCTGAAAATCAATATCGCTTCAAGCAACAGAAGTAGCAAGGCTACCCCGTAAAGGATGTACTCTGTGAATGATAGCGTTTTTACCTTCTCCAATGCCTCAGCGTCATACTGGAAGGTGATGTCGTTCATCAATTTCAGAAAAGTCGCTTCATTTGCCAGGACTGTGTTCAAGGCTAAGAGGTATTCGGAGCTATTCGTTTCTGAGACCGACTGAGCCTTCAGTATTTCTGTAACTCCAGCTTCTAATTCGTCATAGTAGGGAGCTATCTGAGCGAATAGATCCTTAATGGCATCCGAATTTTCGATATTCGGCATTTTCATTTCTTCACTTCCGAATTGAAGAGCATTGTGTGATTTTTTCAGAAGGTCAAATGCACCTTGAAGTTCATTTTTTCGCATATCGAAAAATGATTGCTCAGAGGCATTGGTCATGGCAAGAGATGCCTTGGTGATTTTCTGTGAAAGCATCCGTTGACGTCCGGAAACGTTGATTATCCGCGAATCGGCAGAACTGTTGGTGATGGAGTTCTGGACAAGAAATTGACTCAGAGATACGACCAAGGCAATAATTGTCAGGGCCACGAGGTAGGTTCTCGTAAGGTTCTTCATGATAGCTGTGTTTAGTGATAATTGTGTTTCACGCCCCTGATTTCGCGAGAGTCCTTATCAAAATGTCAGATTAGTGCTAGTAACATTTGTTTTGATAATTTTCCTCATCCGAGGCAATACAATGATCAACTAGGAACTCGGTAACTAATAATTGGAAATACTCAATAGGGTAAAAAAGCAGTTAAATCCGTACAAAAAGAAGATGAGCGAAAACCAACTTTGAGCGGAGATAGCCTTCTTCTACCACAATTGTGGTAGTTTTTAAGCCGACGGATTTGGCTTTTTGGGTAGAGAACCTTGCGCTCAGTAAAGTTTATAGTATGCACTAATTAAAGTAATGTGAGATAAGCTTTCAAGACATTCAGCATCTAAAAAAACTGTGAAGGTTGAATCAGACGAAATTGGGATGACGTCATTTTTTGTTGTTTTGGAGGCAGTTGCAATTCATAACTCAGAAGAGACATTCCAGATAGATCTATGATTGTCTCTTCGAGTCACGTGATAGGTGTAACCTTGCTTATGAAACCGAAGCGTTATGCAACTTGTCAGTGTGCAGCTTTCTCAGCCTTCTGAGCTTCGGGTCGATGACCGCCATACAATACCCTGCGTACTTATTGCGCTGGTAATAGTCTTGATGATCTGCCTCTGCTACGTAAAAAGGTGCTGCTGGTGAAAGCTCAGTGACTATTTTATTATCATAGGCTTTCTGTACTTCCATGAGCACTTCCTCTGCTAAGGCTTTTTCTTCTGCACTGTCATAGAAAATAATGCTTCGATACTGAGTGCCACGATCTGCGCCTTGTCTGTTGAGTTGGGTAGGGTCATGGGTGGTCAGGTGAATGATCAATAAGTCAACATAGCTGATCACAGAAGGATCATAAGTAACCTCTATGACTTCTGCATGACCAGTTCTTCCACCACAGACTTCTCTGTAGGTAGGGTTTTCGCCTGGCCCACCACTATAGCCGCTGCGCACCTGAGAGACTCCTTTGAGTTCTCTAAACATCGCTTCTGTACACCAAAAGCAACCTCCGCCAAATACTACTTTTTTGTCCATCATGATTTCTCTTGTTTAGTGTTTTATCTTATCCAATGACACAGCATTGATACAATACCTCAACCCACTCGGCGCAGGCCCATCTGGAAATACATGTCCCAAATGCGCATCACACACATTGCAGGTAGCCTCTATTCTTACCATCCCGAAAGTAACATCCGAATGGTAGGCCACATGACTAGGATCAATTGGTTGGGTAAATGAAGGCCAACCAGACCCACTGTCAAATTTTCCTTCCGAATCGAATAGCTCAGTCTTGCAGCAAGTACATGCATACTTGCCGGGCTCAAAGAGGTTACACATCTCAGAACTGTGTGCCCGCTCTGTACCTTTAGCTCTGGCCACTCGATAGACTTCATCTGTCAAAATTGATCTCCATTCCTGATCGGTTTTTTCCACCCGCCTTGGTGGAGTCAAATTGTTACGATCAGAGTGTTTCATCACATAATTCCAATCTAGCATAATGTTCTCCTTTCCTTTTTATCTAATTGTATGACTACAAAATTAAGGCTGTACACACTCGATTTGTTAGGCGCTTTTTCCCTAGCTGTTGGCCATAATTCCCTACTAGCATGATTGATCAGGTTGATAAATTTGGATATGAATTATTGCCCTATCCAATTAGGATTAGACTTATTTGGATTTCAGATATTCACCATGGGTGCGCATCAGGCTTTTGATTTTGGGATCAATGTAAGTAGTACAGAATGGTGCATCAGGACGAGTCTGATAATAGTTTAAAAATGCTTCATCATTTAGCCTGAACGAATTCATCGGCAGCACTTGAGTGATGATGGGTTGGCCAGTATTGCTCTTGTAGGCGTTTATTATTCCCTGTACCTGATCACGCTGACCATCATCAAAAACATAGACCGCAGAACGGTATTTTGCTCTCATAGAATGCTCCGATGCACTAGCGTGTGTGAGGAGGTGAATCTCTATCAGTACCTCCATAGTTATCAGTCCACTGTCATAGGTTACGATCACGCCTTCTGAAAAAGAAGCATCAAGTCCATCAGGAGAAATCCACCCCTGATCGACTTGTGTCACTCCTTTTAATGACTGAAATACGCCCTCTGTGCACCAGTGGCACCCACCACCAAAACCAATTTTATTGAGGTTGGACATGGTTCATTTACTCCTATGATTATTTTAAATACTCTCTCAAACCATAACTAGCTAACACGCCTTCACCCGTAGCAGCGGCTACTTGAGCAATGGCTCCTTCTCTGTTGTCGCCTGCCGCGAAAATGCCTTCTACCGAAGTGCGAGCCAGTCCTGTAGTAGTGATGAAACCACGATCGTTCATATCTACCAACCCTTTGAAAGATTGATTGTTGGGAATCAGACCAATGAAGATAAATACCCCATCTGCCGTGATGGTTTCCACCTCGCCAGTTACCTTGTCCTTGACCACCAGTCCAGCAAAAAGCCCTTTATCATCTACCTTAAACTCAACCGACTCTTTGTTGCTATAAGTCTCGATATTCTTCACTTCAGGTAGCTTGTCTATATAAGTCTGAGATGCTGAGAATTGCTTACTTCTGTTGACGATTTTCACTTTGCTGGTAAATCCTGATAAGAAAATGGCTTCTTCCAATGCGGAATTACCGCCTCCAATCACTATCACTTCTCGGTCTCTATAAAAGGCACCATCACACGTCGCACAAAAGTGAACGCCTGAACCTATCAACTCTGTTTCGCCTGGGACGCCCAGTTGCTTATAGGTAGATCCTGTAGATAGTACAATAGACTTACTGAGATATTTGGACGTCTTGGTCTGCACCACAAAGCGTTCGTTGTTCTTATCGATGTTGATTACTTCCTCACCAGTTTTGATGGTAGCGCCGTACGTTCGGGCCTGCTCTTCCATTTTGTCCATGAGAGCAGGTCCCGAGATCGAATTGAAGCCAGGATAGTTCTCGATTTTCTCCGTCAGGAAGGCATTGCCACCTATCGTCTTTTTCTCCAAAATCAATGTAGAGAACCGGTCTCGCTGGGCATAAATAGAAGTAGTCAATCCAGCAGCACCCCCACCGATAATGATGGTATCAAATACCTTCTCTTCCTTATGCGCATCAATTTTCAACAGTGTATTCAGGGTAGCATTGTCAGGATTGGTATGCGGCACATTGTCTATCAAAATGGTAGGAATGATACGTTTGCCATTGTTGATAGCTTCTACCTTTTCTGTAGCCCATTCATGTTCATCTACATCTATGAACTGAAAGTTGATCTTGTTGTCTGCCAAGTGGGCTTTAGCTCTGCGGCAGTCCGGACACCAATCCGCACCAAATAGGACCACAGTTCCTGCTTCGTTCAGACCCAAAACAGATTGAATCGTTGCATTATCAGGATTGGTGTATGATTTATTGTTGATGATGATGGTAGGAATGATGCGCTTGCCATGATTGATTTCCTCTACTTTTTTGGTGGCGGACTCTTCTAAGTCTACATCTACAAAAGTGTATTCGATGTTATTTTCTTTGAGAAAAGATTTTGCTCTGCGGCAATCCGGACACCAATCTGCTCCGTATAATGTGATCGTATTTTCCATGTGTCTATCTGTTTAAGGGTTATTGGTTAAGCGTGATAATAGCGCTCTCTGTATATTTTATTCTCTTTCCATTCTGTGGCTACTATTTGCTCGGAGACCATAGTAGATCCATCGTTTAGCTTCAATGTCATCACGGCTTCATAGAATGAATGATTCCCGTTTACGGCGTAGTTGCCAACTTCATAACCCACAAATTCCTTGAGGTCATTCTTGATAAAGTCATCTTCAAACTTGACACAAAAATCTTTGCCCACTTTGGCTTCTCCGTTGGCTTCTCTTAGTTCTACGTCATCATGCAGATAGGTTTCCATTGCTTCTATGAAGCCTCCTTTGGCTAGTAATTCGTGAATATGTAGTAGGTTTTTTTCGATTTGATTGTCCATGATGCTTTGCTTTATTGATTAGTATGAAGCAAAGAAATAGATAAACCAAAGGGCTTTGTTAGGACATTCTTCCCGACTCATTAGCAATTATTCCCTAATGCGTTGTTCTCTGAAATCTGTAGGGGAGGAGCCTTGCTGTTTTTTGAAGAATCGGCTGAATGTTTGCACATCATTGAAGCCTAGCTCGTAGGCTATTTCGGATACATCCTGGCCTGTATACCATAGGAGCCTTCTGGATTCTAAGAGCAATCGTTCTTGGATAAAATGGAGTGGTGATTTTTCACCCAATTTTTTGAAAGCGTTGGTGATGGTTTTCGGAGATTTGAAAAGCAATTCTGCATATTCACTCACCTGGTGTTTTTCTTTGAAGTGTGTCTCCACTAAGTAATTGAATTCTCTGACCAGATCGTTTTGGGTACCGTCCAGACCTGTCAGTTCCGTTTGGCTTTTGTAGATGCGCGTACATAGTATCAAGATTCTTTTGAGCATCATTTGTAGCATTTCCAGCTGTAGGCTATCCTGCATCTCAAACTCGAGTACAGCCATTCTCCATGCGGTTTTCAATATCTCCAGTTCCATTCCCTCGAGCTGGATCAATGCGAGCTTTGCCGCACCGTAATACAATATTCCCTTGCAGCCTACTTCACTGTCATGGTCAAGGATGCAGTAGAATGGCCGATTGAATCGGAGCAAATTGACCGTGTTGATGTGCGATATTTCCAAGTTGTGAAACTGAGTCAGGAACACAACTTCGTTTTTGTGAAACGAATATGAGATTCCATCAATCACCACCGTATTGTCATCAGAAGTAAACCAAAGCATACGTAGCGTGTCGTTCGTCTGCATTTTGAGGGCATCACAGTTGTGGTGATCAACAGATTCCAATCCAAAATATTCTCCCGTATGGCCTTTGTATTCCATGTTTGTTGATGTGACTAAGGCACAAGATACATTGCTATGGCTAAAATAATTAAGTAGAGGATGTTGTGATTTTGTATGTCTCTAGGTGCTCAGAGATTGCTGAGCGTACTTTTCCATAATTGGTTTGTATCAGCCAATGCCCACCATCCACTTCCAAAAATGTATAATCGCCTGACATATATTTGGCACAGCCCCGAGCCGCCACTTCACCCACAGCCAAGTCGGTATTTCCCCAAATAAAGAGGGTAGGAGTAACGATATCGCCGATGGGTTGCACTTTGCCTTTTCTGAGGTTGGCTCTGTAATAATTGAGGGCGGCAGTCAAGGAAGATTTCCTTCTGAAAACCGAAAGGTAATGTTCAACTTCTTCTGGAGTTGAGTTCTTCCACAAGCGTCTAAATCCTTTGAAATCATTTCTTCTGATCTGAAATTCCGGCAAGAAAGGGATTAGAAAAAGGCCGATGTATTTGCTCTTCTTTTTCTGGATAGGGTCTGTCTTATATGCCTTCGCAAATGCCTTGCTATGAGGAATGGACAAAGCCGTCCAGCTGATGATTCTTTCCGGATTCTGATCAACCAAACTCCAGCCAATAGCCGCGCCCCAGTCGTGGGCAATCAGGTGAAATTTTTCTATACTAAGCGCATCTGCTATTTGTAGTATGTCAGCAGTCAGCTTATCCATGGCGTAATTTTTCACCCCTTTTGGACAAGCACCGACGCTATAGCCTCGCATGTCTGGCGCTATGCAGCAATATCCTTTAGAAGCCAGATGATCCATCAGCTCCACCCACATGATGGAGGTCTCCGGAAAACCATGAAGCAAAATCACATATTCCTTGTTGCCCTCACCAGATATTCGGTAATCAAACTCAAAATGTCCGGCTTTTAGTTTTTTGGGTCTTGTCATGGTGGTAGTATTGAAATATTTAATGGGGTTAGAATGCTTCAATTCAGCTCATTGGTATACTTAATTGCCTGCCAGTTTATTCTCATACTTTGCTAGGATCTCATGAATACCGCGGTATTGTTTCCATAGGACATCATTGTCCTCTGCATTTACATTGGATAGAATAATCCTGCCTACTTTCCGATCTGCGTTGAATTGTAAATCAGCCTGAGCGCCAGGGTCACTACCTCCATGTCCAATGTTTCTGCTTTTTGTTCCCATTCCCCAGAAGGCTCTATTTTCGTCATCATCACCGGGTAACATCAATTGCGCCGACTCGCTCTTTAGATAAGTACTATTGCCGGCATAGGCTTTAATGATTTCTCGTAAATATTTAGACATATCATTAGTGTTAGTCAAAAGTCCTCCATCAGGATAGGTGATTAACCTATATCGAGGCACTTGTCTGCCGGCTGGAAAATATGGAGTAGCCATATTTTTTAAATCTTCATCGTCAATATGCCATCCAGTAGATGTCATCTCTAATGGCTCAAAAATTCTACTCTTCGTATATTCTTCGAAAGACATCTTGGCTGCTATTTCTATGATGTAGGCTGTCAATGCAGCATTCAAGTTTGAATACTCATTCTCGGTACCTGGCCTGGTCTTTAAGAAGTTTTTCTTGCTAAACCAATCGCCTTTCGTATTTAGAATATTAAACAGAAAACCCTTCATACTCATGGTTTCGTGGCTCTTGATATAGTGTAAAAAACCTTCGTGTATATTTTCATTCTCAACGAACCTATCATCTAGCACATAGGTCTTGCCGTAGTGCTTGGTATCAAGAATACTTGATGTGTGAGTGGCTAAATGGCGGATCAAGATGTCTGAATCTTTGAAGAATGGATTTGTCACTTGAAAGGGTAGGAGATCATTGATTTTAGTATCCATTGTCAACAAGTCATCTTCAATTGCCTTTACCAATGCCAATCCAACTACAGTTTTAGAGACTGATCCGATATTCTGAATGGTCGTGGACTCAAATGCAGTCTGGCTTTCTTTGTTTGCATAGCCAAAACTGTTCTGATATAAAACACCATGTTCGTTAACTATTGCGACTGAAAATCCTGGCAAATTCGATGATTGGAAATGTTCTGAGAGCTCCAATGTCAAGGAGTCCGTATATGCCTGTCCTCGACTGAAAAGTGAAATGGCGATGGCTAAGATGAATAAGGTATTTCTTTTCATAATATCAGTTTAAGGGATATTCTCGTAATATTTTCCACGCATTACGCAGTTCTTGTTCGATCAATGAAACATTAGAAATCTTTATTTCGGTTGGAAAATTAACACCTTGGATCTTAGCAAATTCAGAATCAGTGCACTTTGAGTTTCTAGGATGCATAAGTGTAATATGAGGTTTATGATCTCTAGGTTTTGCGATCACATTTTGCAGAACTAATCGTCTTAGATTTTCGAATTGGTTTTCTATATCTGCAACTCCAATAAGGACCCCATTTCCTTTTGAAAATCTCTGAATCTCACCTAGTTTCAGGTTAAATGTTGGAAGGTTTAGTCCTTCCAGATTTTGTTGGATGGTTTCTATCTCTTCAATCTCGTCTTCTCTGCAAAGGGTAATATGACATTTGATTATTCTGAATTGCTCCGGATTATAACATTCCCTAATTATTTCAAAGGAACTAGATTCTGTTGAATCCAAAAATAGAGTCAATTGTTTTCGAGTAGTATTCATCATTCTGTCAATGCTGATGATCCTTTTAGCACCAACTAATTTAGTGGAATTGTTCCTCTAATTGCATTTGGCTCAGGCTACTCTGAAAGTAAGTCAATATTGATTGTTGCATTAATCAAGATGCACCTCAGGGTATATTGAAGCTATATGCGTGTTACGATACTGTATTTTCCAGATAACGAATGGCTCAATTATCTCTCCTTCCCAAAGTTTATCTTTGATTCGGTCGGTTTACTGATCCTTAGCTATTCTAAACCCAAAACCATCATTGCGAGTGTTTTTAGGAGATTGGTACCTTACCT
Source organism: Cyclobacteriaceae bacterium (assembly GCA_049115815.1). Classification (GTDB taxonomy): domain Bacteria; phylum Bacteroidota; class Bacteroidia; order Cytophagales; family Cyclobacteriaceae; genus Marinoscillum. The sequence goes on along the minus strand of JAGDZO010000005.1, from coordinate 101,541 downwards.
CGGGCATATGTATTCCATATTTCAGAGGCATGCCGTTGGAGTCTAGCGCCTCATAGTACCAACTTAGACCTTTGGATATTTTTCCATTTCCATCAGCGGGTCCCTGTGGGTTTATCTTGCCGACCAAACTATCTTTTTTGGGATTGTACCAATCACTGACCCACTCGCTTACATTGCCTGTCATATCATAGATGCCAAGCTCATTTGGTTTTAACCGGCCGACTTCTCTAAAAGAGCTATCAGCATTTTCTCTTACCCAACCCACCTCTCTTGGGTCATTGCTGCCACTATAGGTATAGCCTTCACTTTTTTGGCCTCCTTTTGCCGCATACTCCCATTCAGCTTCCGTGGGTAGCCGACCACCAGCCCACATAGCGTACTCATTGGCCTCATCCCAAGTGGCTAGCATCGGGTTATTATCTTCCCATTCCTTTTTGACCAATTGCCCAAAAGCATTACCACTTGGATGAGCAGGCATTTCTCTGCCTGTACTTTTACAGAATTCTCTGAATTGCCTGACTGTAATTTCATGTTTGCTAATGTAGAAATCACTTATCTGTACTATTCGATTTGGACTTGTAAAACCGTAGATGGTATCCCCTTTGGGGCTTATTATAATTTGGTTTTTGCCTTGTTCGAATTCACCTCCCTCAACAAAGACCCAATCAATTACGTTTTCTGTCTTGCACGAGAAGACTGATAGGGTCAGTATCAAGAATATCACAATTTTACTTTTCATCATTGTTTGTTAAATAAATGAGCCAGCGCATAAAATTGAGGTGGGACACTGAGAATTGTCTGGGTATAATTGTAAAAAAAGTGTGAAATGATTTTAAAAAATGGTTTAACGGCAGTTTGGTTAGCAAGATCATTGTTAGGACTGAGCATTTGTTTATTGCTGACTGCCGCTTTCTCATTCACATCGAAAAGGCCTTTAGATGACGAAATGCTGAGAAAGCAAAGGACTCTCGCCCTAAGGTCGATAGGGCATAGTTTATTGCTGGATCATGGCGACTCGACCTCTGTGATTCCTCCAATTGCTGATGTAAATAGCAATACTCTGAGGCTCATCTTCAATCATCCTATTTCGATAAATCCTGATAAACTATCTGCCTATTCAATCGATCATATTGATGCCAGTATGGCGAATCATTTTATAGTGACGGTCAAGGATATGGAATCCAAGAATGTTGTTTATGGATTTGAAATGGACTATCAGGACCCAGTCAATATCCCATGTGTTGGTAGGGTGCTGCCCGTTTCTAATTATTCGATTGAGGTGTCTTTTTACGATCAAAAGGGAGTGGTGAGCTATAACGTTCAATTGGTTGCACTTGGAGCTATTTCGTTCTTAGGATTCGTGGGCTTGATGTTATTCAGGCGCAAGTTAAAGAGTGAGGTTAAGATCAGTTTTAGTTTTCAGGACAATACCATCACAATTGGCAGCCAAAAAATCCAATTGACTGAAAAGGAGATTCAGATACTGTTCATCCTCCATAAAAACAATGGGCAATTGGTTACCAGGAATTATCTGGTTGCCGAAGTATGGTCAAAGGAAGGCGTTATCACAGATAGAAGCCTTGACGTTTATATTTCCAGACTGAGAAAGAAACTAGATGAGATTTCGAATATTCAAATTCTAAATCGCCATGGAAAAGGGTATATACTTAGGTCCGAATAACGAAGGATTTTTAGTTGCCTATCTAGGTCGCAATTATATTGCGATCAGCGATAATCAAGATTGAGTTTATTAAGATCTTCTATTAATCTATGAACGCCTAATGCAGCCTTCGTTTTTTGATACATTTTTGTCGTGTCATCTTTTCCTAGAAGCAAATTGGACGCTAATAGACCATAAGCCAAAGTGCCTTTTGCGCCAACACCAGACATTCCGCCTATCAATACAATGTTTTGATCAATCTCTTTCTTTTGATCAAGAACATTAGTGACGTAAGGCACTTCGGATTCGGTAAGCGAATACACACAGGAGTATCCATGGACATATTCCAGTTCATCAATTTGCACTGGCAAATCAAGCAGTTTTAAATATTGTATTGTTTTGGTTTTGCTCCATTTAATTTCGTCTTGGGTCAAGTCCTTTTCCCATACTTCGTCAAGGTTCTCAATTTCTGTTCTAAGATAATGCCCTCCCACTTTTAGCAAGGGCTGCCCGTTTTCATCATAATTTTCGATCATCGAGTAGAATATTTCAGGACTAAATTCAGCTACGGGATATGACTGTTTTAGCCTTGCTTGATGTTCGTCAGCAAAGCTAGAGTAGATAGTCGGGTCAATTTTTAAAAAAGCAAGAAACAATCGTTTCGGAGTAATTAACTTTTCGAAGTAAGGAGCAATTTCATTTACCAGTTTACCATTATATGGGCCAGCTGCAGCTACTACTTTTTTACTCAAAACTGTTCTTACTTGACCAGTCTTGGTGTTTTCAATCTGAATTTCATAGTGTGCATTTTTTCTTTTTAAGCTGATTACTTTCTCATTGAACAAAACTTTGTTTCCAGCATAAGCTATTCCCATGTGAAGTTTTGAAATCAAAACTTTCGGGTTTAGAGTACCTGAATATTGTTTGTACTCTCTTATTATCAGTAAGGAATCGGGGGTATTCATGCCAAATAGCTCTTTTGCGCTTTTACTTTCAGGAGCATATTCATAATTATCCTCTTGATCCTTGAGTAACTGATTTAAATCTTCTTCTTGGGAACTATATCGAATGTAAGTCACAGGTGAAGTCCTGTAAATGTCATCCATTGAATGCTCCTGATTATTCTCTGTTTTGTTTAGATACTCTATCAATTCCTTAGTTCTGGCTACCGATTGTTGTTGTAGAAATGAAAAGATATCGTCCTTTATTCCTAAGCTTCTTGATATACGTGCTTCGCCAAAACTTGATCCAAAAGAGTAAATGGAATCTTGCTGTTCAATCAACAAAACCTTTTCCCCACTTTTGGATAATTCCCATCCAGTTGAACTTCCCATTAGCCCACCACCAATCACTACCACATCATGGATTTTGCTAGGGGTTTCACAAGACATTATTGAGATGAATGAAAGAATTATCAATAAAATTCGAAACATGATTTAATAATTATTTACCAATGAAACAGTTTCAATAGTGACGTGAGATTTGGATTAATTTTCGGCGACAAGATAGCTAAATCTCTGATTTGAGTGATCCCTTTTTGTTTGCAGCACCGGCACCCGGTATCATTGGCCAGTTCGTGAGTGTATTGCCAGCATCATCGCATTTCCTAGATGGTGAGAAGCCAAATCATATCATCTATTGGATAGGGGAATTTGGAAAGCCATTTTCAGCGCCATCAACTGTCGAAATAGCTACTCAAATGGCAAGATCAATATTTGACAATTGAGTAATGATCTTCAGGCAAAGGGAGTAAGAGTCGGGATCAAAAATAATAGCATCCATTGATACGCTAAACGAAAAAGTGAGTGCACGTTGAGCCTCGATTAGTGTCTTATGAATCGAAGTTTAGAAAATGGTTTAAGAGAAAAAAATCCATGGTTTTGAATGAATATTTTATGAAACTAGACCCGCCTTAGGAGCCATGACGCAGTTATTACGGCTTTGGAATTCTTCAATGCCCAATCTGCAAGTGCACAATGCTAATACATACTCGCAGTGTAGCACTAAATGCGTACTAGACAAGAGGGGAATTGTTACCTTGAGTTCTTTTCAATCCACTCTTTGATTTGATTATAGCTCAGTTCTCCTTTGGAAATTGAAACAACAAATTGATATTTCTGTTCTTGTTCAGCATGAATATCAAGTTGAACGTTCATCAGAAGGAGTCGGGCTAGCACATAGCCCGTTCGTTTATTGCCGTCTGTAAAAGGGTGGTTCTTAACTATGCTTTCAAGAATGGCTGCAGCTTTTTCGATTGGAGTTGGATACAGTTCCATTCTATCAAATGTTTGATAGGGTCTTTTGAGTGCCGAATCAAGTAGTTCTTTATCTCTAACACCATCAGATCCACCAAAGCGTTCAATAAGAATAGCATGGATTTCGAGAACTTCCTTTTCTGAGATCATTGTGCCAGTCTTTCCAGCAGTTCTTTGTCTTCTGTTAATATAGTTCGAAGGTTCTGTGATAGAGAAACAGTCTCGTTTGTTTTTCCTTGAACGGACTTCAGATAATCATAAACCTCTTGAAGTACTTGTTCAGAAGTATTGTCCAATAGTTCGCTAATTGCTGTTTTTACTTCTTCTCTACTCATATATCAAAGGTACGAATTTCGCGGAAAAATTGTTTTGTAGTAAAAAGGAGTGCCTCAGACAGATTCATTCTTCAACTCTAGGTGTATTTCATACCATTTAAACCAGCGTCCAATACATGGGTAGTTAATTCCTTCTTGCCGTAGTTTCCTCCATAACCCATTAATAGCAAAACCTCTCCATTGCAATTAATTCATGCAGATGTGAGATTAATCTTACTACGTTTATTCCTTTTAGACTTTCTTCACCTTCAAGTCATACCGTAGGCATCTTGGTGTATTAATTCTGTTAAACCGCGTTGTAAACGCTAATTACAATGCAATCCTCGTTGCGCTGCGCTAAACGAGGACGAGATTTTCTTCACCTTCAAGTCATGCCGTAGGCATCTTGGTATTTTAATTCTGTTAATCCGCGTTGCAAACGCTAATTGCAATGTCATCCTCGTTGCGCTGCGTCAATCTAGGACGAGGTGTGGGCTTGAAGCAATTGGTTGTATCACTTAAATCCCAAAGGGTGTAGCAAATACAAAAAATAACATGGCAACTATGGCAATTGTAGTGGTGATGATTCCGTCTCTCTTGGAACGAATCCAACCTGATAAGCCAATACTTGCAAGTAGGCTTAAAAAACCTAAGCTATACCCCAACAACATCCCAATCCAGAGGATCTTCACTATTCCTTGATCAACCGACATTGGGAAGTCTGGGTGTAATATGATCAACAGTCTCCAGGATGCGACCACTGCAATCAATAAGCTACATGCCGCAATGGCTGAAGAAGAAACGATCCAATTAACGGACTTCTTGCTAGAAGCAAATACGATAATGGTCACCAAAATTGTTGCTGAAATCCCTCCTAAAAATGCACTAACGAAGGATAGTTGTTCTGCAACCGCAATGATGTAGTTTGGATCAAGTTCTGACATATCGAAGCTTTTTGACTGAAATATAGCCCGAACATTTTACATGTTGGTATCAGTTACGGAGATTGTGAAATTAGATTGAAATGACATTTGTTTGAGCCTCAAAATAACGATCATTAGAAAGTACTAACCTCTCGTCTCGCACATAGCCACGCTATATTTCAAATTTATTACTTGTGGCGGACTTTGTAATCCCCACGAAAGTATCCTGACCGATGAAAACCCATTCATTCATTCATAGCATATGTTGTACACCGTTATTCTTCGAGTTTGAAAACAACCGAAACATTGGTTTCCACCTTGATTTTTTTGAATTCAATGTCTGCTGGTTTGAACTCTTCACTCTTCAATGAAGAATATCCTCGAATTACGATTCCTGCTGCTCTGCCTTGAAGTTGACCGACTATTGAGTTGTTCGGGTCGTCAGTAATATGAATTGCCATGCCTACTCTCTGGTTCAGCGGTTTAACCAAAAATTCAGCTTGTTTTCGTGCTTTAGCAACTGCCTTTGATTTGAGGTTCAATATCAAATCTTCGATTTTCGAATATTCAGTTCTATCTAGCAGAACGTTAGAGATTTCTATGTTCTCAAGTTCAATAATGACTCTCCCGGCCGTTACCGCATCACGAACCATGAGAGTATAAACTTTGACTTTTTGAATGTCTTGGTCTTTTAGGAAATATTTTTTGAAGTTGCTGGCTAAGTCATTAAGAGTTAAATCCTTTTTGGTGTCTATTCCCAATTGTTGGAGGGTACTTTCCATCTTTGCTTCAAGTTCCTCGACTGACACCTTTCCCTTGGTGTCTTTTTCCGTGATTGAAATGTTTAGATAGATTTCATCTGGAGTTACCAAAGTGTCAACCTGTGCACTTGTTTCAATGTAAGGTTGGTCGAGAAAGTTCTTAGACTGTCCGAAAGAAACGAGTTGGAAAGTTAATAAACCGGTTAGCAGGAATATTTTTTTCATGGTTCAATATGGTGTGCAACACCAAAGCATGTGGCTGTGCGGCCACTACCTCTTAATCTCCATAAATATAGTGAAGAAGCCATAGTTTGTAAAGCGAAAACCTTCGAAAGTCTTTGTAGCTTTTGCCATTATGTTTCTAAATCTCCTAAATGCCTCAAGATGCCAAGCTGAGGAACGGCAATAAGCTAATAGGTGTCAAACCGCACGGTTGCCGCATGCCATATGCTGCCTGTTGACGGTAGTTTCTAAGAAAGTCCTCAAAACCGAAAGCCCATTGTTACCCCGATATATCCTGCATGTCTGTTGGCATATACAAAGTCACGTTTATAATCTAATGACGATGTATTATATCCTGCGTTGCTCCACCTTCGGTTGATGTTCTCCTTGGTGAGGAAATCATACAGCGGAAAAAGTGGTGACCAGGAAAACCTAAAAACTAAACCCTTGACAAGGTCGTCATACCTGTAGCCGATTGATGGCGAAAAGTAAATGGCCTCTGATACAAATGGCACGTCATTTAGTTCCGTTCCCTCGAGACCATAGATATAGGAAATTGCACTTCCAACCTCAAGATGTTGACTATTATGGATATTGATAATTGCGTTTCCGCCACCTATTATATTTATATAATTTTCTTTCTGGAAGAATGAGAAACCTCCTAAACGAGCGTTAATTTGATAGTTATCCCTTTGTAACACTGCATATTCGCCGTTGAGAGAAAACAAGCGAGCAGGTCCGAAGAATTCAAACATCAAAACGAATGGATCAGTCTTTTGGGAAACTGATTCCTGGCAAAAAGTAAATAGTACAATGAGGACCAATAAATATTTTCTCATAAGTTCAAGTTAATCCGTTAACCAGATATAGGATGATGTTGACCAAGACTCCATCCTTACAATTACCGTCAACGACCAGATATGGCGCTGTGGCCCTAGACTTTGTAAATTCCGATGAAGGTAGCGAATCTGCCGGAGCGATAAAAGCGGCAAAACGAAAATGCGTTCCGCAAGTCAAAAACTCCACGCTCTAAAGCTGATAGAAATCACAGAGGATTCATGGCGGCAGATTCGTGGGATATTTTACACTTCTTTTTCAGATAGGCAGTTGGGCCATGCGCCATCATCGTTTGTTAGCGTCTTTTATCATTTTCTTTATTGCACCAATTTCCCTGTTAATTGAATTCAGGGTATTAACGTTAATTCGTGCCAATGAATCTTGATCAAGGTACAGTGAGTCAATGTCAATTATTGATTCATTGAGTTGCTTCAGTTCTTTTAAAAGTTCTTCGTTGTTCGTTTGAATTCTAGTCAATTCAGCGGATTCAATTTTTGTAGGTTGCTTTGAAAGTTCTAATGATCTCTGATTAAAAGTAATTGCAATCCCTAGGCTAATCAGACTAATCAATGTGCTGAGTCCGATTGCAAACCAACCAACCTTGATGCTCCTTTTTCCAGTTGTTAGGCTCTGGTTCGCAAGTTCGACTGTCTTGTCATGTTGAAGGTCAGATTTTAGTCGAAAATTGTTTTTCACAAGTTCGATCAAACTCTGACTCGTAAATATTTCTTGACCAAAGTATTTAATCAAAAGTGAGACTACATTTTGATCTGAAATCTTTAGTTCAACTGGGCTTGGAGGCGAAGGTAGAATTGGAAAGGTGCTAATCGGATCAGGGTTGTTCCCTAATTCATACATGAAAATCAATCCGTTTTTTTCAAGATAGTTCAATAGAAAAATCAACCTTATGACAGTGTCAATTGATGGCGACACAGCGTTGACTGCTTTTTCAGTTGGAATCCATGCGTTCATGCCTTGGTCATGCCTAGCATAAGTTCTAGCATCAAAAAGAAGGTGTGCTTCGTTACTCGTTCGATTAATTTTGACTGCTCTGTCCTTGAAAAAAAAATCTAGTATAGAGGGAAAGTTCAGTTTAACTCCTCGTTCTTGGAAGTTTCTTAATTCAGTAATAACACTCTTTTCAAAATCATCAAACTCTCTCATGTGCAGGAATTGACGCTAACGACCAGCTAAAATGAGTATGCGCCCCATCTGCTAGCACTTATAAAGGTTCTGTTTTACGAACACTTTTCAAAATGCTCTGTTCGTATATTCATTTTAGCATTTGTTATGCTCTTTTTACTTCAGTTATTTTCAAAGGGTAGTTGTTGCTTTGCATGTCTCTTACACTTTGAATTATAGAGAATTTAGCAATATTTGACTTAAAATCTTGAATATTTTCAGCAACGCTTTTATTGATTTTGTTGTGGCAAAATGCGATAACATATATAATGTCTTTTTTGAATTTGAGACGAAAATCTTCCTTAGAAATCGGATTGTAGGCAAAGTTTGAGCTTTCCGAATACCGTTTATACACCGCATCAACAAAATGAAAATCAGATTTTACATCATTCCATAATCTATTAGCAGAAATAGAAACTTGATTAGTCACATCTCTGATTTTGGCATCAAAACCTTCTTTCACATGAATCAAATAGATATTGCTATCTGTTTCATAAAGTAAATCACATAATTCAATATTCTGACCCAGCATTTTATCGAGAACGATGAATTTTTCTTCTGTCAAATATTCTAAGTTGTAAGTTCCTTCATCCATTTCCTTAGACCATATTTTGTTCATCGGGTTGGGATTCAACTCATTTGATTGAAGCATTGAACTGCACTGATCGTTGATAGTTTCAATAAAATCCCCTCTTACCTTATACCAAGTATTGTCAATTAGAAAGTAGGGACTATCATTTACAGAAATTTCACAGGTGAGGTGGTTAATAAACATTGCCTCTGTTTTCTTCTCTTCACCTACAAAACCTCTTATTCTGACGCCAGACAAATGCCTTATAAAACTCCACGCGTCATGTTGATCAACAATACCGTAAAGATATTTCAGAATTTCATAATACAATTTTGTGCGATCTCGTGTCTCGAAAAATGGAGTTTTCGCTCCTTTTGTATAAGCTGAATAAATATCACATTCATAAAATACGTTCAGCTTTTGTGGGTGGACAAAGTCAAAATCTAGATTATTTGTAGTTGAAGACCTTGGCGTATTTAGCCTAACCATATCATTTCTTAAATGATCATAAAGAGCCATTTCTAGGCTATCCTTGGTAAATTTAGGATCCCTAACACGTTCGAATCTACTTAAAGGTTTACCTGTTCCATTTTTTAGGATTTCAACCAATTTCAATATTAATGTATGGGTCTGTTCGAATGACAATCTCCATTTTAGACAAAATGAAGACCCAATTTCCAAGTAAACACTTTCATCATCAAAATCGATAAAGTCAAATACTGAGTCTTTTAGGTCTTGTCTGAGTAATAAGTAAAATTTATTTGGGACTCTTCCTATTGATAACGAATCAATAAGCTTTTGCTCATTTCTGTAGGTCTTTTGTTCAGAAGTTAAATTACCAGTAACACCGCGAGACATTTGAGAATGAACAATATCATTCTCAGGATCAGCTATTTTCTCATATAAGTCAAGTCCAAAGGAGTGATTAATAAATTTCTTGATAACAGAAATTCCTTTACCACCAATAAGAGCAAAAATCTCTGATTCAATCAGAATAAATAATGCAAAGGAAGTACTCTGTATACTAAAATCGTGTTGTTCTGTAATTTCCTTAGGAAGAAAGGTCTTCCACATAGATTCCTTATCCACTTCATTGAAAACATAAAGCAAATAATCAATTGGTTCAATCTCTAAACTTGAGCGCTGATCTTCTAGATCATATGGGGTCTCAAATCGCTCTTTGTGATCCTTAATTATATGCTCTACTATTTCTTGAGAGCTAGATAAATTGTTGAACTCGTAGAAGCCCGTGTTAATTTGATAGACTTTTATGTCGTGATTTGAGTGGATCATATTTTTTGCGTCTACCTATTGAGCATAACGACCAGCTATCGGGCGTATGTCCGCAGCTAGTGAATAGCAGCAATGTAGTGAAATCTGCCGAAGCTCACAACGGTTCAGAGAGGCACTGCGTTCCACAAGTCTAAAAATCCTGCGAGCAGAAAATAGTAGAAAGCACTGCCATATCTCAGCGGCAGATATCACGGTCGAGTTGCACCAAAATCAGCCAGAAAGCACTCAGACATATGCCCGATGAGCGTCTGTTATCAGCTTTTATTGAAGGTTATTCTTAAGTTCTGGGTTAACAAGTAGGCCATTCCCGTTACAATGATGATGTTAGGTATCATGGATACAAATTGCGATCCTTCAAGTTGGGTTAGGATATATGCCAATGCCACAACGTTAAACGCTTCTATAAGAATTGCCAAAATTCTTGGATATGGAAGTTCAATGTTGTCGTTCTGGAGTTCCTTCATTCCCTGCTTTACGCAATAGGCCAGGTAAACGACTGCAATCATTCCGCCAAATACTTCAGAGATCCAAAACATTGTGTCTTTTGTTCCCTCGTATGTACCAGTTATCTCAGAGATTAGGAAGTTAAGGGCAAAGAGTCCACCAATTACGAATCTGATATATGGAGTTAGTTTCAAGATTTACGGTTTGCAGTGATTGCTGATAACAACCGAATAAAGAGAACACTATTCACTTTATCCGTCTTGTATTTACCCAAAGCTACTAGAATTTGGAAGTTATCCAAACCATTAAACGCCACATTGAAGACTCCTTGTGATATATGGGATCACTATTTTTTCTTGGGCTCGAGTCAGGCTCTTCTTTGTGAACTAAGCATGCCAACGCTTTCCATTGATTCATAAAACCACTCACATAAAATTGATTTGATCTGGGGTTGGTCCAAACTAACTTCAATTCAAAGCAGACTAATAGTCTCTTTTTGATTGATCCAATTTGAAAAGTATTATTAACCTAAATCACTAACGATTTGAAAAGACGAGATTTCATGCAGATTGCCGGATTAGGGGCTGGAGCAGCTATGCTTCCTTTCCCGATGATGGGCAATACTGTTCCACTAGAGGCATTGTTGGCTGAAGGTATTGATGTTAAGCAGAAGAAGATACTTTCTGATGTTGGACTCAATACGGCCCGTTCAGCAGGTGCCAGTTATGCAGATGTAAGGATTGGGAGATACCTCAACCAATTTCTATTCACACGAGAGGATAAGGTCCAAAACGTGGTAAACACTGAATCATTTGGTGTGGGTATCCGAGTGATAGCCAATGGCACCTGGGGATTTTCATCTACCATTGATGTAACTCCTGAGGGTATCAAGAAGGCTACCGAGATAGCCGTGCAGATAGCCAAAGCCAATAGCAAGATTCAGAAAGAACCTGTGGTACTTGCTCCAGTAGAATCACACGGCGAAGTGTCATGGAAAACACCAATAGAAAAAAATGCCATTGCTGTGCCTATCACCGAAAAGGCTGATTTGCTATTGACAGCTAATGCGGCAGCCATGGAAAATGGAGCTAATTATGTGAACTCTGCGATTTTTCAGGTCAATGAGCAAAAGTATTTTGCCTCAACCGAAGGATCTTACATAGATCAGGATGTTCATCGCATCTGGCCTTTCATGCAGGTGACTGCCATTGATCCTAAGGCTGGTAAATTCAAATCCAGACAAGGGCTCAGCGCTCCAATGGGACTGGGCTATGAGTATATGGATCCAGATCCCAATGAAATGATCGAAGGTCCGGCAGGGATCAAGATGTTTAGAAACAGATATGATATCATAGCAGACGCTAAAGATGCGGCGCTTCAAGCCAAAGAGATGCTGTCTGAGAAAACCAAGTCTGTAGAGCCAGGTAAGTATGATTTGGTTCTTGAACCTAATCATCTTGGGCTGACTATCCATGAGTCTGTAGGTCATCCGCTAGAGCTAGATCGTGTATTGGGCTATGAAGCCAATTACGCGGGTACATCTTTCGCTACGCTCGATAAATGGAAGTCTAAGAAATTCGAATATGGTAGCAAGCTGGTCAACCTAGTAGCTGATAAGAAGCAAGTAGGTTCGCTAGGTGCTGTAGGCTATGACGATGAAGGCGTGGCTTGCAAGGAGTGGGATCTTGTAAAAGATGGCGTGCTAGTCAACTACCAGGCTATTAGAGATCAAGTCCATATGATCGATCAAAACGAATCACATGGATGTTGCTATTCTCAGTCTTGGAACGACGTACAGTTTCAGCGAATGCCTAATGTGTCATTACGTCCGGGAAAGGAAAAACTATCGGTAGCGGATATGATCAAGGATATAGAAAAAGGAATCTATATAGCAGGTCGTGGTTCATACTCCATTGATCAGCAGAGATACAATTTTCAGTTTGGTGGGACTATCTACTATGAAATCAAAGATGGTGAGATAGCTGGCATGCTCAACGATGTAGCCTATCAATCAAATACGCAAGAGTTCTGGAATTCTTGTGCGGCTATTTGTGATGAGTCCGATTATAGAATGTTCGGATCATTTTTCGATGGTAAGGGACAACCTTCTCAGATAAGTGCGGTTTCTCATGGGTCGTCTACTACACGATTCAATGATATCAACGTCATCAACACAGGTAGAAACATTTGATTAAATAAGACAAGAAGAAAATGGCAATATATACGAAAGAAGAAGCAAAGCAATTGATGGATAAGGCCTTGTCTTATTCTAAGGCTGAAACCTGTGAAATCAATCTTTCTGGAGACAATAGTGGCAATATTCGGTATGCTCGAAATACGGTTTCGACTGCTGGGTATCAGAATAACCAAAACATGGTGATTCAGTCTAGCTATGGCAACAGGGTAGGAGTAGCAACACTCGATGAGTTTACCGATGAGGCCATCGCTCGGGCTGTTAAAACGTCTGAGGAGCTAGCCAAACTTGCTCCAGAAAATCCTGAATTCATGCCCCCACTTGGCCAGCAAGAATATTTGGAATCTAAGCAATACATAGAAGCTACGGCTAAGATCAATCCTGAGTACAGGGCAGATGTGGCTGCTAAAAGCATAGAGCCTGCCAGAGCAAAGGATGTTACCGCTGCAGGGTTTCTGAATGATTCGGCGCGTTTCTCTGCTATGGCAAATAGCAGCGGATTATTCGCTTACAATCAGTCGACCGGATTGGAGTTTACGGTGACCATGCGTACCAATGACGGAACTGGTTCTGGTTGGGTAACACGAGATGTCAATGATGTGAATCTGTTTAATGCGGAAGAGGCTTCTGCTATAGCAATAGACAAGGCATTGCAATCTCGCGAGGCAAAGGCGATAGAACCTGGCAAGTACACAGTGATCTTGGAGCCTGCCGCCTCAGTTCAGCTTCTCAGCAATATGTTTGGTGCGTTCAACGCGCGTACGGCAGATGAGGGGAGAAGCTTTATGTCAAAAGAAGGTGGTGGAACCAAACTGGGTGAAAAGATCGTAGATGAGCGAGTGAATATCTATTCCGATCCTCAGCATCCGCTAGTACCGGCTGCCACATGGGATGGTAGCGGACAAGCTGTGAAGCGTATGGACTGGCTGAAAGGCGGCGTGGTTCAGAATCTCGCATATTCTAGATTTTGGGCCAAGGAAAAAGGCGTAGATCCTGTGCCTTTTCCTACCAATGGTATCATGGAAGGCGGTGACGCCTCACTTGAGGATATGATCAAAGACACCAAGAAGGGCATATTGGTCACCAGACTGTGGTACATACGTACCGTAGATCCTCAGACTTTGCTCTATACTGGATTGACCAGAGATGGTACATTCTTCATAGAGAATGGTAAGATCAAGCATCCTGTGAAAAACTTCCGTTTCAACGAAAGTCCGATCATCATGCTCAACAATCTGGAGACACTTGGAAAACAAGTACGGGTCGACGGAAATCTCATACCATATATGAAGGTTCGTGACTTTACTTTCAGCAGCTTGTCAGACGCTGTATAAGGAAGTCAGATTTTAGATTAAAAGGCTGCTCGCATCTTGTGAGCAGCCTTTTTTGTTGATCGATTTCTCTCTTTAATCCTTGTAAATAACCACTAGTCAATATTTAATTAGAGATGGAATATGAATCCCGTAATTTGCTAGTGGATGTCGATGGAAAATGAGCAAAATCACTGAAAGTAACCCCTTCTTTTTTACACGGATCCAGTACGAATCTGGTGATTGGGATGTGGATCAGCGTATGCCATCCAATATTCTCCATTCACTGGTGCAGTACACCACCATCCCGGTAGATACTGTAGAGCGAATCGTACCGCTAAGCAGCGAGGATCTTTTTGAGTCACCGTTCTGTTATTTATCTGGACACAAGCTGGTGCAGTTCACCCAAGATGAAGCGCGCAACTTTAAGTCATTCGTAGAAAATGGAGGTTTTGTCTTTGTGGACGATTGTAATCATGACATTGAGGGATTATTTGCCAAGTCCTTCGAAAGCCAGATGGATGTATTGTTTGGCGAAGGTGAAATGAAGAAGATCCCTAATGATCACATTCTCTACAAAAGCTTTTTTGAGTTTGACGGCCCGCCTACTACCTCTCAAGAGTTGAATGGATGGGGTGATGATTTGGTGCACGATTACTTAAAAGCAATAGAAATAGATGGGAGAATAGCTGTGCTCTATAGCAACAAGGATTATGGCTGTGAATGGGACTATGACTTCCGAAATAAAAGATGGTATAAAATTGACAATACGCGTTTCAGCGTGAATATTATCACCTATGCGCTGACCAGTTGAGTATGGATCTAATGAGATAAAATGGACGATAAACTGAATAATCTTAAGACAGAAGTAAGCGATTTGGTCGCTAAACTCCAGTTACTGAAAACGGAGATTCACAAAGTAGTGGTCGGTCAGGAAGTGGTGATGGATCAGTTGATCATCGGGATGCTGGCCGGTGGCCATGTATTGATAGAGGGGCTGCCGGGTCTGGCTAAAACGCTCATGATCAAAACATTGGCGAAAGCCTTAAGCATGGATTTTAACAGAATCCAATTTACCCCAGACCTGATGCCCACTGATATATTGGGTACGGAAGTGGTAGAGCAGGATGCTGCTGGTCACAAGACTTTCAAATACATCCAAGGGCCAGTATTCACCAATGTGCTGCTCGCCGATGAGATCAATCGAACACCGCCAAAAACACAGGCAGCTTTGCTCGAAGTAATGCAGGAGTATAAGGTCACTTATGCAGGAAAGGACTATCCTTTGAATAGACCCTTCTTCATGTTGGCTACTCAAAACCCATTGGAGCAATCGGGTACTTTTCCATTGCCTGAAGCGCAAGTAGATCGATTTCTACTTTATGTCAAGATCGGCTACCCTTCGGCACTTGAGGAAGAAGAAATACTGAGACTCACTACTGGAAAAATGACTGCATCTGTGGAGCCTGTATTGAAGGGTTCTGAGATTATTAGACTGCAAGAGTTGGTACGGGAAGTGTTTATCTCCGATGATCTGATCAAGTCGATCAGTGATCTTGTAAGGTCTACGAGACCAGAGATGAGCGATGTGGCTGCCGTGAAGGAATATGTTGATTTTGGAGCTGGCCCACGATCTGGACAAGCCGTAATCATGGCTGCCAAAGCACATGCCTTGATGAAAGGAAGATTTGCCGTGACACCTAAGGACATCAAATCAATACTGCTACCAGCGCTCAGACATAGAATCCTACTCAACTTCAAGGCTGAGTCTGAGAAGAAAAGCACTGATGACTTACTACAACCATTTTTGAAAAGTATCTGACATGGCGGATCGACTCTTTCAAATCGATCCTGAAGTATTGTCCTCTATCCATGAGTTGGATTGGGCTATTCGTTCGCTTGCCTTGGGAGAATATCATGGCATCAAGCAGAGCAGACGCCTAGGTACTGGCATGGAGTTTAGTCAGTACAGACCTTACAGCCAAGGTGATGATCTCCGACAGCTGGATTGGAAGATGTATGCTCGCACCGACAAGTTTTATATCAAGCAATCTGAGATCGAGACGAACATAGACGTCACGTTCATGATAGATACTTCCAAATCTATGTGCTACACTGAAGGAGGATGGTCAAAGCTAGATGCATCCAAGATGTTGTGTGGAGTATTGGCGCATGTAGCCTTGCAAAATGGTGATTGGATTAGCCTCGCAGATGGCGTCAGTATGAGGTCTGGAAATGATCAGCGCCATTGGAATCGTTTTTTGATTGGTTTGCAGGGACTTGCTGAGACTGTGAAATTTGAAGCACCGTATATAGAGCAGCGAAAGTCCAAAGAGCTATTTGTCTTTATGACTGATATGTATGATTCGGAGGAAGATTTGATGGATTTTGTTAAGTCGCTGAAGTCTCCCCGAAATGAGGTAATCGTTTTTCACATGATGGGCGAAAAAGAGGAGACATTGGATTTTGGGAATGCTGTAAAGCTCAAAGATCTGGAAACAGGCCTGGAAACGCAGATGAATCCTCAATTGCTAAAAGAGGATTACCAGAAACAAGTCAAGAACTGGAAAGAAGAATTGAGTCATGATCTTTTGTCTGTTGGTATAGACTATCATGCTATTGACTTCACAGTACCCATGGCTGAGCTTATCAATGCGTTTATTCATCGAAGAAAGCGCCTACTCTGATGGTGTTTTTGGCTCCATATTTCCTGTTGGGATTGGGTGCTCTTTTGGTGCCTGTGATTATCCACATGTGGAGCAAAGACGCCAAAAAGTCGGTGGCTTTTGGAAGTTTACGATTCCTAAAGGAAACTGAGACCCGAACGACTCGGTCGATAATGCCAAGTCAGTGGCTCCTTCTGCTGTTGCGGTTGCTTTTATTGACGGCTATAGTCTTTTTCATAGCCGATTTGCGATGGGAAACCCAATCGGAGAGGTCGGATAGGATGTACCTGATCGATCCATATTATGAGGGTTCTGAAGTGGTCAAGGGACTCTTGGATACTGTACAAGAAGGAACGGATTTGAGGTGGTTGGCAGATGGATATCCATTGTTAGATGAGCCGCTCGCAGATCGCAAGATTGATTATTGGCAACTATTAGCTGAAATGCCCGAAAAGGAGACGAAGTGCTTGGTGGTGATTTCTCCGCTTCACCAGAAAAATTTTATTGGTGAAAGCAAGAAAATACCCGAGGTATGCGAATGGATAGTTCCTCCAGTCCTTCCTGTGCATAAGCAACTGACCAATGTAGAAAAGGCGGGTAATTATCTCAGGCTAGTGGCCAGCTATGATGAATGGAGTACTAAGATTGTTCATGAGGAGACGTACGAGGGTAGTCTGATAGAGTTTTCTTATTATCTAATATCAGATGAGCAGCATCAATCTCAAGCTGACATATTCAAGGCAGCGCTTAGCGCATTGCAGGAGGTGTCATTGATTACTCTCCATCGAGTGGATGAAATGGATCAGGCAGATTGGGTTCTGTGGTTGTCTAGTAATGAGCCGCCTAAAAATGAGTCGATGATAAGGGTTGGAAATGTGCTGAACTGGACCCAATTAGGTGATAATATCTATGTGGTGCCTGACAATCTCACTCAAGAGGAAGCCATACGTGCAGATCTGCCAAGATTGATTTTGGATGCTTTTGCAAATGGTATTCCATCGAGTCGGTACAATGATCTGCTAACCGTAGATCCTTCGAATTTTGAGTATAGAGCTTCCATAGAAGGATCACTTAAGACAATGGAAGACGTATCAAATTATCTCTGGGTCTTATTGGTCATGCTGTTGATAATTGAGCGATGGATGAGCTATAAGTCCAGTTTGGTCAGATGAGCAAAGCAGCCATACATATCATCCAGGGAAAATGGAAGGCGTTGGTCTTCTTAAAGTGCCTCGCTTGGTTAGTTACCGTCGGTGCAGTGATTTTTGTGCTGAGTATGATGCTCACCTTCGAGTGGTATTGGCTACTTGTAGCTTTGATCACCTTGGCGGTAATGATAAGAATGGAGCTGCGGAATCTTCCTTCCAAAGCTAGTTTGGTCAAGTTGGTCAACGAACAATATGACCTGGCTGAGTACAGCACTGACCTACTTTTTATCACTCCACAAAATGAACTTCAGGCATTGCAACAAAGTCGTGTCAAAACGATCATGCAAAGGCAACTGCCCAGTTTTCGATACCCGATAGTCTGGAAAGACTGGATGATGACAAGTGCGATACTAACCTTAATTCTGATCGCACTTAAGCTGTGGCCAAGTCAAACACCTGAAACTGAAACAACCAATTCAAATCTTGACACACCCAAGACAGTAGAAGCTTTAGTTGCTGACGATTCCGTTTTTATCATTGACAATCGAGTAACTATAGCGGCTCCAAGATATACCGGCCTTGCGAAGAAGTATACAAGTCAATTGGATTTCAATGCTCCCGAGCGTTCCAACATCCAATGGAAACTTACCTACAATGGTCAACCCACGGCGGTCTGGATAGTTGTAAATGGAGGAGACAGTATTGCCGCTATTTCAGAAGGGGGTAAATATCGAATAGACCTAAAGGTTTACAGTAGCTCATTATATACCATCAACCATCTGGATGAAAAAGGTCGATTGACTTCATCGGCTTATTATGAGCTAAATGTCACACTGGACGAACCACCCAAGGTTGAAGTTGAAGGCATTCCACCATTTCAGCGGTTGGATTATCAGGAGGAGATGGCTATCGCAATGGATGTGACGCTTTCGGATGATTATGGTCTCACCGATGGGTACATAGTGGCTACCATCACCAAGGGCTCTGGAGAATCCGTCAAATTCAGGGAGCAGAAGATCGAATTGTCAGGCAAGATTGTAGGTAAGAAGGCCAAACGGTCGGTTTCTTTTGAGATGGATCAATTGGGTATGGAACCCGGAAATGAGCTTTATTTCTATGTCACAGGGTTTGACAACAAAGCTCCTAAGAAGCAGCAAACAAGGACTGAAACGTATTTCGTAATTCTAAAGGATACCGCCGAAGTTGAGTTTTCGCTACAAGGGGCTCTTGGCGTGGATCTGATGCCGGATTTTTTCAGAAGTCAGCTGCAGATCATCATAGATACCAAAAAATTGATCGAAGACCGGTCTAAGATGACCAAGTATGAATTTAATTCTGCGAGCAATGCACTTGGGTTTGATCAGAAGCAATTACGATTGAAATACGGTCAATTTATAGGAGAAGAGGAGGATAGTGGATTGGAAGTGAATGAAGAACCTATAGAACCAAGTACTGAGGGCGAGGATGTTTTACAGGAATTCGGTCATGATACAGATCATGAAAATGAGGAAGGCCAATGGATGGATCGGGGGACAGAAGCTCATGATCATGACCATGAGCAACATCATGAGGAAGAGAACCCTCTTGAACAGTTTATGCACAATCATGAAGATGAGGAAACGGCGACTTTCTATACCCAATCGTTAAAGTCGAAGCTGCGGGCTGCACTAGCTGAGATGTGGGATGCAGAGCTTTATTTGCGCCTATACAAACCTCAGGAGTCACTTCCTTATCAGCTGAAAGCTCAGGCCCTCCTTAAGGAAATTAGAAACCACGCCCGTATTTATGTACAGAGGATTGGGTTCGAACCTCCACCCGTCAATGAAAATGAGAGCAGGCTCACGGGAAAATTGAAAGAGCTAAACGCAAGAGCCTTTACCGCCACTGTAGAAAAGGACATTTTGTATCCAGAGATCAGAGCCGCCATACGCTGGATAGATCAATATCAATTTGGAAATGAAGAATGGACGGAAAGATCGAGAATGCTTATAAAAAAGGCGGGAGATGAGTTGGCTGGATTGGCTATTGATAATCCGGGAAAATACCTCGAAACCCTCAATCGTTTGAAGGTTTTACTCAGGAAATCTCAGCTATTAAAAGAAGACCGTAAAACGCTACTGAACATCAGAAGTGTTTTAGTCCAAGCCATTCCTGAAGATGAAGCTCTACCAGCACCTGCCCAGCGACCTGACGATGCTTTTGCAGAATCATTTATTGAAGCACTCTTGAAAAACACGAACCAATGAAACTAGAACTGATTCCAGAATGGTGGGTGTTTGCGATTGCTTTGGCAGGGATGGTGCTATTGGTATATTGGGATTATCAATCAAGACCCAAAAGGTGGCGACTAGGGCGTTTGTTATCTATCACTTTGATCATGATATCTCTATTGGGCCTTTACGCGCGACCATACACAAGCACGGCAAGCGAAGAAGTCAAGATAGCTCTAGTTACTGAAAGCGAGAATTCGGTTGATACAGATAGCTTGGTGTTGGAGGGGTATTTAATTCTAGAAGATCTTGATGAATACCTGAGTCTATCTGCCCGATCAAATATCTCTAATCTAGTGATATTAGGTGATGGCCTTGAGCGCTGGGAACTCGAAAAGCTTCGGCATCCTATTACCTATATGGAGCCAGAGAACCTAATCGAAGGTCCTTTGGATATGCACATTCCTGAAGCCAGTACCAACACCATCTCATCGCTGACGTTTCGACTTTCGCTTTTAGATTCTGCGAATATTCTACTAACCGGATCTGGCATTTCTACCACTCGTAAGCAACTTCTTGCAGGTGATCAGAACATAACCTTTGAGGTGAACCCTCAAATAGCTGGAGATCTGACGTATCGCCTGATCGGTCTTAGGACTGGTGATACCTTATTCTCAGAATTGGTTCCCATTAGCGTGAAACCTCGAAAGCGCTTCAACACGCTTATATTGATCAATTCACCGTCTTTCGAAATCCGCTTCCTCAAGAATCTTTTAAAGCAGGAGGGTTTTGGCGTTGTGGAACGTATTCAAATTACCAAAGACAATTTCCGAGAGTCTTTCGATAATCTTGACCGGAGGTCGCTTTCTCGACTCACCAAGAATAGTTTGAAGGACTTTAAGATCTTAATAACAGACAAGGACAGCAACAGCCAATTGAGCTATGCAGAAAAGGAAAATGTAAACGAGGCACTGAAGAAAGGTGTGCTAGGAGTGGTCTGGATGGATAGTGATAGAAATCCGTGGGTGGATATGAATTCTACCCAATCCGGAAATATAAATCTCAAAGTAGGGCAACAGACGGTGGAATTGCCAACAAGAGGTGTCACTAGTAGGGGTTTTGAGCGCCAGATTTCTGTTCAGAACAAGGTGATTGGACACGTTCATCAGGTTGGTCTTGGTAGGGTAATGCTACCGTTTCTTTCATCCACATATCCTTTGAAACTCAAAGGACATGACGTCCTCTATAGCCAATTGTGGAATGATTTGATGCAGGCCGTAGTAGGAAATGAAATCGAGACGAGGCAGTATGTGAGGCATACTTTCACCAGGGTTGATGAACCCACGACCTTTACTTTTCAACTTGCCGATACTGCCAATGTCTTTTTGGAGAGTGTGCGGTTGAGTGTGGAAGAAAAATGGCATCAACCTGGTGTTTTTAGAGCTTTGGCCTGGCCGAAGTATAGAGGTTGGAATCAACTGCAAATTGGCGAAATGGAGCAACCAGTTTTCGTGTTTGGTAATCAAGACTGGTCCGCTAGGAAGATCTGGAAAAAGAGAATCCAAACATCTAATTATGCTCAAAGCAAAGTGAATGAACCCATCTCACCAATACTGGTCGCTCAACCAATCTCAAAATGGATTTTCTTCGCATTTATAGTGATTGCTATTAGCTTCTTATGGATAGAGCAACGAGTTAATTAGCGCCAAGGGCATGATGAAAATATGAAAGAGAAGCAAAGTTCTCTTTTGGCTTTATTCCGGACAATGCATCGCTAATGAGATCCTATTTAGCTATTGCTAAGTGTTTCGCTGATGTAATCATCTATGATTTCTTCCAATATAGCCAGAGGTACTGCACCGTTTTTCAAAACCACATTGTGAAACTCTTTTAATTCAAATTGGCTTCCAAGTGCGGTTTTAGCTTTTTCTCTGAGTTCGAGTATTTTGATCATCCCAATTTTGTAGGCACAAGCCTGACCTGGCCAAACGATATATCGCTCTATCTCAGTGGTGACCTCCGTGGTAGTCATACCCGTGTTTTCCACCATAAACGCGATGGCTTCTTCTCTCGTCCATCTCTTGTGATGAATGCCGGTATCCACTACCAGTCTGACGGCTCTAAACATCTCTGCCTGCAATCTCCCCAAATTCCCGAAAGGGTCATTTTCATAGAAGCCCATCTCCCAAGCCAATTGCTCTGAGTATAGAGCCCAACCTTCTATGTAGGCGGTGAAGAGTCCTATCGTCCTGAAAATAGGCACACCCTCTAGTTCTGACTGTATGGCTATCTGAAAGTGATGACCTGGTATTCCCTCGTGGTAAGCGAGCGTTTTCATTCCAAATTTTACGGTTTCTTTAACATTTCTCAGATTGGCATAGAATGTTCCGCCTCGCGACCCATCCATAGCAGGTCTGTTGTAATACGCTCCAGCTGATCCTTCTTCCTTAAACTCCGGCACACGCTTTACCTCTAGTTCTGCTTTAGGACGCACGTCGAAGGCTTCATCTATTCCTGCGCTTATTTCCGCAAGGATTCTATTGTATTCATCGAGGATCATTTGGCGGCCTTCATCATTGTCTGGAAATAGAAAGCGCTCCTCTTTATTGAGTTCCTGAATGATAGCGCCAAGTGATTTGGTGGTATCAGCATAACCTTCCGATTGGAGAATGGCTAGCATTTCTCCTTTAATTCGAGCTATTTCAGCTAGTCCTATTTGATGTACTTCTTCAGGGTCAAGGTCTGTGGTTGTTCGCTGCTTCAATTGATAGCGATAGTAGGCTTCACCATTAGGTAATTTCCAAACGCCATCGTCAGTGGTTGCTTTTGTTCTGAGTTGTTCGAAATAGCTTATAAGTTTTCCATAAGCACCGAAGACCGTGGTTTCTATTTCATCCGCTACTTGTTTCTTGTAATCGTCTTTTTGCTCTTGAGATAATTCCTCAATGTCGTCAATTTTCGTCTCGAAATTTGTAAACAAAATGTTCGATTTGACTGGTGTAAGTGACTCGCTAGATTCCTGGATGTTGATGTCACTTCCATTATCCACTCCAATGAATCCCTTCATTTCAGTCAGCACCCTATCAATGACAAATTTTGGTGGAATAATGCCCTTTTCTTCTGATATTTTGAGGTTTTCTATTAGTTGCTCAAACTTGGTGTCGAATTTTGATAGACGGGAGATATAAGCCTCTGCGTCGCTCTCGTTTCTTAGCTTATGCGAATTTTCCATGAAGCTAGGAAGACTGCTTTGAACCCCACCCATTTGGTTTACTGGGTATCCATGATAGAAGAATTCTTCACCTTCTACCTGCCCCTTGAGGAAGAAGCCTAGTATTTTGGTGTTGAGCTTATTTTCTTCTGATTGACTTTCAAAATCATAGCTCAATAGGGTATTGTAATCATCTTTGGTCTTGTTAAAGGATTCCCATTTTTTATCATCTGAGATATCATCCAGGTCAGCTTTAGATCTATCATACAGCACAGGAATCCCCATGGACGTAGTAATCTCGGGGCTATCAATAGCCAACTCCACAAAGAGCTTATCATAGAATAACCTTATGCTGAAAGGTTTAAACCAAACGAGATTGATGATGAAACCTGCTCCAATTAGAAAAACAATCAGGAGGGTTCTCAATATCCAAATTTTCCAAGTGCGTCTTTTAGTCATGTCGGTGGTTTTGATTTTAAAGTTAGCTCTATAAATTTTCCTTTTAATAATCTTCAAGCCCTTATTGAGTGAAATGAACGAGACCGTTTGGGAAATTCTATAGCCATGATTGATTGCACGTAAAACGGTCTAATATCTCTTGTGCGTTCAATGGATTTAACTGCCGCTCATCAAAAAGTTAATAAGTAAATGAAACAAAACAGTCTTCGGATTGTAGTTCAAGTTGATTTAAAACATTGGACTATGCAGTTTTTCTACAAGCTACTTTTACTTGGAACATTTTCATTTTTCACAGTCAGTACCTCTTTTGCGCAAAGACCTTCTGGCCCTCCGGCCGGGTATGGTGGAGGATCTGTCCCTAAAGTGGGCTATGGTAAAATGAGCGGTACTGTGTTGGACGAATCCAACGAACCTGTTCCTTATGCTACGATTAGTGTATTGAATGCTACTGACAATAAACTCATCGAGGGGACCATAGCACAAGAGAATGGGAAATGGGTCATCAAGAACATTAGCGAGGGTGAGTATAACGTAAGTATCTCATTTATCGGATATACCACTGTCGAAAAGGGGCCTTTCGTAATTACGGGTAAGGGAGAGTCTTACGATCTGGGGAATATCGTACTTACATTTTCTTCAACCGAATTGGACCAAGTTGTGATAGAGGGCAAAAAGGAATTGATTGAAGATAAAGTGGATCGAATAGTCTACAATGCCTCTCAGGATCTGACCACAGCAGGGGGAGATGCCTCTGATGTACTGAGACGAGTCCCGCTTTTGTCTGTTGATCTTGATGGCAATGTTTCACTGCGAGGCAGCAGTAATATCACCGTCTTGATAGACGGCAAACCCTCGACTATCACAGCCGGAAATCTGGCAGATGCGCTGCGTCAGATTCCTGCAGATGAGATCGAATCTGTAGAGGTGATTACCTCACCTTCGGCAAGGTACGATGCTGAGGGTACGGGAGGGATTATCAATATCATCACCAAAAAGAACAACCTCGAAGGAGGGACACTTTCGGTCAACTCCTCAGTAGGCTATCGAGGTTCGAGTTTGGGACTGAATGCTGGGTGTAGACGAGGTAAGTTAGGTTTGTCCTTAGGCGGAAATGGATACGCGGGATACAATATTTTGGGGTCTTTTGACAACCAACAAATTGTCACTGATCAATCAGGTAATCAATTGTCAAGCACCAATCAGTATGCCGAGACCTTGAGTTCTCGGATATCTGGTCGGTACAACTTTGGGTGGGACTATACTTTTAACAAATACAACTTCATAGGTGGAGGTGTTAATTACAGAATTTTCGACTCACGCAATAACCAAGATGATCGCCTTACCGAAATCATGGATGCCAATGATTCAAGATCATTTGTTCAGGACGTTTTCTCACTGACCAATTCCAATAGCGTAGATGTTAACTTCAATTATATCCGGTCATTTGAGAAAAAAGGGAAGGAGATAAGTTTCATTTCACTCTACAGCCAGGACACTCGAAATAATGATTTTTCGATAGAAAACGTGAGTGGAGCAAACCCATTTGATACTAAGAATGAGAATATCAGTTACAATAAGGAGTTCACCGTTCAGCTGGATTACGTAGAGCCCATGGGCGAGAACGCCCGAATCGAAATGGGACTCAAAAACATCTCAAGAACAGTGACTAGTGACTTTCAGTTGTTTCAGAGAGAAGGCAATGAACCATATAGCAGACTGGAAGGCGCAGGAATAAGCAATTCGTTTGAGTACCTACAGAATGTATCTGCTGGGTTCATATCAGGTCTGATGGAGCTGCCGCTTGACATCACCCTTCAAGCTGGTGGACGTTATGAATATACGACCATCACGGCCAATTTCGCTGAGGGCAGTGATCTCGAAATTGGCGATTATGGCACATTGGTGCCTAGTGTGAATTTATCTAAGAAATTAAAGGAGAATAAGACCTTGAAGCTGGGTTATTCTAGGAGAATCGCCCGACCGAGTCTTCAGTTTCTCAATCCCAACATCAATGCTGCCAATCCTTTGGATATTTCGCAGGGTAATCCAAACCTGCTTCCAGAGTTTACCGATCAGATAGAGCTTTCATTGAGTCAGTTTAAGCGATCAACGTCTGTGAGTGTTTCTGCTTTTGTGAGATCTACCAATGGAAGTATTCAGTCTGTGAGAGAGACTATTGGTCAGGATACTGTTTACACTACTTATCAGAATATCGGTGAGGAAGATGCTTATGGTATTAATGCTTTCGCGAGTATTCGCAAGGGCAAACTTACCTTGAATGGTGGGGTAGATGCCTTTTATTCCGTCCTGACTAACAATATAGATGATCCACTCTTCAATGCTCAAAACCAAGGATTTGTGTTTAACACGAGACTATTTGGTAGCTATAAACTGACAGATCTTTGGGTGCTTCAGATGTTTGGATTCTATCGTAGTTCGCGAGTGGAACTTCAGGGGTTCACGAACCCGTTTTATATCTATAGTCTCAGTATCAACCGTAATTTCAAAAATGATAAAGGAAGTATAGGCATTGGTGCTAATAATTTCGCCACCCCACGAAGTTTTCTGGATTCTGAAGTCACTACTCCGTTTTTAGCTCAGAGGAGCACAAGAGAACTACAGCTTTTGAATTTCAGAGTCAACTTCAGCTATAGGATTGGTAAACTGAAACAGCGAGCACCTAAGAAGGTGAGAAAGATATCTAACGACGATCTAAAGGATGCCGGAGGAAATGACAATGATGGCGATCGATAAGTGGATGCTTAATTAATGTTTGGTATGCAAATAGTGCGTGTTAGCGACTGACAATTATTTTGCTGGTTGAAATATATTGTCCATTGTTTCGGATTTTCAAGATGTAAGTTCCAGAGTTAAACGCATCTAAGTTTAGTTTCAAAAACTGCGTGTTCTTTTTTTCTATGCTTGAGATTTTGGCTCCTGATAAATCAAAAAATTCAATTGTATAATTGTCTTTCTGATTAATCTCAATGTTTAATTCTGAAGATGTTGGTATTGGATATACATTAACCTCAGAGGTGCTTAATTTGGGGTTAGAAAGCGATTTCACAACTTCGATGAATATAAACTCTCGGGTTGTAGAATGATAGTCGGAAACTTCCAAAATCATTGGACATAGGCCTGTGGCTTTTCCACTTGATTTGATGTTAATTTTGAAGCGTTCGCTTTTAATTTCTTCCTCAATTACTATGTCTTGATTCTCAATTATCGATTCGTTTTCAGATGTTAAATTTACAGTAATGGTCTCTAGCGTAGGGTACTCCCATAAATCGACATCTTCAACTAATAGGTTCAATGAAATAGTTTCATTCAAAACCATCATTGTGTCAGTGGTGATATGGGCAATAGGCTCATCATTTACAGGTAAGACGGTTATTGAGAATGTACGAGAGTATAGATTATTTTTGGGTTGACCATCATCAGCAGTGATTACTAATTCCTGTGTTCCAAATGCATTGAGAATTGGATAAATATTTACTATTCCGGTTTTCGGATTGAGTTTCATTTCGGCAAAATCGATGGATGATGGTGAAATGGAAAATGTAATTTCCTGTGACTGTTCGTCAATGGGGATGTCATGTATTACGATAGCATTGGATTGAGCACCTACAAAGTCTTCATTTCTGACTAAATCAGATACGGAAAACCTTGGTGGGTTATTCTCGGGTATTATTTCAATTGTAGCAGTCTGATTGATGTCTTTAAACCCATATCCTATATCCGCATTCCAATAAAATATATCAACTCCGGAGACACCAGGATAGGGTTCATACTTAAAATTCTTTAGTGTACCACCGGTAAATAAATCTGAAGTTTTAAGGGTGTACCCTTTGGTCACCAGAATTTTTTGGAGGCGGTCTTTCGCATGATAAGGTTGTTTGTAATAATATAAATTTCCTAGTTTAGGTACACTGTCAATTCTGAAATTATAAATGAAAGTTTCTTCCTCACTTGAAATAAGAAAATCATATTGACTCAAATTCAATTGTTCATCTTCTTTTATCGTTTTACTCAATGCCTCTAATGAATATACAGTTTCTGTTGTGTCTAATTTATACAATGTATTGCTATTTGTCATTTGCCATTCATTGCTATCCTGGTAGTAATTAGTGGTTACTATACTAGTATTAAATACAGCCATTTTGCGTACTGAGTAATTTTCGTATGATAAATACAAATCGTCAAGGAGATACCAAGAATTGATGGCACGATGGGTCGAGAACAAGGTACCTCCATTCGCGCTTAGGCCTATTAATTCTGTATCTGTGTCCAACTTGGATACTGTATTCAATTCTCCTAATGAGTCAATCACAGCAATTTGCTTATGATTGTTGCTATCTATTGGTTGTATAGCAACATAATTTCCTTTCGCTTTATAATTGGAGGATGAGTCCAAGTTTCCTTCAAAAAGGAGCTTTTCTTCATTCAAATCATTATGAAAGAATTTTGTGCCATCATAGTTGGAATAGTATACACCGTTACTATTTGCTACTGGATAATAAGCATCCATTGTTTGGTTAATTTTCGAGATGTTTCCTACACTGTCAAACAGATAGATGTCTTTAGTTGAAGTATAAAAAGTGACTTCCCCCTTCTCATTGATGGGTTCTATTGGATAGTTTAAATTGTATGAGACTTGATTTTCAAGTTGTACTACCTCCAGAGAATTAGAAATAATGTTTTTACGGTTAAGAGTTTGCCCATTGGAAAACCAGATGACATTATCCCCACTTACTGCAAAATTACCGGTACTCCCTTCTAGCTGGGTGATCTTATTATCTTGATATAGAAACAATTTTGGATCTACCCCTGATTCACCAAGTGTATAGACTAAGCCATGAGGGATTATTTTAATATTCACAAGGCTGAGGTTCTCAACTTCCTCGATTCTAATCTCCTTTCGTTCCATTGTTTCTAGATCAATAATGTTTATTTGATCCGTCCCTTTTGTCACTACTTTGTTATTCTCCACATGTACTATTGCGTCATCAAAACTTGCTACTTTCTTGATATTTGGATTATACAACCCATGTAATAAATCATAGAAACTTTTAGATTCAATACCGAAATCACCATACGCTGTAATCCTTAGGTCATAAATACCAGCACTACTTAGGAGAATGGTCGTATCTACTTGGTTACCAAAACTGTAATAATCACTTTGCCAATAGAAGTCGTTATAGCTTACGCTCACACGAATGCTGTCGCATTTATCTCCACATGAAGCAACTATTCTCACCTCTCCTTTATAAAAAGATCCCTCCATTGGATGGGTTATGTTCAACACACCTTGTGCTTGAATATCCAGTAAGGAAATCAGATTAAAAAAAACGATGAGCAAGTACACTTTTTTCATAAGCTAATCTGATTGTTTGTAACATCAGGCTACCGATCGTAATCCTGACTTTTTTGCTAATTTAGTTTTTTTGATGGTTGAATAAGGCATTTGTTAAATTATAATTACTGATACCGCTATAAAATTATTTCGAGCTAACTGAATCCATTATTGGTACAGGTATCATTAGGCCTAAAAATTCCTGCCTTAGATTGAGATTGAGTGAAATTTTCACATCCTATTTTGGCCTTAGAAGGAAATCCTTGAGGAATCAATATGAATCGGAAATCAGTTTAACTGCTAATTGGAGCGAGACTATTTGGTAGCTATAAACTGACAGATCTTTGGGTGCTTCAGATGTTTGGATTCTATCGTAGTTCGCGAGTGGAACTTCAAGGATTCACGAATCCATTTTATATCTATAGTCTCAGTATCAACCGTAATTTCAAAAATGATAAAGGGAGCGTCGGTATTGGTGCTAATAATTTCGCCACCCCACGAAGTTTTCTGGATTCTGAAGTCACCACTCCGTTTTTAGCGCAGAGGAGCACAAGAGAACTACAGCTTTTGAATTTCAGAGTCAACTTCAGCTATAGGATTGGTAAGCTGAAACAGCGAGCACCTAAGAAGGTGAGAAAGATATCTAACGACGATCTAAAAGATGCTGGAGGAAATGACAATGATGGCGATCGATAAGTAGATGCTTAATTATCAATTGTTTGGTATGGAGTTGTGATGCCTCAGCGAATCCATTGAGTAGAGTGCAAGGCAATAGATTTATTACCCTCGATCATTTTGGTTAGATCATTATTTGAGAGGTTGAATTGATAAATCCCATCATCTGTACAAAAGAGGATTCTATCAGACTTATCATGCCAAGAGGATTGGTAAGATGAAACATTACTAATGATTTTGTTGGTTTGAGTGTCGAAATCATAGATCGTAAGTAGGTCGTTTGAATTGTCCGTTGAGCTAAAATAGCTCATCATGTTTCCATCAGGGGAGAAAACAGGATTTCTAGCAACAATATCTTCGTCAGTCACACGTGTAAGTTTGTTCAAGTCAAGATTATAGATAAAAACAGCTTCAAATTGAGAATACAGGATCTCGTTGCTACCAGGAGACCAACTAGGCTCATTATTGGGAGAAGCAAACTCATCGAACATCTGGACTTCCTGGAATGCCTTGCTGCCAATTTTATAAACCATAAACTGGGTAGTACGAGTAGGCGCATTATCACCATCTCGAATACGGTTTACCCTTTTATTGAATAAAATTGAGTTGCCATCGGGTGAAAACTGGGGTGTTCTGAACTCACCTTCAATATTTTCTGTAATATGAATTAGGGACTCGGTTTTCAAATCGAAAAGGTAAATTTCATTGTAATCGGAGTAAACTATCTGCTCATTCATGTAATCATAGTTTTGAATACTCCGCTCAGGCTCGAATAGGACTGTTATTTCTTTTGATTTAGGATTGTATCTTTTGATGGAAAAATCATCCGAATATATTAGCTCACGGTTAATCCATTTTGCCCGACTTAAGAAAGAAGTTTGAACATCAAGGTTGATCAATAGGTCATTGTCTATGTCATAAATATTCGTTCTTGATTCTCCCGGATAATCATCAAAAACTATAGTTTCGATAAACGAAAAAGAGTTGTCGCTGAAGTCAATAGAATTATTGGTATCGTCGAATTCTTCTGGTTCACATGAGGTTATGAGCAACGCAAAAGGAAGGATGAGTAAAAATTTTCGCATTATTTCTTAGATCTAGCTGATATTTCTTGAGGCTTTTAATATTTGGCGGTAGTATAAATTGGATACAATTGTCTCATACCTATTTAACTTCTAATATAGCGGATTTTAAATTAGTTTCTGAGATCAGTCTTTTGTGATACGGCGATTACTACAATGTCTAGCTCACCCACAAGTTACGCTGCGCTAAACTTGCGGGATTTGTGAAATTTCTCGACGTAAAGCCACAAAAAAAATCCCTTCCTGAATCGCGTATCAGAAAGGGATAGAGGAATCTTACTAGAGGATTTTTTTACTTCTTCGATATTTTGATCGAAGAATTGATGTTCAATACAGCATCGCTTTCCAGTGCATTAAGAGTCTCCTTGAGCTCCTTCAGCGTTTGCGTGAGCTCATAGATTCGTTTCATAGACTTTTCATCTTTCTCACCAAATCGCTCGTTGATGCTGAAAATTTTCTGATTGTGAAACTTGATTTTGTAACTAAGCAAATGAATCAATATCTCTTTCGCTTCTTCCTGAGAGAACTCTCCGTCTATCAAGGAAAACTCTTTGGTCAGAGAATCTAAGACTGAATCTTGTGTATTGGACTTGGTATTGTTTGTCATGGTTTTCAGAAGTTTATTTCGTGTTACAAATCTGTATAATAACAATCATTAATTTTTATTTATCTTTATTATTACAAGCATAATGAACACTAATGAATTACACACTTAATCAGCTGCAAATATTCCTTAAAGTCACTCAATATCAGAGTGTTACCAAGGCGTCAGAGGCCTTGCATCTTACCCAGCCTGCTGTATCTATCCAGCTCAAAAATTTTCAAAATCAATTTGATATTCCCTTATTTGAATTGGTAGGAAGACAAATCTATGTGACTGATTTTGGCAAGGAGATAGCTGCTGCTGCTGAGCAAATCATCAATCAAGTAGATGAAATCAAATACAAGACCCTGGCATTCAAAGGCCAGCTGTCCGGTAGACTAAAACTATCAGTAGTATCTACTGCCAAGTATGTGATGCCCTTTTTCTTGTCAGATTTTGTCAATGAGCATGAGGGAATAGAGCTCATTATGGATGTGACCAATAAGCAGACAGTAGTAGAGAGCCTCGCACTCAATGAAGTCGATTTTTCACTGGTATCTATTTTGCCCGATGCTATCCAGGTGGAGCACATGAATTTGCTTCCGAATAAGCTGTATTTGGTGGGAAGGGAATTACTTGATCTTCCAAAGAAGGTAAGTACCCAAGGGGTCTTTAAAGAATTGCCATTGATCTTCAGAGAAAAAGGCTCGGGCACCCGTCAAACCATGGAGGCGTTTTTGACCAAGCACAATATCACTGTGTCCAAAAGAATGGAGCTCACCTCCAATGAGGCGGTGAAGCAGGCTGTTTTGGCAGGATTAGGCTATTCGATTATGCCCCTTATCGGAATTAAAAGAGAGTTGGAATCAGGAGAACTGCATATCATTCCTGTAAAAAAACTTCCCATAGAGACCACCTGGTCTCTCATCTGGCCCAAGGGAAAACGACACTCACCGGTGGCAGAAGCCTTTCTGACGCATTTGGCTGATCATCAGGCTGAAATCATAGAAAAGTTCTTTGGGAAGTAACGTTACTATCATGTGATTGTGTTGCATCGATTTTCAGAATCCAGCTGATTTATTTTTTAGGTTATTTATGAAGTTTCTGCTTAGTCTCTATTCACCTAGTGATTGATTCTATCAGTATTGCTCAATATATACATGGATATATCTTGATTTGCTCCTAAATTATTCTCAGTATTTCAACAATCACCGTACCCACTGAGTGTTCACCCCAATTTTCAAGCATTTCACCACAAATTTTTGGATAATCATTACGCGTTAGAATTATTTGTTGGTAAAAAAAGGAATGAAACTACATGCGATTCAATTACTAGTCCTTCTTTTTGTACCCTTGATCTCATGGGGTCAGCATTCAACTCAACAGACCATTGCAGTAGCTAGCTCATCGAATACCAAATCCGGTATTTCACTAAGTTGGACATTAGGACAAACCATTTCCAATACATCTGGGACAGAAAATACGCTGATTGCTGGTATTCATCAACCCATGAAAATGGCAGAGATTATAAAAGTATTGAAAATTGCTAATCCTGTAGTAGACATTTATCCAAATCCATTTGCAGATTATGTTTTTATAAAAGCTGAGGCAAGCGATATGATCCATCTCAACATTTCCACACTCGACGGAAAGGAAGTTTATCGCTCTGAGTATCACCTGACCAATTGGTCAGGAAAGATTGATTTAGGTACTATAAGTAATGGAGTCTATCTATTGACTGTGACCACAGATCAATCAGTTTCGCATCACAAACTCATTAAAAAATAAAATCTCATCCACTTTAATTTCGAAATAATGAAAAGACATTACATTTTATTCATAGCTCTAATAGGTCTAATATTGGGTGTAGCAGCGCAAGTTCCAAGAAACCTTGACTATCAAGGGATTTTGAGAGATGCTGATGGGAAATCGCTAGTGAACGCTGCAGCAAACGTGAGGTTTTCACTTTTGGCTGGTAGCTCTGCCGGATCTGTGGTTTACTCTGAGGAGCAATCATTGACCACTAATGCGTATGGTTTGATACAAGCCAAAATAGGAGAAGGCACAGCACTCTCAGGTACTTTCGCGGATGTTGATTGGAGTACAGGCAATCATTTCATGATGGTAGAGGTGGACCTTGGTAACGGCTTTGAAGATTTTGGTACCAGTAAATTATCTGCTGTGCCCTATGCTCTGTATGGTGAAGATGCGGATGCAGATGCGACTAATGAAATTCAAAATCTGACGCTTACCGGATCGGTTTTAGAAATAAGCGATGGAAATAGTGTGGATTTGCAGGTTGTGAATTCCGATGATCAAACTATTAGTCTTGTTGGAAACATCTTGACTTTAGAAGATGGAGGAACTGTTGATCTTTCTGCTTTCTTGGACAATACGGATACCAACACCCAGCTAACTGAATCTGAAGTAGATGAATTCGTAGCTAACAATGGATATCTGACAGCTGAGACAGATGATCAGGCTATAAGTTTGGATGGTATCATTCTCACGTTAGAAGATGGAGGTGCCGTTGACCTTTCAGCATTCTTGGACGATACAGATACACAGCTATCGGAGGCTCAAGTAGATGCTTTTGTAGCTAATAATGGATATCTGACATCTGAGACAGATGATCAGGCTTTAAGTTTGGATGGTAACATTCTCACTTTAGAAGATGGAGGTACTGTTGACCTTTCTGCATTCTTAGACAATACAGATACACAGCTAACTGAGTCTGAAGTAGATGAATTCGTAGCTAACAACGGATATCTGATATCTGAGACAGATGATCAGGCAATAAGTTTGGATGGTAACATTCTCACGTTAGAAGATGGGGGCACTGTAGACCTTTCTGCTTACTTAGATGATACAGATACACAGCTATCAGAGTCTGAAGTAGATGAATTCGTAGCTAACAATGGATATCTGACATCTGAGACAGATGATCAGGCAATAAGTTTGGATGGTAACATTCTCACGTTAGAAGATGGAGGCACTATAGACCTTTCTACTTTTCTAGACAATACAGACGCACAGGATTTGTCCAGTGTTCTCGGACATGGAACTGATGCGAATGAAATGTCCATCACAAACCTCGCAGATCCTATCAACGATCAAGATGCCACCACCAAGAGCTATGTAGATTCAGAGATTTCATCAATTAGTAATCTTAACTCCAGCGGTGACTTTGAAATTTCAGAAGAAGAATCAGAATCATATTTTAGTCAGATGGCGCATGGTGCTGGGTATAGTGGTTCAGATGTTGGACAAACCTTTGTCGCTGAGGAAGATGGAATTATAACCCAAATAGGCTTTAACTTTTTCACGGATAATACAGACATCATTTTCGATATCCTTGAAGGTGAAGGTTATGGAGGGGTAGTAATTGCCAAAAACACTATCAGTTCTACTGCTGGCAATTTTACAGAGCATACGCTCACCAATACGGCTAGGGTTGTTGCTGGTCGTACTTATACCATCAGGTTCGTGTCTTTTGTAAGTAGCATATATTTTAGCCAGACAGATGTATATGAGGATGGTTTTATGTTTACAAATAATGGCACTAAGGATGTTGATAAGGATATTGTCTTTAGTGTTTTGATCAATACTCCACGCCAAACATCATTGTATGTGAGTCCAGAGAAAACAGTCGCAATTGGGACAGATATGCCTCATACCAGTGCTATTCTTGAGATAAGTTCAGATTCTAAAGGGTTATTAATACCGAGAATGACTGTGGAAGAACGTGATGCAATCAGTTCCCCAGCGAAAGGACTTTTAATTTACAATATTGATGAAAATGATCTAAATAAATTTGATGGCACCAATTGGAAGGGTTTTGATGATCAGGTAGAGCAACTTCTAAACGATGATGGAGATTTTGTGATTGAGTCTGAAATTGGTCTGGTTTTGGACGTTGAACAATCTGAAGGTGGCAATGGTGCCGGAGATGTTAATGGTCAGTCTTTCACAGCGACTACTAGTGGTCAACTTGCCCGTATAGATTATGAAATAAGCACATCGCCATCTTTTGATTCACCAAGTTTGGTCACTATTTCATTTTATGAAGGCAATGGATTTAATGGTAAATTAATTGACTCACAGAAGATAGAACCAGAAGTTAATGGATCTACGGTCACGCTTATTTTGGAAAATAGAATTGCCATGGTAGCTAATGAACAGATTACTTTCAAGTTAGAATACATCGAAGGGGAAGTTGTTGTAGGACTGCACCACATTGCTTATAACGTAGAAGATGATGTGTATTCTGGCGGTAATTTGTATCGAGCTAGCCGAATTCAAAATTTTCAAGATATGTTATTCAAAACATATTTTGTGGAGTCTGGTCCCACTTTGGCAGTAGAAAATAACGCTGTAGGAATTGGCACAGATATTCCTCACGCAAGTGCGGCACTTGAAGTAGAATCAACAACAAAAGGATTCTTACTTCCAAGATTGACAACTGCCGAAAGAGATG
The DNA here is from genome assembly GCA_049115815.1 of Cyclobacteriaceae bacterium. Classification (GTDB taxonomy): domain Bacteria; phylum Bacteroidota; class Bacteroidia; order Cytophagales; family Cyclobacteriaceae; genus Marinoscillum. The sequence continues at coordinate 65,711 of JAGDZO010000005.1, read as the reverse complement.
TTATTACTTCCCCAGCTGCTGGCTTAATGATTTTCAATACTACTACGAGTAAATTTAATGGTTATGACGGTGCTAGCTGGGTTGATTTGCACTAAGTGAAAATAGTGTACTAAGGCAGATTAGGTCAGTTATGGAGTAACCAAATTGGCCTTTTCTATTTTCAAACAAGGTTTTATAGTTATTCACCACAGAAAATGAGCACTTCACCACATTTATTTGAATATGAAGCACCTCGTTGGCATCTTTAATATGTAATAGGATTTGGCCATTTTCAGTTCAGTGAAAGTGATAGCATGAATAATTCTAATTACCCCTCACCGCTATTAAAAACCAGCCTTTACGGCTGGTTTTTACTACTTTAGATGCTATGGATAGAGTCTTGATCTTCTTGATGTGCCTAGCAACAAATGTTTCTTGCTTATTAGCACAAAACGATTTGGTTATCAATACTGATGGTGTTCCTCCCATAACTTTCTACACTGGAGAAGACTATGGAGGCAACAACCAAGTCTGGGATATCACCCAGTCGGAAGAAGGATTAATCTATGTGGCTACCTCATTTGATATTCATGAGTTTGATGGCAAAACTTGGAGGACCATAGCGCTACCACAAGGGGCCGTACCAAGGAATTTTGCAGTATCCGATCAGGGAGTTATTTATGTTGGCGGTATCAATATCATGGGCTTCTTAGATACTGATAGTCTTGGCGTTACTGTGTTTCAGAGCATCATACCCAAGGACTCCAAGCTCAATACCACTGTGCGCATAGAGTTTGTCAAATGTCACAATGGTATCATACATTTCGCGGGGGTAAACTCTATATGTGTTTATGACCCTTCCACCGAGAAGCTCCGACAATTTGAAACCAATGTAAGAAGCTACCCAAATTTCATCTTCAAGGACGAAATGTACTATAAGACGCCACATCAGGGTCTTCAAGTCTACCGAAATGATACATTGGTTCGGAGCACAAAAGGTGATTATTTCAATGGTCTGGCAATCTCAGATTTTGTGGTCTCTGATGATGGAGTTTTGGGCTTGTCACCTACGCATGTGTTTCATTATTGGAACGAGGATACCGCATACGTGGCAGATTTTCTAGTTTATCCAGAGTTACAGAGTAAGTTTCCATACAAGCTTTTGAAAATTTCCGAGGAGTATTATGCCATTTGCTACTTAAGCAATGGTCTCGTCATCACGGATAAGGAGTGGAATCCAATTTTGCATTTGGATGAATCAACAGGAGTCAATGAACAGGTCTTTAGAGCCTTTTTGGATAGGGATAACAACCTATGGTTGGGGACCAATTTTGGTCTGTCTGTAGTAGAGCTGGCCTCAGCAGTATCCATGTTTGGACGATCAGACGGCATCACTGGCGAGGTTTCGGACTTTGAAGTCAAGGATGGGACTCTTTATGTAGCCACTACCACAGGATTGGTAAATAAATCTTTGAAAAAGCCGACCAAAGTCTACAATCGCAAGAACATGAACTTCAGTCCTTTGGAGAATTCCGATATATACAATGACGATATTCTAAGGGGCAAAGGGCCACTTTTGGTGAAGGCTTACCAGACTATCGGGCAGATAAAAAACAACCGATATGAGCGCCTGTATACCAAATCTGAAACGAGCAGCGAAATAATCTATTTGGAAGATTCTACCTACGCGTTAAGCATTGGTAAAAGCGGATCATCGATGCAGCTTTTAAGGTTGGTCAACGGCAATTGGACGCATGAGGCAAGTATGGAAAATGACATACTACCCAAGCTCATGTATAATCTTAAATATGACCATCAGTTAAAACATGTTTGGGGAGCCAATCCAAATAACCTGTTTTCGTTCGAGGTGGATACGGATAACAAGCAGGTTGGTAATTATAGGCAATATTCTGTTGAGGACGGATTGCCAGATCCTTTAGGCAATTGGAGTTTGGTTTTTGGTGATCAGTTGCTTTTTACCACCGAAAAGGGCCTTTACGAGTATGATTATGTCAAAGAAAAATTTGTCAAATCAGATCTTTTTAATAATCAGTTTGTAGACAATCCAATTGCCCGCATAAGTGCCCAATCATCCGATACCATATGGGTTGTAGCTAAAAATGGGGAGAAGGGATTTATGACTAAAGGCCTTGACGGGAAGTTTGGTGATATGGACGCTCGTATCGCCAATGTTCTTCCTCAGAATATCATCAATCTTTATCATCATCCGGGGTATGGGGCATTTTTTGGGATGATCAGTCATGTTGCATTTATACCACATGGTAAGGCTGATAATTATGAATTTTCTGGCCCGGCATTTATTCGTCAGTTAGATATTATTAATCAATCAGACACTACCGTTTTCAGTGGTAGGTACCTAAGTGAAGATGGCAGCTTTACTTATGATCAAAAACAATCACTGAATTTCACCTACGATCAGAATGCGGTACGCTTCACTTATGCTATTCCCTACTTTCGGCACCCGGAGTTGGTGCGCTACGCCTATAGGCTGATCGGTTATGAAACGGAGTGGAGCAACTGGACAGACAAAACACAGAAGGAATACACCAACCTATCACCTGGCAAGTATCAATTTGAGGTAAAGGCCAAAAACGGCTTTGATACAGAGAGTGAAGTAGGCATCATTAGGTTCAATGTTGAATCTCCTTGGTATTACTCTGGCCTGGCGTACGTGTGTTATGTGATCGTTTTTCTCATCTTCATCTATGGGTTGCTTCATTGGAACTCCAGACGCTTGAAAAAAGAGAACATCAGGCTTGAGGAGATTATTGATGAGAGAACATCCGAGATTATCACACAGAAGGAAACCATTGAAAAATCATTGGCTGAGAGAGAGTCATTGCTCAAAGAAATTCATCATAGAGTAAAAAACAACTTGCAGATAATAGCTTCTCTACTTTATCTCCAATCTGGGAAATTTGAAGATGAAGACTTCAAGAAAGTGCTTGAGGAGGGCCAAGGAAGGGTTAGATCCATGGCCTTGATTCATCAGAAATTGTATGAAAATGATGATTTGAAGAGCATTCCGTTTGACGAATACCTCAATGAATTGGTAGGAGAGATACGGGCTTCATTTGGAATGGGAGAGGTGCAGCTGCACATAGATGCCACTGAGATTTACTTCGATGTAGACACAGCAGTGCCGCTTGGCTTGATTGTGAACGAAATTGCCACCAATGCCTTTAAGTATGCATTTGATGCCGAAAGTGGAGGTTCATTTAGCATTCATTTGGCCAAGAAAGGTGACGAATTTCAGTTGATGATAAAAGATGACGGCAAAGGAATACCTGATGAAATAGACATTCGAAAGACCAAGTCCCTAGGATTGAGATTGGTACGTATGCTGAGTCAGCAGCTGGAAGGAGAGTTTGAGATCGGGAGTGATAATGGAACTCGATTTAGTCTAAAATTTGCCGCGTAATGGATAAGATAAAAATATTGATTGTAGAGGATGAGATGATTATCGCAGAATCTATCTCTGATATGCTTGAGGATCTTGGATATGAAGTGACGGATATTTGTATCAGAGCCACGACTGCTCTGAACAGAATCAATGAATTGGCCCCTGACCTGGCACTGTTTGATATCCAACTCAAAGGTGAAGAAACTGGTCTTTGGTTGGCCGATCAGATCAAGGATAGGCATGATTTCCCATTTATTTTCTTGACTTCTTATGGTGACAAAAAGACCATAGATCAGGCCGTCAACCTATCGCCGTACGGATACTTACTAAAACCTGTGGAGAAGGCGCATCTATATAGTGCTATTGAAGTTGGGATTAAAAGATTTACTGAAAAGCAGGGAAGCGAAGAGAGTGATATGGTGGTGGTGAGAGACAGTTTCTTTGTCAAGGAAGACTACCAGTATGTCAAAGTGAATGTCAACGATATTCATTACGTGAAGACTGACAATAATTACATCGAAATCTACACGCACGCCAAAAGACATATCATCAGATCAACTATGAAGGACTTCCTTTCACAGATAGATCCTGAAAAGTTTCTTCAAGTGCACCGATCTTATGTAGTCAACCTTTCGAGAATCGAGGCGTTTAGTAGTACGTCCGTGAAAATTGGAGATTTTGAAGTGCCGATTGTGAAAAAATATGTCCCGATACTTACTGAGCATCTTCACAAGCTCAACTAAGGTTTTATCTTCCAGATCAGATCTGAAGCTTCCAGATAAGTAGCCAAAGCGGCCGACCCATACCAGCCGAAAATCTCCGTATCGAGATAACCAGCACTGATCGCAGGATCCGTGCTCAGTATGTTTTCAGCTTCTTCCATGGGGATATCAAAAATGAAAATACCACGGTAGTCTTTGTCATTTTTCATCATGGGGCCAGCTACCGGCAGCTTATTTTCTTTCACCAACCTACCAATGTGTTCCATATGACCTGCAAAACAGCTGTCACGTTTGATTTTGTCTGGAGAATCATTGGTGCCAGAAGTCAAAATCACAAAAACATAAGTCTTCATTCCTTAATCATCTGCACCCAACTCTTGTGCCATGGCAGAATCATATTTAGGATTATCTATTTGAGCAAAAGCACCGAAGGATGCCAATAGCAGAATGATGAGAATTAGATTTTTCATTTTGACAACTCTTTGGAACTACTTATTCTACCTTACTTGACAACTAATTTACCTCCCAAATATGCCATAGGGATATAAGCTATGACTAGATCGGCAATAGAAAACCAAATAGGCCCAGGGATCATCACATTCACGGCTATACCGCCTAATAGAAACAAACCACCAATCCCTAAGGCAAACTTCATTTGATGACTTGCTGCTAGTAGTGCGGCAATTGCGGCACCCACCAAGGTACCAAATGCATGCGCGAGAAATGGGAAAAGGAAATACTGCGGCTCAGCTGTAGACATAGCCGCTGCTAGGGATTCCATGTTATTAGGGTCTACTCCTTCCATAGGAATGAGAATATGGCCAAGTTGGACCAGACCCATGTTGACCAGGCTTCCGCCAAACCAACCAAGTATTACTGCTATGATGTTTTTTAGGATAGGATGCATAAGAGATAGCGTCAGGTAGACTTGTTGATAATGTTACAGCAACTAAAGTTAGCTGAAAATTGAGAATTGCTATGTAAGTAGCATTTCAAATCAAAAGTACCTGATGATCTGTTTGCCTGAATATTTTACTATTCACATCCAGAAACTTAACCGTGAGGTTGAAGGAGTTTGACTCAAGCTTTGGTCTCAATTGCACGGAGTATAAACTCACCTCCAGATGACCGAACTGATAAACAGAAATGAAGATATTATCAGCTATGTTGCAGTTGTATTTCCTTCGTTTGTATGCAGATGAAAGATCGCATAAAGAGGACAATAGTTAGTGTAAATCGTTAGCGTCAAAATGCCCGCTAAAGCTAAGCTGACGATTGCAACAAGCCCTGAAAGCGCGGTAGTATAATACAGTACTACTATCGTCAAGACTACAATCATTCTTATCAATTTGTCGGTTGTTCCTACATTCTTTTTCATCGCTGTGGGGTTTTAGTGGATGATTGATTTTGGGATGAACGTTGGTCTGCCGATCTCAAAATCATTTATTCAAATGAAGGAATTCTAGACCTCCGATCATATGACCATTGGTTTATAGAAGGATGATATTCATCATTGACCCAAGTCCAAATTCTACACCAGGCACCAAACGAGAAATTGCCTAATGATTTTTACGGTTTTCAGGCCTATGACTCCAGATGACCATATACTGTCCATTAGCCATTTTCTGAGCACTGAGTTTTGCCTTGAGTGCTAGTTCTCCAGTATACAAGGAATCAATCGTGGCGTGCCAGAGCCTAAGCCAGTGCTCAAAATGAGCCGGTTCTATACCATGGTTCATGTGCTTATCTACAGCAGTATGTTTTTGAGATGGGCTTCCTTTGAATTTCGGAATACCGAAGAGATTAGTTTCCCAGAAGTCTGTGAGTTTATCCAGATGAACTGGCCACATTTCTTCCTTGATATGATGATTGAAAATAGGCCCAAGCAATTCATCTCGCCTGATCGTAGCATAGAAGGCATTCACCAGTTCATTGATGTCTTGCCTGTTTTCTATCTCGCGTGTTATCATTTAATCAATGCTTTATAAGAATTCATGGCCGTCAGGTTGAGCCAGTCAAAACCTCATGTCGTCAGCATATCGGCCACATTTTGACAAGCTCAATGTAGCACTTATCAAGGAAGAAGTGACTTTTGAGACATCATCTTGAAAGCTAATTTTGATCACCAACAAAGATGGATTCAATCCTTCTTGCAAGTGCTCAGACCAAACGGAGCATATAGGGGACAAAAATTTACCAGGCTCGTAACCACAAATATTGCCGCAACCACGATCAAGACGATAGCCAGTACACCACTGATTACCTCCATAAAGTAAAGCATTGCTATTACCACCGCTAGGATCATCCGGATCACTTTGTCGGTACTTCCCATATTTTTTTTCATCGGAGTGAGTTTTAGATAAACATCTGTACAATAAGCACAATGCCCGTCACTATGGCCAAGCATGTGATGCAAACCAAGATTAATTTCAGGACTTTGGGCATGATGCTTTTCTTAGTAAGGTATGATTCTTATCATTCGGTTTTGGTAACCTTGGTTACTTAATAAGCCAAACTAGAAGAATTTGATTTCGCCTAGATAGGCATCATAGCGTTGGATCCATCATCTTACCAGAGAATAAGATGGTGTTGGTGTGCTTCTCGCGGATGAAAAATAGAAATGGACGATCAATTTTGATGGCTGTTTGTGCATTGGGATCAATTGAAGTTACTCCAACTTCTACGATCGTAGCGGCGGCTGCTTCCGAACCTTCCTCGTTTACCTCGAGAAATGATTGGTGAATCACTCTACTTATACTTAGGTTTGACAGGTTTTGAAAAAGACCTGAAAAATCTGCGCTATCGGTGAATGCTAATTTTGTTCCCAATGTCTTTAATTGATCATTGAGCGATTGTTTGAACTCAATTTTCATTTTAGGCATATAAAGTGATCTAGTCCTATGCACGGTATCCGCCACCATTGTACGGAGTTTTTCGTTAGTAAATTCACTGGCAGTTTCGTTGATATTCTCAGCTTCATCATTACTCATGACCACAGTGAAACTATACCTCCCATTTCCATAAGGAATGTCTATGAGTGAATAATCTTGATCAGCACTTATACCAATAGTGGCTTCTTCGCAGAACATAGTCGGAACCATCTTATTAGTTCCGTCTGAGAGCTTAAAAGCTCCGTCTTCAGTTTTGTTTTTGTCAAATTGATATACCCAATCTGCCTTGAAGTAAATGGCATTGATCAGGTACATGACTGCTTCATTAGGAATGCCATCTAGCATGTCTTTGATTTTACCGTTGGTCTTATCGGAGATCCAATCATTTATTCGCCCGACAGTTGATGAATTTGTAAAATCAGCTGCTATTACCTCTGCGTTGTAATACTCCAATAAGATTTCCTGGAAGGTTTCATTGATGCTGTTCTCATCACTGTACCAGTTGCTATTAGCGATTTTGATACTGGCTTTTGGGTCGGCAGCCAGAAGGTATTCTGCCAGAATTTTATTAGAACGATTGATCTCTTCATTGGAGAGTGATTCCAACTCCAATGTAGTTTTCATTTCGTCGTTTGTGTCGCCATTGGCTCCATTGAGGGTCATGGAAAGTGCTGTGCTTACGCTGAATGGCGAAATGAATACGTTGCCTGTTTGATGTTCCTTGTTGATTTCAGCGAGCAAATCAAATGCGAATGCATTCGCGGAGTTAACTACTTGCTTATCATTTGCTGAAAGGCTGGGCACCTCCGCTATCATTTGAGGTTCACTCTGATTATCAGAGCAAGATGTCAAAGTCATTCCTATAAAGAGGAAGATCAAGCAAAATGAAGAAAGGATGTTTGGTGATGATTTCAATGCATTTTCAGATTTGGTATATCTCCATGACACCATATGAGAAGATTACGTTGCAATATCTGAAAATTGCCCAATCAAGCCAGAGTATCAGCCATGCTTCTGTTATTTTTGATGACCAAACATAATCTTCACGCTTTATGAATCCAATCATCATTCGTCTGGGCGGAGTGCCAGAGCATTTCAACTTACCCATTCATCTAGCCAATGAAAATGGTGCGTTTGCTGATAAAGGAATAGACCTGCATTGGGTTGACTGTCCGGGTGGAACAGGGCAGATGACCAAAGCGCTCAGGGAAGATGAATTGGATGTCTGTATTGCACTCACAGAAGGAGTGGTGGCAGATATCATCAAGGGAAATCCAGCCAAACTGATAAGTACGTATGTGACTTCACCTCTGATTTGGGGAATCCATACTGGAGCCAATAACTCACTTCAAAAAGGTGACGATACATTCACCAAACAACATGCGATCAGTAGGTTGGGATCGGGTTCACACCTCATGGCTATAGTCAATGCTCACGAACAGTATGTGAAAATCGACCAAAGTCAATTTACTGTAATCAATAACCTTAGTGGAGCATTAGATTCGCTGAAGTCTCTGGAGACAGATGTGTTTTACTGGGAAAAGTTCACCACCAAACCTTATGTAGATGCTGGTCAACTCAGGAGAATAGGCGAGTATCCAACGCCTTGGCCATGTTTTGTGATTGCGGCTACAGATAAGGTTTTGGAAAATCAGCCTGATGCGATCAAGTCAATGCTAGATGTAATTCAGACTAGCTGCACTGCATTTATGAAGGATTCCACAATGGTCTCTATTGTGAGCAAGCGATATGAAATAGAAGAACGAGATGCTAAGGCCTGGTATGGGATGACCCAATGGGCCAACAGCAGTAAGATTGATTCCGTAATGATTGATCAAGTGGTTTCTTCCTTGAAATCTGCTGGCATAATTGGAGATATGGATTTGCCGCGGATGATTTGGGATAATCACTAATTCAGCTACTAGGATTAACTATTCTCTGGCAAAGCCTCAAATTCCGCTCTTTTCTCATCGAACCACTTTTTCATGGCATCTGGTGATTGCATGAGTTCTTGCATCTTACCCATAGCCGCCATATGTGCAGGCTCTTTGGCGTGGTACATTTCCGTTCCATGATTCTTGCTTTGCTCGGCTATCGCATCAAAAGTATCTGCGTGAAATTCTAGGTCGCAGGCTCCGCCTAATTGATTACAAGTCATTGTTTTCATGGAATAGTAATTTAGGTCCGCTTCTTATGACTAAAGATAGCCAAAACTTAGGAGGAATGGTGGTCAACATACTGCTAGATTGATGCCATGAAATAACTTTAGTTTCTAAAAATGAAAACACTACATTCGCGTGCGTTTTGCTAAGCAAAATCATAAGACATATGGAATATCAGGAAATCATAGAGCGTGCATACGCCTATACTAATTCATTAAGAGATCATGGCCGAGTGGCGGACTATATACCCGAACTGGGCAATGTGAATCCTGAAAAATTTGGTGTGCACATGACCAAGATCGATGGGTCTAGTTTTGGCATGGGAGACAATCAAGAGAAATTTTCAATACAGAGTGTCGCCAAAGTGCTCTCTCTTGCATTTGCTTATAAACTACTTGGTGAGCGCCTTTGGAAGCGGGTACATGTGGAGCCTTCGGGCACCAAGTTTGACTCGTTACTATTGTTGGATACCAACCATGGCATTCCTCGAAATCCTTTTGTGAACTCTGGTGCCATAGTGGTTTGCGATATTCTCTTGTCTGAGCTAAAAGATGCCAAAACCGAATTCTTGAAATTTGTAAGGGATGTTAGTGATATCCCTGATTTACAGTATTCGGATAACATTGCTGATTCGGAGAAAGCCACCGGATACCGCAACATTGCCATGTGTAACTTCATTAAGTCTTTTGGCAACATTCACAACGAACCCGAGGAGGTTTTGGACTTCTATTTTGACGTTTGCTCTATCGAAATGACTTGTGAGCAACTTTCAAGCACATTTATGTTTTTGGCCAACGCAGGACGCAAGATATCTGACGGTGTGCAGGTGATTTCCTCTCAGCAATCTAAGCGGATCAACGCCCTGATGCTCACCTGCGGATTTTATGATGAGTCTGGTGAATTTGCATTTAAGGTAGGACTACCCGGCAAAAGTGGTGTGGGAGGGGGCTTGGTGGCACTTTATCCAAACAATTATACCATTGCCGTTTGGAGCCCAAGGCTTAATCCTAAAGGTAATTCCTTCAAGGGCATGCGATTGCTGGAGGAAGTTACCACGCACTCCGAGCTATCCATATTCTAAGAGAGCATTCCTTACTTTCAATTTATTTAGTCCCTTGCATAACAAAGTACCAAAAGCCCTCGTTGGTTAGGTTTATGGATCGCTTGAAAAACTTCTTCTGGTCTTGCGCCGGAACCAACCAACACATTCTTGTTAATTGCCCAACCGACTCATCCAAATATGTAGGGATAGGCGCAACTGTTTTTTTCACTGGAGTATTTGCTGCTCTTTCTGGGGGCTATGCACTATTTACCATATTTGATAGCATTTGGATTGCTGTGGCGTTTGGATTGCTTTGGGGGTTGATGATTTTCAACCTAGACCGCTTCATTGTTTCTTCCATGCGGAAATCTGATCAGCCACGAAAAGAACTTTTCACAGCATTACCGCGCTTGGTCCTTGCTGTATTGATCTCAATAGTCATAGCGAAACCACTTGAATTGAAAATGTTTGATAAAGAGATTAACGGTGAGTTGGCTTTAATGTCGCAGGAGCACAAAGCACTTGAAGAACAATCCGTCCGATACCGGTTTGAATCTGAGAATGTAAGATTGAATCAAGAAGTAACAGCCCTCAAAAACGAAATCAATGTGTTGGCTGAAAAGCGAGATGAGCTAAGAATAATCGCTCAACAAGAAGCTGATGGAACAGGAGGATCGGGAAAGCGAAACGCCGGCCCCATCTATCAAATCAAAAAAGCTGATGCTGATCGTGTAGAGGAGGAGCTTAAGGCCCTAAGGTCTACCAATGATCTGTTGATTGCTGAAAAACTGAATGCGATTGCCAAAAACAACGAGTTGGCTTTAGTTGCATTGGCTAGTTTGGAAGAGCAGAATTTGAATGGCTTAGCCTCTAGGCTGGATGCATTGGGTAGGCTGACAGAGAAGAGCAGTGCCATATGGTTAGCCAATATTTTCATACTGTTTCTTTTTCTAGCCATAGAAACAGCTCCGATTTTCGTGAAACTGATCTCATCTAAAGGACCCTATGATTACCTACTGAAGGTGGAGGAATATGGTTTTGAAGCTGAGCATTTTGAAGGTATGGCCAAAGTGAATAGCGAAATCAAAAAACGCTCTGCAAAGCTTTCACAAGAAGAGATGGACTATGTCCTGGAGAAATTAGCCTTAGGGCTGAAGAAAGGGTGATATATTCCTGTAGCTCCTTCTATTCTGATTCCTACTACTGTTCTTAATCTCAAGCTTTTAGTTGCTCGATTGGGCCATAATCTTATGTAACAAATGTTACATATGTCTGATAATCAGTAATTTATCATTTTTGGAGGTGATATTTCTCATAGCTTATCGGTCTATTTCAAGGCACATTTGATAAATAATTCAAATGAAAAGCCATGAAAAATCTACTAATTCTTGGAGCCGGGTCAGCTGGTACCATGATGGCCAACCACCTTTCCAGTAAGCTGCCAAAGGAAAATTGGAAAATAACTATCGTGGATCAGCACGAGCGGCATTACTATCAGCCAGGATTTTTGTTTCTCCCATTTGGGATCTACGAAGAAGAAGATTGTTTTAAGACCAAAAGAGATTTTGTTCCTAAAAGGGTCAACTACATCCAAAAACCAATCGAACAAATTCAGGCATCCGAAAAGAAGGTTGTGCTAGGCGACCAAACTGAGCTTGGTTATGACTTGCTTATAATAGCAACCGGGTGTAGGATAGCCCCAGAAGAAGTGGAAGGCATGTCAGGTGCTGAATGGCAAAATTCAGTGTTCGATTTTTACACTTTTGAAGGAGCCAAAAACCTGCGAGATAGACTTGAGAATTGGGCAGGTGGAAAGTTAGTAGTACACATTACAGAGATGCCAATTAAGTGTCCTGTGGCACCTTTAGAGTTTGCGTTTTTAGCCGATAGCTTTTTTAAGGCAAAGGGAATAAGAGATCAAGTCGATATTCAATATGTAACCCCACTTGATGGGGCTTTCACTAAGCCTCAAGCTGCTTCCAAACTCGGACATTTGTTAGAAGATAAACAAGTAAATATTGTTCCCGATTTCGCTATTGCTCGGGTGGATAATCAAGAGAAAAAAATTGTTTCATGGGATGAACAGGAAGTCGCTTTTGATCTATTAATCACCATACCAACCAATATGGGCGATGACCTGATATTGAGGTCTGGTTTGGGCGATGATCTGAATTTTGTTCCTACGCACAAACATACGCTGCAATCTTTGGCACACGAGGACATATTCGTGATCGGAGATGCCACCAACTTACCTACCTCCAAGGCTGGTTCAGTCGCTCACTTTGAAGCAGAGATACTTACGGAGAATATTGTCAGATACATAAATGACCAGCCTCTTAGAGAAGATTTTGATGGTCACGCCAATTGTTTTGTGGAGACTGGAGAGAGTAAGGCTATGCTAATTGATTTCAATTACGACACTGAGCCGCTTCCGGGGACATTTCCTTTTGATGGATTTGGTCCTATGAAATTGCTAGAGGAAAATAAAATGAATCATCTGGGAAAATTGGGCTTCAGATGGGTGTATTGGAATATGCTTATGAAAGGAAGAAAAATACCTTTTATAGATGCCCAAATGAGCATGAAAGGCAAAATCATTGAAAATAAGGAACTAACAATTGTTTAACCTATAACTGAAAAATAATGGAAACTCTTATTGCAAATAAACCAATTCAAGTAAATGAACAAGGTTATCTACTTGATATGAACGAATGGGACAAAGAAGTTGCCATTCAATTGGCAACAGAAGAACAGATATCATTGTCTAATAGGCACTGGGAAGTTCTAGACTATCTCAGAACTCAGCAGCTCAATGGTACCGCACTTTCAATTCGAAAAATAGGTAAATCAGGGGTAGTAGATATCGCTGAATTCTATAAACTCTTCCCAGGTGGCCCATTGAAAAAGGCTTCTCGGATTGCAGGAATACCAAAACCAGCTAGTTGTATTTAATCACTTTAAATAATTGAAGCCATGGAAACTTTAGAACAACCAATAATGGAAAAAAAGCAGCCTAAGCAGAAACTCAGAAAGATCATGATTATACAGTCCAAAGCTACGATTGATTCTGTTTATGCGGCACTGATACTTGCAAATGGAGCGAGGATGGAAGGTATTGAATCTGAGATGTTCTGTACATTCTTTGGGTTGGAAATGCTCCAACCGAAAAAAATGGATCATCTACATGTAGCAACAGTGGGAAATCCAGGGATGCATATTCCTACCATGATAGGAGGTCTTCCGGGCATGGAAACTTTAGCAAGCTCCATGATGAAAAAGGAAATGGAAAAACTAGATATTCCACGAGTTGGTGAGTTTCTGGAAATTTATAAAGCCTCCGGAGGTAAAGTATTTGCGTGTAAGTTGGCTATGGAGATGTTTCATCTTGGTGAAGATGATCTGTGGGATGGAGTAGATGAAGTGCTCACGGTAGGAGATTTCTACAACAGAGCACAGGAAGATGGAGCTCAGATTATCTTTATTTGATCTAGTCAGAACCTCTTCTTAGCTATGAAAGGCCTCTTTGAGGCCTTTTTATTGTTGTAAGCTTTTGTAATTATCAGAAAACGGTTATTTCACTATGATTTTTTGAGTAGACTGAAAAGAGCCATTTACTGTTTTCAGAATGTAGGCACCTTTCTCTAGTTGTGGATTGAATCTTATCTCATTGCTCTCAAATGTATTTTGAAAAACCATTTTGCCGGCAATGGAATAGATAGTGATACTTATTTCATTACCTGTCAATGGCAGTTGAATGTTGATCCAATCAGTTGATGGATTAGGATATACACTGATAGGGAGATCTTGAGGACTGCTTAGATAGATAACATCATCCAATTGTTGAAGCGCTTTGGCGTGTCGTCTAGCGATGAAGCCTTTAAGTCCATAGCGGACATGTCTATGATCCTCTAGCGGATCTTCAAAACTAGAATTGAAATCATCTACGGTAAATCCATAGTCATATGTGCGGTAAAGATCTTGCTCCGCTGCGTCTTGAATCATTGATTTGATTTCGTCTATTCGCGGATTGAGGACTTCCGGGGAAAATTGAGTTTTGAGCAGCTGATCCACTATTCGGGTAAATTCTTCGCGGAAAGCCGGCACTTCAAGAATACGCTCTGTCAATGGTCTGTGCTCATTCTCGTTGAACCATGTGTACATATCCCTATCAGCCCAATCTACTCCAAAAAAGTCCACGCCAAGTGTATTATCAAGGTCGTATGGGATGTAGTAGAATTTGTTATCCGTAGGATTTTCGTATAGGTAGAAGTTGTTTTGATTAACCCCGTAGTTGTCCCAATGAGCAATAAGCATTTCTACCGCTAAGGCCTTGAGGTAACTCAGTACATCAAATACTTCCTTGATTTTGGTTTCAAATTGAGCTTTTGGTGTTCTGTTGAGTACAAACATGAAATTGGCAAATCCGGCATAATCATCCTGATCTTCATTCATTTTGAGTTCATACGCTTGCCGACCCCAAAACTCTTCTTTGTACGCCTCAGGATCTGCTCCTTTGTAATTGAGGTCTGCTGGATATAGGCACTTAAACAAGTTGCCATCCTTATTGCCGAATCGCTCTTCGATAAACTCCTCGTCTATGTGCTCTACGTTGGTGTACACACCACGAAATTCATCATTGATGTAGAGCGCTACGTGATTGGCACGTGATGAGGGAATACCCGTAGAATTCATGATGTCCCAAGCTAGCTTAGCGCGAATCATGGTAGGGTCGTTGTGCTCTCCGTTGAGATTTAGTTTTTCAAAACCATCCAGGTCGCGACCCTTCTCGAATGAGTTGAATGAGACTTTGAAAGACTTCTTAGCAGATGCTCTGGATGTATTTCCCCTAAGCCGAAAGCCCACAAACTCTTCCAAATCATTCCTTTCATTGGACTTGTAAGTGAATCTGGCTGAAAATTCCTCATCGCTATTTTGATTGTTTGGATCAAGGATATAGTCAAGATCTGACTGGGCAATAGTTATATCGATTCGTCCGAGATTGGAGTCATCAAAGACAGTACTGGGGCGCGGGGTTTGTATCTGCGCATGACTGCCGAATGAAATCAGCAGGATGCAAAATGGTAGGGTAAATCTCGTCAATCTTTTTTCTGAGCAAGTTAACAAATGAGCGGCATAACTAATTCGGATATACTTTCTATTGAAATCAAAATGAGCTGTTAACAAGGAGTTGAATACTTCATTGGTAGGTGTCACCCAAAAAATATACCTAAGCCGGAGGTTGGAAGGCCAATGTAATTCTCTTGTTCGCGTATTTTGCGGTTAGATTTTGACTAAAACTCATAATCTCTCTCTACCAGAGCGATCCGAGTTTTGTAGGCCTCATACCAGTCTGACTTCCCTCTCTGCTGAGCCACTTGATGATCCGTATTGGCTTTCCATTTCCGAATTGATTCCAAATCCCTCCAATAAGACACAGTGATGCCTATTCCGTCACGGGCAGATTCAATGCCCAAATAGCCATCCTGTTGCGCTGCTAAGTTTACCATGAGCTCCGCCATCTCCTGATAACCGTCAGAATTATCTCGCAGCAAATTCGTAAAAATTACTGCGTAATACGGAGGCCTTGGTGTTGAAGCTATAGACATAAGCAGTAAGTTCTATATTACCATTCGGTATGGAATATGCCTTCTCTATCTACGCGCTCATATGTATGTGAGCCAAAATGATCGCGTTGAGCTTGGATCAAATTAAGAGGAAGCCTTCCTGATCTGAATGCATCAAAATAACTCAAAGCAGAAGATAACGCCGGAACAGGGATACCGCTAGACACAGCAAAACTGACCAATGACCTAGCTTCTGATTCTACTGATTTGATTTTGCTAACAAAACCATCGTCTAGCATCAGGTTTTCAAGAGTCGGATTCTTGTCAAAAGCTTTTCTGATATCCTCCAGCAATCCTGCTCTGATGATACATCCACCTCTCCAGATTTTGGCTGTAGTTTCTAGGTTCAAATGATAATCATATTCTTTTGACGCTGCTGCCAATTGGGATAAACCCTGTGCATACGTGACGATAAATGCGAAAAGCAAAGCATGCTCCAATACTTCAGCATTGGGTGTTTCGCTTGACTTGGCAGATGCACCATAAAGTTTTTGAGCTGCTACTCTAGAGTCTTTGTAAGAAGAGACCGCACGCATAGTCACAGCAGAGTCAATGGACGGTACAGGGATACCCAGATCCATGGCATTCTGACTTGTCCATTTGCCTGTGCCTTTTGATTTGGCCTTATCCAATATCATGTCTACCAGATCATTATCTGTTAGGTCATCTTTCTTTTGGAAAATTTCTGAGGTGATTTCTACAAGGAAGGACTGAAGAGAACCTTCGTTCCATTTTGTAAAAAGATCTGCCAATTGAGGATTAGAATAATCCATACCCTTTTTCGCTATATCGTAGACCTCCGAGATCAGTTGCATCAAAGCATACTCGATACCATTGTGGACCATTTTGACATAGTTTCCAGCCGAGCCACGTCCCATATAAGCTACGCAAGGTTCACCAAGTACTTTGGCAGAAGCCGCCTCGAAGATAGGTCTTACATGCTCGTAGGCTTCCTTGTTTCCGCCAGGCATGATGCTCGGACCAAATCGTGCACCTTTGGCTCCACCGGAGACTCCAGCGCCAAAGAAGTGAATGCCCTTTGCCTCCAAGTACTCAATTCTTCTTTCCGTATCTGGGAAGTATGAATTACCTCCGTCTATGATGATATCTCCCTGATCGAGGTGGGGAAGCAATGTTTCGATGACCGAATCAACAGGCTTGCCTGCCGGCACCAGCATCATGATTTTGCGTGGGCTGCTTAATGCTTTTGTAAATTCAGCGGCATCCGTAGTGCCATCTACTATGACGTTTGATCCTTCCGCTTTCAAGGCATCCACTTTTTCCTGATCTGTATCCAATCCCATGGATGAAAATCCATGATCCGCTACATTCAAAATAAAATTTCTACCCATTACTCCTAAACCTACCAGTCCAAAATCGAAATGATCCGCCATTATACTTTAATTTTATGTCTTAAGTGATCTCACAAATCTTCTGTTTTCGAACAAGTAAGCTCTGTGAGGTGTTTTGAATTTAATAAAGTGAAATTAACGTTTCCTAATCTATATTCTAAGAAATGGTCGAAAATGATAATCAGATACTGGTAATTTTTGGCGCCTCTGGCGACCTGACAGCCAGGAAGTTGATACCTGCGATTTTTAATTTGTACCAAAAAAACTATCTACCAGAAAAATACGCGATAGTAGGAGTAGGTAGATCAAAATATGATGATGAAGCTTATCGTAAAAAAGTTGTTTACGAAAACGAGCATCTGAAGTATCAAGATGAGGAAGTTGACTTGGACAAGTTTGCCGACCTCATCTGCTATCATGCAATGGATACTAAGAGTGAAGATGACTACCAAGGATTGGCAGATAGACTTCACGCCATTGATGAGTCTTATGAGACAGGTAGCAATGTTATTTTTTATCTGTCCGTGCCTCCAAGTTTGTATGCTGTTATTCCAAAAAATCTGGCGCACGTCGGCCTCAATAGTGAAGCAAATGGATGGACTCGAGTTATTATAGAAAAGCCATTTGGATATGATTTAGAATCAGCTCGTGCACTGAATAAGAGCTTGCTGGAAGATTATCACGAAGATCAGATTTATAGAATCGATCATTATTTGGGCAAAGAGACTGTTCAGAACCTTCTTGTTACCAGATTCTCCAATAGTATTTTTGAGCCACTTTGGAATAGGAATTATATCCACCGTGTGGAGATTACCTCTGCCGAATCTGTAGGTGTAGAAAAGCGTGGAGGGTACTACGAAGGATCTGGAGCCATGCGAGATATGGTGCAGAATCATTTGCTTCAGTTGATTGGGCTTGTCGCAATGGAGCCTCCTGTTAAGTCTGATGCATTCAGTATTAGAAATGAAAAATTGAAGGTGTTCCAATCGCTGCGTCCTTTGACTAAGGAGGAATATAAGACCAATGTGATCAGGGGACAATATGTGGCGAGTAAGATCAAGGGAGAAGAGGTGAAGGGTTACCGTGAAGAGGAGGGTGTGAATCCAGAGTCTAAAACTGAAACATTTGTTGCCCTAAAATTCTTCATAGACAATTGGAGATGGGCAGGTGTCCCATTCTACATTCGCTCTGGCAAGAAATTGCCAACGCGCGTATCTGAGATTGTTATCCATTTCAAACCCAATCATCATCACCTTTTTGCTAATAATGATGAAGTAAACACTCAAAACATGTTGGTCATAAGGATCCAGCCTAATGAAGGGATTCTGATCAAGTTTGGCATGAAGGTACCTGGCGCTGGCTTTGATGTGAAGACAGTCAATATGGATTTTCAATATTCTGATCTTACGGATGCGTATGTGCCTGATGCGTATGAGCGACTACTTCTTGACTGCATGCAAGGAGATGCTACGCTTTATGCACGCGGAGATAGTGTGGAGGCAGCTTGGGAGTTTATAGATCCTATACTCAAAGCATGGAAAGAAGATCCAACAATACCAGTACATGGCTATCCTGCAGGTACTTGGGGTCCAGAGAACGCGGATGATCTGATCGATGGGGATAATATGCAATGGAGATACCCATGCAAAAACCTCGCTGATGATGGGATATTCTGCGAACTATAATTGAACACAAAACCAGTCTACTACGAATTACATTTATGAATAACATAATATTTGATACTCCAAAAGAAACGGCAGAGGCGTTTGGAGATTATTTAATGAAACAAGCAGCAAGCACAGACTCTTATCACTGTGCACTTTCGGGAGGATCTACTCCTAAAATACTCTTTGATTACCTGTCGGACAAATACGCAGATTCTCCACTATGGAGCAGGATCTTTTTCTATTGGGGAGATGAGCGATGTGTTCCTCCCACTGATAATGAAAGTAATTACAAGATGACTAAGGAGCGTCTCTTGGATAAAATCGATATTCCGGCGGAAAACATACTGAGGGTTCATGGAGAAAATGATCCTAAAAAGGAGGCTGATAGATATGCCAATGAAATCATGGAGCATGCGCCTATTATGAAAGGATTGCCTGTCTTTGATATGGTCATATTGGGAATGGGTGAAGATGGTCATACAGCTTCTATCTTTCCCCATGAGATGCATTTGATGTCATCTGAGCGCTTATGTGAAGTAGCGACTCACCCTACCTCTGGGCAAAAACGAGTTACCCTTACCGGACACGTTATCAATTCCGCGCGGGATGTGGTTTTTCTAGTGACGGGTGATGGTAAGAAGGATAAAGTCAAGGAGATTTTCAAGAAGGAAGGCGAGTATACTACATATCCTGCCGCCCACATTTTCCCAATGGATGGAAAATTAACTTGGTATTTGGATGCCGCAGCTGCTGCGAAACTTTAAAGGTCAGTACTCCACAGGTCAAACGCTATTTTCTAACTAGCGTGTAAATATTTCCACCAAACAGGTCTCGTTCTTAGAAGAAGAGACCTTTTTTAATTCAATATTTCTTAGGAGCCAATGATTTGATTCTCCGTGAAAAATCATGAGTGGGTATTTTAATTCTCGGTAGCATGGTTTTCACCTATGTAACATTGATAACAAAAGTAGAATTGCCGAGCCTTTACTATTGCATGGTAAAAACACAAAGACATGGGAATATTAGGTAATCTTTTCGGTGGTTCAAGTCAGACAGTTCAGCAATACCTTGCTGAAGGAGCATTGGTCATAGACGTACGGACACCAGGTGAATTTCAGGGCGGGCATGTGGCTGGCTCTAAAAATTATCCACTTCAAACGCTCAGTGGTCACACTGGTGAACTAAAAAAAATGAATAAGAAACTAGTGCTATGCTGCGCATCAGGTATGCGAAGCGGACAGGCAACAAGTATGCTCAAAGGTGAGGGGATTGATTGTGTGAATGGCGGAGGCTGGACTAAGGTGAATGGGCTTGTCTGAGAATTGAAAGATGATAGGTTGGATTCTGAGAGGGTTTAGTGCATTGCGCTGACCCTTTCTTTTTTGCTCCCTAAAATTTCATCTTGCTCGTCTTGAGATGGGTGGAGCCTATTTTCCCAAAGAGATAGTTGCCTGGAGCTTCTGGATCACTACTCGTAAAAAACTCTTTAGCAGCTGACAGTAGTTCGTCCATGCTTATTTGTCCATCTTGGTTTCTGTCGATGACTTTGAAGCATTCATTAGCATACCGTACCTCCACTCTACAAGAGACGAATATGCTTAGAAACTCAAGCCGTGAAATCTGCACGTCACCATCTTTGTCAAATACTTTTTGAATTCGATAAACCAACTTCTGAACATTTCGCTCGATGGTTTCATCGTCCTGTTCTAGAAAATGTTTGTTGATGAATTGGATCCACTGTTCTAGTGTAATGAAGAGTAGCTTGCTATTCGCAAAATATTGGACTATTTCTCTCCAGATAGTCTCCCCATCTGCCATGAGAGATATGTTGTCTGAGCTTTTATGAAGGATACTGGTGAAAACATCTATGTTATCTATGATTCCATCAAAGTCGGACTTTTCAATTTTCCCGTTGTGGTCAAAATCAATAATGTTGAATAAATGGGTAAGTTTTTCAATTTGAAGGGGGCTGGGCATAGCAGTGTTTTTGTGGCTAAGATAGTCCCAAATCAATATTGCCGAATGGATGCAGCGATTTGACTTTTAGAAAAGCCCAAATGAGGAGAATACTATACTGCCTGTAGTTGGCTGGATTTAGGCTAAGTGTCTTTCTAAGGGAGGAAAAAATAAAGGGTGATTTGATAACACCAAAGAGCACCCCATTTCTTGGTGCTTAGGTCAAGATTTTCACTAACCAAAGTACTAGATAAAGCACAAGGCCTACTCCAAAGAGCAAAAAGCCAACTACGAAAGCAATTCTTACATGGCTTTCTTTCATGCCAATTTTCTTACCTAACCATCCGGAAACTCCTAGTATCATATCTTATCTGTTTTTTTGTTTAAGATAGAATATTTTAAGTAATTCTGAAAACGCCAATTAGCCAGAGCAGATGGATGACTCGGTGAATCATGAGATTTTGACTTTGGTGGAAATATGCTTGTTGCTAGAAAGTTGCGACTAGACCCATCTTTTCAGGGTTTGTTTCACAGCTGATATGTATCCGCCACCAAAGAGATTGGCATGAACCAATAGGGGGTAAAGATTGCAAAGATCTTCGCGCTGTTGAAAACCTTTGTCCATTGGATAACTAGCATTGTAGGCTTCATAAAATGGCTCATTAAATCCTCCGAACATTTTGGTGAAAGCCAATTCCATTTCTCGATGACCAAAGTATACCGCTGGATCAAAAATAAACGCTTCTCCATTAGCGCCTATCATAAAATTGCCACTCCACAAATCGCCATGGAGCAATGCCGGAGGCTCATCAGAAAAAATGTCTTTGATTCGTTTATAAAGGAGATCAAATTGCTGAACATCCTTATAGTCGAGAAGGCCACTAGCAGCTGCCAGGTTTACTTGCGGTATTAATCTTTGATTGACGAAGAAGTCATGCCAACTGTCTTCATAAGAGTTTTTTTGTGGCAATCGGCCAATGTGATTGTCATGATCCAAACCAAACTGAGCGCTAGACTGCCTATGCTGCTCCGCGAGACTTGCTCCAAAATTTTCCCAAAAATGCTTACCAGGCGATCCTGTATCCTCAAATTTCAAAAGCAGATAATCCTTACTATCGTACCTTCCCAAACCCAGTACTTCAGGAGTACGTATTGGACTTTTTTGTTGAAGAATGTACAATCCATGCTTCTCCTGTTCGAAAAGGTCGCTCGCAAGATCATTCCATTTGATGAAAAATTGACGTCTTTCAGTTTTGATACTAAAGGTATTGTTGATGCACCCTTCGGCAATTGGAGAGATGGCCAAGACTTGACTCCCCAGCTGATGTGCCTTGATTACCGATTCGTAAAATTCCAGCCGTTGATTGCTCATTTGCAGAATTGTTATCTCCTAGGTGAAAAGATACGGCATGACAACCATATTGACTATTGAAGTCTGAAATCATACTGGTAACAAAAAAATAGGCAACCCGATTGGGGTTGCCTATTTCTATGGATGTGATTTATTGTCTTACTGAACTTCTAATGAAAAACTAATATCCAGATCAGTACCACCTACCGTGGCGTCAGAGGTTGCGGTTTTTAGATCAGGTTGATGCTTGAGAATCAACCTGAAAGCAGCTCCGCTTGTGGTATCTCCTGTCATCCAGTTTGTAGTTAGACCTATTGGATTACTATCCTTGTCTTGGTCTGTGTAATTCAGCTCATCTGCGCGGCTATCAAAGTTCCCATTTCCTACAGGACTCGAAAAGACATTGTTGGTGAATTCAAAAAAGAATATGTGCTCATCACCTTCTTCTTTTATTTCCTCAGTTACATCTTCGGGTTCTGAGCCCAGAGTGTTGGCCAAGGTGATGGCCAAGTTGTACTCCGTGTTGGCAGCTAGAGATATAGCATCAATAGTAGGGTTACCAAGACCGTCACCATCAGCATCGTACCATTTGAAGGCCAGAGCATCGCCACCTCCTGTAGGTGTGAATGTAAGTGTCACTTCGTTGATCACTTCTTCTTCATGATCATGATCATGGTCATCATCTTCGTGATCATGGTCATCATCTTCGGAGCAGCTCATCAATAAGCTGATACTAAGTACCCAAGCTAGGGTTAGTAATGTTTTTAACGGATTCATTTCTGGTTTCTTCATAGTTCTACTGTTTGTAGATGCAATAATATTGCATCTAAAATATAAATGCAACATTGATGCATTTATATTTTGATTTCCAGAGCTATGACAAAGTTTCTACCAGGCGCATCGGCGAAATATCTCATTCTGTCCGTGTAGATTCTGTATGTGGAGTTCAGGAGATTGTCTGCTTTAGCAGCAATTTTCCAACGTTTCTTTTCGAATTCAGCACTAGCTCCAACGAGGAGATATCCGTCAGGAGGTGACATAAAGTCAAATATTTCGCTTTGACTTATTTGAGCATTTCCTGATTGAAATGCTATTGGATTTCTAACAGAGGGTGCATTCCATTGCTTTGCGGTGTAGTCCAAATTCACTCCAAAGATAAAAGCACCTGTGGAGTATTTTGCAGCGTAATGAATATCCAATGGTGGGATCTCGAGGAATGCTTGCTGTTCACCTCGCTCAGTGGCAAATACATAGGAAACTTTAAGCTCCGATTCCAATACGTCAGAATGATTGATCTGGATATTCCAATCACTACCTAACAAGAGCGCGTTGGTTTGGTCGTAGATAAAGTAGGGAAATGTGCCAGCGATATTGGTTGTTACACCAAAAGGTCTCAGAAAGATGAAATCATTGATGTGGTTCGCGTAAGCAATAAATTCTGCCGAAAACTTATCCTTTCTTATTTCTAGTCCAGTGACCCATTTCAATGATCTCTCCGCTTTTACAGATCGATCTCCTTGATCAAACACTTGATTTATCGGGGTGCTTATTTGGGGATTGAAGTTATACCTCCAAAGTCCAAACTGCACACGCGAATGATGATATCCAAATGAGTAAAGTTCTGCTGCGTTTGGAGGTCGCCATGCAGATCCTAAATTGGAGAATAAAGAGATCGACTCATTTGGTTGATGAGCGACCCCAAGGGTGAATGTTCCATTTGTCCAATCGACTTGGTTGGTATAACTGAATGTATCTCGAATGGAGTCAGCAACGTCTAGAGACTGATAATCAAGTCTAACGCCCAATTCAAGAGTAGTTTCATTCATTTTATAGGATTGAACAGTATAGATTCCGAGATTCCAAACATCATAGTCAGGAATGAAATTTACAGGGTTGCTGCCCGGTACATTCTCACTGTCCTGAGAGTAGGATTGAATCCCGGAATGACCTTTCCAATCGCCCATTTTTGGCTGAACCCATTCTGCTTCCAGATTGTGTGAAAGCATATTGAGATCGATCACAGGTCGGTTATTGAGTTCCCCTCTACGCACATCATACTCCTGTCTATTGTTGTGTTGAAGTGCGTATTGAACGTTGAAATTATGTTCTCCCAAAAAGAGCGAAAGATTGGTGCTCAACATACCATGCTGAGTCGTTTGCCTTGGGTTTTGAATGTCGTAGCTAAATGGATCTGTGGGATTAGGAGCACCTCTTTCTATGGCATTTTGCAGATCAGTGAGGTTTCCAACTATTGATCCTCTCAATATGCCCAACTCTTGATCGAAGAAACTTCCGGATACTTTGAGGTCGTAGATAGGTTGGTGTATCAATGTGTTGAAACTACCTCCATATTCTTGTTTACCGGTGTTGGTCAGTAGATAGTCTGGAGTATGCAAATCACCTTGACGAATCCCATAAACTCCTGCATTCCAGGCAAAGCGATGAAAGCCTTGCTGCAAGCTTAATTGGCTATTGATCGCTTTCCCGTTGGTTTGGTAAGATGTGCCGAATGATCCCGTCAGACTTTCGTCAAATGTTGGTTTATCGGATTCATACAAGATCACTCCGCCCAACGCTTCTGGTCCATACTTTACAGTACCAGCTCCTTTTACTACTCTGATCTGATCCACATGAGATGGATCTATTTCAGGAGCGTGCTCCTGACCCCAAACCTGATACGCATGTCTGACGCCATTATTGATGACCAATACCCTGTTGGAGTGCAGTCCGTGGATCATTGGTTTGGAAATATTGGAGCCTGTATTCAATGAATTGACTCCAGTCAATTCATTGGCTAACTCACCAATCGATGAAGAGATGAGTGATATTTTACTTATTTCTTTTTTTTCAACAGAGATGGATTGTATCTGTGTCGGTTCGGCATCTTCTACCACTATACTTTCCAATAGCGTCTGATCTACAGCCAAATAGACAGTCGGGGAGGAGTGGTGGGTATCATGATGATGAACTACAGATTTGTATCCGATGAAGCGCACCTCCAGATGGATCTCCTGCTCGCAGATACCTTCAATGAGAAAATATCCAGATGAGTCAGTCACAGCACCCTTTTCCATGCCTACTATATTGACGGTAGCAAATGGAAGTGGTTGACGATTCTCAAGATCGAGCACTCTGCCTTCTACACGCTCTTCGCAGGGAATATTCTGACCGAAAGCTAGAATATGGAAACAGGAAAACACGAAAAAAAGAATATGACGCATGTTAGGCGCACTTAGCACAGATACCATCTACTATCATATTCACAGTCTCTATTTCATAACCTTTCGGTGCGGAGACTTCCGGTACCGAGACTCCTTCGAGACATTCTATTTGGCCGCAATTATTGCATTTAAAATGGATGTGATTGTGATCATGGTTTTTGGGCGTGCATGTCTCGTGACACAATCCATAAGTAGCTGTGCCACTGGAGTTGGGTATTTTGTGGATGATACCTGATTCCAGAAAGGTGTTTAAGGTCCGATAGAGTGTTACGCGATCGTATTGATCAAACGCTTGTTCTAGGTCTCCCTGTGATAATGCTGTCTTTTCCTTCAAAAAAAAGCCAATCACATCTGCTCTGCACCCAGTAATCCTAAGACTGTGGTTACGCAAAATGCTGTGATGATTGTCTTGCTCTGTCATGTCGCAAAGGTATATAAATGCAACTTAATTGCATAAAAGAAAATTGAGCGTTCGATCCAATTTCAGAGGCTCCAGATTTGATGTTGATTTCCTCATTTTAAAAGAGTAAGGATATTTTGCTAATTGGAATGCTAAACAGAAGACAAATGGTTGTCCACTTAAATTAACTAACAAGAAGTAAATTATCGCGTTGATTTATTATTAACGATTCAAATCATCATGGCAAAACTTGAACCATCTAAAGCATATTTTAAGCTAGAACCCCAAGATCCTAAGGAAATTCATTCCTTTTATGAGAATCAAGGGATTGATTTCCTAGATCGTAGTAGAGGAAAAGCTGCTCCAGAAAGAGTATCTACAAGCACTGGACTGTCGCCTTATCAAGGTGAGTGGGGAAAAGCGCAAGTTTTGCATTTACTCAAAAGAGTTCTCTTCGGTGTGAAGCCATCGGATTTGGAAAGATTCTCGCAGATGAGTCTTAGCCAATGTTTGGATCAACTAATAAAGTTGGACCTAGATCCACCGGAACCAATTAATAATTATACTGAGGATCCTGAGTTCGATGAAGATGTTGCATTAGGAGAATCTTGGGTAAGAGCCCCTAAAAGAGTTAATGAGGTAGAGTCCGCAAGAGTTATTTCATTGATGAGTTGGCTTGTTCGAAATGTAGCAAATCAGCCTTCGACGATTCATGAAAAGTTGTTTGTCTTCTGGCATAATCTTCTCCCAACTGATCTCTGGGGAGTATTCGATGCACGGGCTAGCTATCAATACTTCAAGCTGTTGAGGAAAAATTCCTTAGGGAATTACAAAGAACTGATAAAACAGTTAACCAAAGAACCTGCAATGCTGATGTACCTAAACGGAACCCGCAATAGGGTTGGTGCACCAGATGAGAACTATGCTCGAGAACTTCAAGAGCTTTTCACGGTCGGCAAGGGGTCTGGGTCAGGATATACAGAATCTGACGTACAAGAGGCTGCCCGTCTACTAACCGGCTATGTAGTATGGTGGAATGATAGATTAACTCCGGGAGAAAGGAAGTCCCATTTCCACCCCCAATTTCATGATGCCGGAGATAAACAGTTTTCTAGTTTTTATGGAAATCGTGTGATTAAGGGACGATCAGGAGAAGCCGGCGAAGAGGAGCTGAATGATTTACTTGATATGATATTTGAAGTCAATGAAGTTTCAAAATATATCTGTAGAAGATTGTACGCTTTTTTCGTTTTTAGTTCGGTCGACGAATCTGTAGAAATCAATGTGATCGAACCATTGGCTCAGCTTTTTAGAGATAGTAACTATGAAATTGAGCCGGTCATAAAGGCATTACTTGGTAGTGAGCACTTCTTCGATAAGATCAATAAAGGAGCAATGATAAAATCTCCATTAGATCATCTTTTGGGATTTTGGCGAGCGACAGATACAGATGAGGTGGAGCCAGAAAATAACTTTATTTTGTTTTGGCTCTATCGAGGGATTCATGCTTGGTATCTTCAGCCAACTGGCATGGGCTTGGGACTGCCGCCTTCAGTAGCTGGCTGGCCACCCACTTATCAGACACCATCGCTGGACAAAATATGGATCACAACTGATTCTATTACCACAAGAGCTGAGAGTATAGGGAAAATGATCAATGGGAATTGGTGGGTTTGGCATGACGGCAGATACTTGAAGACCGATCTCGTAAAGTTTGCTGAGTCTCTACCAGAACCGTCAGACCCCAATAAATTGATTAAAGATACTTGGGATTTGTTGATGGGAATTGACCCTAGCGATCAATCATTGCAGCACCTCAAATCGGTCTTACTTAGTGATCAATCGGAGGACTATTATTGGACAAGTGCCTGGAATCAATACCAATCTAATAAGTCGAGCACTACATTTAGACAAACAGTAGAAACCAGGCTTCAGGCCATGATTTATTCATTGAGTCAATTAGGAGAATTTCAATTAATGTAAACCATGAAAAGAAGAGACTTTGTAAAATGCTTAGGTCATTCGATGGCTGTGCCGGCAGTATTAGGATCATTTGGTTTGCACAGCGCCTCTGCTAGTGCTTTGAATAAATTAATGCAATCTGCTTCTGAGGAGGGGCGTGTTTTGGTATTGATTTATTTGAATGGAGGAAATGACGGCTTGAACACCATCATTCCATTGACATATTATTCGGAACTCAACCACATAAGACCCGACGTTATCTTAAAGGAAAATTCATTACTAAAGCTCAGTGATCAGGATCTTGCTTTTCATCCTGCACTAAATGGATTCAAAAATTTGTATGAAGAAGGGAGATTGAGTGTTATCCAAAACGTGGGCTATCCCAATCAAGATTTTAGTCATTTTCGATCCACTGATATTTGGAATAGTACCTCAGATGCAGATAAGGTAGTTGACAGTGGTTGGGTAGGTAGATATCTTACTGATAAGCACCCAGAATTTCCAGAGGCCTATCCTAATGAATCTTTCCCACATCCGTTATCAATAGAATTTGGAAATAGTAATTCACTCACGTTTCAAGGTCAATTTTCCACGATGAGTATGGTGATTAGTGACCCTGAAAGCTATTACAATTTGCTAGAAGATATTGAAACTCCGGCTCCCGATGGACCAGCGGGTGATCGATTGAAATTTGTCAGATTGATTGCTAAGCAGTCTCAATTATATGGGCAAGTAGTAAAAGAAGCTGCCGAAAAGGCGGGCGATCAAGAAGAGTATCCAAATACTGATTTGGCTAAACAACTTAGAATTGTTGCGCAGCTTATATCTGGCGGATTGAGAACCCCAGTATATAAAGTGCAATTACGGGGTTTTGACACGCATAGCGATCAAGTAGAAGCTGCCGATCACACCACGGGTGTGCACAGTGATTTATTGGCAGAACTGGATCAGGCTGTGATGACGTTTATGAAGGATATTGAAAAAATGGGACGCGCGGATGATGTAGTTGGGCTGACTTATTCCGAATTTGGACGAAGAGTCGTTTCAAATGCTAGTTTGGGTACTGATCATGGCGCTGCAGCACCTATGTTTGCCTTTGGAAATAAGATCATGGGCGGCATTCTTGGCTCCACACCTGTGATTGATAAAGCAATGACTGCTAAGGATAATTTAGAAGCAGAATTTGACTTTAGACAGGTATATTCTTCCATAATTGAGCAATGGTTCATGGAAGACAGAAATCAAGTATCTAGTGCTCTTTTGGGTGAATTTGAAACGCTACCTCTCATAAAAGAAAGCAAAAGCCTGTTGAGTAATCAGGCCATTCCTAGCTATCTCAGCGTATATCCAAACCCACTATACAGTCAAGCTACCATTAAGCTTTCCTCAAATGGAAGTCCGCTTAGGGTTGATTTGATGGATTTAAATGGACGGACGGTAGAGACTATTTATTCAGGACTTCCAAATTCAGGATTGTTGAAATTGGATTGGAATACCAGCAATCTGCATAGCGGAAGATACTTTGTAGCTATTTATCAAAATGGGGAAAGGCAAGTCAAGTCTGTAGTCAAGAAGTAGTCCTTGAATTTTATGTTTATGCTTTGAGCATTCCTAAGAGTAATCTTCTTACTCTCCTGTATTATTTTAATTCTAGAGGGGTGTAATATCATGTCACATGAGTGAAAATTTAATATTCGCCTTATCGCATTTTTCAATAACCTCTCCCACCGTATTTAGCAAGTGTATAAAAGGTTAAGAGATTTCACCTTCATGACTATAATTAATCTTATTCTTTAGCATTTCAAATAAGAATTAACGAGTCATTTATTAGCCTAGGAAATAGCCTGAAACTCTTGATTCTATTTGATGCGAACTTCTCTCACATTGTCAATTTGATTTCCTCACGAATCACCTCTGAATATGCTGGGATTGGCCCATGATTGGATGCTACATATCCACCGATCTTATTGGCAATAGTAGCAGATTTAATTGGGTCGGAAGTGTTGAGGTAGGTGGAAGCAAAAGCAGCGCTAAAGGCATCACCTGCTCCAACTGTATCTACCACATTTATTGGGGCAGTAGGTATATGATGCAGGATTCCAGAGGCGTAAATGGAGCTGCCGGACTTGCCTAAAGTCACGACAATTACTTCTACTTTAGAAAATTGAGTTGAGACTTGAGTGCAAAAATTTTCAATAGTTAGGCGACTGCCAAATATCATTTCACTGAGCACATCTACCTCCTCATCGTTCACTTTGAGAAGTGTACAATGTGATAGTGAATAGAGTATGGTATCTAGGTTATATGAATCCCTTCTTAAATTAACATCATAGAAGATATGTCGAAAATGCATTTGCTCGAGGATGTAATGCAATGATGACGCTGATGTTTTATTTCGCTGTATGAGAGTGCCAAAGTAAAAGAGTTCAAAATGCTCCAATAGAAGTCCGCCTAAGTGCTGCTCTTTGATATCATCAAACGCTACATCTTTCGTAATCTCATAGTGGGGTTGACCCGTAATGATTTCTACGGGTACTGTTCCAGTGGGTAGCGCTGAGCGCTGAATATAGTCAGTGTTGATCTCTAGTTCTTCTACCAAAGCTATCGCTCGATCACCAAGGTTATCTTTACCAACACTGGAAATGATAGTCGCCTTATTCTCGAACCGCTGCGAATGTGCTGCGAAATTGAGAGGAGCTCCTCCAAGGTGCGGTGTACCTTCTATTATATCCCACAAGATCTCACCAAATACCAGGGTTTTCATGTTTGGATCAATTTAAGACTCAGCTATGATTACTTCTTCATTCGATCCTTTTTGTTCGTTGATGAATAAAGAAAAGATGCCACCTAAAATCAATGATATTCCAGCCAATATGATCACATTGATAGGATTGGAACCTAGTAAATCATAAAGGAAAAATTGCATCATAAAAATCTGAATAGCCATGGGTATGACTATGAACATATTGAATATACCCATATAAACACCAGTTTTTTCTTTAGGGATTGCTCCGACTAGAAGTTTGTAAGGCATAGCCATAGCTGATGCCCAGGTAAGCCCAAGGCCAAATGAAAGTATATAGATTGGAGTAATACCTATACTATTGAATGTGAAAGGGTTAATGATATTGAACATCACATAGGTATCGTTTAGCAATTGAATACTCAATAGTCCGGCTCCACCAAAAAGCAGTGCCATGAAGTGAACATTCTTTGCTCCTAGTTTTCGAGCAAGCGGTACCAAGAGGAAGGCTATCATAAAGCAAATGATATTGTACGTTCCATTTATTTCACCAGTTAGTATTTGTGCAGAGGCAAACGAATCTGAGGTGTGATCTGTGGTGCCATACAGGGACTGGGATAGGGCTAAGGTGATATACTGCCAGTAACAAAACATACCAAACCATGTAAAGAACTGTACAGGTATGAGTTGCTTCATGGTGGTCGGCATATCTTTCATCGATTCCACAATCTCTATTAACGTATTCTTAATTTGATTGCCAGCAGCTTTCTTTTGACTCATTAAAGCCAACTCCTCGGGAGTTGGCGGATACTCACTGGTAGTAAGTACTGAAAACAGAACTGTGCCAATGGATGCGACTGCTCCTATACCGAATGCCCAATACGTAAATACGGGGATACCATTGCCCATCTTATCTGACAGAGCTAGAATCCCCAAAGAGACAAGAATAGCGGGCATAAAATTGGCCATGGTTGTACCCAAACCTGTGAAGAAACTCTGCATTAAAAAGCCCAAAGAATGCTGTTCGGATGGAAGTTTATCAGAAATGAAAGCTCGGTAAGGTTCCATAGCAATATTATTGGCAGCATCCAATATCCAAAGTAAACTGGCGGCCATCCATATCGTAGTAGAGAAAGGCATCAGTATCAGGGCAACGCTGGCGAGGATAGCTCCGATCAAGAAAAATGGCTTTCTCCGACCAAACTTCGGTGACCAAGTACCATCGCTGATTGCTCCGATGATAGGTTGGACAACAAGTCCTGTGATAGGACCGGCCAGCCAAAGGATGGCAAGATTTTCTGCATCCGCACCTAGATAGCTATAGATAGCGCTCATGTTGCTTTGTTGCAAACCGAAGCTGAACTGGATTCCAAAAAATCCAAAATTCATGTTCCATATTGCCCCAAAAGACAGCTTAGATTTTTTCATTGATGCTAGTCCCATCTTAGATTAGTTTCGTTTTTTTGTCCATCACCAAAAGTGATTTCTACTTGCTTATTCACAAGGTCAATATTCAATTGTGACCAATATGAATCATTAGTCCACTTAATAGAAAGTGAAGTTTCTGCACTTTCTTGAAGATTAAAAATGCCGCTGAATGATGGGTGCGAGTTTCTGAATTTCATTAATTCAATCAATTTGGTCACAACTGGCTTATTTATGTGTTCTCCTATCTGATTAAATGAAAAATAGGGTCTATTGATATCTCTTCCTACCTGTGTTTTTTCTAATAAGCCCATGTCGTTTTCAGCCGCCAGAAATCCCGCATAGTATACCTGTGGTATGCCAGGCGAGAAAAATTGAATGGCTCGCGCCATATAGTATAGCTCGTCATCTTGACCGAGTGCGTCATAGTAAGTGCAGTTGACCTGATACAGGTCGAGATTTGACGCTGCGGCACCTGTCGCCATACGACTAGTGTTATTCGAAAAAGCATGAATGTTTTCAACAAGTTGATTTATAGCTACTCCGTCAAGGATGCCTTCTTTATCACCTTCTTTAGCAACATCTACTATACCTATGCCATCATGGGTGTCAAGGACAGTCACTACGTTTCTTGGGCTAATTGAAAGCCATTTTTTTATTGCATCCGAAGACTGAGTATATAAAGTGTGGAGCACAAGTGGGGGCAAGGCAAAATCGTATACGTAATCAACACGCTTACTTAAGTCCAATTGGAGACTATGATGTCCATGTATTTCCACCAGTACCTTTATGCCTTTGTCATGTGCCTGTTGTGTAATGGCATCTATAAAGTCATAGGTCTCTGGCAACATAAAACAAGATGTGCCGGCTTTTTTAATTGCATAACCTGCTGCATCCAATCGAATCATCTTAATCCCATTGGCACTAAAAATATTCAGAATGTTGTCAAGATATTTTTGTCCTTTTTCATGGATAACATCAATGTCAAGTTGGTTGCTAGTAAATGTTGTCCAGAAATTAAAGGTCTCACCTGTGTTGAGTTTTTTTTCTGTGAATGGAGATGTAGGCCTAGGTCGATATATTTTTTTAATATCTTCTAAGGATGGTCGTTCGCCAAATACTTTTTCACGTGTGATGAATAGATCAAAATATGGTGACTGAGAACCGTTTTTTAGAACATCTTTGAATTCTTTAGAGTCTCCCGATATGTGATTAACAATCAAGTCGGCAGTGATTTCTAACAGTCCTGAAAGGTTTTTCACGTCAGTCCACTCTCCAATTTTGCTATCTGTGGAAGTGTGATCTATAGGGTCATATCCCGCATCTGCCCCGTCGATAGGGTAGTAGAACGGCAATATATGAATACCTCCAAATACGTCTGATAGTTTTGATTCAAGAAAATCTTGTATAGCAGCTATTCCTTTTTTTCCAAATCGGTCTGCGTATGCAATTAGTTGAATCTGATTTTTCATTTTTGAGATTATGAGTAGGTAGTAATTATAGAAATAAAGGGAGATGCAGAATTCTCTGCACCTCCCTATTATGAGGATTTACTTAGAAATTTAAGAATAAGCTAGCAGCAATTGATCTACCAGTGATAGATCTTGCTCTTAGGTAGTTGGTTTGTCCTTCGGTGATAGATCCTTCTTCTGACTCAGTGATGCCTATCGTATTGGTTAGGTTGTTCACATTAAGAGAAAATACCAAGTTTTGAGTAATCCCAACGTTGGCGTATGCATTGATATAAGCATAACCAGGCATGACTAGAGAATTATCATCTTGTGCATATGCTTTTGTTTGGCCGATCAAGCTCACACCAATAGCATGTCCACCTTTGAAGGAGTAAGAAGGTAATAGGCTATATGTAAGACCAGGTTGTCTTCTTGGGTTGTTCCCAATATTGTTATTTCCATCATTGTCGATGATCTCAGCATCCACCCATGTTAACATACCTCTTAAGTCAAATCCTGAAACTCTGTAACTCCCTTCTACTTCAAGTCCAAGAGATCTATAATCATTGCTGAGTACAGCTTGTGTGGTGGCTTCTACACCAGCTTCTTCCTTCGTAGTTGCATAAAAGAATGTTGAAGAGAATGCTCCATTATTGAGTCTTTGCTTGTAACCAAGCTCTCCTTGCCATAGAGAATTCTTAGGTGCTTTGTTTTCTAGGTAAGGGCCACCTTGGTGCCATGTGGCACGCTCACCATTCCCTACATGCCCTTGACTGGCTCTTACGAAGATGGCATTTGATTCTGATAACTTAAGGTTTGCTCCTATAGAGTATGAGAAATAATTGTAGTCATAATCAACTGCCGCTGCTTTAGCGTTATTTACCCGAGAGACACTTTGCTCAGGAGCATCGATGATTCCATTGCCATTCACATCGTAGTTCGCTACTTGCTGACTCGGCGTAACGAGCCCAGATACGCTGACTAGATCATATCTAATACTTGCGTCTATATTTAGGTTTTCAGAAGCTTCAGCCGCAACACTTAGGTATGGTGCTGTCACATCATAGTTGGTGTTGTACTTACCAGTACAGCAATTACCCCAGAAAGGAACACCCTGAGCAACTAACCCTTGGTCAGTAATATCTCTGCCATTGGCATTGATGTTTAACAACTCGGCATCTTCTTTTACTTCCATCAAGTAGCTATTCCAAAGCCATGATGCTTCTATGTTTTGATTTGCTTTGAAAACCCCAGCAGTTACATCGATACCGTCAAAAGACTTAGTTACTTTGAAATCGCTCATTAGGTTGTTGAAGTTTTCTAGCTCAACATCGAATAGGTGGATTCTTTGTACCAATCCATTATCCGTATCATTGATAGTTGTGCCGCTAGACACTCTGTTGATCGTATATGGCATTGCTCCACCAGTTGCAGTAGTGTCGCCACTTGCTATTACCATTGAGCTTACAATTCCAGCCGTCGGGCCTACTTCAGCTGTGAAGGGTGCCACAAATCTGCCACCATTGACAGCCATTCTTGTATTGCTTTTGATGTTCCAGCCATCGCCTAAATCGAAATCAAATGAAGCACCAAATGCCTGACTTTGAGAGTGAATTCCGTCACTAACATTGACGTTTCTCGCATTACCATCAGGACCTAATCCGAAATTTTGCTGAAAATATGGGGTTTGAAGCCCATTGGACACTGCATCAAATCCAGATACAGAACTCCAAGTAGGATCTGCATTTGTACCAGATACTTCTATTGGCATAGGCATGTAAGCTGCAGTTCTGTCATTAAGATTTTTATAAAAAACAGTGGCCATACCATTTTCAAAATTCTTAGTTAGGTTGGCTTTAATCTGCCCTCCTTTGTTCACCGTGTGGTTCGCTCGTCTTGGGCCTTCACCTTCCCTGAAGAAACCTCCAATGTGAAACGATACATCATTACCAAGTGGAGCACCATATTCAAAGTCAGTTCTGTATGATTGATAATCGACACCCACTGTAGTTCCCACACTACCTCCTGCTACTTGTCCTGTTTTGGAGATGAAATTGATGATACCACCTGGGCCATTACTTGTTGCAGTAGCTGCAGAACCTCCTCTGATAGCTTCAATTCTTTGGATGTTTCTATCCGCACGTAAAAACTGATCCTGTGTACCAAATGCTATATCTCCATAGAGCATAACAGGTAATCCGTCTTCTTGTAGTTGTACATATCTTGAACCACCAGCAGAAATTGGAATACCACGTGCTGTTAAGTTTGTATTACCATCACCACCGGAAGATTCAGATTTGAAACCTGGGAGCGTTCTGAAAATTTCTGATGTTGTTCTAGAAACGGACTGCCCAATTTGCTTGGCTCCAATAGAAGAAATGGAAACACTTGATTCCAGTTTAGATTTCTGGTTGATTACCCCAGTAACGACTACTGCATCCAGACCAATAAGATCTTCTGATAAATCAAAGTTGATAGTGATATCACCATTTCCCAATGAAATGATTTTGGATCCTGTACTGAAACCTACGAATGAAGCTAACAGGTTTTGCTCTCCAGTCAAATCTGTTGAAAAGGTATACTCACCGTCAAAATTGGTTATAGCTCCTTCGCTAGTGCCTTCAATCATCACAGTTACGCCAGGTAAAGGTTCTGATGCCTCATCTAAAACTATTCCTGATACGCTCGTCTGTGCGGTTGCAAAAGTGAATGAGCAAAGCAGAGCTGCCAAGGCAAGGAACCCTTGGTAGTTCTTTAGCCTTTTGTTTTTGTTAAGTTCTTTTGTTTTCATAGTGTGTTAATTAGATAAAAAATGACTTCTCGTATTTTGAGTTTATGATTATGCTTTGCAATGTATTCGTATACAAATCACATTTCCAAGTGATAAAAACGTTGTAAGCCAACGATAACGTTAACGTAATCCTTTTCGTAAAAATGTAATTTGTTATTTATAATCATTCTAAATAAAAAACAGGGAAAAAGTTGTAATTATGCTAATTTCAGAAGCTTGGTTTAGAATTAAATTGTCATTTTCGTAATATGAGTAAGCAGCGCGTCACACTTAAGGATATAGCCCAAAAACTAGGTATTACCGTTACTACGGTTTCTAAGGCGTTGAAGGATTATCCGGATATTAGCGCGGATACTAAAAAAGCGGTAAAAAAGCTTGCAGAGAAAATGAAGTATCAGCCCAATACGCAAGCTCTGGCTCTTCGCGGGAGTAGATCTTACACCATTGGGTTAATTATTCCTGAAATAGTGCACTACTTTTTTTCTAATGTCATTTCAGGTGTAATGAACTATGCGGAAAATCATGGTTATAGGATCTTAATCACCCTTTCTGGTAATTCACTTGAGCGCGAAAAGAAACAGGCAAACTTGCTATTTGTCAATAAGGTAGATGGGGTATTAGTCTCACTTTCCAATGAAACTACTAACACCAAGCACTTCAATGTTTTTAAGGAGTTTGATATACCTGTGGTAATGTTTGATAAAGTAGCCACTGGGTTTAAGTGTAACAAAGTGACCATTGATGACAAGCAAGGAGCATATACCGCCACGGAGCACTTGATAGCTCAGGGTTGTAAAAGGATTGCTCATATACGTGGGCCTAAAGAACCACTTAACGCTATCGCTAGGTTTGAAGGCTATCGACAAGCACTTAAGGAGAATGGGATTGAATACGATCCAGCCTATGTGAAAGAATGCAAAGAAGTGATCTTTGATGAAGGATATGAATTTGGGAAAGAACTGTTAAGTCTTGAAAATCCTCCAGATGGCATTTTTACCGTTACAGATCAAATAGGAGCAGGGGTGATAAGAGCTGCTCATGATGTTAAGGTATCTATACCTGACCAGTTAAAAATAGTTGGTTTCAGTGATTCTCAGATCGCTCAAATATCTCACCCTCCTTTGAGTACCATCCATCAGCCTGGTTATGAAATAGGAGAGATGTCCGCTCAATTGTTAATAGAGGAGATTGAAATGCGTGATGGAGATGACTTTAAACCCCTTGATTTTAGACAAATCATATTGGACACATACTTGATTAAAAGAGGGACTACTTGATAATGATCTATTTAAACCTAGCAGATCAGTAATACAGACTTTTCCAAAAGCACAATTGCAAAACTTAACTCCGTAGGAGTAATGCTATGTTTTGGTAAACCTTAATCCTTACGAAGAAACTAGGCCATTCAGAATACTTTGCAGTAAACTCCCATTACTTGTCAAGGCTTGTAGGACTAATTAGTTAGACGCACTACTTATTGAGATTTTTTCCATAGATATCCACTAATTCTACCACATCCTCCCACCGAATGGGAAAAATCTTTTTGAATCACTCCATTTCCTCCCACCAATCTCAATTTCGGCTTCATTTTGATTGAATCCATGTGGTTTTAGCCACTAACGCTCAAAGAGTTAAGAGCATTCGTTTTTAAATAACCTCTTATATGCGCTGCAATGCTTGTTTTTGATTGAATTTGAAGTTTTTCATAAAAAGTGGTGCAATGTGGGAGGTTGTGGTTGGATTTACCATTTATTTCCTTACTTTTGAAGTGGTGGTTTATATTTTTCGGGCTCTGTGAGAGCAGAGCTTACTCAGACATGGCTTTTTTTACAAGCGAGTATGAGTGCAAATTAGATACTAAGGGCAGGTTAGTTTTACCTGCAAAGTTTAAAGCAAGCCTGCCCGAAGTTTCTACGCACGAGCTCATTATCCAAAAAGGATTTGAGTCTAATTTGATCCTGTATCCGATGTTAGAATACAAAAAGATACATGCCAAGATCAGTGCGCTCGATGAGTTCGACCCGGGAAAAAGAAAGTTCAAACGAAATTTTTTCAGGGGAATCACACAAGTAGATCTGGATAATTCTGGAAGGATCTTGATACCAAAACCAGCTCTTGCACATGCATCAATCGAAAAGGAAGCTATCCTGATCGGCATGGGTAATCAAATCGAAATATGGAATCCTCAATTGTTTGGGGACGAACAAATAGAAGATCCTTTGGAGTACTCAGCGCTCGCGCAGAAATATCTGTCAGAGTAATGAGCACTTACCATACACCAGTGATGTTAAGTCAATGCATTGATGCATTGGATATCACGCCAGATGGGATCTACGTGGATGTCACTTTCGGTGGAGGAGGGCATTCCAAAGAAATTTTGAGCAGACTAGATAGTGGTATGCTCTACGCTTTTGATCAGGATGCTGACGCAAAGGTCAATTCCGAAATGTTTCGGGAAGAACGTTCTTTCACATTTATTGAATCCAACTTCAGACATCTGAAAAGACAATTGAGGTTCTATGGAGTAAAGCAAGTAGATGGTATCCTTGCAGATTTGGGAGTATCGTCACATCAAATCAATGAAGGAAGTAGAGGATTTTCTACCCGATTTGATGGGGAGCTGGATATGCGTATGGATCAAGGAGCAGGCACTAGTGCCAAAGATATTGTGAATGATTATTCACAAGACGACCTGATCCATATTTTGAGCGCATACGGTGAGATCAAAAACGCTCGAACGCTTGCTGCGGCAATAGTAAGGGCCAGAGGTCAAAAGACGCTGAATCGAAACGAAGAACTCAAAGATGTGGCATTGAAAGTAGCACCCAGAGGCAAGGAGATGAAATACCTCGCTCAGCTGTTTCAGGCAATCAGAATAGAGGTTAATGATGAGATGGGAGCTTTAAGAGACTTTTTAGAGCAAACAGAGGAAGTCATCAAGCCTGGGGGGAAGTTGGTAGTCATGAGTTATCACTCCCTGGAAGATAGGCCAGTTAAGAATTATATCAATACTGGAAATCTAAAAGGGAAAGTACAACAGGATTTTTATGGTAATCTGATTAGGCCCTTCGAGCCGATCACCAGAAAGCCAATAATCTCTGATGCGGAAGAATTAGAAAAAAACAAGCGCGCAAGAAGCGCAAAATTGAGAATAGCAAAAAGGGTCGACAACCCTACCAAGTAAATGGCGACTAATACATTCAAAATACCAACCAAATCATCTGAGCGAGGAAGCTTTTTCTCCGCTATTGGAAGGTTTCTGTCTGTAGATGATTCCTTGTCATCAGTCATACATGTCAGGTTTTTACCACAAATTCTTTTTGGCTGCTTCCTATGCGTCATCTATATAGGCAGCAGACATCACGCAGAGAAAAAGATCAGGTCGATTGGTCGGTTGGAAATTCAAGTAGAAGATCTACGTGCCGATTTCACCACGCTCAAAGCAGATTTCAAATATGAAAGCAAGCAATCTGAAGTAGCTA
Organism: Cyclobacteriaceae bacterium; assembly: GCA_049115815.1. Classification (GTDB taxonomy): domain Bacteria; phylum Bacteroidota; class Bacteroidia; order Cytophagales; family Cyclobacteriaceae; genus Marinoscillum. The sequence goes on along the minus strand of JAGDZO010000005.1, from coordinate 26,066 downwards.
AGAAAGCAGAGGCATTAGGGTTATCTGAAAGTGCCAGTTCTCCATACAAAATAGTAATCCCTAAAGAATGAGTATCAAAAGGGACATATTGCTACGCGTACGGATCGCATTCATTTTGGTATTCCTGTTTTCTGCAGCTATACTTTTTCGCATTTTCACTGTGCAGTACGCCGAAGGTGAAAAATGGAGAGGGTATGCCGAGACCATGGGTCTTCAGGTCATGAAGGTAAACGCTACCAGAGGGAGTATCTATGCGGATGATGGTAGTTTGCTTGCGACCTCACTACCGTTTTATCAAGTGGCGTTCGACCCTTATTTGCCGGCTAAAGAGCTTTACAATGCACACATTGATTCGCTCTGTTATTTACTGGCAGATTTTTACGGAGACCTTACTCCGCTCCAATATCGACGCAAGATTGATCGTGCACGGCAAGACCGTAGAAGGTACTTGGTGCTTAACCGCAAAGAGGTCGGGTACCAAGACAAGAAGAAAATAGAGAAGTGGCCGATCTTCAGGGAAGGGCGTCTTACAGGGGGGATTATCTTTGAAAAGGTGGAAACTAGGTATCTGCCTTTTTCGCATTTGGGCTATCGTACCATCGGCACGGTCAATTCGGACAACCGAGGAGTAGTGGGACTTGAGTACAGCTTCAATAGACAATTAGCTGGTCAGAACGGTGAAGTATTGAAGCAAAAAATGGCCGGAGGAGGCTGGAAGCCTGTCTATGATGGATCAGAAGTCAGACCGAAAAACGGCTATGATATCCAAACCACTATCAATATTGATCTTCAGGATGTGACCGAATCGGCATTGCTGAGTTCGTTGCAAAGACATCAGGCGGACTATGGTGCCGTGGTGCTTATGGAAGTAGCCACAGGCGAGATCAAGGCCATTTCAAACTTGAGCAGAAATAGCAAGGGAGATTATTACGAACGTTACAATTATGCCGTGGGAAGTCAAGGCGCACGTGAGCCAGGTTCTACCTTCAAATTGGCGAGCATGATTGCTTTGCTAGAGGATAGTGATATAAAATTGACCGACTCGGTAGATACTGGCAATGGAGTGATGAAGTTCTTCACAGAAACCATGCGTGATCACAAGCCTGGTGGCTATGGCAAATTGACTGTTAAGGAGATTTTTGAGAAGAGTTCAAACATAGGCACAGCCAAATTGATTACTGAGCATTTTGGTGACAATCCATCACGCTACACGGATTATATCAAAAACATTGGGCTAGATAAGCCGCTAGGATTCCAGATGGTCGGTGAAGGAGTGCCCTACATCAAAGACCCAACAGATAGTACTTGGAGTGGCATTTCACTGCCATGGATTTCTCATGGCTATGAGCTCAAAATGACTCCACTTCAGACATTGACGCTTTATAATGCTGTGGCAAATAATGGCAAGATGATTCAGCCATTGATTGTCAAATCTGTCAAGAAAGCCAATAAGACCATAGAGGAATATGATGCCAAAGTTCTGAATCCGAAAATATGCTCTAAAAGCACATTGCGCGATGTGAAACTAATGTTAGAAGGAGTAGTAGAGCGTGGTACTGCACACAACATTCACAACGACAAGTATAAAATTGCTGGTAAGACCGGGACAGCTAAAAAGGTGAAAAATGGCCGATACACCAACGCTTATTATACCTCATTTGCCGGCTACTTTCCTGCTGATAATCCTAAGTATAGCTGTATTGTCGTGATTGACGACCCAAAAGGCTACCAGATATATGGTAGTGATGTGGCTGCTCCCGTATTCAAGGAAATAGCAGATAAAATCTACGCTATTGAGACGGAGCTTCACAAGGAACTTCCTGACAATAGCATGCAGTTCGCCGGTGTATTTCCTGTGATCAGATCTGGCAAGCAAGATGAACTGCAGTTGATCTCCAATGAACTGGGGATATCTAATCACACGGATATAGATGCAGATTGGGTGACTACCAATGTGGTCAATCACTCTATTTACTGGAAGGACAATACTCCGAAAGCGGAACGTATTCCTGACGTCAGAGGAATGACGCTTAGAGATGCTATCTATTTATTGGAAAATGCTGGACTAGACGTGAAAGTTGAAGGTAGAGGCCGAGTAGCTGTTCAGTCGATCACTCCAGGAACAAAATATATGCGAGGAACAAGTATCAAATTGGAATTAGATTCATGAAGCTACTCAAGGACATATTGTACGGAGTATCGCTTGTGGAAATTCACGGAAACCGTGAATTGAATATTTCCAAGTTGGGTTTTGATTCTCGCAAAGTCGAAGAGGGTACCCTTTTTATCGCTATTAAGGGGCTGCAATCTGACGGTCACGATTTTATCGGACAGGCAATCAAGTCTGGAGCAACTGCCGTACTCTGCGAGCAATTGCCGAAGGATATTGATTCGTCCGTAGTTTTTATACAGGTGGAAAATAGTGCTGCCGCGATGGGTATCGTGGCGGCCAATTTTTTCAATCATCCATCTAAGAAACTTAGTTTGGTAGGTATCACTGGTACCAATGGTAAGACCACTACCGCCACGCTTTTATTTCAATTGTTTCAGAAGCTCGGCTATCAAGTAGGATTATTGTCTACGGTAGAGAATCGAATCAATGATCAGGTCTTAGATACTAAGTATACTACGCCAGATAGCCTGCAGCTGAATGAGCTGTTAGCAGAAATGGTAGCGCAAGGCTGCACTCACTGTTTTATGGAGGCTAGTTCACATGCTTTGGTGCAGGAGCGTACTAGCGGACTCGTTTTCAAAGGTGGAGTGTTTACCAACATCAGCCATGACCATCTAGACTATCACGAAACCTTTGATGCTTACATCAAAGCGAAAAAGATTCTGTTTGATCGTCTGCCTAAGGAAGCCTTTGCATTGGTAAATGTGGACGACAAGCGAGGGCAGGTAATGCTCCAAAACTGCAAAGCGGATAAAAATACCTACTCATTGAAGTCCATGGCTGATTATCGTGCCAAGGTATTACACAACACTTTAGAGGGTTTGGAGCTGGATATTGATGGGATCAATGCTTGGTTTCGCATGATTGGTGACTTCAACGCCTACAATCTACTGGCTGTCTATGCAACTGCGGTACTATTGGATGAAGATAAAAATGAAGTACTAACGGCATTGTCTCAGATAGATGGTGCTAGAGGACGATTTGAGCAGGTGATGAATCCAGCCAATGTCTTGGCCATTGTGGATTATGCTCACACGCCTGATGCTCTGGATAATGTCCTGCGCACGATTGATAACCTGCGAACCAGACAAGAGAAATTGATTACAGTCGTAGGCTGTGGTGGAAATAGAGATAAAACTAAGAGACCAGAAATGGCTCGAATTGCAGCTGATTTTAGTGATAAGGTGATTCTTACTTCGGATAATCCAAGGGATGAAGATCCTGCAGTGATTTTGAAGGAGATGATGGCAGGTGTTCCGAAGGTGGCGCAACGGAAAACCATGATTATCCAGGATAGAAAGGAAGCGATTCGCACGGCGTGCAATCTGGCGGAAGGAAAGGACATCATACTGGTAGCTGGCAAAGGTCATGAGACCTATCAAGAGATTAAAGGAGTGAGAAATCACTTTGACGATAAAGAAGTATTGAGTGAGATGCTCAATAACTAATGAATAATTGACAATTGATAATGAAGAATGACGAATTGGATAATGTGAGTAAGATGATGGAGGTTACAGGCACTATCAATTATCCATTTACCATTTTCAATTAAAAAAGAGATGTTATACTACTTATTCGACTTTTTAGACAAGCAATTTGACCTGATAGGGGCTGGCGTATTTCGCTATATCTCTTTCAGAGCGGGAATGGCTGCTGTCATATCTCTGTTGATTACGGTAGTATTTGGCAAAAGATTGATCAACATGCTTCGCAATTTCCAAGCGGGCGAGTCTATCCGTGATTTGGGACTGGAAGGCCAAATGGAAAAGCAAGGTACTCCGACTATGGGAGGTATCATTATCATTTCAGCCATCATTATTCCTACACTTTTGTTTGCTGATATTGGCAATATCTACGTGCAGCTATTACTCATCACAGCAGTTTGGATGGGACTTATCGGCTTCACAGATGATTACCTCAAGATCAAGAAGAAAAACAAGGATGGTCTAAAAGGGAACTTAAAAATATTAGGACAGGTAGGTATTGGCCTGATCGTGGGGTTGGTCATGGTCATGCATCCTGATGTGGCTATCCCAGAACTGGGTGGATTGGGTATTTCAGACGGTGACTCTATCGTTACCACCATCCCATTTTTCAAGGATAATGAATTTCAATATAGCTGGTTGATGCCTAGCTTTTTGGAAGACTACACCTGGATCATGTATGTTTTGATCGTCATTTTCATTGTCACGGCTGTTTCCAACGGGGCAAACATCACCGATGGATTGGACGGTCTTGCTGCAGGTACCTCAGCCATTATTGGTTTGACGCTCGCAGTTTTGGCTTACCTCTCAGGTAACATGGTTTTCGCGGAATATTTGAATATCGCTTTTATTCCCAATTCCGGTGAGATCGTGATTTTCGGTACCGCTCTGGTTGGAGCTTGTATCGGATTTCTTTGGTACAATTCTTACCCAGCACAAGTCTTCATGGGAGATACGGGCAGTTTGGCTATAGGAGGCATCATCGCCGTATTGGCATTGGTGATTCGCAAAGAACTACTCATTCCGATTCTCTGTGGAGTCTTTCTCATTGAAAACTTATCAGTAATTATCCAGGTGTCTTACTTCAAGTACACCCGCAAAAAATATGGAGAAGGAAAACGTGTGTTTCTAATGTCTCCGCTACACCATCATTATCAAAAGAAAGGTTGGCATGAAGCCAAGATCGTTACCCGTTTCTGGACTTCAGGTATACTGCTTGCCATACTGACACTTGCAACGCTTAAACTTAGATAACCGAATTATGACCCTGGAACAATTATCTCGCCTTAACGAAAAATTTCAGACCAAAGCCTCCAACCTAGCGGAGTTGCTTCCTGGAGGTAATCTGGTGACCTTCTCTACGGCTACTATCAGAAGTGCTAAGAAAATAGACATCCTGCTAAAGAAAGTATTGACTGTCAAGGGAGAGCAAGCCTTCTATACCAACTTAGATAAGTTGGAGGAAGAAATGGATGAGCTCATTTTCCTCATGGATAGATTGGACCAAGCCAATAGAGAGCAAAAAATCAGAGCCATTACTGATACGGCTAAGAAAGGTTACGAACTCATATCTCTCTATGGTCTGTGTTGTGATCAGATTATCGAAAAGAAATCAAGATTAGCTAAAGAGATTTAATGAAACAATCAATTGCCATATTAGGAGCTGGAGAAAGCGGTATCGGTGCAGCCATATTAGGCTTGAAGTATGGGTACGATGTTTTCTTGTCTGATGCTGGACGCATCTCAGATGACAGGAAAGCTGCGCTTGATTCACATGGCATTGATTATGAAGAAGGAGGCCATTCTGTAGCCAGAATCAAATCTGCCAATGAAGTAATCAAGAGCCCGGGAATTCCTGATACTGCTCCTTTGATTATCGAGTTGTTAGCGCAGGGTACGCCAGTTATCTCGGAAATCGAATTTGCTTACCGTCACCTTTCAGAGCACGCGAGGGTCATCGCTATCACTGGAACCAATGGTAAGACTACTACCACGCTTTTGACTCATCACTTATTGAAGTCAGCAGGGTTGAAGGTTGCCCTTGGTGGGAATATTGGGATCAGCTTCGCCAAGCTGGTGGCAGATGGAGGTTACGATTATTATGTGGTAGAAGTAAGTAGTTTCCAATTGGATGGGATAGTGAAATTCAAACCGAATGTGGCGGTGCTACTCAACATCACTCCAGATCATTTGGATAGATACGATAATGATTTCCAGAAGTACGTTGCGTCCAAATTCAAGATTACACAGAATTTATCCAGCGATGAGGCTTTCGTGTATTGTGCGGATAGCCAGCCTATTACTCAGGAGATCGCTAAGCGCAAGATTGAAGCGTGTTTATTCGCGATTTCTACCACTAACAATCCAAAGTGGAACGCCTATTTGAGAGATGAGCATTTAATCTTCGATTACAGTTTTAAGAGTCAGGGCAAGAAGCACAAAGTGCCAGTTTCTGAGATTTCTCTGATTGGCAAACACAACATGACCAACTCCATGGCAGCAGTGATGAGTGTACTCAACCTTGAGTTGCCTATCGAGATTGTGTTAAATGGATTGAAAACTTTCGTCAATGCTCCTCATAGACTAGAGCCATGCGGGGAACACAAAGGAGTAAAGTTTATCAATGACTCTAAGGCAACAAATGTCGATTCGGTATTCTACGCACTTGATGGCATCAATGCCAATATTATATGGATTGCTGGCGGGGTAGACAAAGGAAACGACTACAGTCAATTAGATGAGTTGGTAAGAAATAAAGTCAAGCATTTGATCTGTTTGGGAGTAGATAACACTAAACTCCATGATCATTTTGCTGAAATGGTTTCTTTAATATCAGAAACCACTGACATCCTTCAGGCCGTGGAGATCGCTATGAGTCAAGCAGTACGGGGTGATGTGGTTTTGCTTTCTCCAGCTTGTGCCAGTTTTGATTTATTCAAAAACTACGAAGACCGTGGAGATCAGTTCAAAGCGGCTGTAAAAGAATTGAAATCAGTTAAAAAAATAAAGGTATGAACGGGATCAAAGAATGGGCATACGACAATTTAAAGGGTGATCCTATCATTTGGTTCATCGTGTTTGTGCTTTCCATGCTGAGTATTTTGGTGGTGTATAGCTCTACAGGAAGTTTGGCCTACAAGATGATGGGGGGTGATACCGAGTATTATCTTTTTAAGCATTCTGCTTTGGTCATGCTAAGTCTGTTTGCCATGTGGATAGCTCACAAAATTGATTATCGATACTATGCCAAGCTCTCACGGTTTGCGCTGTGGCTGGCCGTACCATTGCTTCTATTCACTTGGCAATTTGGAAATAACATCAATGAAGCTTCTCGCTGGATCACTATCCCATTTATCAATCAAGCGTTCCAGCCATCGGATTTAGCTAAACTCGCTTTGGTTATCACGCTGGCCAGCATGTTGTCGAAAAGACAAAATGATATAGAAGACTTTCAGAAGGCGATCATTCCCATGCTTATGTGGATTGGGTTGATATGTGCTTTGATAGCCATGACCAACGTGTCTACAGCGGTACTATTATTTGGTACTTGCATGTTGATGCTCTTCATCGGAAGGGTGCCGGTTAGATATCTCGCTATGCTTATGATCATTGGAGTCATCGCCGGAGGAGTTGCATTGACTTTTGGTCAACGATCTGGTACGGCTATTAGCAGGGTTGAGAGCTTTTTCAATGAAGAAGAAACACCTTTCCAAGCGAAGCAGGCTTACATCGCCATAGCTACAGGTGGACTTACAGGCAAGGGCCCGGGCCAAAGCGATCAAAGAAATTACTTACCTCATCCATATTCGGATTTTGTATTTGCTATTGTATTGGAAGAATACGGTTTGATAGGTGGAGGCGTGGTGTTGTTCTTATACCTAGGATTGCTCTATCGAGGCATGAAGGCTGCCGCGGAAAGCGATCGAGCTTACGGAGGACTGCTTTCGGCAGGATTGTCCTTCGCCTTGGTCATGCAGGCACTGGTGAATATGGGAGTAGCAGTTGGCTTAGGGCCAATCACAGGACTACCACTTCCTCTCATAAGTATGGGAGGTACATCTCAGTTATTCACTGGATTGGCTTTAGGAATCATCCTAAGCGTAAGTCGTGGAGAAATAGATGATATAGGATCTCCATTAGCCAACAACTATAGAAATAAGGAAAGAATTAAAGTAGCAGCGTAATCGAAGCAAATCAAACATATCGCCAATCGCCATTGCGAATCATGATCAGCGGAGGAGGGACCGGAGGGCACATCTATCCTGCTATCTCTATTGCTCAATCTCTCGAAGAGATGTTGCAAGAAGTAGAGATCATGTTTGTGGGAGCTCAAGGCCGTATGGAAATGAAGAAAGTGCCAGAAGCTGGATATCCGATCGTTGGACTTTGGATCAGCGGATTACAAAGAAGTTTGTCTTTGCAGAATTTGCTGTTCCCTTTCAAATTGATAGCTAGCCTATTCAAAGCATTTAGTTTGGTGCGCAGCTTTAAGCCGGATGCTGTAGTGGGTGTAGGTGGCTATGCGAGTGGCCCGTTATTATATGCGGCTTCTTTCAAAAAAATACCATGCTTGATCCAAGAACAAAATTCATATGCAGGGTTGACTAATAAGCTGTTGGCAAAGCGAGTCAATAAGATCTGTGTGGCTCATGATGGCATGGAAAAATACTTCCCAAAAGAGAAGCTGGTAGTAACAGGTAATCCCGTTCGTAAGACGATCGTATTGCCAGAACTTAGAAAGGAAGAGGCATATAATTTCTTCAATCTGGATAAGGATAAGAAGACAATCCTCATAGTAGGCGGAAGTCTTGGAGCTCGCTCCATCAACGAATTTATACTTGCTGGCTATGATCGTTTGGCTTCTTCGGAGTATCAAGTGATTTGGCAAACAGGTGGATTCTATTTTGAAGAAATGAAAAATAGAATAACTAAACATTCGCCGAATATCGTCATTAGAGATTTTGTACGTGAGATGCACTATGCTTATGCTGTAGCTGATGTGGTTATTTCTAGAGCCGGAGCGCTTTCTATTGCCGAATTGATGCTCACAGGTAAGCCAAGCATACTTGTGCCAAGTCCCAATGTGGCTGAAGATCACCAAACTATTAATGCCATGGCATTGGTAGAAAGGAGTGCAGCCATCCTAGTCAAAGATGTCGATGGTGCTGAGCAGCTTATAGATGCCACATTTTCATTGATAGAGAATGAGGAAGAAAAAAAATCTTTGAGTCAAAACATACTTGCTATGTCGCATCCTGATGCACCAAAGATCATTGCCAATGAAATCATAAAACTAATCGCATGAGACTGACAGATGTACATAGCGTTTATTTAATAGGAATTGGCGGGATCGGCATGAGCGCTATTGCGCGTTGGTTCAATCAGCGTGGCGTTAAAGTTGGAGGATATGATCGTATTCAAACCACTCTTTCTTCCAAGCTAGAAGAAGAGGGCATGTGGATTCATTATGTAGACAACAGAAAAGAAATTCCTTCGGAATTTCTAGATAAAGTAAATACGCTCATCGTCTATACACCGGCCATTCCGGCGAAGCACGAGGAATTAAGATTTTTCAATAAGAAAGGATATCATGTCAAGAAGCGATCTGAAGTCCTTGGATTGATTTCGAGAGACCATTACACCGTAGCTGTAGCCGGTACTCATGGCAAGACGACCACATCTTCGATGATTGCGCATTTGCTAAATCAGTCTGAGGCTGGTTGTTCCGCATTTATAGGTGGCATTATGACCAACTATGAGTCCAACCTAATCGTGGGAAAAGAAGAAGCTCCTGTGGTGGTAGAGGCGGATGAATTCGACCGTTCATTTTTGCACCTCTCTCCCAATTATACCATAGTAACTTCTGTAGATCCTGATCACTTGGATATTTACGGTGACGAGGATCAGATGAAAGAGGCTTTCGGCCAATTCGTACAGCTAGGTGGAGAAGAAGGCAAGACCTTGGTCCATTATGCCGCTGGCGAAAAGATCAACATGCATCTTGAGAATCTGTACTATACCTACGGCATAGACAAAGGGGATATTCAGGCTAAAGCATTACGCGCCGTTAATGGTACTTTCATATTCAATTATCATGGCAATCAGGTTATCAAAGATCTGAAGTTGTCCGTGCCAGGATTTCACAATGTGGAAAACTGCGTAGCGGCTGTTACGCTTGCATTAGATATGGGTATGGACGCTGAGACCATCAAAGCTGGAATAGAAAGCTATCGAGGGGTAAAGCGAAGATTTGAGTTTGTGATCAAGAATGATAAGTTCACTTATATCGACGATTATGCCCATCATCCTACAGAGATCAGTGCATTCCTGAAATCTGTCAAAGCATTGTTCCCAAGGAAAAAATTAACAGTTGTCTTTCAACCACATCTGTATTCTCGCACCAGAGATTTTCAGAAAGGATTTGCAGAGAGTTTGATGCTAGCAGATGAGATCATTTTGCTGGATATCTATCCTGCCCGAGAAGAGCCGATCAAAGGTGTGACTTCTGATATCATTTTTGAAAAGATCTATAAAGAAAACAAGGCACTCACCACAATGGATGAGCTCGAAGGGGTATTGTCTAGCAAGAGTGTGGAATTGCTATGCACTATAGGTGCGGGGAGCATAGACACTCAGGTGCCGAAACTCAAGTCTTACTATTTAAACAAGTTCGAAATTGAAGCGTGAGATAAAAAACATATTGTTCTTTTCCATTGTGTTGCTAACACTTGCCGTGACAATTGGATTTACGAGCGTCAAGAACACAGCCAAGCCTGTCAATGACGTCAAAGTCCATATTCTGGATCAGAATGGAAACTTTTTCACAGACCACATAGAGATTCTGAATCTCCTCAATGCGGAAAACACTGATTATGTTTTGGGATTGGCGGTTAAGGATCTTGACCTGAAGACCTTAGAAGAGCGCATAGAAGTGAATCCTTTTGTGAAGGACGCTCAGGTGTTTAGAGACGTGAAGGGAAACCTGATCGTGAATGTGAAACAGGCTCAACCTGTGGCCAGGATCTTCAACCCTCACGGACCGGATCAGTACATAGATGAGGAAGGATTCATATTACCGGTATCACAAAGACATACGGCTCGAGTGCCATTGATAGAGCTAGAGCGCTCGTTTAGTTGGGAGAAGAACATCACCGAAACAGAGTATGGGACTGACATCTTGGAGATGCTCACATTTATTAGAGAAGATAAGTTTTGGAATGCTCAGATCGCTGGGTTCGTCATTGAGAAAAATGGCGAACTGACCCTAATGCCACAAGTGTCCAAGCAATTTGTGAAGTTCGGAATGCCTTCCGATCTGGATACCAAATTCAAAAAATTGAAAGTGTTTTACAAAGAAATACTACCGAACAAAGGGTGGAACACCTACACTTCGGTAAACCTAAAATTTAAAGATCAGATCGTCTGTGAATGAAAATACCTGAGAACTATAGCGAATCAACTTTTGCTCCAAACCTTCAGTCATGTGCAGGAGGAGTAATGGCCAATGCTGTAGCAATCAGAATCAACAATTTAACTGCTTAATAAAATGGAAGACAAAATTATCGTAGGACTCGACATAGGAACCACAAAGATTTGTGTGATTGTCGGACGCAAAAATGAGTACGGGAAACTGGAAGTACTCGGAATGGGAAAAGCTGTATCTGACGGAGTGATCCGAGGAATAGTGACCAATATTGACAAAACTGTCAATGCTATTGAAAAAGCTGTCGCTGAAGCTAGCGAGCAGTCGGGTATTGATATCCGAGTGGTCAATGTGGGTATAGCAGGACAGCATATCAAAAGTGCCATCCATCATGGTTCTATCACACGTGATAACAATGATGAGATCACAGTAGAAGATGTCAATAGACTAAACAATGACATGTATCGCATCGTCATTCCTCCAGGGAGTGAGATCATACACGTGATGCCTCAAGATTACATCATAGACTATGAAGATGGTATCAAAGATCCTGTTGGAATGTCAGGGGTGAAGATGGAAGCGGACTTCCATATCATCACTGCTCAGACTAATGCTATTAGCAATATCAACAAATGTGTGAAGCGAGCTGGATTGGATATAGAAAATCTAATCTTAGAACCACTAGCATCAAGCCTTGCCGTACTGAGCGACGAAGAAAAAGAAGCTGGTGTTTGCTTAGTAGACATAGGTGGTGGTACTACGGATATCGCTGTTTTCTATGACAATATCATTCGTCACACGGCGGTCATTCCATTCGGTGGCAACATCATTACATCTGACATTAAGCAGGGATGTATGGTGATGGATCATCAGGCGGAATTATTGAAAACGAAATTCGGTAGAGCAATTTCTGAGGAAGCCAACCCGAACGAGATTGTATCTATACCAGGTTTGAGAAATAGACAACCAAAAGAGATTTCATTGAAGAATCTTGCTTGTGTGATAGAAGCACGTATGCAAGAGATCATTGAGATGGTGCATACTGAGATAATTACGTCTGGATATCATAAGAAACTGGCAGCCGGGATAGTGGTGACAGGAGGAGGATCGCAGCTTACCAATTTGCAACAGCTTTTCGAATACATGACTGGTCTCGATGCGAGAATCGGTTATCCTAATGAGCATCTAGGCAAAAGCAAGCTAGAGACTATGAAGAGCCCAATGTACGCTACTTCGGTAGGTTTGGTATTGACGGGATTCAGAGCACTTGATATCCGTGAAGATCAGTACAACCAACGCGCAAGTGTCAGAGGACCTGAAAAGTCGCGCTCAAAGCAAGGGGCTAAGTTTTTCCAAAACATTTTGGAGAAAACCAAAGGACTCCTGATCGACGATATAGACGATCAAAAAGACTATTAATTAAGATTTTAAATAAAATATAGACACATAAAAAACCAAACGTCATGGCAGATAATATGTATCAATTTGATTTACCATCGCATCACAAATCTATCATCAAGGTGATAGGAGTAGGCGGTGGCGGTAGCAACGCAGTGAACCATATGTATAACCTTGGGATCAAGGATGTAGAATTTGTGGTATGCAACACTGATATTCAAGCATTGGAAAGCAGTCCAGTGCCAAACAAGCTTCAACTAGGAGTGTCACTCACGGAAGGTCTGGGGGCTGGAGCCAATCCTGAAAAAGGAAAGAATGCAGCGCTTGAGTCTAAAGATGACATCAGAGAGATGCTTTCTCAGGATACCAAAATGGTATTTATCACCGCCGGAATGGGTGGTGGTACCGGTACTGGAGCCGCCCCTGTGATTGCTCAGATAGCTAAGGAAATGGATATACTGACTGTAGGTATCGTCACAGCTCCATTCATGTTTGAAGGCAGAAAGAAAATCAAGGCTGCCAATGAAGGTATCTCTGAGCTAAAGGCTAATTGTGATACCGTATTGGTAATCCTAAATGATAAGTTGAGAGAGATATTTGGCAACCTACCAATTCGCGAGGCTTTCGGTCAGGCAGATAATGTATTGACTACTGCAGCTAAAGGAATTGCCGAGATCATTACCGTTCCAGGTTATGTCAATGTCGATTTTGAAGATGTTAAGACAGTAATGAAAAATGCTGGAGCTGCAGTAATGGGATCAGCGGTCACTCACGGCGAGAACAGAGCGAGAAGAGCGGCCGAAGAAGCATTGAATTCTCCATTGCTCAACAATCAAAATGTAGAAGGTGCAGACAAAGTCTTGCTATCTATTATGTCCGGTGAAGATGCTGAATTGCAAATGGATGAGTTGGCAGATATTACTGACTACATGCAAGAGTTTGCAGGTGATGATGTAGACGTGATTTTTGGTCACGGTATAGACGAAGAGCTTGGCGAAAACATCCGAGTCACGGTCATTGCAACTGGATTCGGTGGTGTGCAGGAGATTAAGCCAATTGAGCGAAAGCGTGAAGCTCCAGAGCCAGTAGAGACATCTAGAAGGGTAATTGACCTAGAGTCATCTCAGCAAATCAAATTATTTAAATCTCAGGAGGAAGAAGCTTCCAAATTTGAGGAAGAGGAGGAAGTTGAAGAAGAGCCTTCTTTTCAATTTAATTTCTTAAAAGACGAGATCAAAAGAGCCGTAGAGGAGGAAGATGAATTGGAAGATGATTTCGAGTTTGATCTAGGTGGAAATTATGAAATAGTAGATGATGAAGAGGAGGAAGAATACTTAGAGAAAGAAGAGCCTGCTGAGGCTAAGGAGAATCAAGACTTGTTCTCTTATCAAGGATTGACTGCTGGTCATCCTACTTCGAAGAAGATAGAGCTGATGGAGCAGAGAAGAAAAAGGGAGGAAATGCTAGAGGGAACCAAGAAAGAGGATCTGGCCAATCAAAATTTCAAGGACAAGTTTGATGTGCCTGCCTACGAGCGCAAGAAGGTCACTTTGAGTGACGTTCCTCATAGCTCTGAGCACAACGTTTCACGTTTCAACTTGACTGAGGATAATCAGATTTTGGGTAACAATAAATTTTTGCACGATAATGTCGATTGATCCATCTTGGATCGATTGATTTCTCTGAAGAGGAAGATTAGGCAGTTTTCTGCACATGACGGAGGTCGCCTGAGTTTTCAGGCGGCCTTATTTTCCTTTCTTTGTACCTTTGGTACTGAAAATATTTCAATTGAGCCTTCGTTTTATTAAACTTGGGAGAACATTCAATCTATAGACTATGAAAAATCCATTTGCCGGTATTATCAAGATGTTTCAACCGCGCTATGCTGTAGTAGTGAATATGTATCACGTGGTGCCGGGTATCCCTGTGCAGAAGCATGCACATCGACAAGAATTTGATAGAGGTGAAGTAGATCAAGCTTCTATATTTTTCCAGAAAGTAGTTAAGAAGCACTCAACGTTGGGGTTCCCAAACACAGAGGTACAGTTAATCAAGGGCAAAAACACCGTGATGCAAACCAAGAATTACGGACCGGTGGATTTGGTAAAAGGCATGAATGTACAAAGTGCTTAGAGAGTAAGCCATTTTGAAAACATTAAGAAACTCCTCATAGCAATGTGAGGAGTTTTTTTTGTGTCGATTATTCTGATGATTACTTCAATTGGGTGCTCTTTTGGAGCTTCGTGAGCCTAACTTTGTTTTTTTAATTACCTGGTGAAAGATTATGTGGCTAAAGACTAGTTGTGAACTTGAATTTAATATTGAGATACCTACGCCTTTCATTTTGATGCTAAGGCCTAGAAGTGGTAAGCATCAATGGGTAGCCAGCGAGTCATATGAGATTTCACCTACAATCCCAGTCTTTGAATATGCCGATTCATACGGTAATCTTTGCCAACGACTAATTGCTCCTCCGGGGCTTTTTAATATATCCACGTCTTCTATTATCAATACTAAAGGTTTTCTTGATCAAGAGCCCGGAGCGCCATTTATAGAAGTTCAGAACCTTCCTGATGCAGTGCTGCATTATCTCACGCCTAGTAGGTATGTAGAGTCTGATAAGTTTGGATCGTTGGCGTTGGATATTGTAGGAGAATCCATACCAGGATATGATCAGGTAGAGAAAATTGAATCTTACTTGCGTGAAAACATAGCTTATGTGCCAGGCAGCAGTGAGTGTGCATTGTCGGCTATGGAAATACTAGATCAACAACACGGTGTTTGTAGGGATTTGGCTCACCTGGGAATAGCGCTGTGCAGAAGTCTTAGCATCCCGGCCAGAATGGTAGTAGGGTATCTACACGAGCTAACACCGATGGATATGCACGCATGGTTTGAGGCGTATGTAGGAGGTAGATGGTTTACTTTTGATGCTACTCAGCCAGCTGGTAGAAAAGGAGGGTACGTGGCTGTAGGTTTTGGCAGAGACGCTACCGATGTGGCTATTTATAATCAATTCGGCCCACCAGTATTTGCGCATAAGCAGGAAGTCTCCGTGGAACATCTGCAGGATAGGGATTAACCTGTCTAACGCTATTTTCCTGAAGTCTTTGCTTTGGCTTCTTTGGAGATCGCAAAGTCTTTGGTTCGTGTCATGGTTTTGATGTTGGCGGCTTTTCTAAACCTGATAGCGCTCCAATCTTCGTCAATAGACACTTGGCGAACACCCTCAAATCCATATTCACCCAAAGCCTCCCATCCATTGTCACGATTAAAGTCACAAGTGTATTTTTTGGAGGAAGACTTTGGGTAACTGTACCACAGCACAGGATCATCTGCTAGTTGTGATACTATAGTCTTGATAGATTGGTTGATTTCTTCTTTAGAGGTTACAAAGATGAGCGCAAATTGTATCTCTTCAATAGCATCGTATCGCTCCACAACTTTACACACCTGAGCTACTTCCTGCTTTTGCTTCTGAAAACTATCAGGAGCATTGGGTATCAGTACTTGAGCTTGTGTCTTGTAGTTCAGTTTCTTGAGAAGTGGATTCATGGTTATTGTCTTTTACGCTTATGGATTACCTCCTTTCATCCACAATAAATCTACCAATTTTCTAACCGGATTGGAATTAGAACCTCCAGCCAAACGACAGTTCGGGAGCCATACCTGAATTATTGCTACTTAATACAGCATTTACTGATTGCTTCAGATCGAGTCCCTCTTTCAACGGGGCACAAAAAAACCTGAGTTGGAACAACTCAGGTTTTGATAAATTTTTGTTTGCCAGATATTAGGCAGCTACTAGTTGCTGCTTATTTTCTGTTTTCTCTTTCTTGTCATATGCCCCAGTTCCTAAAGAATGTAGCAATGAAAAGTGACTTCTTAGTGCATCGAAAAATGAACCATGTCTGTAGTATGGCACGTCAAATTCCTCGGCGGTAGCCTTCACTATCTTCGAAATGTCTCTATAGTGTACATGGCAGATGTTGGGAAATAAGTGATGCTCTATTTGGAAATTCAATCCTCCGATCAACCATGAGAACCATCTGCTGCCATTAGCAAAGTTGGCTGTGGTATGTAGTTGATGTATAGCCCAATTGTTTTCTACGCTATTGTTTTCATCAGGCACGTAAAACGAAGTTTCGTTGATTACGTGAGCAGGTTGGAAGATAAAGGCAAGGATCAACCCGCAGATGAAATGCATCAACAAAAATCCAAGTACTGTTTGCCACCAAGCCACTGTTGAAATCATGATGATCGGCAGAGCCAAAAATCCACCTAGGTACCAAGCCTTGTTAAAGATCAATTCTAGTATCGCTGTGGTCTTGGTAAGTCCTTGAGTCTTGAGCAAGTCTTTTTTGTGATAGCGTATGGCTTGCTGAAAGTCCTTAGCCATAAACCAATAGATCGTCATTATTCCGTACAAAAACGGAGCATAGAAGATCTGATACTTAAAGAAAGGCTTTCTCTCCTGAGTAGGGGAAAAACGCATTACACCATCTTTGGCAATATCTTCGTCATGTCCATCTACATTAGTAAATGAATGATGAAGCACATTGTGTTGGATTTTCCAATTGGAGTGATAGGCCCCTAAAAAGTTGACCAAATATCCCAAAGCCCAATTGACTGTTTTGTTTTTAGAATAAGAGCCGTGGTTGGCATCATGCATTATGGATAAACCTATGCCTGCCATACCAAAACCCATCAATGTCCACATACCAATTGTGGGCCAAACACCAGTCACTACTTCGGTCAACATGAGAATCCATGGGGTGAAGTAAAGCGTGATCATGAAGATGGTTTTGATAACCATACTTGCATTGGCGTTTCTGGATTTGTTATTTTCTTTAAAATGGTGATTAACCCTTTTTCTTAATTCCTTGAAAAATTCTGGACGATCGTCCACGTTAAACTGTACCGGCTGCTGAATCATGTAATAATAAATTTACCCCAAGATAACGCACAAAGTCTTACAGCGAGACCGAAATCGTTGATTTTTAATCAAAAACTGACATATATCAGAAAATAAATACGATGGCTAACCAGCGTTTTTGCTCAATATTCGTCGGTGATAATTGATTTGACCTAAGTGGTAATTGAGATGAGAATGAAGATGCATAAGAAAAAACGATGTGCTCATCGGTTGACCAAATACTTCTATAGGATAAAGTACGCCGAGCTGGTTGTCAACCATGTTGCTTAGCGTTTTCTGCACCACGGCAATGGTTAGTTCCACTTCATCAATGATTTGTTGTTTGGGTACTTTTTGATCTCCAAATTCGAATTCTCGATCTCGGATATAACCTGTTTCGCCTAGGACGGCTCCCACAAAATGCTGGAGATTTCCATTGATGTGGAGCGCCAAATTACCGGCACTATTGCTAATGCCGGATGCCTTGGTCCAAAGCAAATCTTCGTCCTTATACATCGCTATTTGATTGGAGAGTTTTTTTAAGTCCCTCTCAAAGAGCTGGCTAAGTTCTGCTAGGATCATGCGTCAATAGATTGGCTCAAATCCTCGATTAGGTCATTGATGTCTTCTATCCCAACAGAAAGTCTGATCAAAGAATCAGTCAAACCTGCTTCAAGACGTTGCTCGCGAGGGATACTTGCATGAGTCATGCTAGCTGGATGCCCTGCCAATGACTCCACGCCTCCAAGAGATTCCGCTAGGGTAAATACCTTTAGATTTTCCATCAACTTGAACGCTGCTTCCTGACTATCATCTTTGAGTACAAATGAAATCATTCCTCCAAATTTCTTCATTTGCTTCTTAGCAATTTCATGATTAGGATGGTCTGTAAAACCTGGCCAGAATACCTTACTAACCTTCGGATGATCTTTCAGAAAACGAGCAATTTTCTCACCATTTTCACAATGTCGGTCCATTCTTACATGAAGTGTCTTGACTCCTCTGAGTACCAAAAAACAATCTTGAGGTCCTGGTACTGCTCCGGCTGAATTTTGCACAAAAGCGATAGCTTCATCAATCTCAGTACTATTCGTACCCACAAATCCCATGACCACATCCGAATGTCCGGCTATGTATTTGGTAACCGAATGCATGACAATATCAGCTCCAAGATCCATCGGATTTTGGAGGTACGGGCTGGCGAAGGTATTGTCCACCACCGTTTTGGCTCCAGCCTTACTCGCAATCGAGGTTATAGCAGCTATATCCACAATGCTCATCATGGGATTGGTTGGGGTCTCTACCCAGACCAGCTTGGTGTTGGCCGTCATAGCTTCTTCTACAGCGCTAGGATTTTGCATGTCCACAAATTTGAATTTGAGACCATACTTAGCGTAAATTTTGGTGAAGATTCTATAAGTCCCACCGTACAAGTCGTTGGTGCTTACTACTTCATCACCAGGATTCAGTGTCTTTAGTATAGCATCCGTGGCGCCCATACCTGAGCTAAAACATCTGCCGTATTTCGCATTTTCAAGTGCAGCCAGATTAGCCTCCAGTGCACTACGTGTTGGGTTTTGTGTTCGTGCATATTCGTATCCTTTGTGCTCACCAGGAGAGGTCTGAGCATAGGTAGAGGTTTGGTAGATGGGTGTAATGACCGCACCAGTTGTCGGATCGGGAGATTGACCAGCGTGGATAGCTTTAGTGCCAAAGTTCATATTGTCGTTGTTCATATTTTCGGGTATTCTTATGGATTCAAAGTTAGAATATTCGATGACTTAATAATCGTCATTCGGTCTTCATAATTTGCGAGATGAATATTCTCCAATCAAACCAACCGCAAGGCTAGTAAGTTCTTATAGATGGAAGAATTATTTAGTGGAGGGTCGCTGATTCGTTAATTTGTAAACAATATCTTCTGAAGGTTTGGGAAAAAACCCTTTGATTAATTCTCTTAGCGCAAAGATTAAGAACAATGAGTATCCGACCGGCAGATAGACTAGGCCAACTTTCTGAATATTATTTTTCGAAAAAGCTCAAGACAATTGCTAAGTATCGAGAGCAAGGGAGGGATATAATCAATCTTGGAATCGGCAGTCCAGACTTGGCACCAGATAGCAAGGTGTTGGATCAGTTGGTGAATTCTGTCAATCAATCCGATAGTCACGGCTACCAACCTTATCAGGGTTTACCTGCCCTTCAAGAGGCCATTGTTCGGTTTCATAATCAACATTTTGAGAAGCTTCCGGCCAACTTAGAAGTGTTGCCGTTATTGGGTTCCAAGGAAGGAATCACACACATATCCATGGCATACCTTAATCCTGGTGATGAGGTATTGATCCCGGCATTAGCATATCCGACTTATACTTCCGTGACCAATATGATGGGAGCCAAGTCAGTCTATTTTCCTTTGGATGAGGCAAATCAGTGGGAGCCAGATTGGGATTATTTGGAAGGTTTGGATTGTAGCCGAGTGAAGCTGATGTGGATCAACTATCCGCATATGCCTACAGGTAGTCGAGGATCGAAACGAATTCTTGAAAAATTTGTGGCATTCGCCAAAGCGCGAAATATATTGCTCTGCCATGACAATCCTTACAGCTTTGTACTCAACGATCAACCGATTAGTGTTTTTGATGTGCATGGGGCGCAGGAGACTTGTTTAGAACTTAGCTCTTTGTCCAAAACATTTAATATGGCCGGATGGAGAGTAGGTTGGGTATTAGGTAGCAAAGAATTGATAGCTCCAGTGCTTACTGTTAAAAGCAACATTGATTCAGGAATGTTTAAGCCAGTACAGATGGCGGCAATAGAGGCGCTGCAGCTGGGTAAAGAATGGTTTGCCCAAATGAACGAAGTTTACCAAAGTAGACAGGCATTAGGGAAAGAACTATTGAAAAGCATAGGATGTAGCTTGCTTCCTGATCAATCTGGGATGTTTTTGTGGGCTAGAACTTCTGATGGAAATGGTGAAGAAATGGTAGAAAGATTGCTTGAATCTCATGACGTATTCCTGGCCCCAGGGATGATTTTTGGAGATTCAGGTAAGCCGTATGTCAGGTTGTCTTTGTGCGCAAGCAAAGAGTTGTTAGAGAAAGCATATCAAAGAATCTCATGAAAGTATTATTTGTAGGAACAGGGTTAATAGGAGGTTCGTTTTCATTGGCTATGCGCAAGCATGGCTTTCTGGAGTTAGCTGGGGGCTATAGCCGAAACCCTGATAACCTTAACCGCTCCATCGAACTAGGAATCATTGATCAAAAATTCAACACCTTGGAAGAGGGCGTAGCATGGGCAGATTGGATTATACTATCGATTCCTGTGGATGTGATCAATAGTATGCTGCCATCTTTGCTAGATCAGATTGATGAAAATCAACTCATTATTGATTTTGGTTCCACCAAAGGAAAAATTTGCGAGGGTGTAGCAGAGCATCCGAAGCGTAAGCGTTTTATCGCTGCGCACCCCATAGCAGGGACAGAATATAGCGGGCCGGATGCCGCTTTTGATTCATTGTTCGTGGACAAGCTAATGATCATATGCGAACCCAATCGGACAGATGATGATGCTTTGAAGGCTTTTAAGGAAGTATGCGCAGGCTTGCAAATGAAGGTGGAAACCATGGCAGCTGCAGCACACGACAGACACTTGGCTTATATCTCACACTTGAGTCATATTACTTCCTACGCCCTGAGCAATGCGGTATTGGCCAAGGAAAAGGACGGAGATGTGATATTGGAATTAGCCGGATCTGGGTTTGAGTCAACTGTTAGGCTTGCCAAAAGCTCGCCTGATATGTGGACACCTATTTTCTTAGAAAATAAGGATATGGTATTGGAGGCATTAGATGGATTTATGGATAAAGCATCTCAGTTCAGAGAACTATTACAATCGGAAAATTATGAAGGCATCAACACCTTTTTGGAGCAAGGAAGAGCTATTAAAAGGGTGATAGATTGATCCCCTATTTCGGGTAATTTGCTATATCATATAGGGTAGTTCTTTAATTTATGGTCGGCCTTACCTAAATTAAGGTCACCAATCTAGCTATATGAACTTCTTGCCCTTGAAGATTGTCGCTTCGATTATCTTCTTTTTTTCAATAAGTACCTTGTTTGCCCAATCGCAGTACGATGACGTACCGGGTTTGGCTTATGAGTTGGTGAGAGATTCTTCAGCATTGTCCGAACTTGAAGCACATCTCCAGGCCCAAATCAATCAAAACAACATCACAAAGGACAGTGCAGCTAGCTTTTACTGGAATGTAGCAAAAGAGACCATGGGCCTGCATGATTTTGTACTCACACGTCAGATCATCCAAAAGGCTTTTGGATTGCTATCTGACGATAGCGACTCAGAACTTGTAGCAAACTTGCATATTTCATTATCAGAGATGGCGATGGAGGAAGACGAGATTGTGGAGGCTATTGAGTTGCTGACAGTCGCATTGGATATATATCGGGAGGAGCAAGATTCGGTTAGTTACTTATTTACGCTACGAAGGATAGGGAATTGCTATGACTACTTTGGGGATCACGATACGGCCATGTCATTTTATGAAGAATGCGTGGAGATGGCTAACGAATTGGAGCGAGAAGATGTACTGGCAAATTGCTACAACAATATTGCAGGTATTTTGACTGATGATGGGAAGCGAAAGGAAGGCATAGAGTATTACAAAAGAGGTCTGGAGATTTCTAATCGAATAGGTGATAAGATTCTCAGCGCCAAATTGTACCACAATTCTTCTATCGCCTATAGAAAACTTGAGCTCTTCGCTGAGGCTGAAAATGCCCTGAATACTTCTCTGAAAATGTCAACAGAAATGGACGATTTAAGATCTACTGGGTTTGCATATCAAGGTTTTGGGTTTCTATATAATGACCAAGGAAGGTACGACTTGGCTGAAGATTATATGAATAAGACTTTGGAAATAGGTCAGAAGATTTCTAACAGTCAGTTGCAAATTAATGCTAGGGAGGTACTTGATGAAATCTATGCCAAAACAGGAAGGTTTGAAGAGGCCTATAGAAACTTAAAAACCATAGCAGCGGAGGATGATTCCCTTTGGAATCTTGAGAACTCCGAACTAATACAATCCATTCAAAACAAATACAGAGTGGAGAAGCAAGAACGAGAACTGGCGGAGACTAAGCTGAAGCTGAGAGAAGCAGATTATGCGCTAGAAAATAAAACCAATCAGCAATTCGCCCTTTTGATTGGTTTGGTGTTGCTTTCTCTCATAGCTATGTTGGTCTATGGTGGTTATTTGCTCAGAAAGCGTGCAAACGACCTGCTCAAGGCTAAGAATGAAGAAATAGAGCATCTGAATAAAACTAAGAGTCGGTGGTTTGTGAATGTAGCACATGATTTACGCTCACCAATAAGCCTTATTAAAACACCTTTGAGCAGGGTGTTGTCAGAGTTTCAGCTGGATGAAGAGGTGGAGACAGATCTTCGATTGGTTGATAAAAGCGCTACTAAGCTCAATAATCTGGTCAACGAGATTCTGGAACTATCAAGAATGGAAAGTGGTGAAGTAGTGCTCAATGAAGAGGTTTTTGATTTCAATTTCTTGGCAAAGGATGCTGTGGCAGCTTTTGAAAAGAGAGCGGAGGAAAATAATATAGAGCTGTCTTTCAGAGCTGCTAGTGAAACACTTATCAGGGGCGACAGAAGTAAGCTGCGCAAGGTTATGGATAACCTTCTCGATAATGCTTTCAAGTTTACCGAAAGAGGAGGAAAAATTGAGGTGCTTGTAGAGCTTAATGACCGGATATGTATCTATGTGATTGACAATGGCCCAGGTATTAAAGAAGCAGAGCTTCCAAGAATATTTGATCGCTTCTACATCTCAAAAGAGGATGATCAGGAAGTGCGACGGGGCTCAGGAGTAGGACTTGCGCTTAGCAAAGAAATAGCCACATTGCACAACGCGAAACTAACAGTGAGGAGCGAATATGGCCAAGGAAGTTCATTTAGGCTCTGCTTGCCAAAGGAACGGATCGCATAAGTAAATTCACTCACCCAATACTTTGAGCACGTTAGATTTATAAGTTCTACTGATCGGTATGTCCACGTGATCAAGGACTACTTCCTCCCTATTGAAGCGCTTGACAAAATGTCGATTGATGATAAATGACCGATGCGTCCTGATAAATGATGAGGGTAGACGTTCGGATATTTCACTAATTTTTTCTTTGGTAATGATCTGATCTGATGAGGTAATGATCTTAATATAGTCTGCGAGACTTTCGATATAAAGAATATCTGCTAGTCGGATGGGGACTTGCTTTCTCTCAGATTTCACTATAATGTGCGTCTGCTCATTCCTGTTTTTTTCGTCTTCCAAGTCATTGATCTGCTGTTCGCTTTTTCGGAATTTTCTGACCAACAGTATGAAAGCATCAATGAACACGATGAGGTAAATGGTAGCTGTCAGTAAAGTAAGGTTGGTCGTATACGGATTGAGCTCCTCATAATTGTAATTGGCCAAAACTATGAGCGCAAGTGTGAGTACCACCATTTCTAAGTAAAGGGAGAAAATCACAGCATAGGAGAGGTAGAGTCCAAACTTGAGATAACGCCTTTTGAGTAGGTATTTTGGAACGAGTATATGGTTGAAATAAACCGAAGTACCGATTGCCACGGGCATCAAGAAGCTGACAAAATAAAAGGCTTCAATGTAATGACCTTCTACCTGACCGAAAAGTACAATCAGAACGAAAGAGACCAGCGCCCAAAACACAAATTGATATGACTTACTCATGGATATGATTTGAATCGAAATTCGTACTTTTTAGGCAATATGTAAGCATTTGTCGATGAATTACCTGTTTCTCTATGGATTCTACCTTGCCGCAGGCTACTACTCACATTTAGCTTTGGCCTAAGTATTTGTTTCATCTAAATTGTAAATCATGTTCGAATTATTTGTCATGGGTGGCCCGCTCTTCATGGGTATTATTTCTATCGTTTTTGTAGCCGCTCTGATCGTGGCTGTCCGAGCAATACTCGGCATTTTTGGCAATGGTGATCCAGCGAAAATTTCTGGTCAATTGACGCTGGTCAGATCCATCGGTCTGTTAGCCTTGGTGTTTGGAGTTTTAGGTCAGTTCATTGGCTTGTTCGGTGCTTTCCAAGCATTGGAGCAAATGCAAGGTGGAGTGTCACCTGCTATTTTAGCTGGAGGACTGAAGGTGTCTTCTATCACTACCATCTACGGTCTTATCTGCTATGCTATTACCTTATTGTTATCCCTGATTTTGGGCAACTTGGTTAAGTCGTAATTTTCAGAATTCAGAGCCAAGGACAAGTGGCCTTGGTTCTGAATTGAGTTTTTCTCAAGGTTGCTATCTTTGCAGCAATCAATTGCGCACCGCATGCTTAAAGAGATCTTAGTTGCTTTGCTTCTTTTGGGAGCCATTTCATCATCTGCCCAGTTCTTTTCTGGTAAATATCACAGCGAACCTTCACTTGATGAATTTGATCATTTGAAAATCCATCACCATCACTCACCTCATCACAAGTACGAAGGTGATCTATCTGTGAAAGGATATAGTGAGTATTCCGAACTTTGGGAGATCAAAGCCAATATGATCACTGGTGAAAAAGCCGATTTTTTTATAGAGAAATTTGGAGGAGATGAGGAAATTCAGACTGTCTATGAATTTAAAATAGAACTGGACGGAATAGAGGAGGATTACATTCTCTTAGGTTATGAAAATGAACAAGGCCATGGGAGGTTTATTGCCATAGAGGAAGTTTTTGCTGATGCTTCGGAAGAGGAAATGTTATCTCTGAAAACTTTTAAGTTGGTTAAAAAACATTGATTTCGAAGCTAACCAAGCAAGGGTAGTATCTAAAAGAATCCTAGAAGCTTCAAGTCAAATCCTAAGGACAATCCCAATTACCATCTGCCTCATAGCAGGCTTTGCAAGTACCATTGATCAATGAGTCCTTTGGAGGAAAATATAGATCACAAACTGGTCCGAATTCTATGTTGTATAATTCTGTTTGTGCCTGGCTGAGTTCATCAAATAATTGCTCTAAGGCCAAAGTGTCTATGCCCACAACTCCATAAACATATATGGGACCACAACCATTTCCTCCGGGGATGACCGTAGTGCGACAATCGTCAGAAGTATTGCCAGTTGACATTTGTATCTGTTCGTTTATTTCAGATTTGAGTTGCTCAATCTTCTTTTCAAGTTCAGATGCGGACAATGGTTCATCAGACTCACAACCGATAACCAAACAAAAAGTAACGAGAAGTAATATTATTTTGGAGTGCATAATGACGAGACACAGGTTTCTTTTCTATGGTGGTAACCAGCAAGCTATTTAGTTTGGCAGGTGAAGATGAATCACGCTAGTGGCTTCAGATTACGGGAGTCGTTCATTTTTCCGTCCTGTTATTTCTTATTTGTGCGGTATAAATGGCAGATGGATGCCAGTGATAGTATCCGTTTGGCATTCGCTTAAATAGGTCTGAAAACTCATTGTTTAAATCCACGTGATTGTAAAGTTCCGTAATCAACAATTGAGCCTGATATCTCAATTCAATGACCTCCTTATTGCCATTAGTTATGGGGTCTATTTCTTGAAATCTGATGTTACCCCAATGTTTAGGACAGGGTTAGTATCATTTTAAGTTCAATAATAGTAATA